>JACKBC010000003.1 GCA_020634755.1 Caldilineaceae bacterium | reverse complement strand
TGAATTAAGGTCCCTGCGGCCAGGCCGGACAAAGTATCGCGCACGAGAATAAGCGGACCTTTTTGGGGGCCATGGGCTTCAAAGTAGATGGTGCGTTGCACTCCCGCCGCTTCAGCCAGCCCTTCATAACAACGGGTTAGATCAAACACCACCCGATACCGCCCCGGTGCTACGGTGGTGAGATCAAGCAGCTGTACGCCGCGCCTGCTCTGAAAAATTTCACCAATCACCGGTGCATTATGCGCGGCCAGACCCATTGTAAAATCGCGTTCCGCACCGGGACGATATTGCTGGTAGCCTGGGTCGGTGATCCAAAAGCGCTTCTGCCAACCTAGAATCAGGTGGCCGCCATCATTGTGTAAATGGCTCATCTCGCTGCGACTCAGGCCAACCAGCGCCAACAGATCCGCACTTGTCCAGCCAGTGCGCAAAATGACGGCATTGGCCACCGTTTGGGGCGCAATCGACGGCGGAGCGCCCAGGTCTGCATCCGTCGATGCCTCTATTGACGTGTGCGCTGAAGCCGCGTTCGTCAGCGCCAAGGTCAATGCGGCTGCCGGCAACCGCGCGGCGGGGATGCGCGGCAAGAGCCAGCGGCTCTCCGCCCAAATATCATCGGTGGCCGCGCGTGCGTCCACGCCATACCATTGCACCATACGCAGCAGACAATTCATCCAAAAAGGCATCTCCGGCTCAACATCGCTGAGCGGGGCGTGCAGATCAAAGCGGCCAGGCAGCGTGCTATAGACCCATTGGCGCGCCAGGTCTGCAAAAGCAGCTCGCCCTTCGGCCAGCAGGGCCGTGCGATCGGGCGCCCCGTCAAGCCATTCGGTAAAGCTATCCATTAGATAGCCATCATAGGATACCCCCTCGGTATGGGGGGCGGCGGCATCAAAGCGGTAGCGCCACCAGGCGCGCAACGTCTCTGTGGCTTTGGCTTCCAGCACGTCCGCATAGGGTGAATTGACCGCTCGCGCCAGCTGTGCCCCGCGCACCAGCGCAATCACCGGTATGTTATGGATATCGTGCGGGGACAGGTCGCTCTTCTGCGCCCACGCCGTCTGAAACCAGGGCCACAGATCCTGCACAACTAGCCGTTCTGCGGCGGCGCGGGCAGCGGCGTAGTGCGTCGCCATCCAACCGGCATCGTCACGCAGAAAGTAGGCCAAACATGCGGCAAGATGCCCGGTAGGCAGGCCAACTTCATTGTTCCAGTTGGTAAAGCTTTGCCATTGATTGAGCGCAGCCAGCTCCTGTTGCAGCAACAGGCCCGCTTCTTCGTCATCAAGCATGCGCCAGGCGGCGTGGAGCGTGCGCCAGCGCTCTTCCAGCGTCCAGAGCAACCAAATAAGCCAGGGATACCAACTGCGTTTGGGAATACCGGCGGGCAAAGATGCAGGGCGCGTGCACACCGGCAGCGGATACGCAATAGTCTGGTTAATGCGATAATAGTACACGTGCAGTTCGCGTTGACGTTTTTGCCAGGCCGCGCGCTGAGCCAGCACCGCCAACAAATCCGATTTTACCCACGGTTCTGTGGTGGGCGGGACTTGGGGCGATAGTTCGTAAATTGAGCTATCATAGCCCAGTGCAAAGAGTGTATTGAGTAGCGGTGAGTGAGCCATGTGCGCCTGTTTAGGTTATTCAAACAACGCAATACGTTCACGAATAGTTGAAGATAATAATGCGGCTGGATCGGGGGCCATTGCTTCGTGGAGGATTAAGCCGGCCGCGCCAATCGAAGGAGCGTTTTCTTTTAAAGCGGATGCGACAACGTCAATATGGGCGAGATGGGTAGGCAGCGCGCGCTGTTGCAGATGGGTGCGCAGCGGTTCGAGCAGGGCTTCACCGGCGATCATCATTGGCCCGCCCACAATAATCCGATCCAGATTTAGCAAATTGACGGCGGAAGCCAGCGCAATGGCCAACCAGGCGGCAATTTCATCCAATGCCTGCTGCACAACCACATTGCCGCCGCGCGCCGCCTGAAAAACGGCATCCAGCGTCAAGGATTCCAGGTGGTGATTGAGCGCTTGCCAAAGTGGATCTTCTGGATATTCACGCAGAATGCGGCGCACGCGAATTAATAAACTTTCGGTTGTGGCCACGGTGGCCAGACAGCCGCGGTTGCCACAGCGGCAGAGCGCGCCATTGGGCTGTACGGTAATATGGCCCAACTCGCCGGCGCCAAAGCCCTGCCCCAAGTAAGGGTGGCCATTGATCACAAGCCCGGCCACAATGCCATTTCCCACGCGCACATAGAGTAAGTTATAAGCGTCCTGCCCGGCGCCATACCAGCGTTCACCCCAGGTGGCGGCGTTGCCGCGCGAAAAGAGCGCAACGGGAAAAGGGAAACGTCTTTCTAATTCCTCGCCCAGCTGCACATCACGCCAAGGCAACAAAACAGAGAGCAACACGGTGCTCGTCGATGGATCCACAACCGCGGGGATGGTCAACCCCATGCCAATGATCTTCTGCTGTTCCACATCGGCCAGAATCTCGGTCACACACGCTTGTAAAAAATCCAGCAGATACTCAACCGTTAGCTCGGTGGTCTTGATGGGGTGTGTCACCTCTTTCAAAGGCGCCGCCCGCAAGTCGGTCAAAATTACGCGGCACTCATGGTCGGTTAACTCGGCACCCAGCGCCAGCCGCGCCTCCGTCTGCAATTCCAACATAATGCGGGGTCGGCCAATGGTTGTGCTTTGGCTCCCCGTCTCTTGCACCAAGCCCTGCTCCAACATTTCGGCAACCAGCGAAGAGACAGCCGCCTTGCTCAACCCGGTATTGGTGACAATATCGCTACGCGAAACCGCCACATTGTTGAGAATCTGGGCAAAGATCAATTTGCGGTTGAACTCTTTGGTGCCGTCCAGCTTTGCAATCATCTTGTTAACGATGGTCGGGGGGTTAGTGACGCCTTTATAAATACAACCTATAAATACAATAAGCCTCTTTTAAACTTTCTTTTGCTTTGCTGTTTTTAGCTGTTCCATCATTTTCTTTGGCCCATTTTGTTTTTATCGTGAACAAAATGGGCATATCGGGATTATAGCATAAGAATTTACAAACGTCAATAGCCAAAATAATCGCTATCCATTGACAATCCACGAAAATAATGATAGGATTTCGGATACATTTTGTTTTAAACAAAAACTTAATCAATGGACGGACGCTATGTCAACCCAACCGCAAACTGTTCCCTCCTTGCCTAATTCGGCGCCTTTGCCCGCCCAGATTGTTTCTACCTCTGCGCTAGAAGAATTGTTATCGCGCCCCTCTGCTCCGGCGCTGGCCGCTTTGCAACAGCTGGATAGTGACTTACTGATTTTGGGCGTGAGCGGTAAGATGGGACCAACTTTGGCGCGCATGGCGCAGCGCGCGCTGACACAGCTGCAATCGCCATATAAAGTCTATGGCGTAGCCCGCTTTAGCCAGCCCGGCGCGCGTGAAGCCTTGGCCCAGAATGGCGTTGAGACCATTGCCTGCGATCTGCTTGACCGGCAGGCGCTGGCCGCATTGCCGGAGAGCAAAAATATTATCTTTATGGCGGGGCAAAAATTTGGCACAACGGGCAATCAGCATATGACGTGGGCCATCAACACCTACTTGCCCGCCCTAGTTTGTGAACGGTACGCAGAGGCGCGCATTGTGGCCTTTTCTACGGGCAACGTCTATCCATTAACGCCGGTTGTGGAAGGTGGTTCGCAGGAAAGCGATGGCGTGCAGCCGGTGGGTGAATACGCCAGCTCCTGCTTGGGGCGCGAACGCATCTTTGAATACTTTGCGCGTACGCAAGGGCTGCGCTGCGCGATTATGCGCTTGAATTATGCCGTGGAAATGCGTTACGGGGTGCTGGTCGATGTGGCGCAAAAAGTGTATCATGGCCAGCCTGTGGATCTGTCTATGGGGGCAGCCAATGTAATTTGGCAGGGGGATGCCAATGGCCAAGCGCTTGCCATGCTTGATCTGTGCAGCACGCCGCCCACCATTCTAAATGTTACCGGTCCCGAAACAGTTTCCATCCGGCGCACCGCCGAGAAATTTGGCGTCCTTTTTGGGAAGGACCCTATCTTTACCGGGCACGAATCGTCAACAGCGCTCCTAAGCAACGCCGCCGCCAGCCAGCATCACTTTGGCTACCCTTCGGTGGCCCTGGAACAGATGCTCAGCTGGATAGCCGGCTGGGTGGCCAACAGTGGCGCTTCGCTCAACAAACCCACGCACTTTGAAACGCGTGATGGCAACTTCTAACGAACATAACCACTGGGGAGGAAATGAATGGGAGCTATGGACCCGGCATTAAGGCACTTTCTGCGTGCCGGCACGGTAATTCCAGCACATCCGCTGGCGCTGACCGCCGATTATCAGATTGATGAACGTTACCAGCGCGCGCTCACGCGCTACTATTGTGCGGCCGGTGTGGGCGGCGTGGCCGTGGGCGTGCATACAACGCAATTTGAAATCCATGAGCCAGAGCGCAATCTGCTGGAACCGGTTTTGGCGCTGGCGGCCAAGAGTGCAGACGACTATCTGCAACGCCAGCCCCGCCCGTTTATCAAAATTGCCGGGCTGGTGGGGCGCACGGCGCAGGCGCTGGCCGAGGCGGAACTGGCGCTGTCGTTGGGGTATCACGCTGGGTTGCTCAGTTTATCGGCCTTTCGCGGCGCAGATGATGCCGATCTATTGGCGCATTGCCAAGCCGTGGCCGCGCGCATTCCAGTGGTGGGCTTCTATTTGCAACCAGCCGTGGGAGGGCGCGTGCTAAGTTACGATTTTTGGCGGCGCTTTGTTGAGATCGACAATGTGGTGGCGATCAAAATTGCGCCGTTTAATCGCTATTATACGGTCGACGTTGTGCGCGCCGTGGCGGAAGCCGGGCGCGCAAACGATATTGCGCTCTATACTGGTAACGACGACAACATTGTCAGCGATCTAATCACCGATTATAGGCTGGCCGCAGACGCCGCCCCGCTACACTTTGTGGGCGGCCTGCTGGGCCAATGGGC
This sequence comes from Caldilineaceae bacterium, assembly GCA_020634755.1. Taxonomy (GTDB): domain Bacteria; phylum Chloroflexota; class Anaerolineae; order Caldilineales; family Caldilineaceae; genus JACKBC01. The sequence goes on along the minus strand of JACKBC010000003.1, from coordinate 224,732 downwards.
CGTTTGGACAAAGCGAGCCGTGGAAACATTGGCAGCAATTCAGCAGCAGCGCGCCAACGGCCAACTGGACTATGCTCACTGGCTCACCTACAACGCCCAAATGACCGAGGCCAATGCCGCCATCTTTGATGCGGCGCACGACTTTTGCGGCTGTCTCCCCGGCATCCATTGGGTGCTTCAGCAGCAGGGGCTCATGCGCGGCACGGAAACGCTCAACCCAGCCGAAAGATTGATGCGCGGCCAAGCAGCAGAAATTGCCCGCGTCTGCCGTCAATATCCCCATCTCACTGACAATGATTTTGTGGCCGCGCATCTAGATGAATGGCTCAATTAACACTTATGTTACGCAAGCCTATAGGAAAGTCAGCTCGTCGACGTTCCTGTTTCTCTCTAGCAGAATGGCTGTCGCGGCGTAACGTGAGTTAACAAGCAAGGAAAAGATAATGACCGTAAACCAACCCATTCGAGTCGGCATTGCCGGCCTGGGGCGCAGCGGCTGGAATATCCACGCCCGCCTGCTTGAACCGCTGACCGACCAATTCCAGGTGGCCGCAGTTGTCGATGCCGATGAAGGGCGGCGCAATGAGGCGATTGACCGCTTTGACTGCATGGCCTACACCAGCTATGATGATCTGCTGGCCGATCCGGGTGTCGAGCTGATCGTTGTGGCGCTCCCCAGCCATCTACACGCTGAGCTGGCCATTGCCGCGCTGGAGGCAGGCAAGCACGTGATCTGTGAAAAGCCCATGGCGACCGCATTGGCCGATGCCGACCGCATGGTCGCCGCGGCCGCGGCCAGCGACCACAACTTGACCATTTTCCAGAATCGTCGTTACGATCCCCATTTTGCGCAGGTGCGCCAGATCATCGATTCAGGCATCTTGGGGCGCATTGTGCAAATCCGGCTCACGGCATCGAGCTTTGGGCGGCGCTGGGATTGGCAAACGCTCAAGCAATTTGGGGGCGGCACGCTCAACAACACCGGCCCCCACTTTATCGATCTGGCGCTGCAACTCTTTGGTGACGCCGACCCCACACAGGTCTATGCCCATCTTGACCGCACGCTCACCCTGGGCGACGCCGACGACCATGTTAAGTTAGTATTCAAAGGGGAAGAGACGCCCACTGTCGACATGGAGATGAGCGCCGCCACGGCCTATCCCAGCGAATTTTGGAACATTATGGGGACACAGGGCGGGCTGGCCGGTAGCCCCAAAGAATTGCGTTGGCGCTATATGAATCCAGCACAGTTGCCGCCGCGCGAGCTGGACACCATGCCCACGCCGGACCGCAGCTATAACCGTGATGAGATTGTGTGGCACGAAGACCATTGGCATGCCGACGAATACGATGGCCCCGGCTATGAAGCGTTTTACCTCGATCTCTACCAGGCCATTCGCAACGACGCCCCGCTTTTTGTAACGCCGGAGAGCGTGCGCCGCGTGATCTGGTTAATGGAAGAATGTCGCCGTTTATCACCAGTGTAGTAGCCAAGGAAGTACAGCGCTCGATTGAGCAGACCAATATAAAACAACCGATGCGAAAATCCACACCGGTTGTTTTATGTTTACACTTTTGGCACAAGCGCAGCGCCCAAAGTGCCTGTTGATTCTCAGCGCTCAAGGAGAACCGCAGCACTACAGTGCCCCACGGCTCGGCATTCCACGGCGCTACGCCAGTCGCGTATTATATTCAATCGTCGCCTATCACCAGTTCGTGCTCTGCCACAACGGGGTGCCCGTTCATGGCGCTCGCTGGGCGTTCCGTAACTGCATCATAGGCTTCTTCGTCCTCAGCGGTAAACTCGGTTAGTTCCCGCCGAAAGTCGAGCCAGGCCGGCGCCGGTTGAAAGCCGAGGCGCAGATTGAGTTTGAACATAGGATTATGTTCCTCATTCTCGGTCCAGATCTTTTTGGCGCCGTACTGTTTGGCAAAGAGAATGCCGTGCAGCTTGAGCGCCATGGCCAGGCCCCGGCGACGATGGCTGCGCACCACGCCGGTCACATGTGTATAAAGCTGCTCAGCATTGGCCAGATCGCGCCAGAGCGCGCTCAGCGCCACATATTTGCCCCGATCCACGGCCACTACCCACGCTTTGGGGTCAAAGCTGGGGTCGTTTAAATAGACCTCTTCATAACGTTGCAGCGAACCGTGGGTCGGCGGCGCCGGCAGCGGAATATCCTCATCAATGGCGCACTCCAGCTGCCACAGCTTGCGCATCCAATCCACATCCATTTTTTGCAATTCGGCCACCGAATATATCTCGATGCCGTCTGCCGCAACTTGATCCAAAACCCCTTGGAAAGGAGCCATATCAAATGCGGCTACATCTACAAAAGACGATGGCGAGCGCATAACCTGCTCAAAACCATAGTCAGTTAAAAATTGGATGGCCTGTGGCTGATCTTCGCGGGTCAGCGCGGTCATGATTTTGGCGCCGCGCGCCACAATGTTGCCCAGTACATAGTGGTAAAAGGCGCTGGCCACGCCCTGGTTTAGATAATGGGGATGGACGCGACAATCAAAGAAAAACTTACCTGGTTCATAGGTCCAATGGGGCTCCTGGTAGGCCCCAAAGGCAATAATCTGACCATCTTGCTCCACCACCAGCCGCTGATATAGACGGCCCGGCGCACGGTGCTCATCCCGGTATTGCCAATCCGCCACGGCGTCACCCGTATCTGGCCAAACCAGCTTATCCAGCGCCACAATGGCTTCATATTCGGCTTCTGTTTTGCGAAATGGACGAATTCTAAAATTGCCGCCTGTAGATTTTTCGGGCGTAATGTTTCCTGTGCTATTCATAAATTCACCTTAAAAATAGGCCCCATGGGCTTTCACCCGTATGGGAGAAATCGGATAGTATTATTGATAAAGTTTTTGGCATAAGAGAGAAAGGTGAAATAGCCAGGATTAAACAAATAGCAGGCAGCCAGCCTGCAAGTCCTCCTTCTTTGGCGCAAATGGTCGATCCAATAGAAAGAACGCCAGGCGCGCAAAATTGACGCATGGCCCATCTAAACAGCCGGTATTCAATTGTAAGCTGGAAATTGCCGCGCACTGAGCAGGATAGTACTTCAGTCAGCTATCGGGCGGTTGCGGATGCTGATCAACAGCAATGGGCACAATCCGCGTGGGAACACCGAGGAAAAGCTGCAGGGGGCGAACTAAACTTTTCTGCTTGTCACCCTTTACCTGTCTATGGCGTCGTCGTCTAATGAGCATTATGTTTTACCTTAAATTCTTGATGCACCGCAACGGTCTCGGCAACACGGGATTCGGTCTCATTGCGTGAATCCGGCCCTATGTCTTCGCGTTATGTCTTCTCTTTATATCTTCGCGTTATGTCTTCTCGTTGCGATCTACTGATTTCGATCAAACGTTCTTCTTATAATTCCTCACTCAGAATCATAGCACGATTTTATAAGTTGTCAATCCCCGAGATTTGTGACAGAATGCGGTTCTAAACTCTTTTGTAATTCACTGCAATGCAGACATGAGTCGACTGCAAAAAGAGTGAAATCGCCACAAAAACACAAAAACCACTAAAGGCGCCGGGAAATATGTTGGGCTCTTTGTGTTTTACACGACTTACGCAGCGCCTGTGGACCGCCAGGATATGAGAATTTGTCAAACGATAAAGAGACGGGAGGATCAATCACATGAACATGCCCCAGACGCAAACTGAACCCGTTGTACTGCAGGAGCCGCCCGTTTTGCGGCAGGACCAACATGGCGTCGCCACGCTGACGCTCAACCGGCCCAAGCAGTTCAACGCCATGTCAGAAGCGGTGCTCACGGCGCTGCAAACCGAACTGGACAACATTGCGCAGGATTCCTCCATCCGCGCGGTGGTGTTGGCCGCCAACGGGCGCGCCTTCTGCGCCGGTCACGATCTCAAAGAGATGCGCGCGCACCCCGCGCAGGACTATTACAGCGACCTCTTTGGCCAGTGCAGCCGCGTCATGATGAGCATCAACCAGCTGCCGCAGCCGGTCATTGCCAAGGTCCAAGGGTTGGCCACCGCTGCCGGCTGTCAGCTTGTGGCCGCCTGTGATTTAGCCGTGGCCGCCGATACGGCCCAATTTGCCACCTCGGGCATCCGCGTCGGGCTCTTCTGTTCTACGCCCGCCGTGGCCGTCAGCCGCAACCTGTCGCGCAAGCAGGCCATGGAGTTGTTGCTGACCGGCGACTTTATCGACGCTCCCACCGCGGAAAAGCAAGGACTCATCAACCGCGCCGTACCGCTGGAGGAGCTGGACGCCGCCGTGCAGCACTACGTAGACGCCATTGTGTCCAAGCCACCGGTGGCCATCTTTATGGGCAAAGAGATGTTCTACAAACAGCTGGAAATGGGCATGGCCGAAGCCTACGCCTACGCCAGCGAAGTCATGGCGTGCAACATGATGGACGGCGGCGCCACTGAAGGCATTGATGCGTTCATTGAGAAGCGCACACCCAATTGGAATGGGAAATAAACTAGCTTGGAAATGTGATTCACTTTACCCAGAGCCGTTTGTTGCGTAGTACGTGGTGCGTGTACCGGTACACGCACCACGCAACAAACTTTCCTTGTAAACTCAAATGAACCCTGTAGACATCATTATCAAAAAACGCGATGGCTTGGCGCTGACCGACGACGAGATTGGTTGGTTCGTGCGTGGCTTTGTGGCTGGTGCGATCCCCGACTACCAGGTGGCGGCCTTTGCTATGGCCGTCTATTTTCAGAATATGAGTGACGCCGAAACCACGGCGCTGACGCAGGCCATGGCCGCTTCGGGCGACCAGCTCGATCTGCACACGGTGCTGCCCAAAGATGTGGTGATTGTGGACAAGCATTCCAGCGGCGGCATTGGCGACAAAACCACGCTGGCTGTGGGGCCCATTGTGGCGGCTTGCGGGCTGCCCGTGGGCAAAATGAGCGGGCGCGGGCTGGGCTTTACCGGCGGCACCATTGACAAGCTAGAAAGCATTGCCGGCTGGAACCCAGAGCTGAGCGACGCCCAATTTCACCAGCAACTCCAGCAAATTGGCTTGGTGATAGCCGGGCAGACCGCCGATCTAGCGCCCGCCGACAAACAGCTCTACGCCCTGCGCGACGTCACCGGCACCGTGCCCAGCCTGCCGCTGATTGCCAGCAGCATTATGAGCAAAAAGCTGGCCGCGGGCGCCGACGCCATTGTGCTGGACGTCAAGTGCGGGCGCGGCGCCTTTATGGAAACGCTGGCGGAAGCACAGGCGCTGGCGCGGCTCATGGTGGCCATTGGCGCACGGGCCGGGCGCAAGATGACAGCGCTGATCACGCAGATGGAGCAACCGCTGGGCCGCGCCGTGGGCCACGCCTTGGAGGTCAAAGAGGCCATGGCCACGCTGCACGATCAAGGCCCGGCCGATTTTCAAGAGTTGGTGCAAACGGTGGCTGCCGAAATGCTTTTCCTGGGCAAAGGCATGCCGCCAGATGCAGCCAGAGCCCAAATTCAGCAGGTCATTCAAAACGGCAGCGCGTTTCAGAAATTTCGCGCTTTTGTGGCGGCGCAGGGCGGCGATCCGCAATTGGTGGATAGGCCGGAAAAGCTGCCGCTGGCCGCCGTGCAGATGGATGTGCCTGCGCCGCAAGCTGGCTTTGTCCAGCGCATTGACGCCCGCGCAGTTGGGCTGACCGTGGCGGCGCTGGGTGGCGGTCGCCAGAAGAAGGGCGATGCCATTGATGTCAGCGTGGGGGTGATTTGTCATGCCAAAGTGGGCGACGCCGTACAGGCCGGCGCACCGCTCTGCACGGTTCACGCCGCTGATGAAGCCGCGGCAGAGGCGGCGGTGCAGCGCATTCAGGCGGCATATGAAATTGGCGCCGAAGCCGTAGCGCCGCTGCCTATTCTCTATGACCGTATTTCGTCTCAAGTCGAGTAAAAATAATCCCGGAATCTTTGGCGATTCCGGGATTATTTTTACAGTATTACCTGTAATTTATCTTTGTCACGAACCCCCGCCTCAGCTCACGTTCATCGTCTCATGCACCTCGGCAAAGGATAGATCCAAAATCTCCAGCGCCCGATCCACGTCGTCTTTGGTGGCGGTGAGGGCGGGCGCAATGCGCACCGTGTTGCCATAGAGCCCGCCTTTGCCGATGAGCAGTCCGCGCGCTTTGCTTTCCTCAAAAAGCTGCACCACGGCATTGGGCGCCGGCTCTTTGGTCTGGCGGTCCGTCACCACCTCAATGCCCTGCATGAGCCCTTTGCCGCGCACCTCGCCGATCAGCGGATACTTTTCCCACAGCTTGTCCAGCCCGGCGCGCAGATGAGCGCCAATGTCGGCTGAACGCGCCGGATTGGCCTCTTCCTCCATGACGTTGATGGTGGCCAGCGACGCCGCCGTGGAGACCGGGTTGCCGCCAAATGTACTGAGCGTTAGACCGGCGCCCACCATAGAGTCGGCAATTTCAGGCCGCGTAATCGTGTTGGAGAGCGGGAAGCCGTTGGCAATGCCTTTGGCCATGGTCATAATGTCCGGCTCCACACCCCAGTGCGCAATGCCAAACCAGTGGTCGCCGGTGCGCCCAAAGCCGGTTTGCACCTCGTCGGCAATAAAGAGACCGTCATAGCGCTCCACAATTTCTTTGACAATCTTAAAATATTCGGGCGGCGGCGTAATAAAGCCCCCCACGCCCTGGATCGGCTCGGCCAGGAAAGCGGCGATCCGACCGCTGGTCTGCGTGCGGATCACATCCTCCACATCTTCGGCACAGGCCACGCCACAGCTGGGATAAGTCATTTTGAGCGGGCAGCGGTAGCAATAGGCGTTGAGCGCGTGCTTGACGTCCGGGCTAAACGAGGGGCCCACGCGCCAGGCGGACTGGGCCGTCAGGCTCATGGCCAGTTGCGAACGGCCGGAATAGCCGTGGCGCAGCGCAATGATTTCGCGGTGGCCGGTGTGGATTTGCGCCAGCAGCACGGCGGTTTCGTTGGCCTCGCTGCCCGAGTTGCTAAAGTAGGAAGTTTGCAGGCGGCCCGGCGTAATCTCGGCCAGCTTCTCGGCCAGGTTGACGTGCGGCGCATTGGGGTAGAGCGTGGAAGTGTGGATCAACTTGCCGGCCTGCTCCTGCACGGCCTGCGTCACCTTGGGGTGGTTGTGGCCCACGCTGGTGGTCAAAATGCCGCCGAAGAAGTCGAGATATTCGTTGCCGTCGGCGTCCCACACGCGCAGCCCATCACCGTGCGACAGAGGCAGCGGTTCCGTGTAGTAGAGAATGTGGTTGGGCCACAGGTACTTTTTTTGTTTCTCCAGAATTTCTTGGTTGGTCATGGTGTCTCCCAGAACAAGTCTTTAGTATCGAGAAATAACCTACCGCAAAAAGCCACTTAACGCCATGTTGCGGCGCCCAGCCGGAAAGCATGCGCACAAGTTCGCACACCAGTCTTGTTGAGCGTCCTGCCAAAGTCGAAAACACGCCAGGGTTAGGCCGCTTCAGCAACAACCTTGATAATGGGCGGCCTTGGTTAACCAGGCTACTTGCTGTCGGCAATAGACCGCAACAAATATGACTCAAACGGCTGGTCTATCCAGATTTGCGCTTCGATATATCGGTCTGGTCCATACTGTCCGTACGGATTCAGTAGTTGTGGAAAACCATACTCTTCAATGTCCCGACCTGCTCTTGAAACGGCATATCGTGACATTGACGATGAGAGCCCGCCAGCCAAAGATCATACAGATTACTTTCGCTGAGAAAATCTGTAGTTTTAGTGTAATCAGAAATCTTTGTAATCTGTTGATTCTCACCGACTGTTTTGCGCCACCACAAAGGCAATGGCCTGCGTCTGCGTGTGGCTCAAGCTGATGGACCATTCATCCAAATCGAGGGCCTGAGCGTGGTGGGCCGCCGCGTGATGGAGGGTTAACAGGGGAGCACCGCTGGTGGGGTCGCGCAGAATTTCAATATCGGTCCAGCCGATGCCGTGGCGCCAGATGCCAGTACCCAGCGCCTTGGCCACGGCCTCTTTAGCGGCAAAGCGACCGGCCAGCGATTCCAGCCGCTCCCCGCAGTGGGTCAATTCGGCCGGCGTATAGACGCGCTGCAAAAAGCGTTGGCCATGCCGCTCGATGGCTACGCGGAGTCTTTCCAATTCAATGATATCAACGCCTGTTCGCAACATGGGGAGAATTAAACCTCGTGCGGGCCGGCCACCACCAACGCGTAGGCGTCGCCGCGCAGATAGGTTTGGGCCACGCGCTGCACGTCTTCCACGGTAATCGCGTTGATCAGTCCGCTATAGCGTTGCAGATAGTCCAGCCCCAGATTGAACCATTCCATATTGTAGAGCGTCTGCGCCACGCCGGCATTGGTCTCCAGGCTCAGCGGCACAATGCCCGTCATATAGGCTTGGCTATCGCTCAACTCCTGGGCCGTAACCGGCTCATGGGCCAGCCGCTGAAACTCAGCCAAAATACTATCAATGGCCTGCTCCACGTTGGCGGGGTTGACGCCGGCAGAGGTTACCCAGGCGCCCGCGACCAGATCCGTTTGCAGCGCGCTGGAGCAGTAGTAAGCCAGCCCCTGCTCTTCACGCACCGTTTCGCCCAGCCGACCCATCATGCCAAAACGCCCCAAAATGGTGTTGGCCACGCGCAATGCATCGTAATCAGGATGGCTACGCGCAACGGCCGGGCAGCCGATCACAATGTCCGACTGAAATTTGCCCGGCATCGGATGCACAATGCGTTGGATTGCTTGCGGGAAGTGGATGGGGGGAACCCCCTGGTCGACGACCAGACCGTGCCAATCGCCAAAGGAGCGCGTGAGCAACTCCACCAGCGCGTCGAACTGCACATCGCCAGACACCGCCACAATGGCGCCATTGGGTGTAAAATATTTCTGATGAAAAAGCTCTAAATCGGTGCGATTGATGGTACTAACTGTTTCGGTATAGCCGGAAACGGCGCGGCCATATGGATGGTCTTGGCCATAAAGCGCCTCGCCAAAGCGCAGATGCGCCATGCTGCCCGTATCTTGCTCGCGCTCTTGTAGACGCACCAACTTCTGCCGGCGCACGCGTTCGATCTGCTCCTCGGGGAAGGTCGGATTGCGCAACACATCGGCCAATACTTGAACCAACTGGGGGAAATCTTCGGCCAAGCAGGTTATGCCAAAGCTAGTATTGTGCGCACCGGCGCTAAACGACAAGCTGGCCCCAATGGACTCAATGGCGTCGTTAAATTGGTCAAACGTATAATGCACGCTGCCGCGCGTCAACATGGCGGTTACATAGCTACACAAGCCCGCTTTGGAAGCCGGTTCTTGAATGGAGCCAGCCGCTAGGCTACCCTCCAGCACGACCACGGGCGCTGAATGATTTTCGCGCGCCAGCACCGTCATGCCATTGTTGAAAACGACGCGCTGAATATTTTCAGGAGAAGGAAGTGCATTGGTCATAGAGTTAGATGATTGGTTTAGCAGGTGATTGGTTTATTGGGATGTGCTTTCTAATCATCCAATGCACCAATCACCCCATTGGTTTATTCTGCCAAATACCAGCCGATGGTCTGCTTGTTGGGTGCAAAGTAGTGCTGCGCCACGCGTTGCACATCTTCCGCGCTGACGGCGGTCAGTCGCGCCAGCCACGAATCGAGCCATTCGGTACTGGCAATCACTTGGCTGACGCCCAACCAATATGCCTGGTACGTAACGCTTTCGCTGGAATAGGCAAACTGAGCTTTGGTCTGCTTAATGGCTTTTTCCAGCTCGTCGGCGCGCACACCCTCGGTCTGAATTTTGCGGATTTCGGCCCATATGGCCTCTTCCACCTGCGCATGCGTGCTGCTGGGGGCCAGCGTGGCATAGAAGCTGAACAGATATTCATCAATGGTGGGGCGATATTCGCTGTCGATATCGACGCACAGCTGTGTATCCACCAATGCTTTGTAAAGCCGATTGCTGCGGTTGTTTGTGCCTCCGCCAAAGAGCCCCATGCCCTTGGCGCCGCCCAGCACCGCATCCATAACCACCAGCGGGAAGAAATCGGCATGGAGCGCCGCCGGCGCATGAAAGGCCATGATGAAATAGGAAGTGGGGTCGCTGCCGCGCAACGTCACGCGGCGTTCAGCCTGTTGCGGCGCTTCGGCCAGCGTAAATTGCGGCATGGGAAGACCAGCCGGCAGATCGCCAAAATAATGTTCAATTTTGGCCAGCATGGTCGCCGTATCAAAATCGCCCACGGCCACGGCCACGGCGTTGTTGGGCGCATAAAAGGTGCGATAGTGGTTGTGGAGCTGGTCGCGCGTCATGGTGAGCAGATCGCTCTTCCAGCCGATGATGGGGTGACGATAGGAGTGCAGCCGGAAGGCCGACGCCTGTACTTCTTCATTGAGCAGCCAAAAATAGCTATTTTCGCTGCCCTCGCGCTCGCTGATGATCACCGTCCGTTCGGATTCAGTCTCGGCGGAATCAAAAATCGCATTGACCATGCGGTCGCTCTCCACTTGGAGCGCCAGGTCAATGCGATCAGAAGGAAATGTCTCGAAATATGTGGTCCAATCCTGGGAGGTCATGCCATTAAACATGCCACCCGCTCTGGACACGGCTTTATCAAACTCACCACTGGGGAACTTTGCCGTGCCTTTAAACAGCATGTGTTCCACCCAGTGACTAATACCAGTGCTACCGGGCAGTTCGTTGCGACTCCCCACCCGGTAGTAGATCCAAAAACTGGCGACTGGCGCCACATGGCTCTCTTTTAAAAGAACTTGTAGCCCATTATCCAGCGTCTTCTTGCAGAGCTTCTGGTTGTTCGCTGCCATTGGTCTCCGTGCTGCTCTTTCCATTTTGATAGCTCGACGGGACAGAGTAATGACCATTCTGGGCGGTTGTGCTGGCATATTCTTCTTCTTCAGAAAGATTGCCCTTGCCCACGGCCCGGTAGATAAAGCCAAACTTCTGCATTACATCTACATCATACATGTTGCGCCCGTCAACCACAATGGGACGCGCCATCGATTGTTTGAGGCGCGCGAGGTCGACCTGCTTGAATTCGTTCCATTCCGTACATACCAACAGCGCATCCACATCTTTGGCCAAATCGTATGTGTCTTCAGCCATGTTCAACGTTGGATTATCGCGCAGCGCCGTGGGCATGGCCACCGGATCATAGGCCACTACGTGAGCGCCTTCGTTCTGCAACATGCGCGCAATATCCATGGCGGGTGATTCGCGAATGTCATCTGTGTTGGGCTTGAAGGCCAGCCCCATAATGCCAATGCGCTTCTGATCCAGCTTGCCTTCCAGCAGCTTGCGCAGCGTAAAGACGGCCCAACGCCGGGCATCGCGATTGATGTCCATGACGGCGCGCAACAGCGATGGGTGTGAACCATGCACCAATGCCATGTGCTCCAGCGCCTTTACATCTTTGGGGAAACAGGAACCGCCATAGCCCAGGCCGGCGTTGAGAAATTGCGGCCCAATGCGCTTGTCGTAGCCCATGCCCACCGCCACTTCATTGACATCGGCGCCCAGCTTTTCACAAATGGCGGCAATTTCGTTGATGAAGCTGATCTTGGTGGCCAGGAATGCATTGCTAGCATACTTGATCATTTCGGCTGTACGCAAATCGGTGATGATGATGCGCGCGCGCAGCGGCAGATGGAGCTGCGCCACTTTTTCGGCGGCGTCAGGATTATGGCTGCCCAGCACCACGCGATCTGGGTTCATAAAGTCATATAGCGCTGACCCTTCGCGCGTAAACTCGGGGCAGCTGACCACGTCGAAGTCCATGTGCTGAGGCTGGCTGCGATGAACAATATCGGCCACCCAGTCACCAGTGCCCACCGGCACCGTGCTTTTGTTAATAATAATCAGCGGATGCGACATGTTGAGCGCAATCGATTCCGCCGCCATGCGCACATAGCGCAGATCGGCTTCGCCATCCACACCACTGGGTGTACCCACGCAGATAAAGACAAATTCGGCATCCGCCAGCGCTTCCGCATAGTTTGTGGTAAAGTGCAAACGCCCCGCCTTGGCGTTGCGCAAAATCAATTCGCTCAGCCCCGGCTCATAGATCGGCACTTCACCCTTGAGCAAACGCGCAATCTTACTCTCATCAATATCAATAAAGGTCACCTTGTTGCCCATATCGGCAAAACAGGTACCCATGGACAGACCCACATAGCCAGTCCCAGCAACAGCAATATTTTTCATACCAATTCTCCAGAAATTACACTCATTATCAATACACCACAACGGAACAGGCCATTCAGGCGCCGGCCATATTTAATGCATCCGGTTCCATTTGCGCCCGCTGTGATCGCATGATTATACTGATTTACATCCGAAATTTATTACACCTAAAAAATGAGTGCGCTATTTTCGCACGGGTGTAGATGATTTAGGCTAATCCAGGAAAATAATTATCCAAATTTTAACCTATTTCTGGATTAGCTTGAAGGTCTTACTGCATATTCGAATTATTCGAAAGACCTTAACCCGCACATTATAGAGGAATTTTTCTGTTGAAATCCTTACAGTTTGCTGATACCTTGCATCGATGATATGGTGACTTCCAGGCTCAGTCACCCGGTCACCTTATCACCTCGTCATCACTGGCCTCCGCGGCTTGTTGGGCGGCTGAAAAATCGCTCCACGAAAGCTGTTTACGCCAAAAATACCAGGCGCCGACTAGCGTCACCGGCAGCCAAAGCGCGGCATGCAGCGTCAACGTGTAGCCCGTAGCCACCTCCTTGCTGACGCCGAACGAGCGCAAAATTTCGATCCCCGGCCCATCAAAGGTGCCCACATGGCCGGGTGCGGCGGGCAGCGTGGTGGCAATGTTCACAATGCCATTCATCAGCATGAGCACGATAAAGCCAACGTGGAAGTCAAAGCCGTGCATCACAAACCAATATTTGACGGTCTCCATCAGCCAAATCACAATGCTGGTGCCGAAGATCATGAGCACATCGTATCCGCTGCTCAAACTGCCCAGCCCTTCCATAAAGCGCGCAAAAATGGTATCCAGCGGTATGCGTATGCGGTCGGGCAGCAGGCGCTGGGCAAACCAGCCGTAAAAGCCGGCAATGCGCTGAGGCTGCACAGCCATCCAAATAAAAACGACGGTGGCCGCCAAAAAGGCCACGGTTAAAAAGATGACCAGGCTGCGAAACTCGGCCGGCAAGGGTGCGAAAGGCAGCGCCAAAAAGACAAAGAGCAGCATGACCAATCCATCAAAAATGCGTTCAATAAAGACCGTGGCCAAGCTGGATGTAAAAGGAATCTGTTCCTGCTGCCGCAATACGTAGGAGCGAATAAACTCACCAGCGCGCAGCGGATAGACGTTGTTGCCAAAATAGCCGATGCAGATCAAAGGATAGAGCCGGGCAACAGGCACTGGCTTTAAATGGCGCAACGCATAGTGCCAGCGCCAGGCGCGCGCCCACAGCCCCACAAAATAGACCATCACCCCCGGAATAATCCACCAGTAATTCGCTTCTCGGAGCGTTTGCCCCACTTCCGCCAGACGCAAGCCAGGCAGGATCATAAAATAGATAAAAAAAGCGCTGACCAGCAAGCCGATCAGCAAATGTGTATAGCGTTTCAAATGACCTCACAAACAATTTGGTCGACGGCAACAAGACATGCACTTTATCCGTGGCAAGCCCACCCTGCTGTTTTAGCCTGGGACAAAAAGCATCCCACGCCCCAGGAATATACATACATCTTGCGGAGACATTTGTATATTCTTAGCAGTCCATAGCGGCAGGAAGTTGCGTCGGGTTCACAACACGAGCGTGACCCGAAATCGCTAACACCACTGCGCTGCACTGCTGGTTGGGACGTGGGAAAATTTCTATTGCTCAGCTATTTATGGTTAATTACGCTGCGCCAACTTTGATAACCGCCGGCTCTACAGCATCTCCCATGACCTCTTCCATAGCCATTACATGAGCGCAAATGGTGCGCAGGCTGAACTCTTCGCAGTCGCACGACCATGCACCCCGATCATAGCTAACGATATGTGTGTCATGCTCTCCTTCTAGTTCAACTTCAAAGCTGTGAACGCGAATTCGCTTGTCCTTCTCTTCGGCATATTGGCGGGCTTTCAAAATCCGATTTGCTATGGAATCCATTTCTCTTTTCCTCTCTATAGAAATGTTTGGTGATTGTACTGCGGTTGTTCAGCTCTGTTGGCAAACGCAAAGATTTTCATAGCATTAAACAGGCCGTCCCTGCGTTTCTAAAGAACCGCTGTCTCTCTAAAAACAGATTTACCGGAAAATAAAAACACCCAGGCATAGCACGCGCCTGGGTGTATCTAACTTGGAAATGTATGTTGCAGAACTATCTTTATCTCTATTTTAATCATGGAATACACTTCTCCTTGATATTTTCAGATATACTTGCAGGTGTCACAAATTGACATCTCCAACACAGGCAAAATGTCCATTTATAACAGAGCCAAGTATCCTCAACTGCTCTGCTAACAGACAGTATAACGCGATTCCACGGAGATGTCAACCACCGATTCCTAGGCAGGTGCATTTGGATTTGGCGGCGAACATAGGGCGGCAGGATAGAATCCTCGGCTAAAATCAAGAAGCCGCCACAGCGGCTGGGGCTAACTCGCGGCGGCGATTTTTCAATGGGAGGCGCCCATTTCTAGGGGTTGCCCCCAGCGTAAAACGCTCCCTTTCTAGGCGCTGTAACGGTCGTCTATCTCACACAAACAGCCGGTTTGACGCCATGCGTGCGCCCTCTGCCATGGCGGCCAGCTTGTCCCAACAGATGCTCGGATCAACAGCGCCAAAACCGGCAAAGGTGCCAAAGCCACAATCCGACCCGGCCAGCACGCGCTCGCGCCCCACAATGTCGGCAAACTGCAAGATACGCTGAGCCACCAGTTCAGGATGCTCAATATAATTGGTTGTGGTATCCAGCACGCCGGGAATGAGCACCTTGTCTGCGGGTAGATTGCCGTGCTGCTGCGCCGTGGCCCATACGGTCCACTCGTGGGCGTGACGCGGATTGGCTGCTTCAAACAAAATGGCTTGCGGCTTGGCCTTGAGGATAACGGGCAAAATTTTGTCCAGCCCAATGTCATGCGTGTGCGGTCCCTCGTAGTTGCCCCAGCATATGTGCATGCGCACGCGATCTGCGGGCACGTTTTGCAGCGCATGGTTGAGCGCTTCCACCTGCAAGTTGGCGTGACGCAAAAACTCGGCATCGTCTGCATCGCGAAAGCGGAGGTGCCGCGCCATGGCTAGGTCAGGCGCATCCACTTGCAGCAGCAGCCCCGCCGCCACAATGGTTTCGTATTCGACGCGCATGGCGTTGGCCAGCGCTTCCATATATTCTTCCTGGGTGGCGTAGTGCTGATTGGGCTGAAAGACGGCGATCACGCCGGGCGTGGCTGCATTCATAAACCCTTCGTCCACGCCCTGTGCGGCCAGGGCAGCTTTGAAGTTGGCAATATCCCGCGTCAACGGCGCCCGATTAACATATTTGATTTCACTGCGACAGATAGGACTATGATAGCGCGGCGAGGCGCCAGATTGGGCCAGGCGCCGCCGCAAGTCTGGATAGTCGTCCAGATCTTTGGGTCTGGCGCGCGGCGTTTCGCCAATCTCAAAACCGCTCAGGCGGTGGCGGATGTAGGTGGCGTAGGAGATTTTGCTCATCTCGCCGTCGCTGGGCACATCTACTCCGGCCGCGGCCTGTTTTTGAACCGTGTCGGCCACGGCGCGCTGCATGACGGCCTGATGCGCGGCCCGCTCGAAAGCATCACCCCGGTCTTCGGCAAAGAGCATATCCACCACCTCCTGCGGGCGCGGCAACGAGCCAACGTGGGTGGTGAGAATGCGGTCGGTGCTGAGGTTCATAGCTTCAGTCTTTAGCCCGCCGCGAGATGTGCTTCCACCCACTCAGCCATCGGCTGGCGCAAGGCTGGCGGTGGAACCGGCTGCCGGTAATCAATGCGTCGTTCATAAGCCGCGTGTTCATAGATGGCGCGCACCACGGCATTCATGTCAAGCAGCACGTCGGGATCCGGCGGTTCCAGCGGAATCGGCAATAATGGCAGTGACTTGTCCAATGTCACCGGCCAAATGTCGGACCAGACGCCTGGATTGAATTCATAGCCACGGTTGACCAAGAGGATATAGTCCGCCTCATCCAGCGGCTCGCCTTGAATTTCGCTGCCCACGCGCTGACCGCCACGCAACAGATCAATTGCGACCAAATGCACATTAGAAGCCAGCAACGACGAACGCTTGCGTCGATATTCAGCCAGCCCAGCGCCCCGCTTGTTATAGGGTGAAAGAATTTCAATGGAGGTGATCAGCTCATCGGTTTCGGTGATATAGATGTGAACTGCGCGCAGCGTCACCGGCGTTACTTGGACGGCGCGACGCACAGGCGTTTCTATTTCGGCTGGCTCGGCTATGGCCACCGGCGTCACCGCAGCCCTTGCCGCCATTACGGGCTGCGCCACGATAGCCACGTCGGGAATAATGGGCTTGGCCTTACCCACATGTACTTCTTCAAAGGTGGTGTGGACCTCTACATCAGCATAATATTTCGCAGTCAGATGTTTATTTAAACGAGTACGAATTTCTTCGGCCAGTCCATGATGAAAACCGCGCCAGATCGCCGGGTCTTCTAAATAGGGATCCATGCCGGGAAAACGATAGGCCATAATTCCTCCGTCCAATACGGACTAACTCTCCAATATATCAGCACCTGCAAAGCGGATATTCAGCACATCGTCAACCAATCCATCCTCAATGGAAGTCGTTTGATCCATGACGACGCGCCTAATGAACAATTCTATCATAGGACTTACGCAAGCCTCGAGGGCAAATTGCTAGGTCAGCTATGTTATGCACCCTTGTCGATCGACGGGCGCGGCGTAAGTTGTGTCTCATTCGCTTTGCAAATTATATCACGAAGGACAATCGAACGGATAAAGAGCTTTTTTGGGATAGTCCATCGGATTATGATCGCTGCACCTTTACAGAAAACGTCTTATGACACTAGCTCCGCCGCGTTCCGTCCGCTCAAATGCTCGGCCACGCGCAGGGTTTGCGCCGCAATGGTCAGCGCCGGGTTCATGGCCGCCGACGAGGGGAAAAACGATGAATCGACCACATATAGATTTTCCACTTCGTGGCTGCGGCAGAATGGATCAAGCACCGAGGTGGCCGGATCCTGGCCAAAGCGCACGGTGCCGCACTGATGCGAATTGGTCTCAATGCCCATGGGCTGCGTAAAAATAAGCGGATACCCCGCCCGCCGCATCATCTGTTCGGCAGCTTGCACCAGCTTTTTATGCGCCACCTGATTGTTGGGCCGCCAATGCACCACTACTCCGCCATCACCCGCCAGCGTAATGCGGCTTTGCGGGTCGGGCAGGTCTTCAGACATGACCCACCAATCCACACTGCGGTCGGCCATCATTTGCAGCAGCCGCGGCGGCGCCCACGGCTGGGCCGCGGCCAACATGCCCGCCTGCAATTTACCCAAAAGCTGAATGTTGCCCATGGGGTATGGAAAGTCCGGCCCGCCAAAATAGAAGTCGTTAATGGCCATTGTCTTTTGGAACACGGTGTAGTTGCGTTTAAACGGGTTCACCGCCATGAGCGCCGTATTGCTATGCACCATATAGTTGCGCCCCACTTGGTCGCTGCCATTGGCCAGCCCGTTGGGATGCATGGCATTGGCCGACCGCAACAGCAGCGCCGCCGAATTCACCGCCCCACACGAAATTACGTACGTGTCTGCGCGCACCTCCACCTGCTCTCCATCCCGCGCCACTTCGAGGCCGCGCACGCGCTGGCCGCTTGCGTCGGTCAAAATGCGTTGAACCAATGCGCGCGTCCACAGGGTGACGGTTGGGCTGTCCAGCGCCGGCAACACGCAACAGACATGGGCGTCACTCTTGGCCAGCACGCGGCACGGAAAGCCATCGCACGTTTTGCAGCGGATGCAGCGCCCGCCGTCGCGCAAATCGATCCCCATGGGATAATAGAAAGGGTGCAGCCCTTGCTGGCGCAACTTTTCACTCAGTTCGGCAATGTACGCTTCGTGCGGCACCGGCGGATAGGGAAATGGTCGCGAGCGAGACGGCTCGGTGGGGTCATCACCCGCCTGCCCGTGGACGCGATAGATGCGTTCGGCCAGTCCATAGTAAGGCTCCAACTCGTCGTACGAAATGGGCCAGGCCGGCGACGTGCCGCCTTCATGCTCCAGCGCGTCAAAATCCTCACGCCGAAAACGGGGCAGCGCCGCGCCATAGACTTTGGTGTTGCCGCCCACGTAATAGTGGACGCCAGGCTTGAACGTGTCGCCGTTGCGGGCGTCCCGCCACAATTCGTTGGGCTTGTAGCGCGCCTCATCAAAAATGGCGTGCGGCTGCCAATTTTGCGGCTCCTGAGGCAAATAGTCACCGCGCTCAAGGAGCAGCACGCGCGCGCCGCTGTTGCGCAAGGCAAAAGCCAGCGTACCGCCGCCAGCCCCACTGCCCACAATGATTATGTCAAACTGGTTCTCCGCCATGTGAATGTGCCTCCTTGCCTTTGTTAGAGCAAAATTCTGGGGCAAATATTTAATGTTGTACTCATTTTTGACTTATCTCTCCCTCATAAAAGCGTTCGTTTATCAGGATAGAGCCCACCACACACTATTTTGAGAATTTTTATGATGGCAGTTGTGCATAGCACAAAGCCACCATAAAACCAAAGGACTTACGCACGGTGAGAACAAAGATCGCTCAGTACGGGCCACATCCTGCGCGCGGCGGTCTGCGGGCACTGCGTAAGGCTATATTTATCGCCCCAAAATCGGTAAAGTGCGCCAACGTAATGGCGGCTTTTGTCGTCTTGGGGACCACATTAATAGGAGAAGAGAGCATGAACCGAATAAATCGACTGGCATTTTACTTCACCCTTGCGCTGCTGGCCATCGGGCTGACGGCAGCGGTGGTTCTGGCGCAAGATACAGTCCAGACCGCCACGCCGCTGGAAAAAGCCGTCAACGCCCTGGGCGGCGCCGAAGCATTGGCCGGGCTGGAAACGTTGGCCACCGCATCGACGGGCGTGCGCTGGGTGCTGGATGAAGGCTACGTTCCCGGT
Source organism: Caldilineaceae bacterium (assembly GCA_020634755.1). Taxonomy (GTDB): domain Bacteria; phylum Chloroflexota; class Anaerolineae; order Caldilineales; family Caldilineaceae; genus JACKBC01. The sequence goes on along the minus strand of JACKBC010000003.1, from coordinate 205,622 downwards.
GGCGCCCCGGTGCGCATTGGCGCGTACACAGACACGGTGCAGATCGACATAGTCAACAGTAGCATCCACATTTCTCAGACGCGTGAAACGCTGGGGCAGGCACGCAATCTCATCGAAGTGGTGGCGGGCGACCAGGGCTATATGGATGGCCAAGATGGTCGCTTTGGCCAGCCCACTCAGCAGGCTATGGGCTCGGATCGATTACTCTCTACCATCAAGCAGCAAATGTTGCTCAACCCCCAGCTGATTGTGCAAGAATTGTGGAACGATCCCAGCCAGGTCAGCGATGCAGGTGAAGTGCTGCAAGATGGCGCAGTCTATCACCGCTTGCAGATAAATGGCGGTTCGGCGCCGCTAATGCTCTATATCCATGCCGGCACCGGCGCCCTAGCCAAAATCACCACAACCGAAGAGATGCCGCTGCGCCGCGATGTAGAATTGGGCGTCTACTATTACGGGTGGCAACCTATGGGTGAAAATGGCGTGGCCTTCCCTGCCGAAATCTACATTGCGCTGGATGGCGAGATCGTAGTCAAGGAGACGCGCGCGACCGTTGCCGTAAATCCTGAACTGGCAGCGGACCTGTTCACCATGCCCGACGATCTTGAATATGTGGCCGATGATGATCTGGCCGCGCGCGGCGTCGCCAACCATCAATATCTGCAAATGTTTGCCCACTACGGCTTTATCCGCGACGGTTTCCAGACCAATGTGGTGGCCAACGAGCTAGCACCGGGCATTTACCACATTACCGGCGGCTCGCACAACTCGCTGGCCGTGGAGCAGGCCGATGGCATTGTGATTATCGAGACGCCGCTGGGTGGCTATCGCAGCGATCTGATCATGAGCTGGGCCGCCGAGACCTTTCCCAATAAGCCCATTAGCTATGCCGTCATCACCCACCACCACGAGGACCACGCCGCCGGCCTGCGTGAATTTGCCGGCGCCGGCGCCACCGCCGTGGTGCATGAAGCCGCGGCCGACTTCTTTGCCCACATTTTTGATGCGCCCGCCACCATTACACCGGACATGATGAGCGAGAACACAGCGGGGTATGCCATTGAAGCTGTGCCCGCCGATGGGTCATTGACGCTGGATGACGAAACCCACGCCATTGAAATCTATCCCCTGGCGCAGACTCACGCCGAGGATATGGTTATTGCCTATGTGGCCGACCCGGGCATTGTCTTTGTAACCGACATCTACAGCCCCAACCCTGATGCTGATTCAGCCGGTTCCGGGGGCCAACTGATTGCCGACGCCATTGCGGCGCTCGGGCTAGACGTGGCCTGGATTGCCGGCGGTCATGGCGGCGTCATTTCGTGGGAAGACTTCCAGGCGCAGCTTGATTAGAAGAGAAGGGGTGAAAGGGTGAAAGGGCGAAAGGGCGCCATGAAACGCCCCCTTCACCCTTTCACCTTGTCAAGAATCGCCCGCTTCATGACCCGCTCCGTCACCCGCGGCGCCAAGTGACCGGCCACGGCAAAAAGCTGGTTACCGGCGCCGGGGATGAGCGTGCGCTGGCGTTTTTCCACGGCGGCAACAATGCGCTGCGCCAGTTCGGCGGGGGCCATGCGCCGCGCTTCGCGACTGTTGTCTGGGCTGTAGCGGCGGGCGTGGGCAGTGCGCGTGGGCCCTGGATAAACGGTCAGCACGTTGATGTTTTGCCCGGCCAATGCCACCGATAGGCTGCGTGCGTAGGAAGCCAACCCATCTTTGCTGGCCGCATAGACCGCCGCACCCGGATACCCCACAAAGCGCGATAGGGATGAAATGCAGACCACCGTGCCCCCCGCGTTGAGATGGTTGGCGGCCAGCAGCCCGCGCGTGAGCAGCAGCGGCGCCACCAAATTGACCGCCAATACCATCTGTTGCGGCGGCCATTCCATGTGCGCAAAATGACCCACAGCATTAATGCCCGCGTTGTGAATCAACAGATCTACCGCTGGCCCGGCCCGCAGCGTTTGCAGCGCCGCATCCAGCGCATCCTGATTGGCTAGATCCACTTGCACAAACTCAATAGTGCCACCCGCCGCCGTGAGTTCCTGGCGAGTTTGGTTGGCGCGCTCAGCGTCAAAGTCCAGCCCGGTAATGCGAAAACCAGCGCTGGCCAGCCGCAGGGCCAGCGCTCTACCAATGCCATCCGCCGCACCGGTGATAACACAGTGCGGCGGCGCCTCAGGCAGACGAGCGGGAGCCGCGGCCGCGCGTTTTTGCGTGCGGCGCATGGCGCCATCTACTAAGGGCGAGAGATTCTGACCGGCAAAGCGCACCACCCGGTTGAGCCCGCCAATCGTGGCAGTGGCGCGCGGCCCCTCGATGACGGCGGCAATCTGTGCAGCAACTTGGTCGGCGGGCGGGAAGCGCTGCCAGTTCATGCGGTCAAGCGTGGCGCCGCTTTTGGCATGCATGCCGGTGTTGATGGCGCCGGGTAAAATGAGCTGCACTTCCATGGTGCGCGTGGCCGGCGCAGCGGCCAGCTCAATGCGCAGGTTGCGCACAAAGCCATTGAGTGCAGATTTGGTGGCGGTGTACACGGCGTAATCGGGACCCGGCAGTGCCGAGGCCACCGAGCTGATAAAGACGATTTTGCCCGTCGGCGTCATGCGATTCAGCAGCTGATGCGTCAGGGCCAGGGGCGCTTCCAAATTGACCGCGATTAACTGGCGCACGTTGGTGGCAGATTGCGCGCCCGTATCCCCCACATAGCCCACCCCCGCGTTGTGAACCAGCAGATCGAGACGACCAATTTCCTGGGCATCCAGCCATTGGGCTATTTGCACCGGCGCATGGGGCCGGGATAAGTCAGCCTGACAGTAGTTATCAGCGTTAAAAAACGCGGCATCCAAATCGGCCAGCGCCTTGCGCCCCACCAGAATTAGGCGCGCCGGACGCTGACGCCATCCCTGTTGCGCCCACAAGCGAGCCATAGCCAAGCCAATGCCATCTGTGGCGCCGGTAATGAGGATGGCGGCGGGGGGCAATTCAGCCATGATTGGTCCTTTTTATAAATGCACAATGATCACAATTAGCGCGGCGCAATTGGAAACATCTTTCGATGGGGCAGCACGCCGATATGAAGCTGAACGGGGCCAATGGTTTGGCCGGTGGTCTGCGAGGTGGCGGAAATCAGGATCGTATTTGTCAGACCGACGGTGGCGCGAATGGGCGGCGTGATCGTGACCACAATGGCAGTTGCTGTGTCAGGTTCTAGCGCCGTACTGGGCGGTGACATTTCGAGCTGCCAACCCCCAGTCGCCATATTCTGGCCCACGTGGAGCGCATATTGATCTGGTCCCGTTCCCGTATTTTGCAGCCGCAATTCAGCTGTGGCCGAGATAGCAGGCCGGGTGGTTATGACGTCGCTTGCCGTAAGCGTGGCGCTGTAAATGAGCCGGTCCACCACGTCGATAAATAGAGCAGACGGCACGCCCCACGCGCCGCTGGCATCCTGGCTTTGCACGAAAATCAAGTGCCGCCCCGCGGGCCAATTGCTGGTATCCACAACGGCCTGTACGGCTTCGATGGCGTCATCAAAATGGCCGTCTGTGGCGCTCATGGCCACCGTGCCGGTCACCGACAGTTGACTCGTAAATGAATAGAGCTCGGTATCGGTAATCCAAGCGGGCGCATCCACGGCATAGAGCGCCGCCGTAATCGTTTGGGTGGGTTCCAAGCCCCAGCCGTTGCTATTAAAGCGGGTATCATTGGCTTGCGCAGTCAGCGTTACCGCCTGCCCAGCTTCCACCGGATTGGCAGAGATCTGCACCGCCAGCGTATCTGGCCCCGCTGGCGTCAAATAGGGCTGGCGCGCCGCCTTGACGGCATAAAGCAGCGACGAAAGGGTGTCGGTCAGAATCTCCTCTTCAAAGTCGGTACAGCTCTGAAAAAATTCGGTCCCCAGCTCAAACGTATAGGAGGCAATGCCCAACTCACCATACGACCAGTCGTCGGTAGAGCCGTCGGTCTGATAGATACAACCCGATTCGCCCGATTGACAGACGTCATAGCCGGTAAAGTAGCCAAACTTCCGTCCCAATGTGGCCAACTGCGTGCGATTGGGGGCGGGCACATTGCTCCAGCCCCACGGATAGAGGACGAGCTGGCTAAAACTATGCAGCGAAATGAGCAGACCAGTGGCGTCAGCGGGCGCGGCGTCGGTTAAATTAGCGCCGCGCTGGTCGGGGAACAGAGAGGCCACATAATTTTGAATGGCTTGCGTTTCTGGCTCAGACGCCGGGCCACTGCCGCGGAAGGTAATGCCACACGGGTCATTGCTAGAGCAGTTGACGCCCTGGCACTCGTTCCACTTAAAGCTGCCGTTGCGGTTCAAGTCCACGCCATAATTGGGAAACCAGGGTTCTGACGAGCCCGGTGCAGTGCAGCTATCTGCCGTATTGGTATTTTTGCGCCAATAGTATTGCTGCTCAGCCCACTTGCGTCCATCGGGATTGGCAAAGGGCAAAATATGCACCTCATTGTGGTCGAGCATCCAAGTTGCATCGGGGTCGCGGCCGTAGTTGTTGATTAGATATTCGGCAAAGCGGGCGGCAATTTCAGCGGTGGTCAGCTCGCGCGCGTGGATGGCCGCCATGAGAAAGAAGCGCCCTTTGGGCACATCGCTCTGCTGGTTGGTCAACACCAGCACGTTCAGGTCATACCCATCCGCCCCGCCCGGCGTCTGCTTATCCCATGAATCGCCTATGTCGACCCATTGCGCCAAATGCGGATGTTCGGCAATCAGCGTCGACAGATCGGCCGTGGTCCGTTCCACCGTGCGATAACAGGCAAAGCCCGGAATGGCGCCATCGTCACCGCCAGAGGCAGAGGCGACCGGCTGCGCCGTGAACGGCTGTGCGGTGGGCGTCATGGCATAGCCCTGCGCTTGCAGCGCCGGCACTTGCGCCTTGGAAACCAGGGCGGTCACCGTGGCGGCGGCGTGATCCACACTCCACACGTCAATATGGGTCGCCAGCCACTGCAACTCGTTCTGATTGTGAAAGGGAATCGTGACGAGGGTCGCTTCTACCGGCTGGCGCGGCGCAGAGTCGCTCGATGCGTCTTGGGCGCTTACGCCCACCACCAACAAGACAAATAGCAAAAGCGCAGAAATCACGCCGCCCCAAATTTTGTAATTACGCATAAACCGCTTACTTCTCCAACTGATTACACAATGTCATTAAGTTTAAGTAAGCGTTCAGAAATAAGTTGGCGGCCAAACCTGTCAGGTCTGCGAGACCTGACAGGTTTAAATCGACAAGTTATTTTTGAACGATGCCGAAGTTAGCGAAAAGTGCGTCGCACGGTGTTCGACATTTTGACCCTACCATTCGGGGGGCTCACCGTGCATCGCACTTGAAGCGAGCTTAACCTAATGACATTCACTGATTACGTACCATGGTTTACTGTTAGCTCCCAAAACCAAAGCGACCAGCCGAAAGCATGATGGCGGGTAGGGCCAATGCACTCCCCAAGATCAGCGCAATTTCCAGAAAAGTCCAGCCTTGCCCCAGGCGCATCAAAAGGCGCTCCCAGGTGAGCCGCCCACGTCGTCGGGCTTGATAGCGATAGCGCACGGCATACACTTCTTCCAGCCGCACATCTTCCAGCGGCACCACTTCCCAGCCGGCGTGTTGAAAAAGCGCGGGGAAGGCCGTGATCAGCAAATAGGCCAAATATCCAAACGGCAGCACAATCAGCAGCGCAAAGAGCAGCAGCGCAATCAGCACGTTGAGCCAGCCGCTGGCAATGGGGCTCAACGCGCCAATTAGATCCACCCACAGCCAGGCCAGGAACCCCAACGTGGGGGCGGCCAATATCCAATACCCCAGCCCGGCCCAAGTGGGGGTGGATTCAACCAGATCGGCTTTGACTTCGCGACGGACATTTTTTTCTTCACTCATGATTTTTGGTCTCTTTGACGACGCCAGCGCACGCCGACAGGGTATCCCACCATTTTGGCCACGTCACCCACCAGCCGAATAATGGGCACGAGCAGATACGCAGCGCCGCGTTCCCCTGCTGAAAGCCGGCGCCCCAACACGTTTACGCGTTGCCACGGTCGCCAACAGTAAGCCACTACGCCAGCGGCCAGCCCCAGCCAGCCCAGCCAGCGCGCAAAAAATCCCCACAGCCCGTGCCCCAATAGGGCCGGCACAAATACCAAATAGGTAATATAGCGGACAACGTGCCGCTTGCGCCAGAGATTGGCCTTGCCATCACCACGGGCATAGCGATAGTATTGACGCCAGAAGCTGGCCAGATCTGTGCGTGGGCGAAAGTAGACCAGCGCAGTGGGCGCCCACGCAAAGGCCGTGGGCTGGTTGGGCCGCTGGGCATTGATGGCAAAATCGAAGAGCAGGTCTTCGCAATAGTCAAGCCATTCAGGATAGCCACCGGCTTTTTCCCAGGCTGTTTTGGTAAAGGCCACCGAACGGCTGCTGGGCAGAAATTTGTGGGGGTTAATATCAGCGAGCAGCGGCAGCACGGTGGCGCCCATGGCCACTTGAAACGGTCCGTCTACGTCGGGCCGGAAAAAGCCGGCCACGGCAATGGGCGTTTCTGCCTCTTGCGCAAAGGGCGCCACCAGCGCCGCCAGCCAGGTGGGCGATAGACGCACACCGGCGTCGGTGGCGGCAATAATTGGCCCGTGTGCGGCGGCAATGGCCACATTGCGCCCGTGGCTAATGTTGGCGCCCGGCTCCACCAGCAGGCGCAGCTGGGGCAGCTGCCCATTTTCCACATATTCACGGATAATGGCCACCGTATTGTCGCGGCTGCCGCCATCACAAATGATGATCTCATCGGGCAGACGCGTCTGCGCCGCCAGCGAATTGAGCAGGCGGCGCATATTTTCGCCTTCGTTGTAGACGGTGGCAATGACTGAAACAGTCAAGGTGGGTTGCGCGGAGTTTGCCGTGGATTGTTCAGACATAAGGCTTGCATTTTGCCTTAAAACGGGGCTGCAAGCAACTTGCGGAGAATTGCGCGCCGCATGAATGGAATTCAGGGCGTTTTTTCTTCCGGTGGTTTCACGCTGATAAACATGCGATAGAGTGACAGATCATAGATTATCTTTAAGATGCCGGCAATAAAAAATGGAGCGCTCAACCAGGCTGGATTGCCAATAATCAACCCAGTTAGATAGGGCGCAAAGGCGGCGCCGACCGTGCGCGCAATGCCAGTGACGCCGGCCGCGGCCGAGCGCTCGTCCGGTTCCACCACGGCCATGGTGTAGGATTGGCGCGTGGGCACATCCATCTGCGAAATGCTAAAGCGCAGCAAAAGCATGATGATGGCCAGCGGCAGGTTGGGCATGAGCGGCACCAAGATCAGCAGAATGTTGGAGGGAATGTGGGTAAAAACCATGGTGTTGATCAGCCCAATGCGCGCCGCCACCGCCGCCGCCGATAGCGCTGAAATACCGGCCAGAATGTTGGCGCCAAAGAAGATGGCGCCCAACACGGCTGGCTCCACACCGTAGCGCACGTAAAACCAGTAGGCCATGATGCTTTGCAGCACAAAGGCGCCGCCAAAGGCATCCAGCGCAAAGAGCGCCGAAAGCTGCACCACTACCCGCCGCGAGCGGTGGAGACCAAACCCACCGCGGACCGGGTTGGGTTGATTGGTCGGTGCGGCCACTTCGGCGGCGCGCGAGAGATGCAGAAAAAGATAGGCCAAAAGGCCACCCAGCAGCGCATAGCCAATCACCACGGCGCGATAGCTGGTCACGGCGGCCACCTGTTGGCCCTGTAATAGTTGAACCAAGCCGCCGCCAGCCAAAGCCCCCAGCGCCGTGGCAAAGGAGCCGACCAAATTATACCAGGCAAAAACGCCAGTCCGCGCCTGGCTGGCAATCGTTTGGGCAAGCGTCGCCTGCTCGATGGCCAAAAAGGGGCCGATCTCACCGCCGCTGGGGCTGATCACGCCGATGGTGGCGGCGATCAGCAGCAGGATAAAATTCCCAGTCACAGCAAAAAGCAGACCGGCCAAGAGCATGAGACCGGCGCCCACCAGCAACATGCGCCGGCGCCCCAACCGGTCCGCATTGGTGGTCAGCCACAGCGAGACCAGCGTATCGCCAATCAGCGTCAACGTGAGCAGCAGACCAATTTGGGCTTCGCTCAGACCAATTTGGGCCAGATACAGGACCAGCACCACGGAGAGAAAACCATAGGCAAAGAGACGCACCGTACGCGTGGCAAAAAGCAGCCTTCCGTCGGGCGTCAAATCTTGCAAAAGGGCCAGTTGACCGAACATATTTTCTCGTTTTCAGGATGGATGGGGGAGGGAAATTGTGAATGGTGTGTTGATCATACTCTTTGAGTTTACACTTTTTGCGGAACGAGCAGCTTTTGGCTATGTTCCTTGCCGTCATAAGAGAACTGCATGAGGCCGCGGTCGGTGATATGTGTTTCCAGATGAACCGGGCGCTGCCAAAGCGCCTGCACATTTTCCAGCGTGTCTTGAGCATAATCAAGCCGCAGGTCCACCTCTTCCCAAACATGGCGCAAGTAGAGTTCGCCGCGGTTTTGGAAATTGGCATCCTGCACCAAAATAGCGGGTTCGCCAAAGTTGGTCAAAGAGGTGAGCAGTTGGCGCTTAATGTCATCGAAGTCGCGGCTTTCCACCTCGTAGCGGCGGGCGCGCCGATTGTAGCGGTAACTGAAAAGCTGTTGCGCTTCGGCAAAATCGCGAGTCAGGAATTCATCAATAAAGCCAATATCGTTGTAAATGCGGCGCACTTCGAAGATCTTTTCCCGCCCCAGCCCCAATTTGCGATCCCAACGAGCGCGCTCGGCCTGGCTGGTGCAGGCTTCGTACTCGGGGCCAAAGGCGCCGCGATTCCAGCGATCTTCAACATCTCGCAACAGCTCAATACCCAGCTTGTACGGGTTGAGCCGTCCCGGCGACGTGGCCAACGTGCCCGAATGGTGGTCGGCGTAGTCGATCAGTTCGTCGGGAGAAAGGGCGTGGCGCGTCATGATGGTGCTGTGCCAAAAAGATGCCCAACCTTCGTTCATTATCTTCGTTTGGCGCTGCGGGGCAAAATAGAGCGCCTCTTCGCGCACAATGGCCACAATGTCCTGCTGCCACGGCTCCAATGGGGCGTATTCGAGTAGGAAGAGCAGCACATCTTTTTGCGGCTCTACGGGGAACTGTTTTTCGCGTTGGCGCTCGGCGGCGGCGCGTTGACGCATTTCCGCCAAATATTCGGGTGGATTGATGAACGAGTCCATATAGCCACTGGCGCGCAAGCGGCCCGAATTAGCGTCTGCCACATGGGCATCCTCTTGACGCTCTTGCGGACGGGCGGCCAAGCGACGAATGCTGGGCTGGTGAATGTCGATCAGGTTTTCCAGCGACAAACAGCGGTCAATAAACGCTTCCACTTCTTCATAGCCATATTTGTCCATGTAGCGGCTAATGCGGGTGGCGTGGTTGGCCATTTCGTCCAGCATTTGCCGGTTGGTGTGGGCAAACCAGAGATTGTTTTTGAAGAAGTCGGCGTGGCCATAGACGTGGGCCATGACCAGCTTTTGGTCCACATCCAGATTGCTGGCCAGCAGATAGGCGTAGCAGGGGTCGGTGTTGATGACCATTTCATAGATGCGATGCAGACCCCAGGCGTAGCTTTTGCGCAACCGTTCGTACTCCATGCCAAAACGCCAGTGTGGATAGCGGCGCGGAAAGCCGTCATACGCCGCCACCTGGTTGATCTGGCTAAAGTCGAGCATGATAAAGCGCACTTCGGGAAAGTCCAGCCCCAGATCGCGGGCATATCCTTCTACCTTTTGCTGAATGTCCTGCAAATGCGCAGGCAGCGCTACAGATTGATTCATGAGGTATCTTATCGTCCCTTGCCCAAGAAGAGCTTGAGCGCATCAAAAATTGCATCGGGGTTGGGGATGCGGGCGGTCACCAGTTTTGCGGGTTCATCCAGCCGCGCCAGCTGGTTGATAAAGGCGCCTTCGTAGTTGCTGTGCCGATATTCATTGACCTGGCCGTAGCAATAGAGGTTGGCAACGGGCAGCAGATGTTCTGAGAGCAGCTCCAAGCAGGTAACATTGTCGGTATCCCAGTTCTCGCCATCGGAAAACTGAAAGAGGTAAATGTTCCAATCTTGGGGGTCAAAATTGTGCTGAATGAGCTGACGGCAGAGCTGTAGCGCCGAGGAGATCATGGTGCCGCCGCTCTGGCGCAGATGATAAAACGCGTGTTCATCCACTTCACCGGCGCGGGCATCGTGCACAATATAGCGGCGCTCGATCTTGCGATAGTTGGCCTTAAGCCAGGTGTCGATCCAGAAAGCGGTCAGCCGCACCAGCCGCTTTTCATAATCGCCCATAGAGCCGGAGACATCCATCATGTAGATGATGACGGCATTGGCTTCGGGCGCCGGCTTGCGCTGGAACGAACGGTAGCGCATGTCTTCGCGTACGGGGATGATCACCGGCCGTTCTGGGTTGTAGATGCCGGAAATCACCTGGCGCTTAAGCGCTTCGCGATAGGTGCGCTTGAAGTGGCGCAGCGAATCTGGCCCCACGCGGCGGATGTCGGTATAGCGCGCTTTTTCGCTTTCAATGTTGTCCAGCCCTTTGGGTTCAATGCGCGGCAGCTCCAATTCCTCGGCCAGCATTTGCGCCAGCTCATCCAGCGATACATCTACTTCCAGAATGTGCTGGCCGGGCTGGTCACCGGCTTGGCCGGCGCTGTCACCCGGATCCGCTTGCGACAGCGGATCGCCAGGCTGGCCCGGCCCTTGGGCCACGCCGCCCCGCCCCACGTTGCCAAAGGTAAAGCGGGGCAGATCCACCTGCGGCACGGGAATGCTGACCAGATCCTTGCCCTGGCGGCCGATCAGTTCGCCATTGGACATGTATTTGCGCAGATTGCGCCGGATTTTGCCGCGTACGATCTGCTTAAAACGGGCGTTGTCTTGTTCGATTGGTAGAGGCATTTGGTTTATCCTGTGGGAACGGTTGAGAGACGAGAAACATGGTACGTAGTGCGTGGTGCGTGTACCGGTTTAGCTTCTATGCGCGCGGCAAGCCACTTCTTGCGCGATGTCAGGGCCATCGCGTACCTTAAAAAAGCAGGGCTAAAACCCGCGGCTGACCCGGAAAAGCGGCCTCAACCTCTTGCCATTTAGTCGCGGCGGCGGCATTTCATTGTCAGCGGCCGGATTGATCCGTTGCGATTACGAAGTTCGCCATGGCCCTACCCGCGATGTTGCCAATCCAGAACCAACATATTCGCCCAATTTCCCCCTCCTCTCCACAAGTGGAGAAGAGGGGGTTAGAAGGAGGAGAGGCACGCAACACGCAATACGCAACACATCAATTACTCGATCTCACATCGCCCCGGGCAAAGATACTCGCCACGTAATTCAACACGTCGGTGGCGCAAATATCGCAATAGCCGTAGTTTTTGATCAGGCGCGTCTTGACCACGTCGATCTTCTCCTGGGTTTCGGCGTCGATGACGCTGCTGACCAGGCTAGTGAGCTTGATGCTGTCTTTCTGGTCTTCAAAGAGCTTCAGTTCCAGCGCTTTGCGCAGCCGCTCGTTGGAGTTCCAGGCAAAGGTTTTGCCCTCAATTGCCAGGGCGCCAATATAGTTCATAATTTCGCGGCGGAAATCATCTTTGCGGCTTTCGGGAATTTCGATCTTCTCTTCAATCGAGCGCATGAGCCGCTCGTCCGGCTCTTCATCGCGACCGGTAAAGGGGTTTTTCACCTTCTCGCGCTGGGTATAGGCCTTGACGTTGTCCACATAGTTGCCCGCCAAGCGGCGAATGGCCGATTCGTCGGCGGTAATGGCGCGCTGCACCTCGTTTTTGACGATTTCGTCATACTCTTCGCGCACCACGTTGAGCAGGGCGGCAAAGCGCTCGCGGTCGCGCTCGTTGGTGATCAGCGAGTGGTGTTTGAGCCCGCTTTCCAGCTCGCGCATCACCACAAACGGATTCAGGCAGCCCACGGCCCCATGCGAAACCAGCGCATTGGACAGCTTGTCCTGGATGTAGCGAGGCGATATACCTTGCATGCCTTCCTGGCCCGAATTGGCGCGCAGTTCGCGCACCGTGTCTTCGGTGTGGCCGGGCAGCGAACGGCCATCATACAGCTTGAGCTTTTGCAGCAGCGTCAGGCTGGCGTGCTTGGGCTCTTCCAGCCGGGTGAGCACGGCCCACATGGCGGCCACGTCCAGCGTGTGCGGCGCAATGTGCTTGCCCAGCACCGAACGTGAATTGAAGTCGCGCTCGTAAATTTTCACCTCATTGCTGTAGCGCGTGTTATAGGGCACGTCGATTTTGACCGTGCGGTCGCGCAACGCCTCCATATATTCATTGGCCAGCAGCTTGCGATATTCGGGCTCGTTGGTGTGGCCGATGATCACTTCGTCAATATCGGTTTGGGCAAACTTCTTGGGCTTGATCTTATGCTCCTGCGAGGCGGTGAGCAGATCATAGAGAAAAGCCACATCCAGCTTGAGTAGCTCGATGAATTCCACAATGCCACGGTTGGCAATGTTTAGCTCACCGTCAAAGTTAAAGGCGCGCGGGTCGGAATCAGAGCCATATTCGGCGATCTTGCGGTAGTTGATGTCGCCGGTCAGCTCAGTGGAATCCTGATTTTTTTCGTCCTTGGGCTGAAAGGTGCCAATGCCAATGCGGTCCTGTTCGGAAAGAATCAGCCGCCGCACTTTGATGTGTTCCAGCACCTTGGCCCATTCGCCATCGTGCTGCTCCATCAACATGCGATAGACATGTCGACAGGCTGGGCATAGATCGCCTTCGATGGACATGTGATAGTCCGAATCGCTCTCCGCATTGAACCGCGCCATGATCTGCGCCCGCGCGTTTTGCGGAATCAGGTGCAGCGGCTCTTCGTGCATGGGGCAGACCATCTGCCCATCTGCTGTTTCCCACACAATGGTATAGAGGGCGCCATCGTCGGTGACCGAGTAATGTTCCAACCCCTTTTTCAGCAGGCGCACAATGGTGCTCTTGGCGCTGCCCACCGGCCCATGCAGCAGCAGCACGCGACGCTCGGTGCCATAGGCTCGGGCTGCCGATTGGAAAACCTGCACCAGATCCATCAGGTGGCGATCCATGCCAAAGACCGCGTCTTCGCCATTGCCAATGGGGTCGTCAAAGAATTTATAGTGGAGTAACTGCTCGCGAAATTCGGTGTACGTTTCATAGCCATAGGACATTACCATGTCATACAGGCGCTGATAGGCCGACCGCAGCACTTTGGGATTTTTCTGCACAATGTCCAGATAATCGGCAAAAGAACCTTCCCAATGTTGGGCCTTGAACGCCGCCACGTTTTGCATCTCTTGGATATTGGTGATTAACGCATGTCCTGCCAGACTCATTGTAAACCTCCGACTCGAAAGTCAACTTCGACAATTGAACAATGGGACACTGATGACACAGATTGGAGGGATTTTATAGATTTTTGAATGAATCAGTGAAAACCCATTGGATCCGTTATATCAGCGTGCCCTTTTCACATTTCCCGACCAAACCAAAACAAAAAGGGACCGTTCCAGAAATGGACAGTCCCTTCAAAAGTTTGCTGAAGTCATTGCGCCCCTCATACAAGCAGGATACCGAATATGCAACAGCAATTACTGATGATCTGTTAATGTTTAGCAGCACTTCCACCACGCATACGCCTGTACATCAATGTCTGTACATCAATGTCTGTACATCAATGCCTGTACATCAATGCCTGTACATCAATGCCTGTACATCAATGCCTGTACATCAATGCCTGTACATCAATGCCTGTACATCAATGCCTGTACATCAATGCCTGTACATCAATGCCTGTACATCAATGCCTGTACATCAATGCCTGTACATCAATGCCTGTACATCAATGCCTGTACATCAATGCCTGTACATCAATGCCTGTACATCAATGCCTGTACATCAATGCCTGTACATCAATGCCTGTACATCAATGCCTGTACATCAATGCCTGTACATCAATGCCTGTACATCAATGCCTGTACATCAATGCCTGTACATCAATGCCTGTACATCAATGCCTGTACATCAATGCCTGTACATCAATGCCTATGCAGAAACGCATAGGAACATAAACGTACGCAACCTAAACCTATGGCGAAAGCCATTCAGTCATTTAAGAGAACTGTCTACCCTATTTTCTATCCAAATAAATTGGAATTGTGTGAGGTTTTCCTAAAAATTAGCCTATATCTCTGATATGTACCCACATGGGCTAACTCATAAATTAGCCTGAAGGTCTTCGAGCATGCGCTATTTTTGGAAAAACCTATGTTGGATTGAGTTTGGCTAACTCTCTTTTCACACGCAGCTTTGCGTGCATCCACGATCATAACATGGGTATAACGAATTTACAATCACCCCAAAATCGGCCAAATGAAGTATAAGAAGATATCTACTGATTCTGAAAACGGGGAATTACCACCACTTGTTCCGCTAATTCGTGATAAAATATGGTTACCATGATGAATCCCTCTCCGCGCATAACCATCTCGGATCCGACCCGGCGCAATCGTTTCTGGCTCTTACTCCTGATTGCAACGCCGGGGATTCTGGTGATCGCCTACTTTGCCTACGTGCTCTATCTGCGCAATCTCTTTGCCACTTGCCCGCCAGACTGCCGCCGCGCCGACTTGGCTGGCGCCGAGCTGGCCAACATCGACTGGGCCGGCCACGATCTGAGCGAAGCCGATTTGCGCAACGCCCATCTACAAAACAGTACGCTGGCTCAAGCCAATTTGGTTTTCACCAATTTGACCGGCGCCAATTTGCAAAACGCCAATCTACAGAATGCCCACCTGCGCGGCGCGCTATTGGCCGACGCCAATCTAGCCCAAGCCGATCTGCGCGGCGCCCAATTAAACGGCGCGCGCCTCTTCAACGCCAACCTGACGCAAGCTGACCTGCGCGGCGCGCTGGCAAAAGCCGCCGATTTTAGCGGCGCGCAATTGACAGAGATGCGTATCGATGACGAAACCTTTCTAGACGCCAAATGGCGGCTCGTCTGGCACATTGTCAATGAGCCGGATGCGGCGCGCGATCTGCATGATGCCGACCTGAGCGGCGCCTATTTGGAAAATGTGAATCTGGCGCGCGCGAATTTGCAGCGCGCCAACCTGACCCAAACCAATCTCGTCGGCGCCAATCTCAGTTCGGCCAATCTCGAATACGCGCTGTTGCTGCAAACGGTGGTCGATGACAGCACGCAACTTGATGCGCGATGGCGGCTGGTGTGGGAAATTCTCAACCAGGTGCGCGCCGAACGCGCGCTGGCCAATGCCAATTTGAGCCGCGCCAACCTGCACGCCGCCTTCCTGCGCGATGCCGATCTAACGGCCGCCGACCTGCGCGATGCGCTGCTGACAGAAGCCGATCTGCGCCGCGCCCAATTGCAAGATGCCAACCTGGCCGGCGCCGATCTAACCGAAGCCAATCTACGCGGCGCGGATCTGCACAATGCCGATCTGCGGGCGGCGAATCTGAGCGGCGTCGATCTGTCGCTGGCCAATTTGCGCGGCGCCCAGGTGGATGCCAATACAGTGATGCTGTCCTCCTGGCGCACCGTGTGGGAGATTCTCAACGAGGGCGGCGCAGAGCATGATTTTAGCCAGCGCGTCTTTGATTATGCGGACCTGGCCGGCGCTGACCTGCACGGCGCTAATTTGACCGGCGCTCATCTGAGCCACGCCAACTTGGCCAACGCCAATTTAAGCGCTGCCAATTTGCAAAACGCCACGCTGACGGCGGCCAATCTGCAAGGCGCGGATCTCACCGATGCCAACCTCACCAATGCCGACCTGCGCCGCGCCCAATTGGAAGGCGCCAAGCTGGACGGTGCAATCTTAGCGGGCGCTATTCTGCCTGAAAATGTGGCCGGAACCACGAAGTCTCCATAAGCAAAACAAAGCAAAACAAAGCCAACCATGACCCCGAAACAGCCGTTATTTACAACTGAGCGCCTGCTTGTGCGCCACTTTTACCCCAGCGATCTAAACAATTTTGCCGCGCTCTGCGCCGATGAAAAGGTTATGCGCTACATGGGCGATGGCACGTTGCTGCCCAGAGCCGAAGTAGCGCGCTGGATCGATATTTGCCAGGAAAAGTATGCCCGGCGCGGCTATGGGACATCCGCCGTTTTTGAAAAAGAGAGTGGGTCCTTCATTGGCTATTGCGGCGTGGTGCGCGCCCCTGACCGCGATTTCGACGAACTTGTTTATGCCTATCACGTTGCCAGCTGGGGCCAAGGCTACGCTACAGAAGCCGGGCGCGCCATGCTGCGCTACGTCTTTGCCCATTCTGCTCTGGACCGCATCTACGCCACCATTGCCGCCGCAAACAGTGCGTCCATTCACGTTGCGCAAAAATTGGGCATGCACTTTGAAAAACAGGTCATCGACGAAGAGGGCATGGTCGTGGACTACTACGTGGTCGAACGTAGTTAATGTAGTCGAACGGGGTTCATGTGCTCGATTTTAGCGTGCATTTTGGCCACATTTGACATTCATCTGTAAAGTGCATATACTTACCTTACCAGTTTGCGGGCGTAGTTCAGCGGTAGAACGTCAGCTTCCCAAGCTGAATGTCGTGAGTTCGATTCTCATCGCCCGCTCTCTCTATATTGCCTTGGCAAAATCAAAAAGCGCAGCTGTGATAGCTGCGCTTTTTGATTATCAGTAGATCTCAACGGCCGGAAATAGGTCGGATTCACCAAACGAGACCGACGCCTATCTCGCCAGCACCGTTACGGTGTAGTCATTATAGAAACAGCGGTTTAAGGACTCTCAAACCTATTGCAACGTCAATCTTTTTTTGTCAATTACCTGCACTTCGACACCACTGATTACCACATTCTGCGGAACATCAAAAACAACTGTACAACTTACGGTTTCGCCTGGATCGGCCTCACCGCAATAGCGGGCTTCCACTTCATACGTATTGCCTAATTCATCAAACCCCAATACATCCGCAAAGCTTGACCAATCGAGGTCATGAGTCTCATTATCAAAATTAGTCACATCTGAAGTCACGACAATCAGCTTGTTTTCATCTGAAGATACTTCGATGCTAGAGTATCTATCATGAATGTACTCATCAGCAACTTCGTGAATATCGCCAAGCTTCCAACTAAGCAAACCCACCTTGCTATTGTTATCTGTTTTTAAAGAAGCATCCTCAAGCGCGGCTTGTGCATCTATATCTACAGTGACCGGCACATTTACCACATAAGTTTGGCCATTTATGTTTACCTCCACGTTGGCCAAAGTTGAAACAGTCTGCTTTACGGTCAATATAGGTGATTCCGCGTCAGTGCTCGTATCGGTATCGGCATTCTGGGCATAAACGCGAGCCACAATCGAAACACATGAAACCATAGCAATAATCGTTAGCGCGACAATAAGTCGAGTTTTTTTCATTTGACTCTCCATTTGAACTATATCTGGAATATGATTATATGAATTGAGAATTTGCGTCGAGGTGGTCGATAGAGTGTATGTATATTACCAGAATATGGCGCAAAGAATCTTTCAATTTGCTAACGAACCATCATTTTGCTCTTAGACAGTGCAATTTATGTCATCAATCTTTAAAGATAAAAAGGCGCATTGTATGTCTGAAGAAGTCTTAAAAGAAAAGCATGTGGTGAGCTTTGGGCGAATGCCCAGATATACTACTAAATGATTTGAGCAGGCATTATCAGTGCACCGCAACGTGTTGGCGATACAGGCGTCGGTCTCGATTGGTGCATCCGGTCCTATCTCCCGCTGTTGCGATCTACTGATTATCCAAAACGCGTAGACGTATGATGAGCTAGGTATATTGTGAGTGAGGTACTAGCGCGCAGGCATCATCATTCGCTATTACGCGGAGGCGCCGGCGTAATAGCGAATGCCAAAGCGCCAGAACCAGCGCGCGGCGCCAAAGAGCCCCGTTGCCACCAGGATGGCCAGCAGCAGCGTTTGGTTGGTCAACCGCCCGGTGAGCGCCTGGGCCGGCACGGTGACGGCAAAGGCAATCGGCACCAGAAAGGTCAGCATCATTTGCAGCCAGCCCGGGTAAATCGTAATCGGCCAGCGGCCCGCTTGATACATCGACTGGAAGATGACGAGGATGTTTTCGGTCTTGACAAACCAGAACGCGCAGGTCGCCAACATCATCCAAAAGCTGTAGACAATGGTTGCCCCGGCCAGCAGAGCCACCCCAAAAGCCAACGCCTGCGCCATGCCAATCTGCGCCCCCAGCCGCACTAGAGCGATCACCAATACGCCCAACCCCATGATGATATCAATGAGCTTCCAGATTTCAACCTGGCGCACGCTAACCAAAAACTGCGCATCCGCCGGCTTGAGGATCATGAAGTCCAGCGTGCCCATGCGAATGTCTTCCATAAAGCGCTGCATACTGGGCTGGATCATTAGGTTGATCAGCCCGCCCACCAAAATGTAGATGCCCACCAGCGCCACCAATTCCGCTGGTCGCCAGCCGGCCAGCGTATCGGTCTGATTGAACACAACCGCCAACCCACCCAAAGACAGGACCAGCGACATGACCGCCTGAAAAAGCTGCGTAAAAAAGTTGACCCGGTACGCCAATTCGTTCATGGCGCCCAGGCGAAAGAAGGTCCAGAGTATGCGTAGTTGATTCATAATTTGTCTCATGCGGGGGCTGCGATCCAAATGGCCAGCGGCCCAGGTGGCTTCGACAGGCTCAGTCAACAAAGCCGCGGGCGACGCCATCCCCTGTACCCATTACGAGCCCACCGCCGAATATTGCTTTACGCCGGCGCGCCACACATATCGCAACGAGGCCTGCACAATCACCAGCCAGAACAGCTGCGCCCCAAAACCAATCAGGATCTCGGTGGGCGTCAATCGTCCCAGCGTCAGCTCAATCGGAAACGCGATTAGCCAGCGAAAGGGCAGAAAATTGGCCAGAGTTTGCACCAATTGCGGCATTACCGCCAGCGGGGCAAAATAACCGGAGAAAAAGATGAGAATGACATCATAGGTCTGGTTCACTGCGCTGACGCGATTGGTCCACAGCGCGGTCATCGCCAGCATCCATTCGAGGGTAAAGCGCATAATAAAGGCGATGACGGTTGCCAATAGACCGGCCACAATGTTCCACCATTGCCAATGCAGAGTGGGCGGGAAGAGCCAGGCCAGAAAAAATGCCGCCGGGATCAGGATGACCAATGTCAACACCTTGTATGCTAAATTGTCGGCAACATCAGCATGGATCGGATGAATGGGGCGCAGCAGCCGGAAGCTAAATTGCCCCGAGCGAATAATGTAATCATATTCCCACATGATCCAGCTAAAAGTGGCCTGGGTGACGATCATCTGGATAATAAAATAGGCGGCAAAATCACCTTCGCTATAGCCGCTCACATCTCCCCCGCGGGCGCGCGCAACGGTCGTCCAAACCACCAAGGCCACCAGCGGCTGGATGACGCGGCCGATCATCCAGATGGCCAGCGACATGCGATATTGAAATTGAACGGCCAGCGAAGTGCGCAACTGCGCCGCGTAAATTTCGCCGATAGCGCGGATCACGATTCGACCTCCTGGGCAAAGACCTGCTCGATCACTTCTTCAATGGGCGGGTCTTCAATGGTCAAATCGCTAACCGGTAGCTGCGCCAGCAAGCGACCGGCCACTTTGGCGGTATCCGCCTTGGGCACGCGCAGCATGAGGCGCCCATCATCCTGGGTCACCACCTCGCCAAAATCGGCATATTGATTCGACTCAATGGGATGCTCCAACTCCACGGCAATGGTCTTGTGTGGAGAAAAGCGTTTCACCAGTTCGGCCAGCGGGCCATCAAAGAGAATGCGGCCGTGGTGGATCACCACAATCCGTTTGCAAAGGGCTTCTACATCGGCCATGTAGTGGCTGGTCAGCAAAATGGTGGCGTTGTGGCGACGATTGTATTCGCGGATAAATTCGCGGATGCGGCGCTGCGCCGTTACGTCCAGGCCAATGGTGGGCTCATCCAAAAAGAGCACTTGTGGTCGATGCAGCAGGGCGGCAGCAATTTCACACTTCATGCGCTCGCCCAACGATAGGTTGCGCACCGGTTTGTTGATCAGCGGCCCTAATTCCAGCAACTCCACTAACTCTTCCAGCGTCTGCTGATATTGCGCCGGCGGCACGCGATAGATCACGCGGTTCAACTCAAACGAATCGCTGGCTGGAATGTCCCAATTGAGCTGATTGCGCTGCCCCATAACCAGCGTGATCACTTTGAGGAAATCGCGCTGACGTTGCCACGGCTCATACGCCAAGACGCGGCCCGTACCGCTGGTGGGATGCAGCAGCCCAGACAGCATTTTGAGGGTGGTGGTCTTACCGGCGCCATTGGGCCCCAGAAAACCGACGACTTCGCCTGGCTCTACGCGAAAGCTAACCTGATCCACCGCTTTGATGGCGCGGTGACGGCGCTGCACCAGGCTGCGCGCCGCCGCCATTACGCCGGCATCGCGCTCGGGGACCAGGTAGGTTTTGGATAGATTGTCGAGCAGAATAACGGGGTCGGCCATTATGGTGATCCATTGTTGTGGTTTTAGTCACCATTGTAGCACGAATGTTCTCCAGGCTAAAAGTTTATAGCAACCGGGGAGTGTTTCGGTTTAGGAGCGAATATGGGGCAGGATTGTTGGCTGAAGACGATGAAAATCGTGTAAACGGAGCTGTCGCACCAGCGGAACTGTCTGTCCCTCCCCAAAATCACTAAACCCGCCATCTGCTATGGCTTCCCTTTCACTGCACATTTTTCGCCATTATTACTTCCTGCGTCCGCTGCCGCAGCCGCTCGGCCATGACGCTCATGACATGCAGGGCAAAATAGGGCGTCTCTTGCACCAGGAAAAGAAAGCGCCGTTCTCCCACAGGCGCCACTACGCAATCGGTCTTGGCGACTGCATCTGCACTGCGCGGGCTGTGATCTACCAAACTCAACTCGCCCAAAAGGCCACCCGGACCAATCGTCTCAATCACGGCGCCGTCAAGGGAGACTGCCACTTCTCCTTCAATTACAACATACATTAGGTCTCCAACATCGCCCGCGCCAAAAATTGTCTGTCCGACAGAGAAAGTTTCAACATCTTTAGATTGGCGGAAAAGATTTAACAGTTCCAAAAGCTTGCTCCTTTTATACTATTTTTGCCTGAAAATGGTATGATAGGACCCATAAGTGCTAATCCACTACAATAGCATGCCTCTGTTAACAGTTCGCGCATAAATGATTATCAAATTTGTTAACATGAGCGCATTCAACACCGCGCATAACCACAGCCATGCCGTTTACATAAGGGAGCCTCATGTCGAAAATCATTTCCATCCACTCATTCCGCGGCGGCACGGGTAAATCTAACACGACAGCGAACTTGGCGACCCTTCTTGCCGCTGGTGGCCAACGGGTTGGCGTCATTGACACCGACATTCAATCGCCGGGCATTCACGTTCTCTTTGGGCTAGATGGCGCGGCCATTGGCCATTCGCTCAATGATTATTTGTGGGGGCGCTGCACCATTAGTCAGGCCGCCCATGATGTGACGGCCAACCTACATACAGACGGCGCCGGCAAGCCCTTCAGCTCGACGCAGGGCAAACTCTTTCTCATTCCGTCCAGTATTCAAACAGACGCCATTGTAAATGTGCTGCGCGAAGGCTACGATGTGGGACTTTTAACCAGCGGCATCCGCGATCTGTTGAGCGAATTGCAACTTGATGTGCTTCTCATTGACACCCACCCCGGTCTCAACGAAGAAACGCTCTTTTCGATCGCCATCTCCCACGCCTTGCTCATCATCATGCGCCCCGATCAGCAGGATTACGAAGGGACCGGCGTCACGGTCGAAGTGGCGCGCTCGCTGGATGTGCCGAAAATGCTGCTGCTCGTCAACAAAACACCGGCGGCTTTTAACGCCGAAGAGATCCGCCAGCGCGTACAGCAAACCTTTGCCTGTGACGTGGCTGGCGTATTGCCCCATGTAGATGAGATGATGACCCTAGCCAGCGGAGGGATCTTTGCCTTGCACTATCCACAACACCCGCTTACCCAGCTCTTTCGGGAAATTAACGCGCGCTTGCTGGCATAATATAGCGATGCGTGGAGAACCGGCGCCGGTTACATCTGTCCTGTAATAAGCCCACCGCCTTATAATACGCCCAGTGTCCTGCCATAAGCCCACGGTAGCGTTGCAATCTCAACCAAAATGATCTCACAGCCGCCCGCCCAACTGAATCTGTTATCTCTGCCCGCGGCCCAGCGCCAAATATTGCTACACCTTGTTCGTGAGGGCCCAACCAGCGCCGCAGCTTTGGCGCAGGCGCTCAAGCAGGAACCAGACGTCCTGGCCGAAACAGTCGCCGCGCTGCAAATGCGCAACGCCATTACCATTGATGCGGCGGGCCGCCTCTGCGCAGAGCTAGGGCGAACGCGGCGCAGGGCGCTGCCGGCGCGCCTGTGGCCAGCCTTGCAGACCGCTTCCCGACTCTATTCGGCGCAGGAAATAGCCACGCTGCGCACCGTTGTGCCGATTCTCCAATTTGCCCGCGCGCGCATGGGCGAATTCACCGATCACGGGCCGGGACACGTATTGCGCGTCAAAATATTTGCCACCCAGCTGGGCCACGTTTTGGGGTTAACCGCCAACGAACAGCATTTGTTGCGCGCGGCGGCGCTGCTACACGATGTGGGCAACGTGGTGGACCGGGCTACACATCACGTCATCAGCCAGGAAACTGTGGAAAAGCTGGCAGCAACCGGCCAACTGCCCTTTAGCCGCCGCGAGGCCGAGCTGGTGGGGTTGATCTGCCGCTGGCATCGTCGTGAGTATGATCCAGACCGTTGTGATGAGCTGGCCGGAGAGACCGTACGCACCGGCCTCATGGCTTCGATTTTGCGCGTGGCCGATGCGCTGGACAGCGATTATCGCCGCGTCGATTATGATGATAAATTCAAGCGGGTTTTGGCGCTTTTCTATCCCCAAGAAGTGCCCTTCCTGGCCGATCTGGATACGATCCTCGGTATCCGCATCTGCTGCACACCCAAGCTGCAATTGCAGATCTTTGTCCAACCGGGGACCCAAGCGGAGCAAAGCTTTCACATTCGCGCTTTGCGTAAAGATGTGGCGGAGACGCCGCTGGACTGTACAATTCAGGTAATCGAATGCGCACCCGCGCCATTGTCCTCACGATTAGTGACGGATATACGCGCACGTCAGGCGCCATTACCAGCGGCCCAAACCAATCCGCCACGTGCGATTATTGCTTGCCCCTTGGACCCGCACAGCTTGGTCATGGCCGCGCTCAGTCGCAAACATCTATTCGCAGCAGGCCATAGAGTGGAATTGTTGATCTTCCCCGACGCCGCAGACGCCACAAGCTGGCTATGGCGCACAGAGCTAGCGGACCGAGAGCCCAGCGGATGCGCCCATCTGATTCTCATTGGCGATCGCCCCGATGCCGATGTTACATCCACGTTGCTGGCGCAGGTAGAGCGCTGGCAAAACGCCGGCGCGCACGTGACCATTCTCAATCGGCACGAAGCTAACTGGGGGCGTTTGCCCCACCTGTTGCGGCAGACAGCTCATGCCGGAAGCCAGGTGATTTTGGGTGGTGACTGGGCCTACTTCTGGGGTGACCAGATTGATGAGGCCGATATTTTCTGGGGACGGATCGCGGCCCTTTGCACGCGCGACCCGGTTCAATCCACGGTGGGGTTGAGCAGCGATGAACAGACCGTGAGCCAGGGATTGCTCAATGCTATTTATGACCACATTGCGGCCGCCCGCCATGCGCCCACGGCAAGCGTCAACTGGACAACGCTAATCACTCCGCTGCTAGAGCGCATTGCAGCCGATGATCGCGGCTGGTTTATCGACCAAGCGTCCACCTTTGGGCCGCGCTATGCAGTGCTGCCGGCCGCCGGCCAGCTCATGGGCAAGGCGATGTGGTTTGAATTGACGGCGCCCCCAGCGCCACATGCCATCTACTGGGGGTTGGAGGCCGCCATTGAAGCGCGCGGACGGGCGCCCGTCCGCGGCATCTGCTACCGCACGCCCTACGCCATTGCCACCTGGTTCGATAGCAGCGCAGATGATGAAACGAACGGGGGCGCCGTCGAATTGTTGGCCATAAATCACTGGCGTGAGGAAGAAGCCACGCCCATCCGCCTACTTTATCCTCCAGATATTGGCCCGGCCCCCGAAGGGAACGAGTGCGCAATCCGAGTGCGATTGCCCATGACCTTGGCCCAGCAGGTTGTGCAACTATTAATTGCCGCGTGTAATGAAAATTGAAACATAAACGGATGGCTTTGCCATGACAACAAAAAAGCCCCTTTCGCGCGACGAAGTGCTGGGCGGTTTGGGCGGACGGGCGGTCAAACAGGCCAACAGCGTATTGGCGCTCATTGAAAATCGCACCGCACAGTTGGTGGCCCAGGCGCATGAAATAGCTAATCCCGCCTTGGCCGTAATGGCCACGACCAACACACAACGCGCCTATTTGGAAGCATTGGCGCAGGCGCGAGCCACACACCCCAAGCCGTCGATCCAAGAGCTAGAACGCTATGCGCCCCTATGGGCCATCCTGGTTCCCGAGAATGCCAGCATACGCGCCACGTTGGCCCATCTCTTGGGCCAAAAGTACACCATTATAGCAGGAGAAACGCCGGCCATCTGTACAGCCATTGGGGTCAATACCGCACCAGTGCAAGAAGCGTACCAGCGGCTTTATCAGCAGCCCATTGCGACAATCTTTGCGCCGACGGTCAGCTGGGGGGAGGGGCTGCGTTGGCGCTGGTCCAACTTGACCCAACGCTTGGAAGGCTTGCCGCCTTTTTGGCTTACCTTCTTTTTGACAACACCCGGCGTCTCCGGTCTGCTGGCGCTCCCCATTGCGCTAGCCACCATTCCGCCCTTGTGGGGCGTGCTCTGTATTTTGCTCTTTGGGCTGGTCAATATGCTGACCGTAGCAGCACTGGCAGAAACGGTAATCCGCAGCGGCGCGGCCCGTTTTGGGTTGGGTTTTGTGGGTCAGCTGGCGCAAGAGTATTTGGGGTCGGCCATGTCGACGCTGGTCACTTTGGCCATGGCGGCCAACAATTTTATGGTGCTGATTATCTTCTTTCTAGGCATTGCCGGTACGTTGGCCGGGGCCACGGGCGCGCCCGTGGCGTGGTGGATGCTCCTGCCGTTTGGCGTCACGCTTTTCTTTTTATCGCGGCGGACGCTCAACGCAACCGTCACCACCAATCTGCTCATTGTCTTTATCAATCTGCTGATTCTGTTGGTCATTCCGCTGCTGGCGCTGCCCTATTTTCAGAGCAGCAACCTAAGCGATATGGGCAATGCACAGCGCTTTACGCCGGGCGCGCTGGGGCTCATCGTGGGCATTCTCTCGTCCACCTTTTTATCGCATTTCCTGGTGGCCACATATGGTCCGGTGGTTTTGCCGCGCGATGGGAATGGCCGAGGCTGGTTACGCGGCAGCATATCTGCCATTGGCGTGCTGACCCTGATCGCGTGTCTGTGGCTGGTGGTGCTGACCGGCGTGCTTTCTCCGCAAACTTTGCGCGCAACCACCGGCACCGTTATCACGCCGTTGGCCCAGCGGGTTGGGCCACTCGTCAACCTGCTGGGCGTGCTTTTGGTGACGTTGAGCCTGGGATTGACCACCATCCAAGTGGCGCTGGCCCAATATTATTCGGTGGAAGAACGCTTGCCGCGCCGCGGGTCAGATTCCTTTGTGGGCCGGCTGCGCGAATGGCAGCGTTTCGCGCTGGCGGCCAGCCCCATGCTGCTCATCTTGCTCTTGGCCGAATGGCTGGCCATTAGCGGGGCCGGATCGTTTGCCAGCCTGTTGGGCATTCTGGGAGCGCTGTTGCTGCCGCTGTTGATCGGCATCCTGCCGGTCCTTTTGCTGGCCGCCACCCGTCGCAAAGGGGATATTGCCCCGGTCTTTTATTGGCGCTGGCTGGGTCATCCCCTGCTCGTGGGGGCGCTCTATCTTTTTTTCCTGGGCAGCATCTTGATCCACGGCCTCTATATTTGGCAAGAGTGGCCAATGCGATTGCTGGCGGTAGGCAGCGGTCTGGTTATCTTGGCGGTTACAGGGCAAAGCTGGCGGTGGGGGCTATTTAGCGAGCGCGCCGTGCTGCAACTGCGCACCAATGCACAAACGCCGGGCCAGGGCCAAATGCACCTGGTGACAAATGGAGCGCCGCTGGTGGCCGCCATTACGCTGGACCACGGTCAGCGCCAGGCAGAGCAGCGGACCGCTGACGCCCTTATTGCCGATTTAGCAACGCTGCAACGCATCCATATTGAGCTGCCGGCGGGTTCGCCCAGACTGTTCAAAATGTGGCTATACCAACTTCCCGTGACGGGCGGCTCAGTGGGGCTGCCCGCCCAGATCACGCTGTTTGGCCCAGCGTGGCCCGCGCCCATACGCTGCACAACCGATGCAGCGCATGAGCAACAAATTGTAAGTTTGCCTTCGGCATGCAATCGAATTGAAATTGTTTTTGCAAAGGCGCCGACGTAGCCCAAAGGATTGCTTTTATGTTGTCCCACACCGAAAAAAAACAGATTTTGCGCACGGTTAATCTCTTTACCGAAACGCCGCAAGATATTTTGGAGGAAGTGGCGCGCCTGCTGGAAGAAGTCATCTGCCCAGCGGAGACCACGCTGTTTGAAAAGGGAGATTTTGGCGACGCCATGTATATCATCATTGAGGGCAGCGTACGCGTACACAGCGGCGGACGCACGTTGACCGTTTTGGAAAAAGGCGGCGTCTTTGGTGAAATGGCGGCGCTAGACCCCGAACCGCGCAGCGCCGCCATTACGGCGCTGGAGGATCTGCGCTTGTTGCGGCTGGAACGCGTTCCGTTTATGCAGCTGATTACAAGTCGCCCTGAAATCACAACGGGGATCATCCACATCCTCTGCCAAACGCTGCGGGCACGCACCAATGTTATGGTTGAGGATTACGAATATTTGCAGCAAGTGGCCCAGCTGACCGCCGCCGCCGCCGCCGTCGAAGCGGGTCTTTACCAGATTGAAAGCATTGATGCCGTGACCAAACGTAATGATGCGCTGGGCCAACTGGCGCGCGTCTTTCAACGCATGATGCGAGAAGTCTACGCCCGGGAACAGCGCCTGCAAAAGGAAGTGCAAGAGCTGCGGATCGAGGTGGATAGAGCGCGGCAAGCACAACAAGTAGAAAAGATCACCGGCAGCGACTATTTCCAGCAACTCCGCAACAAGGCTGGTGATTTGCGCAACATTCTGGAAGGTGAAACATGAGATCTCCAAATGCAGGCTCCCCTGCGCCGGCCAAAGCGATTTCACGCGCTGAGATATTGGGTGGATTGGCTGGGCGTACGACGAAGCAGGCCAGCGCGCTCTTGCTGCTCATTGAGACGCACACGGCACAATTGCTGGCCGATTCGCGCCAGGCCGCGGCCCCCTATGCATCAGCGCCGACGCGGCGCGCACAGGCGCAGGCCTATTTGCAGACGTTGGCGCACGAGCGCGCGCTCACCGAGCCAGTCACCATCCGCGATCTGGAGCGCTATGCGCGGCAGTGGGCCCAGTTGGTCCCCGACAGCGCCACTACGCGCGCCGTAACCGCCCATTTGCTGGGCGAAAAGTATCATCTGCCCCGTCGCATGACGCCCGGTATTCGCAAGGCGCTGGGGCTGGATGAAGATGGCGTCCAGCAGGCCTATCAGCAACTCTATCATCAGCCTTTGGACAGCATCTACACCGAAGCCATCGGCGTACGCGATCGGCTGCGCTGGCGCTGGGCGCGGCTGGCCGGTCGGCTCGAAAATCTCTCGCCCTTTTGGAGTGCGTTTGCCCTGACGCTCACGGAAACCGTGGGGGCCGGCATTTTGGCCTTACCAATTGCGCTGGCCGCCATCGGACCGCCGGCGGGCGTCATTTTGTTGTTGGTGTTAGGCTTTGTCAATATATTGACATTAGCCGGCGTCACAGAGGCAATTACGCGGTACGGACCCATGCGTTATGGCTTTGCCTACTTTGGACAATTGGTGAGTGATTTGCTGGGGCGCGCGGGAATGATTACTTTCTCCATGTCGTTGCTGGCCATAAATCTGCTCATACTGGGCGCGTATTATGTAGGCATTGCCACCACATTGGCCGACGCCACGGGGGTTTCACCGCTGGTTTGGGCAGCGCTGCTCTTTGGTCTTGGTATCTATTTTTTAATGCGGCAATCACTCAACGCGACGATTGCCTCTGCCTTAATGATTGGTATCATTAATTTGGTGCTTATCTTTATTCTCATCGCGTTGGCCCTGCCTTATGCCCGCGCAGAATATCTGGCCTATGTGCATCTACCCGGCCTCAATGGCGCGCCGTTTGATCCATCTATTATTGAACTTATCTTTGGCATTGTGCTAGCAGCCTTCTTTGGCCACACGGCGTTGGGCAATGCGGCCAAAGTTGTCTTGCACCGCGACCCCAGCGGCCGCACTTTTCACTGGGGGAATATAGCCGCCCTCACTGTGGCCATGCTGATTTACGTGTTCTGGATCGTGGCCGTTAACGGAGCGCTGGCGCCGGCGCACATGGCCGAGACGGCGGGCACGGCGCTTGGTCCTCTGGCCCAAATAGCCGGACCCGCGGTTTATCTCTTTGGCGGTCTTTTTGTGGTTCTTTCCATGGGCATGGCATCCATTCATTTTACATTGGCGCTTTTCAACCAGGTGCAAGAGTGGCTGCCCGCTCCAGCGTACGCCACGCAGGGGCCAACCACACCCCACGCTGGTTCGTGGCTCCAGCGGTCGCGCGTGCGTTCCGCATTGGGGCTGCTGCCGGTGCTGCTGGTTTTTCTGCTGGTGGAATGGGCGCTGCTGAATAATCGGGCCTCGTTTGCCGGTCCATTGGGCCTCATTGGCGCGCTCATCGCGCCGCTGTTGGCCGGCATCTTCCCGCTCTTGTTGCTGGTGGTAAGCCGGCGCCGCGGTGACTATGTGCCAAGTATATGCTGGCGCTGGTTAGGACATCCACTCGTTTTGACGCTTATTTATCTCATCTTCTTTGGCGGCTTGCTGGCGCACGGGTTGGTCATCTGGCCAGATCCGGCGCGCCGCGCCGTGGCGCTGATCGTTTGTGCCGGCATTCTGCTGCTGACCATACTGGTGCTGCGGCGCAACGCCCTCAAGCCGCGCACCGTAGTGGAGGTGCGGTCGGAAGTGGGCCGCAACCACTTTCAAATTGTCAGCAGCGGCAACCCGCTGGCCGTGGTGGTGGATATTGACGAGTTCAATCGCCAGGAGCGCGTGGAGACGGCTGCTCGCGAACTGCCAACGCTGGCCAATGTGCGGTCACTGTGCTTTCATCTGCCCAAAGGCATTGAGGGGGAATTAAAACTTTGGATTCACCAGGTCAGCTCTGAAGGCGCTAGTTTTGGCCTGCCCGCGCGCTGCCTGGTGCATGGCGCCAATGGTGTGGAGGAACATCCAATTACGTCCAGCCAACAGACACTCATTTTGCCGTGGGGCGCGGCGGCTCAGCAGGTTGAAGTTCATTTCACGCCAAAGTAGAGAATGCAGAAGAGGAAGCCCGCTAATGCAAGTGGACAGTGGAAAACCAGCAACATGAAAGCGCTTACGGAAGGAAACAGCTATGCAGGACGCCACTGTCTTACTGGTGTGGGGAACGGTGATACACTTGGTGGCCGATTGGTTATTGCAAACAGATTGGATGGCGCTTCACAAAACTAGTTTGCGTCACCCGGCCGCGTGGATACATAGCGCTATTCACGCAGCCGGGCTTTGTCTGGTCTTTGCCTGGCCGCTGGCCTTGGGCATTGGTTTAACCCATTTGCTCATCGACACGCGTAAGCCGCTCATCTGGTGGATGCGGCAAATCAAGCGCATTCCCCCGGACACCCATTCGATGATTGTTGAAATCTGGCTGGATCAGGTAATGCACATCATTATTTTGGCGGGCGCAGCGCTGAGCGTCAGCTGGTTGTCTCTCCGGTAGGTTTTCGCGCATCATCTGTTGCCGGCTATTCCGTGCGCGATATCGTCATTTCTCATGCTCCTATTGGGATGTTCCCAAACAGTGGAAGTCATAGCAGTTCAGGCGCATCGTATGCTTCGCGCCAAGCAATCGTAGCTTGTCTATTGTATAAATGCATAGATTGTATAATTATTCCTCTGCACTTTGCAGCCAAACCAGGCCAAGTGCATCATAGTCCGTTTTCGTTCTTATAGTGGCCAAAGGTGTAATCAGATGCTTTTCCGAACATGCCAATTTCCAATCAAGCAATTATTGCTCAGTTGTCTCAGCCTGGCGCTTGTGGGCCTCTTTTGGCCCAATCCCGCGCGGGCGGCGGACTTTCCAGTAGCCTGTGCGGATGTGCCGGGGCTTATTAGCGCAATCAATAATGCAAATGCGAACGCAGAAAATGATAGCATCACGCTGGCCGACAGCTGCACATATTCACTGACGGCGATTGATAATGCGCCCGCATATCCAGGGGCCAATGGCTTGCCGGCCATCACCAGCGCCATCACAGTCGTCGGCAACGGCGCCATTATTCAGCGCGACGCAGGCGCCCCGGCCATGCGCATATTCTATGTGGAAAGCGGAGGCAGCCTGACCTTGCAAAATTTGAGCCTGATGAATGGCCAAACGGGCGGGGCGGCGCTCTTCAACGAAGGTCTGCTCACGATTGTGGGCAGCACAATCGGCAACAACGCGGGAGGCAGCGCCGGTGCGATTGAGAACTATGGCGCGCTGACCATCGACCAGAGCACCTTTATAGACAACAGTGCCAGCAGCGGCAAAGGTGGTGCGCTCTATACCGGCGGCACGGCCACCATTACGCGCAGCTCTTTTCTCACCAACAGCGCCCAAGATGGCGGCGCCATCTATGCGCACGAAGGCGCAGTCCTTTCTATTGGCAACAGCACTTTTAGCGGCAATACCGCAACGGCGACCAGTGGGGATGGCGGTGGCGGCGCCCTAGTCACCGTTCTATATTCGCCAGACTTTGCGCCAGATGTCACTATTGTCAATAGCACCTTTAGCAGCAACAGCGCATTTTCGGGCGGCGCCATTAAAGTTGGCTATGGCAGCGTGACGCTCCAAAATACAATCCTCACAGATAGTCCGGCTGGCGGCAACTGTGCGGGTTCGGCATTTTTTGGTATTCCGCGCGCTACCACATCGCTGGGTCATAATCTAAGCAGCGACGGAACATGTGGTGGAGATGCCAGCGATCTCATCAACACCGATCCGCTCGTGGATTCCTTAAACGACAATGGCGGCGCAACCCAGACCCTGGCCCTGCTGCCCGGCAGTCCGGCTATAGATGCCGGCGACGCCGGAGCTTGCGCCGCGGCCCCCATCAACGATATTGATCAGCGCGGCGTCAGTCGCCCACAGGGCGCCTCCTGCGATATGGGCGCCTTTGAATATTCCTCTACGCTTTTGGTCACAAACACCAACGACGGTGGCGCCGGTTCGTTGCGCCAGGCCATACTGTATGCCAATGAAATAGCCGGCCTCAATACGATTCAATTCAATATACCCGGCAGCGGTCCGCACACCATCCAGCCCGGTTCGGCGCTGCCGCTCATTACCGATCCGGTAATCATCGACGGCTACACCCAGCCCGGCGCCAGCGCCAACACGCTGGTGGTGGGCAATGACGCCGTACTGCAAATTGAACTAGATGGCGCCAATGCCGGTCCCGGCGATGGGCTGGCGCTGCGCACATCCGACAGCACCATCCGCGGGCTGGTGATCAACCGCTTTGCTGGCGCCGGCATCTCGGTCAGCGAGGTCAACAACCAGATTGAAGGCAACTTTATCGGTACGGATCTTACCGGCATGCTTGATCGAGGCAACGGCAGCGACGGCATCTTTGTGGCCAATTTTACCCAACCGGTGGGCGCCAGCAATAACACCATTGGCGGCGCCACGCCGGCGCAACGCAACCTCATCTCAGCCAACGGCAACGGTACGCCGGGCGCCCCGCGCAACGGCATTACCCTGGACCAGGTAGCCAATACGTTCATCTACGGCAACTATATTGGCGCCAATGCCAGCGGCACGGCGGCGCTGGGCAACTACCAGTCTGGAATTGGCATCTACCGCGGCGCCACGACCATGGTGGGCGGCAGCGCACCCGGCCAGGGCAACCTCATTTCCGGCAACCTGGTGGATGGCATCGTCGCTGGCGATACGGTCCAGAGCGGCGGTCACCAAATCCGAGGCAATCGCATTGGCGCCGACGCAGAGGGCAACGCCACGCTGGGCAATGGGCAACACGGCATATCCCTTGTCACCGTCAATTACACAATCGGCGGCGAGAACCCGGGGGACGGCAACATTATCGCCGGCAACGGTCAAGCCGGTATCTATATTGGTGGCGGAACCGGCAACACCATCCGCGGCAACGCCATCTTTGCCAATGGCGCTCTGGGCATCGACCTAAACGGCGGTGGCGTCGATGTCAACGATGTCGATGACCTTGATAGCGGGGCCAACAACGGCCAGAATTATCCGGTTATCTTCAATGCCATTAGTGGCAATGGTGGCGGCATTACGGTGCAAGCCGGGATGGGCGGCCCGCCCCAGACCAACTTTAACGTACAATTCTTTACGAGCCCCAGCTGTGACGCCAGCGGCTTTGGCCAAGGCCAAAACGTTCTCGGCAATATCCCGGTGACAACGGATGCCGCGGGCGTGGCTTTAATTGATATAAACCTTGAATCACCATCGCTAGACGGTTATTTCCTCACCGCCACCGCCACCGATTCCGCCGGCAACAGCTCTGAATTTTCGCTCTGCATGCCCATCCAGCCGGACAATACCAGCTGGCCCAACGCGCTGCCGCTGACATTTAGCGGACCACCGGAAACCCAAACGGCCAACGCCGGCCAATATCTCACCCGCCGCGGTGAGGTGCGCTGGTTCAAATTGGCCGTGCAGCCCGGCAACACGCTCCTGGTCGACCTGAGCAATCTGCCCGCCGACTACGATGTGGCCCTTTTCAAAGACATTAGCCAGGCCTACCGCACGCTTGCCGACGACCAGGATCTGGCCCAGCTCAATGCCGAGTTGGCGCCTTCCGCTTTTTCCAATCCGTTTGCGGTGAGCAACCCCTTTGCCGTCAGCAATCCCTTTGCCGTCAGCAACCCCTTTGCGGTGAGTAATCCGTTTGCCGTCAGCAACCCCTTTGCGGTGAGTAATCCGTTTGCCGTCAGCAATCCCTTTGCGGTGAGCAACCCGTTCGCGGTTTCCAACCCCTTTGCCGTCAGCAACCCGTTTGCCGTGAGCAATCCCTTTGCCGTTTCCAACCCAGATGCCTACTCTAGCGCCCAGCTACAAGCCTTGGTCGGCTTTTCGGCCCAAGACGGTACGGCAAACGAGCACGTGGCCATCGGCACCTGGAACAATACGGGCGAATATTACATTCGCGTCAGCGGCCGCAACGGCGCCTTTGACAACCAGCAGCCCTTTCAACTGGATGTGACGCGCCTGGGCGGTAGCTGTGGCAACTTTGTTCCCGCCACGCTCCCCCCCTCCAGCATTCCTGCCAGCTCGGGGAATTATAAAACCATTATCCTGCACGATGCGGCGCGCATGGAAGAAGAAAACGGAGTGACGGACGACCAGCTCGTCCTACGCCTGCAAACGCTGGCCCAGCGCGCGGACGTGGCGGGCGTCCTGGTGAATCTAGGAGAGGATGCACGCATAAATGCGGCCCGTCAGCAGGCTGAAAGCTATGCCGATTGTCCATACGCCACCAATCTGTGGGCATACGAGGTGCGCGATATTATTCAGCGCTATTGGGACAATAATCGCCAGCTGGCCTATGTGGTGCTGGTGGGCAACGACGCCATTATTCCCTTTTTCCGCTACCCCGACAGCGCGCCGGTCTCCCCCGAATCGGACTTTGAGCCGCCCGTGTTGGATGGCAGCATCTCCGAAGCCAACCTGCGCTTGAATTATGTACTGAGTCAGGACGCCTATGGCTCAAGACGAGAAATTTCGCTGCAAAACCGCCTGCTGCCCATTCCCAATTTGGCCGTCGGGCGGCTGGTAGAGACGACCGCAGAAGCCATGAACACCATCAATGCCTATCTCTCTACATCGGCAGGCGTGGTGAACACCCCCACTTCGGCGCTGGTGACCAGCTACGGCTATCTGGAAGACGGCTCACGCGCCGTGCTGCAAGAATTACAGGACGGGCTCCCCAGCAACAGCAATTTCAGCCAGCTCATTGAACAATATGACGTGCCGCCGGAAGCATCCTGGAGCGCCGATGACTTGCGCCCGCTGCTGTTGAACCAGCGCCATGACCTGATCTATCTGGCGGGGCACTTTAATCCTAACCGCCTGCTGGCGGCCGATTATAGCAGCACCATTAGCGCCATCGAGCTAAAAAACGCCAGCGTGGACTTTACCAACGCCATTGTCTATAGCAGTGGTTGCCACTCTGGGTACAACATTGTCAATGATCATGCCGTACCACAAGTCACCGATGCACCGCCAGATTGGGCGCAGGCCTTTGCCGGCAAAGGGGCTCTGCTGATTGCCGGCACCGGCTATCAATATGGCGATGCCGACTTCAAAGAATATTCAGAGCGACTCTATCTGGCCTTTACGCAACGGCTGCGTGTGGGAACCGGCCCGGTCTCTGTGGGTCAGGCGTTGGTGGCCGCCAAACAAGATTATCTAGCCGATACCGGCGTAGAAGTGGATGGCATCTTTGAGAAGACCATTCTGGTCTCGACGCTCTTTGGTCTGCCCATGTTGAGCGTAGATCTGCCCAACCGCATTGCCGCACCCACCTTGCCGCCGGCTGTCACAACAACCAATCCGGTTAGCACCAATACACCCGGCGCAACGCTGGGCCTGGCCACGGCAGATGTGGTTCTATCCCCCTTGCTGACGCGCACCGTGGTGAGCCTAATCGATGGCGAAACCATGCAGCCGGTAGATACGGTCTACTACAGCGGCCCACAGGGCCAGGTGGCGCGGCCCGGCTATCCCATACAGCCGCTGGTTATTACCAATGTCACCAATAGCGCGGGTGTGGTGCGCGGCGCCGGCTTTCGGGCAGGCACTTATATAGACGAACAAAATATTCAGCCCCACACTAGCGTGCCGGCTACCGAGCTGGCCGGCAGCCACCCGGTCTTCTATTCCGCCAACTTCTTCCCGCGGCAGCCCTGGCTGCTCAACTATTATGATTTTCTGGCCCGCCCGGACAGCGGTACGATTCGGCTCATGGTGACGCCGACTCAGTTCCAATCCAATACAGCTGATGCCAGCAAAGGCACGCTGCGCCGCTATACCAACATGACCTTTCGCCTTTTCTACAGCCCGGACCGGAGTGCCGCTGCGTTGGCGGCGCCGCCAACGATTGCCCACGTAGCCACAACAACAGATGGCGGCGACGTGCATTTTGCCGTTCAAGTCAACCGCAGCAGCGAAATTGCCGATGTCCAGGAAGTCTGGGTCACATACAGCAGCGTGAATGGATCTACCTGGCAATCGCTGGATTTGATACGCAACACCACCAACCCCATCCTATGGGAAGGCGCGTTGCAAGGCGTGGCGGCATCCACCCTGCGCTTTATGGTGCAAGCAGCCAGCGGCACAGGATTGGTCACGCTAGATGCCAATCAAGGCGCATACTACACGCCCGGCATTGACCCCGGCGCGCCCACGCCGCCGCCCATTGGGGGACAACCGCCGGCCCAGGCCACAACCCTCAGCTTTACCAACGCGGCGCCGACCGGCGTCTTTGCCACGATTGTGCGCTTCACCGTACAGCTCACAGATGGCGCCCATGCGCCGTTGAGCAATCAAAGCGTCAACGTGAGCTTAGGAACACAGACTGTTGCGGCCACCACCAATAGCAATGGCGAAGCCACGGTCAGCCTACTGCTGAGCGACCAGCCGGGTGATTACGCCCTCCAGGGGGCATTTGCCGGCACTGAGGCTTACATAGCATCAACGACGGAACAGTCGTTCACCATCAACAAGCAGGCAACGGCGCTGGCCATGATGCCATCTACGCTTTCCATAGCGCCACAGGCCAGCGCCGCCATGACGGCCACCCTGCACGATGCGGCCCAGCGCGGCCTGCGTGAACGCACAGTGCTCTTTGTCATCCGCAACAGCAGCAACGCGATCGTTTATCGCAAGGCGATCATGACCGACTTTCAGGGCCGCGCCCCATTGGATGTTGGCCCGGCCCAGCTTGATGCGGGCGATTACAGCGTCACCGCCTACTTCGGCGGCGGCTCACCAATTGCCGCGCTGACCCTAAGCGATGCGTTTTACGAGCAATCCACCGCCACCGGCACAATCATAGTGGCGGCGCCCGCCTTGCCCGATACGCAGATCACCGGGCAGCCAGACAACCCAAGCAGCGCAAGCGCCACATTTACCTTTGTGGGCAGCAGCGGCACTGGCGCGTTCACCTTTGAATGTCAACTGGACGGCGGTACGTTTACGGCGTGCAGCAGCCCGCAAGTATATGACAATCTAGCCGAGGGCAGCCATACCTTTGCCGTGCGGGCCGTTGATGCCGCGCGCAATGTTGATCCCACGCCCGCCACCTACACCTGGATGGTACAGGTCGCACCCGGTGAGTTTGTGGGCAGCTGCGGCGATTATACGGTCTATCGCACCGGGCCAGAGCAGTTTGTGGCGCCAGGCTGGAATGGCGCCATTGTGGTGGGCACGTCTGGTGATGATACGCTCAAGGGTGGTTCGGGGAGCCAGCTTATTCTGGGGCTCGCCGGCAATGATAAGATTAAGGGGGGCAGCAAAGATGACATTCTCTGTGGCAATGCCGGCCACGACGAATTGGATGGCGGGAGCGGCGCCGATCAACTCTATGGCGGCGATGGTAATGATATGCTCAAAGGCGGTTCATTTGATGATCAACTGGATGGCGGGTCTGGCAATGATCAACTGGATGGCGGGTCTGGCAACGATGTGCTAAGCGGTGGGCTCGACAATGATCTGTTGGATGGCGGCGCCGGTCACGATACACTAAGCGGCGGTGACGGTGATGATCGGCTGGATGCCGGCCCCGGCAACGACACGCTGACCGGCGGCAGCGGCGCCGATCAATTCAGCGGCGGCCCCGGCAGCGACCGCGCCACCGACCTAAATCCGGCTGAAGGAGACCAGGATCGAGGAGGACTTGAATTTTTCGGTCCCGGTGTTTCATCAAGCCAACTCGATAGTGGACCAGGGACATTACCGACCGCGCAGTTCTTTCTGCCGTTCGTGAGTCATTGAGACCCTACATCATGGTCTGTGGGCGCTGCGCAGCGTGCGGAATCATGAGATGCGGTTGAGCCGCCATAATCGTCCTATGCGGCGCTCCCCAATGCTTCTGCCATGGCCTCTTCCAGCGTCAACGCGCGTCCACTTTCCCAAGCTGCGGCGGCGGCTTCTGCCAAGGCCTGCCGCGCCGGCGTTAGTGCCTGATCCAACTGGTTCTGTTCGGCAGGAGAGAGGGGAATTTGAAGCCGATCGCGCATAGCGGCGGCCGCGCCGGCCAACCGCATGGGGCGGGTGGTTTCGCCCTGTAACGAGAGCAGCCCGCCAATGTTTTCCAGCAAATAGGCCAGCGAGCGCCGATCTCCCAAGCTGCGATAAATTTGCAGACTTTCCTGATAGAGCGGAAACGCAGCCTGATAATTCCCTTGGGTGCGCAGCACATTGCCCAACGTCAGCACGGCATTGCCCAGCGACCAGCGATCGCCAATGGCGCGGTAAATGGTGACGGCCTCTTCCAAAAATGGATAGGCATCAACATATCGCTCCTGCATCAGCGCCAATTCGCCCAGATTGTTTAGTGAATTGGCCACACCCCATAGATCGCCCAGCGTGCGGCGGATGGCTAGACTTTCAGCAAAAAGCTGGCCCGACTGTACAAGGTCGCCTTGCTGAGCTGTGGCAATGGCCAGATCGCTCAGCGTATTGGCCACCTGAGATTGGTCGGGCAAACGGCGGCGAATGGCTAACCCCTGCGTGTAATGGACGTGGGCCGCGGCATAATCACCACGATACAGCGCCAGCGAACCGGCACACACCTGCGCCTTGGCCACTGCGGCTTCGTCACCAATCTGTTCGGCAATGATTTGCGCCGCTGTAAAATAGGCCGCGGCATTTTCATATTGGCTCTGTTTGCGGCGCAATTCGCCCAGCGCAATTTGACATTGCGCAATCAACGAACGTTCATTGCCCTGGGTAGCCAACGCCAAGGCGGCTTGAAATGCCGTTTCAGCTTCGGCATAACGGCCCACGGTATCGTGAATTTGCCCTAATTTTAGCTGCACCGCGCCTTGGTCAGCCGGCGGCAGGATGGCCAGCAGCCGCGTAAAGTAGTCGAGGGCTACGGTATTGGCATATTCAGCCTGGGCGGCTTCCCCGGCTCGGCGCAAATAGAAGCGCTGCTTCTCGCCATTGGTGCTGCGGTCATAATGATAGGCCAGCAAATCCAGATATTGCTCAATGGCATCGGGATAGGTTCGCTCAATAAAATCACCAATCTGTTCATGGAGTACCTGCTTGAGCGCATGGGGCAAGCTTTCATACGCTACGCTTTGCATGATCACCTGTCGGAAGCGATAGGCCAGCTCTGGGTCTGCCGCTTCTTGCAGCAGCAATTCATGCTGCTGCAGCCAGACCAAATCAGCGCGGATGCGGTCCGCTGCGCCCAATTCTGGATAGATGCCGGCCAGCCAGGCAGCTTGGAAAAGACGACCTATAACGCTGGCCACTTTGACCGTAATCTTCTGGCTTTCGCTAAATTGATCGAGCAAACTAAGCGTCAACCGCTGCAAGCTGTCCGGCAATTCCACCCGGGCCAGTGCGGCTTCATCCTGAAAGTTTACGCCGCGATAGTGCAAATAGGTGAGCAATTCCTCTACGTAGAACGGATTCCCTTCGGCCTGGGCAGTCACCAAATGCACCAATTGTGGAGAGAGCGACGCCGCACTGCCCAGCAATTGAGTGGCTTTTAGCACAATGAAGTCTGCGGCTTCGGCCGTGGTCAAGGGCGCCAGTTGCAGCTCCGTATAGTGGCTCAGCTTGGAGGCTTGTTCGGCGCGCAGCCGCGTCTCGTGCGTCTGTAGACGGGATGCAAAGACAAGCAGCACCGGCAGGTCCAAAATGGCAGGAGTCATGGCTTCCCACAGGTCATACGAAAGCGGATCCAGCCATTGACAGGCTTCCAGCACGATGAGCAAAG
Source organism: Caldilineaceae bacterium (assembly GCA_020634755.1). Taxonomy (GTDB): domain Bacteria; phylum Chloroflexota; class Anaerolineae; order Caldilineales; family Caldilineaceae; genus JACKBC01. The sequence continues at coordinate 166,299 of JACKBC010000003.1, read as the reverse complement.
GCTGTTGACGTGCAAACGCACGCAAACAGTCGACCAACAGCTCTTCCAGCAGCGTTTTGCGCAGGCGCGGACTCAGCGAGCTGGTAAATTCATTCTCCGCAATTGCCAAATTGAGTAGCGGCCCCAGCAGTGGCGCACGAGCTGGAAACGTGGCATGAATCTCACGCAGGCCATCCCCCAACACCGTAAGCTGTTGGGCGGCGGGCCATGCCCCATCAAGCCCAAAGAGCCCGCGCCAAATGGGCTGCCAGGCCAGATAGCTGCTGTTGGCGCCATAGGATTCACACTCACCGCCAAACAGTGCAAAGCCCTGGGCCGCGCCCAACCGCAAAATTTCGGCCACCAGCCGAGATTTGCCCACCCCCGGTTCACCGCGGAGGCCCAATAGCTGGCCGCGCCCAGCCGCGGCCAACGTCAGTTTAGCCGCAGCTTGATTTAACGCTGCCTGGCGACCGATCATGGGCAGTGCATAGGCAGGCACGGTCAACTGGCCGCTGCGCACCTCCTGCATGCCGGTCAAGGCAAAGATGACAGCTGGCTCACTTTTGCCTTTGACGCGGATGGGGGGCAAGTTCTGCACCGCAAAACGCTGGCTCAGCGAACGTCTTGCACTCTCACTAAGCAGAATTTGGCCCGGTTCGGCCGCCATCATGAGCCGGGCGGCCATGTTCACCTCGTCGCCCAATACGCCATATGTGCGATGATATGTGCCGCCATACGCGCCGGCGCGCATTTGCCCCTGGCTGATGCCAATTTGAATTGGCTCAATATAGGCTAGCTCTTGGGGCCGCGCCCGCAAGAGCAACGCCACCGCCGCCGCCCGATCCGCGTTATCCTCATGGGCCAATGGTGCACCAAAGTTGATGTAGAGGTAGCTGCCCTTATCGCCAATGTTGAGGTCGATCAGTGTGCCCTCATAGCGCGCCACAGTGCTCTGCACCCAACGGATATATGCATCCAGCTTCTGGCCAGCCGCATCGTCATGGTCATAATCGATGCCGGTAAAGCGCACAAATAGCGCCACCGTGGGCCGCAGTTCGGCCAAAAAGTTGCCCAGCCCGCGCCGCAGTCGCTCATAAACTGCCGGCAGCAGCCAAACACGCACCTGCGCTTGGGTCAAACTGCTCCCCGCTAAAGGGGGCCAGGGCGCGGCCAGCGCTTCCACGGCATGGGCGGACGCAAACCCCTGCACAACGCCAATGGTCTGCCCATTTGTGGCGTCGTGGCGCTTCTCCAGCAGCAGTAACCGGTCGGCCAATTGGGCCAGCACAACTTCATCAACCACCACCTCACCGCGCTGCGCCTGGTGCTCCGCATTGGCCAGGCGCACCAGCGTCTCTCCGGCCAAGGCATCGATGACCCGCTGCGTGGGGTCTCCTACCACAAAGCGCCGCGCCGCGCCAGCCGCCACGGCCGCTTTCATGGCCAAGGTCACTGTGCTGCCGGCGGCTGTGGTAATGGCGGCAAAGGGCTGCATGGCGCGCTGCATAGCCAGGGCGCAGGCCACCGCACGCGCGCCGTCATTGCCATCGAGCCAGCAGGTGATTGCATCGCCAGCAAAGGCAATCACGCTGCCCCCGTAGCGGTGCAGTTCATCGATCACGGCATCGTAGACCAAATTCAAATAGCGCGTCAGTTCCTCGGCGCCGCGCTGCGGCCCGAGCTCACGCACCAGCGCTTCGGTTAGCGGCGTAAAGCCAGAGATATCCACAAAAAGCGCCGCGCCGTGCGTGCGGTCAGCCAATGCATACCCGCCCGCTAACGCAAAGCGACGATCCATGGCCAGATAGGTAATCAGATCGTCCATATCTTTGCCACGAAAACTCTATATGTTTCGGGACGCGCGTTCAAACTGCACCCCCCACGCACGTCCGGTTGACAGGGTAAAACCGGCAACTGCCCCATTCTCCCCCCGCGTAAACGCCAGCTTGCGTTCACCCTCATCCTGAAAATGGTCAGCCTGGCAATGATCAGCGGCTATGGGCCGTAGTGAAATCGGCTCTTGGCCGCCGAAGCTTAACGTCAACTGGCCATCCGTCACGGCTAATTTATAGATTACCTCCAGCTCTGGGCTGTAAAATTCGCCGGTATAAGCCGCAAGCGCCGCAGCATCCATTTCAACTGCTGGCGGCGTCGCTGCCGCAGCTGGCGGCGGCGCGTCGACCGCATCTGCCAAATGCTCGGCCAAAATTAGATCGGCCACGCGTTTGATCATGGCCTCTGGGTCAAAGCTAGACAGGTTAGAGAGGCAGATGATGGTGCAATGCTGCGTGGGAAAGCGAATCATCTGCGTGCGGGCGCCGTTGAGCCCGCCGCCATGAGCGATAATTGGCAGGCCGCGGTATGTGCCGTGGCCCAGACCAAAAGCGTACGTTTGCGGCGTTCCATCAATCAAAGGCGCCGTGCTGTACATCATCTCGATTAGTGCTGGTGAGCCCTGCCCCAGCCGATTGACGTAAAAATTGGCGTCCCAGCGCGCCAGGTCTTCTACGGTAGAATAGAGGCCGCCATCGCCCACCACCTGCAAGTTGTGATATTCATTGACAAAGCCGTTACCATCTGCCGCCGACGAATAGCCGCTGACTCGGTTGGGAATGATCTGCTGATGGTGTTCCTTAAAGACGGTCTGCGTCATGCCCAGCGGCGCAAAGATGCGCTCCTGGGCAAAGGCGCCCAATGACATGCCCGTGACCCGCTTCACAATGAGCGACAGCAGGACGTAGCCCGTGTTGCTGTATACATATTGGGCGCCGGGCGCAAAGTTGAGCGCCTTTTGGCGACCGACCTGGGCCAAAAAGTCGGCCTCCGTCCACACATCCTCCATGCGTTTGCCCGCCATAAAGCCGAGATCCAAATAGTCGCGCAAGCCACTGGTATGACGAATCATATGCGCAATGGTGACCGGCGTTCCAAAGTCCGGCGCCGCGGGCACATACTGGCGCACATGGTCGGTGAGCTTGAGCTGTTGCGCCTCCACCAGCAGCGCAATGGCCATGGCCGTAAACTGCTTGGATACAGAGGCCAGATAAAAGGCTGAATCCGGCGCAATGGGCACGCCCAGCTCCAAATTGGCCATGCCATATCCGCGCGCATAGACCAATTCATCATGCCGCACAATTCCTAATGCGCAGCCAGGTGAAGAGGGCGAATCCCAGGTTTGAAAAATCTGATCGATCTCTGTGGCGTATTGAAACATCCCAACAACCTTTCCGCAATATAGAGTCGCCCCGGCCCGCAGCGCGGCACTATATGAAATGCCGCCCAATCTCTGCGTTTCTGCGCTTGCTGTCTCGGTCAGAAAAACCGGCTACGCGTGCTCTCCCAAATAGGCTGCAATCAAATCTGCGGCCTGCGCCAATCGCGCGGCTTCGTCCAGCTGCTGCAAATTTGCATAGTTGCGGCTGGCGGCCCGCCGCTCGTCTACTTCGCGCTGAACGATCTGCCGAATATCATCCGCAGACAACACCTTGCGCGGCGCCTCATTGCGCTGGCCAGGCGCCGGTCCCACCCAGGTGGTAGCGGTAATCGGCACCGCTTCTGCATTATCAATTGCGGCCAGCACCGAGCGCAGCGCCTCTACCACATGGGTTTGGCGCGCTTTCATGGCGCGGGTCAGGTCGGCCTTCATCTTTTCACGAATCTGCATCATTTAAATCACCTTTTATACTCAGTACTGAATGAAAATTGGAGTTTCAATGCCTTTATTGAGCCAACAGAAAACTCCAGTTTTCATCTCACCCGCAATATAAATCACCCACGTTACGCAGTGACAGCCAGTCTGCTAGAGAGAAATAGGAACGGCGGCGAGCCGACTTTCCGCCAGGCTTGCGTAACATAAGTAAATAAGTAAGAGGAGTAACGTAGCTGTCCACTTCAAAGCTTTTGCACCCGCATTATACATGCTCAGCTGTGAAGTTCGCATTTTCGCCGCACATAGGCACCGCACATAGCCACCGCACATAGCCACCGCACATAGCCACCGCACATAGGCATAGTGCATTTGTGACAACGCCACCAAGCTGCCGTATTCTTTATCAGTACACCGCAACGGTGTTGGCGATCCAGGCGTCGGTCTCGATTCAGGAATCCGACGCTATCGATTGCCATTGCGGTCTACTCTTGATGGAAAGCACTTTGATGATGGCGGTTGTGCGTAGACCAGAGCCATCCTATAATATAGGACTTACGCAAGTCTCGGGAAAAATTGTCAGGTCAGCTATGTTATGCACGCTTGTCGTTCTACGGGCGCTCCGTACGTCGTGTAATATAAAGACTGATGCATGGACAAGCTCTGACGCTGCCCTGGGGGATGAGCAGGCTTAGGTAGAAATTTATGAATCACACAGACCACGTCAATCTATTACGGAACGGCATTCCCGCGGCGGGCGGGATTTGGGCGGATTTTGGCTCTGGACGCGGCGCCTTTACGCTGGCGCTGGCCGAATTGCTTGGCCCAAACGGGGAAATCTATTCTGTGGATCGGGATGGGGCTGCGCTGCGCGCGCAAGCGCAAGCCATGCGCCATCAGTTTCCGCAGACTAGCGTTCACTATTGCAGCGCCGATTTCAGCCACACCTTGCCCCAAAAACTGCCGCCACTGGACGGATTGGTCGTGGCCAATGCGCTCCATTTTCAGCCGTATGCAGCGCAGACAAGCGTGGTTACGCGGCTTAAGAGCTATCTGCGCCCCGGTGGCCATTTCATCATTGTGGAATATGATGCGGACCGGGGCAACATGTGGGTGCCATATCCGCTGGCCTTTCCCAGTTGGCAAACGCTGGCGCATAGTGCGGGCTTTGCACACACGCAACGCTTGGCCAGCAGGCCAAGCCGCTTTTTGCACGCCATCTATGCCGCGCTGAGCTGGTCGGAGGAATAAAAGAATTGCGCGAGCATTGACCTGATTGGCCCTGCCAAATCCTTCAAAATGGCCCTTGTTACACAGCCATTTTGGCCCTATAGTTTCTACATAGTTGCGCCTGCGCTGAGTGATGGCGCTGCTATGCGCAATCGCTCTATAAAACCCCAAGGAAACAAACCATGACCATCATAACGCAGCATGAAAAAGGCAACCGTTTGCGCACTCTGCATGAAGGGCCGGGTGTCTTTGTGATTGCCAATGCTTGGGATGCAGGCTCGGTCCGCCTGCTGACCGGGATGGGCTTTGCAGCGCTGGCGACTTCGAGCGGCGCCGCAGCCGGCATCGTGGGCCGCCGCGATCACCAGATAAGCCGGGAGGAGGCGCTGACACAGGCGCGCGGCATGGTCGCGGCCACTGAGTTGCCCATTTCGGCCGATCTGGAAAATGGGTTTGGCGATGCGCCAGAAATCGTAGCCGAAACGGTCCGCCAAGCGGCGGAAGCCGGTCTGGTCGGTTGCTCAATTGAAGACGCTACCACCAACCCCAGCCAGCCGCTATACGACTTTGCCCTGGCCACCGAGCGCGTCCATGCGGCCGTAGAAGCGGCGCGTGCGCTGCCTTTCCCATTTACGCTGACCGCCCGCGCCGAAAACTTTGTTCGCGGCAACCCCGATCTGGACGACACAATTCGGCGGTTGCAAGCATTTGCCGCTGCTGGCGCCCATGTGCTCTTTGCGCCGGGGCTGCCGGACCTAGATTCGGTGCGCGCGGTCTGTGCAGCCGTTTCCAAACCGGTCAATTTTATGGTGGGCATCCCCGGCAAATCCTTTAGCCTGGCCGAACTGGAAGCAGCCGGCGTGCGGCGGATTAGCCTGGCCACATCACTCTATCGCGCCGCCATGACCGGACTGTTCAACGCCGCCCGTGAAGTGCAGGAAAGCGGAACATTTGGCTATCTGGAAAACAACCTGCCCACGTCCGAGTGGAACCGCTTTATGCAAAGCGAATGAACACAAACGAAAATTCGGAGATTTATATGACCATTACGGTATTGCCTTTGCGTAAAGAGGACCGCCCGCGTTGGGACGTGCTGGCGCGCGGCTACAAGACTTTTTATAACACGCCGCTCCCCGCGGCTGCTTATGACGCCACATGGCAGCGGCTAATGACGGGCCATGATGTATTCGGCCTGGGAGCGCACGTTGACGGGAAATTGGTGGGAATTGCGCACTACATGTTCCACACCAGTGCCTGGTCCGCCGATGCCTGTTATCTGCAAGATCTGTTTGTGGATGACGCAGCGCGTGGTCACGGTGTGGGGCGAGCGCTGATTGAGCATGTGGGGAAGATTGCGCAGGCACGCGGCTGCCCGCGCTATTATTGGCTAACGCAAGATAACAACGTGACGGCGCGCACGCTCTATGACAAAGTGGCGCAGTACAAAGGCTTCATCCGCTACGACTATCCGCTGGCGCCGTAAAGTACCGCGCAATCGTCTCAGGCACTTTTTACGCCCGGCGCGCTGGCTCCGTAAAAGGCCGCGAGTGCTATTAGAGATTATCGGGGTTAAAATAGGGTACGCGGATTGACACAGATTAAACGCTGATGCTCTCTGTAAAATCCGTGTTCATCCGCGGGAATCAGCGTACGATTTTTTTAAATGACCTTATTACCGATAACGTCTATTGTAGACACGCAAGCGCAGGCGGCTTAAGTGTCACCTGCGCTTGCGTCATCCAGCCGCACAAGCGCAAAAGGCGGCAAGACCAACTGGAGCCGGCCCTCGACAGAGGTCATTCGCTGGCCGGCCACCGTACCCATGGCTTCCGGCTGGCGCATGGCGGTTTCCACATTGGTGGCATCCAACTGCCACAGTTCAACGGTTGGCGCCAGCCCGCTAACCTGGACTGACTGCGGCCGCGCCGTAAAATTGGCTAACAGCACGCGCACACGACCATCTTTGGTCAGCGCAACGCCATCCACGTGCAGCGGTTGGCTGGATTGGCCGTGCATTACGTCGCCGCCAGCAAACTGGCCCACCTGGGCCAGCGCGTGATACAGCGGAAAGACAGCGCCCCCGTTCATGTCGGGCGCAACCGAAGTAAATTTTTCCGGCAGCGGCGAACCGGCGCTGTTCTCCATGACGCCACGCCAGCCCGTGGTTTCGTAATAGGTCACGCTCTCCAATTCACCGGTTTCAGCCAGATATTTGATGCTGCCCAACGTCCAGGCCGCGCCCAAGAGCGACATTTGGCGCGGGTCCACTTGTGGCGGCAATTCACCTGGCGCCGGCTCTGGCTCTGGACCGGTGGCGTTGGGATTGAAACGCGGGGCCAGCGTAATGGGGCTGATTGTCAGCAGTCGATCACCACAAAACTGGCGGGCGCTGGTGACAGTCACGGCCTGGGCAGCCAGCGTTTCCACCAGCGAGGCATTATCAAAGGCATGGACTTGGGGATTGACCGACCAGTTGACGACATCCATCGCGGCCAGCGCATGATCATCGGGACGACGACAGTTTAGCTCGGTAAAATAGACATTGGTGCCGGCGCCAAAGCGAGCACCTGGGGTGGCTGGCGCCAACAGCCGGCGCGCCAGCTGAATCCAGCGGGCGGTGGTTGCCTTTTCGTTCACATGAAAAACAAGCCAGGTTGACACTGGCGGCAGAAGCTCTTGCACGAGTGCGACCAATATCTGCAACTCGGATTCAGCGTTGTCGGTGAGATGCAGCGCTACCTGGAGCGGCGCGCCCAGCGCGTTGGCCTCATCTGTGGCGCGACGCAGGGCATTGGCGTAGCCAAGCTCTCCCAGGCGCAAATCCACACGCAAATGCGCAATGTTCAGTGCCCGCAAACGGGCGATTTCGGCTGGCGCGAGCGGCTGCCCGTGGCTGGCCACGCCCAAGCCCAAACGCGGCAGCTTTGTGCGCGCCTGGCCGATTGCAAATTCAACATTTGCGTCAACGTCGGCTACTAATTGAACGCTATCTGGAATTTGCGAGTACCTGTCCAGGCCAATCGTTACGGTCTGCGCAATCTTTGTGCCCGCGGGCACGTTGGCAGGAAAAGGCAAGCGCAAAGGCGTGCCGTACGTTTTGTATGAAGCATCGGTCCAGTTGCGCTGATCTTCCATTTCAAAGATGTCGCCCGCAAAGTGCACCTGCGCCCAAACGCCGGGCTGTACTTCATGGGCCACCGCCGCCATTTCGTTAAAGGGCGCCACCGGCTTGATTTCACCGTCAATTACAAACTGAGGCGCAATATGGATGGGGAAGGCGTTCACTTCGGTTGTGCCATCCACATGCTCAATGCGGGCGGGCGCGCCGGCAATGGCGGCTGGGTGTAGCAGACAGAAACCGATGCGATTGCGCAGAAAGGTGGTGCGCGCCTCACCATCCATACGACAGGTGATAACGCCGTTGGCCGCACCGTGCAGTTCGCCATGCCACACAAAGTCAATATCACTCAGCGTATTGGTGCAAAGATAGCGAATTGTGAAAGAGTCGGCGCCAATCTCCATCTGCACATCGGAAAGTACGTTGGTGGCCGTGTCCCAATTGCGGTTGCGAATGGCCACGTAGAGACGACGCACAATTTCGCGCTGGCCCAACTTGATGTAGCGCAGATCGCCATTTTCATAAATCATGGTAAGTGGGCCGGCGCGCAGGGGAATTTGCTCAGGCAGGGCGTCGTTGCGCCCGTAGTGGAGGACATTGATGGGCAAGGGCATGGTGCGGTTCCTCGATGAAAAGTGTAAAACGTAGGGCGGGTAGGGATACCCGCCCAATCTTGTTTGCAGGCGGCGATTTGGGAAAACCGCCCTACAATTGCCGGATGAAGAGCATTCGTTCCCAAGCGGTGGCGATTGGGGAAAATCGCCTTACCATTAGACGGCGGTGAGACCGCCGTCTACGGTGTAGATGCCGCCGGTGCAGTAGGCCGAATCATCGCAGGCCAGGAAGAGCGCCAGCCCCACCACATCTTCGGCTTGGCCCAGACGCCCCAATGGGGTAGCGTCGAGCAGGCTCTGGCGCGTGGCCTGATCGGCAAAAAGCTCTTCGGTGAGGGGGGTTTCGGTGGCGCCCGGCACCAGCGCGTTGACGCGAATTTTGTCCGCGGCATAGTCCACGGCCATGACGCGCGTTAAGGCAAAAACGGCGCCTTTGCTGGAGCTGTAGGCGGTGTAGGTGGGCGCCAGCCCAAAGAGGCCCGTGGGTGAAGCCACGTTGATAATGGTGCCACCGCCACGGCGCAACATGCTGGGGATCACATATTTGCAGCAGAGCCAGACGCCGCGAATGTTGATGCCATAGGTACGATCCCAAATTTCTTCGCTCAGCTCGTGGGCGCGGGCATCTTGAAAATGCAGCTGCACGGCGGCGTTATTGTAGAGAATATCGATGTCGCCGTAGGTGTCTACGGCGGTTTGGGCCATGGTGGTCACATCGGCTGTATTGGCCACATCGGCGCGCACAAAGGTGGCGGCGCCGCCCGCCGTGCGAATCGCGTCAACGGTGGCCTCACCATTGGCGGCATTGACATCCACCACAACCACGTTGGCGCCTGCGCGGCCATATGCTTTGGCGACGGCCTCTCCCATGCCGGCGCCGCCCCCCGTAACGATTGCTGTTTTGCCTGCAAGACGCATGATGTTCCCCTTAGCGATATTAATTGCCCAAGCCCAAGTGATAATAAACGTCATTCCACTTTAGCTCTTTTTTGATATCGGCCAGCGTGGAATTTTCACCGATCAGCAGATACTCAACGCCGGCCATGGTGGCGAAATCTTCCATATGTTCGGCGGTAAGGCATAGGCTGTAGCCGGTGTGGTGTGCGCCGCCGGCCAAGATCCAAGCGGCCACGCCCTCTTGAAAGTTGGGATGGGGCGTCCACAGCGCACGCGCCACCGGCAGCTTGGGCAGCGGCTCATCGGTGGGAACCACATCTACCGTGTTCACAAGCAGACGATAGCGCGCGCCCAAATCGATGACGGTGGCGTTGATAGCCGGGCCGGTCTGCGAATCGAAGACCAGCCGCACCGGGTCTTCCTTGCCGCCAATGCCCAACGGATGAATCTCCAACGAAGGTTTGGCGGCGGCAATGGAGGGGCAAATCTCCAACATATGCGCGCCCAACACCTTGTTGCCCTTGGGCGAAAAGTGATAGGTGTAATCCTCCATAAAGGAGGTGCCGCCTTCCAGGCCGACGCTCATGACCTTCATGGCGCGCAGCAATGCCGCCGTCTTCCAATCCCCTTCAGCGCCAAAGCCGTATCCATCGGCCATGAGCCGTTGCGAAGCGACACCGGGCAACTGCTTAAGGCCGTGCAAATCTTCAAAGGTATCCGTATAGCCTTTGAAACCACCGTCCTCCAAAAAGGTGCGTATGCCCAATTCAATGCGGGCGGCGTCGCGCAGAGATTGGTGGCGATTGCCGCCGGTCTGCAATTCGGGGGCCACGTTGTAGCTGTCCATATAGACAGCAATGAGTTCGGACACGTCACTTTCGGCCACACCATTGACAACCGCCACCAAATCGCCCACGCCATAGCCGTTAACCGAATAGCCAAACTGCATTTGGGCCGAGACCTTATTGCCCTCGGTCACCGCCACCTCGCGCATATTGTCGCCAAAGCGGGCAAACTTGGCGCCTTGGGCGTCGTGCCAAGCGGCGGCAGCGCGCATCCACACGTCGAGCCGCGCCAGCACGTCTGCATCCTGCCAGTGGCCCACAATGACCTTGCGCCCCAGCTTCATGCGCGTGCCGATAAAGCCAAACTCGCGCCCGCCGTGGGCCGTCTGGTTGAGATTCATAAAGTCCATGTCGATGGTGGACCAGGGAATCTCGGCATTGAACTGGGTGTGGAGCTGTGCAAAGGGCTTTTGCAGCGCCGACAGCCCGGCGATCCACATTTTGGCCGGGGAAAAGGTGTGCATCCAGCAGACCAGGCCAATGCAGTTGGGTGCGGCGTTGGCGGCCTGGCAGACGTTATAGACTTCTTCGGGAGATTTGACGGTAGGCTGGAGAACCACCTTGACGGGTAGCTTGCCCGAGGCGTTTAGCCCATCGGCAATTTTCTGGCTATCAGCGGCGACCTGTTCCAGCGTCTCTGGTCCATACAGGTGCTGGCTGCCGACGACAAACCAAACTTCCAGCGGGGTGAAGATATCGGTGTTCATGGGTTGGATTCCTTTCTGGTTGCGATGTTGCGTAGTGGCGCAGGGGCGGCGTGGCAATGTGGCGCGGTGGCAACATGGTGGGATACTGGAGTGATAAGTTCATAATTTGCGTTGTTGAGTAGCTGTTTTGATGAGTCCGCTGATGATCTCGGCAAGAAGGTGGTAGCGATGCTCGACGAGTTCGGGTGAGAAAACATGGCGACTGCGGACATACCAGCCTTGCGTCTCCCGTGCGGAACCAAGGGCAATACGCAGAAAGCGAGCGTAATCTTTTCCGTAGCCGCGGCCATATCCTTCCTCAATATTTGCCGGTACTGACCCAGCCGCATCGACCAACTGCCATGCCATTCTGCTGCCCTGCGGAGCGGTGAGGAGTTTTTCCGCATCAAACCACGCCAAGTCCGACAAAAATAAAGCCTTCTGATAAATAACAAATTCCCACAGCGGCCCACGTTTTACAAAGTCCGGCAGCTGCTCCAACCACTCCTCAAAATTCTTCCAAGGCATAATCCCAATCCATCCCCACACCAGACTCAACCACCTCGCCACCCCGCAACTCCGCCACATCGCAACTCCGCCACCCCGCCACATCGCAACTCCGCTCTACTGCCCATACACATTCTGATATCGGTCATACAGCTTATCAATATCGCTTTGGGCAATGGTCAGCGGTTGGCCCATCAGCAGCGAGGCCCAGGCAATGGCCGCGTTATCTTCGGTCATGACCGCGGCTTTGACGGCTTTTTCAGCAGTAGGCCCAATGGTAAAAACGCCGTGACTTTGCAGCAGACAGGCCGGGCTGCGGCTACCCTGAAGCGTCTCCACGACGACCTGGCCAATCTCTTCGCCGCCAATAAGGGCGAAGCCGCCACACGGAATGTCGCCGCCAAATTCATCGCCCATGGCAGTGGTAATGCAGGGGATGGGCCGGCCGTGGGTGGCAAAGGCAGCGGCAAAACGGGAATGGGTGTGCACAATGCCATGAACGTCGGGCATGTGGCGATAAATGTAGCAGTGCGAGGCCGTATCGGAAGAGGCCTTATAATCGCCCTCGACGATAGCGCCCTCCATATCGACCACCACCATATTTTCCGGCGTCAGGTCGGGAAACTTGATGCCGCTGGGTTTGATAACAACCAGATTTGTTTGCGGATCGCGGGCGCTAATGTTGCCACTGGTCCAGGCGACCAGGTTGTTCTTGGGCAATTCGGCGTGCAGGTCGCAGACGATTTGGCGTAGTTCTTCTAGCATAGTGTTCCTTTGGGTAGCTTGTCAGCCATCAGCCGGTCAGCGCTCAGCTGATAGCTGAAATGCTGATACCTGATAGCTAAAATGCTTCTCTACTTCAGCACGTCCACGGCTGTGCGTTCAATGTCCAGCCCCTGTTTGTAGCGTGCCATAAAGGCGGTGAAGCCAGCCACATCGGCTGGGTCAGGGGCAATGGTCGAGCCGGCTTCTCCGGCAAAGACTTTATGGCTGAGATAGGCTTCCAGCGATTGGCTGGCGTCTTTATTCAGCATGTAGGCGGCCAACAGGGCAATGCCCCATGCACCGCCCTCGCCCGCCGTCTCCATAACGGAAACAGGCACGTTCATAGCTGCCGCCATTACGCGCTGCCCTACTTCCTCTGTCTTAAAGAAGCCGCCGTGGCCGAGCACCTGATCGATCTGCACCTGTTCTTGATCGAAGAGCAGATCCAGCCCCAGCTTCAGCGTGCCGACTGCGGAGAAGAGATGCACGCGCATAAAGTTGGATAGCGTAAAGCGGCTCTCTGGCGTGCGCACAAAGAGCGGACGTCCACCCTCGATCTGCGTGATCGGCTCGCCGGAAAAATAGTTATAGGCCAGCAGGCCGCCGCCATCGGCATCACCGGCCAGCGCCTTTTTATAGAGCATCTCAAAGAGCGCAGATTGATCCATCTCCACGCCCAGCGCAGTGGTAAATTCTTGGAATAGGTCGACCCAGGCGTTGATGTCGGACGTGCAGGTGTTGGTGTGGACCATGGCCACCGGCTTGCCCGTGGGTGTCGTCACCATGTCGATCTCTGGATAGACTTTGGAAAGAGCTTTTTCCAGCACGATCATGGCGAAGACCGACGTGCCAGCTGACACATTGCAAGTGCGTTCAGCCACGCTGTTGGTGGCGACCATGCCGGTGCCGGCATCGCCTTCAGGCGCACAGAAGGGAATGCCCGCTTGCAGTTGCCCAGTGGGGTCGAGCAGCTTGGCGCCTGCTGCGGTCAGAACGCCAGCCGCATCGCCCGCCACCAGCACGGTGGGCAGAATCTCGGAGAGCGTCCACGGCAGATTTTCGGTGGCCAGCCGCTGGTTGTATCGCGCGAGCCGTGCGGCATCAAAGTCATTGGTCTGGCTATCAATGGGGAACATGCCCGATGCTTCGCCCACACCCATGACCTTTTCGCCGGTCAATTTCCAGTGCACGTAGCCGGCCAGCGTGGTTAGATAGCTGATCTGGTTGACGTGGGGCTCCTGGTCCAGAATCGCCTGGTGCAGATGGGCAATGCTCCAGCGATGGGGAATGTTGAACTGGAACAGCTCTGTCAGTTCCACGGTGGCCGGACCGGTATTGGTGTTGCGCCAGGTGCGAAACGGCGCCAGCAGATTGCCGTCTGCATCAAAAGCCATGTAGCCATGCATCATGCCGCTAAAGCCAATGGCCCCCACCGTCTGCAGCGGGACGCCGTATGTGCTGGCAACTTCAGCGCGCAGCGTGCGATAGCTCTCTTGCAGCCCGGTCCAGATGTCATCCAGACTGTAGGTCCAAAGACCGTTGACGAGCTGGTTTTCCCATTCATAGCTGCCCGAGGCCAGGGGGGTGTGATCCTCCCCAATCAGCACCGCTTTGATGCGCGTGGAGCCAAATTCGATGCCCAAAGCGGTCTTTCCGCTTTCAATTGCTTTTACAATAGCGTTTCGATTCATGTTCATCTTCCATCTGTTGACCGCACGTCGGTCTCTTCATAAAAATGGGAGGAAGTTGGATGTATTTCGGAAACGGCCTTAAGCGCTAAAGCTCACGGCGGTAAACGAAAGCGGCGGCAGTTGCAGAGCCAATTTGCCATCTTGAATCGTCACACCCTTGAGCGGCTGGGCGGTAATATTATGGGGAGCATCAAAGGTGTTGACCGCCTTGGGATCGCTGCCGGCGAGCTGCCACGCCTCTTTGACCGTTGCGGGTGACGCGCTTTGCCAAACAACCTCTGTATTGAGCGTCTCGGTCTGGCTACGGTTGACGATGAAGAGCGCGCTGCTATTATCTTCAGGATTGTGGCTGGCCGACACATCCAGCATGGGAACGTCGCCATATTTGGCCGTCTCATATGTCGGTGACTTGACGGCCAAATCCAGCGCCTGTCCGCGCGCCATCGTACTCACCAGCCAGAATGGATAGTAGGAGGTTTGCTTGAGCAGGCCATCTGTGCGCGTCTGCAACCAGGAAATAATGTTGACGATCTGCGCCACGCAGGCAATTTTGAGCACATCGCTTTTGCGCAAAAAGACGTTGAGCCACTGGGCCACCACCAGCGCATCCTCCAAGTTATATTCCTCTTCGCTCAGGTGCGGCGCTTCTGTCCATCCGCCACGGCCAGAGCGATCTTTATACCAGACCTGCCACTCGTCCCACGACAGATAGACGTCGTGCTTGCTGCGGCGCTTGGCCTTGGCGTAGCGCAACGTGGCGGCCACCGTATCCACATACTCTTCCAGATCGACGGCTAGCGCCAGATAGCTGGCCGTGTCGTCTTGCCAGTTGCCGGCATAGTAGTGGATGGAGTGATAATCAATATGCTCCCAGGCAATCTCCAGCGCCGTGCGATCCCATTCGGGATAGGTGGGCATTTTGTCATTGGAAGAACCACAGAGCACCGTCTGAATGGACGGATCGTGCCACTTCATCATCTTGGCGGCTTCCAGCGCTTTACGCCCGTAGGCATCGGCTTCCAGATGACCAATCTGCCAGGGGCCATCCATCTCATTGCCAACACACCAATACTTGACGTTATGGGGCGCTTGATAGCCGTGAGAGGCGCGCAGGTCGGACCAGTATGTGCCGGTGGGCGCGTTGCAATATTCGACCAGATCCGCCGCCTGCTGGATCGTGCCGGTGCCCATGTTAACGGCCAGCATGGGCTGCGCATGAATGGCGCGGCAAAACTCGATGAATTCGTTGGTGCCAAACTGATTTGTCTCAATCGATTGCCAGGCCAACTCGCGGCGACGCGGCCGCTGCTCTTTGGGGCCAACGCCGTCGAGCCAGTTGTAACCGCTGAGAAAGTTGCCGCCTGGATAGCGGATGGTTGTGTAATTCTGGGCGCGCAAGGCATCCAGAACATCGGTGCGCAGGCCGCGTTCATCGGCCAAGGGTGATTGAGGATCGTAGATTCCCTCATAGACGCAGCGCCCCATATGTTCGACAAAACCGCCAAAGAGCAAGGGCGAAATTTCAGCAACAGTACGATGGGCGTCAATATAGATTTGCGCGTTGTTATCAGACATAGATTTTCACTCTGTTTATTGAAGATTTAAACCGGTCAAGTCTAGAAGACCTGACCGGTTTGGCGGTAAACTGATTTCTAGATACTCAATGGCATTCAGTGAGCGAAAAGTGCGTCGCACGGTGTCCGCCATTTTGCTCCAAGCATGCGCGTGGCATACCGTGCGTCGCACTGGAAGCGGCCTTACCTAAATGACATTGTCTAGACACTTACGAATGAGTCTGGACTTACGCAAGCCTTGGGTAAAATTTTAGGAAGGCAAACTGGTTAACTCTTGGCGAACTACGGGCGCTGCGTAAGTCGTGTGAGTTATGTTTGGAAAGCTTAGTCGAGCCGCGGCACATGATCTTTTGGGAATGGCGCCACGCGGGTTGACAACGCAACCGCCTTTTAGCGCCCGGCCAACCCCGCGGTCGTAATGCCTTCAATGATCTGGCGCTGGAAAATGGCATAGAGAATCAACGGCGGCGCCGAGGCCACAAAGGCGCCCGAAAAGGCCAACCCGCGCTGAATGTAGCTGCCCTGGATCAGGATCAGCAGACCTACCGGCAAGGTTAACGTGGCGCGTTCGCTCAACACAATGAGCGGCCAGAAGAGGTCATTCCAGAAACCGAGGAAGGTAAAAATGCCCAGGGCCACCAATGCCGAACGCACCAGGGGCAAACTGATATTCCAATAGATGCGAAAGCGATTGGCGCCATCCATAAAGGCGGCATCCTCCAAGTCTTTGGGGATCGAGAAAAAGTGCTGGCGTAGCAAGAAGATGCCGCCAATCGAAGCTGCGCCGGGCCACCAAATGGCTTGATACGTATCTAGCAAATGCAAATCGCGCAAGAGCAAAAAGGCCGGGATCAGCGTGACTGCGCCGGGAATCATTAAGCTAAAGATCAACATGGAAAAGAGGAAATCGCGTCCGGGGAATTCTAGGCGAGCAAATGCGTAGGCGCTCAAGGAGGAAAGAAAAAGCACCACCAACGTACCCACCGTAGCCACCAATACGCTATTCCCAAACCAGCGCGCCAGCGGTAAAGTGCCATCAGAAAAAATGCGGAAAAAGTTCGCCAGCGTCGGCGATTGCGGGAGCCAACTAATCGGCCAACTCAGCTGGTTCTGTTCCGGGGTGAAGGCCATATCGGTCAGATACCAAAGCGGCACAATCACCGTAATGGCCAGGGGCAGGAGTATCGCCCAAAACAAAATGCTGTCGCGAATTTTCCGACGTTGCGCATAATTTAGTGCAGCCACAAGTCTCTTTCTCTTTCTCTGTCAATAATCAGTACACCGCAACGGTGTTGGCGATTCAGGCATCGGTCCTGCGTGTTGAAGCCAGTTCTCTCTCTTGTGGTTGCGATCTACCGATAATTAAATATCAAATCAATAATCGCCGCGGAAGCGGAGCATCCTAAATTGGATCAGCGTGACGACGATCATAATGAGCGCCAGGGCCACGGCAATGCTGGAGGCATAGCCAAAGCGGAACGCCTTCCAAGCCGTTTCGTACAGATATTGCACAATGGAGCGCGACTCATGGCCCGGTCCGCCACCCGTAATTGTATAGGGTTGGGCGAATACCTGCATATGGCCAATAAATTGGGTGACCACCACAAAGAGCATGGTTGGTGTGATCAACGGCAGCGTAATGCGAAAAAAGCTCTGGCGACCGTTGGCCCCGTCAATCTTGGCCGCTTCATAGAGCGGCTCTGGAATCGCTTGCAGCCCGGCCAAAAAGACCAGCATGGGAAAACCAAAGGTCCACCAAACCGTGGTGACGGAGAGCGCCGGAATCACTAGCTGCACCGAACCCAGCCAGTTAATGCGAGTTAAGTTGAGCGAGTTGACCAGGAAATAGTTGATGATGCCGCGCTGCTGATCCCACATGCGCAAGGCCAGAAAGCCCAGCACCGATACAGACATAATCCCCGGTGCATAAAAAAGGACGCGAAAAAAGTCACGGCCATAAAAACCACGCTTCAACGCAGTTGCCACCAGTAGTGACAGCACGACATTGATAATGACGGTCAGAAAGGTAAAGTAGAGTGTATTCCCCAATACCTTCCACCACAGCGCGGTTTTCCACAGTTCAATATAGTTGGCGAACCCAATATATTTTTGGGTCGCAAGCATGATCTTCCAATCATAAAAGCTGATCTGCAAGCCGCGAAAGATGGGCCAGATCAGAAAAACCAGAAAGATGAAAAAGTGGGGCAATATAAACAGATAATTTGGTAACTGTTTGCGAATCTCTTTCCAACGTCGGTTGGAACTCGTAGTACGGGCTTGAAGGGTCGTGGTGGCCATGATTTTAGCTCGCAAATTGAAGAAAATGACAAGGTGGCGGGATGGAAGGGTAACCGGATGACAAAGTGACTTCGACCTACACAGTCACCCTGTCACCCCTTCACCTTGTCACCCCTTCACCTAGTCACTCTGTCATATCTTAGCCGCGGTCGAGAATCGACTGAATCGCGGTGTTGCCTTCGGCCAGCGCTTCGGCAACCGGCGTCGTATTGGTCAGGGCGGCGCCCACGGCAGCTTCCCAGGCCGTCTGAATTTCGATAAAGGCTTTGTGTGGCACTTCTGTGACGCCGATCGAGTTGAATTCATCGGCGGCAGCCTTTACAGACCAGATGGCCTGCACGTCCGGATCCTGCTGTACCGACACGCGAGCGGGAATCTGACCCGATGTGGCCCAAGTGGTGCCATTGTCCGACAGCCACTTGATCAGCTTGGCTGCGCGCGTCATGTTCTCCTCGGCCACGCCGGGCGGAATCGTCATGATGTGCGAGTCCATTTTGTTGGCCTGGTGGCCATCGGGCGCCAATGAAACCAGGTTCGTGGCATAGGTTGTAGGCGGCTCAAGATCTGGATTGTCGCGGAAGAAGTTGAGGGACCAGGTGCCGTCCCACATAATCGCCAACGAATTGGTCCGGTAGAGGTCATACGAGCCGAGCTGCCCAGGCACCTGCGGTGGCACAACATGGTGTTCGTACATCAGATCGTGCCAGAACTGAATGGCCGCTGTAGATTCTTCGCTGTCCAACAGCGCGGTGGTTTGGTCACGGCTGATGGTGCCGCTCTGATACTGGAAGAGCGTGGACGGAATGGTAAAGCGCGGCCAGCTCTGGTGCAGCGCAAAGACGGCAATATTATCAGGATCAAAGCCATCTTCGTTGGCGTGCTTGCCCGAGGTGTCTGTGGTTACCTGGAGCGCCCATTCGACAAACTCAGTGGCGTTGGTGGGCAGTGCATTGGGATCGAGGCCGGCATCGCTGATCACTTTGGTGTTCACATATTGCACCCAACCATGATTGTCGAAGGGAATCGCCATGGTGTTGCCTTCATAGGTGATGGCATCCATAATGGCTTTGGCGAAATCATCTTTGGGCAGTTCACCCGAAGTAAAGAAGATGTCGTCCATGGACTGCATCAAACCTTGCGAAGCCATCTGTTGGACCTCGGCGGCATGGAAAATGGCCCAGTCCGGCGGCGTGCCGGCAGCTACAGCCGTGGGATACTTCTGGAAGAAAACATCCCAGCCATAAGTTTCCGACTGAATTGCAATGTCCGGATTTTCATCCGAATATTGCTGGAGCATGGTGGCAAATGTGGCGCCGTCTGCACCACCCAATCCGTGCCAAATGACGATGGGGTTATCTGACTCACCAAACGTGCCAATGGCGGGCGCATCGGCATCGGCGGCAGCAGCGTCCGCGGCGGGCGCTTCAGCGGCTGTATCAGCTCCGGCTCCGCTGGGGGCGCAAGCGCTTAAAGCGAGCAAGGCAGATACGGCCGCGCTGTTCACCAAAAACTGGCGGCGAGACATACCTTTTCCTGGAAGAGAAGGGGTCATTGTTGGATTCCTCCTGTAATCATAATTGAACTATCGTTGACGAACTACGCAAAAATCTTTAGACATATAGAAATTATTTTCATCAAGCGGATTCACGTTTGATCAGCCGGCACGAAACGTGAAAAAGACGTCGCTCGCCAACCGCAATTCCATCAATCCGCTCGAAAACTGCCTGCGCCAGTTGTGTGCCAATTTTGGTGGGATATTGGGCAACGGTGGTGAGATTCGGACGCACCCATGATGCGGCGGGAATGTCGTCAAAACCCACAATTGCTACATCTTCCGGCACACGTAAGCCACGCTCTTGCGCCTTTAACAGGGCGCCAATGGCCATTTGATCATTACAGACAAAAACCGCAGTGGGTGGTTCGGCCAGGGCTAACAGTTCACACATGGCGCGTTGACCACTTTCCACCTGCCAATCACCTATCTTTATATATTCCGGAGGAATGGGAAGCTGCGCCTCCTGCATGGCGCGTACAAATGCTGCATATCGGCGCTTACCAGGCGGAAATGCCTGCTTGACGCCCACAAAGCCAATACGTTTGTGGCCCTTTGCTTCAATCAGCCAGCGCACGGTGTCACAGGTGGCGTCCTCATCATTACAGCCCACGGTGTCGATCTGCGGATGGCAAATGTGCTGCCCCAACACGGCTACAGACACCCCCGTACGTACGATTAGATCATCGAGATCGTCTGTGGTCAGGTGATAGGGTACGGCAATAATGCCGTCTACCGGGCGCCGGATCATAGATTCACAAAAAAGCTGTTCGTTTTCTGCCAAATGGTCGGAGTTGACTACCAACACATCATAACGGCGAGCATGGGCCACATCCTGCACCGCCCGCGCCATGGCCTGATAAAACGGATTGGCAATATCAGCGATCATCATGGCAATTAAGCGCGTCTTTTGACCACGCAAACTGCCCGCATGCAAATTGGGGTGATAGCCCAGCTTTTCGACCGCCTCTAGCACCTTTAGACGTGTTGATTCCCCAATAGGCACAGAGCTAGCCGAACGATTCAACACGCGCGAAACGGTGCTTTGCGACACATCGGCCATTTTCGCTACGTCACGCATGGTAACGGGCTTGGGGCGCTGCTGACTATTCGACTCTTTTGTCATAAAAACCGGGAGCTGATTCCCCAATGGGGATCTGACCAACTTATGAGTAGCTCGCAACTATTGGGGGATAGGCGGAATTTACCATCTGAGACAACCATGTAAATTGCCACTGCGTTGCGATGTACTGGTTATAAATTTATGCAATCGTATGCGGTAAATCGAATTCTAGCATAAATTTAGCAGAAGTCAAGTGGGAGACTGGTTTAGATTGCAATTTGATATCCAGGTTCTATTCTCCCTCCAATTCACGGCCCATGCCATAGCGTCCAGCCATCAACCCACCATCCACGTTGAGCACGGCGCCCGTAATCCATGCGGCCTGGTCCGATGCTAGAAAAAAGGCGGCGTTGGCCACATCTTCCGGCTGCCCCACGCGGCCCAGCGGATACCATTTGGCCAACTTTGCGAAGACAGTGGGGTCTTTATCCACGCGATTTTGCCAAATGGGCGTCTGAATGGTGCCTGGGCAAATTACGTTGACGCGCACGTTATGCTGTCCATATTTTATGGCCATGTTCTGCGTTAAATTGATCACGCCTGCTTTGGCGGCGCTGTATGGCTCTTCGCTCAGCCCGGTTAGCCCGTTGACCGAAGCAATGTTGATAATCGTGCCGCGCTGCTGCGCAATCATGCCGGGCAATACCGCTTTGGCACAAAGGAAGACGCCTTTCAACACCACGTTCAAATTTAGGTCCCAGGTCGTTTCATCAATAGTCAAAATATCATCGCCTTGCGAAATGGCTGCATTGTTGACCAAAATATCGACGCGGTCCCATTTTTCCAGCACACGCCCCAGCGCATCAGTCACGGCTTGGGCGTTAGACACATCCGCGGCCAGCGCCAGCGCCTTTATGCCATCGGCATCCAGCAAGCGGGCGGTCTCTTGGGCGCGCGCCAAATCGCGGTCGAGAACCGCCACCTGTGCCCCTTCCGCCCCAAAGCGGCGGCAGATCGCCCGCCCAATGCCCGAACCGCCGCCCGTTACCACGGCCACTCTATTTTGCAATTGCATCTGTCACCTTTTTTGAGAATCAGTACACCGCAACGGTGTTGGCGATTCAAGCGTCGGTCTCGATGGATGAACCCGGCCCTATGTCTTGCCGTTGCGATCTCGTGAGAATTGTTGTCGTGTGTCTAGTCCAACGTGCGCGCCAGCTGTGAAACCCACAATCATTCTTTACCCCGTTCAGCGCCGCGTCTTTGGCTGCACTGAGGAACCATTGTGCATATCTTACTTCGGATAGACCAATTGCCCTGGAATAGCCAATTCAATGGCATAGAGCGAAGACGACGCCGCAATGTAGAGCGTGCGCAAATCCGGCCCGCCGAAGGTGCAATTGCCCGGGATCTCACCGGTTGCAATAAAGCCGAGCTGCGCGCCCGTGGGAGCAATCACATACACACCGGCTTTTTCGTCTGCGCCCGCAGTCAGATAAATATTGCCGTCCACATCTAATACCATGCCGTCACCACCGTATCCGTCGCCAAAATCGGCCAGCGTGTCGCGCCGCCGCCAGACGCCGGTTTGGTCCACGTCATAGGCCAGCAGCGTGCGCGCTCCGCCCGGCTCCGGGTTGTGATCCACAATGTAAAGCGTACGATCATCTGGGGTAATCAGGATACCATTGGGCGTTTGCATGTCATCGATAACGCGCGTCAACGAACCATCCAGCTCAATGCGATAGACCGCCATGCAATCCTGTTCTACATCATCTTTGTACCCATAGCGCGGGTCGGTGAAATAGATGCGCCCCTGCGAATCAAAACAGAGATCGTTGGGCGCATTGAGCTTTTTGCCGTTGTAATGGCTAGCCAACGTTGTAATACTGCCATCGGCTTCATAACGGCGTACGGCCCGCGCGCCATCATCTTTGCCGTCGCAGCAAACAACCAATCGACCCGCTGCATCAAAGTTCATGCCGTTAGCGCGCAGGCTGGGCTCTTGCCACACCTCAGTCTGACCAGTGGCGGGACGATAGAGCAGAATGCGATTATTGGGGCAGTCAGAAAAATAGACATTGCCATCGGCATCCGCAGCGGGGCCTTCAGCAAAGGCGCAACCATCAAAGAGACGCTGAAGGCGCGCGTTGGCGGGGATTGGGTGTTGGGGCATTATGGGTCTCCGTGGATTGGGGACAAGCTGGACGCTTGTCCTACAGCCAGATTTCGCGGCGCACGCTGCGCACATCCATCTCGAATTCCAGCCCGGCAATGGGGGGATAGCTGTAGTGCCAATGGACGCCGTGGGTGCTGGCCGCGCCCGCCAACGTGCTGAAAATTGGCTGTTCCAAAACGGGATGGAGTGGCTGGATTGTGTATATGTTGGCGGTGGTCACGTTTTGCCAAGCCAGGTCAAGACCGTTGAGGCGCGCCGTCATTTCCGCCAGCACCACTACGGCCTTTGCGCGCATGGCATCTACGGACGTTTCGCCCGCGCGCACAATGGCGGCTGGCGTCAGGTTAGCTTGGTCATCCAGGTCGCCGGCGCCAGCCACAATGAAAGTCGGCACAACCGATTCGGGATTGGGGATTGTGTAGGCAAATCCATAGAGTGAGGGTTCAGGCGGTGGTGCAATGGCGGGCGCAATATTGGTGCGCGCAATTGGATTGTGTGCACCCAGCAGCAGATTCAGTTCGGCGAGCAGCTCGCGGTAGCCGTTGTTAAACTCGATAAAACCGGCAAAACTAAACGGCTGGGGCGAACGTAATTCTACGGCGCAAAGAGCATCCAGTGGCCGCCCCACATCATCCAGGTGCGCCTGAATCTGGGCAAAGCCTTGCCGATAGGGTACGGGTTGGCGCAACGTGGCGTGTACAACTTCGTAGCCGGGCGCTGCTCTGACGCCCCCAGAATAGGGCGCGATGCCGGTGAAGAAACGATAGTTGCCACGTGGATTATCGAGAAGTTGCATAAGGATTATTCACTCTTTTCGGTGAGGTGTTCGTCAGACGGAGCAGATAGATTATCGAAATAGGCGACAATCTCATGAAATGAACTTTGGGTAAGAGCCATGTCTACAATGGTTTCGATCTGTAAAATCGTCAATTGTGCCAGTTGCGCTTGCATTTCTTTCGAAAGTTCGCCAAACCGATGCGTTAAAATGCGCTGCAACAGACGCGATGCTTCTAATCGACGGCCTTCTTCACGGCCTTCTTCCATGGCCATTCTTTCAAAGCTAGTGATATAAGGCTTCAGTTTTTGTGCTTCCATTTCGTATACCTCCTGACGCAGTTGCTGCTCCAAATTGGGTGGCAAATACATCAACCAATCTATAAAATGAAACAGGTTGAGGATATCCTGACGCTGATATCCCCGCTCATACAAATGCCGAATCAAGTAAAACTTCCAGAAACGGCGCTCTTGACTATCGTGCTGTGTCTCTTGCGTTTTCAAATGGGCCATCACGACCACAGCAAATGGATTGCGGCTCGCTTCCAGCATTTCCCATTGCTCAGCATACGACGCCAACTTGGCTGTGGGAAACTCGAAGTGGACCCGACAACCCCACAATTCGTAGCCAAATTGTCCTGGCATCCACGCCGTTCTGTCATCGCTGAGAACGGCGAAACTGGCTACCTTGTGCTGATAGCGGTCATAGAGGCGATAGTTGTACGTATACATGCGCTCTTCAAACCCCGCCTCATACTGGCCCTGCACCTCAATGTGCACCAACACCCACTGCTCTTGACCACTCTTGCGCCAGACTTTGGCGAGCTTGTCCACATGGCGGCGTCCGAATTCGGCGTCGCGCACCACCTGCTGCAACTCTTTATCGAGGAACTCAACCG
Organism: Caldilineaceae bacterium; assembly: GCA_020634755.1. Lineage (GTDB taxonomy): Bacteria > Chloroflexota > Anaerolineae > Caldilineales > Caldilineaceae > JACKBC01. The sequence goes on along the minus strand of JACKBC010000003.1, from coordinate 141,979 downwards.
GTTGGCGCCAATCAATGTCGGCGTACGCCTCGGTCATAAAGAATTCCACAAACTCTTCAAAATACCATTCGAGGATATTCTTCCACGGGCTATCAAAGTCGTCGGATTGGAGCGGCTGTGCGGTCATTATACGAATTCGCCATCTGGTTGGTCAAAATGAGCCTATTATACCACAAGGGGTAGGGGTGGCAGGTAGCTGGTGATATGCTGTAGGGCAATCGCGAACTTCGTAATCGCAACGGATAAATCCGGCAGCTCACAATGAAAAGCCGCCGCAGCGGCTAAATGGCAAGCGGTTGAGACCGCTTTTCCGTGTCAACTGCGGGTTTTAACCCTACATTCTTAAGGTACGCGATGGCCCTAATATGCTGCCCACCACCTGTCACGCCTATCCTCGATTCACTTGCTGCAAGCTGAAGCCCGCAGCTTGCTTATAGCGCTGGGCAATCTCTTCCAGCTCGGCTTGCGCAATCACATCGTGAATGTGCGCAAAGCCGTCGGGCGCGCGCTCCTCGGCCATCTGCATGACCTGCTCAGGCCCATTTTGCCGATTCATCAGCACAATTTTGGCCGTGGCCGGCCGCCGCGCCGCTTCATAATTGGCCAGCGCCTGTGCAATGTCCTCTTGTTCCGCAAGCTGAGCGGCCAGCAGTTCGGCATCCAGAATGGCTTGTGAGGCGCCGTTGGAGCCAATGGGATACATGGGATGTGCGGCATCACCCAGCAGCGTCATATGGCCGTGGGTCCAAGCCGGCAGCGGGTCGCGATCCACCATGGGGTATTCGTAGATGGCGCTGGTTGTGTCAATCAGGGTGGGCACATCCAGCCAGCCAAAACGCCATGTCGCAAACTCGGCGGCAAAGCGCTCCTTAGAGACCTCGTTGCGCCAATCCTGCGGTGGCGGCGTCCAGTCCGGCACGTTTAGCTCGGCGATCCAATTGATCAGTGAGCGGCCGCGTTGGGCATGAGCGTGCGAAATGGGATAACAGACAAACTTCTGGTGTTGATGCCCGGCCATAATCATTGTGCGCCCGCCCAGAAATGGTGCGCCTTCGCTGACCGCGCGCCAGAGGATGCGGCCCGAATAGAGCGGTGGTCCTTCGTCGGGATAGAGCTTACGGCGCGCGGTGGAATGAATGCCATCGGCGGCAATTAGACAACACCCCTGGGCTTCGTGCATCGCGCCATCTGCATCGCGCAGGTGCACGCGAATGCCGTCGGCTTCATCGGTCCAATCTGCCAGCGCGCAGCCGCTTTGGATGGCATCCGCGCCCAGCCGCGTTTGGGCCGTTTCATACAGCAGCATTTGCAGCTCGCCACGATGGATCGAATATTGGGGATAGTTGTATCCAGCAGCCATTCCACGCGGCTCGGCCCAGATCAGCTGGCCAAATTTATTCACGTAGCGCAATTCGGCGGTCTGGATGGCCAAGCTGGCCAGCCCTTCTTCCAGACCCAGATCGTGCAGCACGCGCACGGAATGGGGCAGCAAATTGATGCCCACGCCCAACGGCTTCAACTCATGTACGGCTTCAAACATCCGCACGGGGATGCCGCGCTGGTGCAGCGCCAACGCCAACACCAATCCCCCCGGACCGGCCCCCGCAATGATAACAGGATATTGCATGATTTCACCTCGGATTTTGAGCTGGTCAGCATTTTAGCTGTCAGCATTTCAGCTGTCAGCATTTCAGCTGGTCAGCATTTCAGCTATCAGCATTTCAGCTGGTCAGCATTTCAGCTGACTAGCTGACTAGCTGACTAGCTAACCAGCTGACTGCCCCTACAATTGCGCCAGGAGTCCATCCACAATGTCGTCGGCTGGTGCGGGCAGGGCGCTCTCCTGGAAATGTAGAATGCTGAGCAGCGGCGTTTGGCGCAGAAAGCCCATCATGTCCATACCAATGGCATCCGGCTCAGCGGGCTCCACCTGAGCTTCACTTTTGCCATCATGCTGGCTATCATCTTCCTCGCCGCCAAACATGGTACTAAGACCGGCCATCATCTGCTCGTAAAGCGGCGCAAAGACAACGCGTCCGCGTGGATCTTCCAGCCAGTCACCAATGGTGGAATGGCGGTTGAGCAGGCTGGGCAGTTCAACGGTCGACGCCAATGTGGCGGTGGCTTGACAGCGGATGTCCGCCGCCGATGCGCCCACCAAAATATCAAAGTCGCCATCTTCGGCAATCCATTGGCCATGGCCGGGGTGATAATAGGCAAAGGCGCGAAAGTCGAGCGCAATGGTGACGGTTTTGGTTTCCCCCGGTTGCAGCCCCACTTTGGCAAACTCCTTTAATTCTTTGGGCGGGCGCGCCAATTGGGCCTGCTGATCATGGACGTAGATCTGCACCACCTCTTTGCCGGCCACTGTGCCCGTATTGGTTACATCGACGCTGACGGTCAGCCCATCCATATCTTTGAACTGCGTACTGGACAAGCGTAAATTACTATACGCAAATGTCGTGTACGATAGGCCAAAGCCAAACGGAAAGCGCACGGGCAGCGCCTTGGCATCGTAATAGCGATAGCCAATATAGAGGCCCTCGCCATAGCGCACTTGGTCTTTGTCACCGGGGAAGTTGAGATACGCCGGCGTATCGGCCAGCCGCAGCGGATACGTTTCCGCCAGCTTGCCAGATGGGTTGACCACGCCAAAGAGCACATCGGCAATGGCGCCGCCGCCGGCCTGCCCCATCATCCACGCTTGCAGCATGGCAGCCGGTGCGTCGAACCACGCGTCCACGGCCACCACGCCGCCGCTATTGAGAATCACCACCGTACGCGGCTGCACCGCGCAGACGGCTTTGATCAGCGCCACCTGCTGTGGCGTCAGATCCAGGCTGGTGCGGTCATATCCTTCCGATTCAATGGCGGCCGGTAGCGCAATATAGAGCAAGGCCACATCCGCATCTTGCGCGGTTTGCACAGCGGCATCAATCAGCAGCTGGTCAAATTCAAGACCCGCCGGATAGCCCTGGCTATAGATCACCTCAGCGTCACCGGCTAGCGCCTGCACTTCAGCAAAGGGCACATCGACCTGCGTTGGATTGATGTGCGAACTGCCGCCGCCCTGAATGTGCGCGGCCTGTGCGCTACGGCCAATCACGGCAATGTACCCATCTTTGGGCAACGGCAGCAAGCCCTCATTCTTGAGCAGCACAATAGTCTCACCGGCAATGCGCCGGGCCAGGGCGTGGTGGGCCTCAGCATCAAAAGTGGACGCAGCGGGCTTTGGAAATGTAGCCGCCTTAAACACAATGCGCAAAATGCGGCGCGCCGCTTCGTTCAAAGATTCTTCGGATAGCTGGCCCGCATGCACGGCATCGATCACCTCCTGGGTGCGCCGCGCTTTGGGGCCGGGCATCTCCAAGTCCAATCCGCCCGCTAGCGCCGCCACCCGATCGCGCACGGCGCCCCAATCTGAAACCACAAAGCCTTCAAACTCCCACTCGTCTTTTAGAATATCGATGAGCAGCTGTTTATGTTCGGAGCAGAATGTGCCGTTCAGCTTGTTATAGGCGCACATAATCGACCAGGGCTGCGCTTTTTTAACGACTATCTCAAATGCGGGGAGGTAAATTTCGCGCAGCGTGCGCTCATCCACATCGGCATTGACGGTAAAGCGCCGCGTCTCTTGATTGTTGGCGGCAAAGTGCTTGAGCGACGTGCCCACACCTTGGCTCTGGATGCCGCTAATGAGGGCTGCGGCTAGCTCACCGGCCAGCAGCGGATCTTCGGCAAAATACTCAAAGTTACGCCCGCAGAGTGGCGAACGCTTCATGTTGATGCCCGGCCCCAGCAGCAGGTTTACGCCTTGGGCAATGGCCTCCACCGCCAATGCCTGCCCCATTTCGCGCAGCAGCGCCACATCCCAACTGGCGGCCAGCGCCGACGCCGTGGGAAAGCAAGTGGCGGGCAAGCTGGGCGCGCCCATCGAGTTGACATCCGGCACGCGGCGCACCCCGTGCGGACCATCGGTCATGAGCAATGCGGGAATATCCAGCCGCTCGATCGGTGTGGTAGTCCAAGCGCTGGCGCCGGTGCATAAAGCGGCTTTTTCCGCCAGCGTCATCTTCTGGATCAGAGCATCAACATCAACAGTATGACCATCTGAACGCATACTATTCCTCGTTTCATCACATGCCCCAGGCTGTCGCAATCCACTGGTTGTTGGGGAACCGCCTAAATCTGGGCGCTAATTCAGGCTCCCCCGCTTCACATCGCCATAGCTCACCAGCCGAATGTTGCGCTGAGCCACAATCTCTTTCACGCCGGCATCGGTCCACGCCTCCACAACGCCCTGCCGATCGATGGCCACGCGCTCATAGCCCACGTGATGAATTTGGCGCGTCTCCGGCGTATTATATGCTGGGTGATCCACATGAATCCAGCGACCGGGCTGCAGTTCTGCCAATGTTTGGCGCAAGCGCGTAATCTTTTCGGCAGGTTCCAGCGCTTGGCTGTTTTCGCCGAAGGCACGCACGCGCTCAAAGCCGTTGGCTTGCAGATCCACAGCCAGATCATATTCGGCGATCAAGCCATCCACCACGTTCTGGAAATCGGGATTGTCGCGCAGCCCACCCATGTGCGTGGTGGCGTGCGTGACCCACGGCACATGTTTGCGGATCAGCTCGATCTGGGCGCGCAGCTCTTTTTCCACATCGGCCGGCGTCCAGTCTCCCTGCTCAAAGGTAATTTCGTCGGGATAATTGTCGTTTTTGCGATAGGTGCGGTAAAAATAGCCATCCTCAGCCGCTACACTCTTGGCGTCGGAAACCGGTCGCCACTTCATGTTCTCCCATTCGCTGGTCAGCGTAAAGTGGACACCCACATCATAGTTGCGATGGGCTTGCAGCAATTTGACCGCTTGAGGAAACCAGGGACACGGCGCCATGATCTCCACAGAGCGACAGATGCCTTGGTTAAAAACGTCGATGCAGGCCTGGTTGGCAGCCTGGCAAAATCCGATATCATCGGCACGCACAAGAAGATAGATCGTCTCGTCCGACATAATTGGGCCTTTCGTTTGGAAATCCTAGAATAGAGGGGTTGTAGGCCCATTATGATAGCATGACTTTTCGGGGAAATAGAAATACCCGGCCAGCATGACCGGGTATCGAACTACAGCGTCTATTCGCCGTCGCGCAGACGCCTTGTTATTTTGGTTCAACCGGATCTCAGAGAGTTGACAGTACATGTCTCCTGAGATGCCAAAGAGCCGTTACTTTTTCTTGGCCCGTGTATCAATGTCCCCTTCATAAGTCAAGGCCTCGCGGCCGCGCTCATTGGTGCGGATGCGGATCACATCTTCAACTGGATAGATAAAGATGACCCCATCACCCACTTGGCCCGTATGGGCGGCCTTGCGGATGGTCTCAACCGCCTTTTCCACATTGTGGTCGCTCAGCACAATGTTGAGCTGATAGCGCGGCAGCAGATCGACCTTGTAGGTGCCCGTGCGCCAGGCCATGGTAATACCGCCCTGCCGCCCGTGTCCGTGCACTTCGATCACGTTCATGCCCACAATGCCAATGTCATAGAGCGCCTGCTTCACATCCTCAAACTTTTCTTCGCGAATAAATGCTTCAATTTTCTTTGTCATGATTTATGCCTCACATCACTGTGCGAATGTTGGGATGCGAACCCTGCCAGTAGCCACGTGCGCCCATCTCGGGAATATCTAGCCCCAAGATTTCAGCATTGGGATCGCTGCGCAATAAGCCCCAGCCATTGAGTATGTGGAAGAAAACGTAAGATAGGCCGAAGACAAAGACGAAAATCGCCGTGATTTCACACAGTTGCGCCAACAATTGCCCCACACCACCACCATAAAAGAGACCAGTGACCGCGGTATCAATGCCGTTCCAAGCGGCTGTATCCGGGTTGCCCGCGCTAAAAAGACCCACCGCCAGCAGACCCCACAAACCATTGACAAAATGGACCGGCACTGCACCCACCGGATCGTCGATGCGCATCCGCTCTAACCCGAAAGAGGCGAGGCAGACCAGCACACCGGCCACCAACCCAATGACCACGGCAGCCCACGCCGTTACAAAAGCACAGGGGGCCGTAATGGCGACCAGCCCGGCCAACACGCCATTGACCGACATGGCTGGGTCGGGTCGCTTGGCCGGACCAAACCACCACATGTAGAACATGGCGCTCATGCCCGCTGCTGCGCCGGCCAGCAATGTATTCACCGTCGCCAACGACACCAAGTTAATGAGCGCGCCCTGGATGCCCAACGTGGAGCCGGGATTGAAGCCAAACCAGCCAAAGAAAAGAATAATCGTGCCCAATATGCCCATGGGAATGTCATGGCCAGGGATGGCATTGGGCGAACCGTCGGCATTAAAACGCCCCAGTCGTGGCCCCAATACCAGTGCGATGGCCAAGCCAACGGCGCCCCCCGTCATATGCACTACGCCAGAACCGGCAAAGTCGACGGAGCCATTGCCCAAACCCACGGTGCGGCCCAAATTGGCCAGCCAGCCGCCACCCCACACCCAATTGCCAACCAGCGGATAGATAAACATGCTGACCCAGAACCCCATGATAATAAAGCCGCTAAAGCGCAGACGTTCCGCGCCAGAGCCGGTGGGAATGGTGGCAGCTGTGTCCATAAAGACCATCTGAAACATAAAGAAGGCAAAGATGCCGGCCATGCTAAGCTGAATCCCCTGCAAGAAAAAACCGCTCAGCCCTAAAATGCCCCACTGTTCGCCAATACGCAGCCCACTGGAAAGCGCATCGCCCCAAGCACCCAGCGTCACCGGTGAAAAGGCCCAAACGGGTGATGCCTGCGTGGCGCTACGCGCGGTTTCGGCATAGCTATAATTGACGGCGCCAAACTCAAAGGCAAAGCCGCAAATCCAGTAGCCAATGGCGCCCACACAAAAGACCATCATATTCATCATCATGGTGTGCGCCACATTCTTGGCCCGCGTAAAGCCAGTTTCCACCAATGCAAAACCGGCTTGCATGAAGAACACCATGAAGCCGGCCAATAGTAACCATAATATATTTGCGTTGACGGTCAGCACATCAACGCTGGTTTTCAGTTCGTCCATAAATTTTCCTTGTTAACCTCGCTTCAACTGCATGATAACAACTAAAGCGACCCTTTTGTGCATTGTGTACAGATTCCACAAACACATACTCCACCGACCCCGGTGGCGCCGACAGCGGCCCGACTGCTGGCATGGAAATTGAGTTATTCGTTTGGATGGCTTTGCCGATAGGCAATATCCTTTCTGGCCTGGGCCATTCCAGCAAATTAGTCACTGTTTAGAAATAACTTGTCGATTTAAACCTGTCAGGTCTTCGAGACCTGACAGGTTTGGCCGCCAACTTATTTCTTGACGATGACTTAGATACCCGTACGACTTACGCAGCGTTATACTCAGTACACCGCCGTATAGCTGCTTTATTCCAAGCGAAACATGCGCCCGAACGGGTATTTTAATTTTTGGAAAAGCCTTCATGTTTAACGTATGGCAATGTGCATAGTTTTACAGCTCGATCTGAGAGTCTACTCCTCCGGCTGCTAAGTTACATTAGCCACCTTTCACAATGAGCAACCAAGACCGTTATACACTTTGCACAAATAATCAGCGCGCTCCTTGTCCAGTACAACACGCCACAAACCGATGTAGCCAGATGTGGTCGCGCACAATGCGCTTGATGCGGCCTTCCGACCAGCGCACTCTACCTGTTGTGCTGCATGCTTCTGGTATACTGTGGACAACAAATCCAAAATCAGCAGATCGCAACAGCATGGGACAGGGCTGGATCTCTAAATCGAGACCGGAGCCTATATTGCCAACACCGTTGTGGTGTGCTGAAAATATTACACCTTACGCAGCGCCCGTGGATAACCAGGAAAGCAGGGCATGGTTGACCAAGCAAGTTTTACGCCAGGCTTGCGTAAGTCCTAAATCTTGCATAAGTCCCAAATATAGAAGAGGATGCACCATGTCCAGTAAGCTCCAAAACGCATTAGACCATTTGAACCAAATTCTGCCGTTGCAAGCACGTCAAGCTCAATGCCAGCCGCCAGTGAAGATGCTGCACCAACAGATCCTCAGCTCGTTTGTTGCCCGTGGTCGGCCCTTAACCAAAGCCGAGATGGCAGAAATAGTCACCGATGTGCCGGCCGCACTTGCCCAATTGCACCAATACGACATGATCACAATTTCCGCTGCCGGTGACCTGATCGGAGCCTATCCGTTCACCACAAGCAACCGCGGCCACGCCGTGCAAGTGAACGGGCGCCGGCTTTACGCCATGTGCGCCCTGGATGCATTGGCGATTGCGCCCATGTTTCAAGCGCACACGCGCATCTCATCGCGGTGCAGCGTCACGGCGGCGCCCATCGCAATATCCATGGTCGGTGAGACGGTGCAGCATGAGGATCAGGCGGCGGATATTTACGTTGGCATTGGCTGGACCGCTGCCAATGGCTCATCTTGCTGTGCCGATAGCCTGTGCACAGAGATGATCTTTCTGCGCGGCCAAAGTGTGGCCGCGCAATGGCTTTCTGACCACACAGAAGGACGAGAAATTTTTACATTAGCCGAAGCAGTCCAGTTCGCAAGCAGATTTTTTGCGCCGCTTTTATCTTGATTTCACTCAAGAACGCAACCAAATAGAGACGGCTTTTTCGTACTCAATTACCAGATATATCGTTGCTATCGCAAAGTTGGCGACGCCCCGTCAACTGTTCCTAGCCAGCTAGCTAGGTCACAACCAGGCGCCATGGACAGGTATAATCCCCGTCCATTTTCTGATCCACCCTACCAAACTTCTTTGCTATACTAGACTTGTGAAAATAATCACAAGTCGTTACAACAATGCAATCGCTTGCATTGTAAGTATCAGTAGCTCGAAACGGCAAAAGATAGAATCGGATTCAACCATCGAGACCGACGCCTAGATCGCCAACACCGTTACGGTGTACTAATTATGCAAAGAGGAGGCAGTATGCCAGTGCAAGGCACAATACAGAGCAGTTATGGATTGGAAAATCACGGTATCAACAACGTCAATGCCGTCTATTGGAATCTATCAACACCGCGGCTATATGAAGAGGCCATCCGCCGCAGCGAGGGGCGTATGGCCCACCTGGGGCCGCTGGTCGTACGCACCGGCCAATATACAGGGCGCGCCCCCAAAGATAAATTTGTTGTACAGGATGAGTACAGCCATGAGAAAGTCTGGTGGGGCGCCGTCAACCAACCTCTTGATGAAGCGAAATTTGAAGCGCTCAAACGCCGTCTACTGGCCTATTGGCAGGGGCGCGATCTTTTTGTGCAGGATTGTTATGCCGGCGCCGATCCCAACTTTCGGTTGCCGATCCGAGTAATCAATGAACATGCCTGGCACAACCTCTTTGCCCGCAACATGTTCATCCAGGCCACGCCGGCAGAACTGGCCAACCACGTGCCGGAGTTCACGATTTTACATGCGCCCAATTTTCATGCCATCCCCGAAGTGGACGGCACCCGCTCCGAAGTCTTTATTGTGGTCAACCTAAAGCAACGTATGGTGCTCATTGGCGGCACGCAGTACGCCGGAGAGATAAAAAAGTCGATCTTCTCTGTGCTCAACTATCTGTTGCCACAACAACATGTGCTTTCTATGCACTGCTCGGCCAACGTGGGTGATCAAGATGATGTGGCGGTCTTCTTCGGTCTCTCTGGCACCGGCAAGACCACCCTCTCCGCCGACCCCAAGCGTACGCTCATTGGTGACGATGAACATGGCTGGAGCGACAATGGCGTCTTCAACTTTGAGGGGGGCTGCTACGCCAAGGTGATCCGTCTATCGCCAGAGGGTGAGCCGGAAATTTATGACACAACGCGGCGCTTCGGCACAATTTTGGAAAATGTTGGCGTCGATAGCGCCAGCGGCCGCATTGATCTTAACGATGACAGTTTAACGGAAAATACACGCGCGGCCTATCCAATTAGCCATATTCCCAATGCGTCACGGACGGGACAGGCCGGCCACCCCAACAATATCATCATGCTGACGGCCGATGCCTTTGGCGTGCTGCCCCCCATTGCCAAGTTGACGCCGGAACAGGCGATGTACCACTTCCTCTCTGGCTATACGGCCAAAGTAGCGGGCACAGAAAAAGGCGTAACCGAGCCAACAGCCACCTTTAGCGCCTGCTTTGGCGCCCCCTTTATGACGTTGCCGCCGACCGTTTATGCTGAATTGCTGGGCGAAAAGATCGCGCAACATCAGGTCAACGTTTGGCTGATCAACACCGGCTGGACCGGCGGCCCCTATGGCGTGGGCAGCCGCATGAAGTTGGCCCACACGCGCGCCATGGTCCACGCCGCGCTGGACGGCGCCCTGGTCGACGCGCCCATGCAGGTTGACCCGATCTTTGGGCTAGCGATCCCAACCAGCTGCCCAGGGGTGCCCAGCGAAGTGCTCAACCCGCGCAACACCTGGGTTGACCCGGCGGCGTATGATGCCCAGGCGATGAAGCTGGCCAACATGTTCTGCACAAATTTCAAAACGTTTGCCGGATCCGTCACACCGGAGGTGTTGGCAGCCGGTCCTCAAACTGAGGGCGTCCAAGCCTAATTCGCCCACCCATCGGTAACCTTGTTTCATGTACACCCCTGGAATGCCCGGAAGCGGCCAGATGAACTTCCAAGCATTCCAGGGGTCTTTTTTTGTCATGTAAGAGTCATGTAAGAGTAGTAGGAGTATTGGTATGGTTTGGCAATCGATCCTCGATTTTCTTAGTCAACAGCCGTTAATTCTTTTTTTCTTAATCGCCGCCCTAGGGTATTTGTTAGGGCAAATCAAAATCCTGGGCAGCAACTTAGGGATTGCCGCGGTCCTCTTTGTGGGCCTGGCCTTTGGCGCGCTGGATGAGCGCTTCAAACTGCCGGAAATTCTCTATCATGTGGGGCTGGTGCTCTTTGTCTACTGTATTGGGCTGAGCAGCGGTCGCGCCTTTTTTCGCGCCTTACGCAGCGGCGGCGTACGCGCCAATCTATTGGTCGTTACCATGCTCATGGTGGCGGCTGGCTTCACGGTGCTTAGCCATCGGTTTTTGGGCTTGCTAAGCGCCCAAAGCGCCGGGCTTTATGCCGGCAGTTTGACCAATACACCGGCGTTGGCCGCCATCTTGGAGACCATTCGCCACACCGCGCCCGCCGAACAGCAAGAGCTTTTGCTGACACAGCCGGTCGTTGGTTATTCCATTGCCTACCCTGTAGGCGTGTTGGGCATGATCCTGGCCATTGCCGTGGCGCAGCGATGGCTACAGCCCAATTACCGGGCGGAGGCGCGGGCGCTACGCCACTTGGGCGGCGTGGGCGAAGAGCTGGTTTCCCACACGGTGCGGGTGACAAACCCGGATGTCATGGGGCAGCCGGTCAGCGCGCTGCTGGAAAGCCAGCCGCGCCGGCTAATCTTTACCCGCCACAAACGCCAAGGCGTGATCACACTGGCTAAACCCACAACCGAATTGCTGCGCGATGACGTGGTGGACGTGGTGGGCGCGCCGGAAGATGTGGAAGAAATGGTCACATTGCTGGGCGACGCCATTGCAGACCCATTGGCGCTGGATCGCTCGGTCTATGATTTTCGCCGCGTCTTCGTCTCGAGCCCAACGGTGATCGGCCACCGCCTTGACCAGCTTGACATTCAAGGCAAGCTGGGGGCGCTGGTAACACGGTTGCGCCGCGGGGATATGGAGCTATTGGCGGTTGGCCCCACCGTGGTGGAAGCCGGCGACCGGGTGCGGGTGGTCGCCCCGCGCGAACGGATGCAAGCCGTCTCCGATTTTTTTGGCGATTCCTATCGGACGGTGAGCGAAATCGATATTCTGCCCTTTAACCTGGGCATTGTGCTGGGCCTGCTGGTGGGGGCGATTCCGATTCCCATCCCCGGCAGCGAACCCTTTCACCTGGGCATTGCCGGTGGTCCCCTGCTGGTGGCGCTGATCCTGGGCACGGTCGAACGCACCGGACCTTTGATTTGGAATATTCCCTATAGCGCCAACCTCACCTTGCGCCAATTTGGCGTTGTGATTTTTCTGGCCGTAATCGGCACGCGCGCCGGGTATGCCTTTGTGCAGACATTGTTGAGCAGCAGCGGGCTGCTGCTTTTTCTGAGTGGCGCCTTTATTACCTGTAGCACCGCGTTGATCACATTGTGGGTGGGCAGTCGCCTGTTAAAGATTCCCATGAGCCTGCTGATCGGGATCCTGGCCGGCCTTCAGACCAATCCCGCCATTCTCAGCTATGCCACCCTGCAAACCGATAATGAGTTGCCCAATGTGGGATACGCGACCGTTTATCCGGCGGCCATGATCGTTAAGATTTTGGTTGCACAAGCGCTGCTTACATTCCTACGCTAAACTGCGGTTGTGATGAAAACCATAGTTTCCCAAAGCGCTGTCAGGAGAGAGCAAACTACGGTTTTCATATAGAGCAAAGCAAAATGATGCCTAGTACACGACGGCCTAAGTTCGCCTACGGTTAAGAAGTTCGACTTCTCGGAGAAGTCGAACTTCTGACGCCACGGCCAACCATCGGTTTATTTACGCCGTTGTGTACTAGCGTTGAAACGCCAGTCTGCTAAGCAAAGTACGCCAAAGCGCACTAACTTCTAACCGGCTTGATGAACATTATTGGTAACTATTCACCCCTCCCTGACCCTCCCCTGGCCGTTGCGCTAGGGGAGGGAAGTACGCCGTCTCCGCTGGTGATGGAAGCTCCTCCCCCCGCCGGGGCTGGAAGGGGGTCCAAGCGCCTGAATGGTTACCATTATCGGTAATAAGGTCATTTAAAAATTGTACGCTGATTCACGCGGATGAACACAGATTGTGCGGAGAGAATCAACATTTATCCATGTTCATCCGCGTGCTCAATCTTAATGCCGATAATCTCCATTTAGCGCTTGATAATCGGTAAATAGAAGCGCGGTATCTCAACCGGCGGCGGCGCTTCAAATGCAACTTCGTTGGAAACGCCCACGCTACCGCCCTCTTCATCCTGCACCTGCACAATAAATTCACCGATTGTCCCTGGGGCCGGCGGTTTCGCCATGTATACGGTGCTGGTCAGCGCTTGTGTATCCAGCAGAATCCAGTTGGTTGTGGCCGGGCTGCGCTCGAAAATCCAATATTCAGCTGCGTCATCCACCGCGCTGGCATCCCAATTGAGCTGCACCAAATCACCCGCGGCCTGCACCGTGAGTGAAATGGTTTCAGACACGCCGTCGGTCACCAGCACGGGTGGTGAGTAGTTACACCACTCCCCCACCGTCGGCTTCAAATCGGCGGTATACCAGGCGTCGATAAAGTTGTCCCAACGCCCTTCTTTGACAAAAGCAAAGGTGTCGGTAATGGCCAACGTCTGCGTGGGTGATGGTGACCAATCCGCCGTCAGCGGCAATGTCTCGGTGTAAATGCTGGCCCGCCACACCACATCTGCGGTGAGGTCGCGTTGCAACGGGGCCAAAATGGTTAACGTGTCTTGATAGTCCCATTCGGTGTCGGGGGCAATGTAAGGCGTACCGGTGCGCGACGTGCTTTTGAGGTTGCTCAGCAGTTGCTGCAACGTTGCCGCCGCTGCATAGACCGGGCTATTGCTGGAGAATTGATCCTGCAAGCTGCGGGCAAACGAGCGCGCGCCCACCAGCTCGTCCGGTGGGCCCAGCACCAGATTTTGGCTGCCGCATTGGTTGCTGTCCACAAACTGGCTGGCTAGCGTGGCGTTGAGAATCTGCGCATCGGCGCCGGCTGGGAGCGCATCGGTCAGCGCATCACCCAAATTGTTGACGGCGCCGGCCACATCGGCAATCTCCTGGCTTGTGATCCAAAAAATCGAATTGGGGTGGCGGTCATTCAAACCGGCCTGATAAAAGTTTATTATGCCGGCGGCCATGCGCTCGGCGCTTGCCGATGGCGCAAATTGGGTGGCATAGGCCCGATAGGCGGCCAGCAGCCAGGCATAGTTGGGGGAAGCCACAAAGACGTTGGCCGCGTTGCGCACTTCGTAAAGCGCATCCAAATTGCCCATAAAGCATTGGTCAAAAAAGAGCAGGTCAAAGGGGTCGGCGCCATTGTTGGTGGCTTCGCGCAGCGCCCGGCCATAGTCAAGCGGACTCAGAAAGCCGCCCTGATTGGTTACATCACCCGGCGTGTTGGGAATATTTTGGGGCAGGGTTGGAATCCCCGGTTGAGGATGGGGCGGTTCCCCGGGCGCATCGGAGACCAGCCAGCTAAATTCCGGCGTCATGCCCACGCCATGCCCCATTAGGCTGACCAGCGTGCGCGTGGCCGGATAGTGGCTGCGGGCATAGCGCAAGAACCAGCTCAACACGGCGGGGTCCGTTGTATCCAATTCGTCCTTTCCCCACACCGTCTCGACCACATCCGTGGGCGTGATGACGCCATTGGCAACCGTAAACATACGGGTGTTGTGGTCGCCCACCTTATCCCCCAAAAATAGAACCTGCAACGTGGGGTTGTAAACCGTGCCCAAGCGCAGCCGCTGCATCACGCCATTCATATAGGGGGACAGATCATTGTCGCCGGGGAAATAGACAATGAGCAACACCTTTTGGGGCGATCCAGTTACCGCGGAGATAATTGCATTGGGGCTCCACTGGTCGTTTTCCTGTTGGGCATGGGCCGGCGTGTGGGTGCGCACACGGATAAAATAGCTCTGTCCCGGCGCCAGATTATCGAGCAAATAGGAGGTGGCCAGCTTATCGGCGGTCACGCCATGCACGGTAAAGGGGCCAGTAATATTGGGCGAATAGGAGATCTCATAAAACCCGCCGTCCGCCGTGTACGCAATGGGGGTCCAGCCCAGCTGAATGCTCGAGTCGGTAATGGCTTCCACGCGCAGGTTGGTGGGCTTGACCGTCTGCGTGGCGAGCGTGTCCGCGGCCAGCTGCTGCATACATTGGCGCGTTTTGCTGTTGTTGCTGTAGAGCTGGTTATAGCTAAAATCGGCCTGCACAAGCGTATCGGTCAAATCACAAATCGCGCGCGGGATGGGGTCGCGCAATTGATTGTCTTGCAGCAGCAAATGGGTCAAAAAGTGAAAATCTCCAATGGCATTGGGCAGCTGCCCGCGCAGATGATTGCTGGCCAGGTTGATCTGCGTCACGTGACCATCTTGACAGGTTACGCCAAACCAGGGGCAGGGCGCATCGGCAGCACTCATGTCGCCCCAATTGGTGTTATTATCCCACTGCCCGCCTTTGGTATCTGCGTATAGGCGCAGCAAGCCGTTGCACTCCGCTTGCGGAACGGCCGTCACGCCGCTGCAATCGGGCACGGTCTGCGCGCCCACTGCGCTGGTCGGCATGGTGAACGCGGAGGCCGCCGAGGCAACCGGTACGTCGAACCACAGCCCCAAAGCCAGCGCGCACGCACAGCCCATCCAAACGCGCCAACTGTGGGGCACTTTGACATTTTGCATTTCCATTTTCCTTTCTCCTTCAGTCGTATAATATTTCCTAATACACCGCAACGGTATTGGCGAAATAGGCATCGGTCTCGATTGAGAATCCGACGCTATCTCTTGCGATTGCGATCTACTGATAGCCCAACTTCTCTCTGTCTATGGTATAGTACCCAATATGGAAACAGTGGCAAATCCGGTAAAGAATCGCCTCAAATGTTCGTTTGAGCTTCTCAAAATAATTTCTTATGCGTCTGCTCGATTCTGCTGAAGCCTTTGTCCATACACCCAATGCACCCGCCTGGACGCCGAGCGATTTTGCTGAATTTGTAAACTCAGCGCTAAAAAGTTACAACAGCGTGTTGGCGCTGGCCCGTTCTCCCTTGGCAAACTCGGCATTGGTTAGCCCGCTGCTGGTCTTAGATGATGTTTCACCCACAGCAGAGGAACGTGGCCGCGCCATGCGGCTGGTGTTGGCCTGGGCCGTTAACCGATTGGCGCCCGAGCCCATGCAGTACGCTTTGGGAACAGAACGCCCTTTAGATGACCCAACCTGGAGCGACCCGCGCTGGTGGCGCTACAACATTTTACGTCATCGCTATCTGGAACCGCTGCACCCAGATGATTTTATCGAAGGGGGGCGCTTTACCGAAACGCTCGTCGCCTTAACCGGCATCCCCAGCCCAGACACCTTCTTCGACGAACGCAACCGCGCCATCCGCGAAGTGGCGCAGTGGCTGCAAGAGCAGCACGATACGGGCCGCGCCAATGCCGAGCTGCAACAGCTGGCGCTGAGCGAAGTCTATCAAGTGTTGCAAAAACAGCAGGCGGCGCTGGATCTGCTGGGTGTGGCGGCCACGTTTGAGACGGTCTTCCCGCGCCAGTTGCTCAACAAAATGGCGGCCATCGAAAATTATCAGCGCTTGGAACATGCATTGGACTATCTGGTGCGCCACCGCTTTCTGCTGACAGAAGATGCGGGCTCCAGCCTATGGCTTTCGCCGGTGCTGCGCCGCTTTATCTACGCCCGGCAACCGTTGGCGCTGGCCAAGCGGCGCCACCAACGCGCCGCAGATTATTACACGGAGCAAGACGAGCCGCTGTTGGCGGTCCGCCACTTGCAGCAGGCCGAGAATTGGGCTACCGCCGCCACCATTCTGCTGGCATCGGCTTCCGAACTCATCAGCGAACTACAATCTACCGAGCTTCGTCTGTTGTTGCAAAGGTTTCCCGTCTCCAAACTAGCGCCCGCCCAATGGCGCGACATCCAAATATTACTCAGCGATCTGCTCATGGTAAATGGCGCGCATACAGAAGCATTGGCCGCCTGTCGCAGCGCCCTGCGCGTGGTCGATTCATCCTTCTATCAGGCGCGCATTTACCGGCGCATGGGCAAGCTCTTTGAATTTCACAACCAGCTGCATGCGCTCAACTATTATCAGCAGGCGCTGACGCGCTTTGAAATTGATGACCCAGAACGCATTGACCTGCTCAAGGACCGCGCCTGGATATATATCCTGCGCAAAGAGTGGACTTTGGCCGAGCAGGATCTGCTGCTGGCCTTGGCCCAAACGCCCATTACCATCCAGCAGCAAGCCGATGTGCTTGACGCGCTCTCTTATTTGTGTGGGGAAAATCAGCGCTATACCGAGGCGATTCAACACGCGCAAGCGGCGCTTGCCCTGCGGGAAGGGCTTGGGGATATGGGACGCGTGGCCCAATCTTTTGGCAATTTGGGCATTCTCTATGCCAATATGGGCGAATATGTCCACGCCATTGCGGCCCATGAAGACGCATTGCAGGTCCATCGGCATTTGGATAATCGCCCAAAAATAGCCGTCTGCTTGAGCAATATTGGGCTGGCGCATCACTTGGACGGGCGTCTGCAAGCCGCCTTGGCCAATTACCAAGAAAGCTTGAACATCTGTCGAGAGATTGGCCTGCCGCTGGCCGAATCGCGCATTCACTCCAATCTGGCCGAGGTGTATGCGCAATTGGAGCAACCGGCGCTGGCCATTCAGCACTGGCAAAGCGGCTATGCGCTATCGCTCCAGGCTGGCTTTGCCGACCAGATCGACTATTTCAACACGCTGCGCAGCCAATTTCCGCTCTTTCAATCGATCGAGGTGGACACGCTGGATGACGATCCATCCCAGCCGGCCCAAAGCACAATGCGTCCCGCTTTGGAACAGGATGAACTGGAGATTATCCAGCTGGCCAAAGCTGAACCGCGGCTGACGCCCAAGCTCATTATGGACCTGGCCAATGTGAGTCGCGCCACGGCCACGCGCCGTCTGGGCAGCCTGACCGAAAAGGGCTATTTGCAGGTGCACGGCAAAGGCCGCGGCACGTACTATACGCTAGCGGAAGCCGCTGCCAGCACTACGCAGCCATTGACCGCGGCGCAAGAAGCACCGCCAATGGCGAATGATATGTCGCTGGCCATCTTGCGTGAAGAAGTTTTCGCCGTTTTGCGCAAACATCGTCAGCAGCTCTTTAAGCGCTACAGCGTCGCCGCCATTGGCTTGGCTGCGCCCCCTGCCATCAACCTGCCCCAATCCCAACTGGTAGTGCGCTTTGATTCACACCCCGATCTGGAAAGTTATCTCGCCCTCAAGCAGCACTTGAGCGAATTGCTGCAAATCAAAGTCGATCTGCTGCCCGAAAGCACTGGGGGGCAACAGATCGTTTCGCCATCTGCGCAGCGGGAAGAAATCTCCTGGGTTTGGTCTTAATTTGTAGTCTTAATTTGTAAACGTAGCTATACAGGCCCTTATGAAAGTTAACCAATTAAAGCAGTAAACGACGGCAATGGTTGAAACCAGCGCCTGTCAGCCAAAGTACGCTAAAGCGCACGCTAGAAATAGCCTGCTTGAGCAGGCTTCCGCTAGCAGACGCAGGCTTCAGCCCGTGGTGTTTCCTTTACATAGCTAGTACACAACGGCGTAAATAAACCGATGGTTGGCCGTGGCGTCAGAAGTTCGAATTCTCGGAGAAGTCGAACTTCTTAACCGTAGGCGCACTTAGGCCGTCGTGTACTAGGCTTTGATCGCGCCGCTTGCCAGCCCTTCGATAAAGAGACGCATGGTAAACATAAAGAGGATAAGGAGAGGAATCGAGGCGATCACATAGCCAGCAAACATGGGACCATATTGTTGCAGGCTTGCCCACTGGCTGCTAAAGCTAACCAGTTTTAGCGAAATCGTCCATAGCTCGGGGTTGCGCAGCGTAACGGATGGCCAGATATAATCATTCCAAGTGCCCAACAGCGCCAAGATCGCCAGCGTGCCCAGAATCGGTTTTGCCATGGGCATGGCAATACGCTGATAGATTGTAAATTCATTGGCGCCATCAATCCGGGCGGACTCGAAGATCTCCTCCGGCTGCGATGCAATAAAACTCCGTAATACAAAGATGGCAAAGGCCTGGCCACCGGCAATATAGGGCAAAATCAGGACCCAATATGTGTTTAACAGCCCAAGATCTTTCACGAGCAGAAAGAGCGGGATCAGGGTCAACACGCCTGGGATCATAAGCAGCGCGATAATCGCATAAAAGAGCAGATCGTGCCCCGGAAAGCGATGGCGCGCAAATACATAGGCAGACAATGAAGCCAAAAATATAGTGCCAAAAGCGCTTACGAGCCCTACAAAGACAGTGTTTATCAGCACTGGATAAAGCTGTCGCCAAGCATCCGCGTAATTACCCCAATGCAGCGGCCAAGCCGGTCCCCAAAAGGTACTATAGAATTGGCTGTTATCTTTAAAGGAGGTAAAGAGGGTAAAGATCAGCGGATAGAACGTGATGATCCCTAAAATGATAAGCACCACATGCAGTGGGAGATCGTGCCGGAAAGCTTTTGAACGCATACCTTACTCCTGACTCACGATGGACTGTGCTCTGTTTCGGGCTGGATATAACGCATATTGATGTAGGTCAAGACAAAAATCACCACAAAGATCGCCGTCCCAATTGCGCAGGCGTAGCCAAAACGCCCATCTTGAAAGGCGGCTTCGTACATCAACAGGCCTGGCACCATAGACGAATATCCCGGGCCACCGTTGGTCATAATGAGAATCAAGACAAAAGCTTGCAGCGAAAAGATGATGCTCAAAATGAGCAGCAACTTAATTTGCCCCATAATCAGTTTCACATCCACCAGCCAAAAGCGTCGGAAACCCGTTGCCCCATCGACGGCCGCCGCATCCAGAACCTCACGCGGGATATTTTGAAGCCCAGCCAAATAAATCAGAAAATTGATACCTGCGATCCAGGGAAAGCCCACCAACGCCAGACTTAGCAGCACCGTACGATGGCTGCCAAGCCATTCATTGCTTAGAAAGCTCAGTCCCAGATTATTGAGCAACACATTGGCCAGCCCCACCGATGGATTAAAGATAAACTGCCAGAGCAGATAGGTAACCACATCGGGAATTACTAAGGGGATCACAAAAATCACCCGATACCAATATTTCCAGCGGTCACTCATCAGATGAAAAACTAATTCAGCCGCCAGCAAAGGTGTTGTCAACACGATCAGAATGCGCGCTATTGTCAGGATCAGCATATTGTTGATGCTGGAAAGCATTACGCTATTGGTAAAGAGCCGCTCAAAGTTGCGCAGCCCCACCCAACGCTCAGGCCCAAAGCCGTCCCACTGGTAAAAGGAGAGGCGCACCGCTGTAAAAGCGGGGTAATACATAAAGATGAGCAAAAAGATGATCGTAGGAATGAGAAAGAGGTAAAGGGAGCCTTTCTGTCGAATCGTTTGCCAGATCGAGCGCGAAGGGCGTCCTTGCAGCAAGGGCTTGACTGCGCCTGTCCGTTCGATGCTTTGTTCGTGCATAATGAATTTGTTCCCTGTTTTCCTCAAGGATAGGGTCGCAAGTAGCAGGGCAGAACCTGCTCCATTCCCCTGCTACTTGCGGACCATTAATCAGTCACTATTTGGGAGGATTATCCCAATCCCAATCATTCTGGGTGGCCATATCTTCTACCGTCGTCTGCATCAATTCGCCCACCTTTGTCATATATTCATCCATCGAGGTCTGATCGCCGATGAATTCCTGCAGGTAGCGCTGGTTGGCCTGTCCTTCTTCGATTGTTAGCTCAAGAAGGCCCATTGTCTCGGTGTTAGACATAGATTGGATCAACGCCTGCATGGAAGGCAGGGGCGTCGTACCCTCAATAGTGGGAATAAAGGAACCAAGATCGTTAACCATTGGACCGGCATTTTGGGGCGCCGTGAGAAATTTGAGGAAGTCCACCGCCGCTTCAAATTTTTCTGGCGTCATTGTGGCATTGGCATCCGCAGTTGGAATGCTATATTGGAAAGCAGCTGATGGTCCCCCGATCATTGGGGCAGCGATACCGGTAGAAAATTCGCTAGAAGCTTCATCAAAGGTGGGAATCGAAAACGATGCCCACTCAAAAGTAACATCGTCGTTATTGAGCGTCTGTGGTACGGCCCAACTGCCATTCCAATACATGGCAACCTCGCCGTTTACAAACATGCGGAACGTGTCATCGATGGACATGCTCAGCGCGCCTGGCGCCCAGTATTGCGACCAATCTTTCAAAATGCGGAAGGTTTCCTGGTAGCGGGGATCCATTGTGTCCCAGGTCCCAACCGCATAATTGCGCGCCCGTGCATAGTTGCTCAGGCGGAACTGATTGTTGTCGACATTCATCTCCGCAAATTGATCGCCATAGAATTGCGTTGCCCCCACGCGGTGCCACCAACTCCAGAGGAAAGCACTCGGTCCCATGGGAAAGGCAAAGGCCTCCATGCCAGCATCTTTGAGCGCCTGGTGGGCAGCGATGAAATCCGACCAGTTCTGCGGTGGCGCTTCTGGATCAAGCCCCGCTTCCGCAAACATCTCTTTGTTGTAGAAGATGGCTGT
Organism: Caldilineaceae bacterium; assembly: GCA_020634755.1. Classification (GTDB taxonomy): domain Bacteria; phylum Chloroflexota; class Anaerolineae; order Caldilineales; family Caldilineaceae; genus JACKBC01. The sequence continues at coordinate 120,627 of JACKBC010000003.1, read as the reverse complement.
ACCCACATAGTCACCATTTACTTGGTACCAGTTGCCGTCGGATGCTTGCACAAATTCCATGACAAAGCCGGCAAAGGCATCATACCAGCGATCGTGGCCCGGATTGTCGGCCACAATATAGGGGTTGCTCTCTTCCAACCGATCAGTAAGCGATTCAAACATACCGCGCGGCAATTGCTCATTGACCTGTCCAGCCTGCAGCCACACAATATCCGGTAGCTGCTGACCGGCCGCCTGCGTACGCACCCAAGTAATGTAATCGGAGCCTGGCGCCAGCGGCGGGATCAAGGTGATCTTAATATTGGGGTGTAGCTGTTCGTATTCCGCAACAATGCGATTGAGATAGCGTGGTGGATTGGGCGTGTTCGACGTTGGCTCGATGGGCGTGTATGCCTGTGCATAAAAGCTAATTTCGCCCTCGTAAGCAAGTTCAGGCACCTCGGTATATTCAATTCCTTCGGCTTCGGGCGCCAAAGGCGGCAGCTCTGCCGAAAGCTCAAACTCTTCGACTTCGGCATCTGAGGAAGCAGCTTCCTCTTCGGCAGGAGTCTCTGCCGCGGGCTCTTCCGTAGCGGCGCCTTCTTCTGCGGGCGAAGGCGCCGGCTGTTGTGGCCCGGCACAGGCAACAATAAGCGCAATAACCGTAAATATGGCAATTGCAGATGGGAACAGTCGAAAACGGTTCATAGATGCATTCTCCTCTCAGTGGTTGCAGGGTTTGTATAGATTGTTGGTTTTGTCAGAGCCAATGAGTTGTTTGCATGGCCTAAACGGGTTTTGCCCGAGCGGCCATTGGTGACAAAATCGAACTCAATCTCTATCGTGGCTTGCCAACATTCAAGTTGCTTGGAGAAGTGGAGCGGCTTTGTGGGTTGATTTTCAACTAGCTTGGTGAAATTTACCAACCCATACTTTCCAAAGGGATTTTACTAACATTGTCATCCAATGTCAATCAGGACATACGCAAGCCTAGAGTAAGAACCATGTCACCAGAGATGCTCCCTTCTCCTGGCAAACCGCAAGCGCTGCGTACGTCGTGTCAATCAAAGAGCAGGGAAGGCGCCGAACAATCGCGAACTGCGTGATAGCGACGGATAAATCCGGCAGCGGCTTGATACCAAGCAGTTGAGACCACATGGGGTTCAATGTCAGAACAAAAGCGTTGATTCACGTGGGGATCAACGCTTTTGTTCTGACGCTTGCGCTGAGTTACTTCACCACCATTTCCAACGCGCTGCGCTGGCTCTGGAAGGCCCGATTCAGCCCAGAGAGCAGCGCTTTGATCGAGGCCAGATCAATGTTGGTGTCCGTGCCCGCGCCAAAGAAAGTGGCGCCAGATGGCGTTTGAATCTGAATGTAGGCCATGGCCTCGGCTTCGGAGCCAAAGCCCAGCGAATGCTCGGCGTAGGTGACCAGATCAAAGTCGGGCACCAGCTCTTCTTTCAGCGCCCGCATAAAGGCGTCGATGGGACCATTGCCGTCGGCCGTCACTTCGTGGATCCCGCCGTCCACGGCCAGCTTGGCAATACAGGTGACGGCCTGGTCGCGCCCCTGTTCCAAATGCGTTTCGGTGCGAAACGATTCCAACTTGAACGGACGATGACTTTGCAGATAGGTCTGCTTGAAAGCTTGATAAATCTCCGTAGGGCTCAACTCCTCACCTTCGGCATCGGCAATGTCATTGATAATTTTGCCAAATTCGATCTGCATGGTCTTGGGCATGGTGACGCCATACTTGGTCTCCAGCACATAGGCCACGCCGCCTTTGCCCGACTGGGCGTTGATGCGAATAATCGCCTCGTAGGTGCGGCCCACATCTTTGGGGTCAATGGGCAGATAGGGCACTTCCCACAGCGCGCCCGGCGCGGGGTCTTGGGCATTCATGCCTTTATTAATGGCGTCCTGGTGCGAGCCGGAAAAAGCCGTAAAGACCAAATCGCCGGCGTAGGGGTGGCGCTCGTGGACCTTCATGCGCGTGCAGCGTTCATAGCTGGCGCGCACCCGATTGATGTCGCTAAAGTCCAGCTGCGGGTCCACGCCCTGCGTGTACATGTTGAGCGCCAGCGTCACAATGTCCACGTTGCCGGTGCGCTCGCCGTTGCCAAAGAGCGTGCCTTCGACGCGGTCGGCGCCGCCCAGCAGCCCCATTTCGGTGGCCGCCACGCCGGTGCCGCGATCGTTGTGCGTGTGCAAGCTAATGATGACGCTTTCCCGCTCGCGCAGGTGGCGGCAGAACCATTCGATCTGGTCGGCGTGGACGTTGGCCGTGGCCACTTCCACCGTAACGGGCAGATTGAGGATGATTTTATTTTGAGGCGTGGGCTGCCACACATCGACCACCGCTTCGCAAATTTCCAAGGCATAGTCGATTTCCGTGGATGAGAAGCTTTCGGGCGAATATTGAAGCTGAATGTCGGTCTCTGGCAGCGTGGGAACCAGCGATTTGATCAGCTTGACGCCGCGCACGGCAATGTCGATGACCTCTTGGCGCGTGGCGTTAAAGACAACGCGCCGCTGCAACTCGGAGGTCGAATTGTAGATGTGGACAATGGCGCGCTGGACGCCTTGCAGCGCCTCAAAGGTACGGCGGATCAGATGGTCGCGCGCCTGCACCAGCACCTGTACCGTCACGTCGTCGGGGATCAATTCATCTTCCACCAGCCGGCGCAAAAAGTCGAACTCGATCTGCGACGCCGCCGGGAAGCCCACCTCGATCTCCTTAAAGCCCAGCTCCACCAGCAGTTGGAACATTTCCACTTTCTGCTCTACGCTCATGGGGATGGCCAGCGCCTGATTGCCATCGCGCAGATCCACGCTGCACCAAATGGGCGCGCGGTCAATCACACGCGTGGGCCATTGCCGGTCCGGCAGCTCGATCTGCGGGAAAGGTCGATATTTGGTGACCTGCCCCTTTTGCATGCCAAAGCGCCGCTGCGTGCGCCAGCTCGCAGGCTTATGTCCGTTCTTAGTTCCGTTCGCGTTCATGGTCTCCTGTTCCTCTCTTTGTGGTTGGGGATTAGGAAGTAGGGATTCGGGAGTAGGCAGGTCAGGCGGCCCACTGCTTACTCCCTACTCCCTAATCCTTATTCCCAATAAAAAAAGGCCTCCCACTTGAGGAGGCCCATTCTACAAAACCGCGGCAATCAGCTATGGCTGATGCTCAGCGCCTGCCCAAGCACAAAAACCCTCTCGCAAGGAGAAGGTTGAGGCTAAGCAGGTTGAGCAAGCGGGCTGTTAGTGTATTCATTGGATAAATGACTTTCATCTACAACAGTATCAATCGTTCATTTGAACCTTAGCACAACCTATACGATTTGCCAATATTCTCAACGCTATTTTTAACATCCATCGCACGTGCATTCATTTTGTGAACTTAAAATCCGATCATGGTTAGGCTGCAAATGCTGGCCCTCCAAGAAGGTGTTTGCGAAAAATCATCCTCGATTAAGGCAATCGCGAAGTTTGCAGACCCCGATCCTCTATTAAATAGGATTGACTTTTTAGCGGGTTTTGCTATACTTAAGCACAATTTTATAGTCCTCAGGTCGCGAGCGAACGCTGTGGTTGTCACGGCGGCATGACCAGGGGACGTACAACATATTTTCTCGCTCGGGGTAGGGTGGGCACAAACGTATAGTTTGTGCCTTTTTTTATGCCCATACGGGTACCCTTACCTCAAGGAGCTTGAAATGACTCAACACACGAACCTCTGGCGTCACGCCGATTTCCTCGCCCTGTGGTCTTCCCAGACATTGGCTGCATTAAGCGCCCAAATCACCCAATTTGCGCTCCCGCTTATTGCCGCGCTCACTTTGCAAGCATCTCCTTTTGAGATGGGGCTGCTGGTGACCATGGCGACCCTTCCCAACTTGCTGGTTGGGCTGTTTGCAGGCAGTTGGGTGGATCACATGCGCCGTCGTCCGCTGATGATTGCGGCGGATATCACCCGTGCTGCATTGCTTGTATCAATCCCGATTGCGTCAGTTTTCAACTTGCTGACACTTGCACAGCTCTATAGTGTCCTGTTTCTCTTTGGCATCGGCACCACCGTGTTTGATGTTGCCAACGTATCATATCTGCCCGTGTTGGTCGGGCGGCCCCACGTATTGGAGGCCAACAGCCGCATTGTCGCCAGCACATCCTTTGCCGGCGCAGTCGGGCCAGGATTGGCGGGTGTGTTAGTGCAACTCATCACGGCTCCGATGGCCATCCTCGTCGATGCCGTTTCCCTCGTCCTATCGGCGGCTCTGTTAAATACGATTCGATTCGAGGAAACAGATCCCGCTTCTTATGACGACAGCACTAGCTTATGGACAGATATTGCCATCGGCTTGCAGACCCTTTACGGCGAACCGCTTTTGCGGTTCATCACCGGATCGAGCATGCTCTATTTGTTCTTTAATAACATCATGGTTGCAGTGTACGTATTGTACGCAATCCGGGAGTTGGCAATTGCGCCAGCAGCTCTTGGCGTCATTTATGCCCTTGGCGGAGTAGGCGCCATTTTAGGCGCCATCATTGCCATACCAATTGCCCAGCGCCTGGGAATCGGATACACGCTAATTATTGCGAATCTTATCGGAGGGTTCTTTCTGCTTTTGGTGCCTATGGCCAAAGCAATCCCCATTGCTGCGATTGTCGTATTGGGCGTTGCGCAGTGCGCATCGCAAATGATGGGCGCCGTTTTTTATATTAGCCAGACAAGCCTCAGACAGATGCTGACACCCGACCCAATGCTGGGTCGGGTCAGCGCCAGCTATCGGTTTTTGACGATGGGCATGATACCGCTAGGAGCATTGCTCGGTGGGATACTTGGCGAAACGGTTGGCCTACGCCATACCGTAACTGTTGGTGTAATTGGCATGCTGCTTCCATCTTTATGGCTTGTGTGTTCCCCGATACGAACGGTACATACGGTTAACAACGATTCGGCGCCCTCCTGAACTTTACAGTTCACGCCGTGGGAGTTAAGCCCAAGGGAACATCTGGTATGTTAAAATTTCGCCCGTGTCACAATGCGGTTTAGGGAATTTTTGACTCCAACACAGCAACAACATCACCCTGCCCATTAAAGCGCGCCCAGGCTAGCGGGGTGGCATTGAACTCGGTATCGCGCGCCGCTGCATCGGCCCCTTGCGTCAAGAGAAACTTGACCATTTCGACGCGCCCGCTAAAGGCCGCATCGTGCATGGGCGTTATGTTGCCGGAATCGGTTGTGGCGTTGACGACGGCGCCCCGTTCGATCAGCAGTCGCGCCACTTCGATCTGCCCCTTGTCGGCGGCCACATGCAGCGGCGTCCCCGTGCGCGGGTCTTTGCGCTGGTGCAGCAGAGACGGGTCAGCATCCAGCATTTGGGTCACCCGCGCCACATCGCCCAGCGCACAGGCTTGAAAGATATCGATGATCTCAGCGCCGTGGGCCAGCAGTGTATCAACGACCTCTGTAATTCCTGGATTCCAGGTCAGCGGCGTCCGCCCTCGATCATCTTGGGTGTTGGCGTCGGCGCCTTGCCCCAGCAAATAAGCGGCCACGGCGGCAGTCGCAGCAAAGTGTAGCGCGGTGGCGCCGCTGGGTCCACGTCGGTAAATCAGCTCCGACTCCGCTTCGACTAGGGCTTGCACCTTCGGCAGATCACCCAGACCGGCGGCCGCGTAGATGTCCACCTCTGCACCTTTTGCGACGAGCATGGGGGCCAGTTCGGGATGAGCGCCGCGCAATGCGTAGTGAATGGGCGCCCAGCTTTCATCCGCTTTGGCGTTGATCTCGGCGCCGGCGGCCAGCAGCTTTTCGATTACATCGGTGTGGCCATAGTTGAGCGCATAGTGCAGCGCCCGCACATCCCGCGTCGAGTAGCGCGCCCGACCCTTTTCATCAACCAATTCTGGATGTTCCGCCAAAGTCGCGGCTACCTCATCGGCATAGCCGCTGTCGGCGGCGTTGATAAAGGTCAACACCCGTTGGGCAAATTCATCGTTGCGCGAAGGGCGCTCTGCTTGTAAATTTTCGGTTACCATTTTCATCATCCTTTCCTGTAGCCGTTTGCGGGCGCTGCGCAGCCGGTTGTTCACCGTGGCAGTCGGCAGTTCCAGAAACGCCGCAATTTCTCTGTGCGCATATTCGCCCATGTAGAAGAGCGTGATCACGGCCTGCTCTTCGGCGGAAAGCGAACGGATTGCATTGATGATCTGCTGGCGCATTTCTGCTCCTTCCATTTCCGTGGCCGGTTGAATGGCGTCGGCCAGGTTGGCGGCTTCCGTGAGCGCCACCAATACGGGTCGTTTGCCCCGCGTAAAACGGTCACAATGTTTGAAGACAATCCGCCGAAGCCAGGCTGGAAATGCATGAGGTTCCTGCAATTGCTGCAACACCCGGTGCGCCTCAATAAATGCTTCCTGGGCCGCATCTTCAGCCAGGTACCAATCCTGCAAGATCGAGTAGCCATAGCCCACGGCCATATCCTGAAAGCGCCGCACCAGTTCGCCAAAGGCGGCAACATTGCCGGCCTGCGCCGCAACCACTAACTGCGCAAATGATTCCATGTCTCGCTCCGCGATTGTTTTTGAAATTTGTTAAAAGGTAAATCGGAAGGCCTTCATTCTAAAGACCCAGCTTGAATAAGAAAATGGTACACGATGGCCTAACTTAATCCCTACTTCCATGACGAAAAAGGCCTCCACAGGTGGGAGGCCTTTTCTACAAAACCTAGGACTTGTATGATGGCGGTTGTGCTACGCACAGAGCCATCATGTATCTTAAGCTGATGTTCAACGCTTGCCCAAGCCTCCTCGTGAGGAAGAAGTTGCGGCTAAGCAGACATACCGTATTTATAGGGAGCGATTGCACAACGCGTGCAAATAGCCGGGCAGGGCCACATGGTCATTTAACAACGGATCGGCCTCGGGCGCGCCAAAGTGCTGCTGAATGGGAACCACGCCGGCCCACACGTCCAGCGCATAATCTTCGTCATCGTCTTTGGGCGGACCCGTGCGCACCTTGGCCGATGCGCTCTCAATGGTCACCGCCACAACCGACGTGGCTTTTAATTCGACCGCATTGGGCCCGCGCGCGTCGTCCCAGCGCCCCGGAATCAGCTTCTCGGTAAATGCCGCCAGGGCCGCCATCTTCTCATCTTCATTCTCCACCAGCGCGCCGCGGCCAAAAAGAACGGCAGAACGATAGTTGACCGAATGGTGAAAGACCGAACGCGCCAGCACCAACCCGTCAATATTGGCCACTGTAATGCAAAGCGGCGCACCGGTGGCCGCATATTTGAGCAGCCGGCTGGTCGTCGCCCCATGCAGCAGGATCTCATCATCCCGCCGTGCGTGAAGCGTGGGAATGATCACCGGCTGCCCGCCTTCTTCCACCAATCCCACATAACAGATAAGGGCTTGATCAACAATGGGATAGATGGTCGCCTTGTCGTATGCACCGCGCGCCGGCAGCCGCCGCACCCGATTCTGTTCGGTTTTTGCAAATTCGCTCACGTTTGATTCTCCGTTCATTTATCAGTTTTATTAGGTTGCTCTATCCATTCGCCACCCACTCCATTCTAGCGTAAAATGGATACCCAACAAGGGCCATTTTTTATAAAGTCATGGAGCCAATTTTGGTAAAGCAAGCCACTGCCTTTGATGTCGCCATTCTTTCCATCGATCCAACCCAAGCCGTGTCGCTCTATGCGCAGCTTTACACCACCCTGCGCGACGCGATTCTAGCGGGTCAGATCAGTTCGGGCGCTCGGCTGCCGTCGACGCGCGACCTGGCCCGCAGCCTAAGCGTATCGCGCAATACAGTGACCGCTGCTTTTGATCAGCTCGTGGCGGAAGGCTATCTGGAGAGCCGAGTCGGCGACGGCACTTATGTTAGCTCCGCCCTGCCGGATGATCTGCTGCATGCGCGCACGCCACGGACGTCAATTTTCACACAGAGAGGCTCCACGGCGGCGCTGGTCTCCAAACGCCACCATTCGATTGCTGCTACGCCAATGGGCAATGTACAAACCGAGGGGACGCCGCCGCGTGCATTTCGCACGGGAGTGCCGGCGCTTGATGCGTTCCCCCATGATGTCTGGGCGCGCCTGGTTGCCCGCCGCTGGCGCAATCCACCGCCGGAATTGCTCACCTATGGAGATGCAGCCGGCTATGGGCCGCTACGGCAGGCCGTGGCCCAATATCTGGGCACGGCGCGCGGCGTTCACTGCACGGCGGAACAGGTGCTCATTACCGCCGGCTCCCAACATGCGCTGGATCTCATTGCCCACGTGCTGCTCGATCCCGGCGACCCGGTCTGGATCGAAGACCCCGGCTATCGCGGCGCGCGGGCGGCGCTTTTGGGCGCTGGCGCCAAGTTAGTGCCGGTGCCGCTGGACGCCGAGGGGCTATCGGTCGTCGCCGGCATTCGTGCAGAGCCCCACGGGCGCATGGCCTACATTACGCCGTCCCATCAATACCCCACGGGCGTTACCATGAGCGCCAGCCGTCGTTTGGCCCTGCTCGAATGGGCGCATAGCTCCAAGGCGTGGATCTTAGAAGACGATTATGACAGCGAATATCGCTATCACGGCCGTCCCCTGCCGGCCCTGCAAGGAATCGATGTGCAAGGTCCCCAAAACCGCGTGCTCTACACCGGCACCTTTAGCAAAGTCCTTTTTCCAGGGCTGCGTCTGGGCTATTTGGTGGCGCCGCTGTCGCTAACAGCCGTCTTTACCCAAGCGCTACAGCGCGGTCATCGCTATCTCTCGGCCATGGATCAGGCCGTGTTGGCCGATTTTATCACCGAAGGACACTTTGCCCGCCACATCCGGCGCATGCGCACGCTCTATGCCAGTCGCCAAGCCGTGCTGATTGACGCCATTGCCCAAGAATTGGCTTCGGTCCTCACAGTAGATCCGGCGCCGGCCGGGCTGCATCTGGTTGGCTGGCTCAAGAACGGACTAGACGATGAGATAGTCGCCGCCGCGGCCGCGCAACAGGGCGTGGAAGTGATGCCCCTCTCAAGCTACAGTTTATGGCCGGAAACCAGACAAGGGTTGGTCTTGGGCTATGCCATGTTAAATGAACAGGAGATTGTCACTGGCGTCCAGAGGCTCCATCGGGCGCTGGTGAGCATGTAACATACCACGTCAATTTCAATGTTTAGTACACCGCAACGGTGTTGGCGATCCAGCATCGGTCTCGATTGATGAATCCGACGCTATTGTTTGTTATGGCGGTCTGCTGATTTTCCTTGCCGCGCTTGGGCAATTTGACGCCACCCAGGCCGCACCGTACAATGAAACCATCTAAAAAAAAGTGAGAATCATTCCTGAGGAGAAAACCAATGCTACTCGGCTATAGCACCTGGGGCATGCCCGATTTGCCCATAGACACAACCCTGGCCCATCTGGGCCAACTGGGCTTTGACGCCGTAGAGATCGGCGTGCTGCCTCGCTTTAGCACGGCGCTGGATCAGCTCGACGATGGCCAAGTGACGCGCATCCTACAGCTGCTGGAACAGCACAATTTAGTTCTCTCGGCCGTCTCGTCCTATCTCAGCCTGATTGAAGCGGATGCCGCACGCTATGCCGAAAACAGTCGCTATGTGCAACGCACCATCGACCTAGCCGCCGATATAGCGGAAAAAAGCCACAGCTTAGATCGCCCGCAGACGCCGGTGGTCATCTCCGGCTTTGGCGGTCAACCAGGCGACCTGGAAACGCAGCAACCTTTGCTTATTGAGCGCCTCAACGCGCTGGGTGACTATGCGCAAGAACGCCATGTAATTGTGGCGCTGGAACATCACGTGGGCGCCGCCGTAGAAACGCCCGCCCAAACCGTGGGCATTATGCAGCAAGTCGAATCGCCCGCCATTCGCATCAATTTTGACATTAGCCATTTCAACGTGGTGGGCATCCCCATTGAAGAGTCGGTAGCCAAGCTCGTTCCCTACACCGCTCACACCCACGTCAAGGATGAGCTGGGGCTCTCGCCCAATCACCAATATTTAATCCCTGGTGAGGGCGAATTCGACTATGTGCGCTATTTAAAAGCCATGCAGGCCCACGGCTACCATGGCGTTGTTTCCACGGAGATCAGCATGATGGTGCAGCGCCGCCCCGATTATGATCCGCTGGCCACGGCCACCCGCTCTTACGAAGTGCTGAGCCGCGCCTTTGCCGACGCCCTCATCGCCCGCGTGTAAGGGATTTGGCACCGCATGCGCAAATCCCGCGCCACGCTTGCCCCCGCTTCGCCCCATCCGCACAGCCAGTCGCGGCGGCCACAAGGCGAGCCAACGCGCGGCAAAACCGCCCGCAACCGATTGCGGCGCGTGGACAATTTTCTGGCCGCTTATGATCCCGCGCTCTTTCGTCGCCAGGGCGCCCAATGGGATGGCGCCTATTTTGTCGACCTGGGCTACGGGGCCGAACCCATTACCACGCTGGAAAGCGCCCAACGGCTGCGTCGGCTCAATGCACAGCTTCCCGTGCTGGGTGTAGAGATTGACCCGGTGCGCGTAGAAGTTGCGCAGCCCCACGCCGATGCACGAACGCATTTCCGACTGGGCGGTTTTAATTTACCGCTGCAACCCACGGCTTCCGGTCAAAGCGAAAGCGCCCGCGCCATCCGCGCCTTCAACGTGCTGCGGCAGTACGAAGAAAGCGCCGTCCCCACGGCCTACCGCCAAATGTGCCGCAGCTTGATGCCGGGCGGTCTGCTGCTGGAAGGCACCTCCGACCCACATGGGCGGCTGTGGGTGGCCAATCTGGCCCGCCAGCGTGATGACGTTGACAACGGTTATTGCTTGGAGGCGCTGGTCTTCAGCCTTAACTTCCGCGCTGGTTTTGACCCAGCGGCCTTTCAGGCCGTGCTGCCCAAAAGCCTGATCCACCGCATGATGCCCGATGAACCAATTTATTATTTTTTTCAAGCCTGGAAACAGGCCGCGCTGGAATCTGCGGCCACGCAAATTTGGGGCGCCCGTCACTGGTTTACAGCCAGCGCGCACAAATTACGCGAGATGGGGTATGCCGTAAATACGCAGAAAAAGTGGCTATCAAGAGGGCATTTGATTATCCACTCTACCTCACCAACAGTGGTATTGGATCGGTCAGTCGGCCAAAGTCGCGAATCTCAAAGTGCAGATGTGGGCCCGTGCTGTTGCCGGTAGAGCCGATACGGCCCAGCGGCTGCCCCGGCGCCACCACTTGACCTTCCGCCACAAAAATCTCGCTCAGGTGCGCATATAGCGTTACGTAGTCGATGTTGTGATCGATGACCACAAAGTTGCCATAGCCCTGGTCGTTCCAGCCGGCGCGGATCACCACGCCGCGGTCAGCCGCCGTGACCAGCGTGCCCAGCGGCGCCGCAATATCCAGCGCCCGATGCGCGGAGCTATAATCCTGACTGAGCCAGCCGTAGGTGGGCCAGCGAAAGTTGCCGCTGCCAAAGGGCCAATTCTCCGGCACGGGCGCTTCTGCTGGCGCGGGTTGCGCACCGCCCACGGCATAGCCCACAAACGCCATGGCCTGGACTGGCTGTTGCAGCATCCACGCCAGATCGGCGCCCGCTTCGCCATTAGCGCTGGGGATGCCATCCGTCGCTGGAATGCGCAGATGAATGCCCGGCGTCAGCATCTGGGTGTCGGTAAAAGCCAATTGATTCCAGACAACGTGCACAATGGCATCGGGCGTCACCCCATAATGCGCCGCAATCAACGCCAGCGTCTCGCCCTCAACTACCTGATGACAGCGCGTAGAAGCAGGCGGAATTGAAAGCACGTCGCCAATTACCAGCGGCTGCTCGCGTTGGAAAGCGGGCGCCACCGCGCAATAAACGTCGGCCAAGTCCAGACCGGTCTCCAACGCTACCGTGAGCAATGTGTCACCCGCTTTGACCACATAGGTACGCGGCTCATCAAAGCCGTGCAGCGTCGTTGCGCCATCCATCTGATTCTGCGTGGGATTGAGCGTGGGCGTTGGGGCCGGCGTCGTTACGGCATTGGGCGCAACGGTGGGGGCCTCCTGCGCGCTGATGGCAGCCGGCATGAACCCCAGATATACGCAGATGCATACAGATGCATACATGGCCCATCGGGTTATTTGGCGCTTGCAGCAGTATCGTCTCAAGGCTGTTTCTGTCATAAACGGGTGCAATAATTAATTCACCAATTTGTCGCCACGCCCAACTCAATGCAAAATAGTCACATGCCAAACGAAACGCTATCCGCCAACGATCTGCTCCTGGCCGAGCAAACCTATCTAGCTCAGGTGGCCTTTCAGACCAACGAAGACCGCTCGCGCGTCTCCACCTTTTATGTGGCGTCGGTTGGCAGCCTGATCCTGGCCATAACCAGCGCGCAAACGCAGCTTGTGCAGTCGGGGCCCATTTATTGGGGCTTTGTGATTCTATTCCTGGCGCTCAGCCTGTCGGGGCTGCTGGTGCTTTTGCAGCTGGTGCGGCTGCGCCAAGCCTGGTTTGAGACCGTGCTGGCCATGAACCAGATCAAAGATTATTATACACAATACCTGCCCGAAGAGGCGCTTGACACCGCATTCATGTGGACCAATGCCTCGCTGCCGGCCAAATTTAAGCCGTGGAGCATCTCTTTCCTGCTAACGCTGCAAGTGGCCATCATCGGCGGCGTTACGCTGGGCGCGGCCCTGGTCTTTGCCGGCAGCGCCACCGGCATTTCGCTCTGGCCGCCCGCCATCCTGCTGGGCCTTCTCTACATGGTGCTGCAACTTCTGCTCTATCGCCGCCTGCTGCGGTAAATGCGGAAAGGGGGGAGACGACACCACAAACTTCCCCTTTCTCTCCTTCTATTCCCATCATTGTCAGGATGCCGATTCCGTTGACGTGGTAGCTGAATAGTGATAATATTTCCTAATTGAAGTCAAGAAGGATAGTCGCTGCTGGCATAAATTAGCACTTTCTACTCCAGTATGCATGCTATATATTTGGGCCTTCGCCGGGGCTCAAGTCGCCTTCGGACCAAAGGGAGTCTGCGGCAGCAACTTTGTTGAAGGCTCTTCATATCGACAATTTGTTGTCGATGCTAATCGGTTAAGGGCCTAATCTATGCCGGCGCCAGGTATAGTAGTTCGAACAGGTAAATCTATGACAATTGAACAAGCAGTTTTGCAGCATCTCGCGACATTACCAACAGATAAAAAGCAAGAAGTGTTAGATTTTGTTCAATTCTTGCAAACAAAACAAATCGTTGAACAACCCTCTTCAAGACGCAATCCCATTGGTCTATTTGCGGATCTGCAAATCCAAATTACCGCACAAGAAATTGCAGAGGCAAGGCAGGAGTTGTGGGGAAATTTTCCGCGAGATATCGAACTGTGAGCGCTGTCGTTGTTGATACCCATATCGCAATCTGGATGCTCTTTGCACCTCAGCGACTCTCCGCGCCATCTCTAGCAGCAATAGAAGAGGCCGTGGAAGCGGGGGAACCTGTCTATATTGCCGCTATTTCGCTGGTGGAAATTACCTATCTGGTTGAGAAAGGTCGCTTGCAACAGGAGGTACTGGAAAAAATCAACCATGAAATTGGTGATCCAGCCGGTGGCCTGGCATTGATTCCTCTTGATTTTGCGGTAACGCAATCTGTACGGCAGATACCGCGGGCTACCGTACCCGAGATGCCAGATCGCATTATTGCAGCCACAGCTCTCGCATTCGGTTTGCCGCTGGTGACGCGTGATCAGCAAATTCGAGCGGCAAACCTTTCAACAATCTGGTAATGGTCCAATCTATGATTGCATAAATTGCTCTCAGCGATTGGATTACGCCCTCCTTATTCCCCGTCCAGCCTCGTCAACCGCGCCGCCAATTCGCCATTTTGCTAATGCAGCACCTTGAGCTCATCCTGCTGCGCCAGATGAGATGACCTATTTTAATCAATATCCGTAACTATTCAGGTTATGCGGGGGCTGAGCTTGTCGAAATCACCCTACTCCTTTACTTCTCTACTCCTTACTCCCCTACCGGCCGTTCCACATAGCCCACCTCACCAAACGCCGTATCCACATACCAGACGCGCCGCGCCGCGCCATCCACCGCCACGCCAATGGGCTTGACCGGCGCCCCCTGCTCGCTCATAAGCAACCATTCGCCCACGCGCTCGCCCGTGGGGTCCAGCTGGGCAATGCGGCTATCTTCCGGCTCGGAGAGATAGACGAAGCCATCGGCATCCACGGCCAGATGCGGCGCATCTAATGTGTTGGTCGGCGTTAGCTCCCAAGCCAACAGCCGCTGACCGCTGGCATCGAAACGAATCAGCTTGTGCAGGTTGGCGTCCACCACAAAGATATGATCGCCGGCGCCAATGGCCACATCCACCGGCTGTGAATCTTCACCGGGCCAAACCGGCGCGTTAAAGAGCTGCTCACCGGCGGCGTTTTCGGCCACCAGGCTGCCCCAGGCCGTGGCCGCCAGCCAAAGCCGATTCTGTGTGTCAACAGTCAACCCGCGCGTGCGGTCAAAATAGAGCGGGTCGCCCGGTGCGTCGCGCAGATAGTCGCCATTGGCGGCAAAAATGGGCAGCCGCGCCGCCCCCGCATCCAGCACATAAACTTGGCCCCGGCTATCCACCGCCACATCGAACGGCTCGACAAACGGCTCTTCACCACCGGCGCCGGGCATACCCGTCACCGTGCGCACCACCTCACCGTCGGGCGACAAGACCAGCAGCTGGCGGGCGCCCATCTCAGTCACGTACACCGAGCCGTCTGGCCCCACGGCAATGCCCTTGGGCTGGTTCAGCCCGCGCTGCACAATGTGCACATCCCCATCGAGCTGCGGGCTGACCACAATGGGGGCGCCGGCCCGATCTGGGTCAAAGAGCAGCTGGCGCATGTCCGGCACCGAGACGCGCGCATAGTTGGCCTGTGGGGGGAAGAGCACCTGCTCCGGCACAATTTGGCGCGCACCGCCCGGCGGCGTCCAGAAAAAGTTGATATGCGTGTGGTCGGTGCGGTCGCTGTAGCGGATGCGAATATCGTGCAGGCCCTGGGCCAGCGCAATGGGCTTTTCGCTCAGCTGGTTGCGCACCTGGGCGCTGACCACTTCTTGACCATCAATATTGAGCGTCGATTCGTCAATCGACTCCAGCCCGAAATAATAGTTGCCCGTTTGCGGAATGGCGATCTTGCCCGTCCACTCCACCGTATACGGCCGCGGCAGCGCCGGCACGTGGAAATACATATCAAAGCGGGCGTCGATCTGGGCAAACGAAACCGGCGGCGCCCAGCTGTCATTGGCATAGAACGAACCGAGCAACCCGTTATTGGTGACTGGCGGCACGTAAAGCGCGTTGGACGGCACCAGTTCAATATCGCGGTCGGGTGGTCGCCACGACAGGCTGAGCGGACCAGGCCCGCCCACGGCGCGCAAGCGGATGGCGTGGTCGCCCTTGGCCAGCACCAGCCCCGCCGCCTGATCGCCTTCACCACTGATCAGCTTTTCTTCGCCAATGTACAGCTCCATATAGGCGGGCGCCTGTACAAAAAAGCGATGCTCGCCATACGTCTCCACATGCAGCACGCCCTCCCACTCGACCGAAAAGGGCATGGCCAACGGTGCTTGGCTGCGCCAGTCAAAACGCAGCGTGGCATCCTGCCGCATCAGCGCCGGCGGCCCCGACCAATCGTCAGTGGGATAGTAGGCGCCCATCAGCCCTTCAATATCGGCAATATCGATGGGTGTCAGGTGCGCCACAAAGAGCACGGGCGGCCCGCCAAACGGCGGCCCAATTTCATCAATGGCCGCATTGGGATAGAGGCGGCGAATGTCGTCCAGCATGTCGCGCGTCTCTGTGTTGAAAATCATAACGACCGCTTTGTCCGGCGGCAGCGGCAGCGGAAACCGCGCCGTTGTGTCCAGCCGCGTATATTGCTTTTCACCCTGGGTCAAAAAGTTAATGGCCGGGTGCCCGGCAAAGAAGGAGGTCAAATAGATGTCGGTCTGTGCGTTGATCCCATTCATCTCCTGGGCGGCCAGCGTTTCTGCCGTGGAAAATGAACTCCAGGCCGGAAAGCTATAGGCCCAGCGCTGGAAATAGTCATAATAGTTGCTATACGCAATGGGGATCAGCAGCAGCAGCAGCGGCCAGACAAATGTGCGCGGGAAATAGCCCTCCACGGACTGCCGCCATTCCTGCCGCACAAAATAGAGTGGCAACATAGCCAGCAGATAGGCGGCGGGCAGCGAGCCAATGGAGCGCAACGATTGGGGCGCTTCAAAATCGAGCGACAAAATGCCGCCCAACAGCGGGATCAGCAACCAGAGCAGCAGCAGCAAGCCCCGCGGTCTCCAGACCCAACGCAGCGCCAGCAACACGCCCAACACCATGAGCGCCGCCGTATATGTGTCCAACATAGGTGCGCCGGGAATGTTGTGCCGCCCATTGGGGTCACCCGCTTGCTGAAACATGAGCAGATGTTTGCGTGTATTTTCCAGCAGCGCGCCAACGCGTTTCTCGGGCGCGGTTTTGGCCCAAAGCGAGGTATCTTTGGTGCGCGCAAAATAGACGTCCGGCTTCTCATAAGCAAAGTAGACCAGCGGCCCGGCAATCATGGCCGCCAGCAGCGTCATGAGCAGCAGCTTGGACCAATACCTTTGCCAAAAGCCGCGCTGGGTAAGCAGCAAGTAGAGCACAAAGAGACCCAGCGCGGCCACAAAAAGCTGGAAGGCCGGATAGAAACAGAGTCCCAAACCCAAAGCCAGCCCAGCCAGCCCAAAGTCGATAAAGCGGTTGCGACGGATGCCGCGCAGCAAAAAGCCGGCGGCCAGCAGTTCAAACAGCGGCGTGGCAATGTTGTACATGCCAATGCGGCTAAAGTTCACGTGCCAACGCGCCACGGCCATTACCAGCGCAAAGCCCAACCCCAGCGTGCGGCCATACAGCTCCCGCCCGAGCAAATAGGCCGCCGGAATGGCCGCCAGCCCCATGAGCACGCTGACCGCGCGCACGGACTGCGTACTGATGCCAAACAGCTTGAATGATGTATAAACCAGGTAAATATAGTGTGCGGTTACGTTGATGGAGCCGGGAAACACGGGCCGCCAATTGGGGTCATTCAGCATGCGCTGGGCCAGCAACCCCGCCGCGGCTTCATCGTACCAGGTGCCAAAGGGCAGATCGCCAAAGCGATACAGCCGCATGAAAGCCGCCACGGCCAAAATCACGAACAGGGCGCCAAGCAGCCAGCGGCGGTGATATCTCCATGAGAGCCATGTTTTTGCTGACGATGTTGCATCGACCAGCGATGTGGCCTCCGCCTGTGGAACTGCGGTTTCCGCATTCCCACAGGCCAGATCCAGCAGCCAGATGACGGCCAGAAAGAGCGCAATGCTGCCCACATAGAGCGGCCAGGCCAGCGCTTGCGGCCGCTCAAAATCCAGATGAAAAAGCCACAGCGCCCGTCCATTGGCCCCCAGCGCAATCAACCCGCCCAGCCCAATGGCCAGCCAGGCGAACGCGCGTTGCCGGCGTGATTTTTGGGCGCCGGTCAGCGCGGGATTATTCGATACAATGCGAGAAGAATTGGGAATTAAACGGAGATAATCTTTGGCGGCGGCTTTCATGTTTGGCCATGTAAAACCGTGGCCAATGCCCTCAAACCGCGCCGTGCGAAAGGTCCACAAAAAGAGCACAGCCGCCAGTCCATACAGCGCCAGTGCATCAAACTCATTAAAGAGCGCCAACCGCCGCTGCCCCCAAATGGCCAGCAGAATCGCCACGGCGGCAATGAATAGTTTGTTGATCTTGGGCAGGCCCGTCATGGGGAGAACTCAATGGTTAGCGAGTCAGCCAGTCAGCATTTCAGCGAGTCAGCCAAAAGCTGACCGGCTGACTCGCTGAAATGCTGACTAGCTAATTATGGCAGCAGCGGGAAGACCATCACCCGATTGTTATCCGCATCGGCCACTAAGATAGAATTAGAGGTGGCATCGATAGCCAGCCCGGTGGGTAAGCCGATCTGCGTCATGTCGGCGCCATAGTTGCCAAAGGCGGCTTTGAGCGCGCCATCTGCGGCGTAGACATAGATGCGGTACATTTGCGGGTCGCTGGCATAAATATCGCCATTGGGCGCCACCGCGACATAGGGCTTATGGAAGATCTCCTGGCTCTCCCAACCCGGCACCGCATATTCGGCCACAAAGGAAAGATCGGGCGCCAGCTTCTGAATGCGCCGGTTCCAAGCATCGGCCACAAAAACGCTGCCGTCGCGTGGGTCCACACCCACGCCCACCGGCTCTTCAAAGCGGCCACCCACCACGCCGCCACCGCCCACTTGGTTGAGCGCTTCGCCGGTGGGGGTAAATTGGAGAATGCGCTTGTTGCCCGTATCCGCCACCAGCAGATTACCTTGCAGATCCAGCGCAATGCCGCGCGGCCCAAACATGGACAGCGGATCGCCAAGTTCGCTGTTGGTCGTGTTGAAATAGCCCCATTTGCGCAGAAACTGGCCTTGGCTGTCAAAGACCTGTATGCGGCCATTCCACGTATCGGCCACAAAAATCTCGCCATTGGCGGCCACGGCTATGCCCCACATGCCGTCCGAATCGGCGCCATATTGGGCAAATTGGCCGTCCCCCATTTGCAGCGGGCCGTCGCCATCGGGGTCTACACAGCCGCTGGATTCGCCTTCGGCCAAATAGCAGCGACTGCCAAAGGCGGTTACAAAATTGCCGGCTGCGTCTAGAATCACCACCCGGTTGTTGCCCGAGTCGGCAATGGCGCGCGTGCCGTCTTGTCCAACCGCCACGGCGCGCGGCCGCAGCAGCGCTTTGTCGCCATATACCGTATTGTACACGCTGCTGGCGGTCAGCGAAATTTCCTTGGCGCGCGCCTGCGCATAAATGCTGTTGGGATCTTCAGTCACCGGCGCCACGCCCAGATCCCAAATTTCGGCGGCAATGTCGCGGCGCACCCACATTTCAAACTCGTGACGTTGGGGCCACTGGGTCAAATCGCGCCACTTGTTGGGGTCGGCGTCATCGCGATAGCGGCGATAGAAGACAATCTGGAAAATGTTTTCCATTTTGGTGCGATCGGTGATGGTGCTCCAGAAGCGGTCCCAGGTCAGGAAAAAGTAGCCCTGATCCGGCCACCAAACCTGGCGATAGGTGCGCTTGACATAATCACGCGAGACGTAGGGGCGCACCGCGTCAAAGTTTTTAGAGCCCACAATGATCACCGGCGCCTTCATGTTGTCGCTGTTGGGGTTGGCGCCATAGAAACGATTGTTGGGATAGAGCCGCATGTACCAGCTCAGCGGCCACGAAGAGTCGTCATCGTAAGCCACCTCGATGTTGCGCCCGCCCACGGTGCGCTCGCTAATCTTGTCAATTTCGGCCAGCGCGGTCTTAATGTCCGGCCCGCCGTGGGCATAGACAAGATATTCGGTGGCCATGTCGTAATTGATGTAATTGAGCATGTAGCTAAAGCGCACGGTCAGCAGGAAGAGCAGCGCCACCAGCCCGGTAGCCATGAGCCGCAGGCCAGATCGCCACCCAATGCGCTGCATCCCGCGCCAGCACAGATAGAGCAGCCCGGCCAGAATGATCAAGCCCAAAATCCACTGGGTGGCCACGCCCAGTTCGGCCAGGCTGCGCTCGCCATTGGGCGTGCTGCGCAACACCTGCACCAGCGTTACAATCAGCGCCGGTGACGCGCCAATGAGCCATAAGCCGCGTTGCGCCTGCGCCTTCCGCCAATCAATGCGCCACAGCAAGCGGCCCGTGTACCAGCCGCCCAAAACGCACATGGGCAGCGCCATGTGCACCATGAGCCACGGCATCTTTTCACCGGCCACCGTATAGGCCGCCCAGCTGCCGATGACCCACCAGAGGCAGAAGACAACAAAGTAGGCGCGATTGGCGCGCAAATAGCGGGCGTAATGATTCCAATCGGCCGCTTCGTCCAGCAGCTTATCTTTATGTTCTTCGGCCAGCACGCGCGGCACGTCCACCGGTAAATCGGCAGTCGGAGTGGGGTCCCAAGTCGGCTTCCGAAAGAGCCAATAGAGCATCACAACGCCGCCCACACCGCTGAGTATCATGGGCAAAAACTCATACAAGCTGCCCAGCATCAGATAGTAATAGGGCGGTTGACCACCACGCGCCACCTCTTGCTGCGCAATCCAATAGCCCAAGCTGCCCACAATGCCGGTGGCCAGCCCATTCATAGTATTGGTCAAGAAGGTGGTAAAGAAGAGAACTTCAATGGTCCAGAAGAGCAACATGAGTTGTCCCCACCCCCAAAAATCGAGCAGCCCCGCGGCTTCCACATTCTCTTCGTCGGTATTGCTGGCGCTGCGGCGCATGCCAAACCAGAAGAAGGAAATAGCCGCTGCCGCTAGCGTCAATCCCAAGACCAGCACGCCATATTTCAGCTTAATGTCGTCTGTAATGGTGGAAGCATTCTGCCAATCGGGCTGCTCCCACCCCATGAGCACATAGGGAAAAGGTGACGCAAAGGGCATGATCATTGTCACCATGACAATGGCCAGATCGGCCGCGCTGTTGCGACGCAGCTTGGGCCAGCCGTTGCCCAGCAAAAAGTAGATAGCCAAGCCCAATGTGGCCAGCCCGGCCACCCCTAATATAAGCAGCGCCACCGAATCTTGGTCGCGTACGTGGAAAAAGTACCAGCCGCCGGCGCCAAAGATCATGGGGGCAATCACAATAAAGACGCGCTCGCTAATACTCTGCCACAGCGCCAATGAGGCAAAGAAGGCGCCAATGATGGCGCCGGTCATAAAGTGATTTTCTTTGGCCACAAAGCCAAAGGCCATACCCAATATCATGGTGACCAGATAGCGAAACTGGCGCGTGTCTAGATAGCGGAAAGCGCCATAAATCCAAAGCATGGTGAAAAATGCAATATAAATGTCGTTGCGGATGTAGCGGCTGTGGAAGAGCAAGCTGGGGCTCACGGCAATCAGAACGCCGGCAATCAGCGCGCCGGTGCGCCCAATGTACGGACGATAGAGCCGCGCCATCCAAACGGTGCCCATGCCAAAAAGCGCCGGCACAATGCGCGCCGTGGCGTCAGTCACACCAAAAAGGAAGTACATAAACGCATTCATGTGAAAGAGCAGCGGCCCGTGCATCATGGGGTTGTGATCATAATTGCCGGCGTCGTATAAATAATATGAATAGAGCGCATGCAGGCTTTCGTCGTGGCTCATGACGCGCACACCCACATCGTAAAAACGGGCCACGGCTGCCACAATCAGCAGCAGAAGCCACGCCACATTTTCCCAATTCAGCACCAGCAGCGAAGTCAGCGGCCGATTCAACACATCGCCCCGCTCAAACTGCGCTTCCTGATTTGTCAGTACATTCTCAGTCATAGAGCATCCCTTTATTCCTGACAAGGTGATTGGGTGACAAGCTGACCAAGTGAATCTTGTCACCCAATCACCTTGTCATCTTGTCACACAGCAGGTTCTAAATTTACGAATCCACTAATAGCCCGCCGCCCACAACACTACGCGCTGTACCGGCGGGTCCTGGCCGATCTTGCGGAAAAGCATCCAGCGCAACAGCGGTCGGTATTTGGACGACCAAGCTTGCGCCATACGCTCAGACCACGATTGGCCCTCAACACGCTCCCCATTTTGCTTCATCAAAGCTGAAGGCAGCCACTTTAGGTGCAGCTGATAATGGCTGCCGGCGTATCCTTCAGCGGGCAGCACGGCGGGCGCGTCTTCGGCAAAGCTCACCACCAGCGGCATCTGTGCGCCGCTCGCCGCGGCGGCAGGCGCCAGCGCCCAGGTCAACTTACGCATATCGCGCAGGTACCAGGCCAACACCGGGTCGGGCGCGGCGCGCATCTGCACAATCAGCGGAATTTCGTGGGGATCGCCCACCCGCTGCGAGCTGAGCATGCCGATATCATCAGCCAAATTGCGCACATCGTCAGCGCTGATATCGGCAAAAAAGCCCTCGGGCTGTCGCGGCGCATCGGTTTGATTGAGCTGCCAATTGCTGCTCAGCGTGGCCGCCAGCAGCAGCACGCCGATATAGAGCCCCAGGATGGCAATGCTTTGCCACTGATTGGTCCAAATTGCAAAGCCCACAATCAGCACACCGGCCACCCCCAAAATGAGCATCGTTATCCAAACAATGCCCACATCCAGCTGCTGGTTGTTGACAAATGCCAGCAACCAAAACAGCCCGGCCACGGTCAAAATGGCCAGCGCCGCCGCCAGCAGAACCGACTCACGCGTCGTGGCTTCCGGGGTCCACGCCCGCGCTGCATTCTGCAGGATTTGGCGACTATCCGCATAACGACGCAGCAGCCATGCGCCCAAATGAGCGGCGCCAAAGAGCAGCGGCAGCCCCAACATGGGCAGCATCAGCGGGCTGCGCCCGGCGCTAATGCCCCAGAGCAGTCCCCACGCCAGCCACACGGTTAAAAATTGGGGCCAGCGCCGCGGTCTATTTTGCCCACCAATTACGTCCAGCCACAGCAATATCAACCCAATGGGGCCAAAAAGAATCAGCAATGGCTGATCCACCAGCAGACGCAGCGCCAGCCACGAGAGCGGATAGACAGGATCGCCGCTGTGCAGCAACTGACCGATCCAATCGGTCAAGCTGGTGCTAATGTAGCCCAAGCCAGCCGGCTGCCAAAGCCAGCCCGTGGCCCCCAAAACGGCCGCAGCCGCAAACAGCAGCAGCGCCATGGCCGGCGTCGGCATTGGCTTGTTCTGCGCATCGATCTCAAGATTGTTTGGCGGCGACTGCGCCACATTATTGTTTGGCGGCGACTGCGCCATATTGGCTTTGACGGACGCTGGGTATTGATCGTCAATTACCTCTGACGCAGCAAGGGGCGCTTCTGTTCCCGCTTCTGCCTCATCCATCTCATGGGCGGCGTCCACTTCAGCGGCGTCCACGGTCAGATTTGCGGTCATATTTGCGGTCATATTTTCTGTGGCCGCCGCATGGATATCTGGCGCCACACTCGATTCCACAATGCGATTGGGCGGGCGAAAGAAGAGCCAGCCAAAGAGCAATACCGGCCCAAAATTCCACGCCCCCACACCGCTCACCAACAGCAGCCCGCCACTCACCGCCGTGATATACAGCCAGCGTCGCCGGGCTGAAGTGACCGCTACAGGCTGTTCCACGGGCGCCGCAAAATGCAAAAGGCCGATCAACGTCAACAAGCCGCAAAAGACGCTCAAAATCAGTCCGTCGGCCAGCCGGCTATAAGCAACCAACCACGGATCAACGGCCAGCAGCAGCGCCACCAACAGCGCCCAGGTTCGGCCAAAATAAGGACGTAAAAACCAGGGTAACAGCACCAAGGCCGTCCCTACTATGGCCGGAATAAAGCGCGCCGCCGCATCACTATCTGCACCAACCCAAAAGAGCAGCGAGTGCAGCGCAAAGAGCAGCGGACTGCTGGGTGCGCTCATGTCGGCCAGCATGGTGGCCGGCCCGGTAGACGCCATGAGCCCGCGCCCGGCCAACCATGCCAGCCACGAATTAAGCGCCTCGGCGCTGGTCAACGGCTGCACGCCCAACGCAAAGAAACGTAACGCGCCCGCCGCCAATAGCAACACCCCATACAGCAGATGCTCTATCGTTACCCGATTCAAATAATTTTGTTCAGTTGCTCCACTTCGACCAGCAGTCATAGAAGTGCTCGTCAGGGAAGTACTCGTCATAGAAGTTTCCGATATAAAACAGCTTATATTGTGCTGGTCAAGATGATGGTAAAAGTGCGCTTCAGCGTACTTCTCCTAGTAGACGGCGGTTTCAACCGCTGGCGGGCGTTTCATCATTACGTTGACCACTACATAAAAACAACTTATATAGGACTTACGCAAGCCTAGAGAGAAAACTGCCAAGTCAGCCAAGCTGTTCTCGTCTGGCGATCCACTGGCGCTGCGTAAGTCGTGTTATACCAACCGCGGTTGCCAAATGGATCTCGTGGCGCTCGTACGCTCACGACTGATGCAGCACCTGTAGATTGCCAAGAGCGAACCCATTTACATTCGACACCATTAGTCCAAATCAGTTGACGCTCCCGCGGCGGGCAAAGATGCGCACATTGCCGCTTTCAAAGGCCAAGTCCATCACTTGCAGCAGCCGCTGATCCGCGCCCGCCCCCATTTCATACTGACTGCGCTCGGTGGGGCCCACATAGACATAATCGATGCCCCACTGCGCCAGCTCCTGCTCAATCTCCGCCGGTGCGCCCGTTTTATAGATCAGCGTCAGCACGTCGCCGCGGCCCGCCGACATTTGAGCATATGCATCACCGCGCCACTGCAATTCGTGACCACCCCAGCCGACCAGCGTAGCCCGCCCCGTTGCCGCGCTAATGCGATTCGTGCTGGCGTTGTAGCTATCGCCCATGCGCTCCAAAACCACCATATCGGGCGACGTATTCTGGCGCACCCACTCGATGGCTGCCATCTCATCCGGGCTGTATTGCCCAATGTAGGCAATGCCGCTCAGGGTCAAGTCGGTGGCGGCAAAGTTGTTGGTCTTGCTCAACACGCTCGCCATTGGAAAGATCATGCCGCCGGCCATGAGTAGCAGCGACAGCACCGCGCCGGCCAGCAGCGGCAGCTCTCTGCGCCGCGCCGAACGCAGGATCGTCACAATCGTAAACACGCTGCTCAACCCCAGCAGCAGCCAGGCCTGATAATAGAACTTAAAGACCGTATTCATGCGCGTGCCAAAATGGTCACGCAAATAGACAAACTCGGGCGCATAGGCCAGCCCCACGCCCAGCGTCGCCAGCAGCAGCGCAAACAGAAGGCCTCCATTTTGGCCGGCGAAATTTGCCTGCTCCGTCTCCCTAATCTCCTGCACGGCGCCCTGCGTCAACTGCGCCCACAATAACGCAAACAGAACGCCCAGCAGCAAGCCACAGAGCAAAAAGGTATATGGCTGGGTGCTCCAGCGCGCCACAATGGCGGCGCCATAAGTGGCATACTCTGGCCCCAGCGGCATCTGGCTGAGCATCTCTTGGCCAGCCGTCGTATTGAGCGCCAGCCAGGCGCTCGCCACCAGCCAAAGCAGCGGCGCGCCCAGCGCTGCCGCCACACTCACGAGCAGCGTAAACAGGCTCGGCTTTTGCACACGCCAGGCCAGCCAACACAGCCCAAGCAAGGCCGGCAAAAACGCGCCAAACATAAGCAGAAATTGGCCCAACCGTGTGGGGTTAAACAGATTGGGCGCCAGTCCGTCCGCTTGGCTTTGCGCGGCTAAAAAATAGGGTAAATAAAAAAGGATGGCGCCAATCAGCAAACTGGCCCCCAGCAGCAACGCACCCAGCGCGGCGCGGCCCACTTGCGCCATTTCCCGGGTGCGCCCGCCCGGCAGCAGCACTGCCAAAGTGCTGACCATCAGCAGCAGCCAATAGGCTGGGTAATCCCAGGTGTTCAAAAAGATCAACGCGCCGGACGTGACCACCAATATCGCGCCACCCCACCAGCCCGCCGGCAAAATCGTGCATACGTCGTCCCACAGCCTCCGCACCGCTGCAAGCCAGTTCGCTGTGCGGCCCTCTGCCTCTGACGAATGCGCCAACGCCACTCGTGGCCGCATAAACAGATTGAGCGCCAGCGCCACCACCAGCAGCACAAACGGCATGGCCATGACGTGCGGATGGTTGTCGCCCAGCAGGTAGCTGAACATGGGAAATTCATCAATGACTTCGCTGTGACCGCCCAGCAAGTTAAAATCGCGAATCACGCGGCTGGAGCGCCACCACCACCAGCCACCACCACCGATAGTCCACGAATGAGTCACCGCCGCCTCGTCGGGAAACCCTTTCACATTTAACAGGCCGGCCACTCCACTCACGTTAAAACCGTTGGCGTAGAGCCACTCCAGCACCACCTGCATGTTGCCCATGAGGCCCACCACGGCCGCGCCCAGTAGCCCGCCAGCCACGGCGCTGCGCGCCACTCTGCGACTGGGCAGCGCCAACAGATTGGCCACCACGCCAAAGCTGCCAATCAGCAGCAGCCCCAGCCAGCACGCCTGCCCCACGTTATAAGCCACCTCGGGCGGCAGTCCACTCATCTTGCCCAGCACCACCAGAAACCAGTAGCCCAAATAGTAGTAGCTAATGGCATAGCCCGCCAGCCATGGGTCGCGCGGCGGATAGGTGGGGCTGCTCCAGATGCCATTCATGAACATCAGATCCATGGGCTGCTCGGTGTGGTTGATGGCCGGGTCGTGGGCGCGCACATAGGCCCAACCGGCAAACGCCAGCAGAAATATCAATTCCACCGTCAGCACATAGCCCCACTGTACGGAAGGCAAGCGCCGCCTGTGCACCCCGTTGCGCACGTGCGGCCAGCCAATCATGACGCTGAGCGCGCCGGTCAACAAGAAGGCCAGCCACGCGCCGCCCATTTCATTACGCACTAATCCGTAGCTGTAGCCCAGCCACAGCACAATACCCACCACAAAAATGCCCATGCTCTTGGCAAAGGCATAGCCGCGATCCGGCAGATTTTCAAAGAGGCGCACCGTCATGGGCAGGCTAATCAACGTAATCAACTGCACCACTAGATACCAGGAGAGGAACTGGGTGATCACGGAGCCACCTGCGCCAATTCTCCGGGTACGCCATAAATAGAGACCCGGTCGTTTTGATAGAGCAGCGATAGTTCACCATCCGCCGCCATGCGTTGAATTTTTTGCACACCTTCAGGATGCAGATACTCTTCGATCTGGCCCACGTAAATCAGCCCAACGTGTAGGTCGTGAATTAATTGCATGGTGCGCGCCGGATCCGGCGTATTCCAAAACTCCACCTGCAACCCGTTGCGCTCCCCCACCACGTCACCATAGCGCTGTTCACCCTCGTGAAAGCCGCGCAGGCTGCTCAGCCCGGTCATGCTGGCGGCGCGGCTGCTGCCGGCCCGGTAATAGTCAGTCTCGGAAGATTCCACAATCACGGCGTTGCCGTGGATATTGGCCAATAGCCAGTCGATGGCTTCCCGATCATACATGAGCTGGATCTCCAGCGGCGGCAGTTCATTGCCGAATTGATCGCGCCCGCTCCAGGTGTAGACGCCCTGGTTCATGTAATCCAGCCCGTTGAGCGTGCCAAAAGCGGGCCGCCAACCGGGGAAGCGATCCTCCACCCGATCTTCGGTGCCCAATACCAGAAAAGCCAGACTGGGAATCAGCAACAGCACAAAGATTGCGGTCCACCCCAAACGCAAGGGCCAGCCCACGCCCTTGGCGCGTGTTCTTGGCGGCGTGTGTACGGCAGCATCCCCATGTAGTGCTTCTTCCTGCACAATTTCCTGATGGCTCACTTCGTCGGCATGGACCACCACACCGCGCCAGAACCGGGGCAGCACAATGGCCGCCGCCACGCCCCACAGCATCCAAACTTGGCTAAAGAACTTAAAGAGCGTATTCATGCGATACCAATCGCCGCCCGCCAAAAAGTCTTTGAGAAAGATAATCTGCGTACCGGCCAGAATGGCCAGCCCGGTGCTAATGAGCAGCGCCGCAAACACAGTACCGGCATCGCTGGCCCGCCCACGGCGCCACATGAGCAAAAACGCCGCCCCCAGCGGCGCCAAGCAGAGTGCAATCACCCCGTAGCCCAACCACCAGGCCAACAGCGCCACCAAAATCAGCAACGGCCACAGCACAAGGGCGAATAGATAGCCCAGCGATGGTTGCTGCACCAGCAGCCGGTGCAAATAGAGAAAGCGGGGCAGCCGGTTAAATTTACCCACGGCCAGGCTGAGCCAGCGCTCCATGCCGGTGGGACGCGCAACACGGCCCAATGCGGTCGTGCGCGCCCGCGCCGGTTGCTGTACGGCAAAAAAGAGCCAACTCACAATCACAAAACCCAGAAAGCCCCAGATCAGCAGCCAGGTACCCGGCTCATCGGGTGTACGCACCAGGCCAACACCGCTGGCCCCCACCCCCACATAGTTGGCAAAGAAAGAATAGTAGAGCAGATAGGTCAGCGCGCCGTAGCCAATGGCGGCCAGCACGGTCAGCGCCCAGTTGATGCGGCCGCGGCCAAAATATTGGGCCACCACAAAGCCAAATACGCCCAGCCCCAAATAGGTGGGCGCTTCCCAGAAGTTAACGCTGGTCAACGTACCCAGCAGCAAGCTGAAAAAGAGCAGCAGGCTAAGACCGCGGCGCAGCGCCAGCCGCCCCACCACTGCGTACTCGCGCACCAGCACCAGCAGCAGCGCCAGGAAGAGCGCGGTCAGCGGCATGCCGATCAGATGTGGGTGCAGGTCGGCAAACAAGAAGCTCCAGTACGGAAACTCATTGATGGTGGCTGGAATGACGCGGCTGGGTCCCCAGAAGTCATAGGCCGGCAGCGGTTGACCGTTGGCTAGGATCATGCGCAGGCCGGAAAAGGCATGAACCAGCGTCTCCAAGCCGGGCAGCGCGCTCTGAAACTGGCTAACGCTCTGGTTGGCCAGCGCCCGCACCACTTGGGCAAAACCGTCCAGGTTGCCAATAATGACCACAAAGAAAGGAGCCAGCAGCGCCGTGATAAAACCGCGCTGCCACGGAATCGGCTGCAAAAACCACGGTTCGGACCACAGATCATCCGTCAGCGCCAGCGGTACCTCCACTTCATCGCCGCTGTCATCCAGCACGGTAATGGTGGCCGCGGATGCGTCCTCGGCATAGACCGGTGGCTCCAGAACGTCTGCCGTCGGCATCAGCGGGCGGCTGGAGATCGCTTCTTCGACAACACTTGCCGACGCGGCCAACGCTTCATCGGCGGCATTGCCCGCCGTCTGCGCCGCGGCGGTTGGTTCAACCGTAGTTGATTCACCTGCATTGTCACTATCGATCACACTGTCAATCACACCGGCGCCTGGTTCTGCCGCGGCCAGCGCCGCCTCTTGTGCGACGCCGTGTAGCACCGGCGCCGCCAAACTGCGCAGAGCCGAATAGGCCACGGCAAAGGTATTGACCACCGTCAACGCAAAGAGCGTGGGAATGGCCAGGTTAAAGGCCACCTCGGCATAAATACCGGTTAGCTTGATCAGAAAGGCCACGAGATAGAGGCCAAAGTAGTAGTAATTAATGTAGCCGCCAGCAAAGTGGGGGTCCACCGGCGGGAAGTTGGGGCTGCGCAGCACGCCGTTGACAAAGGCGAACTCCATAAACTTTTCGCCCCCCTGCCAAGGCTGCCACAGATCTGGATTGCGCAGGCGGATGTAAACGAAGAAAAGGTAAGCAACGGCAAAGAGCGCCTCGCTGGCCAGCAGCAGCCCCCAGTTGCGGCGCAAAAATGAGAGCATCTGCCGTCCCTGGAGGATGGCCGCGCCTAGCCCAATCAAGCCCAGCAAAGCCACCGCCAGCCATGAATTGGCCACCGAATTGACGGCCCATCCCACGCTGGCCAGCTGCCAGAGCAACCAACCGCTCAACAGCCAGCCCACTGTGCGGCTCACCAAATAACCGCGGTCGCGCAGCGGGCGCAACAGGGCAAAACAGAGCGGCCATGCCAACCAACCCAGCAGCGCCACCACCAGCCACCACCAGAAAACGCCCAGCGGCACATTGGTGCTGGCCGCCGTATTCCAACGGTAATTGTCCACAATGGGCAACTGGTCCAGCGGCGCATTAAGCATCAAGCTTTTGCGGTCGGCCACCGATTCTGGCGCGCTGTCGGTTTCGCCCATCAACACCTGGATCAGGCGGTTAATCAGCCCATGCTGTTCGCTTCCCGGCTCACCACCCAGCCCCAGCGCATTGAGCAGCGGCGCAATGGCCGATGGCTGCCCACGATCCCACGCCACCGCGCTGGCCCAGGAATGGTCAAAATAGGCCTCAAATTCGGCGTCGGTCAGGTTGCGCGTCTTGCGAAAGATGGTCACCTGCGGATGATCGTAGAGGCTCCAACTTTCATCGGCGCCGCGGTCTTCAAACACAAAGCCCCACAGCTGGGGCGGCGTGGTCACGTCTAGCGCCAGCTCAAAGCCTAACGCGCCGCTCCACATGCCTTTGTAATAGAGATTGGTCATGGGATAGCGCGCCGGCAGCTCATCCACGCTATCGTAAATGCGCTTGGAGGCATAGACCACAAAGTCCGCCGTACGCAGCCGCTCTTTGAGCGTTTCGTACTTGGCCTCGGAATCCTCTTCGTACGGACCCCAATCAATCATGCTGAAATTGGCGCGGGCAGCAATGACCTCCGGGTCGTTGAGCGCGCCGGGCGGCAGACAGTCATCCCACTGTTCGCACAGAATCACCGACCCGGATGGCACGTTTTCGGCCAGCCAGCGGCTGGCGGTCAGCCACGGGTGATCGTGATTGTAGACGCCGTTCACGTAGGCCGCCGACCAGAATAGGCCGCCACCAATGCCCACCAGCGTTAAGAGCACGGCCAGCAGCCGCAGCCCCCAGCGCAGGGGCGCAGGCAGCGGCGCGGCCACACGAACCGGTGGGGACAGAGCATCATTTGGCTTGTATGCAAATGTGTGTTCAGGCACGTGCACCGATTGATGGGGAATAATGGGCGTCTCTTCGTCAATGCGGTCTTGCAGCTCGGCCCGCGTTCTCATATCCGGCGCAGTGATACTCGATGCATTGGCGGCGGACAGCGTTGGGGCAGCGGCCGGCAGGGGAATGTCGAATTCGGTGGTGGTATCGTCCACCGCAACCGCGTGCGCCCGATTGGCGCCCCACCGCCACAGCTTGGCGATCAGCATGGCGGCAAAGAGCAGCACAAAGGGCAACATGGGACTCATATAGCGGTTGAATTTGGCCATAAAGGCGCCAGTAATGCCAAAATAGGGCACCACCCAGCTCCACAGCACAATGTTGGCGGCGGCCTGTTCGCTAATCCAATCGCCGCGCAGCAGCCGCCACAGGGCGCGCAGCAGATCCCCCGCCATCCACAGCGAACCAACTACGGCCAGCACCCCCAGCGGCCACCAGAGCCCCCATTCCACCTGTTGCTCAATAAAATAGAGATAGGGCGTCGTATTGCGATATTGACGCGTAAAGGGCAAATCGGCAATCCCGCGCACCATGGCTCCCTGGCGCACCAGCGTAGCTTCCAGAAACGTTTGGCGGTCCAGAATGGCGTACGGGCTGGTTGCGGCAAAGGCGACAACGGCGATGACAAATGCCACCAGCACGCCCAGAATCGCCACCAGCTGATCGCGCCCCTGGGCCGGCGGGCCCCCATCGCGCGCGCGCGCCGCTTCTATCATCACCACGAGGATACCGGCCACCACGGGCACGGCCAAAATGGGCAGTGCACTAAATTTGGACGAAACGGCCAGCCCCGCGCCAATGCCCATTACGACGGCGGCGCGCCACGAACGCTCCTGCACCATCATGACGCCGCCCAGCACGGTCAATACCGTAAAAGTGGTGCTGGCCGGGTCCATGGCAAAGAAGTGGCTCAACTGAATGGCCTGGGCCGCAAAGGCATAGAATGCGGCCGCGATCAAGCCGCCGCTAGCGCCCATAATGCGCCGCCCCAGCAGAAAGATCAGCAAAATCGTCAGCGTATCAAGTAAGGCAATCACCAGCCGCCCGGGAATGGCAATCCCGCGGCAGGCATCAGTGGCCTGTTGCATCATCTCCACGTAGCGCGTCGGCGCGCCGATTCGTTCGGCAAAGGGGGCCAGCTTTTCCATGACTACGCCGGTCAACACACCCAGATACATGGGGAAATGGCCGTATGAATAGTATTCGGGTTCTTGAGAGTCGGGCTTCCAGAGGGGATTCAGCGGGCTGCGCTGCGGGTCGCGAAACTCTTCCCAGCTTTGAGGCAGCGCCATGCGAGGGGCAATGTAGCAGGTGGTCCAGCGCTCGTCTGGGTGGCTGCCCATGCCGTCATCAAAGTTTATGTTCCAGGTACGGAGCATTAGCCCCGCTACAATGATCAGCAGAAGGGGGATATTTACAAGCGATTTGTGACGCCAAATTGTACTAGAAAGCAGCATTCTATAAACTAAAGTTGATGATTGATAAATAGACTGTATGAGAAACTAACGATATGAAAAATAAACAACATGATATCCATGCTACCTAAACGGCGCCTGATAAATTCATTACAAGAAAATAACAGGGCTGCTGGTCAGCTGGTCAGCGGGTCAGCACTTCAGCTGGTCAGCATTTCAGCTGGTCGGCACTTCAGCTTGTCGGCATTTCAGCTGGTCAGCTGGTCAGCCTGCTTATGCAGAGCCGAACGTTTTCCAAGGGTGCAGAATTGCTAGCTGACCGGCTGACCAGCTCATAGCTGACCAGCTAACTAGCGCGGCGGCAGCGGCCAGTTGGGCAGCACCCACGTGATTTGATATTCGGGCGGCGGCGGCCAAAGCAGATATACATCTACCCAGCGGTTCCACAACTGCAAATTTGTATCGTCAAAGCCCAAATCAATGCGGCGGGCGCGAATGGCGGAGCCCATATCCAGCGCGTCGCCCAACCCATAGTCAGGCACAAATACTTGGGTGCGCAGCGGAATCACCTGCGGATCTACCGCCACAATGCCGTGCCGCATGGTTTCCCCCGTATATGTGCGGCCATAATTGGCGGCATCCGGCGAAACGCCGGCGGTACCAGCGCTGTAGCTGGTGGCCAACATGCGCACTTTGCGCCAGTAGGTAATCTGTTGCCCATCCACCACGGCGGTCTGCGGCTCGATCTTCTGTCCATAGGCAATAATGCGCTGGGCCGGTTCTTGGGCCACCCAAGTGTCTTCCAGCGTGCGTGCGGTTTCTTGGCCATCTTCATAACGGACGCGCGAACGGCGCCGCGTAATGCCTTCGGCGCCGGGGTTCACCATCTGCTGGGCGTCGATGGCCAACGCCCGATCCGGCACAAAGACAGTCTCGTATGGCACAATGTCTTCTTCCACCTCAATATCTTCGCGCACGCGCGTAATGGCGATCTCCATATCGTCGGTCAGCTCGGTTTCCGGCGGCGGGACAACTTGATCCAGCCCAGAAAGACCAATGTCCATGGCGGTGAGCGCATCGGCCACGGTGGCGGCTTGCGTGCGCGTCTTCACATATTGCCCATCGGCGCGCAGGCTAACCGGCGTACTGCGCGCAATGGAAATGCGCAGCCCGGCATTGACCGCATTCCCCAGCGAGGGACGCACAATATCGCCCAAATAGAGCGTAATTTTGGCCTGCCGCAAAGCCTCGCCCACAGTTTGGGCAGTGGTGCGGATGGTAAAGGGCAGCCCCCCATCATTGACTTGAATAGTCATGGCGCGGTAGAGATGCAGCTGCATTTGTTCCGTGTGCATAACGCCCCAGCCATATCCATACGCATAGGTGCGCTTGGGCATGGTCACTTTGGGCGCCGGCAGAGCCTGCTGCAAAGCATAGGGCTCGCCATTGAACGCAGCCTGATCATATGGATCCACCGCCACGCCGGCATCGGTAAATATGTCCTGCGCCGTGCGCCCCCAGCTGGTCACGGTAAAATCGCGCCCGTCGACCAGCAGACGATAGGTGGGCGTCCGCGCCACGTCAATGGTCATGTTGTGGGCCACTGGGCCATCTATGGCCACCGAGACGCGGTCATTCTGGCGCAGGGTCAGCCCCAGATCCAATAACAGCGCGCCCACGGTACGCCGATGCGTATACACTGACTCGCTCACCCCATCAACGGTCACATAGACTGTGCGCAAGGTGGCGCGCCAAAGTCCCCACATGACGATCAATAGAATCACCAAGCCGGCTGCCTGCTGCAGCTCCGTGGGGATGGCCGCCCAAGCGGGCCCTTTTTTCAAATTTCCCAGCGTTGTTGAAGCCATAAGCAAGCTGCAATGTCTACAACACCATATCCGGTCTGAAACCCAAAACCAAATCGTCAGCGCATCAAAAACCTAGTTGTCTGACCGCTTAACTTTTAGAAATCCCGTATGACTTTTTCTCGAGTTGTAATTTCCAAAAATTAAATGTTCGCGGCACTAGGTCATCATCGAGCTTAAAGACTTACGCAACATCGGTGAATCATCCTCACCAAAAGAGTGGCCAAGCAGCCTTTCTTTACTCTCGACTTGCGTAAGCCACAGACCATTGTATTCAAAAGTTGTTACTTTGACAAAGACACAGCCCTATTCGTACGCGCCCGCGGCACACCACACGCCATGTAGACAAAGCCGCTTTAAGTGTGATAGCATCCAGCAAGCTTAAATTTACCCCCGCAACTTACGCAGCACCCGTGAGGCGCCAGGACAGAATCACAAGGCTACCAAGCGGTTTTTACGCGAGGCTTGCATAAACTGTAGTTGAGTAAAGACCGGCGTTTTCCGTATCCTGTCAAAGCGAGAAAAGACAGGGCCGGATTCACCATTCGAGAACGAGGCCTGAATCACCAATATCGTTGCGGCGTGCTGAGAATAGAGACGTTGTTTACCAAAGTAATGTAACGGACAATTCTTGAAATTTTCATGAGACGCATTGGCTTGTTGGGCGCCATTTTAACCGGCTTTGGGCTGCGGCTGTATCAGCTGGGCGCGGAATCGCTCTGGTACGACGAGACCGTGAGCGTGGTATTGGCGCGCAAGTCACTGAGCGGACTGATTGCCCACACAGCCGGTGACATCCATCCGCCCGGCTACTATATTTTGCTGCACTTTTGGCAAATGTTGGCCCAACCGTCGCTAACGCACGGGCTGGAATTTCTATATGCTTGGCCCAGCCTTTGGTTTGGCGTGCTGATTTTGGCGCTGATCTATGCGCTGGGTCGGCGGCTGCTCAACAGGCAAGCCGCGCTGCTGACCGTGTGGCTAGGGGCGGTCAACCCGTTTCACATTTGGTACAGCCAGGAAGTGCGCATGTACACACTGGGCGCGGCGCTGGGGCTGTTCTGTCTGTGGGCGGTAATCGTATATTGGCAGATCGGTTCGGACGCTGAGCCAATGGCCAATCGGAAAATCCGCCCGCCATCGGCCCTGCCGCGCATGCGCAACGCTGCGCTGATAATGTATATAGGCGCAGCCGCCGCGGGCCTCTATACATTATATTATTTTCTTTTTACCCTGCTGGCGCTGAATCTAATTGTCCTGTGGCTGGCGTGGCCGCAGATGCGGACGGCATCCTCACTTTGGCGCCAGCTGCGCGGCTGGCTGTTGGCGCAGTTGGGCGTGCTGCTTCTCTGGTTGCCGTGGCTGCCCATCTTTTACCGGCAGGCAATCGACCCGCCCGTGCCGCCGTGGCGCATGCCTTGGGCGACAGCAAGCGATTTTGTCAACTCCGTGGCCGAAGGCGCGCTGGCGCTCTTGCTGGGCCAAAGCTTTCCCGAACCCAGCAATTGGCCATTCGCCTGGCTTTGGCTCGTCGCCATTGCCATTATCTTCTATTTGTTTTATGGCTATCTGCGTCTCTCCCCAGCCACATCTGGCCGCGGCATTGTTATTTGTGCATATCTCTTTGTACCCGTGGTGCTCATCTATTTGTTGACAGCCGCGGTCACGCCGCTCTACCACGTGCGCTATCTTTTTACTTATGCACCCATTTTCCTGCTGCCGCTAGCCGCGGCCATGTTGGCTCTACGTCGGTTTCAGCGGATGCTGACCGGGCTGGCATTCCTTTTACATATGGGGGCGGCGTTGGTCAGCTTGCAGCATTTCTGGTTTGACCCCGCTTACCGCGCCGACGACCATCGCAGCGCCGTCCAGCAGCTGGCGGAACAGTGGCGCCCTGGAGATGCTATTCTGGTCAACGCCGGCTGGGTATACACGGTTTTGGAAACTTATTGGCCCGCTCCGCCGGACCATGCGCCCACAGCCGCCACCCAATGGGCGGAACCGTGGGCCAGCCTGCCGCCGCCATTGGATTCACCACAGCGTCTGTCGGCTTTTGCCACAATGCCACCCGCAGCTGAAAATGGCGATCAGCAGACGCCGGCTGTCATTCGCACCGGTAGCGTGGATGGCGGGGAAAACCTGGGTTGGGGCAATCCAGAGAGCGATTTTTACCCCATCTCATCAGCCGATGCGGAAAGAGCCATGACCAACGTGAGCGCCCAATATGCGCGCATTTGGCACTATCGGCTGTACGATACGGTCAATGATCCAACTGGCTACATCCGCACGCTGCTGGCGCAAAATGGCGAGTTGCAGAGCGATACGCCCTATCCTGGACGTGATTTCCTGCGCGTCCAGCTTTATGAATCCAAAAGCATTCAGTGTCTGTCCGTAAATGCTCTGTGCCAAAGCGTTCGGCCAGCGACGGCACAGGATCCACAACTGAATTTACGGCTAGGTTCTAAGCCCATTTCGCCCACGGAACAGATCAATTTTGGCAATGCGCTACGGTTGGTGGCCCAAGATACGCCCGCCAGTTTGCAGGCGGGCCACACAGCTTATGCCACGCTTTACTGGACGCCGCTGGCCGCGGCTCGCACGCTGGGCGTCGACCTGAGCATGAGCCTGCGCCTGTATGACGCCGATGGCCAGCTTCTGGCGCAACGGGATGAAACGCCCCGCCAAAGTACATCCACATGGCCGCTCGACCAAGTCGTGCGCCAGCCGTTGAGCGTGCCGGTTCCAGTGGCAGCGCGCCCAGCGCCATATACGCTGGAGCTCATTGTCTATCGACAAGACGACGGCGCGCCGTTATCGGTTCCCGATAATGAGCGCTCTGTTTTGGGCCAGCGGCTGCGTCTGGCCACGCTGCCGCTTTCATCGGCTGACGTAGCACCCAATTTTGGCCCGCCGTTGGCCATATTTGACTACATTGAGCTGCTCCAAAGTAGAGTCGACCACAACAACGCCGCCGCCGGCGATGCGTTTCAGCTCACCCTCTATTGGCAGCCGCGCGCCAGCGCGTATACCGACAATTACCAAGTTGTAATCGAATTGCTGGACAGCAACGGCAACAGCCGCCAAACGTGGCGCGAACCGGCAGGCGGTGCGATTTATCCCAGCGCCATGTGGCCCGCCAACCAGCCCGTGCGCGATCTTAAACAGCTGCAGCTGAACGCCGAGCTACCCGCCGGTAGGTACACGCTTACACTGCATCTAGAACGTGCATCTGATGGCTTACATATTGACGCCAACCGGCCGTGGTGGCCCTTTGGCGCCGCGCGCCTCCCAATTGATTCCATCATCATCCAATAGCTGGCTGGTCGCTCAAAAACAAAGGCGCTCCCCATGCCTTCGACAACGGTTGACTCCTGAATTTGCACAGATAGGCGACTTCATGGTAAAACATGCGCGACATCGTGCAATCGGTTGCATTAACGCTTGCACCGTGTCTATTATGGGCAGTTGTTTATTATGGGTAGTTACGAGCAATTTACGAAATTGTTGTCATTGGTTATAAGGATATAAGGATTCTCCTATGTTAAAAAAGCAGAACATGAACAAAGAGAAAAAAGTCAAAGTCACTTTTGTCGTCGCGGGCAATACAGACAATGTTTCCGTGGTTGGTGATTTCAACCAGTGGGACCCCAGCGCTGATCCGCTGAAAAAGCGCAGCAACGGCACGCGCAGCGCCAGCGTAGTATTGGAACCCAATCAACGATATGCGTTCCGCTATTATAAGGAATGTGGCGAATGGTTTAATGATGAAGCCGCTGATGAGTATGTTGTAAACGATCATGGCGGCGAAGATTGTGTTGTGACCACTTTCTGAGAAGCAGTCTGAAAAGTCACAATTGGGTCCAAAAACATGCCGGGAAAGGGCCTATTGCGCATGATGTGACCAGGATTTTGTGGCCCTTTCCCGGAATATGACACACCTGAACCACGCTTTCAGACAGCTTCTAACGATTGTAGTTAGCTGAAGTGAGCCACAAATTGCGCAGCTTTCTGTCTATTAAAATTCGCACAACTTTGTGTCTTTCGGTAAATGCTCTGTGCCAAATCGATCTGTCAGAAGACAGCACAGCATTCATAACCGAATTTACGCATGGGTTCTTATGCAACGCCAGCAGATCGCCAAAAGCGAACAGCATGGTTGTACAACCGCCATCATATAGGTGCTAATCAAAAGTCTGCGCAATTTGTGGCATTATTGGCAACGTTTGTTTACAACCCCGCTCATTGACAAAGCCCCCTTTTTTTGTTATTGTTTCTCCGTATTTTATACACTGCATTACTACTTACGCAGCGACGTACGTTTGCCAGAAAGAAGAGAAATGCAAACCATTTAATTTTTCTCGAGGCATGCGTAAGTTTTATATATTATTTGCTGGTAGACGTGTGGCGAGAGAGCATCCAAATTTTCTGGATCGCCGAAGGTGAAAGGGAAAGCGAGTGACCGTGCTGCTTCTCCAAAACTCTCAGGCCAAAGGATCGCCACATTGACAGCATCTCTGGAGAGCCGGCTGGCCACTGTATAGCCGCACCGACGGGGCAACCTCACTTGGTCTATTGTGGATAGAGCGAGGCTAATCTCTCAGGTCCAGGACAGAGATCAACGGGCACTGCATTCGCGTGCCCGTTTTTTGTTTATGTACGAGCGCCAGTACAATTTGGCACTGAGGGCAAGGGCGAGCGCTTCAACGCTGCGCAAGGCTCAATCCTCATTTCCACTCTGCATTTTTAGGAAAGGAATCCGATGGCGGGCGAACTCAAGCGTACCCAACTTTACCAGTGGCACGTGGACCACGGCGGCCGCATGGTGCCTTTTGCGGGCTGGGAGATGCCGGTGCAATATCCCACTGGCCCCATTGAAGAGCACCACATTACGCGCCGCGCGGCCGGCCTGTTTGATATTGACCACATGGGTCAGATCGTGGTCACTGGAGTGGATGCCGAGGCCTATCTCAACCGGCTGGTCACATGGGACATTCGCAGCATGGCGGAAAATGAGGCCCATTATGCGCTCATGTGTTATGACAACGGCGGCATTGTGGACGATGTGTTCATTTATCGGCTGCCGGAGCGCTGGTTTGTGGTGGTCAATGCCTCCAACCTAGACAAAGATGTGGCCTGGATGCAGCAGCATGTGGACGATTTTGATGTGACCGTGACCGATGTGTCGCCAGAAACCTATATGATGGCGCTGCAAGGACCCCAGGCCATTCCGCTGCTGCAGCGGCTCTGTAACGCAGATCTGAATGCCGTGCCTCGCTTTACGGCCATTGAGGCCAAAGTGGCCGGCATCGACGCCATGATTGGGCGCACCGGCTACACCGGCGAAGATGGCGTTGAGCTTTTTTTGCCGGCCCAACATGCACTTACGGTCTGGCAGGCAATTTTAGATGAAGGGGCAAACGCCCAAATTGAAGTGGCGCCCATTGGATTGGCCGCCCGCGACAGCCTGCGTTTTGAGCCGGCCTTTGCGCTCTATGGCCATGAAATTAATGAAGACACGACGCCGCTAGAAGCCAACCTGAGTTGGGCCTGTAATTTTGACAGCGACTTTATTGGCCGTGACGCCCTGCTAGCGCAAAAGGCGGCGGGCATTACGAAAAAGCTAATCGGCTTTGAGCTAACCGAGCGCGGCGTGCCGCGCGAGGGGTATGTTGTGACCGATGCGGGCGGCACAGAAATCGGCGTAGTGGTAACTGGGCTCTATGCGCCCACCGTGGACAAATATTGTGGCCACGCCTTTGTGGATCCGGCCCATGCCAAGGTGGGAACGCCGCTGCACATCATCATTCGCGACCGCCCCAAGGCCGCGGTGGTGGCGCGTCGGCCATTTTACAAACCAAGTTATCGATAGCGACTTGAAAGTAATGACCAATAATAACTAGCTGGCTCTCCCTTGACCGCTACGCGAGGGGGGAAATGGGCCGTTTCCGGCGGCGATGGAACTCCTCCCCCTCGAGGGCTAAGCTTTACCCACTAGTGGGGCGAATGGCGCTGTGCGTCGCACCGGTCGCAGAGCATAAGGCGAACCAGATGTATTTGTGATCGGTGTGTCGCACACTGTCCTCGAGCATCGTTCGCGTCTACCCGTATGCGACGCACGGTCCAGACGTTGTCTGCACAGTCACAGCGGCCGCGGACCGTGCGACGCACCTGGCCTCCACTCGCGGCAAGGAAGATGTGGGTAATGGTAAGCCACGCGGTGGGAAGGCTGGGAGCGGGTCCAAGTGCCTGAATAGTTATTTGTGTTCTCCATAAGCAATCTATTGCTCACTTTTCTTTTCAATTTTTAAAGGGAACTTTCGCCATGAAATACGACAGCAACGCTAAATACTTAAAATCTCACGAATGGGCGCGCCAGGAAGGCGACCTGATTGTCTGTGGCATTAGCGATTATGCCCAGGACAGCTTGAGCGATGTGGTCTATGTTGAATTACCCGAGGTGGGCGCCACGTTGGCCAGCGGCGACATCTTCGGCGTGGTTGAGTCGGTCAAGGCCGCCAGCGATCTCTATCTGCCCATGGCGGGCGAAATTGTGGAGGTCAACGAAGCGCTGATCGATGCGCCGGAAACAATCAATGCCGACCCCTTTGGCGCGGGCTGGATGATCAAAGTGCGGCCCAGCACCCCCGGCGAGTGGGATGCTTTGCTGGATGCAGAAGCGTATCAGGCCGCGGCAGAGGCCGAGTAAAGGGAGTCATCTGCATGCAAACTGAATCTAAACAGAATGCGCTGCTACATCCCCAAGCGCAATTTGCGCGGCGCCATTTGGGGCCAGATGCCCTGTCAATCGCGCGCATGTTGGAAATATTAGACGTTCCCTCGCTGGATGCGCTGGTGGATGAAACAGTCCCCAAGTCGATTCGCATGAAGCAGCCGCTCGATTTGCCAGCACCGCTGACCGAGGCCGAAGCGCTGGCGGATCTGCGCGTGCTGGCGCAACACAATCAGGTCTACCGCTCATTTATTGGCATGGGCTATTACGATTGCTTGACGCCCGGTGTCATTCTGCGCAACATTTTGGAGAACCCAGGCTGGTATACACAATATACGCCCTATCAGGCGGAAATCGCCCAGGGTCGACTGGAAGCGCTGCTCAACTTCCAGACCTTGATCACCGATTTGACCGGGCTGGATATTGCCAATGCTTCGCTGCTGGATGAAGGCACCGCCGCCGCCGAGGCCATGCACATGTGCGCGGCCGCCCAAAAGCGCGGTTCCACAGCCAACATCTTCTTTGTGTCGGAAAAGTGTCACCCGCAGACCATCGACGTGGTGCGCACGCGCGCCGAGCCGCTGGGCGTTGAAGTAGTTGTGGGCGATCACCAAAGCTACGATTTTGGCCAGCCCACCTTTGGCGCGCTGATTCAATATCCCGACACCGAGGGCAATATTGTTGACTACGCCGCGTTTTGTGAGCGCGCCCACGCGGCCGATTGTCTCGTCGTGGCGGCGTGCGATCTGTTGGCATTGACGCTGCTGCGTCCGCCGGGTGAATGGGGGGCGGACATTGCCGTGGGCAACAGTCAACGCTTTGGCGTGCCCATGGGTTATGGGGGGCCGCACGCAGCATTTATGGCCACGCGTGATGAGTACAAGCGCATTATGCCCGGTCGCTTAGTGGGCGTCTCTAAAGATGCCACCGGCGCGCCGGCGCTGCGCCTGGCCCTGCAAACGCGCGAGCAGCACATTCGCCGCGATAAGGCCACCAGCAATATCTGCACGGCGCAGGTGCTGTTGGCCATTATGGCCTCTATGTATGCGGTCTATCACGGGCCGCAGGGGATACAGCGCATTGCCCAGCGCGTCAAATTATTGACCGAGATTCTGGCGACGGGGCTGCGGCAGATGGGCTACAGCGTCAATGAAAGCCCGGTTTTTGACACGCTGAAAATCAGCGGCGGCCCGCATGCGCAAGCCGCACTCATAGATATGGCGGCGCATCACCGTTACAACCTGCGCGTGTATGCCGATGGCGCCGTGGGCGTTGCGCTGGATGAAGCAGCCACAGTGGAAGAAGTCAATACGCTGCTGGCCATTTTTGCGGCCAACGATGTCGAGCCGCCCACGGTGGACGCGCTGGCTGAAAGAAGCGCCTTTGACTTTGAAGCGCCGCTGGCTCGGGTCAGCGAATTTCTTACCCATGCGGTCTTCAACTCCTATCATTCCGAAACCGAAATGTTGCGCTACATCAAGCGACTGGAAGCGCGCGATCTGTCGCTGGCCTTCTCTATGATTCCGCTGGGTTCGTGCACCATGAAGCTGAATGCCACCACCGAGATGATCCCGGTGACCTGGCCCGAATTTGGCAAGCTGCATCCCTTTGCCCCGCGGGAGCAAGCGCAGGGCTACGCCGAACTATTCCGGCGGCTGGAGCGCTGGCTGGCTGAAATCACCGGCTTTGCTGCCGTATCGCTGCAACCCAACGCCGGTTCGCAGGGCGAATATGCCGGGTTGCTCACCATTCGCGGCTATCATCAGGCGCGCGGCCAAAGTCATCGCAACGTCTGTTTGATCCCTTCATCGGCCCACGGCACCAACCCCGCC
This sequence comes from Caldilineaceae bacterium, assembly GCA_020634755.1. Classification (GTDB taxonomy): domain Bacteria; phylum Chloroflexota; class Anaerolineae; order Caldilineales; family Caldilineaceae; genus JACKBC01. Next base: position 78,299 of record JACKBC010000003.1, on the reverse strand, counting down.
AGCGCCGCCATGGTTAACATGCAGGTGGTGGTGGTGGCGTGCGACCACAATGGCAATGTGGATGTGGACGATCTACGCGCCAAAGCTGCCCAGCATGCCGACAATTTGGCGGCGCTCATGGTCACCTATCCATCTACGCACGGCGTTTTTGAAGAGGAAATCAAGGCGATCTGCGCCGTTGTCCACGAGCACGGCGGGCAGGTTTACCTGGATGGCGCCAATATGAATGCCCAGGTGGGTCTCTGTCGCCCCGGCGATTTTGGCGCTGATGTCTGCCATTTAAATCTGCACAAAACCTTCTGCATTCCGCACGGTGGCGGTGGCCCAGGCATGGGGCCCATTTGTGTGGCCGCCCACTTGGCGTCCCATTTGCCCGGCCACGTGGTGATAAATCCAAATGAGGGCGCCACGGGAGAAACAGCATCGGCTGATACAGCCGCGGCTGTATCAGCCGCCCCTTGGGGCAGCGCCAGCATTCTGCCTATTTCGTATGCGTACATTGCCATGATGGGCGCTCAAGGGTTGACCGAGGCCACCAAGATTGCTATTCTCAACGCCAATTATGTGGCCAAGCGGCTGGATGCGCACTACCCGGTGCTGTACAAGGGCAAGAATGGTTTTGTGGCGCACGAATGCATACTGGACCTGCGCCCGCTCAAGGAGTGGGTCACGGTGGATGATGTGGCCAAACGGCTCATTGACTATGGTTTTCACGCGCCGACCATGTCGTTCCCAGTGGCCGGCACGCTGATGATCGAGCCGACTGAAAGTGAATCGCTGGCCGAGCTGGACCGTTTCTGTGAAGCCATGATCTCCATTCGCGAGGAAATTCGCGCCGTTGCGCGCGGCGAGGTGGATGCGCACGATAACGTATTGACCAATGCACCGCACACGGCGGCGGTGTTGGCCTCCGAGGCATGGAACCGTCCCTACACGCGTGAGCAGGCCGCCTACCCCATGCCGTGGCTGTACGAAAGTAAGTTTTGGCCCTTTGTGGCGCGCATAGACAACGTCTATGGCGACCGCCATCTGTTCTGCATCTGTCCGCCCATGGAAGAGTTTGCACAAATGGCAGAATGATATCTCACGTTCCGCCAGGCTTGCGTAACATAAATAATCTTTGAAATATGAGCCGCTGTAATTCGATTTAGGCAGTCGGGCTACAACGGCTTATGTCTCCTTTTTGACCGCACGATTTTTACGTTAGGTTTTCGTAAATCCCACTAATTGGTACTTGCGTATTCCTGCCAATATCTGGTATGATTTATTCAAAGTACGCACGCGCTGCATAGCGTCTGACCGTGAATTCTCTGTGGCAGCTTGCCACAGGGCAAAGTTTTCATAGCCACAACCAAATTTACGGATAGATTCTTAAAGACGACTTACCCAGCGCCCGTGGATCGTCAGGAGCGCATTACTTTGCTGGTCTGGCGATTATTCCTCGAAGCTTGCGTAAGTCCTTTCGTTGTATGATGGCTCTGTGCTGTACACAACTGCCATCACACAAATTCTATTCATAGATTTGCCACTGGCCGACGCAGCCCCCTCCTCATCGTTACCTTCCACTTAGAGCATCCAGAGGAATATATAGAAAACATGGCCTCACGCTGTCAATGCGCGCCCATTGATGCGCGCATTGGTTTACTATACGCAATATGATTTTTGTTGCGCAAATGCGAACGCCTCACGCTTAGCAACCCGCAGACGCTGCGTAAGTTCCGATTTATTTGAATCTTCTATAAGGGGATTGGACACATATGGTGAATTTCCAACTTGATAGATATGGCAAACTCTCTGGCCCCGTCATCCTTTGGTTGGCGCTCTTGCTGGCCAGCATGGCCAATGTATGGCTGCCGGGCCGCGCGCTGGCCCAATCTTTTGACATTACCGAACAGTGCTTTGCCGTGGCTGATGAACGCAGCGGCGTGGGGGGTGACAGCCTAGACACGCTCGTGCGCTTGAACCGCAATACGGGTCAAAGTTTTGTGATTGGGCTCACCGGCACGCTCAACATAGAAGCCATTGCCTTTGGCCCCCGTGAGATTTTGTATGGCATTGATGGCGGGCAAATGGGGACCATTGATCTGGCAAGCGGGCTGTTTACGCCGCTGCCCGCCCGCTTTGGCATTGCCGGTGGAGCGGCGGGTGAGGTTAACCTCAACGATGTGGACGCCGTTTCGTATGACGTTACTAACGATCTGCTGTATGGCGTCCAGCGGCGTCGGCTGGGGCTTACGGACCTACTCTTTGTCATCGACCGTCAAACGGGCGCGCACGTACCCAACTTTTATGGGCCAAACATAGACTATCTTGAAGTTACGCCCATTATCGATATGGAGGGACGCAGGCTGGATGATGTAGACGATATTGCGATTGATCCGGTCAGCGGCATTATGTACGCCGCCATCAATAGCGGCGGTGCAGGTGGCGAACTAGCCATCATTGACCCCGCCACCGGGGTTGCCACGCGGGTGGCAACGTTTCGCTATCCAGACCCCAATCCACAAGACCCCGTCACTTCTGGCCAAATCATCGATGATCTAGAGGGGCTTTCCTTTTTCAACAATGGCCAGCTCTATGGCAGCACCGGCAATAATGGCCCGGACAAAATCGACCTCAACAAGCTATTCATCATTGACAAACTGACCGGCATCGGCACGGAAGTGGGTCCTTTTCCGGCGGGCCTGGTAGACTATGAAGGGCTTGGCTGCCTGACTGAACCGGCATTTATTACCTTGAAGAAATTTACCAATGGGCCGGGCCAGCTGCCCGCAGATGCCGATGAACCTACCGGCCCCACAATTACGGTGGGCGATCCGGTTACTTGGACCTACGCCTTTACCAATACAGGCGCGCTGACCTTAACCAACCTTGTGCTTACTGACGACCAGCTTGGCCAGATTGGGCCAGATGGGGCCAGCAACTGTCCGCCCGCCACAACCATTTTGGGGCCGGGGGAAGGGATGATCTGCACCGCCACCGGCATTGCCCAATCGGGCCAATATGCCAACATCGCCACCATTACGGGGCTATCTCAAGAAGGGCTAGTTGCGCCCAGAATCCCGGTTAGCGATACCGACCCCAGCCACTACTTTGGCGATAGCCCCAATATCGATATTGAAAAGCTGACCAATGGCCAAGACGCCGATGATCCCAACGGGGGCGATGTGCCGCAAATACCAGCCGGCGGGACAGTGACCTGGACCTATATTGTGACAAATACGGGCAACGTCGCCTTCAACGAGTCCCAAATCCTGGTCACCGATGATCAGCTTGGCGCCATTACCGCCATTATTGATAAAGGCAACGGCAATACGCTTTTGGAGCCGGGTGAAAGCTGGGTCTACCAGACCAGCGGTCTGGCCGCAGATCTGCTGCACCCCACGCCGGATATTGCCGTGGTTCCCGGGTGTGACCCCACCAACAGCGGCATAACGCGTTTGGCCTACAGCAACATTGGCATTGTAACAGCGGGCAATGCGGCGGCCTATGACCCCAGCCATTACTGCAACACGCCGGCGCCAGGAATCGACATTGAAAAATTGACCAATGGCCGCGACGCCGATGACGAGAATGGCAGCGATGTGCCCATTATTGAAGCCGGCCATAGCGTTACCTGGACCTATATTGTGCGCAACATTGGCAATATCATCTTCAACGAGAGCGAAATCACGGTGACGGACGACATTCTGGGCGTCGTTACCGGCATTGTGGATAAAGGGGATGGTGACAATCTGCTGGCCCCAGACGAAAGCTGGATATATGAAGTGGTGGGCATTGCCGACAACTTGAGCCTCACCTCGGTTGGCGTGCTGCTGGAGCCAAGCTGTGATTCAGCCCAAAGCGGCCAACTGCGGCCCACCTATCGCAACGTGGGAACCGTTACTGCCCGCAGCGAAACAGACGCTGACCCCAGCCATTACTGCAATCCGCCGGCGCCGGGCATTGACATAGAGAAATTGACCAACGATCGCGATGCAGACGGCCCCGACGATGTGGATGTGCCGGAAATTGCGCCGGGCGCCACGGTCACTTGGACATATGTAGTCACCAATACGGGCGACGTCAATTTTGCGGAAAGTGAAATCACGGTGACGGATGATGTCTTGGGTGTGATCACCGGCATTGTGGATAAAGGAGATGGCGACAATATTCTGGCGCCGGGCGAGGCATGGATGTATCAAGCGGTGGGCGTGGCTCAAAATCTCTTGCTAAATAGCGATGCCGTCAATGTGGTGGCCGGCTGTGACCCCGACCAGACTGGATTTACGCGCCCCACCTACCGCAACATTGGCACAGTGGTGGCGCGCCAAGCTACCGAATTGGACGTCAGCCACTACTGCAATCCACATATACCTGGCATTGACATTGAAAAGCTCACCAACGGCTTCGATGCGGATGATCCCAATGATCCGGATGTGCCCCAAATTGCACCGGGCAATACGGTGACCTGGACCTATGTTGTGACCAATGTTGGCGACCTTGCATTTGACGCCAGCGAAATCACCGTGACGGACAACATTTTGGGCGCCATCACCAACATTGTGGACCGCGGTGATGGCGACGATATTTTGGCGCCCGGCGAACGTTGGATCTACCAAGCCACTGGCGTGGCGCAGAATCTGCTGATCGACATCACCAACATCGAAGTCGTGCCTGGCTGCAACCCAGCGCAGAATGGCCTCGAGCGGCCCACGTATCGCAATATCGGCACGGTTGTTATCAAGAATGTGAGCGACCTGGATGCCAGCCACTACTGTAATGCGCCGGCTCCCGCCCTTGAACTGCAAAAGCTGACCAACGGCTTTGATGCCGACGATCCCAATGGCCCCGACGTGCCGGTGCTTTTGCCGGGCGAACCCATTATCTGGACGTTCATTGTCACCAACACGGGCAATGTACCCTTTGCCCAAGCCGACATTGTTTTGGTCGACGATACCATAGGGCCCATTACCACAATTGCCAGCCAAGGGGATGGCGACGCCATCTTAAGTCCCGGTGAAAGCTGGACGTATACGGCAACCGGAGAGGCGCTGTCTCTCAGCTTTACCAACACAGGTGTAACCATTGTAGAAGGATGCTCACGCAGTGGGGAAGCAGGCACGCGGCCAACCTACAGGAATATGGGCGCCGTAAGCGTCAACGCCACAACGGCCAGCGATCCCAGCCATTATTGCAATCGCCCTCCGGCCGCGCTGGGGGAAACAGATGAGCCGCTTAGCCCGTGGGGCCAAAGGATTTGGCTGCCGCTGCTACTCAAGTAATCAGTAGATCGCAATCGCCAGAGATAGCGTCGGATTCAACAAACTAGACTGACACCTGAAGCGTCAACACCGTTACGGTAACTGATAACATAATTGAGGAAACGTATCTGCGCAGCCGCCCCTTCGACAGGCTCAGGGGGCGGCTGCGCAGATAATATGAAACTCTCTTCAGATCGGCTTCATCTGCATTTCATCCAGCCCTGCTACAATTGACTCAATGCATTGCGGCCATTCCAGAAAAATAAAACTCCAGATTATACCAACTGCGGCTGTAAAAGCGATGAATAATTACCCTCGTTCTCAGCGTAGAATCATCAATTATTCATCGCTATTACAGAGCCAAATGGTCTTAGTCGAGTTATTAACGGACAAATCCGTTTTTTTAGGGAAACCTCATGAAAGAGTGCAGTCCATCCGACTCTTTGAAACGCACGTGTTTCAATATTTCGATACGTATCGAAAGGCAAAAATGAACGCAGAACATATTCTGATTAGAAAAACCGTTGAAGTAGGCATGATCGCCATTTGGGCCACTTTTGTGTGGATGCTCATGTTGCTATAAATCCCAAACCAACTAGATAAATCTACCAGATAAAAAAGCCTCTCATTGAAATAATGAGAGGCTTTTTATAGTAAACCGCAATGGTGTTGGCGATATGGGCATCGGTCTCGCTTGGTGAATCCAACCCCATCTCCTGCCGTTGTCGTCTTCTAATTTACATAAAGCGATGCGAAGAAAGTCGAAACGCGCGTTGGAACAGCTTTGCGCTCACCGGCCATCGTTTAGCAGTGACCATCTGTTGCCACACCATATCATCACAGATTCCCTCAAATTCAGCCTTAGTTTCGGCCCGCATCTCCGCCTGCGATTTGGGTCTCCCCGCGGGAGGCGTCAAACGATTGTTAGAGCTAAACAACATATCCATAAGCCATTCAGAGGCCAGCGTGAGCAAAATAAAAATAATCACACTCATGGCAATAAAGAGGAGCATATCTTTTCCCTTCTCTATGCGAGATAAGCAAGCAGCGTGATTACATTGTAGACTCATGCAGACGTATATGCCTGACCTCTAACTCTCATTATGTTGACGAAGACGGTTCTTAAATTCGCCCGCGCGTTACGCCAGTGCCCGCAGCTTTGGCGACTTGAAAAGCACAATGGCCGACATACAAAGCGCCAGCGCGGCGCTCACGCTAATGGCCAGGCTCAACCCCCATCGCTCCGCCACAGCCCCCATGGCCAAGTTGCCAAACGGAGTCAGGCCAAAAAAGGTGAGCGTATAGAGACTCATGACGCGGCCGCGCATTTCATCCACAATGCTGGTTTGCAGCAACGTGTTGATCAACGTGAACTGGGCCATAAAGCCAATGCCCAGCAGCACGGCCAACCCCAATGACATCATATAATTGGTGTTGTTGGCAAAAAGTATCAACACCACCGGGAAAAAGATGGCCAAACGCCCCAGCCAAGCGCCACGTCCGCCTTTATCACCATTGCGTGCAATCATCACCGCCGCACAGATGGCGCCCACGCCCGAAGCCGCGTTGATGGCGCCAAATGCGCTGGCTCCTCTACCCAACACCTGGTCCACAAACGCCGGCAGCACGGTACTATAGGTAATGCCAAAGAGGCTGAGCGAAAGAGCCATCAACAGCAGCGCCTTTACGTCATCGCGTTGGGCTGCGTAGATCACACCGCTACGCAGCTGGGCCAGCGGTGAGAGGCCAGAGAACTTTGGCGCATGCTTGGGCAGCCGCATCATGAGCAGGCCAATAATTACCGCAATAAATGTGAGTCCGTTGAGCAAGAAACACCAGGCCGACCCCACTTGCGCCAGCAGCAGACCGCCAATGGCCGGCCCAAAAATACGGGCGCTGTTGAACATAATCGAGTTGATGGCAATGGCGTTGGGCATATCTTGGCGGCCCACCATATCCACCACAAAAGCCTGCCGCGCTGGCCCATCAAACGCATTGACAATCCCCAACACTGCGGCCAGCGCCACCACGTGCCATACTTGAACCAGCCCAGAAAAGACCAGAAATGACAAAATCAGCGCCATGACCATGGAGGTGGCCTGCGTGGCCACCAGCAGATTGCGCTTGGGCACGCGATCCACCACCACGCCGCCCCACGGGGTTACAATGAGCGCCGGCACCGCCGAAGCAAAACCGACGACGCCCAACATTAACTCGGAATGGCTCAACTCATAGACCAGCCATCCTTGGGCAATAATCTGCATCCAAGTGCCAATGGTAGAGATGAGCTGGCCGCCAATGTAGAGCCGAAAGTTGCGGTGCTGCAAGGCGCTAAAGGTCTTCGGCAGCCGAAATTGCCGCGCCCGCAGCGGCACAATCTCCTGGGGAATGGCCGGCAGCCGCGGTGGCGAAAGCTCCGGCCCCTGATCATCATCGGCTTCCTTGGCATCATTGGCTTCGTTGACATCACTGGCTGCGTCGACATCGGCGGCCACCACACTGGCATCATCGCCTGGTTTCAAAATCACTTTACCCACAACTGACTCCATTTCTATGCATGAATAGCCAAACTTATGCGGCGCTTATGAAGCGCCAAAAAGAGAAAAGCAACCCCAAATATTTGTCTGTACATATGACCCATTTAACTTGGTTACCATCCATCAGCCAGCGGCGCCACGGTCGGCTTCGCTATGCTTTGCCGAAAATACAGATCGCAATAGCGTCGTTGCCTGCAAAAGCTGCTCTTGCTGCGCTGGAGACAAATGCGCCAAATCGGCGGCCAACCGATTGCGCGCTTTTTGACGCACCCAATCCAGCAGCAGATGGCCCTCTTCGGTCAGCATGAGCGTTACGTAGCGCCGGTCTGTGGCCGAAGTGGCGCGGTAAATGAGCCCCCGTTCCACTAAGTTGCTCACCTGGCTGGATACTGAAGGCAACGTGAGCCCCACATGTTCGGCCACCGCCGATAGCGGCGACCCGGGTGCGCCATCCAAAAAGGCCAGCACGCGCACTTGCACCACAGAAATATCCGTGCCGCGGCTGGAGCGCACATAGCGGCGGATTTCCTGCATCACTTGCGGTATTGTTTCGATTAAGGCAGACGCGCAATCGTTTACGGATGTCATTGCAAATGGTCTTACATGAATGTTCGACAATGTTCTACACTAATATCGACTCGTGTCGGTCTGACGCCACCACAAAAGCTGACACGCATTTAAATCTGACATTTACAGGACTTACGCAAGCCTAGACTAAAATTGTATCAAATGCGAACGGATTCACTCTTGGCAATCATCAGGCGCTGCGTAAGTCGTGATTCATTTTCGTTTAAGGGTCAATTGGGAAGCACTATAGAAACACAAACAGTTCACCGGCCAAATAATTAGACAATCTAATTATTATAATTATATATTCGCCACATGTCAATGCTCACGACTTACGACTTTAGGGGGGGCGTTTCGCTTTGAAGGCAAGATCTATGCCTTCTTGAAGAAAGCGGAGACGGCATCGGCTCGCGCAAGCGCGGTGGTTGCCTCGTCCAGGAAGGGAACCACATGAGATCCCGTTGAGCCATTTTTAGAAATCACAACTCGAGCAAAAGTCATACGGGATTGCTAAAAATTACGCGGCCAGACAACTAGGCTTGCGTAAGTCCCACAGCCATTTTTGTGGCGAAACGACGACCCGCGCCCCTGTTTTTGCTATTCATTTTTAATTCATTCGTGCCTGTTGTATAATCGGATACTGTACAGTACCATCCTCCTTTCGCTACCAACCAAGAGAGCTCCGAACTATGAACATATTACACGCATTGCGCTCTACATGCGCATCCAAAATACACTTTGGCATTTCTCCTCCTCCATTTTCTGATGCGCAATTGACCATGAGAACCGCCTTGGGGTGGGGTCTGTGGGCTCTGGCCATACTTGGTCTATTATCTGCCTGTCAATCTGCCCCCCACGCGGCTGCGCATATCAATGGTCCATCCGTTCCGGTTGTCTATGAACCAATGGGACAGATAGTGGATGCAGACGCGCCGGGCCCCTTCTCCACGCCAGATGCAGATTGGACGCCAGCGCCGCTTCCGGCAGTGGCTGAGGAGTCGGCCAAGGAGGCGGAAGAGGAAAACGCGGCATTTGTGGCACGCCCGCCCATGAACGAGTTTGAAGGGCTAGGCGATGGGCCGCGCAAACGCGTCAACTTTTTTGCCGCCCAGCGCGCCTACCCACTGGACACATTGCCGGTGGCCGGCTTTGCACATGGCGTGCAGCAGGCGCTGGCAATGGAAGCCATTCAGCCGGCGGCGCTGGACGGCGAGCCGCAAGCGGCATGGCAAAGCATTGGGCCGGCGCCCATGCTCAATTCCCACATGGGCAACCAAGCGATCAACGTGGCTGGTCGCACGCTGGCGCTAGTGATAGACCCGCGCAATTCCAGCGTGGTCTACATTGGTACGGCATTGGGCGGCGTCTGGAAAACCACAAACGGCGGCGATTCGTGGACGCCAGTGAGCGATGGACAGGCCTCGCTGGCCATTGGGGCGCTGGCCCTAGATCCCAGCAACCCAGATATTGTATACGCTGGCACCGGCGAACCCACCACCGGGGGCGACAACTATTACGGCGCCGGCATTCTCAAATCTACCAATGGCGGGCAAAGCTGGACGCTTTTGGGCGCCGAGACTTTTGCCGGTGTTGGCATCTCGCGCATTGAGATCAACCCCAACAATCCCCAAATTCTGTATGCCGCCTCAGCAGAATCGTTGATTCAGGGCCCCAATCGGCCCGCGCGCGGGGTCTTTCGCTCGACCGACGGCGGGCAGACCTGGCAAGATTCACTCTCCTGCGCCGATTGCCAGGGGGCCAGTGATCTGATTCTAGACCCGACTAATCCAGCCGTGCTTTACGCCGGCTTCTACGGCTTTGGCATCTGGAAAACTGTGGATGGGGGCGACACGTGGCAGCGCCTGGGCGGCGGTCTGCCCGACCCGCAGCAGTTCCAGCTTGAACGCGTCATGCTGGATGTGCATAAGGCCAACCCCAGCGTGCTTTACGCCTCTATTCACTATTTGGCGGCCGACGGCCAATATGACGGCCCGGTTGTTTATAAAAGCACCGACGCCGGCCAATCGTGGCAGCAAATGGACCTGGGCAACTATAACTTTTGCGGCGGCCAATGCTGGTATTCGCATGAAATTGCCGCGCATCCCACCAACCCCAATGGGCTGCTGCTGGGTGGCATGGCCGACTATGCCGGCGAAACGCTGGCCGAGTTTACCATTCGCCGCGTGGTGGTGGCCACCAACAACAACGGCCAAAACTGGGTCGATCTATCGCCGGGCGATGCGCCCAGCCGCACGCTGCACCCGGATATGCACGTCATTGCCTTTGACCCGCAGAATCCCACCACCGTCTGGGTGGGCAACGATGGCGGTGTCTTTCGCTCTACAGATGGCGGCGCCACCTGGCAAGATCGCAACAACGGGCTGGCCACGCTACAATTTACCGGCATTGGCCTGGACCCCAAGAATGACAAGATTTTGCAGGGCGGCATGCAGGACAACAACAAAGCGCTGACCATCGACGGCGGTGCGACCCTGGGCTGGACCGCAACCGATGCCGGTGACGGCGGTTTTGGACTCATTGACCCCTTTAATTCCAACATTTGGTATGGCTCGCGCTTCAACATTTCTTTCCAGCGCAACGACCAGGGCGCAACCAATACGGGCCACTGGGAGCAATTTACCAACGGCATTAACTTGCAGGATCGTTCACTCTTTTATGTCCCATTTACGGCAGACCCATCCAGCGAAGGCGTCTTGTATTTAGGCACGTATCGCGTTTATCGTACAGCTGACCGCGGCAATAATTGGACGCCCATTAGCGATGACCTGACCCAAGGCGCCTTCCGCAGCTACGTCTCTACCATTGCCGTGGCGCCCACCGATCCCAAAACCATCTATGTGGGCGCGTCGGACGGCACGGTCAGCGTGACGCGCGATGGCGGCGGCCAGTGGCAAAACGTCACCGCGGCTCCGCTGCCCGGTCGTTATGTTTCAGAAATGGTGGTTTCGGCCACCGACCCCAACACGGCCTTTGCGGTCTTTAATGGATTCAACACGCACACGCCCGGCCAGCCCGGTCATGTTTTTAAGACCAGCAATGGGGGCAATTCGTGGCTCGACGTGAGCGCCAATCTGCCCGATATCCCGCTGCTTTCGGCCCTGGCAGATGGCTTCCGCCCCGGCACGTTCTACGTGGGCAGCGACGTGGGCGTCTTCCAGACCAAAAATGATGGCGTCAGTTGGGAGCCCCTGCGCGATGGGCTGCCCAACGTGGCCGTGGTCGATTTGGCCATTGGCAACACGGGCGCCACCCTCTTTGCCGCCACCCACGGGCGCAGCGTCTTCAAGCTGGCGCTAGATTCAACCGGTGCACAGCCCACCCCGGTGAGCGGGCAGCGCACCCAGCTGCATCTGCCCATTGTAAAGAATCGCGACCAGACCGCGGCTACGCCCACCCCGACCCGCACACCCACACCCACCGCGACGCCGGTTCCCACCAACACGCCTACGCCCACGCTGCCGCCGGTGACGCCTGAAGGCACGCTCTTGCCCACCGGTACGGCCACCGCCAAGCCCACCAATACGCCGACAGCCACCGCCACACGACCGGTTAATAACAGCCCCACGCCCACCTTTACGCCCACACCCGATGTGCGCGAGTTCGCCGACACCTTCAGCAATGCACAAAGCGGCTGGTTTAGCGGAGAAGGGTCGCCGTGTAGCTTCCGCTATGTGCCGCAGGGCGGCGGCGTAGCCAGCGATCTCTATGCCGTAGAGGTCTCGACCTTTGGTGAAGTCTGCATTGCGGGCGCACCGGCGGCGGCGCTGACGGAAAGCGTGGTGGGCGTGGATGTGCTCAAAGACAGCGAAAATGACGGCAGCGTTTATGGGCTGGTCTTTGGCCTGGATGATGCCGACAACGTGGGCGCCAACAGCCAATTCTACGTCTTCTGGATTGACCCTGCTGGTCAGCAATATGGCGTGCAGATGTTTGACCAAGGCGTCTGGAGCAATTTGACCGGAGACAGCAGCTCGTCACTGGTCTTTAGCCAAGCCATACTGCCCGACGCCAGCACGAATCAACTGCGCGTGCGCCGTCAGGGTGGACAAATCTTCCTCTTTGTGAATGGGCTGGTCTTAGAGATTTTGGAAAGCGACCCGCTGGCGCAGAATGGCTTTGTGGGCGTGGCCAATTGGGCAGGCTACGATGTTCCCACGGCAGTGGCCGGCTTTGACAATTTCTACGTCAACAGCATTAGTCAAGTGTATGTCGACAGCTTTGAGAATGCCGACAGCGGTTGGTTTGTGGACGAAGACAGCGTTTGTCAGGCCGACTATCTGGGCGGCCAGTTCCGCACCGCCACCCAGGCCGACTATCTCTGTCTCCATCGCTCACCGGCGGCATCGCAAAAGAATGGCCTCTTCCAAGCCGAGATGCAGCGGCAAGACAGTTTTTATCAGACCGCATACGGGCTTATGTTTGGCGAAGACGGCAACTTTGGCAACTATTACGCGCTGCTGGTGGTGCCGGATGCGCAAAGCTTTGCGCTGGCCAAATATATTGATGGCGCCGGCTGGTTTGGCCTGACCTGGGATCCGATTTACAACACGGCTTGGCTTTATAGCGACGCCATTTACCCCACCGAATCGCCCAATCAGCTCACCGTAGAGCGCGACGAAAATTTGTTCCGCGTCTGGATCAACGGTAGAGCGCTGGGCGCATATACCGACGCCGCGCCGCTCGACACCGGCTACTTTGGCGTGATCAACTGGTCGTCGCAATTTGAAAGCTCGATTGTGGACGTTGACAATTATCAAGTTCTGGCGTGGGATGAAGGCGGTGCGCAAATAATCGCCGCGGGACTGCCAGATGAACGCCCGGCCGCGCGCCCACTGCCGCTAGATATGCAGATGGAGATGCAGCCGCTGCCGGGCAGCTCAGAGTAAAGCAGTAATTGCAGCAGCAAGAAGTAAATCTGGTATATCCATTCAGATTCTCGAGGCCGATGCCGGCATTACAAACACCGTTGTGGCGCCCATTATTCAAGCGCCACAACGGTGTTTGTGTTTTTCCAACAGCCAAATTTGAAATCCCCAACTGAATAGGCTATGATTAGAGGTTAAGAAGTACAATTACGATGAAGCGCCGGAATCATGCACTTCCTCTCTGGCGCCATACTGCGGCTGTGATGAATACCTGCTTTTCTGCTAAACCGCGGTGGAGATCAAAACTTTCGTCATCGTCAGATACCGCGTCGACGTCCAAAGTTTTCCAAAGCCTTGAAGCCAAGAATAGAGACTTCTCTTTTGACGCAAGGCTCACTATAAAATCGTCAGTCAGAAGTAAAACTCCGACTTTCATTCACAGCAAAGCATAATGCGTTGAAAGGAGAACACTGTGGCAGTTGCTGAAGGACAAGCGCCAATGTCGTCACCTCAGCGCGCCGATGTTGGGTTGTTGAGTCGCTTGGTTGGAGCGCAATCAGCCTTTCAAAGAAAGCGTGCGATTTGGGGCTACATTTTTGCCCTGCCCTGGATTTTGGGGCTAATCATTTTCTGGGGCGGCCCGATTTTGGCCTCGCTTTATTTCAGTTTTACAGAGTATGCCGTTATTGGATCCCCGCACTTCATCGGCCTGAACAATTACATTAAAGCGTTTACAGTTGATGAGCTTTTCTGGTCCTCTCTAGGTCGCACCTTTACCTTTGCCGGCTTTTATCTGCCTTTTGCTGTCGGCGGCGCCCTCATATTGGCCATTCTGCTCAATCAAAAACTGAATGGCACCAATATCTACCGCACCATTTTCTTTATCCCCCACTTAATTCCAGCAGTTGCCCTGGCCGTCGTATGGACCTTTTTATTGGCGCCACGCGTGGGTCCCGTGAATCAGTTCTTGCGCAGCATTGGTGTTGAGAATCCGCCGGGCTGGCTGGCCTCGCGCGATACAGCCCTGTTTTCGGTCACCATGATCAATGTGTGGGCAGCCATGGGCGGCAACACCATGCTGATCTTTTTGGCGGGACTGCAGGGCGTACCACAAGAGCTATACGATGCCGCGGCCATTGATGGCGGCGGCGCTTGGGCCAAGTTTCGCCACGTAACGCTGCCCATGCTGACGCCCACCATTTTCTTCAACGTGGTTTTGGCGGTCATCGGCGCCCTTAAAGTATTTACCACGGCTTGGGTGGCCACAGGCGGCGGCCCTTCCTATGCCACCTGGTTCTTTGCCCTTCACATCTATTACGAAGCATTTCAATACTTCCGGTTGGGGTACGGCAGCGCGCTGGCCTGGGTATTGGCGGCGCTACTCATTCTCTTTACCTGGTTCCAAGTGTCCTATTCCAGACGCTGGGTTCACTACGAAGGGGCATAGGAGCAAACATTATGGCACAAGAGACATTTGCCCAAACCTCATCCGCGGTTAATTTACGCGCGCCGACAAATTTTGGCCGTATTGCGCTATACGTCATTGTGTTGGCTCTATGCGCGATGTTTGGCTATCCATTTTTCTGGACGTTCATGAGTTCACTAAAGACGATACCAGAAATGTTCGCCTTCCCGCCCGTACAGATACCGGCGTCCCCACAGTGGATCAACTATTGGCAGGTTCTCAATATTTCATACCCGGTGGGCCGCTGGTTTACCAATTCGCTGATTGTCGTCCTCTTGACGGTAAGCGGCACGGTCATTACGGCATCCTTGGTGGCCTATTCCTTTGCCCGCTTTGAATATCGCGGTCGCAATATGCTCTTCATGATCACCCTGGCCACCATGATGCTCCCCGCCCAGGTCACGCTAATCCCCCAATTTGTGCTTTTCTACAAGCTGGGCTGGATCAACACCATTTTGCCGCTGTGGGTGCCAAACTGGTTTGGCGGCGGCGCCTTTGCGATCTTTCTCATGCGCCAATTCTTTTTGAGCTTGCCCAAGGATCTGGACGAGGCGGCGCTTATTGATGGGGCGAGTTTCTTTCGCATATTCTGGTCTATATTAATGCCGCTCTGTAAACCAGTGCTGGCAACGCTGGCCATCATCACCATGATTGCCAGCTGGAGTGATTTTTTAGGTCCCCTGATTTACCTCAATTCGCCTGAGAAATTTACCATTTCGGTCGGCATCCAATTTTTCAATGCCGTGCCGGATGTGGGTGGCGAGCCCATGCAGCATCTCTTGATGGCTGCTTGTGTCATGTCCATGATACCGATCATTGTGATCTTTTTCGTGGGACAGCGTTTCTTTGTGCAGGGCATTGTCATGTCTGGCATTAAAGGCTAGCGTTGTATACCGCAAATCAAGTCCAACAATAAAGGAGACATTTTATGAAGCGAAAGCCGATTACTCGCCGTAGTTTTTTGAAAGGCATCGCCGTCACCGGTCTTGGCGCGGCTTCGGCCCAACTCCTGGCAGCTTGTGCAGCCCCTACAGCTGCGCCTGGTACGACTACTGAGGAAGGGGCGGCGCCATCTGCCGAGTCCGTAACGTTGCGCATCCAAGCGCCGGCAGGCAATTTGGCTCTCACCCCCCAAGAATTTGCGCCGCAATTCAAAGATGAGACCGGCGTCGATATCGTCATCGAAGAGACCATCTATGGTGAGATCGAAACCAAAACCCAGACTGGGTTTATTGCCGGCACCCTCCAAGATCTGCTCTATGGACACCACCGCTGGATCTTTATCAACTTTGTCAAAGGCATTTACTTGGAACTGGATGACTTCTGGGCCTCCAGCCCGCCACCGGACCCCGATGATTTCTACCCCAGCGTGCTCGAAGGCAACAAGTGGGAAGGCAAATCCTTCAACTTGCCCGACGTGGTGCACCCCGGCGGCAATATTGCGCTGGCCTATAACAAAACCATGTTGGAAGAAAAAGGCCTGCCCATTCCCGAAATCGGCTGGACGATTGACGATTGGACCGAGCTGGCGCGCGGCGCCGCCGACCCCGATGCCGGCATCTTCGGCATGGGTTTCGACAGCATGAGCGCCATGCACTACTACAGCAACACGTCGCGCTCCTTTGGCGCGCCGGATTCTACCGCTTCCTGGATTATGGATGAAGAGGGACGCACCATGTCCTACAACACAGACCTCCACGGCGAGATCGCGGCCTGGTATGTGAGCCTGTTGGACGATAAAGTGGCGCCCCGCAACGCCGATAAAGAAGGCGTTGAACCCAGCCTGTTTGTGGCCGGTCTGCAAGCCACCCACGCCAGCACGGTCGGCGTGTTGACGAGCGCCCAGGATCAGGCGGGCGATCGATTCGAGGTCGGCGCCATTCCCTTGCCCCCAGGGCCAGAAGGTCGCCAGGGCACCTGCTTCTCTGGCAACCAGTGGATGATCAACAGCAATTCGGCCGCGCCCGACGCCGCCTGGGAGTTTGCCAAGCTGATCACCTCCACCGAGGCGGGCATCTTCAATGTGTTGGAAGCCAAACGCCAGACCAACGGACGCAAATCTGTGTGGACCAATCCAGAAGTGAACGCCGTCAATCCGCTCTACGGCTTTACCGACAAGGTGCTCACCGAAGGCATCGAGCCTTATCCCATGCCCTGGAACACCCGCTTCACCGAAGCCAACAACATCTTCCAAGCGGAAATCGACCTTATCTGGGAAGGTGAACAGACCTTTGCTGAATATGCCGCCGAAGTAGAACGCAAGACGCAAGCCGTCCTGGATGAGGACATGCCGTCGTAAGGCAATATATTCGGCAAAGATGGCAAGCGTTTCACCTAAAGAAGCTCTTGGCCAAAACAGGCAGTGTTAAATGCAATACAAAGGCCCCTCTTCGTTATGGAAAGAGGGGCCTTTGTTATATATAACTCAACATCCACCTTTTCTCTGCCTCACTTCTCCCATTTCCTCTAACCTGTGGTAAGATCAGCCCAATGACTCAATGAATCTAGGCTCTATGGACAGAAAGACCAACTCATGACCACAAACTCCAACTCAATCACCGCCATCGATCTACGCAGCGATACGGTAACCAAACCCACGCCCGCCATGCGCCAGGCCATGTTCGAGGCCGAAGTGGGCGATGACGTTTACGGCGAAGACCCCACGGTCAATCGGCTGGAAGCCATGGTGGCCGAGCTGCTGGGCAAAGAAGCCGCCCTGTATGTCTCTAGCGGGACCCAGGGCAATCTGGTTGCGGTGCTGGCCCACTGTGGGCGCGGCGATGAAATTGTGCTGGGCGATAAGGCGCATATCTTCCGCTCGGAACAGGCCGGGGCGGCGGCGCTGGGCGGCATTAGCTTTCACACCGTGCCCAACCAGCCCGACGGCACGCTGGATCTGGCACAAGCGGCGCAAGCCATCCGCCCGGACAACGAACACTTCCCCATCACCACCTTGCTTTGCCTGGAAAACACGCAAAATAGCTGCGGCGGCCGCGCCCTGCCCGTGGCCTATATGGATGCCGCCGGCGATCTGGCCCACGAGCACGGCATCAAGCTGCACGTGGATGGCGCCCGCCTCTGGAACGCGGCGGTGGCGCTCAACACGTCGCCCAAGCGCTTGCTGCAAAACGCCGACACGGTTAGCGTCTGCCTGAGCAAAGGGCTGTCGGCGCCGGTTGGTTCGGTGGTGGCGGGCAGCGCCGAATTTATCCGCAAGGCGCGGCGCATGCGCAAAGTGGCGGGCGGCGGTATGCGCCAGGCCGGCATGATTGCCGCCGCTGGCGTGGTCGCGGTCTCGGAAATGATCGAACGGCTGGCCGATGACCACGCCAATGCCAAGGTGCTGGCCCAAGGGCTGTCCGCATTGGACGGCATCGAGGTCAACGCCGACGAGATCGAAACCAACATCGTCTATTTTGACCTAATGCGCGACGACATTACGCCGGCCCAGCTTTCCAACGCGCTCAAAGAGCGCGGCGTTCTGCTCAACCCGTCCGGCGGCACGCGCATGCGCGCCGTCACCCATCACCCGCTGACGGAAGCCGACATGCACACGGCGCTCGACGCGTTCAAAGACGCGCTGGCCAACGCCGCCCAAACCGCCAATGGCAAAGCGTATGTGTATGGATAAGGGCTATTGCAATATTGCTTATTGCTCTATTGCTTCATGTGACTGCTGACCGCTAAAACGCTGACCACTGAAACGCTAACCGCTGAAACGCTGACCGCTAAAACGCTGACCACTGAAACGCTGATAGCTGAAATGCTGACCGCTGAAACGCTGACTGCTTGTAAATCGTAAATCTTTTATGCTTGCCAAACGGATTATCCCTTGTTTAGATGTTAAAGATGGCCGCGTGGTCAAAGGCGTGAACTTTATTGATCTGATTGACGCCGGCGATCCCGTGGAGCAGGCCCAGGTCTATGACCGTGAAGGGGCCGATGAACTGGTCTTTTTGGACATTACCGCCACCCACGAGGCGCGCGACATTATGGCCGAAATGGTGCGGCGGGTGGCCGACTCGGTCTTTATTCCCTTTACCGTGGGCGGTGGCCTGCGTACGGTGGACGATATGCGCGCGATTTTGCTGGCGGGCGCCGACAAAGTGAGCATCAACAGTGCCGCCGCGCGCAACCCAGCGCTAATTACCGAAGGCGCGCGCCGCTTTGGCAGCCAGTGTATTGTGGTGGCCATTGACGCCCGCCGCCGCCAGGGCGATGACTTGACCGCGCGCGGTCCGGGCTGGGATGTGTTTGTCAGCGGCGGACGCATCAACACCGGCCTTGATGCCGTTGAATGGGCCAAAGAGGCCGAGCGCCGCGGCGCCGGAGAAATCCTGCTTACCTCCATGGACGGCGACGGCACGCTGGAAGGCTACGACGTTTCGTTGACGCGCGCCATCAGCGACGCCGTCAACATTCCGGTGATTGCCAGCGGTGGCGCCGGTCGCCCCGAACACTTCCGCGCCGCCCTGACCGATGGCGGCGCCGCGGCGGCTTTGGCCGCCAGTCTGTTTCACTTCAAACAGCTCAGCATTATGGAGCTAAAAGAGCAGCTAGCCGACGAGGGCGTGCCCATACGCATTCCGGTTGCGTATGATGACGACAATGATGACGAAAATGATGACGAAATGCAACCATGAACCCCAATTACAACGCCGATGGCCTCATCCCGGCCATCATTCAAGACGCAAATACCAAACAGGTGCTCATGATGGCCTGGATGAATGCCGAAAGCCTGGCGCGCACGCAAGCGCTGGGCGAAACCGTCTTTTGGAGCCGCAGCCGCCAAGAGTTTTGGCACAAAGGCGCCACCAGCGGCAACACGCAAAAAGTAGTTGACCTCTGGCTCGATTGCGATGGCGACACGCTGCTCATCACCGTGGAGCCGGCGGGCCCCGCCTGCCATACCGGCGCCGTGAGCTGCTTCTTTGAGCCGGTCCGCGCCAGTGCAAACGACCAATCGACCAACGGACCAATCGACTAACCAACCGACTAACCGACTAACCGACTAATTATGCCAAATACAATCCAACAATTATACGAAACTATCCAACAGCGCAAACAGAACCCGCCCCCCGGCTCCTACACGGCCACCCTCTTCACGGCGGGCGAAAACGAGATTCTCAAAAAGATGGGCGAAGAAGCCATCGAAGTGATCATTGCGGCCAAAGGCGAAGGTGACGACCGCGTCATCTATGAACTGGCCGATTTTATCTATCATAGCCTGGTGCTGCTGGCCCAGCGGGACATTGCGTGGAGCGACATCGAAGCCGAATTGAGCCAGCGGATGAAGTAGACGTTCAACAGAGACAGTCATATTTCCAAGGAGAAACAGATGAGCAACACAAATTACGCGAACGGAGGTGCAGCCACGGCGACAAAGAATGGCAACGGCGTAGCCCACCACGCGCCGCTCCAGCCCATCGACACGCTGAGCGCCATGTTTGCCAAAGAGGCGCTCACCTTTGACGATGTGCTGCTGATGCCAGGCTACACCGAAGTGCTGCCCGCCGACGTCAATTTGAGCACGCGGCTGCACGAGCGCATTCAGCTCAACATTCCGGTGCTGAGCGCCGCTATGGACACGGTGACCGAGAGCGAGCTGGCGCTGGCGCTGGCCCGTCAAGGCGGGCTGGGCATTGTGCACCGCAACCTGTCCATCGAGGCGCAGGCCGAAGAGATCGACAAGGTCAAGCGCAGCGAGTCCGGCATGATCGCCGACCCCATTACGCTGTCGCCCGAAGCATCACTGGCCGATGCCGAAGCCGTCATGAGTCGTTATCGCATTAGCGGCGTACCCATTACGGATGCCAGTGGACGGCTGGTGGGTATTTTGACCAATCGCGACGTGCGCTTTGCCACCAATTACGCCCGCCCCATTGGTGACTATATGACCAGTGAAAATCTAATCACGGCCAAGATCGGCACCACGCTCAACGAAGCCAAAGAGATTCTGCACCGCTACCGCATCGAAAAGCTGCCGCTGGTCGATGAAAATGGCCATCTAAAAGGGCTCATCACTTATAAAGACATCCTCAAACGCCAGGACTATCCCCATGCCGCCAAGGATGATCGGGGGCGGCTGTTAGTGGCGGGCGCCATTGGCGTGGGCGAAGCAGGCATGCAGCGCGCCGAGGCGCTCATTGAAGCCGGCGCCGACGCGGTCTCCGTTGATACGGCCCACGGCCACAGCAAAGGCGTCATCGAAACGGTGCGCGCCGTGCGCCAGCGCTTTCCCCACTTCCCCATCTTTGCCGGCAACGTAGTCACGCCGGCCGGGGTGCAGGCGCTGGCGGAAGCCGGCGCCGATGTGATCAAAGTGGGTGTGGGCGCGGGCTCCATCTGCACCACGCGCATTGTCAGCGGCGCCGGCATGCCGCAGCTCACCGCTGTGGCCGACTGTGCGGCCGCCGGTCGCCAACTGGGCGTGCCGGTGATTGCCGACGGCGGCATCCGCTACAGCGGCGACATTACCAAATCGCTAGCGGCGGGCGCCGCGGCCACCATGCTGGGGAGCCTGTTGGCCGGCCTGCATGAATCGCCGGGCGAAATTGTGATTCGCGAAGGCCGCTCATTCAAAGAATATCGCGGCATGGGCAGCATCGGCGCCATGAAGGGCCGCGCCTCGGATCGGTATCAGAGCGCGCAAAGCCTAAACGGTAGCGCCAGCCCCGATATTGGCGGCAAAACCGTCCCCGAAGGCATTGAGGGCCAGGTGCCCTACAAAGGCTATCTCAAAGAATATGTGCTACAGCTCATGGGCGGTCTGCGCAGCGGCATGGGCTACGTGGGCGCCGCCGACATTGCCGAGTTGTGGCAAAAAGCCAACTTTGTGCGCATTAGCAGCTCCGGCTATCAGGAAAGCCACCCCCACAGCGTCGTCATCACCAAAGAAGCGCCAAATTATCAGATTAGATCGACGAGATGAAAAGGCAGTGGAGGAGTAGAAGAGGGGAGGAGTAGAGGAAACCTTAGTGCGTTGCCCCGTCTCCTCTACTCCTCCCCTCCTTCCCTCCACTACTAAAAAAGGAACTACGCATGACTGTAACCGCAATTGTGGGCGCCCAGTGGGGCGATGAAGGCAAGGGACGTATTTGTGACTATTTGGCCCAGCAAGGCGCGCCGATTGTCATGCGCTTTCAGGGCGGTGACAATGCCGGGCACACGGTGATCAACCAGTATGGTAAACACGCATTACATTTAGCGCCGTGCGGCATTTTTAACCCGCAGGCCATGAACATTATTGGCTCGGGCTGCGTGGTGAACCCGCAGGCGCTGCTCAAAGAGCTGGCCGATCTGGAAGCGGCGGGCGTAAACACAGATAACCTTTTTATCAGCAACCGCGCCCAGCTGCTACTGCCCTATCACCGGCTGCTGGATGAGCTAGAAGAAGCCGCCCGCGGCAGCGACACCATTGGCACCACCAAACGTGGCGTGGGTCCGGCCTATTCAGATAAGGCCACGCGCTCCGGTCTGCGCATTGGCGATCTGCTCAATCCCGAATGGTTGGAAGGACGGCTGGACCAGGCGCTGGCCACCATCAATCGCAAGATCGAGGTGCTGGGTGGCACCCCGGTGGATGGACGCGAAATCTATGCGCTCTGCATGGACTACGTGGACAAGATCGGACACCGCATTATCGATACGGTGCCCGTCATTCAAAAAGCGCTGGCCGAAGGCCGCGATATTATCCTCGAAGGCCAGCTCGGCGTTATGCGCGACCTGGATTGGGGCATTTACCCCTACGTCACCAGCAGCAATCCCACGGCGGCTTTTGCCGCATCGGGCGCTGGTTTGCCGGCGCGCACGTTGGATAACGTGCTGGGCATTGTCAAAGCGTACAGCACCTGCGTGGGCGACGGCCCTTTCCCGGTTGAATTAAGCGATGAGGAAGCCGAACGGCTGCGCAACGTGGGCGGCGAATTTGGCGCCACCACCGGACGCCCGCGGCGCGTCGGCTGGTTCGACGGCGTGGCCATCAAATATGCGGCCTGGCTCAACGGCATGACCAGCCTGGCGCTCACCAAGTTGGACATTCTGGACAGCTTTGAGAGCATCAAAGTTTGCACCGGCTATCGCATGCCCAACGGTGAAATCATCACCGACTACATGCCAGACACGCCCATGCTCTATCAGGCGCAACCGGTCTATGAAGAGTGGCCCGGCTGGCTCTCCTCTACGGAAGAATGCCGCAGCTGGCGCGATCTACCGCCGCGCGCGCAAGCCTATATCGAGCGCCTACGCGAACTGGCCGGGGTGGATATTGAGTACATCTCGGTGGGACCAGAGCGCCAGCAGATGTTCAGCGTGGAGAGCGGTTCGTTTCATCTGGAAATGGCGTAGTCGTTACTACACTGCAACAGGACAGGAGCAAAATCTCATGTTTCATATCCATTCTTTCACAACGCGTTCAATATTCATTCTGGTCAGTCTCATGTCCGCCATCTTGCTAAGTGCCTGCCAACCGCTCCAACCGATTGCACCCGATTCAGGGGCTAGTGAGATGGGTGAGAATAGTGCAATGGAAAGCGACACGGCGGAGCTCAACGGCATCCAGCTCTACTATGAAGTCCATGGTGAAGGCGAGCCGCTCATTCTGCTCCACGGCGGCCTTGGCAATTCCGATTACTGGGCCGAACAAATCCCCGTCTTTGCTCAGCACTACCAAGTTATCACCATGGACAGTCGCGGTCATGGACGCTCCACTTTTGACGAAACGCCCATTGGCTACGATCTGATGATGAGCGACGTACTTGCTTTGATGGACCATTTGGGCATCGAAAAAGCGAACTTGCTGGGCTGGAGTGATGGCGGTATTATCGGACTGGATATGGCCATAAACCATCCTGAGCGCATGAGTAAGATCATTGCCTATGGCGCCAACTATACCCCTGCAGGCGTGCGCGAGGATATTGGGGAGAACGCAACGTTTGGGGCTTACATCGAAAAAGCTGCCGCCGACTACCAGAAACTGGCTCCCGCGCCTGAACGCTGGGATGAATTCCTCAACAACATTGGCAACATGTGGGCCACTGAACCCAACTTCACACCGGAACAGTTGGGCGCCATCACCACGCCCATTCTGGTGCTGGATGGCGAA
Organism: Caldilineaceae bacterium; assembly: GCA_020634755.1. GTDB lineage: Bacteria > Chloroflexota > Anaerolineae > Caldilineales > Caldilineaceae > JACKBC01. The sequence continues at coordinate 54,498 of JACKBC010000003.1, read as the reverse complement.
AACGAAGAGGCGATCAAAACAGAGCACACCATAGAGATGGCGGGTCTGATTCCCGGGGCGGAGTTGATTCTCATCCCCGAAACGGGACACTTTGCCATGTGGGAAAAGCCAGAAGAGTTCAACCAGATTGTGCTGGATTATCTGGCGCAGGAGTAGAGGCACAGTCTGACAAACAAACTCCTTTTTCTGAATACCCTGCTGTATGATAAGATAACGCTATACTTCGGTTTTCATTCAGAGCAGAATATAACATCGGAATTTTAGTATTTGTATTGGATCGTAAATCATGTCTGCAACTCTACAATTACGTTCTAAAGGCTCATTCACAATCCCAGCCAGTTTACGCCAGAAATATTCCTTGGAGGAAGGCGCCGTTTTTACTCTGGTTGATTTGGGCGACGGCAGCTTCTATTTGACGCCCAATAGATCCAATGTGCCCGAATTCGTTGCCGAAATGACGGCGTTGCGTAAAGAAGCAGGCATCACGATTGAAGAATTGTTGGAAGGATTAACCGAGCAGCGGCAGCGCCTCTATGCAGAACGGCAGCGAGCCATTGAGTCTATGGAGTAATGCAGCCACGGCTACGCGTTTTCTTCGATTCGTCTGTCATTATAGCTGGTTCATTCTCATCCGAAGGAGCCAGCTATATTTTATTACAACTTGCTGGTCTTACGCTATTGGATGGCCGTATTTCGTCATTTGTGCGCATTGAATCGGAACGTAATATTAGACAAAAGCTTCCTGCTGCGCTGCCAGCATTCCACACGTTGTTAAATGAAGCGTTGACCGAGGATGCAGAGCCAACAGAAGAACAAATTGCGGCAGCAGCCAATTTTGCAGACGCCAAAGACGTCCATATATTAGCCGCCGCATTGCATCAAAAGTGTCATTATCTGATTACGCTTAACGAACGCGACTTTTGGCCCGCCCCAGAGCAGATCCACGTGCTGCGCCCAGGTCCATTTTTACAAACGATTCGTGCACACATTAATCAGCTAGAAAGCGACCCGTAACTTGTCTTCCTTTGATCATGAAACGTACATCTCGCCCCTTACTTGGCGCTACAGCAGCGAAGCCATGCGCACGGTGTGGAGCGAGGCCAACAAGCGCCGGCTATTGCGTCGTTTTTGGGTGGCGCTGGCCCAGGCACAGCATGAGGCCGGCCTGGTTACGGCAGAACAAGTCGCTGATCTGCGCACCCGCCAGGACGACATCGACATTGCCCGCGCTGCCGAGATCGAACGCGAAATTCGCCACGATCTGATGGCCGAAATTCGCACCTTTGCCGAGCAGTGCCCGGTGGGCGGCCCCATTATCCACCTGGGCGCCACCTCCATGGACGTGCTGGACAACGTGGATGCGCTGCGTCTCCAGCGCTCGTTGGAGCTGCTGCTGGCAAAGCTAAGCGGACTGCTTTCGGCGCTGGCCACGCGCATTCAGGCCGAGGCCGACACGCCCGCCATTGCCTTTACCCACATTCAGCCCGCCGAGCCAACCACCGTGGGCTATCGGCTGGCTCAATATGGCCAGGACTTGCTCATGGACTTGGCGGAGTTGCAGCGCGTGCGCGCCAATGTGCGCGGCAAAGGACTCAAGGGCGCCGTGGGGGCTAGCGCCAGCTACACGCAACTGTTGGAAGGCACGGGCTGGAGCGCGGCTCAACTAGAGGCCAGCGTCATGCAGAAGCTGGGGCTGGAAGCGTTCACCGCCGCCACGCAAACCTATCCACGCAAGCAGGATTGGCTGGTGCTCAATGCGCTGGCTGGGTTATGCGGCAGCCTGCACAAGTTTGCCTTTGACCTGCGCATTTTGCAGAGCCCGCCCATTGGCGAATGGAGCGAACCCTTTGGCGCCAAACAGGTGGGGTCCAGCGCCATGCCTTTTAAGCGCAACCCCATTGCGGCCGAAAATATTGATAGCCTGGCGCGCTGGGTGGCGGCGCTGCCCCGCGTGGCCTGGGACAACGCCGCGCTGAGCCTGCTGGAGCGCACGCTGGATGATTCGGCCAACCGCCGCTTTGCCCTGCCCGAGGCCTTCTTGATCACCGATGAAATTTTGGGACGCGCCTGTCAACTGGTGGAAGGCTTGCGCATTTGGCCCGGCCCCACGGCGCGCAACCTGCGCGATTATGGCGTCTTTGCCGCCACCGAACGCGTGCTCATGGCGGCAGTCCAAGCCGGCGGCGACCGGCAAGTGCTACACGAAGTGATCCGCGAGCAGAGCCTGGTGGCCTGGCAAGCGCTGCAAACGGGCCAGCCCAATCCGCTGGCGCAACTGCTGACGGAAGATGCGCGCATTACATCTTTATTAGCACCGGCCCAAGTGACGGAACTGCTGGATGCCACCGAACACGTGGGGGATGCGCCGGAACGCGCACGCCTGATTGTGCAGCAGATTGAAGCAGCTACAGCTAGCTGATTGACATCTCGCTTCACCATCGCCAAGAGCGCAAGGGAACGCCAAGAACATTCTCCAAAGGATCATTGTGAAACCTTGCGCGCTTAGCGTGCCTTGCGGGAAAGAGATTAATGTTACCGGTCACTCAGTGGCTATGGTTTGCTATAACAAGCACATCGTAAATCTATCATGCATATTCGACCATTTCATAACACAGAGGAAGAATGCACTGGCCTGATCGAGCTGCGGAAAATATTGGAGCCCGAGCGCGTGCTCACCATTGCGCTATTGCGCGAGCAGTATGCAGAATTGGAAAACTGGGGCAATATTGTCGGTCGTTTTATTGGGGAGGTGGATGGTCAGATTGTGGCCAGCGGCTCGCATTGGCACAGCGCCAAATCGCCTGCAAGAACCGCCAATTTTGCGCTGCAGGTGCGTCCCGATCATCAAAATGGCCCGCTCCCGGCGCAGATGCAAGACTATTTGCTCAGCGCGCTGCGTCCATATCAGCCACCGGCCTTTGCGTCTGAACCGCATGAAGGGGAAGTTTATCGGGTTCAATTATTGGAGCGGGCGGGATTTGAACCAATTATGCGCTTCCCACGTTCACAGGTCGATGTCACGACGTTTGACAACGCGGCCTATGCGCATTTGCCGGATCACCTGCGAACGCAACATATTGACATTGTGACGCTGACCGACATTATGCAGAGCGACCCAGCGTGGCGTAAAAACGTGTGGCGCATGTTCACGCGCATCGAACAGGATGTCCCGGCGCCCGATCCGGCAGCGACAACATCCTTTGAACAATATAGCCAATATTATGATGAACCGCTTTTTCGGCCTGATTCATGGGCCATTGCGGTGGATACACAGCAAGTGGGGGCCGAACGGTATGTGGGTATGTGCGTGGTCAACTTGATGCCCACGCGCCCCGATACACTCTTTGCCGGCATTACAGGGGTCATACCATCCTATCGCCGCCGCAAAATTGCCACAGCGCTCAAGGTGAAAAGCATCCAATACGCGCAAAAAACGGGCCATCGCTATATTTACACCAACAACGAAGAAAACAACCCCATGTTGGATCTCAACCTGGCTCTGGGGTTTCAGCCCCTGCCGGCTTGGGTCTATTATAAAAAGCAGCTATAGCCTACATGTCTCAACTGGTGTTAACAGCCAATCCTGATTTTGCCGATTTGGCGCTGGCCGAGGTCGACGCGGCCGGCGTCACGTCTCTCGCCATGGAGATGTTGGAGCCCGGTGTTTACCTGCTCGATCTGGCTGAAGCGTTTTGGGATTTGGCCGAACATTGGCGCAGCCATCCGCCCATGTTTGTGCGCCACATCTGCCCGGTGCAGCGCACCGTGCCGCTGCAAAAATCCGACGCCGATCTGCCGGCTTTGAGCGCCGCGGTGCGCGCTGAATTTGGTGATCTTTTGGAGCCGCAGCTCTCGTTTTCCGTACAGTCACGCACGCTGTGCGAACTTCCCTATAAGCGTTTTGACATTAACAACAGCCTGGCCGCGGCTTTGCATGAAGCGACCGCGGCGCCGCTGGATGTGCGCGCCCCCGTGCAGATTCTATCCGTGGTTTGCGCTGAGGTCGCCCTGGACGAGCACACTGACACCCACAACAATACGTCCCAGGCCGTGGCGCTGGTTGGCCTTTCATTGGCCAGCCAAAATTTGTCCGACTGGGCGGGAGGGATGCGCCGCTTTGCCCGCGAACCCGAGCAAGTGAGCCGAGCCGAATTCAAGCTGCTGGAAGCGCTGGAAGTTTTTCAGATCACGCTGCCGCCGCGCGGCGTGGCGCTCGATTTGGGCGCGGCGCCGGGTGGCTGGACGCGCGTTTTGCGCGGGCTGGATCAATATGTGACGGCGGTGGACCCGGCCGAGCTGGATCCGCGCGTGAAGGCCGACCGCAGCGTGCGCCACAAGCGCATTACCGCCGAAGCCTATCTGGCCGATGAGCCCGATACATTCGACGTGATTGTCAATGATATCCGCATGGATGCCCGTGATTCGGCCCGGCTCATGCACGCTTATGCACGCCAGCTTTATGCCGATGGATTAGCGCTGGTGACGCTCAAGCTGCCCGGCCAAAACCGTCAATCTATTTTAAACGAGGCGCTTCAAATCCTGGCGCACGCTTACCAGATACGCGGCGTGCGGCAACTCTTCCACAACCGCAGCGAAGTGACCGTCTATCTTGTGCCGAAGAATTAGGGGATTGGGTTCTAGCTGATGAGGGACGTATTGCATAATCCCAATAACCCAATCCTCCAATCAACAAACTCCCATGCGTTTAGCAATTTTAGCCGACATTCATGGAAATCTACCCGCTTTGGAAGCGGTGTTGCCCGAAATCGAGCAGGTGCAGCCCGACTATGTGGTGCTGGATGGCGATTTGATCAACGGCACGCCGTTTAGTGGAGAAGTGATCGATTTGGTGCGCAGCCTGAATTGGGTGGTGGTGCGCGGCAATCACGAATTTTACTATCTCGACTTTGGCACGGACCGCGCGGCCCCGGGCACCGATGACCCCGAACGCTGGGGACAGCTTCACTGGTTGGTAAAACGAATACGACCGGAGCAAGGAGCGTACTTGGCAATGCTGCCAGACGTGCGCACCTTCTATTTCCCCGGCGCGCAACCGCTGTGCATTGCCCACGGCGTGCCGGGGCACAATCGCGTCGGCTTCTCCAATCGGCAGGAAGATGCGGAAATTGCCGCCAAAATTCAGCACGTGGAAGAGCCCACGCTGATCTCAGCGCACACCCATGTACAGATCGACCGCCAGATTGTGGCCAACCAGGGCGGGACACAAGTGCGTCGCTGGCACTTGATCAATCCGGGCAGTGTTGGCATGCCGCTGAACAAAGATCCACGAGCCCAATTTGCCGTCATCGAAACAACCGACGATCCAACTATATGGGGTGGTTGGCAAGCCACTCATGTGCGCGTGGCGTATGACCGGCGCCCAGTGCTGGCCGCATTTGAAAGCAGCGGCATGTTGGCGGCGGGGGGCATCATCAGCCAGCTTTTCTACTGGGAGCTTTGCACGGCCGAGCCGGAGATTATTTTCTTTTACCGCTGGTGCTGGCAAAATGGCCAAGACCCCGATTTGGATGCACGAGGGGCGTTTGAAGCATATAAAGCGGCCACCGGGCGCGCAGAATATGCGCGGGCCCAGGACCCCCTGTAGAGCAAGGTTCGAATATGCGAATTGCTTTTTTAGCCGATATTCACGGCAATCTACCGGCGCTGGAGGCGGTGGTCAAAGATGTGGATGCCCAAGCCCCCGACGTAGTCTACTTGGTGGGTGACCAGATCAACCGGGCGCCGTGGAATAATGAAGTGCTGGATTTGCTGGAAAGCCGCCGCTGGACCGGCATTGAAGGCAACCACGAACGGATTGTGGGGCGGTTGGGCACGCCGAATAACCGCCCCCCCTTTACCAACCGCATTATGTTTTCCACGCTCTGGTGGACCATGGAGCAGCTGCGGCCCGCGCATTTGCGCGCGGTGCGGGTGCTGCCGGCGGAAATCAAGCTCGATTTCCCGGAGGGGCCGCCCATTTTGATGGTCCATGCCAAGCCGGGACACTCCGCTTTGGGGCTCTTTCCCGATATGGATGACGCCCGGCTGGCCATAGAGATGCAGCACGTAGACGCATCGGTGCTGATTTGCGCCCACACGCACCGCCCCATGGTGCGCATGGTACAGAACGAAAGTGGCCACACCTGGCACATTTGGAATGGCGGCAGCATCGGGATGCCCTACAATGGCGACCCACGTGCACAATACTTACTGGTGGACAGCCACAACGGTCACTGGCGACCCACGCTGCGCGCCGTCGATTATGATCGCAGCGGCTTGCGCACGGCCTATGAAACATCTGGCATGTTGCGGGAGATTGGCCCCAGCGCTGAACTGCATCTGCGTACTGCGCTCACCGGCGAACCGTGGAGCAGCGATTTTGGCTATTGGTACCGGCAGCAGCCGCCGGAGATGCACAATGATTTATCCGGCGCAGTCGCAATCTATTTGGCGCGTCACGGCCCCGGCAATTGGGCATTTCGTTCAGTATAAAAATACATCTCTGTGCATCTTTGTGGGTAGAAAGTAATTGGTTTGATTCGTTTACTAACCGAATGGGATCGGCAGCGCACAATCGATTTTTTGAGAGCTGCGCCCGAATACAATTTATACACTTTGGGCAATATTGAGCGTATTGGCTTTGCCCATGACCTGACGCAATATTGGGGCGATTTTGACGAAGCTGGTGCTTTGCGTGGCGTATTGAATCGCTACATGCAGGGCTGGGTGGTCTTTGGCGCCGCAACGTGTAATTGGACCGCATTGGGCCAGATTGTGGATGCGCACGCAACGACCGCCCAACGCTTACAGGACAACCCGGGCGGCCTGGTCAGCTTTCTGCCCTTTCTGCACCGGTACGAGCCCGCGCGCGTCTCCATCCAGCATCTCATGGCGCTAGAGGCCGCCAATTTTGCGGCGGCACCCACGCCGCGGCCTCATGTCTTGGTGCGCCGCGCCACGCTTGCCGATTTGCCACAGCTCGTCGATTTTTATGCAGCGGCCGGCCACATGGCGCGCGCAAAGGCCGCCGTAGAACAGCCCCTGCAATCAACGCGTCTTTGGTTGGCAGAGAAACAGGGCGAAATTTTGTCGGCGGCATTGACCAATGCGGAAACGGCGGATTTAGCCATGATCGGTGGCGTCTTTACGAAGCCAAATGCACGTCAACAGGGGCTAAGCAGAGCCGTTTGCAGCGCGCTCTGTAATGAACTGCTGACGTTGGGACGCCGCCCCGTTCTGTATTGGGAAACAGCCGCAGCGGGGGCCGTATATTTGCGACTTGGATTCCACAACGTTGGGGAATGGCGCTCTGTCCGTTTACAGAATAAATAGCACCAATTTATTGGGGGACCAGGTGTGGGGGGACGAGTCCAGCTTGCAGAAGCTGGTTGCGCAGCGATGCCCGCGCTCGACTTAAACGCGATTTGATGGTGCCCAGAGGGATGCCCAGTAGTTCGGCGGCTTCAGAATAATCGTAGCCGTGAATATCAACCAGCAAAACCACGTCGCGATGCCAATGGGGCAGCTGCTCCACGGCTTGCAGCAGCAGCGTCATGCCTTCTCGGTTCACAGCGATCATTTCGGGGTCTTCTGCATCCACAATTTGGGGGAGGGCTGTGTCTGAACCGGCTTGTTCCAGCAGTTCATCCAAGCTAATCGAAGCGCGTCGTTTTTGACGACGCAGATGATCATAGCAGGTGTTGGTGACAATGCGCAGCAGCCAAGAGCGAAAGTTCCCGTCTTGAAAACGCGGAATGGCTCGATGCACCTTGATAAATGCTTCTTGAACGGCATCGGCGGCGGCTTCTTCTGTGCGCAAAATGTGTTGCGCCACGCGCTCAGCGGCGCTGCGATAATATTCGATTAAAAAACCAAAAGCCCATTCATCTCCACTGCGAGCGGCTTGAATTGTATAATTAATATCCATAAGGGCCACCGCACTTTGCGAATGGCGCCCACTTTCCATAACTCGATTCATATATACTTCCTGATGCCAATATTTGGGTTCCGGATACTGCCTATATGACATAGTTTTCTCCTTTATGGATTGCCCCTGCCCCCCATTGTAGAGTAAAATTGTTAAGCGGTTCCGTTCATTAGATGACGGAATCTGGACCGTTTGTATACGATTTTCATATAGGTCACAACTTACACAGCACCAGTGGATCATCAAGGGAAAGCTGCATATCAAAAGATGCTGCCGCGAAAACTGGCCCATCGCGCATTGAGAAGTTTTTTGCCCATATACTACGACTAGCTCACCTTGCTGCCACCACAACCCGAATGAGAAATTTCCATGCAAATCCATTATATTGCCGACAAACCTGAACACATTCCGCAATTGGCGCAGTGGCATCACAACTTTTGGGGGCACTTGAATCTCCAGTCATCCGCGGCCAAGCGCATTGAATCATTGCACAGGCAAAACCAAAAAGGCGTGATTCCGGTTACCTTTGTGGCGGTGGAAGAGGGCGAACCGCTGGGCTCAGCCAGCCTGGTCGTCAACGACTTGAGCACACATCCGCACCTGACGCCGTGGCTGGCCAGCGTCTACGTGGCCGAACCCCATCGCCGCCGCGGCATTGGGGGCGCCCTGGTGCGCCGGGTGATGCAGGAGGCGGACTCGCTAGGCGTGGAAACGCTCCATCTCATTACGCCCGACCAGCAGCGCTTTTATGCTGGCTTGGGCTGGCAGGCGTGGATGCCGGTCGACTATCGCGGGGAGAGGGTGACCATTATGACCTATCAGCCAACCGAAAGCCGGAAAGGAAAATAACGTGGCCTGGATTCGCATGATTGACGAAGAGGACGCCCAAGGCAAGCTGGCCGAACTGTATAAGAAACTGACCGAGCCTTGGGGCGGCGTGGACAATATTATGAAAATTCATAGTTTGAATGTGCCTTCCTTGCTGGGTCACTTTGAGCTGTACAAAACGGTGATGCGCGGACGCTCACCGCTGAGCCGCGTGCAGCGCGAGATGATCGCCGTGGTGGTATCGGCCATCAACCACTGCAAATATTGACTGACCCATCACGGAGCGGGCCTCCGTCGATTGCTCAAGAAGATGCCGGACGCCGATCAGCTAGTCACCCAGCTGGCGGCCGATTTCCGTCAGGCCGACCTGACGCCAGCTGACCGCGCCATGCTGGAATACGCGGCCAAGTTGACCATTGAGCCGTGGCACATGGTGGAAGCGGATGTGATTGCGCTGCGCAATGCTGGTTTTGAGGATGCCGCCATTCTGGACATCAACCAGGTGACCGGCTATTACGCCTTCGCCAATCGGCTGGTGGATGGGCTGGGCGTGGAATTGGAACCTATTTGGGATGAGCAGGATACCGCAGATTAGCCGCCCGATGCTCCCCAAGCAGTTGGCGCCCACTGCACTTCAGCTTGACACCATCCGGGATGAAGACGAGTTTTCTGCATTTTTGAGCAGCGGCGCGGAGTTGGCCGGTTTGGCGGTTGAACATTTGCGTCTGACGCAGGGCCATTTGCAGAATGCCAATTTGAGCAGCGCGCATCTCCTCTCGCCGCGGCTGACGGACATCAAATTAAGCAGTTGCGATCTGGCCAATGCAGATTGGTTTCAGACCGCGGGTCGGTGCGTACAAATGGACGACTGTCGGCTGGTGGGTTTTGCGGCCAATGAGTCCCACTGGCAAGATTTTTGCATTGAGCACAGTTTGTGTACCGCTGTGCAGTTCCGTTTTGCCACGCTGAAGCGCACGATCTTTGTGGATTGTGATTTGCGCGGCGCCAATTTTCAGGGATCCGATTTGGCGGGCGTGCGCTTTCGCAAATGCAATTTGGAGGGTGCACAATTCTCGGGGGCCAAATTGCAGGGGGCTGACCTGCGCGGCTGCTCGCTCATCGACATCAAAATTGGCGTCAATGAACTGGCCGGCGCGATTGTAGAGCATTTTCAGGCCGCCTATTTGGCCAGCTTGATGGGCGTGGTGATCAAAGATGAGCACGAGCCGTAGGTGAAGAGAAAATAGAACACAGATTGCACGGATTAGGCGGATTCACACAGATTTTTCTCTCAAGGAACGCAAATCTTTGTAAATCGATGCAATCTGGAGTTCATAAAGATGATATTCAATCATTGGGAAGATGCTTCTATGACAAATGGTTCAGAAATCTTAACGCCGCAAAGGATTGATGAGTTGATTGCGGTGTATCGAGACGGGCTGCTGCACGACACGTTGCCCTTCTGGTTTCCGCGCTGTGTAGATCGCGAGCACGGCGGTTTTTTCACGGCGTTTGACCGCGATGGGACGCTGGTGGATGACGACAAGGGCATGTGGGCGCAGGGGCGTATTGCCTGGCTCATGGGCGAGCTGTATAGCACGGTGGAGCCGCGGCTCGAGTGGCTGGAGCGATGTAAGCACGGCGTGGACTTTATTCGCCAGCACGGATTTGATTCCGATGGCCGCATGTTTTTCCAGGTGACGCGCGACGGGCGATCGGTGCGCAAGCGGCGCTATGTGTTCACCGAGACCTTTGGCGTGATTGCGCTGGCCGCCTATGCCCGCGCCACGGGGGATGCCGCAGCGCGCCAGCAGGCGGTCGACCTCTTCAACCTGACCGAGCGCTATTGGTCTACGCCGGGGCTGATCTCACCCAAGGTGAACCCAGAGGTGCGCCCCAGCCGCGGCATTGGCGTACCCATGATTATGATTGTGACCAGCCAGATTTTGCGCGATGTGGTGGACGATCCCCAAACCTATTCGGCCAAGATCGATGGCTACATTGAGCAGATTGTGCGCTATCACATGAAGCCGGAGCGGCAAGTGGTGATGGAAACGGTGGCGCCGGATGGCAGCATCATCGATCACTTTGACGGGCGCATGTTGAACCCCGGCCACGCCATTGAGGCGGGCTGGTTTATTTTGCAGGAGGCTAAATATCGCGGCAACGACCCAGAGCTGGTCAAGCTGGGCTGCACGATTATCGACTGGATGTGGCAGTGGGGCTGGGACGCGGAGTATGGTGGCATTCTCTATTTCCGCGATGTGAAGGGGCATCCGGTGCAGGAGTATTGGCACGACATGAAGTTCTGGTGGCCGCAAAATGAGGCAATTATCGCCACGCTCATGGCCTATCAGCTCACGGGTGAGGAGAAGTACGCCCGCTGGCACCAGATGATCCACGACTGGACCTACGCCCGTTTTCCCGACCCCGAATATGGTGAGTGGTTTGGCTATCTGCACCGCGATGGCCGCGTCTCTTCCACGCTCAAGGGCAACCTGTGGAAGGGGCCGTTTCATATGCCGCGGATGCAGTTGGTCTGTTGGAAAATATTAGAAGAGATGAGGGTTGGTTGATTGGGTGATTCGTTGATTAGCGCTGTGGCTCAATACCCCAATCAACGAATCACCCAGTCAACGAATCCAACCAACAAACAGAAAGAACCGGATATGATGAATCGTTTTGCCGGCGCTTGGCCGGCCTTAATTACGCCCCATACCGCAGCGGGCGAGGTCAATGTAGATGTATTGACGGCGCTCACTGAGCACCTTTTGGCACAGGGGGCGGATGGGCTTTATCTCTGCGGCTCCACGGGTGAGGGCGTTTACATGCCGGTGGCGCAACGCAAGCTGGCCGTGGAAACGGTGACGGCGCAAGTGAGCGGTCGCGTGCCGGTCATTGCACACATCGGCGCCCTGGCCACGGCGGATGCACTGGCGCTGGCGCGCCACGCGCGGGATACAGGCGTGCAGGGCATCAGCAGCATTATTCCGCCCTTTTATCGCAGCGGCCCGGCGGCCAAAGCCTATTTCAGCGCCATTGGCGACGCCGTGCCCGACCTGCCACTGCTGCCCTATTTGATCGGCCTGCCCATGGATTTGGTCTCGCTGATGAAGCTACTCATGGAGATCCCCAGCGTGGCCGGCACCAAATACACCGGACCCAACATGTATGAATTCCGCGAAATCCTGCACCTGAGCGACGGCGATCAGGATAAACATGGGCGCCGCCACGGCTGGACTATTTTTTCCGGCATGGACGAGCAGTGTGCGCTGGCGGCCATGTTTGGCTCGCATGGCAACATTGGCTCCACGCTCAACTTTATGCCGGGCATCTACAAGCAGATTCACGTCGCCGTCCAGGCAGACGACTTGATCCGCGCCCGCGATTTGCAACTGCGCGCCAACCAGGCCACGCAGATCGCCATTTCGTTTGGTTTTATGAGCGCGCTTTTTGAGATCATGTGCATGTTGGGCTTTGATTGCGGCGACCCGCTGCTGCCCAATATGCCGCTGAGCAGCGAGCAAAAGGGAGCGCTGCGGCGGCAATTGGCGGAGATTGGCTTTGAGGAGATTGCGAGTATGGCGTAGTATGTAGTGCGTGAACCAGTTCAGGTGTAAGATCCTATACCGGTACACGCAACACGTCTCACTTCACGTGATGGTCGATCCCTTCATACGCCTCAATAAACTGAGCCATCTTATCACCATCAAACTCGTCCAGCTTGAGCAGCTTTTGCCAAGCCACCACGGCAATGGGCGCGCCCATATCGGCATGGGGATGGACGCCGGCGGCGGTTGTCCAGCTAGGATCGTTCGGCACCACGGCCACATGGCGACCGGCGTCAATGTAGGGCTGGGCAAAGTCGCTTAGCTGCTGGAAAAGCGCGGGGCAGGGCTCGGCGCACTGATAGTAGATAAGAACACCGCTATCTTCCAGGTTGTGGATGACCTGCTCATAGGCAAAGGGCTCTTCATATACCTGCCACGCCACAATGTTGGGGTAGTGTGGGCCAGAGGTGGGCGGCGTGCTGTTGTAGGCCACGGGCGAAGTTTCGCCTTGTTCAATGTGAATGTTGCCCTGCATGACGTAGGTCACTTCGCCCGCCACAGATGGATAGAGCGCCATGATTTCGGCCTGTTGCGCAGGCGGCAGCAGGAGCGTGTCCAGCACGTGAATGACGCCGTTTGTACCCGCAAAGTCAGCCCCCAGAATGTTCGAACCGTTCACCGTGCCGCCGGTGCCGCCACGCATAACAACAATGTCTGTACCGGCCACATTCGGCGTTCCCCCCGCTTCGATCAGCGCTTGAATGAGGAAGGCGCCTTCGATCAAGTGCTCATCCATAATCTGCGCCATCAAGTCGGCATCGTTGCGCACTTGTTCGGGCAGTGCATCAAATGCAGCATTGGGCGTTACAAAGAGCGTATAGAGCGCATCGCCCTCTAGCTTCTCCGCCAGCCCGCTGCTTTCGGCATAGGAGACAAAATCTTCCAGCCCCTCGGCGCGTTGCAACATGGCCATCAAAGAGACAGCCTGCGCGGCCTCGGCATTCGTATCTTCCTGCGTGGAAGCCGCCGCATTGGAGTCGGCAGCGGGCGTATCGGTAGGCGCCGGGGCTTCGGTGGCGACCGGCGCCCCGGTAGCCGTGGGCTCATCGGCTGCCGGTGGGGTCGATTGGCAAGCCGTAAAGACAAGCCCAAACAAGATGATGCCAAGCAGAGCATACGGCCGGCGGGTATATGACAACAAACGGGACATTGTTTCTCCTCTTTGGGTTTTCACCATGATCCAGATGGTTGAATCCACGACAAAATAGGGCAGAATAAAGTAATACCACCGGCGGTTGCGAAAGCCATGAATCAATGACGGTTTCATTCTGAAGATCGTGAATAATTCATGGCCTTTGCAGAGCCAAAAGGTATAAGACAGAATGGCCGCAAAGATTCACCGAGAGCGGCGCTGCATATCCATCATACCAGAACCCCAAAGGCAAAGGCGCAGAGAGATTTATGTGGCTATTGACGGTTTTTGCCGTAGCGCCATGGTTTTGCCTGGAAACGCATTTGGCAAAACCATGATATTATACATACATCCGCGCTGAACAACCAACATTCAATTGAAAACAGCCAACCAAAAACGGCGGCAAACTCCCAACCGCCAATAACCAATAAACCAGCAACCAATAACCAATAACCAATAACCAAAGGAGAAGACCATGAATTGGGAATTTGAAAAGATCGCCGGCCCCATGCAGATTACCGAAGGGCCTGTTTGGGACGGCAGCGGCCTGCTTTACACCAACATTGCCAACAATCGCATTTTGCGCTACGACCCGGCCACCGGTGAATCGACCGAAGTGCGCACGGGCACCAATGCGGCCAACGGACTCATGCTCGATAAAAATGGCGTTCTTTATGCTTGTGAAGGGGGCGGTCGGCGCATGGTGCGCTATGATCCGGTAGTGGGCGATGCCGCCACTGGTGTTACCGTGCTGTGCGACAACTTCGAGGGCAAGCGCCTCAACAGCCCCAACGACCTGGCCATCGACAGCCAGGGACGCATCTGGTTTACCGATCCGCGCTACGGCGATTACCGCGACGATATGGAGCTTGATCACGAGTCGGTCTTTCGGCTGGATCCACAGAGCGATGGTTCGTGGGTGTGCGTGCGCATGACCTTTGACACGACGGCGCCCAACGGCCTGCTGCTTTCACCCGATGAAAAGACGCTCTATGTGGCCCAAAGCAAATATGGCGAAGGCAAAAAACGCGAGCTGCGCGGCTATCCCGTGCAGGCGGACGGCGCGCTGGGCGAGCGTCAAGTATTGCATAACTTTGCGCCTCACCGCGGCATCGACGGCATGTGTTTGGATGCGGAAGGCAACATTGTGGCCACCGCCGGTTGGGAAGTCAGCGGCCCCGGCGGCATGATCTACGTCTTTGCCCCCAATGGCCGCGTGCTGGAAACGCATCCACTGCCGGTTAATCGCCCCACCAACTGCACCTTTGGCGACGCCGATTTGCAAACGCTATACGTGACGAGCATTGATGGCTATTTGTTGAAGGCGCGCACGGATCGGCGGGGATTATGAAACACAGAGAACATCACCGATTGAAATTGGCATCTGCTAAAGGGACCGCGCCCAAGTCGGTTAGGATGTAGTAGGCTTTCAGTACGTTGCCTAGCAGACCGGCGCTTCAACGCTGGTCATCACTCTGGCTTTACAAGAGGCTGCATAAGTTTTACACCAATAAGTTTTACACCAAAGAGAGGAACCAATGCTTAGCATTACCATTACGCCCACAGAACGACGCAGCGGCCAAATCGCCGCCGACAAAATGCACACGGCACTGCACGCCCTGGCGGAAGATGGCGTGGTGGCCCTGCGCGGCGCCATCGACTTGGAGCCGGTCGACAAACTGGGCGCCAAAATGCTGGCCGACCTGGCGGACTATGAGAAGGAGTACGAAATCGATAACAACTTTCAAGGCATCCGTCCGCCGCCCTTTCAGCCGTGGCTCTTCCCCGAAATTATCTTTAACGAACCGGCCATTGCCATCAGCCGCGCCATTTTGGGCGATGGCGCCACCTTGACCAGCTACGGCGCCAATACGGCTTTTGTGGGCTCACAAAATCAACACATTCACGCCGACGCCGTGCCGCCAGAACCGGGCCCCTATGGACCGTGCCGGCTGCTGGTGATCAACGTGCCGCTGGTGGATATGACCGAGGAGAATGGCGCCACCATCTACTGGCCGGGCACCCATCACGATACGCGCTTGCACAGCGGCAACCGCTTCCCCACCGACGAAATGGTGGCCGCATGGGAAGCCAAACGCCCGGCCGAGCGCGTGCTGGCGCAACGGGGCGACCTAGTGCTGCGCGATATGCGCGTGTGGCACGGCGGCATGCCCAACCGCACCCAAACCCACCGTCCCATGCTGGCGCTGGTGCATCGCAACGCCAAGCCGGAGCAGGGCACCTTTGAAGCCGAAGCGGGCAGCGAAGACTTTTGGTCCAGCCATCCGCTTTTGCCAACCAGCCCGGTTTTTCTGCCCAAGCCGATTGACTATCTGCGTCAGGGCCATTCGCGGCCGGACCGAAAGTAAAGCGTTGTGCCGCCAAGCGCATCATGAAATCAGATTCAACCCTGGCCATCGCCCTGTTTGGCTCCCCCACGGCCGCGCTGGACCATCAACCAATTCACATTGGGCGACGAAAAGCGGTGGCGCTGCTGGCCTATCTGGCCGTTACCCAGCGCTGCCAAAACCGCGCCCATCTGGTTGCCCTGCTCTGGCCAGCGTATGACGAAACGGGTGGGCGCGCTGAATTGCGCCGGGCGCTCTCTGCACTCAACCAGGCATTGGGCGCAGGCTGGCTGGATGCCGATCGCCATAGCGTGGCGCTCCACAGCACGCCCGGGCTGCAAGTTGACGTGTTGACTTTGCGCCAGCACCTAACTGCGGCCCGCGCCGCAAACGCCAATCAGCACGCCACGTTGCTGGCCGCTGTCGAGCTGGCGCAGGGAGAATTCATGGCCGGCTTTGCGCTGGGTGACGCGCCGGCTTTTGAAGAGTGGCAGCGCTTTGAAGCCGATGCACTACGCCGTGAGTTGGCTTGGGCGCTGGCCCAGCTTTCACACCCCATCGATGCACAGGATCCAGGGCCGGCCCTAGCCCATGCCACCCGCTGGCTGGCCCTGGATCCGCTGGATGAAGCCGCGCATCGCCGCCTGATGGAGCTGCATGCCGCCGCCGGTGATCTCAGCGCGGTCCAGCGCCAATATCAGGAATGCAAACAACTGCTGGCCCGTGAGCTGGACGCGCCACCTGCCGCTGAAACTAGCGCCCTCTATGAGCAGATCCGCGCCGGTGAATATGCAACAGCGTTGGCAACGCTTTCCACACAGCGCAATGCGCCACCAGCCACCAAGCACCAGCGGCCGGCGGTTCAGCCCCCTCTTCCCGCTCATCTCACCCCCTTTATCGGGCGCGCCCATGAATTGGGCCAACTCGACGCCCTGTTCAGCACCGGCGATCATCGTCTGCTCACCATTGTTGGTCCTGGCGGCATTGGCAAAACGCGCCTGGCCCTGCAAATGGCGCATAAGCAGGCCGCAGCAGCGCGATGGCGCGATGGCGTCTACTTTGTCGACTTAACCGCCGTGGAAGAGGGCGAATTGCTTTTGTCGACGCTGGCCAAAGGGCTGAACGTAAACTTAACGGGCGGCCACCCGCTGCTCGCCCAGCTGCTCGACTATCTGCGCACCAAACAGATGCTCATTGTGTTTGATAACGTGGAGCAGTTGCTCACGCCCACCAACGCCCCCAGCCTGGTGCACCTTTTTGATGAATTGCTGCTGCGCGCGACAGAGGTCACCGCGCTGGTGACTTCCCGTGAACGGCTCAATCTACATGGGGAGACGGTGTTTAATTTACTGGGTATGCCTTTCCCAGCCACGGCTGGCGACGCCGAAAGCGAATGCGAACCTGCGCTGGATGCATACGACGCCATTCGGCTCTTTCGGCAGAGCGCCCAGCGCACCGACCGCGAGTTTGCCATTACGCCCGAAAATCAAGCCGCCGTGTTGCAGATCTGCCAATTGGTGCACGGGATGCCGCTGGCCATTGATCTGGCCGCGGCCTGGGTGCGTATGTTGACCTGCACCGAGATCGCTGCCGAAATTGGCCAAAACATTGAGTTTCTGGCCAGCACCGCGCACAACATGCCCACGCGTCACCGCAGCATTGCCGCCGTTTTCAACCACTCGTGGCAGCTGCTCAGCCCGCTCGAACAAAGTGCCTTTGCTCGCCTCTCGCTCTTTCGCGGTGGCTGCACGCGGGAGGCCGCCCAGAGCATTACCGGCGCCAGCTTGCCCACATTATCCATGCTGATCGACAAGTCGCTGCTGCGGCGTACAGCAGAAGGACGCTTTGTGAGCCACGAATTGCTGCGCCAGTTTGCCGCCGCAAAGTTGGGCCAAGAGAGAGCCACGGCCGAGTCCGTGGCGACGCGCCATGCCAGCTACTATCTAAGCTTGTTGGCGCGCTGGGAGCCGGCCTTTCTGACCCACGAACGCATGACGGCCTACCGCACATTGCAGCCCGAGCTGGACAACATTCGTCACGCCTGGGATTGGGCCGTGCAGCAGCGCGATTGCGCAGGATTGGCGCAGGGGCTGCACACGCTCTATACGCTTTACTTGGAAATCATCAATAATTTTGATGAGGGGATTCAGCGCTTTGGGCAGGCCATGCAAATGGCGCAAAACGTCACAACCATAGAGGGCGTTATGGCGCCGCCACTGGCCGCTCGGCTACAGGCCCGCATGGCCATGTTCTATCTCTTTACCGGCCAAATTGAGGCGGCGGCCAGCCTATTTGCCGCCAGTTTGGCCGCATTGCGCGCCGCGGACGATCAGCCGGAGACCGCATTTGTGTTGACGCGTTTTGCCATGGCGCGCCTGTGGCAGGGAAATATGGCAGCGGCGCGGGCGCTGGTGGAAGAAGGGCTGGCGCTCTACCGCCAGCTGGACGTGCCGGGCGGTCTGCAAGCCGCGTTGACAAATTACGGCTATATTGCCCAGCAGCTCGGTGACTTTGCTCTGGCCGAAGCGCTCAACCTGGAATGTCTGGCGCTGCTGCGGGCCAGCGGCGACCCCGATGGGCTGGCCTCCACGTTGGGCAACCTGGGGCTGAACTATGTGTTTCAAGCGCAGTACGATGAGGCGCTGCCCTATTTGGAAGAAGCGCTAGCCATTAGCAAAACGATTGACAACCGCAGCCGGGTAGCTATTGCGTTGACCAATCTTATGGATGTTTATATCAAAGTGGGGCGGCTGGCAGAGGCGCGTCAATATGGCAACGAAGCGCTGGCTACCTTTAGCGACCTGGGGCAGCGTCAGTATGCCGCCATTTTAGAATCGAGCCTGGGCGCCCTGGAACTAGCGGCAGCAGATGCGCTGGCCGCTGCTTCTGCCCAGCAAGTTGCGGAACATGTAGCAAATGCTCAGGCGCACTTTGGCCGCTCGCTGCAAATTGCCCACGCCATCGATGTGGATCTCATTCGCGTCTATGGCATTACCGGCTTTGGTGAGCTGTTGGCCCGCCGCGGCCACCATGAACGCGCCGCTGCCCTGCTTACGCTAGCGGCCGAATTTCCCGCCACCGATCCGGATATTACCGGGCGCGCCGAACGCAGACTGCGCCAGCTGGCCGCCGTGCTGCCGGCAGCAGCCCATACCAAAGCACAGCAGCAGGGGCGCACCCTATCGCTGTCCACCGTGGCCCAGGCATTACTGGCCGAGTTTTGCTAGCCAGACAATTTCTGGATTTTCTGCCTGATTGATTGACATCTTATTTTACCGCCAGCAGCGCGCAGCAGCGCGAAGAGCTTACGCAATTATCCATTGCGCATCTGCGCGCCCTTTGCGGTAGAACGATTAAATGTGTCAGTCCATCAGGATTTTCTGCCCCTTTTATACGCCTCTCATCAATCCAGCTTTAGCGCCGCGATTCCCCACGACAGCGCCGAAAAACGCTCGATCTGCACCTGAAAGCCCAATGCCGCCAAGCCAGCTTGTGCCGCATCCACATACCAGAAGAATTCTTCGTCAATATCTTCGGCAACCTCAGGCTGACCAATGTCGCGAAAATGTTGCTGAACGCGCAGCTCGGTGGCCTGGTCGGCAATCATCAAATCGCCAAAGACGGCGCGGCCACCCGGCCTCAGGCGCCGGTGGATGTGTGCAAACAGCTGCTGTTTCTCCGGCTCGGTGAGATGATGAATCGTATAGGTGCTAACAAGCACATCAAATTGGGGACTGTCCGCCTGAAATTGGGGACTGTCCGCCTGAAATTGGGGCGCACCGGCGTGCAAGCTGTCATCGGCTAAATAGGCCAATACGTCGGCCTGCACAAAGTGTATATTGGTACAACCCGCCAGCTTGGCTCGCGCCTGCGTCGTCATCTTCTCAGACAAGTCCACACAGGTAATCTGACGACATTCAGGAATGCGCACGGTCAGGTTGCCGGTACCCGATCCCAATTCCAGTACACAGTCGGCTGGATGGATGTTGGCTTGTTCAATCACCCAATCGAGCGTGGCTTCATAACCGGTGCGGATGGGATCGGCTTCATTTTGCACGTTTCGGTCATAATTATGCGCCCACGGGTCATGGTTATATACGTGTCCGTATTGACTTTGCATGGTGAAAATCTCCTAAAATTATGTCCACTCTGTTGGTAATATATAGGGTGAGAGCCAGAGAAGGAATTTGAACACAGCTATTGACAATCCTCCTTTCTCATGATATTATTACGCATCACGATATAACGCCACACGATATAAATATACCGATACATATATTTATACGGTACAGTGACGTTTCAATATACAGTGACGTTTCAATAAACAAAGGTCTTTCAATGGAGAGCAACAAATGGATAGTGTCAAATGAATAGCAACGAACAAGATCCAGAACGATTCCTCCCGCTTTCTCCTGCCATCTTTCACATTCTGCTCGCTTTGGCCGATGAGGATCGCCACGGCTATGGCATTATGCAAGAGGTCAAAAGTCGCACAGATGGCCGGGTAAAGTTAGGCCCCGGTACGCTTTATGGCGCCATCAAGCGCTTGTTGGAACAAGGCGTACTTGCCGAGCAGGACGAGCGCCTCGACCCCGCGCTCAATGATGAGCGGCGCCGTTACTATCGGCTGACCGATTTTGGGCAGAAAGTTCTGCGTGCAGAAGCCGAACGGTTGGCGCGGCTGGTGAAGCAGGCCCAAGCCAAACAGCTCTTGCCTGGCCTATCTTTGGATCTAGCAAGTGGAGGCCAGTAACGCACATGATGCCCAAAGTCCTATTCTTGTCCGATCGCCTTTACACCATCTTGTTGCTTGCCTACCCAGCTTCATTTCGCCGCGCTTATGGGTTTCACTTGGCGCAGGTGTTTCGAGACGATTGCCGAGAAACGTTACAGCAAGCCGGTGCGGCAGGTCTACTATTTTTGTGGCTCAACGTACTGATCGATTTAGCAAAAAGCGCTTTGACCGAACACATTTGGGAGATATTTCATATGCCAAGCGAAAAAGTAGTGCGCAATAGCGGGTTGGCCGCCATTGTGGCTGGCCTATTGTGGACAATCCTATTTCCGACTGGGTGGTTCAACTTTGATGCCAAGCCCTTACTCGGCATGCTGTTGTTCGTGGTGGTCATGTTGCTCTTTGGCCTTGGGCTCGCCGGCCTGTACAAACGCTGCCCCAACCAGCTCTTGGTTCGCCTGAGTTTTGGGCTCAGCTATGTGGGAATAGTGTGGTCGCTGATTGGTGGCCTGCTTGTGGTGACCACCGACTCTTGGTGGTATCTCTTCATCAGCGGTTTCTTTGTATTTGCCTTGGGCCTCACATTGGTTGGCATTGCGACCCTTACTACGCGCACATTGTCGCCTTGGGGCATTCTGCCCATAGCGGTGGCTGTGCTGCTCCTTGGTTTTATCCTTTCCGGAGATGACCCTTCGCCGCCGTTACAAGTGCTGTTGGGCGTTTTATATGGCATGGGCTGGATGCTGCTGGGTTTCATCCTCTGGTGGACCGAGCCCCACATTCCCAACACGGCCATTTCCGCCTGAGTCGACTTCTCATAAACATCAGAGCGCGATACGCAGCGATCTGAATAATCAGAAAACTGCATAGTCCGGAATCTGCACCGAATTATTGCAACGGCTGATTATTGCAACAGCTTACTGTGTGTTCCATAATCAGCCGTCCACCCTTGGGGCAACAGACGTCTCTGCCAATCCAATGGCGCCCGCCAATGTTGCCAACCGCCGTTAAAAGGCCAGCGCATCTGCTCCAGCCGCTCAATAAACTCCCAGCCAGCTTGACGGATGCGCTCATGCTGCAACGGCGAATCGATACCCACTTCCAGCCGCCGCCGAAACTCGTCTTCATCTTTCCAGCGCCATTGGCCCTCGGCCGTCGCCACTACATCCAGCGCCAGATCGTGCGTGTCGATGCCCAGCGGGGTGCGCACAAAAGGCGCTTCCATATTGCCATACCAGCCGGTGAAGCTTCCGCTGGCGTCAAAGCTGAGCCCCACCGAAAAGCCAAAACCGGTCAGATAGAGCCGGATTGAGTCGTTTTGCATCAACCGGTCGTGGTAGATGCGCTGGGCGGAAGGGATCACATTCGCCACAGAATCGACCCGTGTGGCCAGCGGCACGACCCAATTATTTTTGTAGGGCGTGCCCGCCGGCACGTAAAGCGCCAACAATTCAGGCGTGTCACTGATCGCGATGGCGGGCATGGCCGTGGTCACCGTACCGTCGGAACGCGCAATGTTGCGGATGATCACTGTGTCGCCGGGTTGCCATTGGGGCATATTTGCACGCATCGCCGTCTTCATGGCTCAATCCCCCTCAGCGGTAACCAATCGCGCATCTTATTCTCCAGCAGATTAAAACGCTATGTTTCTTTCTTCAGCTGGCTTGTAGCGAGCGGGGCTGACTGACGCCCGGCTGTCGGAATCCCGGCAAAAGCATGAGCACCACCCCAATGGCCACAATGCCCAATCCGGCTTGCAGCGCCAATGCAGAGGCCGCGCCCAAAGCCATGGACAGCGCACCGATTTGCAAACGGCCAAATGGGCCGGCGCCAATAAAGAGCGTCAACGACCCCATGGCGCGGCTGCGCATTTCATCGCTGGCCGAAAGCAGCATGATTGAACTTTGCATGACGCCAAAACAGACCCGCCCCAACCCGCCAATGACCAGCAACAGCAGCGACAAACCAAAATTGGTGGAAAGCGCAAAGCCAATGAGCATTAGGCACATAAAGGCCGAACCGCCGGCAAAGATCCAGTTATTGCTTACCCGCTGGCGCAATTTGGTAATCACAAAAAGTCCCATAAATGAACCCACGCCAGTGGCCGCGCCCAACATCCCCAGACCAATGGGCCCCTGATGCAGCACATCACGCGCAATCACCGGCAGCATATCCATGTAGGGAAACGCACACAGATTCATCACCATGGTAATAAACATGACGCCCAGCAGCGCATGGTTGCGCCAAGCATATTGCAACCCATCGCCAATGCGCCGAAACGGCGACTCGCCAGACGGCATGGTCGTGCGCGGAATGGGCTGTCTGGAAAGCCCCAGCACCATGATCAGCGCCAACCCGGCCGTCACCGCCAACATCGTATAGCAGCCCGCTGCACCCAACGCCGCAATCAACGCGCCGCCCAGAAATGGACCAAAGATCGCCGACAGATTCTGCACAAAGTTCTCCATCATCATGGCGTTGACTGTTTGGGCCTTGCCCACCAAATCTGGTATGAGCGAGCGCCGCGCCGGCCAGTCCACCGACCAGACCGAACCCATGACAAACGCAGCCACGGCCAAATGCCACAGTTCCAGTTGCCCCAGCCAAAGCAGCAGCGCAATGAGTGCGGAAATCAGAAAATTGGCCGCCTGCGCAAACTGAATGCAGGCGCGACGGCCAAAGCGGTCAATAATCGGTCCTGAAAAGAAGCCCACCAGCAAAAATGGAATGGAGCGGTAAAAGGCCATCAGCGCCACCTGCCATGCCGAATTGGTCAGCTCCAGCACCAGCCAGCCCACCAGAATCGATTCCATCCACCGCGCCTGCCACCAGAGAAAGTTGCTGGTGATCAGAAAGCGAAAGTCGCGTACAGCCAGCGGGGTCAATACATCGCGCCGGGCTAAAGCACTCGCAAAATTGTGCATATCAAACCTGTTTCTGTGGTGAGAAGAAGGGAGACAGAAGATGGAATAGAGGAAACGGCCGTTTGACACAATCTGATCCGCGGACGGCACTCCCATTCCCGCAATAGGTATGTTGCCGATTATACTCAATTGTCGCGCATCCGCCAACCGGATTTTTCCGCGGGTGAGTTGTATGGAGAGCAGGTTTTCATGTACAATGGATTTAGGTGTACGGTGCAGCAATTGATGTTTGATGAGGGAAGATATGACAGTCCAAGTATATGAAACCAGCTCAGAGGCCCAGCGGAAGCTTCCGGTTAAGCCTCTTATTTCTGGCGAGCAAGCCGTTCACAATGCCACAAATTATTTGCTCAGGCATGTAGGTATGTATTTTCGCGGCACAGAACCCACCATCCTCCAACTGGACAAAGTAGTCTGGCAGGTGCTTGTTGTATTCAAAAGACATAGCCTGGGGCCTTTCCATGCTGGTTTTATAGATATAGACGCGGCCACGGGTGATGTGTTCCCCTTGGGCGCTCAGCAAATTGCATTTATACGGAACCGGACAGATGCCTTCATTGCGCTTAACGCACCGCACCCAGAGCCATGAGGCCGATTGTCTTGCTGCATGCGCATGGATGGTGCTCAATTATTGGGAAATCAACGTCCGTTATCAGCGACTGCTAAATCTGCTCAAAGTACATGAAAGCGGCGCCTCATTCTATAATCTTGATACGCTAACGGAATTGCATAGTTCCTTGTCCGTCCATATTCAAGATGCACACATGGAGCTACTGGCAGAGTATCTACACCAAGGGCGTCCTGTAATTGCCTCGGTCAACACTATCGAATTACCCTATTGGCAAGGACAAGATGAATCTCACGCCGTCGTAGTCGTACATTTGGATGAATCCACGGTTTCTCTCCACGATCCCTGGTACGAAGACGCGCCGCAAGTTGTAAATCGCATGCATTTTGAATCCGCGTGGCTGCATCATGAATATCTCTGTGCGATCATAGAGCGTACCTAAAGCCTCAATTGGGGCAATCGCTTGGGCATCCTTGATAACAATTACGTCTATACCTAGCTCTGGATAAAAGCTGGAGTTTCATTACGCCTGTTGAGCCACTAGAAACTTCCGGTTCTCACCTCAACCGCAGTACCAAAGGAGACTCACCATGACCCAACCCCAAGGCCCCGGTTCCCCCTATCAGCTGCTCTTTGCCGATGATGTGCACGAGCCGCCCTCATTGCCTCAATCCTTTCTGGACATCTATCCCGGCGATTGGCAATTGCCACAACCCAGGGATGGCCGGCCCTACACCTATTCCAACTTTGGCATGTCGCGTGATGGGCGCATCTCGTTTAACGAACCCGGGCAAGAAGCCGCCGTCCACGTGACGCTGGGTGCGGCCCACGATGTGTGGCTCATGGCGCTGCTGCGTATGCGTGCCGATGCCATTATGGTGGGTGACACCACCGTGCGGCTGGAAGGTGAACACTTCTGGACCAGCGCCTTCATCTACCCACCGGACGGCCCGGCCTTCCAGGCCCAACGCCTGGCCGAAGGCTACAAGCCGCTGCCGCTACTTGTGTTGCTGACGCTCAATGGCGACATCAACTTTGCCGCCAATTGCTTCAAGCGCAGCGATCTGCACGTAGTGGTGGCCACCACCGACCGTGGCGCACAAGCGCTGGCCGATGTGCAGTGCAACGCCCAGCTGGACATTCACTCTTTTGGCGATGAGACCGCCGACCTGACGCGCATGGCGCAAATGCTGCACAGCGACTACGGCATTAACAATCTGCTATGCGAAGGCGGCTCGCGCGTCTTCGCCAACATGCTGGATGCTGGCCTGATTGACGAAGAGTTTGTTACCTGGTGCCCCACGCTGGTGGGTCGCAGCGCCGATCATCAGCGCCCCTCATACACGGAAGGCGTTGCCTGGATGCCCGGTAACAATCCATACTCCAAACCGCTCAGCCTGCACCGCGGCGGCGACTACATTTTCCTGCGCACCCGCGTCCGCTACCCGTAGGACGAGCTGCCAGCTTGTCCCCACCGTTGAAAGCGCAATCCAATGCCACAACTGCCAAACGCAATTCTCGCCGAACTCAACGCCATTGTAGGCGCGGACAATGTAACCACCGAGCCCAATCTGTTGCGTCACAATTCGCGCGATTCATACTGGTATTCACCCGTTCTCAAACCGCTGCTGGATGATAAAGAGGCCGACGTCATTGTGCACCCAGCCACGCGCCAGGAGTTGCTGGCCGTCATCGCCCTGGCGGCGCGGGCGCGCGTGCCGCTGACCATGCGCGGCGCTGGCACCGGCAACTATGGTCAAGGCGTGCCCATGCAGGGCGGCATTCTGATCAACACCAAGCGCATGGATCGCATTTTAGAAATCACCCCGGAATCTGCGCGCGTCGAAGCAGGTACGTTGCTGATCAACATTGAGCGCGCGGCCAACGAAATCGGCGCCGAGCTGCGCTTCTTCCCCAGCACCATTATGACGGCCACGGCCGGCGGTTTCTTGGCCGGTGGCTCGGGCGGCGTGGGTTCGATCACGTGGGGCACGCTGTGGGATGAAGGCAACGTGCTGGCCGTCACCATTGCCACCATGACAGAGGAGCCCCAGCTACTCACCGTGACCACGCCGGAAGAGATGCGTGGCGTGGTCCACAACTGTGGGCTCACCTGCATCATCACCGATCTGACCTTTGCGCTGGCCCCGGCCCAGCCTTGGCAACAGCATGTGGCCGCCTTCCCCACCTTTGACGCCGCCCTGCGTTTTGGCGAATCGCTGGCCTATGATGCCGGCGTGACCAAGCGGCTGGTCACGGCGCTGGAATGGCCCATTCCTTCCTTTTTTCGCCAGCTCGTGCGCGATGGCGCCTGCCCCAACGATCAAGCCATTGTGCTGCTGCACCTCACCATGGACCGGGCCGAGCTGGCGCCACGCGTGGCGCACTTTGGCGGCGCGCTCACTTGGCACAGTCCGCACGAAAACTACTATCGCAAGGGCTGGCAGCTTTCCGACTTTTCATGGAACCACACCACGCTCTGGGCCATGAAGGCCGACCCCCAGCTCACCTACTTGCAGGATGCGCTGGACCCACAACGCGTCCACGAGCAGTTGCGGCTGCGCAAAGAGCGCTTTGACGACGACGTGCTGGAACACGTTGAATTTATGAAGGCGCGCGGCCGCATTGGGCCGCAAGCGCTCAGCGTGGTGCGCTTTCACAGCAAAGAGCAACTTTGGGCGCTCATGGCCTGGTGCGAAGAACACGGCATCCGCGTTGCCAACCCCCACACCCACCGCCTGGACGAAGACATGCGCTGGAATGGTCAACCCATTCTCGACGCCAAAGCGCGCTGGGATCCACACAGTCTGCTCAATCCGGGCCATCTGGCGGCGCTGGAGGAAAGTAGAGGAGTAGAGGAGTAGAGGAGTGGGCCTTCTCCTCCACTCCTCCACTCCTCTACTCGTATTCAATATACAAGGAATTCCAACTCGATATGACAACATCCCCAATTCGCCATCTGGCCCATCTTACCTGGACCGACATTCAGGCATTAGACAAGCACGTGGGCGTGGTGATTCTGCCCGTGGGCGCCATTGAACAGCATGGGCCGCATTTGCCCACGCTAACCGATACGCTGCTCGTGACCCACATGTTGGAGGCCGCGCTGCCGCTGCTGCCGGATCATGTACAGGCGTGGGCGCTGCCGCCGCTCAACTATGGCAAGAGCAACGAACACACCAACTTCCCCGGCACCATGAGCCTATCGGCGCAAACGCTCACCGCGGTGCTGCACGACATTGCCGCTAGCGTGCATCGGGCCGGCTTTCGGCGGCTGGCCTTTATGAATGGACACGGTGGCAATACGGCCGTGCTAGAAGCCGCCGCCCGCGACATTCGATTGGCCACCGGCTTAATGTGTTTCTGTTTGCAGGCTGGGCTTTATATGGAAGCGCCCTTTGATATGACCGAAGACGAGAAAAAGCTGGGCTTTCACGCTGGCGAACTGGAAACCTCGCTGGTGCTGGCCATTGACCCCAATCTGGTCCATATGGAGCGGGCTGTTAAGCATTTTGCCCACTACCCAGAAACCGGCACGCGACTCTTCTATTTTGGCGCCGCCTCCACCGCCTGGCTGGCCGACGACTGGAGTCCACACGGCGTTTTTGGCGACGCCACCATTGCCACCGCTGAAAAGGGTCACGCGCTCATTGAAAATTGCGCCCCCAAAATCGCTGCCGTCATCCAAGCCATCAGCACCTTTGAAGTGGGTGGAAAAGCAGAATAGCATCAAAACTCGTAGGGCGGGTTTCCCAACTCGCCGCTGGCTGGTCAATGAATAATGTTTGCGGCATGGATATTATCTGTTTGCGACCAAACGGCAGTTTTCCAAACCGCCAACATATGAACATCAATAATGAAAGAGCAACCTGAAGGTCACTACCCATCAACACATTGGCTTTTGCGTCGGGCGCGTCTGGCCGACAATCAACCCTTGCAAGACGTGCTAATCCGCAAAGGGCGCATTGCGCGTATTGCCGCCGAGCTGCCCACATACACCGATGACGCGCGCCAATGGGATTTGGCCGGGCGCGTGCTGTTGCCCGGCCTGGTCGATCTGCACACGCACTTGGACAAAACCTACAGCACGCTGGAAAATCAGAGCGGCACGCTGCTGGAAGCCATTGCCGTGTGGGGGCGCTTCAAGCAGCAGCGCACGCAGCCAGAATTGGCCACTGTGGTGCGGCGCGCGCTGTGCACGGCCATTGCCAACGGTGTCATCGGGCTGCGCTCGCACATAGACATTAGCGATGCATCCGACCTGGCCACGGTGGAGACGCTGTTGACGCTGCGCCGCGAGTTTAGCGTTCGCATCGACCTGCAATTTGTGGCGCTGGGCCAGCCCGGCCAAAGCGCTGCGCGCGATGCAGCCATGCTGGATGCCTTGCAAATGGGCATCGATTTTGTGGGCGGTGCGCCGGCGCTCATGCCCGACCCAGCCGCCACGGTTGAAGCCGCCTTTGCCCTGGCCCAGCGCACGGGCAAGCCGCTGGATCTGCACATTGACGAAACCGAAGATCCGCACATGCTGACGCTGGAGCAGGTGGCGGAGTTGACCGTTGCCCACGCCATGCAGGGCCAAGTAACCGTGGGCCACTGCTGCTCGCTGGCCTTTGCCGCCCAAAGCGTGGCCGACCGCGTGATGGATAAAGTGGCCGCGGCCCAGCTCAATGTGGTGACGCTGCCTTCGTGCAATCTGGTGCTCATGGGGCGCAACATGCAGCCCACGCCGCGCGGGGTCACACGCGTCAAAGAGCTGCTGGCGCGCGGCGTCAACGTCTGTGCGGCGTCAGACAACGTGCACGATCCATTCAACCCTTTTGGTGCATACGACCCGCTGCACATTGCCAACCTGGCCGCCCACACCGCCCACATGACCGGCGCGCCCGAGCTGTATCAATGTTTGGACTTGGTAACCACTCATCCCCGCCGCGCCTTTGGCCACACCACCGCTATTGCGCCCGGCGCCCCCGCTGACTTAGTCGTGGTGGATGCCCAGCGCGTGCTGGACGCCGTGGTGAGCTTGCCGCCGCGGCTAGCCACGTTCAAAGCCGGTCGGCGGGTGGTACACACAACAATCGAGCAGGTTTGGGCGTGACCCTCCCCTAACGAAGCGGCCAGGAGGGGAGCCATTGTCTCGTTGACAAAATGTTCGCTTTATAGGGCCATTTTATCAACGGGTTCCCTTCCGCCGGGTGCGTACCATTTTGGGGGAACAGATTCACGGACGCTGGTGGCTGCGCACTGTCATAGACATGGCGCCGCAGACCTGTCAGGTTTGCAAAACCTGACAGGTCTTGGTGGCCGCCAAATTTGGTGCGTTGCACACTATCTTTCTCCATTGCGCGGCAGCAGCAAACGGGTTTACAAGAGGAGCATCAAGATGGACTTATTGATTCGCAACGCGCGTCTGCACGAGGGCGACATTGTGGACATTGGCATTGAGCAGGGCATCATCACCGCGCTGGCGCCGCGGGTGGCGGGCAACGCCGAGCGCGAGATTGATGCGCAGGGCATGTTGACGCTGCCCGCCTTTGTCAACGGCCAATTACACGCCTGCAAGTCGTTTTGGCGGCGGCTGTTGCACAAGCTGCCGCCAGAGATACAGGCGCTGCCCCGCTTTCAAGCCGCGGCGCACGTCAAGCGACTTTACACCGAGGACGACATTTTCGAGCGCGTCGACGAGGTGATGCGGCTGGCCATTGAAAACGGTACTTGCGCCATCCGCCTCTTTGGCGACGTGGATGAAGATTCGGGACTGCACCCCATCCACGCACTGCTGCGCATTCGGGCAAAATACGCGCCGTTGATGACGGTGCAGGTGGTGGCCTTTCCGCAAGATGGCGTGCTGGGCGCTTCCACATTGGACCTCATGCGGCAGGCCCTGCGCGCCGGCGCCGACCTGGTGGGCGGCATCCCCTGGATTGAGCCTACACCCGAGTTGCAGCGGCAGCACACCGACATGTGCTTTGCGCTGGCCCAGGAGTTTAATTGCGATCTGCATTTTGTGTGCGACGACGTAATTGACCCGCTCATGCGCACGTTAGAATATGTGGCGCAGCAGACCATTGCTCAGCAGTGGCAAGGCCGCGTCAGCGCCACCCAGTGCGCCGCCCTGGCCGCCTATGATGACGAATATGCCGCCCGGGTCATTGAGTTGATGCGGCAGGCGGACCTGACCATCTTCTGCAACAGTCACGTGGCGCTCATTGCCACTGACTTTGCGCCGCAGCAGCCGTGGCCGCGCGGCATCACCCGCGTGGCTGAGCTGCTGGCGGCGGGCGTGCCCGTAGCCTGTGGGCAGGACGACATTGACAACTGGTTCTACGCCTTTGGCCGCAACGATATGCTGGAGGTGGCTCAGTTTATGGCACACACCGGTCAATTTGCCTGGGACGGTGAGGTCAACCGCGTGCTGCCCATGGTGACCCACGCGCCTGCCCAAGTGATGAAGCTGACCGATTACGGCCTACACGTGGGCGCGGCGGCCAATCTGGTGGTGCTGGCGGCGGCGGATTGGCACGCGGCGGTGCAGATGCAGGCGGAGAAACGATATGTAGTGTTGCGCGGGCGAGTTGTGGTGGAGACAGAGCGAATAGTAAAGAGATTGGAGTGATTGGTAAATATGCCTACCGGTCACATGAATCGATTGCAGAAAAAACAGGAGGTAGATATATGATTGAAATCCGCGAAGCCACTACCCAAGATGAATTTGACTCTGTACGTGCCCTCGTCTATGCATTCATGGACTGGGCCAGTGAGGTCTACCCCGAGGCGAAAAAAGCATTAGAGCATAACTTTAAAACAATTGAAGCCGAATTAGCATCTTTGCCAGGCGTATATGGACCCCCAAAGGGAAAATTACTTGTCGCTTATTATGATGGTGAAGCGGCGGGCACGGTTGCCATGCAAGACCTTGAAAACCGGATTTGCGAAATGAAGCGTATGTTTGTGCACGCAAAGTTTCGTGGCAAAGGGATTGGTCGAGCCTTAGCTACCCATCTTATAAGTGAGGCGCATGCGTTGGGCTATACGCGGATACGACTGGATACAGGACCCAAGCATATTGCGGCCCAAGGGCTATATCGCAGCCTTGGCTTCCAGCAGATTCCCCCTTACCGAGAGGTTCCTAACGACGTGCGCGCAACATTCGTATTTATGGAGTTGCATTTATAAACGCCCTACATCAAACAGTGATACCTGCATGTGATTCTGCAATGATGAAATTAGCCGAACAATTAGCCGAACTGGTTTCCGATCCGCGAGCGGTCAATGGTTCCACACAAAATTGACACGCGTCACGTGACAAGATACAATCCATCCTATGATAAAGTCGTTTGCCGATCAACGGACACAGGAAATGTATGTTAACGGCAGAGCGCGCACATTTCCGCCAGATGTAGCCAAACGAGCCGCCCGCAAGCTGGAATATGTAAATCTCGCCACAAGATTGGAAGATTTGAGAGTTCCACCTGGCAATCGGCTGCACGCCCTTATGGGTGATCGCAAAGGGCAACACGCCATTTCGATAAACGACCAGTGGCGTATATGCTTTCGGTTTGTCGATGGCGACGCCTACGATGTCGAAGTTTGTGACTATCATTGAGGAAATGTATCAATTATGAGTATTCCAAACACAACCCCCATGCAGCGCAGACCCACCCATCCGGGTGAAATGCTGCGCGAAGATTTCCTGTCGGACTATGGCCTCACTGCATCCTCTTTGGCGCAAGCGATTGGCGTTTCACGTCAGTCCATCAACGAACTGCTGCGCGAGCGGCGCGGCATCAGTCCGGCCATGGCGCTGCGGCTGGGCAAACTCTTTGGCAATTCGCCGGAATTCTGGCTCAATGCACAGCGCGCCGTTGATCTGTGGGATGTTGCGCAGGAGATTCAGAATGACGTAACCCGCATCAAAACACTCGTTCCTGCCTGAGATTCTCCAATCATGGATTTAGCTAAACAACTAGCCGAACTGTGCGCCGAGAAGAGCAAATCCGCGCAATTCGCAGGCGCTGTGCTCATCCGCAACGACCAAGAGGAGTTGCTGCGCGCCGCCTACGGCTACGCCAACCGCTCCTGGCAAGTCCCCAACCGCGTTGATACGCGCTTTCGCGTTGCGTCCATTTCCAAAATGTTTACGGCGGTGGCGGTCTTGCAGCTGATCGAAGCGGGCCAACTGGCGCTGGATACACGCATTGTCGAGCGGCTGGGATTGGAAAAGACCACCATTCCCCCGGAAGCCACCGTTTATCACCTGCTGACCATGACCTCCGGCATGGCGGACTGGTTTGATGAGTCGACGGATGATTGGGCGGCAGCCTGGGCCGCGCTCTGTCGCGAAAACCCAATCTATCTGCTGCGCGACAATGCCGACTATCTGCCGCTCTTTGCGCACAAGCCGCCCCTGAACCCTGTGGGCGCCAAACACCAGTACAATGGCGCCGGCTACATGCTGCTAGGCCTGCTGATCGAGCGCAGCAGCGGGCTGCCCTATTTTGATTATGTACGACAGCATATTTTTGCCCGGGCGGGCATGACGCGTTCCGATTTCCTGGCGCTGGATGATGTGCATGAGGAGGTGGCCGAAGGCTACATTCCCATCACCGATGATAACAAGCGCATAGGCTGGAAGCGCAACATCTATTCGACCACAGCCGCGGCTGCCGCCGATGGCGGCGCCACTTCTACCGTGGATGATTTGTACCGCTTTGCGCAGGCGTTGCGCAATGGTCAACTCCTGTCTGCCGAAATGACGCACGCCATGTTGACCCCCAAAGTGCTGCAAGATGATGAGCAATTCCGCGGCTACACGTGGATGTATGGCTATGGCAACTTTTTCCTGCTGGATGCGTCTGACCAGATCGTGCGCTGGGGCCATACCGGTGAGGAAGATGGCGTGAGCGGTCGCCTGTATCACTACCCGCGGCAAAATTTGGACGTGAGCATCTTGGGCAACCAGAGTTGGTGCGCGGGCAGCTTGGCCTGGGAAATTCACGATTTGATTGTTGCATCAAGCCTTCATAGCTAGGACTTACCAAACCTCGAGGAAAATTGCCAGGTCAGCTGTGGTATGCCTGCTTGGCCATGCACGGGCGCTGCGTAAGTCAGCGTTCAAAAATAACTTGTAGATTTAAACCTGTCAGGTCTCGCAGACCTGACAGGTTTGGTAGCCAACTTATTTCTGAACGCTTAATAAGTCATAATAGCTGAACCAAATTATTTGTGCGCTTCAAGTACCGTATCCCCATACTCTGTACATCGCAACGGTGCTGGCGGTACAGGCGTCGGTCTCGAGTGGGGAATCCGGCCTTATCTCTTGTCGTGTGGTCTACGGATCATTCAATCCAGCGTGATCGCAGCAACCAATTCGATGACCAACTGCACCGTCTCCTCAATCTTGGGCGCGCTGACCCATTCGATTGAATCGGTAGGTCGATGCACAAGATCGGCGCCGCCGTTATTGCCCAACACAATACAGGGCACACCGTGCGCATAAAACGTATAGTGATTGCTGGCCGGCCAGGGCGCCACTTGGCTAATGGCTAAATAATTTTGCAATGCGTCCGTTACCGCCTGCTGTAGCGCGACTGATTCGTTCACCAGCGCAATCGTATTGGTTCCCGATAGGAGCCCAACGCCGTCAATATTGATCGCCGCCTGAATGTGGTTGAAGGCCGGGGCGCGCTCATTACGCATTTCACCGAAACGCACTGGTTCCAGACCAAATCGCCGCAAATACTCGACGTCCCCTAATCCATTGTACTCTTCGCCGCTAAACGCAATGAATTCCAGATCGACCCCACGCACGCGCGCCGGCAGCACCTGCGCCAGCGCCAACAGCGCGGCCACACCGCTACCGTTGTCAAAAGCGCCCGGCGTACCAAACTTGGTGTCATAATGGGCGCAAACGACGATGCTCTTTCCGGCTTGCCGGTCAACATGCCCAATGACGTTGCACGATGCGCCTGGGTCCCGTTGGCTGCGCATGGTCAATTTGAGCGGCTGTCCGCTTTGATTAAGTAGCATTCTACCCACAGCTGCCGAAACCGTCACCGATGGAATCGGCAGCGTCCAATCGTCGATCATGACCACGGGTGCGTCCATCTCAGGCGAAATCATCACCACGGCCAGCGGGCTTTGGGCGCGCAGCAACTCGCCCAGCTTCTTGTGTTCCTCAGGCAAGTAGATGGGGCTGTTCAGTGGCGCCAATGGGCCCGTGGCTAATTCACCGCAGAGCAGCACGATCTTTTGCGCCAAATCGGCGCTTTCTAGTTGGCGCAATGTAGAGAGGAGCGCAATGGGCCCCGCAACAGTGCACGGGGGTGAAAATGTGTTGGCCGCGGCCAACAACACCTCACCATCCAATTCTAGCTGCACCTCGTCCAATCGCCATTCTACACAGGAAAATTCCTGCCGCTCGGTCTGGAGACCAGCCGCCGCAAATACCTGTTGAATATAATCCGCCGCCGCCCGATTTGGCGCACTTCCAATCGGCCGCGGCCCGATTTTCTCACACAAAGTGGTGAGATGTTGGTAAATAGTCGATTGCATCATTTTTTCTCCCGCTTATAACAATCTTTTCATGAGATCTTCTCCCTTTGACGCGTCTAGCGCGTCATGCCCTCTCCTCTCCAAAATTGCAGATTTATAAATTAACATCGGCATAGAAGTTCGACTTCTTCGAGAAGTCGAACTTCTGGGATACCCGTACTATTTTGTTAATAACCAGTGGTGCTAGTTAGTGCATCCTGTATGTTGTGTAGATAGCTTTTTCACCTACTATATGGGCGACACACCACCTCGCACCAATTGCTATTGCAGTCAGTACGCCTGTTGGTGCGTCCTTCGCACCTCAAATTTGGTGCCATAGACACTGCATATAGTGGGTTCACCTGAAACATATACTAGATGAACTAGCACCATTGGTTAATACACAAATTGGAGAGTCGGGATCAGGGGAGGAGAGGCCTACCCTCCATATAGCGCCAACACGGCGCGTGCACTTTGCATCACGAAGTTGCGCAACCCCACCGGCTCGATCACCGCAATGCGCGGCCCAAAACCAAGCACTTGCGCCAATGCTTCCTGCTCAATTTCAAACAGAATGTCCACGCGCACCCAGCCATCCGCTTCCGGCGCGCTAACCTGCTGCACGCGGGCAAAACGCATGTGGCGCAGACTCGGCACAATCTCTGGGTCAGCGCGCACAACGACTGGATATTGGGGCAAATTGGCTTTGAATTCGGCAGTCGATTGCACCCAATAGGCCGCCAGGTCAAAATCGGCCGGACGCATGCAAGGCTGCGCAGTGACCTTGGCGCGCGCTACACGCGATACCCGATAGGTACGCAGTTCCCCCTCCACGCCGGCGATCAGATACCAGATGCGTCCCTTAACCACCAGCCCCAGCGGATCAACCAGCCGCTCGACCGCGGCGGCGGCGCTGCGTCCATACGCCATGCGCAGCTTGCGGTCCTGCCAGAGCGCCTGCTGGATTGTGTCGAAAGCGGGCGCCTCTTCCTCCACGGCAAACCAACTGGCGCCGTCCACGTGAATGCGCTCGCGCATGTGTTGCGCCGTGCGTCGCTGCATGTTGGGCAGGCTGGCCAACAGCTTGGCAAAGGCGCTATCCGACGCGCTGTTGAGCCCCAGATCGTTAAGCAGGCGCGCCGGCGTTTGCACAAAGAGCGCCTGGATCTCGCTGAGATTCAGCCCGGTCAGATTGGTGCGATATTCTTCCAGCAAGCGCCAGCCGCCGCCGTTGCCCCGCTCGGCATAGACCGGCACGCCGGCCAGGCTCAGTGACTCCATATCGCGCTGAATGGTGCGCTCAGAGACATGAAAGCGCTCGGCCAGTTCGCCCGCCGTCATGTGGCGGTGGACCTGGAGCAGCATGAGGATGGAGAGAAGGCGTTCGGCGCGCATGGGTGGGTCCTTTTGCGTGTTGCGTATTGCGTGTACCGGTTCAGGGAGTTTGTTCGAAACGTGATTTAACTATGGTTAAGTTTACAACACAAATATGACACATATTGTCATATTTGTACGTTAGCATAAACAAAGTTGGATAACAGCACCAACCGATAGAGCTACGAATGCACCATCATCTCATCTATCGGTACACGCACCACGCACTACGCAACATTTCAAGGAGCTAACTCATGTCAAATCTTCACGGAAAAGTCGCCCTGGTGGCGGGAGCCACGCGCGGCGCAGGCCGCGGCATTGCCTGCATGTTGGGCGCCGCCGGCGCCACGGTTTACTGCACGGGCCGCAGCACGCGGCAGCAGCGTTCGGAAATGGATCGACCCGAAACCATTGAGGAGACCGCCGAAATGGTGACGGCGCATGGCGGCCAGGGCATTTGGATGCAGGTGGATCATACGCAGCCGGCGCAGGTGCAGGCGCTGATGGTGCGCATTGCAGAGGAGCAAAACGGCCAGCTCGACCTTCTGGTCAACAACATTTCGGGCGATTGGCATATTGAGTGGGTAACACCGGGCTATAGCACGCTGCCCTTTTGGGAAGGTTCCATTGATAAAGGGCTGGCCGTACAGGATCAGGCGGTCAATTCGCACATTATCACCAGCCACTATGCGGCCCGGCTCATGACGCCAAATCGGCGTGGACTCATTATTGAGATCAACGACGGCAACTGTTTAAATTACAATTGCGGCCTGTTTTACAGCTTCGCCAAAGGCTCGGCGGTGCTCTTGGCCTATATGATGGCGGAAGAGCTGAAGCAGCACAACGTGGCCGCGGTTTCGCTGACGCCAGGCTGGCTGCGCTCGGAGGTCATGTTGGAAGGCTTTGGCGTCAGCGAGGCGAATTGGCGGGATGTCATCCAGCGCCATCCAGACTTTGAGAAGTCGGAGACGCCCTTTTACGTGGGCCGCGCCGTCGCTGCATTGGCTACCGATGCCAACATTATGCAGCGCACTGGCCACGCGCTGAGCGCCGGTTATCTGGCGCAGGAATATGGATTCACCGATGTGGATGGCCGCCAGCCGCCGGGCTATTGTCCAGAGGGGCGATTCCGAGATGGGGTGTTTGAGCGGATTAGATGAGGTGATAAGATGAAGGGGTGACAATGTGAAAAAGTGAAAGGGTGAAAAGGCGCCCCCTTCCCTTGTCACCCTTTCACCCAGTCACCCCTTCACTTCTTCATTTTAATTCCCGTGCGTCCAGTCGGTCCAGCCCATGTTTTTGCCGGCATGTGCCTTTGTGGCTGTGGGGAAGTTGGCGCCATAGATTTTGTTGACCATCCAGGGCATCCATTCATCATCGCTCTCAGCCGGCCAGTTGATGCCGTAGAGGAACTCGACGGCGCGCAGCAGGGCGCGGTCTTCCCATTCATAGACCGGATAGCCAGCTCGAGCCAAGATTTCGGCCTGTACAAAGGCGCCCTGCAACCCTTCCCATGCATAGTTGGTGGAAGCGGGCGGCCAGCGGAATGAACCACCGCGGCGCATTTCTTCGGGCAGAGCGCCGTCGATGCTGTGGCCATCTTTGGTGGCGCCGGCCGGGTTAATGCCCACGGGGTGGCTCGAATCCGCCTGCCAGCTCAGGTCACTGTTATAGCTAAAGCCACTGTAGGCGGAAATATCGCCCAGCCAACCGTGGAACACCTGTGCCGTGCGCTCTAGTTCGGCCTTGTCGCCCAAGTAGACCGCAACGGCAGCGCGTGATGCACCGGCGTGTGTACCCCAGTTATTGGGACGTTGCTCGTGCGTTTCGATGAGCGTTTTGCCGTCCAATGTTTTGGTGAGCAGTTCGCGCAGCTTGTTGCGGAAACGGCCATCCAGACCTGGATCAACGTGCTGCAAGTCGATTAAGTCGGCAGAAATCACATAGGCAGCTAGTTCACGGCCCAGGGCCAATGTGCGCCCCCCCGCCTCGGTCTGGTCATCGGTAATAATTTTGAGCGCATCCACCACTTCATTGCGATAGGAGGTCTGGCCAGTGCGGGCATAGACCAGCGCTTTGGCCAGAATCTGCACATTAGCGTTTGAATCCTGATCGCTCAGGTCGGGCGTGGACGCTTTCTCATCCGCAGCGGATTTTAGATTATCCCAGGCGCTGCCCGATGTGGGCAGATTGTTCAGTTCACCCGCGGTTAGCCAAAGACCCCCTGGTGGCGAATAGGGCGCCTGACCTGATTGCCGCGTAGCCGTGGGCGTGACCACAGGCGTCGCTTCAGCGGGGGCGGTAGCCGTAGGCGTTGAGCCAGGTGTGGATTCCAGAGTAGCCGTGGGCGTA
The DNA here is from genome assembly GCA_020634755.1 of Caldilineaceae bacterium. Classification (GTDB taxonomy): domain Bacteria; phylum Chloroflexota; class Anaerolineae; order Caldilineales; family Caldilineaceae; genus JACKBC01. Next base: position 16,166 of record JACKBC010000003.1, on the reverse strand, counting down.
TTCGGGAGAGTCGTCGTACTGGTGCGCGTAGGTGTAGCGCCTGGCTCTGCTGTAGACGTTGGCGATTCAGGCAGTTCTGGCGCCTGGGTAGCCGGCGCATCCGGTGTTGCCGTGGCATCCGGCAGTGATGTAGCTGGCACTTCTGATGTGGCCGGCACTTCGGGTGTGGCCGGCACTTCGGGCTCTGCTGTAGACGTTGGCGATCCGGGCAGTTCTGGCGCCTGGGTGGCCGGCGCATCCGGTGTCGCCGTGGCATCAGGTACAGACGTGGCCGGCGCTTCTGATGTAGCCGGCACTTCCGGGGTGGACGTTGGCGGGTCCGGAAGCCCGGGCGACCGTGTTTCCGGCGCGTTGGGCGTGGCCGTGGCGTCCGGCGGGATCTGCTCACCAGGAACCTCTGGCGTCACCTGCTCATTGGGGTCCGCGGGTGCGAGATTGGACTGGTTGGCCACAATGGGCAAATATAGAGGCCATCTTTCCTGTCCCCAGACGCGCGCGGGGCTCACTGTACTAAAGACGAGTATCACGCCGGCGCTGAGTGTTACGAAAAGTGAGGGACGAAACTTTTTTGACTGCATTTGTAGCTCCTTCATTGTTAACGTTAAGACATAAAACAAAGTAACTAATTTACTTTTCCGTAAAATAGTCTAGCTTAGGAACATGAAGGGCTGCTTTTTTTTCGGTCACCTGTTCGTGCACTTTACAAATACTCTTCAGTAACGCCTGCTTGACCGGCCTTTTACCTAAAGAAAACGTATAATTGGGGTGCACTGCGGGTGTAATAGGGGTCTAAATCGTGTGGAATGTATAAAAGAGGTCTGAATACAACAATGCGGGTTGGGATACGCCCCATTGAGCGGTATGACTATGGGCTGAAAACAACCCACCATTTGCGCTACGCGGAAAGGGGAAGGATTGCGCCTTTGGCCACGGTGAAAAGCTGGGCGCGGGCGCGAAATTCGGGCGTAAAATCGTCCCAATCGGTGGTGGTGAGCAACGCTTGCGGCACGCCTTCTAAGGCGGTGAGCAACGTAGAGCGACGCACAGCGTCCAGCTCGCTCATTACGTCATCCAACAGCAGCAGCGGTGCAGCGCCGGTGGCAACCGTCATGGCCTGCACCTCGGCCAGCTTGAGCGACAGCGCGGCCGTGCGCTGCTGGCCCCGGCTGCCATACGTACGCAGATCGCGGCCATTGGCCAGAAAACGCAGATCATCGCGGTGCGGGCCGTAGAGGGTGTTGCCGGCGGCAATCTCACGGCCGCGGCGGCTGGCCAATTTGGCCATAAAATGGGGCTGAAGCTGTTCGGCAGTCAGCCCATTGTTATCTTGCACGGGCTCGATTCGATCCAGGCGGTTTTCTTTGAGACGGGCGTAATCGGCGTCCGACATATTGCCCAAATTAAAGCTGGGCAGATATTGCAGGGCCAGCTGTTCCCGCTCATCGCTTAGTTCGAGATGGCGCTGGTGGGCGCATTGCTCCAGCTGCTGCACAAATTGATGACGCCGGGCCATAACTGCGCTGCCGTGGGCGGTAAGCTGTTCATCCCAAAAAGCAAGCTGACCGGCCACGTTGGCATCGTTGGGGCGGGCATTCTGCTCGCGCAACGTCTTCAGCAGACCATTGCGATGGGTCATCACTTTTTGAAATTGTGAAAGGGACCGCGTATATTCGCGGCTGATTTGGCAGAGCGCAATGTCTAAATAGCGCCGGCGCTCACCCGGACTGCCATCGACCAGCTTGATGTCCTCGGGCAAAAAGAGCACGGCGCGCATTTGCCCCACTAAATCCAGGCTGCGTTTGTTGCTGCCGTTAATTTTGATTTGCTTCTGGAACGCGCCCCCTTCCCCCCGCTGGGAAAGCACAATCTCCAATTCAAGCGGGCGGCGGCTGGCGTCGGTCAACACGGTAGCCGCCACTCGAGCAAACGGAATCGGCTCATCCTCGGCCAGCCAATCCACAATTTCGCGTTCGGTCTGGGCATGGACCGGTTTGCTAGTGGCCAGATAGTAAATCGCCTCTAGCAAATTGGTTTTGCCCTGCGCATTTTCCCCCTGGAACAGCGTCAACGGGCCGGAGAAATCGATCTCCAGCTTTTGGTAATTGCGAAAGTGGGTAAGTGAGAGGTGGGAAAGATACATTTACGATTTACGATGTCTGATGTACGATTTACGATCTCGTCGACGAACCATATTCGTCGCAACGAGCAATGATCGATGGACGAATATTTCGTAAATCGTACATCGTAATTGGTAAATCATCGATTGCGTTGGGTCAGTTCAGCCACCAGCACGTCGATGGCGGTTTCGGGGTCGGCGCCGGTTTTCATGGCGTAGTCGGTTTCCAGGAGCCGCTCCATAATGGCATCCAGCTCTTCAATTTTGTATTGGCGGGACTGTTGCAGCGCTTTTTTGACCGGATAGGGGCTTTCACCGACCAGTTTGGCAATGTCATATTCGTTGCCCCCACCGCTGCTGGCCGCGTCTTTCACTTTGACCATAATGCGATATTGGCGCGTGATCATCGTAAGCAGATAGAACGGATTGGCGTCACCGCGGCGCAATTCATAGAGCGATCGCATGGCGGTGCGCCCATTGCGCTGGCTCAGCGCATCGGTCAGATTCCAGATCAGCGCCTCGCTGGCGTCGCTAACCAACAGCTTCACATCCTGGCCGCTAATGGCGCGACCGCTGGCATAGGCCGCCAGCTTTTGCAGTTCATTTTCAAGCTGGCGCAAATTGACGCCCACATAGTCGCACAACAGGCGAATGGCCTGGCCTTCGATGGCTATGTTGTGCCGCTTGGCATATTGCTGAATCCAGCCCGGCAGCGCCCGCGCGTCCGGCGCCCCCAATTCGACCAGCGCGGCGTGTTTGGCCTGCACCAGTTCACTGAGGCCCCCGATTTTGCGTTCGGGCGCGTCGGCGCTGGCCGGCCGCGTAAAGCCTTTCCACAGCTGACGCCGCTTGTCGACGCTGTCAATAAAGATAATGTCGGCGGTTTCAGGCGGATGGGTCAGCCCCTCTAGCAGCTGCACGGCTTCGGCATGAGCGGCGCTGTCCGCGCTCTTGCTGGCCGCCATGCGCTTATCCAGGTGATCTAAATAGCCGTAGACCAGCATGAGCCGCTTAGCGGCCAGAAAGGGCATCATGCTGGCGTCGCCCAAAATGCGGGCGGCATCGGCTTGATTCCCCACCAGCTCGGCGGTATTCAAGCTGGCCATCTCGGCATCGCCCATGCCGGCTTTGATGGCTCCCACATGCTGTTTGACCAGGAACTCATCGCCGTCCAGAATCAGCTGGATCATGTGTTGCCTTTACGCCGCGCCGAATAGAACATGGTGGCGCCCAGGAGGCCAGCGATGCCCATCCAGGTCAGAAACTCCCCCGATTTCCAATCCAACGTCAGCACCGCACCATTGAGCAAGATGCCGGTTGACAGCCCAATCAGGAATATCTCGGCGCCACCCACCGCGAGCAGCGCACTCGCCCTTTGGCGCAGACGGCCACGTAGTTTCCACAGCACCAGCCCAATGAGGGCCACAGCCGCCGTCAGCGGAACCAGCGCCACCAGATCAGAAACGGTAATGCCGTGGCCCCCGCCCAGCGAAATGACCGATGGCCCCTTGAGCCGCCTAGGCGGAAAGGCAAAGGCTAACCCCACCGCCAATAGCACCACGCCCACCATAAATTGCTGATAAAGCGTACTCGATTTGTCTCTGGGATTAAACTGAATCATGACTCAAATCTTTAAATCTACTCTTTGCACCAACTGCCATGCGGAGGAACATAAATTCAGTAGTTCACGCTTTGGCGCTATCGGCGTTCGCCAACGTCGATAGCGCCTTGGGAACGCCCCCTTTGGATAACTGGTGGCATTACTCAAAGATCACGCGCACAGCCGGCTGATTAAAGATGGTGATCTGCTGCACATCCACCACCCAGCGGTCCGCCACATTGGCCAGCGTCGTGTATTGCTGCAAATAAAAACCCAGCGGCCGCGACTGAATCAACGTAAAGAGCACCAGCGGCAGCGCCAGCGAAAAGCGATTCCATACGCTGCCGCGCAGCCGACCAAAGACCATGCCGATGAGCGTGACCAGTATCCCCGACGCGGCTAGATTGGTGCCGCAATTGGGATGAATGGCCAGATGTGTATCACCTGCTTGCAGTCGCAACAGCGCATTGCCCACGGCCTGCCGCACCTCCTCGGGGTGGACGTTGCCCATAATGGTAAAGCCCACGACGTCGCTCAAGCCGCTAATGCGCCGGCTGGGATAGCGCTCGTTGAGCAGGTGAATGGTGGCATGTTCAATGGCATGGTGCTGCCGCGTGCGTCGCACAACTTCATTTAAGAGCATAAGCATATTATTGGTTATCCATTGATCAGCGCTTTGGCCCGGGCGGCCACGTTTTCCGCCGTCAGCCCTAGCTCCTGATAGATGCGCTTGTAGGGCGCACTGGCGCCAAAGCGGTCAACACCGATTACGTCACCCTGGGCCGGATCGTTGCCAACCCAGCGCTCCCAGCCAAAGGGACTGGCGGCTTCCACCGCCAGACGCGGTACGCCAGTCAACAGCACTTGGGCGCGGTATTCAGCACTCTGCTGCTCAAACAGCTTCCAGCAAGGCAAGCTGACCACGCGCACGCCCAAGCCCTCGGCAACCAGCGCTTTGGCGGCCTCATAGGCAATGCCCAACTCGCTGCCGCTGGCAATCAGCACCACCTGTGCCGCCTTCTCACTCTGGTAAAGCACATAGCCACCTTTGGCGGCTTCGGCGGCCGCGCCCAGACCCTCACCAGCACGATCAAAGGTGGGCACGTTTTGCCGCGACAGCGCCATGAGCGTGGGGCCGCTGGTGTGCGTTAACGCCGTTCGCCATGCTTCGGTCGTCTCATTGGCATCGCCAGGGCGGAAAACCGTCATGTTGGGCATGGCGCGCAACGAGGCCAGCTGCTCCACGGGCTGATGGGTGGGGCCATCCTCACCCACGCCCACTGAATCATGGGTAAAAATGTAGATTACGTGCAGGCCACTCAGGGCAGCCAGCCGCATGCTGGGGCGCATGTAGTCGGTAAAGACAAAGAACGTGGCGCCAAAGGGAATCACGCCACCGTGATAGGCCATGCCGTTGACAATGCCCCCCATGGCGTGTTCGCGCACGCCAAAGTGGAAATTACGCCCGCCATAGCTGCCGGCCTGAAAATCACCGCCATCCTTGATCGTATTCTTGTTGGATGCGGCCAAATCGGCGCTGCCGCCAATGAGATTGGGAATCACGGGCGCCACGGCATTGATGACGCTGCTGCCAGCATTGCGGGTGGCCATCTCTTTGCCCGCCTCAAATGTGGGTAGTGCATCTTGCCAGCCCGTGGGCAGTTCCCCCGCTACGGCGCGCTGCAACTCGGCGGCAGCCTCGGGATGCTGCTGTGCGTAAGCGGCCAGCAGGGCGTCATACGCGCTCTGATATGCCTGGCCCGCATCAATAAATTGTTGGCGCACGGCTTTGACTTCGTCTGGCACATAAAAACGCGTGTCGGCAGGGAAGCCCAACTTTTTGCGCACGCGGGCCAGCTCTTCTTCCCCCACGGCATCAGAGTGAATGTGGGGCGTGCCTTCATAGGTAGGACTGCCATAGCCAATAATCGTTTTGCAGCCAATCAGGCTGGGGCGGGGATCGTTCTGGGCGGCGGCAATGGCCGCCTGCACGGCATCGCCATCCATGCCGTCAATCGATTGCACATGCCAGTCATAGGCTTCAAAGCGCTTGGCCCAATCTTCGGTGTATGCCAGGCTGGTATAGCCATCAATGGTTACGTGATTGTTATCGTACAGGTAGATCAGCTTGCCCAGCTTGAGATGCCCAGCCAAGCTGGCGGCTTCGCTGGAAATGCCTTCCATCATGTCGCCATCGCTCACAATGGCATATGTATAGTGATCAATGATGTTAAAGTCGGGCCGGTTGAAATGGCTAGCCAACCAGCGCTCGGCCATGGCCATGCCTACACCATTGGCAAACCCCTGGCCCAATGGACCGGTGGTGGTTTCAATGCCCGGCGCGTGGCGAAACTCTGGATGACCGGCTGTCTTCGAGCCCCATTGGCGAAAGCTTTTCAGCTGCTCCATGGTCATATCGGCAAAGCCCGTTAGGTGCAGCAGCGAATAGAGCAACATAGAGCCATGCCCGGCGCTGAGCACAAAGCGGTCGCGGTCGAACCAGCTTGGGTTTTGGGGGTTAAAGCGCAAAAAGCGACTCCATAGGGTAAAGGCGGCCTGCGCCATGCCCATGGGCAGCCCGGGATGGCCCGATTTGGCTTGCTCCACGGCGTCAATCGACAACATGCGGATGGTATTGACAAAAGTCTGCTCGGTGGCAGCATCTATAGAAATCGTCTGGTGTGGAATGTTTTGTGAACTCATAAAGTGAAATCCTCTCGTAATCTTGAAAAGAACCTGTGGTTATTGTCCATTGTTCAGGGGTGATTGTCAACTACAGAGTTGGGCATATTTGGCCTTCCACTCATTTTCATTTAGGATGAACATTTGCTTCTTGAAATATAGCTTTTACGGCTTTGAAAGATTTTCACGATTACGCTATGGCCAAGCGCAATTGGATGCGCGATCTAGCATTCACCTGGCTTGGTAATTAGAATATATTGTGTAAATTGTGGTTTGTTTTACGGGAAAATCTATGCGTAGTTTAGGAAGAATAGGTGAATGGTTGCCGCGGCTCATGCAGGATCGGCAACTACAGCGGCGGATTGCCGGTGGCTTGGGTCTCTTGAGCGGTGTGGGGGTTGGGCTGGCCGGCTATGCACTGCTACACGAACCAGTGGCAATTGAGTTAGAGCAGCTGACGGTCCGGTTGCCCAATGCTCGTGGCCGGCTGCCGCACAAGGGTTTAAAGATCCTGCATCTTTCGGACACCCATTTTCAAAATCTAACGCGGCGCGAGCGCGCCAAAATCGAGCGCATTCGCCGCTTGACCGCTGAACTCGAATATGATCTGCTGGTGCATACGGGTGATTTCTGGCACAATGAGGCAGGCATTGAAAATGTGGCCATGCTGTTGGATATGCTGCCCAAACCACGTCTGGGCGCCTATGGCGTACTGGGCAACCATGACTATGTTTGCTACAGCCACAGCGACATCCTCACACGCAATTGGCAGCGCTACCAGCGCATCAATACCAACGGGCATCAGCAGGGGGCGGCCACACCTGCTTATCAGAATGGGAGCACGCCTGCCCTTCATCAAAACGGTTATGCCCACGGCCGCGCTGAGGCGCTTTCCCCAGCCTACAGTCTACAAAATGATGTTACGGCCCCCGCTGCATCACTGCCGCCGCTCTCCTGGTTGGAATTTGCCCAAGACACGATCCAATTTATGCGCTATTTTCTCAATGTGCCATTTGATCTGGAACGAGTCAGCCTCAACAATGTGCGGCTGCTGGTCGAAACATTGGCCGAGCATGGCGTTGAAGTTTTGCACAATCGGTCGGTGCATCTCTGCCAAAAGCCAGGGGAGGCCGATGGAATGGATCTGCATTTGGCCGGCGTGGATGATGTGTCCGAAGGCGCCGTCGATCTCGCGACAGCATGGGCCGACGTGCCCCAGGATAGTTTAAAAATTTTGTTGAGCCACAACCCCGATATTTTAGAAGATCCGGCCTCGCGCAATGCAGACTTGATCCTCTCGGGGCATACGCATGGCGGACAGGTGGCGCTGCCGCTGCTGGGTGCGGCGCACACGCAGTCGATCCATTTGGGGCGACGCGAGGCGGCCGGCTATATGCGCCGCGGCAATACACACGTCTACGTGACGCGCGGCATTGGCGAAGGCATCCCCCTGCGGTTTGGCGCCAAACCACAAATTACATTATTAACCATCGTTGCGGAGTAGCCATTATGTTGAACCTATTGCGCTGGCGGCCAGAGCTGGTGAAAGATTTAACGGGGAAAGTGCTGGAAATTGGCGTGGGCGAAGGCACAAATTTGCGCCACTATCGGCGGGCGGAACATGTGTTTGCCATTGAGCCCGATGCAGATGACGTAGCTAAAGCGCAAGCTGTGGCCAAACGCACCGCCATCCCCATGACCGTGGAAGTGGCCGCAGCCGAAAACCTGCCCTATCCAGACAGCCATTTTGATCACATTGTCAGTTCATTAGTGCTCTGCTCCGTGCAAGATCAACATCAGGCGCTGCGCGAATTGCGTCGGGTGCTCAAGCCGGGCGGGACGCTGCACCTGGTGGAGCACGTGCGGCCCCAAAATGAATTGCTCTATAATCTGTTTCGCGTGCTGACGCCGCGCTGGCGGCGAGTGGCCTGCAACTGTCACCTGGACCGCCCCACCATTGAAGTGCTGCAAGAGATGGGCTGGGAAGTGACGGTGGTGCGCCGCATCTTTATGTTTGTGCGCATGGACGCCCATCCGTTAGAGCAAGCGCGCTGGAGCGCCCGCAGCACGGGATCAAACGTGCAGTTTTACGAACAGTCTTATTCATAAACTACGATTCATAAATTATAGAGTAGACCAATGCAGCTGAGCGACCTCCAACTTCTCTACGAATACAACTACTGGGCGTCGGCCAAGATCCTGCTGGCGGCCACTAATGTAACCCAGGCCGAGTTTGTGGCGCCAGCCTCGTTCCCCAACGGCAGCCTGCGCGGCGTGCTGGTGCACATTGCGGGGGCGGAGTGGGTTTGGCGGCTGCGGCTGGACGAACAGGTCTCGCCCGGCGCGCTCTTGAATGAAGCAGATTTCCCCTCTTTTATGGATGTATTGGAGCGCTTTCAGGCGGAAGAGAGTAAAATGCGCGCCTTTTTGGCCCGCCTAACGGACGCTCAGCTCAATGCATCTGTGACCTATAAAAACACCCGCGGCGTAGAAAACAGCTCGATTGTGTGGCAAATATTGACCCACGTGGTCATGCACGGCATGCAGCACCGGGCCGAAGCCGCCGCCATCCTGACCGATTTGGGTCATTCACCGGGTGATATTGACCTGCTTGTTTATTTGCGCGAGCGGGGCTGAGAAATACGCTGCATGCGTCCTGTTAGTGACAGAGCCCAGTGTAAATGTTTGACGCTAGGCTGGACAATCTGTATACTTAAATCAGATTCTGTCTGGAAATCTGTTCAGCAATGTATCTGGAAATGTATGCGACTTGCTTAAAAGATACATTTCAATTTCGACAGAGCCAACTATAATTGGTAGAGCGCAACGGCTGAAAGATAGTGGATTCACCGCCCGGTGCGTGAAACGCCCCACCGCTGTGCTGTACTAATCATGAAAAGCCATAACAGGATCCATCGAACATCCATTGTACGATTTGCTGATTAGAAAGGAAACCACAGAAATGTTCAAGAATGCAATTGCCAAATTTGCCGCCAGCCTACCCGCGCCAGAGGTCAGCGCTCACTGTGATGGCCCCTGCGGCGTCTATGATCCCGCCTCGGCGCGCATTGCCGCGGAAGCCGCACTTTCCATGACCAAAAAGCTGCTTGACCTTGGCGATCCCAGCGACCTGGCCACGCTGAACACCCAGGCGCGCTATATTGCCATCAAGGAAGAGCAGGCACACATTGCCAAAACCGAATTGCTGGTGCTGTGGACCGACTATTTCAAGCCGCCACATCTGGAAAAGTATCCGGACCTGCACGACAAATTCTGGAAAGCCGCCAAGCTCTGCTCCGAGGTCAAGGTGCACGTGAGTCTGGAACAGGCGCAAGCCCTGATGGCCGCCATTGAAGACATCCACAACATCTTCTGGGCCACCAAGGGTCGCGATGTGAAATATTACACCGCCTCTTAATTTTTACGACTTACGCAGCGCCAATGGCTGACCAGGCGACTTTTACGCCAGGCCGGTGTAAGTCTATTTTGCAATGACGCAATTGGCTTCCGTCTTTTGAGCATCTAAGCCATGCTTGGGTAGCGAAAGAAACAAAGCACAAATTGCGCATTGCCAAAAGAGAAGCCCGAAATCGCATGCGATTTCGGGCTTCTCTTTTGGCAATATACAAGTCCTATCAATAAAAATAACCGCATGTCCGTCCAGTTTCATTCTGATAAACCAGAAATCGCTGATGCCACTTGGCGCGAGCTTTTCCTTTGGCTTTTCCGCCGCCGCCACCGTTTTCGCGTGGCGGGTAACTCCATGGCGCCGTTGCTCCAACCCGGTGATCTGGTGCTGGTCAACCGCGCAGCGTACCGCCGTGCCGCTCCCCAGCCGGGAGACATTGTGGTAGCGCGCGACCCGCGCCAGCCCGACCGCATGCTGATCAAACGCGTGGACGCCATTATGCAAGATGGGCGCTGCTTTTTGCTTAGCGTAAACCCCACCCAAGGAACCGACAGCCGCACCTTTGGCGCCGTGCCGGTGGATCATGTACTGGGCAAGGCCACCTGTCGTATACACTCGACGTGACTTTTGCCAGTAACGCAGATCGCCATATCCTCATGTGCCAGGCGCTATTGTGCGGCTGGCGGCCACCCATTGTCAAAGCAATAATAGAACATCTGTCGCGGCAAACGAAAGTCCTCCACATCGCGGCACACAGCATCCACATCTTCTTGCTCCACCAGAACGCGCGCCATAAAATCTGCAATGGTCGCCATGTCCGACTCCATAAGCCCCAGCCGCGTAATTTCAATGGTTCCCAAACGCAACCCGCTGGGGCGATCCCAATCGCTGGGCGCGTCGCCAGGGATCAGATTCTTGTTGGTAATCAGATTCGCTTTGGCTAGTTTGTGCGCCACATCTAGCCCGCCGCCAAACTGCTTGACATCGGCAATCACCTGATGACTTTTGCTATAGCCACGCTTGGCGGCCAGCACGGGAATGCCGCGCGCGTCCAGCGCCTTGCCCAACGCCTGCGAATTTTTGACGATCTGCGCCATGTAGACTTCGCCATACTCGATCATCTCGGCAGCAGCCACAGCCAACGCCGCCACGCGATTCACCTGGTGCGTGGCGGCCAACACGGGAAAGATCGCTTCGGTAAGCGGCTGGGTCAGCGCCTGGTCATTCCACATTAACATACCGCTCTGAGGACCGCTAAAGGTCTTGCCCGCCGAGCCGGTCAGCGCCACAGCGCCTTCATTGAGCGGATCTTGAAACTGCTTGCCTGCAATTAACCCAGCCTGATGAGCGCCGTCATAGACGAACTTACCGCCCCAATCCGCAATGATCGCGCTCATCTGGCGCACGGGGAGTGGAAAAAGCGTCATTGACATGCCCATAACCACCAGTTTGGGCCGAATACGCTGGGCCTCTTCAGCAAACCTGTCCAGATCAACTGCCAATTCCACCGGATCAAAGGGCACATCGTAAATCTCAACACCGCGGGTGCCAGCCGGCCCGTCACTACGGTTGCTCGAGTGGCCGCCAAAAGGTTGCGCCGCCGTCATAACGCGATCGCCCGGCTGGGTTAGTGCGTGGTAAATGGCCATGTTGCCAATCATGCTGCCCATGAGACGGTGGTCTGCATAGTTGCAGCGAAAAGCCTTTTTCAGCAGCTCCACACATAGCGCTTCTACTTCATCAATATATTGTGTGCCGGCAAACCAGCGGTTGACGCGGCCAATATGCCCTTCGGCCGCCCGCGTGCCAATTTCAGAGGAGAGCAAGTGGCGCACGGTGGGGCTGGTGGGCGCTTCGGGCGCCAATAAATTCAGGCAGCGCTTGCCGCGCCATTCTTCATTGCGCTGCACTGCCGCCAACACGGCATTGGCCATCTCCTGGCCGGAGCCGGCGGCATCGACAATGGCGCGGGCGTTGGCCAAAATAGCAGAATCGTGGACTTCAAATTGGATCGATGCTTGCGATTGCGTTCTGTCCATTCTCTTCTCCATGAGGACTTTTTCTAGATTCAATTACACGACTGACGCAGCGCCCGTGGATGGCCAAGCGTGAACCTGTTTGCATCCAACCCAAGTTTAGTCGGGGCTTGCGTACGTTCTTTCGTTCGATGATGGCTCTGTGCTGTGCACAACCGCCATTATACAAGTCCTAAATTATTGTTCCGATGACAATTGATGCAGCGCGCCCATGGCGCCAATCACAATTAGACAAAAGAGCGCGTTGAGCGCAAAACCCCATTGAATGCCCCACGCATCGCTGCCCACGCCAATGGCGGCCGGCCCCAAAGTGCCGCCCAATCCGCCGGCGGTGAAGAGCAAGCCCAGAATTGTGCCGGTGTTTTGCGTGTGCCGGCGCGAGACAGCGGCCGTCACCGTGGGAAAGATAATCGAGCAGAAGAAACCGCTCATGGGCAAAAAGAAGGCCAGCGCCGGTGGACTCAAAAGCCCCACGAGTATGCAGCTCAGCGCGCCCACGGCCGCCCACAACACTGAACGCAAATAGCCAATGCGTTCTACAAAAATGCTGCCCACCAAGCGTCCCACCATCACAAAGGCGAAAAAGCCGGCAAGATAGTAGGAGGCTGTGGTTTGCACCATGCCTTTTTGGCGGATCAGATATTCAACAATCCAGGCGGCAATGCCCAGCTCCGTGGCCACATAAAATGCCAGCCCCACATAGAAAAGGAGCATGGTAGAGCTAAAGCCCGTACGGCGCAACACAAGCCAATCAAAGCTGTGGGTCTCTCCTTTCTCGGTCGCTCCGCGCATTGGCAACATAAAAAGCACTGCTAGCAAAACGGCCAGCGGCGCGCCATAGAGAAAGATCTGCCGCCAGCTTCCCCCCGCCGTCAGAATCCAGGCGGCATACAGAGGCGCCAACGTTGAGCCAATGCCGTGAAAGGTAGCCAGTAAATTCAAATAGCGGCCCTGTGCCTGCCGGTGCAGCGCCACAATCAACCCGTTGCCCCCCACTTCAATTGCGCCCGCGCCCAGGCCCACTACCAGCATGGACAGAAAGAGCAGCGCATAGGTAGAGACCGTGCCCAACCCCCATAGACCCAACGCAATAAATAGCCCGGACGCACACAAAATAGCTCGATTGCCCATTAAATCGGAGAGCGGGCCGGCCAATAGCGTAGCCACCACAAAGCCCAAATATGCGCCCGAAAGAATTGTGCCGCCCTGACTGTAGCTGAAGTTCAAGTCTTGCAATAGATTGGGCAGCGCTGGTCCTTTAATATTGTCTATAAACCCAAACGTGAAAAAGGCAAAAAAACCGCCCGCTGTTAAAAGCCACAGAACCAGCGGGCGATTGGCTAAACTCATTTTAACATCTGATGCCATGCAATCTCTCCCAATTTCAAACCCAAAAACTTTAAGCCGGAGGTTACGATTCAGGTAGCTCCTGAGCTTGTCTGATCCCTGAGCCTATCAAAGGGAATACCGACCTTCGACAGGCTCAGGCCGCACGGGGCTGAATAGTGTCGTTCACCCCAAATCCAAAATGAACTTACGCAGCGCCACCGCCGCGCCATCTTCCGCAATCGACGGGGCCATCCAATCGGCCACGGCGCGCACGCCAGCGCTGGCATTCCCCATGGCCACAGCAAACCCCACAGCTTCCAGCATGGGAATGTCGTTGTCGCTATCGCCAATCGCCATGACGCGCTGCGGATCAATGTTGAGCATTGCGAGCATGTTGAGCACGCCCTGCCCTTTGTGCACCCCTTGGGCCGTTCCCTCTACCAACAGCGGATGCGTGCGCGTAATATAAAGCTCATCACTCAAGAGCGCCCGCAACGTGGGTTCCACATTGTCGCCGGCATCTGGATTATCAATTGTGATAAATTTGACCGGCAGGTGGGGAGCGTGCTCGGCAATCAGCGGAGCAAACGCTGACCGTAAAATGCGTCCAGCGCCAAAAACATGCTCATAAAATTCGGAGTCCCCACCATCTAAATTTTGGTAAATGGTAACTGTCCCATCGTCATTTGTAAAGTACAACGCGGTCACGCGCGCCTGCTGGTCAAACCACTCCGCGGCGCGGCGGGCGGCGGTCAGGGGGAGCAGCGTTTCGGCCAGCACTTTCCCACTCACCGGGTCGCCCACAACCGCGCCCTGCGTGGTGACCACCGGCGTGGTAATGGCCAGCTTGCGCGCATACTCGCACACGTGTGGAAAGGTGCGCCCCGTACCAATGGTCACCGGAATACCAGCGGCCTGCACAGCGGCCACCGCCTCTACCACCGCCGGACTAAATTCGGCCGATTTATAGGGATCGAGAATGGTGCCGTCCAGGTCCAGAATGACCAGATCAAAAGGGCGAGCTTGCATTGTCATAGAAATAACATCTCTTTCCAAATCAATAGAGCTTCTTCGAAATCTTTGGGGATGACAGTCCATGTTCCCGGCACTTTATCTCGTCTGCCGAGTCATCTCGTGGAAAGTGCCAGGGACGTTTTCCCCTGCGTTCCGGTTGAACCTCAATAAATTACGACGGTGTCACACCAAAAATTTTGATGTGACACCGTCGTAAAAAGCACTCTTTGTAGCTCACAAGCGGTAAGCGATGACCCTGGTTGAAACCAGCGCCTGTCACCTAAAGTACGCTAAAGCGCACTCCTTTTATAGCCTGCTTCAGCGGGCTTTCTCTGGCAGACGCGAGCTTCAGCCTGTGGTGATCATTACCGATTCATTTTCGCAACCATCATAACGCTTGTCATATTGGCTCATGGCACAATCGTAACCAGCCGGTCGCGCCCGTTGTAATCTTGCCGCAAATTGACAAAAGCAGCATTTGGCATCAGTTCTTGAATCAAGTCCAGTACCGCAGCGCCTTGATCGGAGCCAATTTCCAGAAAAATGACACCACCGCGCTTGAGCACGCCGGGCGCCTGTATCAGCAAGCGACGAATAGCGTCCAGACCGTCCGGGCCGGCCTCTAACGCCAACTTTGGCTCAAAATCACGCACGTCCGGCTCTAACGTCCCATAATCAGTGGTATTGATGTATGGCAGGTTGGCCGCAATAATGTCTACGCAATTCAGGTCTACTTTGTTGGCCAGCGGTGAAAGCAGATCGCCTTCCAACAGTGTAATTTGCAGCCGTTTATCCAGCCGCTTAATATTCTCGCGCGCCACTGCAATCGCATCGGGACTGACGTCGGTAGCGTACACCTTCAACTCGGGGCAATTGGTCGCCACGGCCACAGCAATGGCGCCACAGCCAGTGCCCACATCCAACATGTGGATATGCTCACCGATCGCCATCTCCTCGGAAAACATTTCAATCTGGTTGAGAACGGCATCCACCAGCAGTTCCGTTTCCGGGCGCGGGATCAACACGCGGCTATCTACATAAAATTCTAGCCCATAAAATTCTTTACACCGGGTCAAATAGGAAACCGGTTCATGATGCGACCGCCGTATAATGAGATCGGTGTACGCCTCGGCTTCTTCGGCACTTAGTTTGTGATCGTGATGTGCAAAGAGCCAACTGCGCGCCCGGTTGAGCACATAGGCCAGAATCACTTGGGCGTCAAGCTGGGGCGTATCAATCCCCACATCACGCAGCCGTTCGGTGGCCGACACCAGCGCCCGCCCCACCGTAGTGGCCGGCGTCAATGTCCAGACAATGTTCAACCACTGTGCGTCCTGACCATCACTATTTACAGCTATTGGACCCTTGGCCGACATGGGCGCTGCCTGATTGAGGGCTAACAAAGAATTTGACTCCTGAGTTTGACCAAACTTTTCTTCCGCTTGTGCAGTGGGCGCTTGTGTCGTGGAATGCTGAATAGACTCCCGCCGTTGGGAGCTGGATGGCCAACGCGAGCGGAATGCTATACCGGCGTTAACTCGCAAAATAGCCAATAGAACCTCCTTATAAAGAAATACTAAATTCGCACACGTACGTTGTCGTTGACGGAACGACAAACTCGGTCGTGTTGACATTTGCCCAGAACGCATGCAGCTAGGGGCGTAAATGCCAATACAGCCTCATGGGGCGACCTCACCATTGAGGATTGTGAATCTACCTTGCTCAGCAGCGAGCAACAATCTGTAGATCGCAATGGCAAGCGATAGAGCCCATTTGACGGAACGGGCATCTAAGCGCCAACACCGTTGCAGTGCACTGAATCAGATAATTACGGATACGATTTGTCTGATGGCAGTTGTGCCACGCACAGAGCCATCATTGAACTTGATTATTGGAAATGAAAAACGTGGGGGTATGGCGCTGATTATATACCGGCGACAATACGCTGTCATGAGCCAAAATGCTGTTAAAAATAGCGCA
>JACKBC010000029.1 GCA_020634755.1 Caldilineaceae bacterium | reverse complement strand
AAATAGTTTGGATGGATGCTTCATGATTTTTTCCTTATATCTCTTTTATACTATCGCTTTTTGGTTTTGGTTGTGGTGAAAACAGGTAAAACGGGAGAGAGCTATAAGGAATAGTATACTCAAAAAGTGGTGGATTCGCCAGAACTGAAAATAGGCGGGACGCACTGACCAACCATCTATCTGCTCACCCCGTTATTTTGTCGCCGCGTATCTTATCTCCTGGGATCTTGTCGCCCGATATTTTATCACCCGGTATCTTCGTACTCGGTGCTTTGTCACCTTGGACTCTGTCACCTTGGACTCTGTCATTTTGAGCTTTGTCATTCTTGGCCCTATCCGCATTGGCCGGCTGGCCGGCGGCGTTGGCTTCCGGCGTGGCCGCGCCATTTTCAGGCGCCTTTGTTATAAATTCCGGCAGCCCGCTGCGTACGTGCAAATCGCGCTGGGGAAAGGGAATCTCAATGTGATGTTTCTCAAATTCATTCCAGATCATAAAGCGCAGATCGCTCAAAATGCGGTTGGCCGCCATGGGATCATCAATGTATACAAGCAGCTGAAAATCTAACGAAGATTCACCAAAATCGGCAAATTGCACCGATGGCTCCGGCTTGTGCAGGACGCGGCCATGGCGGTCGGCAACCGCTAATAAAATATCGCGCACGTCGGTGGGATCGCTGTTATAGCTGACGCCGACATTTATGAGTTGACGTACAACGCGGTCAGTTTGTGTATAGTTCGAAATGCTTGAATTGAGAAAGTTTTTGTTGGGCACCACGATTTCCGTATTGTCCAGCGTGCGCAACATGGTGGACCTCATGCGCAGCTGCTTCACCTCTCCCCGCTGCCCATTGACTTCGACCACATCGCCCGGACGCAGCGTACGCTCAAAGAGCAACAAAATGCCGCTGATAAAGTTATTGACCAGATCTTGCAGACCAAAGCCGATACCCACCGTCAGCCCACCACCGATAATGGCCAGCGACGACAAGTTAATGCCCAGCGTCCCGGCCGAGCTAAGGAAGCCGATGACCACCACCGTGTAATAAACGGTCACCACAATGGCGTTAGAAAGACCGGCATCGGCAGAGACGCGCGGAAAAACAAGCCGCTCCAATATGTCGCTGGTGAGCCAGGCTACCGCAAAAAATAGATAGAGCACCACAATAGAGCGGAAGATGGCGCCCACGGTCAGTTGCGTGTCTTGAAACGAAAGCAGCGGGATTTGCCCCACGGAGAAGGCGCCGGCAAAGTTGAAATTTAGATTTACCAGCACAAAAATGATAAAAACGGGCAGAATAAAATAGCGTTGATAGGCGCGGGCGCCATCTTCATCAAAGAACGCATAGAAGATGGCAATCAAAACTCGGTAAATGAGCAGAAACCAAAAAATTGGCAACAGGCGCAAAATTAGCCCGGAGCGCCAGTCTAGGCTGACAAAGTATTGGATCACAAACTGGCCCAGCAAGATACCCAGCAGCGGAAAATAGACATAGCGGATGTTGCGGATGCGTCGCCACAAGCGCCGCTGCCAGGCCGTGCGCGCCACGCGCTCTGGGCGTACATCGAACATTTGGACCGCAGTGGGCAGTAGCCAGGAGATGAGCAGCACCAAAGCAAAAGCCCATAGTTGGCGCTGCACCACCGGGCGATCTAGCAAGATGATGAGCGTGTTTAGCTGATCCCACAAGGCGGTGATGCGCGGATCGTCAAAGTTCATTCGGGATTCTCCGTAATCAAGTTCAAGCTGTCCACATGCAGCAGGTTGAGCTGTAAATCTCCAAAGCGCAGGGTCAGCATACCGTCCGCCGTGGGCGTCATCACATCTGTTTGGGCAATCTGCGCCAGCTGGGTCGCCATATTGGATACGGCCACGCTGGGTTGCAAGCCATCCACCAAGACATCATCATACGCTTTATCACCGGCGCTGTCGAGCAGCGTTGCCAGTTGGCCGATTGGGCCAATTGTCGCCTCGTCAACGCTTTGGGCAAAAATGGCGACCGGGCCGGTCGAATCGGTGTTGACGCCCACATTCACGGGCGTGTGGCCAACCTGCTTCATGAGCATTTGTTGGCTGTCCAAACTGCTGGCAAAGTGGGCAAATTGGAGCGCCAATTCCATCTGCGTATCGGACGCATCGGCGTTAAAGAGAAAGCCGGTTGTGTGCAGCAAGGCATGGCTTTCTCCTTGCGGCCCGGCTGGCAACTTGAGCACGCCCAGCTTTTCGCTCCCCAACTCCTGCTCAAGCGCGTACCAAACAGCGGAAGAGCCAATGTAGTAGGCGCTGCTTTCGCCGCTGAAGCTATCCCACAGTTGCGCGTAATCGGCACTAATGAGGATGCCGGGCGTGTTTTGCACATTGTGCAGCCAGTTTAGCCAGTCCACCATTGCCTGCATATCTAGACTAAAATAGGCGGTCTCTATGTCCATTTCGGCACTATTCGCCCCCGTAGCCGCCGGCGGCAGGTCTTCGCCAAAGGCGCTCAAACCCCAGTACCCCGCGTCAAAGCCGCTCTGGATGGCGGTTGGTGCGTTGACGTCGGCAAAGCGCGCTATATCATCGAGCGTGCCAATGGGGTCTTGCACGAGCTGCTTGTTGTAATACATGGCCTGAACATCTACGCCATATGGCATGCCATACAGACGTTCCTGATAGCGGAGCGCGTCCAGCGCGTTGGGCAAGAATTGCTGCACTTCCTCGGCTGTTACGCGGCCGGTAATGTCCTGAATACGTTCAGCTTCGGCCAGTTCTGGAATGGCCGTATGCGGGCCAAAAAGTAGATCGGCGCCCAATCCGCCACTTTCTGCGCTGCGGATGCGTTGCAGCCACTCGGTGGGCGTTAAGAGCGTGCGCCGCACAATAATGGAGGGGCAAACCTGCTTAAACTGTTGGATCACTTGGGCCAGCCCATCGCTGCCAAATTTAGCCGCCGTATCAGGCTGGCTGTCGGCAGATTTTTCCCACGGCGTATTGGCCAACGTCGCACCATCCAAAATGGTAATCTGTCCCGTATCCAGACAAGCAATAGACGAATCCTCCGCCAGTTCAATGCCGGCGGCCCGATTGAGCGTTTCCGTCAGATCGATGGCGGCCTGCGCCGGCTGCACCAGCCCTTCCAACACTTGCCGATAGCTGGTGTTGCCGGCGCGCTGAAACTCGGCAAAATAGTCGCCAATGGGCAGCGGTGTGGCGCTGCGCGCTTGTGACACAAAGGCCGCCATTTTGGGATCCAGCCGCGGGTTTACACGCACATCCGTATTGGCAGGCACAATGCGTCCCTGACGCATCATGTCCAAGCTTTGCTCCGCATTGGACATAAAATCGGCCAGCGTAAAGGCGCGAGCAAACTGCTCTGCCGAGGATGCCGTGTTAAAAAAGAAGGTGTTGACGTGCAAAAACGGTCCCGGGTTGCCAATGGGGCCGGTGGGCAGCGGGCTGACTCCCAGCTGCTCTTCGCTAATGGGCGGGTCGCCCTCGGCTTCACTTTCATCGGGCGCGCGCGTAATCTCCGGCAGTTCATCGGAGAACCCAATGTAAATCGCCAATTCCTGGGCGCGAAAGCGCTTGCGCAGCTCTCGGCGGTCTGCATCTAAAATCATGCCGGGCGCTTCGCGGGCATTTTTGAGCCAGTTTAGCCAGTTGGCCATGCCGCCGCGGTCAAGGATGTAACGTCCTTCATCATCGCGCAGCTGGCCGCCAAAGGCGGGCACACCCCAGAAAGCATCCTCAAACGTAATGCTCATCCCCACCGTGGTTCCTTGGGTGGCCTGGCCCAGCAATTGGTCCAGCGTCGTCGGCGGATCAGCCACGAGCGTCTTGTTATAGAGCAGCGCCTGCACATTGAGCGCTTGGGGTAGACCATATAGGCCGCCGCCATGACGCACGGCATCCAGCGTGGCGGGCGTATAGCGGCTAAGAATACGGCGAATGGGGTCGTTGTCGGCCTCACCTTCACCGCTATAGGCCTGATCACTTTGAATCAGGCGCGACAGATCGACAATTAAGTGGCGCTCGGCCAGCTGTGGCGTCCATTCACCCGCGCCCAGGAAAATATCGGGGCCCAGCCCTGAATCTGCCGCCGACAGATAACGATCCAACATTTCATCGCTGGGGATATAGGTTACCTGCACGAGTATGTCGGGGTGAATCTCCTGAAATGTGGCCAGCACACCGGCCAATGTATCGGCCTGCGCGCCGGTCCAACTATGCCAGAGAGAAACGCGTCCCCCAATGGGTTCGCTCAGATCAACCTTTTTTTCTTCCGAACCGCAACTTGTAATCAGGAATGTGAGGAAAACAGCAACGAAGACGAGCAAACAGCGGGTATCAACAGATTGGCGCATGGGCCAAAATTTTTTCTTCAATCTTCAATTCCAATCTAAACAACAAGAGGCACGGCTGACAAGATTGCACCTCATGCAATCCCCTCATGTCGTCACCTGTTCATCTTGACTCTTTGGGTGCGCCAGGCATCGATGCGCCATGGCTGCAACTATCAGTAAATTGCAATGGCAAGACATAGGGCCGGATCCCCAATCGAGACCGACACCTGCATCGCCAACACCGTTATTTACGGAGCGGTTCTTACGCTATGCGCAGCGCTTTGACCACATTGGCTACGGCATTTTCGTCGCCCACATTGCCAGGGAAGACAATATAGGGCATGCCGGGGAAGCGGCTTTCTGCGCCAATGCGCCAGACCGGCACGCCGGGTAAAATCTGCCCCAGCACCAGCGCGCGCTTGACCCCCAGCCCTTTGGTGGCCACATCGCTGGACGTAATGCCGCCCTTGGCCAGCAGATAACGCGGCGGCACGGTTAAACCCTGCACCAGCGCCACCAGCCCGTCCGACACTCGCTGACCAATGGCCAGACTTTCGGCCCCAGTGTCCGCAGTAATAAGCTGCCGACTGGTGTAAACCACCACATCTTGATTGGCCGCCAGCGCGCTGGCCATGGTTTGGGCCGCCTCTTGGAGCACAGCGTCACGGCTGTTGTCATCAAGCAGCGCGGCCACGTTGATTTCCACGGCGGTACAGTCCCCTTGCGCCAATAGCGCGGCCAGCTGGCTGGTTGTCTTGGGCACATAGGAGCCCACCACCACCAAACCGCCGCCGTGCGGGGGCATGTCCAGTTGCTGCTGGGTCAGGATGGGCCGAGTGGCCAGCCCCAAACGCGCCTGCACAAAGGAGGCCGCCGTGCGAAAGATAAATTGCTTACCGGCTTCTTCGGCAGCCAATAACCCGGCTACAAAGACCTCCTGATCGCGCAGGCTGACGGAGTTAATGATACAGACGCTGCCTTTGGGCAGGCTGATGAGCTGTTGGGCCACGCTTTGGGGACCACCCGTGCGAATCTGCTCCAGTGAAACCGCGTAAATCTGCGCTGGTTGCACGCGCCCGTTGGTCTTTTCCACCACCCAATCGCGCAGATTGGACGCGCTATAGCCAAAGGCGGCGTCTTGAGCAAAAGGCGTTGCGGCGGCCAGAATTAGCTCATCGCCTTCGGCCACATAATGCACATCGTTGATGGTCAAACGACCGCCTTCCAAAAAGAAGGGGATAATCAGCGTGGCGTCTACATCCTGCCCCAATGCGGCAGCTAGTGCATCTACCTCGGCGGGGTAGTGGCCGCGCAGCGTTGAGTCGCTACGGCTGACCACGGCAAACGCACGGCCGGCCCGTTGTCCGGCCGCCAACAGATTTTGACCGATTTCGCGGTTGAGGGCCTGGGCGGCGGCGGCCGGCAGGCTGCGCGAATTGGTCAGTATGTAGAACGCTGGCAGCGCGTTAGATAGTTCCGTTGCCAACACATCCACCGACCATTCGGTCAAGACGGGGATGTCATAAACAGTCTGCGTACCGGTGGGGTCATCGTCGAGCACCACCAATTTGCGCCCCCCGGCGGCCAGGCTCTGTTGAATATGAGGCAGCAGTGAATCAGGCCATTCGGCCGGCAGCTGCTGGAGCGTTTGTTGTCGATTTAATCTTAGCATGGTTTTGGGTCGCTGTGTGTGGTTGTTACATTTCTTGTTGCTTACGATTTTAATGGCGGGCGTGAATCTACGCAATTCTCAGCCGATCGCAACGGCGCGAGATGGAGTCGGATTCACCCATCGAGACCGCCGACTATATTGCCAACACCGTTGCGGTGGACTGATTTTCAGTAGGTCGCAACGGCAAGCAGTAGGGTCGGATTCACCCATCGAGACCGATGCCTATCTCGCCAACACCGTTGCGGTGGACTAATTTTAAAGGAGATTGACTTGAGCACGGCTTGCCTAGCACCATTGGCGCCATGGGATAGTCGGTGGAAGCCCGTATGGCTTGCCACGCGTTTATTACTCGAGGCTGGCGTACGTCTTATTGACTTATGTTACGCAAGCCTGGAGGCAAGTTGGCGAGCCGACTTGCCTGTTTTGCTCTAGCAGACTGGCTGTCGCTGCGTAGCGTGAGTTATTGAATCAGACCGGAAATTGAATTAGCCCGGAAACGGGATGATGATTATACTTTTCGGTTGGCGTGCAAAAAATCAGTAGATTAGACATTATCGGTAATAAGAATCAATTTATAAATTGGACGCTGATTCACGCGGATGAACACAGATTGTGCAGAGAGAATCAGCGTTTATCTATGTTCATCCGCGTACGCAATTTTAATTCCGATAATCTCTATTGCACGCCGCTGGATAGTGCTGCAGTCAGCAAACGAGACCGGCGACTGAATCGCCAACACCATTGCGGTGATTTAAAGATAAGCACTTGGTTAGTTACAGATAGGGTTCCATTACATATGTCAACGACACTATTGCAGACGATGGATGAGCAGACGATGGATGAGCAGACGATGGATGAGCAGACGATGGATGAGCAGACGACGGATGAACTTGATAGCTCATTCGGTTTATTACCACCGCGAGAGCCGACCACCGCCGAAAAGATGCGCGGTCTGCCGTGGAGCATTTTTACCAACCTCACCAATACATTTTTTGTTCAATTTACCTTTTTTGGCTCGGTTTTTGTTCTTTTCCTCAATCAGCTGGGATTGGACAAAGGTCAGATCGGCTTTTTGCTTTCGCCGGTTCACTTTGCCGGGCTGATTGCGCTTTTTGTGGCGCCCTATACAGCTCGCTTTGGCTATAAGCGCACATTTGTCAGCTTCTATACAACGCGCAAAGTTATTGCGGCCTTTCTCATGATAACACCCTGGTTTGCGGCCCGCTTTGGTCCCATGGGCGCGCTCTACTATGTGGCCAGCGTGGTTATTCTCTTTGCGCTGGTGCGCGCCATTGAAGAGACGGCTTACTATCCGTGGGTGCAGCAGTTTGTGCCCAACGCCATTCGCGGCAAATATTCAGCGGCCAGCAGCATTGCCACAACGGCCAGCGGCTTTGTGGCCGTCACCATTGCCAGCTATGTCATTGGCATTAGCAGCGGCTATTGGGGGTTCCAACTGCTCATCGGCGTGGGAGTGCTGTTTGGGCTCGTATCAGCCTGGGCTTCTGCCCATATTCCGGGCGGCGCGCCCATTCCGCCCGCGCGCCTGCGCCAGACCCACACGGAACCAATGTGGACCACGCTGCGCGATGCCAACTTTCGGCGCTATTTGCTGGGGGCCAGCGCGTTTGTGCTGGCCACGCTGCCGTTGGCCTCTTTTTTGCCGCTCTATATGCGCGAACAGGTGGGGCTGAGCGAAAGCCAGGTTATTCTGGTGCAGACCGGTGGGCTCTTGGGGGGATTGGCGTCTAGCTATATGTGGGGATGGGCCGCAGACCGTTACGGCAGCAAGCCGGTCATGTTGGTATCGGTCTTTGTGGTGCTCTTTCTGCCGCTTTGCTGGTGGGCGATTCCGCGGCACGTAATGGTGAGCCTTTATCTGGCGCTGGCCATTGCTTTTGTGCAAGGCATTGCCGATATTGGCTGGGCCATTGGGGCGGGACGGCTCTTTTTTGTAAATGTGGTGCCGGTCGAACGCAATAGTGATTATACGGCCGTGCACTTTGCTTGGATCGGATTGGTGGCGGGCATTAGCCAGCTCTTGGGTGGACAGATTTTGCAGCTTTCGCAGAATTTAGCGGGCAGGCTGCTCTTCCTGCCGCTGGATCCATATACGCCGCTGCTGCTGCTGGATGTGAGTTTGGCTTTGGTAGCGCTCCTCATTTTGCGCAACATGCGGGCAGACAACACAGTGGGCGTAGCAGAGTTTGCCGGCATTTTCTTTCGCGGCAACCCGTTCCGCGCCATGAGTTCGCTGGTGCGCTACAATCTCTTTAGCTCCAGCGAGCAGTTGACCGTGCTGAATACCGAGCGGCTGGGCTGGGCGCAAAGTGCGCTGACGGTGGATGAACTGTTGCAGGCGCTGCATGATCCGCGCTTTTCGGTCCGGTTTGAAGCCATTATATCCATTGCGCGCATGCGGCCACACCCACGCTTGACGGCGGCGCTGGCCGAAGTGTTAGATGGCAGCGAAGTAGCTTTAAGCGTCATTGCCGCCTGGGCCTTGGGGCGCGTGGGCGATCCGGCGGGTGTGCCTTCCCTCCGCAAAGCGTTGGATACGCCCTATCGCTCGATTCGCGCCCACAGCATTCGGGCGTTGGGGCAGATCAAAGATTATGAATCGGCGCCGCATCTGCTGGCCGGTTTCCTAACCGAAACTGACAAGGGGCTGAAAATGGCTTATGCCGCGGCTTTGGGCGGGCTGGGCTATACGCCTGCCATACAGTCCATCTTAGAATTTTTGCACAGCATGAATAATCCAGGCGCACGTTCAGAACTGGCGCTGGATTTAGCGCGCCTGGTGGGCAAAGAGGCAGAGTTTATTCATCTGCAGCGGCAAGCCAGCAGCGATGAGACCCTAGCGCTCTCTTCCATATTGAGTCAGATAAAACGGGCAACCAAGCGGGCAACCAAAAATAAAGGTGTGCAGAGAGCCGGCCACGACATGATGCAGGGCGAAGCCATCCAGCAGCACTTAAGCAGCGCCATAGAGAAGTTTGCCGCCGGCCAAAAAGAAGCCGGCAAAGCCGACCTGGTCTCTTTGATCTACCTATTGCCCGCATGTAATAACGGCCCCACGGACCAGATATTGCGCGAGTGCGCCCTCCACATGGATGGCAGTGAAGGGGAACATGGCGAATATCTGCTGCTGGCCGTCTATGCGCTGGCCATCTATAGCAAAGTGTAAACGAAAAACGCTCGAGCATAAATAGTAACCATTCAAATAGGACTCATATGATGGCGGCTGTGCGCAGCCCAGAGCCATCATGAAACTGAAGGACTTACCCACGCCTCCAGGGGAAATTGCCAGGTCGGCTATGGCATGCGCTCCTGACAATCCACGGGTGCGGCGCAAGTCGCGTCAAACATAAAAAGCGCGTTCGAGATGGCCATCTCGAACGCGCTTTTTATGTTTGGGCAACTTTTTCTTAATACAGAATGGGACTTTTGGCCTATATAGAGCATCGACATTTGTTGCTATACTGAAAACAAAATCGCACGGTCAGCAAATATATATAATATAAAAGGAACCATGGTGATGAAAGTGATTGGACATACTCGACGGTTGTTCAATGCATTTATGATAGTCGCACTGGTAACGGGGCTGATTCCACCGCCGTTAACCTTGTCATTTGTTAGTCGCGCCCTACCATCCGGAGTGCAAAAGGAAATAAGCGGTAATTTGCAAGCGCTGTTGCCACAGCCCATTGCTGCTTATGCAGCGCCGGGTGACAACATTGCCCTGACCGGGACAGCCAGCGCCAGCAGCACCGATTTCGGCGGTACGGCTGCCGCGGCAATCAATGGGATTACCGATGGCAACTTTGGCAGCAACATGGGCATGCACAGCGCCATTGGCCTGGTAGAGCCCTGGTGGGAAGTCGATCTGGGCTCGGTTCAATATATCAACAACGTCGTCTACTGGGCGCGCACCGACTGCTGCCAAGATCTCCCCGATGGCTCCTATATCTTGATATCAGATACACCACTTCCTACGGGCAATAATACCCTGACGAGCGCCCGCGCGCAGGCAGATTTTGAATTTGCGCTTACCTCAAGCAACACGCCCAATCCCTCTCGCTCGTTTACGGTTAATGGCTATGGACGCTATGTGCGCTTTCAGACCACACGTGATGCGGTAGCGTTTGCCGAAATGCAGGTCTTCGAGGGGGTTGTCCCAGTGCAGCCAGGCGAGGTCACAGGCACCGTCTTTCACGATTTCAATTCCGATGGATTGCAGAATGGGAGCGAGCCCGGTATCGAAGGCGTACTCGTAACGGCCACAACCAGCAGCGGCAGCACCACAGCTACCACCGACGCCAACGGCGACTATTCTTTCACTGGGCTTTCTGGCGAGGTGCGTCTTGAATTTGCCCTGCCGGCGGACGGTTCTCTGGATTATCTCGAACCCAGCGTTGCCGGCAACACAACCGTGCAGTTTGTGGACCCGACCAATGGCGTGATTGCCGATGCCGGCTTCATGAATGGCGGAAACTACTGTCAGGCCAATCCAGATGTAGTGGTCAACCACTATATTAACGGCGCTGCCAATAGCACTGCGCCCGTCGAAGCACTCTTCCGCTTTCCCTATTCGGCATCTGGTCAAAATGCCGGGCTCAAGCAGACCGCCGCCACCAAAGCCCAGATCGGCGCTACGTGGGGCATTGCCCACAGTGCCCAACGCAACACCGTTTACACGGCTGCTTTCACCCGTCGTCACGTTGGTTTTGGGCCGTCTGGTGAAGGCGGGATCTACGCCACCGTTCTCAATGGCAGCAGCAACGGAACGCCCTTTATGACGATTCCCAATGCTGGTAGCGTAACCGGACGCGATTTAAACGGGCCGTTTGACCAGAACCTGGATGCCGATGCCTTTGGCAAAGTGGGCAAGGCCGGGCTGGGTGATATGGATATTTCGGATGACGAAAAGACGCTCTACGCTATGAACCTCAACACGCGTGCGGTGGAGGTGATTGATATTGACGCAGCGTCGATCACAACTAGCGTGGCCGTGCCGAACCCCAGTTGTAGCGGCGGTAGCTATCGCCCGTTTGCGCTCAAATACCACTATGACAAGCTCTATGCGGGCCTGGTCTGCGATGCATCCAGCAGCAAAAATCGGGCCGATCTGGACGCTTTTGTCTATGAAATGGACCCCGCCACCAATCTGTTTAATCCAACGCCAGTCCTCACTTTGGGGCTCGACTATGTGCGCAACGATTGGGTTTGGGGGAATTCAACCTTCACCGGCGCCGCGGGTGAAACTGCCCAGCAGCACACGCGTCGATGGTATCCGTGGGAAGATACTTATTCACAAGCGGCCTTTAATGGCTTTGTGGATGGCCAAATCCGCGTGGGGCATCCGCAACCCATGCTGCTCGATATTGAGTTTGATGCGTCAAACAATATGATTTTGGGCTTTGGCGACCGTACCGGCTATCAATTTGGCAGCGTCAATCGATTGCCCGACAACAGCAATGATGAGAATGCGGTTGCCGGCGGGGACATTCTGCGCGCAACCAAGCCAGCCAGCGGACAATCGCAGTGGACCATCGAAACCACGATTGCCAGCGGCAACGAATTCTACACCGGTGACTACCTGCCCGGTTTTACAGAGTCGGGAGGACAGTTATCCCATGCCGAAACATCGAACGGTGGTCTTGCCAGCTATCTGAACAGCAATGAAGTCGTCATGACTGCGCTAGATCCAGTGGACATTAATTCTGGCGGTACGGTTTGGCTGAGCAATGCATCCGGTCAACGCACGCGCGGATATGAAGTTTTCAACGGGTACGGCCTGCCGCTCATGTGGAAGGCCACCGGCGTGGGCGATGTGGAACTGCTCTGCAACTCGGCGCCCATTGAAGTGGGCAACCGCGTCTGGGCAGACACCGACGGCAACGGCACGCAAGACCCCGGTGAGCCCCCCATTGCGGGCGTCACCGTGACGCTGCACAATAGCAGCGGCGCACAGTTGGCCTCGGCCGTGACCGACGCCAACGGCAACTATCTCTTCTCTAACGGCGCGGGCACGAATACAGCCAGCGCCATCTATAACATTAGCGGGTTGACCTACAACACCAGCGGCTATGAAATCCGCATTGCCAACGCCGAAGGTGGCAGCCAGCAGGCGCCGCTCAGCGGTCTCTTTGTGACAGCGGCCAATGCGGATGCCGACCAGCGCGACTCGGACGGCGAGCTGAATGGCTCGACAGCCCAGGTCGCGTTCGATACGGGCGCCCCAGGCGCCAACAATCACACCTATGATTTTGGCTTTAGCAGCGTGCAGCAAGTCCTTCCCGTCACGCTGCAAATCATCAAGCAGGTGAGCGGCGGTAGCGTTAGCGCTCCCTTCAATGTAACCGTCACCGGTCCCAATGGTTATAGCAATACCACGACCGTAACGCCTGGCGCGCCCACAGTCATCACCAATCTAGACCTAGGGACCTATACCGTGGTTGAAGAGTCACCTATCACGACGGCCGCACCGGCGGGCATGGCCTGGTTTGCGCCTAGCTACGAACCAGCCGGCGGCAGCGTCTCCATCAGCAGCGGCATGACCGGCACGATCACCGTAACCAACTATCTCGGTGAAGAGCCAATCGCGCCGACCGGCGTCCTTACCGTGACCAAAGCGGTGGACTGGAACGGCAACACGCCCGACGCTGGCCAGCAGTTCGC
Source organism: Caldilineaceae bacterium (assembly GCA_020634755.1). Lineage (GTDB taxonomy): Bacteria > Chloroflexota > Anaerolineae > Caldilineales > Caldilineaceae > JACKBC01. The sequence continues at coordinate 71,468 of JACKBC010000029.1, read as the reverse complement.
CTACACCATCGACGGGCCAGATGGCTTCACGCCGATCAATGACACCATCATCGACGGCGGTGTGATGACCTACGCGGTGCCAATGGGCGTCTACACCGTGACCGAGACCTCGCCCGGCGCGGGCTGGGTGACAACTTACACCGCCACAACCGGCTACAGCCCCGGCAGCAGCGCCGTGGTGACAATGACCAATGCAATTGCTGCGCCGTTGACCGCACCGGGCGTCATCTCCGGCAACGTCTTCAGCGACTTCGACGCTGACGGCGTGGATGACGGCGCCAGCGAAATTGGTGTGTCGGGCGTGGTCGTCACCGCCTATGATCGCAACGGTGTGGCGCGGGGCACGGCCACGACCGATGCCAGCGGCAACTATACGCTCAACACCACCGGCAACGGGCCCTATCGTCTTGCCTTTACCAATCTACCCGCAGGGGACGAACCGACGATGCATGGCGCCGGCAGCGGCACCAGCACGCAGTTTGTCAGTGCGCCGGCGAGCAATGTCAACTTTGGCGTGAACCACCCAATGGACTACAGCCAGAGCAATCCGGATGTGGTATCGAACGTCTATGTCAACGGTGATGCCAACCCGACCTCGCGCGCGGTCGTTAAGTTCGCCTACAATGATTCAGGTACATCGCCTACGCCGACCACTCTCGCCACCAAAGCGCAGGTTGGCTCAACTTGGGGGCTGGCCTATGCGCGCACCACAAACACGATCTATGCGGCCGCCTTCCTCAAACGGCATGTGGGGATGGGGCCCAATGGTTTAGGCGCGATTTATGCCGTCGACGCCAATGGCGGCACCCCCACCTTGTTTGCGGATCTGGCGTCACTCGGTGCGGATATCGGTACAATTGAGTCCAACAGCGCCCGTGGGCTAGGCGCGTCGTCTGAACCGAGCCGCGATGCATCCACCTTCGCCCAGATTGGCAAGGTAGGATTGGGGGATCTTGATATCTCGGCCGATGAAAGCATGCTCTATGTCGTCAGCATGAATGACAAGACGCTCTACAGCTTGAACATACCGGCTGGCGCCCTGGTAAGCAGCAATGTAATTCCCGATCCTGGTTGCGTTGGCGGCGCCTGGCGACCCTTCGGACTGAAATATTACCGCGACAGCCTCTATGTTGGTGGTGTCTGCGACGCCCAGAGCTCACAGCTCAAAAGCGACCTGCAGGCCTATGTCTATCGGTTCACACCAGGAACAAATACCTTTACCCAAGTGTTGGTCTTCCCACTGGATTATCCCCGCCCCAATGGCCCCAGCGCCGGCTGCAATTACCCGTGGAATCCCTGGCTGGATACACTATCGACGGTTTGTACAACAGCCGCGCGCATGATGTATCCGCAACCGATGCTGTCGGATATTGAGTTCGATATCGATGGCACGATGATCCTGGGCCTGAACGACCGCACCGGCCATCAATTCGGCTATGACAACTATGGGCCAACCAGCAGCAATACACTCTATCACGGACGTGGTCTCGGCGATATCTTGCGCGCGACCAATAACAATGGCACTTTTGTTCTAGAAAACAACGCCACATCCGGCTCGCTGACAACCGCTGGCGCCAACAATAATCAAGGGCCAGGGGGGGGCGAATTTTATTACGATGATGACGGGGCAGACCAATCACGAGAAGCCGCCGTTGGGGGATTAGCACTTCTGCCAGGGCGCGGCGAAGTAGGAACGACCTTCCGTGATCCTGTAAGCACGGTGGAAGGTGGCGTGGCATGGCTTAGCAACACGACAGGCCGGAAAACGCGCACCTACGAACTTTATCCGGGGTCGCCGGCCTATTTCGGTAAGTCCACCGGTGTGGGTGACCTCGAATTGCTCTCCGATCCCGCGCCCATTGAGATCGGCAACCGCGTGTGGGATGATCTGGATGGCGACGGCGTACAAGATCCCGGTGAACCCGGCATCAACGGCCTGACCGTGACGATGCAAACGCCAACCGGTAGCAGCACCACGACAACCAGTGGTGACGGCAACTATTATTTCAGTGTCGAGCCATTCACAACCTATACCATTACTGTGGCTACGCCCATCGGTTATCAATTGACAGCGGCCAATGCTATGGCCCTCGACGCCGCCAACCTGAACACCAACCATGCCATCAGCGACACCATCGATAGCGATGCGCTGCTGGTCAATAGCGCGCCGACGATTCTCTACACCACCGGTGGACCAGGGCAGAACAATCATGGATTGGACTTTGGCTTTACGCAGCCAGTCGATGGGCAGGTCGATATTCTCAACACGGCGCCAACCGTGGCGACCAATCCATCACTGGCCGTGGATAAACAGCTCAATGGCGTGAATCCCTTTGGCGTGGGCGACACCATCAACTTTACCATTCGCATTACCAACACGGGCAATGTGGCCATCACCAGCCTGCCGCTGGAAGACCGCTTTAGCAATGCCTTCATTACCTTTGTCAGCGCCAACCCAGCGCCAGACGGCGTCAATGGCGGCATCCTCACGTGGAGCAATCTGCTGGCGGGGGACCCCGACGGCCTGGCTCCGAACGAGGCCATCACTGTGGATGTTACCTTCACCACGTTGGCGGACACCACGCTGCTGCCCGCCATGACCAATTGCAGTCCGGCTGGCCACGCCCCTAACCTGGCGCGGGTGGCCAACGCCCTGGCGGACAGCGCGCCCGTGGTCACCGATGGCGATGATGAGGATTGCGCCAGCGTGCAGATTCTCAACCCCACGGGCATTCAACTGGCCGCGCGCAGTCTGACCCAAACCGCCGATGGCGTGCTGGTGCGCTGGACAACGATCAATGAAAGTGACATCGCCGGCTTCCACATTTGGCGCAGCAATGGGGTGGACGCCCAGCGGCTCAGCCCCCAATTGATTGTGGCCAAGGCCTCCGGACAAACCAGCGGAACCAGCTACGAATGGCTGGACGTCGGCGCCACGCTCCAACGCGGGGATACATACGTATTGGAGATCACCAAGGTGGATGGCAGCAGCGACCGTACGGTGATTGATGTGATGACGGGTGTATCGCTTTACCTACCACTATTGGCCAGATAGATAATAGAGGAATCATGAAAGAAGCGAAAAAAGCGGTGGGCAAAAGCCTGCCGCTTTTTTTGATGCATTTCTGCGTGGCGTCGTGGCAATATGTCCTGTGCGTTGGGGCGACTCCTATCCCTTATTGATGATGGATAGTACTAATGTCCTATGTTCATGTTATTTCGTTTCCCTTACAATACCTTTGGGTCAAATAGATAATCCGGTAACGTAGAGCGCTATGCTCGTTTGAAGCTCTTGCCCACCATTTTTCCAGTCAGTGGAGGTATTGAATGTTAAGGAATCAATGGGTTAGTTACGCGCGTGTTTCATTTCACGCGCTGACCATAGCTGCGCTGCTAGTTGGGTTGATCCCGCCACCGCTGATGCAAGCAGTGCTACCCTCGGCGGCGGCTGAACTGGTGGACGCCCTGCTACTGACAACGCCAGTGGCCCTGGCCGCCGATGCAATCAATGGCGCGGTCTTTCGCGACTACAATGCAGATGGCGCTCACGACGCCAATGAGCCGGGCCTTGCGGGTGTAACCGTTACTGCCTACGACGCGTCCGGCGCTGTGGCTGCTACTGCACCCTCGGGCGCTGATGGCAGCTACACGCTGTCGGGGCTGACGACCGGTGTTGAATATCGCCTTGAGTTTACCCTGCCCGCCGATGGGAGCATGGATGCCCTCTCGCCAAGCGCCGTGGGCGCCAACAATGGCTCCAGCGTACAATTCGCCGATGGCGGGGCCACTGGCGTCGATGCCGGGTTCTACAACCCGACCGAATACGCTATCGCGCCACTGCTCTTTACCTCTGTCATGAACGGATTTGACGTGATTAACTTGGCTGGTCAATCATTCGGTGATGCAAAGTCGTCCGCCGCTATTGCCTACAATGCCAGTGGCACGAGTCCCACCCAAACGTATATCGTACCCGCGAGTGAAAAAGGGGCGACGTATGGGGTCGCCTGGCAACCAAGCAGCCAGATGCTCTTCGTCTCATCCTACCTCAAAACCATGGCCGGCTTAGGTCCAACCGATACACCTGGCGCCGCCGGCGGCGTTACTACCGGCGGCATCTATCTCATTACACCGGTCGATGCGACCAACGCTACGGCCACGCTTTTTATCGATTTGCAGCCCATTATCGACACCGGCGCCAATCCGCATCCGCTCCCGACAGACACCTGCACCTCTGCGCTTTTCGCTGGCACGACCAACGGCCGCTGCTGGATTCATGAGGATATTCTTGCCGAAGTTGGCACAGTGGGGTTGGGTGACCTCGACTTCAACGCCGATGGCAGCGTCCTTTACACGGTCAACCTCAACACGCGGGAAGTGGTTGCCATCCCCGTCGGCATCCCGGCCGTGGCGCCTGCCGCTGGCGACATCGTCAGTTACGCTGCCCCCACCACTGATTGCGCCAATCCGGCTGATGCCCAACCTTTCGCGCTGGCGGCCCATGCCGATGATCCGGACAAGATGTATGTTGGCGTCACCTGCACCGCGTATTCATCCCAGGATCCAGCCGAACTTTGGGCATGGGTCTATGAATTCGACAGTGGAAATGGCAGCTTCACCCCCATTTTTAACAGCACCTTGAATTATGCCCGCCCCAGGTCTGTGGGACTTTGGGGTAATTGCACCAACGCCAATTGTCCGGCCACCTGGCGCCCCTGGCAGGATGACCTGTCCCTCATGCACATTGTTGCCCAAAGTAGCACTAGCACAGACCCTATGATCATTGCCCACCCGCAACCCATGGTGACTGACATCGTGTTTGATCAGGGTGACCTGATCCTCGGTATTCGCGACCGTGTTGCCGACCAGGTGGGTGATCGAGCCGGCAAACCGGGTGACAACACGAATACTCGAATCTGGACGGCTTATTCCGGTGGTGACATGGTCCGCGCCTGTGCGGACGGCGCCGGCGGCTGGACGATGGAAGCCAATGCCGTGTGTGGTGGCGTAACGGGCGCGGGGCCGGGCACGAATGAAGGCCCGGGTGGCGGCGAATATTACCGCGATACGTTTTCATTGAATGGCGGTACACACCCAGAGTTGAATCTGGGCGGTCTGGCACAGGTTCCCGGTTTCACAACCGTAGCGGCTACCACCTATGATTATGCGCAAGTATTTGAGGGGGCTGTCCGTAAGTGGAACAATGCCACAGGTGCGCAAGCAAGCGGCGCACGAATTTACAGAGAGACTGGTGGTGAGTGGGAATATTTTTCCAAGACAAACGGCTTGGGCGATCTGGAAGTGCTGAACGAGGCGGCGCCCATTGAAGTGGGCAACCGCGTGTGGGCGGATACCAACGGCAACGGCGCGCAAGACCCTGGTGAGCCCCCCATTGCGGGCGTCACCGTGACGCTGCACGACAGCAGCGGCGCACCGCTGGCCGCAGCCGTGACCGACGCCAACGGCAACTATCTCTTCTCTAATGGAGCGGGCACAAATACAGCCAGCGTCATCTATAATATTAGCGGGTTGACCTACAACACCAGTGGCTATGAAATCCGCATTGCCAACGCCGAAGGCGGCAGCCAGCAGGCGCCGCTCAGCGGTCTCTTTGTGACAGCGGCCAATGCGGATGCTGACCAGCGCGACTCGGACGGCACACTCAATGGCTCGACAGCCCAAGTCTCGTTCGATACGGGCGCCCCAGGCGCCAACAACCACACCTACGATTTTGGCTTTAGCAGCACTGCCTTGCCGCAGATCGAGATTGTCAAGCAGCTCAATACGCCCTTACCGGTAACGGTCGGCGCGCTCATTAGCTTTACCATCCGCATCACCAATACGGGAACGGTCAGCATTACCCAGCTGCCCCTAACCGACGACTACGACACAACGTATATCGACTACAGTACAACCGCAGATGCGACCGGTCCCAATCCGGCTACCGAGCCGGCCAATGACGGCAGCATCTTGTGGAACAACGTGATAGACTTTGATGTCGATGGCCAGCTTGACCCTAACGAAACGCTAGACATTATCGTCTGGTTCAACGCCAAGCAGGAGACCACCGGATTGCCCGGTGGTGCATCGAGCTGCGATACGGCAGGCCATACCTACAACAACGCTCAAACAATAGGCCAAACGGCTTGCGTCGAGGTATCCATCAACCCGCCAGAGCCAAAATTAACGCTTGGCGACGTCATTTGGCACGATATCAATAACAATGGCGTGCAGGATGCCAACGAACCGGGCATTGATGGCGTGCTGGTCAACCTCTATGAGGTGACCGGCAGCGGAACGAGCTTTGTGATTTCCACCACAACCGCCACCACCAACACGGTCAGCGGCTTCTACCAGTTCGCCGTACCCAGCGGTGGCGCCTATCAAGTGGAGGTGGACAGTAGCAACTTTGCGCCGGGTGGTGCACTGGCCGGCTTTGTGCTGGGGCAGAATCAGCCCAACATTACCGATGACGCCGACCCAGACCAGACCGCCATCAACGTGACCACCAACGATAATACGCTGGACTTTGGCTTCTACTGCCGCTTTGACCTGGCGCTGGACAAGAAGCTGGCGGCGGGCCAACCGGCCACCATTGCCCCAAGCGACGATGTGACCTTTACCATGACCATCTACAATCAAGGCGTGGTCACTGCGACCAATATAGTCATTGCCGACTACATTCCCGCGGGCTTCACGCTCAACGACAGCAACTGGAGCGGTGGCCCGACCGGCACGGTGACTCGCACCCTGGCCGCCACGCTGACCCCCAGCGGCACGGTTGGTTCTATGACGACAGCAGACATTGTGCTGACAGTCGATGCCTCACTGAACGGCGTCTACACCAATACAGCCGAAATTGCCAGCTATGATTCAAGCGTGAAAGATGCGCTTGGCAACAATCTGCCAGACGCAGATTCCACGCCCGATGCCGTCGATGGCAACGGCAGCAATGGCAATGGCGGCGAATCGACCGACCTGGAAGATGACCAGATCAACGAAGATGGCAAGAACATGGCCGGCGCCGATGAAGATGACCACGACCCGGCTCAGGTGACGGTCATTGCGCTTGTACCCACATTGGCGGTCAGCAAGCAGCTCAACGGCGTGAATCCCTTTAGCGCCGGGGCCACCATTCACTTCACCATTCGCATCACCAACACCGGCGCCATTACGCTCACCGTACTGCCGCTAACCGACCGCTACAGCAATGCCTTCATCGAATATGAGAGCGCCAGCATTGCGCCGGACCCCGGCAGCGGCAACGGGGTTGTAACTTGGAGCGACCTGACCACCGCCTTGGGTGACTTGGCGCCCCAAGCCACGGCCAGTTTGGTGGTCACCTTTACCACGCTGGCCGATACTACGCTGCTGACTCCGGTGGCGCCCTGCACCAACGGCGGACACACACCCAACATTGTGGATATTGATGGCGCATTCGCTGACCCCGATGGCGATGATGGTGTCGGCGATGATCTGGTTGTGGTTAAAGATGGGGACGATCGCGACTGTGCGGAAGTGCAGATTCTCAACCCCACGGGCATCCAGCTGGCCGCGCGCAGTCTGACTCAAACGCCAGATGGCGTGCTGGTGCGCTGGACAACGATCAATGAAAGTGACATCGCCGGCTTCCACATTTGGCGCAGCAATGGGGTGGACGCCCAGCGGCTCAGCCCCCAGATGATTGTGGCCAAGGCCTCCGGACAAACCAGCGGAGCCAGCTACGAATGGCTGGATGCCGGCGCCACGCTCCAACGCGGGGATACATACGTATTGGAGATCACCAAGGTGGATGGCAGCAGCGAGCGCACGGTCATCGACATCATGCGCGGCGGGGCGCTCTACCTGCCGCTAATTGAGGTGCGGAAAGGTAGTTAGCATGTAGCGCGCTTTAGCGCATTTTGGCTGGCAGACTGGCGTTTCAACGCTAAAGTAAAGTCACATTGAAAACGATAGTTTGAATCTTCCAGGAAGCGGTGCGAAGCATCTGGGCTATCAAAGCCACCGATAGCCGCTTTTTGGAAGATGGCAATTTGCCTCTGGGCGCATGTAAGTCTTAACCAAATTAATAAACCGCTCTTTATCACTACGCAAAAGGCGGACGAACCAACTGGTTCGTCCGCCTTTTGCGTGTATGACTCAAGCACATTCGGCGGCAGGAAAGATAATGTGAAATGACCCAAGGGCAAAATGATCGCTTTCGTGATCGCTTTTGGCGACGCTTGCTGATCCCCAGCGCACTACAATGGGAGATGTCAACACGTGACACACAAAACACATAAACATATTCAACATAGGAGCAAAAAATGAAGCAGCGACTTTTCACCATCATCTTTGTCATCGCCCTTACCTTAATCCCGCTAGCCGCTCAGGCCAGCGGCGGCAATGAGAACGCTTGCTGGGGCCAAGCCACGGCGGTCTTTGCCCAGACGGGCGAAATGGGCCAACACGCCAGCCAACAGCCCACACCGCGCATGGGTCTGCACAATTTGGCGGTGGCCCTATACGACGCCGGCATTATCGAGGACGACAGCATGGCTGCGCTGGGTGCGTTTGTAGCCGACGCGCTTGGTTTGTCAATCGCCGCCTGCGGAAGTTAAGGCTGCATCCAGAATTAACTTGGAAATTTAATTCTTGACGAGTAACAAGGCAGCAGTCTTCTACCTCCCCCTGGTACAACATACGATAATATCGTTCTACGTATGTTGTACCAGGGGATTTTTTATATCTTTCTAAAAAAATCGCTTTCAACAATGGCGTAGGAGTTCTATATGAAAACTCGTAAAAATATGGCACTGTACGTGCAGCGCATCCTAAACACAATAATTGTGCTTTCCGTTCTATTGAGTGGAACATCTTTTGGCGCAAAGGCCGCCCCGGCATCTGCCCCCGCGGCGCTAGATGATGCCTCTGATTTCTTGTTTAACGATGATTTTAACGGCTGGACAATCGGCGGTGGGTTTATTTACCTGGCCGAGAACTGTTACGCAGCTGGCGAAACCAACTATTCGCTCAAGCGCAGGCCGCTGGCCGGTGGGGCCGCCGTCACCATTGAAAGTGGCACAGGCAAATGCAATCGCTATCAAGGGATGGCGGCCGATGACAGCGGCGTCTATTATTACAACCCCAGCGGCGGGCTGCTCGAATATGTGCCGGTGACGGCGCCCAATGGGCCGCCCGTTTCGCTGGTCCTCGATGGCGTTGCGCCCGTCACCACCGATCTCGTGCTGGATAGCGAACGCATCTACTGGAGTAATGGACAGAGCGAGATATATTCTGTGTCCAAGAGCGGTGGTGTCCCGTTGCTGCTGATGACGGCCATTGGCGCTGTGCGTGACATTGAGGTAGACGGCAACGACATCTACTGGATCGATGATGAAGGCGTGTGGTGGGCCGATAAAAATTGTACACCCACATCGTGCACAGGGGAGCAACTGTTTGCGGTCCAGCATGGCAATTCATTTGTATTAGCCCGTACGCAGCCCTTCAACAACATGCATCGCACCATCTATCTGTGGCACGGCGCAACCATCGGCACGCGCCAGCTCATGCGGCTGCCAGCCGCCGCGCCCGGCCAAACGCAAGCCGAACTGCTTTATGAAGTGCCCCGCATCCGCTTTCCGGGTGGCGTCGTGGCGGCCGGCATCAATTCGGCCCAGGAGTCCCATCTTTACTGGACTGAATCTGGCTACCCTGGTGAAAGCCCCATTCGGCGTCTGGAAATCGGCGGCGGAAGCCCCGATGATATTCATGTTGAAAACAATATAGTGCTGGGTGACCAACTCTATGCCGACGATGAATATCTCTACTTTTCCAGATTGCTTCAAACCGGCCTGCGGCAGATGAGGCGCATCCCGTTGGATGCTGCGGCCATTGAGCGTGATATTCAGTTCACCAACTGGGAAGTAACCCAGGCCATCCAAAATCTGGACAATGAAAATCCGCTGGTGGCGGATAAACCTACCCTGGTGCGCGTCTATGGAACCATTACGGGCGGTGACGCCAACATGGTGTATGCCCGTTTGGAAGGACGTCGCAACGGGGTAGCGTTGCCGGGTTCACCGCTGCCGACAATCAACGGCCCGCGCAATCTGCAAGTGATTGGCAATGCCATAAATCGTGATGTCGACAACAAGAGCTGGAACTTTGAACTACCGGCAGCCTGGACAAGCGCCGGTGATATTGAACTGACCGTGCGGCTTGATCCATATCATACCTATACAGATCCTGATTTAGCCAACAACGACCACGCCGAGACATTTACGTTCACCGCCCTCAATGATGTGTGCATCTATTCCTGGCCCATCCACAGCCATGCGCCCATTCCATCGGCGCAAGATCCAAACGTCAGCGAGACTTTTGATCTCTTTGAGCGGCTGTGGCCCATTGACCAGGCCTATCATCTGCCCAGCAGTGAACCGATTGAGGAATTGGAAACCTGTTGGGGGTGGGGATTCATTCCGTATCCTTGTTGGGGTCCATATGAAATGGGGCAACAGCGCGATTGGACCAACTGGATCACCGACCGCGAATGGGTCATCCTGAAGCTGATGGAGAAGCAATTGTGGACGGTGACGATTGGGCGCGACACATGCGATTCCAGCGACTCGCGTCATGCTTTGGGCCTGGTCCATGCGGATAGCGATCCCAGAACGCCGGCAGGCTTTGGCAACATGTCTGTTAACACTGCTTTTGTCAAGATGCCGGCGCCGGATGACACCATTTCGGTGGGCACGCCCTGGGCCTGGCCGCGCCAGGGCCAAAGCATGGCCCACGAGCTGGCGCACAATGTGGGCCGCGGCCACATCGATTGCGGCGACCCCGAGAACAACGTGGACACCAACTTTCCGTACGGGATGCCGAACGACCAGTGCGTGCTGGATGACCGCGAGGAAACCGCCAGCACCACCTACTTCGGCTACGACCTGGCCACCTATACGCCCATTAAACCGGCCAGTGCCTCGGACTTTTTAGGCTACGATGAGGGCGTGCGCTGGGTGAGTGATTACACCTTTAAGGGCCTCTTTAACGCCCTGGGAACCGCTACCAACACCAACCTGGTGCTACAGGCGGCCGGCCCGTCGCCAAGTGCAGCCGCCAATTCCGTCTTTGTCTCCGGTCTGATTGAACCCAATCGGGGGCTGGGTCAGCTTGAATATGCCTATGTGCAGCCCAATAGCACATTCAATGCGGCGGCGCTGCAAAATATACAGCAGGCCACGGCCATGGCGGCGCAGAGCAGCGCCGTACACCACATCCGCTTTATGGATGCGCAGGGCCAGATCTTGGGCGATCACAAAATTGCCTTATCCGCCACCAGCGACCATGATGACTATGCGGTGCATACCTTTGCGGCACTGCTGCCGGCGCCCACCGGAACCGTGAGCAGCATTGAATTGATGGCCGACAACCGGGTTCTATTTACCCGCAACCCCGGCCCCGCCCAGCCCGCGGTTACCATTCTGACACCCACGGGCGGCGTGAAGGTCAACGATGCGTTGGAAGTGCGCTGGACCGGCGCCGATGCCGACAGCGACGACATTTTGCTCTATAACATTGACTACAGCCCGGATAACGGCCAGAGTTGGATTCAGCTCGTGGCGGGTTACCCCGGCACGCCCGACACCGATGAAGTGAGCTATACGCTGCACGATCCAACGGCTTTACCGGGCGCCAATGGCGCCAGTGCGCTCATCCGCATTCTGGCCAGCGATGGTTACAACACCACCACAGCCGTTTCACAGCCGTTTGAGGTGACCCAAAGAGCGCCCGCAGCGCACATCCTGCATCCCCAAGCGGAGCAGTGGGTTGAAGCGGGCGCGGTTGCGCCGCTGCGTGGGTCGGGGTACGACGCCGAAGACGGCGCGCTGACGGGTGATGCGCTGCGCTGGACCGTTGACGGCAACGACATGGGCGCCGGCACGCGTCAGTTGGCGGCAGGCTTTGCGCCCGGTGCATATCCGGTCATGCTGCAGGCAGTCGATTCAACCAATCAGACAGCCACCGACCAGAGCACGCTCAACGTGGCCGCTCTGGCTATTCCGCAGAACGACGACTCGGTCGTTGTGGATGGTCGCTGCACGGATGAGGTCTACCAAGGCGGCAAAAACATTCCGCTGGCGCCCTATGCCGATGGTTCGCAGGCCAGTGTGCAGCTTGTGCGCATGAAGAACGAAATGGCCGTCTGCTTCAGCAACCTGATGCGCGCCGTGGACGGACCGCCCACGCAAGCCGGACTCTTCTTCGACATCAACCACAGCCGTGACGGCGCCGCCCAGTCTGACGATGTAGGCTTCCTGCTGGGCGAAGATGGCACGCCGGCAATAGTGGTGGGCGATGGCAACGGCAACTTTGTCGCTTATGCAGACAATAATTTTGGTCACCCGTGGACGCAGGTCTCTGCCACCGCGGAACGCTGGCAAGCCGAGTTCCGCATCTCACTCAACGGGTGGAATCCCGTGGTCGGCCTGCTGGCCAGCCACCTAAACGTGAATAATAGTGGCGTAGATGCACGCTGGCCCTATCGGGCGGGCGGCGCCGCCCCCAAAACGTGGGGAACAACCGTCATCGCGGACTTCCCCCGCATAGAGGCCGTCACGCCGCTCAGCGCCAGCGTGGGCGCACCAGCCACCACAGTGGAAATTAGCGGGCAGCAGTTGGCCCCCAACAGCAATGTGACGTGGGACGGCCAGATCTTGGCAACTACCTTTGTGAGCGACACGCTGCTCAAGGCCACGGTGGACGCCAACAAACTGCTGGTTGCGGGCAATCACACTATTGCCCTGGCCACACCCGGTCTGGAAGAGGCGCCGGCGCCCGGTCTTATCTTCAGCGTCTCCTACCCGGCGCCGCAGATCACTGGGTCGACGCCAAGCTCAGTCATTATGGAGGGACCGGCCTTTGACCTGACTGTTTTGGGCACAGGCTTTGCGGATGGCGCCACCATCCTGTGGAACGGTGAAGCGCAGCCCACGGTGCGGGTCAGCGCCACCGAATTGCGAGCGGCCATTCCGGCCAGCGCGCTGCTGCTGGGACGCGAGATCGGCATTCACGTCAGCAATCCGACGCCCAATTTGGGGGGCTCGAACACGGTGATGCTGCCCATCCAGACGCAGGGCGGCGCCTTGCTCCCAATCCCAGGTCAACAACAGCTCTATTTGCCGCTCACCTTCAAATAGGGCAAGTCTGCAAACGACCAAACTTAATACACACCCAACAAAGAGGGGCTCCAGAACAGGGGCCTCTCTTTGTTGGGTAGGGGCTTTGTTGGGTAGGGACCATGATGTCTAATATGAACCATGCCTCTAAATCAGACGAGAATCTGATGATCATATTTGCGATCGCTTCTGTGATCGCTTGCACCGTCGTTTTGTGATCGGTCAGCCGCTATACTGAAGATGTCAGTACGTACGCAGGAAATGAAGAAACCATTTTATAAGCTCACGTTACGCAGCGGCAGCCAGTCTGCTAGAGAGAAACAGGAATGTCGGCGAGCCCACTTTCCTCCAGGCTTGCGTAACATAAGTTATAAGGAGAAAAGCATGACTTTTAATCGCTCAGCAATCAAATGGGGTTCAGTCGTTGTCGGGGTCGTAATTGCCTTTGTGATTGCCTATGGCAGTTCGGTCGGCGTGGTCACAGGTTATGCCAGCTATCTCAGTATGCAGGCCAAGGGCGCGCCCGACATGGCCTTAATCAACAGCTTTGCCGCACGCACGGCTCCCACAGTGACCAGCATTTTTATGGGCCTTGGCGTGCTCGTTGGCAGCCTGCGCGCCGGTCGCAAAGCCAAAGCCGCGCCCTTTCAGAATGGGTTGACGGTGGGTCTCGTCACGGCCTTGGTTGAATTGGCGCTGAATCTTTCTGGCGGCGTCTCGATGTGGACGCTGGTAAGCGTCATGCTGGCTTTGGGCGGCGGCTGGCTGGGCGGCAAACTATCCGCACGAGGCGCACATGAGTACGATCTGCAAAATGCGTCTCTATAATCAGTAAAGCGCGACGACAAGAAATACTATGAACACGGACAGGTGAGCTAACGGAAATTCCCTCAATTGCGTTAGTGGCCCACGGCAAACTCATCTCAAAAACCAATTCGTTCACCATCAAGGAGCGGGAAAATGAACAAAACGCAAATGACAGATAATTTTGTGGTTGCGCTGGGGGGACAGATTCTTCTGAAGATTACAGAGGCATGCTGCATATACACTGTCTTGAAGGGTGAGGTGCTTGTGCTCTGTAACGGACAGATGGTTGACCTAATTGAGACCGGCGAGACGCTAGATACCAGTTTTTGGCGCGGTGCGATGGTCGTTGCGTGGACGGATTGCATTTTGCAACCTGTGAGCCAGCAGCCGGAAACAGCCTCTCCCCAATGGCTCAGTGCATCCATTTACCAGGGCATTGGCGACATGGGGGTCGCACTCCTTTCGTGAATCCAGCTCCACGACTCAGCCACTCAAGGCCTGAGCCTGTCGAGGACCGCCATCCCCTTTGACAGGCCCAGGGGACGGCTAATCATTTGGTAACGAAAATTCTTTACAAACAGAGCAAATTTTGCCCAAAGGCCGGAACGCCGAAGCTTTGCGAGCGGCGTAGGCAAAACGGAGATTTGCCACTCGGTTGCACGCGTGAAAACTTTCATATGCAAAGCAACTACACCTTTGAAGCGGGGCAATCTGAATGGAATTTCAGATTGCCCCGCTTCTGCTATCTACATTTGGCGCTCATAAAGTTCAACAATCGTGCGATGGGCAGAGACATTGTGCAAATAGGAGCGGGCCATCTCCGCATCGTGAATCTGCGCGGCCCGCTTTTGGATTAGCGCATAGGCGGTTTTCAATATGTCATGGCGACGCGTATCTTGCAGAATGGTGAGCGTTTCATAACAGGTCAAATAAAAAAGACCCGGATCATAGATGCGATTAATCTCCTCTGTGGCAAAGCTCGTCCACAGTTCATCGATGCGCGCCCGCGCCAAAGCCAGATCGCCCTGTTCCGCAGCTACGCGCGCCAGCCACGCTAGCGGCACAAACGCAATGGTTTCGCGCCCAATATTGCGCCGTAACTCCAGCGCACGCTGCCATGCCGCGGCGGCTTCCTCCAGCAGACCCAATCCAAAGAGGACTGCCCCCAGCGATGTATATCCATCGCCTAATTCCGAGCGCCCCCCCAGCGCCTCCAGCACTTCGATTCCCTCTTCAAAATATTGGCGGCTGGTCGCCAGTTCCCCCCTATTACGATAGGCGTTGCCCAGAGCCAGCTTGACCGTGCCAATCCCGTGACGATGGCCAATTTCGGCATACTTTACGTTGGCGGCATTGTAAGCATCGATGGCGACTGCATAATTTCCCACGCGCGTGGCAATGACGCCATGATTAAAGAGAATATTTGATTCTGCAACGGGGTCACCCGTTTCGCGCGCCACCGTCAGCGCCCGGCTGTAAAAGGCCTGCGCTGTATCATAAGCCCCGCTAGCCAGGTGCAAATTCCCTATGCCCACCGCCACAATCGCCTGACCCCGTTTATAGCCAATTGTTTCCCAATGCGCCAGCGCCTCTTCAAAGTAGGGGTTATGGGCATACTCGGTGGCTTTGCTGCGCACGATACCCAATGAATTGAGCACGCGGCCGACTTCCAATGGTTCATCGAGTGCACGAAAGATGGCCAGCGCGGCGTGCATCTGCTCTTGGGCCATTGGATAATCCCCCAGATAGTAGACAATAACGCCCAATTGATGGAGACCCGCCGCTTCTTCCCATTGCAAACCAGACTCTCTGGCCAGAGCAATCGATTCCTCACAATAACTGCGCGCCGTTATATAGTCCCCGCGGTTGAGCAATACAGTGGCCAATTGGGCAGTCGCCCGCGCCGTAATTTGCGGCTCGCCCTGGGCCAAAGTGAGCGCCTGCTCGGCGGTCTGCCGCGCATCGTCAAAAGCGGCCACCATCTCTGCATATTGAGAATAGCGCACAGCCGCCTCGGCTCTTTTTTGATTGTCCGCCAATTGTTCCGCCGCGGCGCGCAACAATGCCAAATCGGCGGCCTGCCGCTCGCGGTCCCCCTTGAGATTGTAAAGTGGGATGCGGGCTAACAGCAGTTCGTAACGGCGCGCATGGTCGGTCGCGGGCGTCAGCGCCAGGGTGCGCGAATAATAAGCAATGGCGTCATCGTTGGCGTAGGCGGCGGCAGAACGTTCGGCAGCCAGAACGGCATAGTGACGCTCCTGCTCGGGCAGCTCGGCGGCGCGGTAATGGTAGATCAGATCGGGATAGTAGGCGGCGAGTTCCGTCTCATCATAGATCTGTTCGAAAGAGCGCGCGGCCAGCGCATGGAGCTGACGCAGATGCGTGCGCAACTGCATCTCATAAGCCGCATCGCGCAGCAACGCATGGCGGAACAGATAGCGCAACTCGCTCAGCGCCGCCCAAACGGCCGCATCTTGGGCAGACTGCACTTTGGCCGCCAGCGCCGCATCACCGCGCAACATTTGCGACAACACCTGCACGCTAAATTCGCGCCCCAAGACGGCTGCCGTCTGCACCACATGTTTGACTTCCTGCGCCAGCCGATCCAGACGAGCCACCAACACGGTCTGCACATCTTCTGGCACAATGCTGCCCGATGTAGAGCGATCGTTCAGCCGCCAGCCCTGTGCATCCTCTTGCAGCAGCGCTTGCTCTTGTAGGTAGAGCAACATCTGCTCGGCAAAAAACGGGTTACCCTCGGCCCGCGCCATGAGCAACTCCACCAATTCGGCGGCAATGGCGCCGCCTAAATGCGCACGCGCCAATGCCTCAATATCTGCCGCGGTTAGGGCAGACAGTGCAATCTCGTGGCGGATAATGGCTGCCGGAATCGGCGTGGCGCCGGCTTCTTCCAGCGGGCGCGCCGTGGCCACAATGGCCAATGGATACTCATCCACGTTACGCGCCAGGCGCGCCCAAAAGGCGCGCGAATCTTCATCCAGCCAGTGCGCATCCTCAACCAGCAGGATCAACGGGCGCTGACGGCTCTCGGCCAATAAGAGCGCCTTCAGCGCCGACAGCACGTTTTCAAAGCGCAGTTGGGGGTCCAACTGTTCATAGAGCGAATCGGGCCAGCGCAGATTGATCGATGCGCCGAGAAATGAGCGGGTTCGCCCCAATTCGGCCGCCAGCGCCGTCTCGGTGGTGGCCGCAATGAGCCCATCCAGTTTGCGCGCAAAAGCCGCCTTGTTGGCTGCGTCCCCACCACCTGCTTCCTGATCAAAATAGCGGCGCAGAAAATAGCGCAGGGGATTCAGCGATTCGCGCAGGATTTCGTCCGTTTGGCACAGAAAAACCTGAGCGTCGCGCGATGCATCGGGGCCATTCAGCGCGTCCAATACTTCATGCACGAGCCGGCTCTTACCAATGCCCGCCTCGCCGCTGACCAGCGTAAAGCCGGCAAAGTGGCCGGCAAAAACCGGCTGCAGCGCGGCCCGAAGCTGCGCCGCCTCCCCGGCGCGTCCGATGAAGGCAGCCTCAGATGGAAACGCCAATGCGTGAGCAAGTCCGGTTCTCACATGTTCAGCCTGTCGCCCTTGCAAATCAAAGAGCGGCTGCTCACCGGCCAATCCCTTAAGCACAAAGTGACCCGCCAAATTGACGGCATAATCTACTTGCGCCCGCCGCGCGGTCGTCTCGTCAAGCAGAATCTGACCCCACTTGGCAATTACCATTTGGCGCGCGCCCTGATTTACGCGGCTGCCATAACAGGTATATTCCGCCCGCAGCGCTGAACCGATAAAGCCAGCATAGACCACCGCATAGGTCACGCCGGCGCGCATTGCGTCTCCCAGCATTGCGCGCAGTTCGAGCAGAAAACCGAGCACGCGCTCGAGATCATTCTCGTGGCTGGTGGGGGCGCCCCAAAAGAGCAAAAAGGTACCACCCGGATCGTTGGCGCCAATGCGCCCAATGCGACAGAGATAACCACCATAGTTATTCAACAATTGCAAAAAGCGGGGCAGGAAATCGCCATCCGCGGTGGGCGCAGGCAACGTTTGCACGTTGATAAAGAGCGTATACACCGGCCGGAATTCGCCCTGGGGCTGCATATTCAGCAGAGGTTCAGGGTAAAACCGGCTTGCGCTCGATGGTAAAGATGCAACAGGGGGTTCCACAACACGCGGCGCGGGCAGTTCAGCACTGCGCAGCAACAGGCGCACATAGCCGGTCGCCTCCGCCGTTAACACCTCCGCTTGCGCGATTGCTCCCTGGTCGACAGCTTGCAACGCGTCAAAAAAGGAATGGGTCACAACCAGTTCGCCGCCCTCCGCATGATCTTCACCTTGGACCGCTTGATCGATGGCGGGGCCAAAAAATGTATACCCCTGTGATTGGGAAGCTGTACGCGCGGCGCCAGACCAGACCGCCCAACTCACCGCGCCATCCGCCATGCTCATGCGCACGCTAAAATTGAAGACGCCGTAGCGCGTATTGTGCGTGGGGTGATTCAACATTTGCGTGCGAATCTGTTCGGCGGCGGCCAGCGCGTGCAGATAGCTTGCCGGCGTCACCCCAGGGAAGATGGCTTTAAACGCATCGCCGGCAAAACCGGCAATAAAGCCGCCATGAGCATAGACTGCTTCCACCAACGGCTCAAAGACCGCCAGCAAGATCCCGGCCAAGACTTCGGCGCCCTCGCGGCCATGTGCGCTTAAACGGGCGGTGATTGGCGTAAAACCGGACGTATCTACAAAGAGAACCACGGCCTCAAATTGACCGCTGGCGCGGCCCTGCTCCACATGTTCCAGGATAAAAGCCGGTGTAAGTTGACGCATAATTCACTCACAAATCCATTTGGTGATCATCAAGTGATCGATTCTGTCGACGCTAGCGGATCGCCCGTCCGGTATGCTAAAGGCGCCATAGCACTTCTGCGTGACCGATGAACGCAAAACCAACGCAGCGTAGGCAGCGCTAGGGTTTTACAAAGCCAAGGAATTAGCGCTGTCCAGACAATTTCTGCGCAAGCATAGCGCAAATTTAACCAACATGAGGAGAATATTATGTCGCGTATTTTTGTCTTGCTCTACGGACTTTTTTCGTATGTGGTCGGCCTTGGCGGGCTTGTCTATTTTATCCTATTTGTCGGTGGCTGGTCATTTCTGCCTCTGCATATAGATTCGAGCGCGCCAGGTCCGCTGGGCCGCGGCCTGCTGATCAACGTGGCGCTGATAGTGCTTTTTGGGCTACAGCATTCGGTTATGGCGCGACCGGCGTTCAAACGGCGCTTCACCCAATCCATACCGCGCGCCGCCGAGCGCAGCACCTATGTCCTGCTTTCGGGGATTCTGATGCTCGTCATCTGCCTCTTTTGGCAGCCGCTGGCCGGCGTTCTGTGGCATGTTGAGAACCCGATTGGGCAGATCATCTTGACGGGCGGCTATCTCTTTGGTTGGGCATTTGCCGTGGTATCAACTTTTGTTATCAACCATTTTGAGCTCTTTGGTTTGCAGCAGATCTATTTGAATCTGCGCAACAAACCGGAACCAGCGCCCTTTTTCACCGATCGCTTTCTATACAAGCTGGTGCGCCATCCCTTGCAGCTCGGCATTCTGATCGGCCTGTGGGTCACGCCCACCATGTCCATGAGCCATCTCTTTCTGGCCATCACCATGAGCATTTATATCTTTATTGGCCTCTATTTTGAGGAAAAAGATTTAATCGCCGTGCTGGGCGCAACCTATACAACATACAAAACGCGTGTGCCCAAGATTCTGCCCATCCCCAATTTTGGCAGAGCGCCCAAAGTTCCCGTTATCCCCAACCCCGCCCTCAAAGCGCAGCAATAAACGGGATGCATAAATTGTGAATCTAAATCATGCGCCTAGAAATTTTGACCAACGGCCTAAATTCTGTGCAACGTCTCCAGTTGCGCCTCATCAAGCAGCTGATCGGCCACCAAGTGGGACCGATCGCCATGCAGTCCTATCGACCTGACTTTTTCGGCCACCCCTTTAATAAATGTGTGGCCGAAGCCTTGCGCGGTGTCCAATATTGGCACAAAGCCGAAGCCGAACTCTTGGCGGCCTTTGTCTCTAAAAACAATCGCTGCACCTACTGCATGGGCGCACACACCGCCATTGCGGTCCATGGCTTTGCGACTGCAACCGTGGAAGCCGCGCTGGCAAACTGGCGCGACGCTCCACTACGCGAACCATTGCGCCTGACGTTGGGCTTTCTGGAAAAATTGACCGTATCACCTACGGCGGTCATCGCCGATGATGTGGCGGCTCTATACCAGGCCGGCGTCAGCGAACAGGGTGTGCACGAAGCCATTGCCATCTGCTTTGTTTTCTGCACCATCAATCGCCTGGCCGATGCCTTTGAATTTGAAATGCCCAGCCCGGCCAGCTATCGCCGCTTGGGCTTCACGCTTTACAACATGGGCTATGGATTGGCTGTATTGCCGGGCTAAAATATGGGGGCATCCCAGACGGGGATAATATTGCCACCCACGTTGCCTCTCCCTGATTTTGCGCTGATGGACATTCATAAATTATTTCGGTAATAGATGCCACAGGCTGAAGCCTGCGTCTGCTAGAGAAAGCCTGCTCAAGCAGGCTATTTCTAGAGTGCGCTTTAGCGTACTTTAGCTGACAGGCGCTGGTTTCAACCAGTGCCTTTGTTTACCGATTTAAATTGTTAACTTTCATAAGCGCAAAATCTGTCCCTCTCCACGAGGTAGAGAGGGACGCGATGCACCCCAAGGGTGCAAAGCAGGGAGAGGCATCCCCAAAAATGTTCACCATTGGTCAAGCTGCGCAAGCGCTGCTATGATTGGCGAGCGGCAGGTAGCGGGTAACGCGTTACTCGCCACCTGCTATCTGCCACCTGCTTCTGCTTGATTCCCTAACACGCACAGAGTAGCACATCTCTGGTTGCCACAGGAGAAAACAAAATGGGCGATCAACTGACTGTCGGTATAGCCCAAATCGCACCGGCTTGGCTCAACCGCGACGCCACGTTGGCCAAAATGGTTGACTACACCTTGCAAGCAGCCGACGCTGACTGCCGACTTGTGGCTTTTGGCGAGGCGCTGCTGCCCGGCTATCCCATCTGGATCGACTGGACGGATGGCGCCCGCTTTGATTCGCCCATCCAGAAGCGCATTCACGCCCATTACGTGGATCAAGCCATCCAGATCGAAGCGGGCCATTTGCGCCTGCTACAGCAAGTAGCAGCCGACCGCCAGATTGCCCTCTACGTAGGTACAGTGGAGCGAGCCGCCGATCGCGGCGGTCATAGCCTCTATTGCTCGCTGGTCTATATTGACGAGCGTGGCGAAATTCAGTCGGTTCACCGCAAGCTCATGCCCACCTATCAGGAACGCATGACCTGGTCCACCGGCGACGGCAATGGCCTGCGCACCCACCGGCTGGGCGCGTTCACCGTGGGTGGACTCAACTGCTGGGAAAATTGGATGCCGCTGCCGCGGGCGGCGCTCTATGCGCTGGGCGAAGATTTGCACATTGCGGTTTGGCCCGGCGATGCACACAATACAGCCGAGACAACCAGGTTTTTGGCGCGTGAGGGCCGCAGCTATGTAATGGCGGCTTCTGGCTTGCTGCGCATCGGCGACATGCCCGCAGATACGCCCCATTTGGACATCATTACGGCCGATATGCACACCGAACTTGCGAATGGCCTCCTCTGTAACGGCGGCTCGGCCATTGCGGGGCCAGACGGAGAGTGGATTGTGGAGCCCGTCACGGGCGTCGAAAAACTGATTGTGGCCACGCTGGATCACCAGCGCGTACGCGCAGAACGGCAAAATTTTGATGCGGCGGGTCACTATGCCCGACCCGATGTAACCAAACTGATGGTGGACCGCCGCCGCCAAAGCACGATTGATGTGGTTGATTAACTCACGTTACGCAGCGACAGCCAGTCTGCTAGAGAGAAGCAGGAACGGCGGCGAGCCGACTTCCCTCCAGGCTTGCGTAACATAAGTCATTCATGTCATTTCATTCTCAAGTGCGTATCCCTCACTCAAGTCTATATTGTGTCTGCCGGCCACGCCAGCGGATTTTGAGCGCGCCAAGTGTGCGCCGGTTTCACCAGCGATTCTAGCGCTTGCGGAGCGATTTGTAGGTCATTAGCCAGACGTAGCGCTGCGGCATAATGTTGCGCCGTGGCCGCGGCATTCTGCTGGCCGCGCGCCAGGTCCCCCAGCTTCATGTGGACGGTCACCAAGCCCTGCACGTTGGAAATGTCGGCATAAATTTGCAGACTCTCTGCATACAACTTTTCTGCCGCCGCTGTATGCCCCATCAAAGCTTCCACCTCAGCCAAATTGCTCAGCCCCAAGGCAATGCTGCGCCGGTCACCGTGCTGCTCACTGATCTGAATGCCCTCTTGAAAAAGACGTATGGCTCGCGCGTAATCATTCTGGGCGCGCGCCACCAGCCCCAAATAGAGCAACGAGAAAATTGCACCGCGCTGGTCGCCAAGGGCTTGCTTTACGGCCAAGCTTTCTGTCAAATAGCTCTGCGCCCGCTCATATGCCTCTTCTGCATAGGCAATTTGGCCCAAAATATTGAGCGCCACCGTTAGGCCAAAGCGATCGCCGCGCGCCTGGCAAATCTGGCAACTTTCTTCCAAGACGCGTTGCGCCGCCGCGTATTCATGCAGATGCCGATGGACCGCGCCCAAATAGTTCAACGAAAAGACAAGCTCGGCCTGGGCGTCAACTTTATGCAGCACATCAATATGCAGAGCATGAATGCTCTGTGCCAAATGCTTTTTGGCCAAAGTGGGTTGGCCGGTTTGAAAAGCAAACCAGCCCAGCCGCCCCTCAACGCGCGCCCGTACCAATTGTGCATTCTGATCCGCCGCCAGCGCTTCCAGGGCGTCCAGGGCCAGCTGAAATTCGGCCCGCCCTTCCTGAAAACGGCTGCGCGTGTCGTAAAATTGAAAGTATGCCGCCACATAGCGATTCAGCAACATCACCTGCGCCGGATCATGCTCCACGTGGGCCACGGCCCAGCGCCAGCCGCTGCGAATGTTCTCGATATCCTGCCCCATCTGCTCCAGCACCACCGCATGTTCGGCCCCAATGAGGCCGCTCTCTAGCGATTGCACCAGCACGCCATAATAGCGGCTATGCTTTTCGGCAATCGCCTGCGCCAATTCGGCATCTGCGTGCAGACGCGCCGCCGCAAATTGGCGCAGCAGCCCGTGCATCGCATAGCGCCCGTCTCGGCTGTGGCTAATGATCGACTTGCGCACCAGCGCCGCCAACGTCACGATGGACGCATCGGCCACGCGGCTGGCCGCCTGCCGCGTAAAGCCGTTGTGAAACAGGGCCAGCCGGCAGAAGAGATCCTGCTCTGCCGGGGCCAGCAATCGCCACGTCTGTTCCAGCACCCTGCGCAGGCTGCTGTGCCGCTGCGGCAGGCCGCGCGCCGTGGCGGTTAAAAAGTCCAAATCGCGGGCAATTTCATCGGCAATCTCGGCCACGCTCAATGTACGCACCCAAGCTGCAGCCAGTTCTAGTCCCAGCGGCAACCCATCCACAAGCCGGCAGATGCGCACAATGGCCCCCCATACTTCCCGATCCAACATCAGGCTAGAATCGGCGCGACGCGCCCGCTGTAAAAAGAGCTGCACGGCGCTGTTCTGCGCCATTGCCGCCGGCTCAGCATCCGCAGATGGCGCGTCAAACCCACTTACCCCATAGAGCCATTCCTCTTGCAAAGCCAACGCCTCGCGCGAAGTCACCAGCATAGAGATGCCGGGCGCCGTCTGTAAAATCGTCGTAAGTAGATCGGCCTGAGGCAAGAGATGTTCAAAATTATCAAGCAGCAACAGCAGATGCTTGCTCTGTAAATGACGCAGCAACTGCTCCCACGGCTCGGTGCTGCCCTGAAAAGCAAACCCCAATGCATTGGCCAGCGCCGTTACAAGCTGCTCCCCGCTATCCACGGTTTCCAATGGGGCCCAAAAGACACCATCGGCATAGCGCGCGCCGTGCGCCACAGCGTCGCTATCCGCAATCTGTTGCACAATTTGCAGCGCCAAACGCGTCTTGCCAATCCCGCCTGGCCCCACCAGCGTCAGCAAGCGGCATTCGGCTTGCGTCATCAGCAGCTGGCAAACCGCGGCCAGTTCCTCAGTGCGTCCCACAAACGAAGTGACCTGTACGGGCAAATTATGTCGCTGGGGTGGGGCCGGCGCAAACGCAAGCAACGAAGCGTGCTGGGCGGGATCTGCGGCCAGGTGTTCCAGCGCGCCGGCGGGTGGGTTTTCCGCCGCGTCCACCGCAAACTGGCGGCGCCGAATCGCCTCACAAAGCGCCTCTGTTTCGGCGTCCGGTTCAACGCCCAGTTCTTCCTCAAGCAGGCGCGCACATTCTTCATACTGACGCAGCGCCGCGGCCTGCTGACCCGCCTTGGCATAGAGCCACATCATTTCGCGCTGGACCGCCTCTTCCAACGGATCCAGCGCTAACCAGCGGCGGGCGTAATCAATCGCGTCGTCATATTGACCTTGGGCAGACAGTTGCTGTACCAACTGAGTCAACGCCTGGGCATACGCACTGCGCAGGCTTTCCGATTCGAAAAATTGCCAATCGTCAAACGTTGGACAATCGGGCAGCGTAAAGCCGGCCAGAAAATCACCCCGATAGAGCGCCACGACCGACCGCAGCGCGCCATCGTCAGCCGCTGTGCCGTCCGCAATTCCAGCCAGGGCCGCCCGAAACGCCGCCACATCGCTCCACACATTGGCATCTTGACGCAGCGCTATATCCTCACGCGTTGTGTCCAGCCATTCGACGCCAATGGCATTGCTCAACGCGCTCAACTCGCGGCGCAGCGATGCGCGTGCGCTGTTGCCGCTTGACGCCGGCCATAGCATGGTGGCCAGCGTATCGCGCCGCAGCCGTTGCCCGGTCAGCGCCACATGGATCAAAATGGCCAACACCTTGCGGCGCGGCAACTCCACCACCTGGTCATCCAGTTGCACACGCGGCGCGCCCATGAGGTAAAGCTTAAGTTGGCTCATAATTTGAAATTTCTACTTGGAACAACTTACACGGCGCCTGTGGATTGCCACCAGCGAACCAGTCCGCATTCGGCAGGATTTACGCAAGGCTTGCGCAAATCCTGTTGGGGCACGAGAGAAGCTATTTTTCTCTGGCCAATATCTCGATTGTGCTTTGCACCATCTGCGTAAAAGGCGTGCTGCGGCCGCAAAATTGGGCCGCGTCCCAAGCAGCGGTGGGCATAATATCCGCCGCCGCTTGCAAGAGCGCATGGCAATGTTGACGCGCCCCGCGGCGCGTTCGCTCATCGGCCAGCACATGGGCGGCAATGGCCGCGGCAGGCTCCCATTGGCCCCACTGCTGCAAGACCAACGCGCTCGCCGTCAGCGCCTGAATGCCGTCGACCACCAGCTGATGTTGCAGCACCAGGGCCAGCGATTCGCCCAGATGAGCGGCTGCGGTCGATAGTTCCCCCAGCGCAATGTACACAAAGCTCGAATCGGCCAGCGCCACCGTGACCCAGCGCATTTCGCCCAATTCACGGAAAATGGCCAGCCCGGCGGCGAACTTTGTTTTGGCTTCGTATGGATCGCCAGCCACAAATGCACAATCCCCCATATTGCTGAGAATGATGCCAAGCCAAAATTGGTTATTGCTTTCCACCGCAATTTGATAAGCCTGCTCGTAATAGGCCACAGCTTGCGTCACGCTGGCTTTGCCGGGATAGGTGGAACCCAAGTTACTAAGACAGCGGATCAGCCCCAGCGTATACCCCACGTCTGTATAAATTGCGACGGCCCGTTGATAATATTGGCGCGACTGATCATACATTTCCTGCCGCGACGAGAGCAACCCCAGATTGATCAGCGGCACGGTGCTCTCCAGCCGTAGCCCCATCTGTTCATAAAGCGACACTGCTTCGAGCAAGCATTGGGCCGACGCCTCGTATTCACCGGCGCGCAAATGGGCCGGTCCCAATATGGTCAATGCCGCCGCCAGTTGCGGCGGACTATCCAGGGCGCGCAATTGCGGCAAAAGCGTGTAAAGCGATTCCTTGGCCTCATAAACGCGCCCCAGATGCAGCCCCACGTCCGCCTGGGCAATCTGAATCTCAAAAGAAAGGCGTTGCAGCGACAAAGGCGCATTGGCCTGCGGCGCCTTTGTTCTTTGTAAAGCAACCAACGCTTGTTGAAAAATACGTTGACCCTCCCAGAAGAGCGAGCGGCGGTCAAAATAGGCCATCAACACCGGCACATAGCGTTCAAGCAGCGCGGCGCGCTCTTCTATATCAGCTATCTCAGCGGCGCGCCCCATTCTTTCGATTTGATATCGCCACGCGGCCAAAATGTTGTCGTAATCATCGGTCACAGCCTGTAACATCGCCGGTTCAGCCGCGGTCGAAATGGCCTGCTGCTGGCTCTCCAACAACTGCCCAAAATAGCGGCTGTGCTGCATCAACATGGCCGCTTTTTCATCTTCAGCCAGGCGCTCAAAGGCAAACTGGCGTAACAATTCGTGAATATCAAAACGCGCCGCTTGACGGCGACAGAGCGATTTATCGACCAGAATCGAGATGTCCAGCAGTGAGACATCCGCCACTTCTTGAGCGGCCTCACGCGTAAAAGGACCGCGGAAGATAGATAAACGCCGCAGCGTTTGCTGCTCTGCCTGGGCCAGACGCGCCCAGGTCTGCTCAAAGACAGCCCGCAAACTGCGATGGCGTGCGGGAATATTGCGCAGATCTGAGGCCAAAATATCGATATTGGCCATGATTTCATCGGCAATTTCATCGACGCCCAACGTGTTGACCCAGGCCGCGGCCAGCTCCAGCCCCAGCGGCATCCCATTGACCAGGCGACAGATGCGCGCCACATGCGCGGCGTTTGCGGCGCCCAGGGCAAAGCCTGCCGAGGCCCGCTGCGCCCGCTGTACAAAAAGCTGCACCGCCGCATTATCGGCCAGAGCAGGCAGTGAATCGGTGGGCAGCGGCGGAGTCAACCCGCCCAGCGGATAGAGCCATTCAGCAGGCACCCCCAGCGCCTCTCGCGACGTAGCCAGCAGCAGCAGTTCCGGTGCGGCCACGAGCAGCGCCATTAAGAGCGGCGCGCCATCCAAAAGGTGCTCCAGGTTATCGACCACCAACAGCAGCTTTTTACTGCGCAAATAGTGGGCAAGCTGCGTCTGCGGCTCGTCGCCGCCGCGGAAAGCATAGCCCACCGCATTGGCTATTGCGCCCACCATGTCGGCGGCATCGCTCACCGCCGCCAGCGGCACAAAATAGACGCCATCCGCCAGCGCAGCCGGAGCATCCGCCACCAGCGCTTGGGCCACATTCAGCGCCAGCCGCGTCTTGCCAATCCCGCCCGGCCCAATCAGCGTCAACAGCCGGCACTCGTCCTGCGCCAAAAGCAGCTGGCGGATGGCCTCGGCTTCTTCCTGTCGCCCCAGGAAGCTCGTAGTTTGCGCGGGCAAGTTGTGGCGGGGAGCGGATGAAGAGGTGACAGGATGACTGGGTGTCCGAGTGACCGAGGGTTCTAAGCGTGCCATGTCCCCTTGTCCGCTTGTTCCCTTGTCAGGAAACTGGCGCGTGCGGATTGCTTCACACAATGCCACAGTTTCGTCCGTGGGGGCGACGCCCAATTCATCGCGCAACACCTGCACGCACTCTTCATATTGACGCAGAGCGGCCGCTGGTTGGCCAGCTAGCGCAAAAAGGCGCATGAGCGTGCAATGGATTGGCTCATGGCTGTGGTCAGCGGCCAGCCAGCGCCGGGCCAGCGCAAGTGCTTCGGCGTACGCGCCGTGCGCCTCGTTAGCTTGCACCAGCTTTTGCATCATGCTGCCAAACGTATGGCGCAGCGTCTCCGCCTGAAAGGCGCGCCACTGGTCAAAATCGGGGCAATCAGCCAGCGTGAGTCCGTCTAGAAAATCACCCTGGTAAAGCGTCGCGGCCGCGGTCAGCGCCTCTATGCAGTGCGGGCACAGCGCCGCGCCCGCGGGGTGATGCGCTGCACACGCATCGGCCAGTTGCTGAAACTGCTCCACATCGATCCAAAGCGCGGCATCGCCATTGTGCGAAATATCATCGACATTGCGGGAAATTTCGTCGCGCGCGCTGTTGAGCCATTCTGCACCGATAGCGCTATTCAACATGTGTAGATCACGGCGCAGCGCGGCCCGGGCGGCGCTCTGCCCCAGCTCGGGCCAGAAGAGAGTGGCCAGCGTGTCGCGACGCTGCGGCTGCCGGGTCACCAATAAATAGGCCAGCAACGCCATAGGTTTGCGACGCGCCAAAACCACCGGACTGTTATCTAGCTCAATGCGGGGGGCGCCGAAAAGATAAAGTTTGAGTTTGGACATCAGGTTGCTGGATGAACGTCAACTGGGCAAAACTGGTGCGATTGAATGGATGAAATACGCGCTGTGGTCAAATTATACTTAAAATGGGGAAATAGTTCAATCGGAGAGCAAAAGGTCAATGCGACTGGTCGAGAAGGTAAATCAAGGCATCGCCGGAGATAATTTTGATGCCGAGTCTGCTCAGCATAGTGACAATGTCATGGGTGAGAAGATCCTTATCGACCGTAACCAAATAATCGACCAAGCCATATATAGCAGCAGCGATCACTTTGTCGTCATCGGGATCTCGGCAGATAGGAGACGTTTCTGCCGGCTCAACAAGTTCTATGTCGTGAAGTAGATGGGTGTGAAACGTACGCCGAAGCTCGGCGGGAATTAGCGTTGAAATCTCAGGATAATCTAATACGCGAAGGTATTCATCCACCAATGCTTGGGAAGCAATGACGGTAAAACGCGCTGATGCCCAAGCCATGAGGAACGTGGCCAACTCAGGCGGCCGCACCAATGCAGCCACTAATTGATTCGTGTCAAGCACGATTCTCATGCTGACGATGACGCAGAGGTAGCGCGTCGCGCGCGCTTAACCAGAGCGACAATTTCCTCATCAGAAAGCGAAGATGGAGGATACCCGTTGCCGACTGCTTTCTGCAGCGCGTCGCGGGTGGCCGCAAAACGCCGTTGGCGTTCTGAGTCGTGCATTAGCGCTTCCATTGACGGTATTTGGACAATCATAACGCGCTCGCCAACCGGCAAATCGGTAGACACTTTGACCGTATGGTCGGCTTCAACTGTTCCAAAGTAGGTTGTCATCATCCGTTATCCTTTCATGTACTGGGACTAATGGGTCCACGCAGAGTATACCACAGCCGGCCCCAAATCAACGGAAAATCGCCACTCTATTCACCCCGCTTCTCTCCCTCATTATACCCCCGCTCCACCGCGATCTTGGCAAAGTGTTCCAGCAAATAGCAGTGGATAAAGACATAGTCCCCGCCCACCTTTTGCAGAAAGTTCAACTCGTCCGCCGCATAGTCGAGAAAGCGGGCGTGGCCTAGGCCGTGGCTCTACCGCAGCCGCGCCACAACCATGCGCACCACATCCTGCAATTCACGCACGCCCAATTGTTGGAGCAAAAACGCATACACCAGCACGCCCACGCTGCCGCTAATGGCCAGGTTGAGCAGATCGCCCAACAGGTTGAGCGGCAGTTGCGGCTGCAAAAAGAGACGCACCACATAGAGCACCGCAGCCATGCCCACTGCCGCGGCCAGAATGGCCAAGCCGCTGGTCAGCGTGCGCGCATTGAGCCGCCCCACGCGCCAAGTGAGCAACAGTAGCATGACCAGAGCGTGCGACGCCTGTTTGGCCGAGTCGGCCCAGATCAGGCCGTGATAGCCCAAGCTGTCTAGCAAGGCAAAGGCCACCACCACGTAAACGCCCACGCTGAGCACACCAACCAGGGCCGGCCCCAACGTATTGTTGCGGGCATAAAAGGCATAGTTGAGCGGGAAGTCAATGGCGGCAAAGAGCATGCCAACCAGATAAATGTGCAGTGCCGACACCACCTGCGCCGTATCGGTGGGCAGAAAAAGACCGTGCTCAAAGATGAGCCGCGTAATCGGTTCGCCCAGCAAATAGAGCCCTACGGCAGCTGGGGCGATGAGCAACAACACCGTGCGCAGCCCACGTCCCAAGGTGGCGCGATAGGCGGCTTCGTTGTGATTGGCAAAGTGTTGGCTCAAGCGCGGCAGAGCCGCCAGCGCAATTGCTACGCTGATCAGCCCCAGCGGCAGTTGTTGCAAGGTAGTGGCATTTTGCATCCAGGCAATGCTCCGTTCGCCAGAGCCACTGGCCAGCCGCCGGTCCAGGCCCACCTGAAAAGAAGAAACCAGCTCGATGCCCGCAATGGGAATATAGAGCACCACAATTTTACGCAGGGCCGGATGATGCCAATCAAACTGAAAGCGCATGGCGTGGCCCACCGTACGCAACCAATGACGCAAATCCCAGGCCATCATGGCAAATTGAGCCAGGCTGCCCAATAAAATGCCTACGACCAGACTAGTAACGCCAAAGCGGCCAGCCAGCAGCGGCGCGGCCACAATAATGCCCAGGTTGTAGACTGCGCTGGAAAGAGCCGGAAATGTAAAGCGCTGCAATGCATAAAGAATGCCGGTGAGCACGCCCGCCATGCCAAAAAACCAGATAGCCGGCAGGATCAGCCGGATCATGCGCACGGTGAGCGGCAGCAGCGTTGGGTCCCACTTGTCAAAGCCGCTTGCCATGAGCGTTGCCACCTGCGGCGCCAGCAGTTCTAGCACAAGCAGCAAGAGCGCCAGCAGCACCACAAATAGGCTGATGACCATGCTGATTACGCGCACAAATTCACCACGCCGCGCCGGCTGAATATACTCGCTCAGGGTGGGCACCAGCGCCGCGCTCAACATGCCGCCAATCAAAAAGTCGTACACAATGGTGGGGGCCAGGCTGGCCACGCGAAACGCGCTCACCTCACCCGTGGCGCCAAACCAGGTCGCGATCACCATCTCGCGCAATAGCCCCAGCACTCGACTGGCTACGTTGCCCAATGAAATTAAACCGGCATTGCGCGCCAGGCTGGGGTTGGGTTCGCTTTGTATCTCTTGCGGAAGGGTTGTATCGGCCATGCGCAGAATTGTAGCACAGGATGGGGTGGGCAGGGGAGCGAGGAAAGGGTTGAGTGGGTAATTGGAGGGAGAAAGCCCCGTTCCCCCTCCTCTCCGCATGTGGAGAGGAGGGGGAACGGGGCACAAAGTGCGGGAAGGGGGAGGAGCGGCCTTCTATCTTACCAAGTGCCAATGGCCTCTTTGTTGGCAATCTCTGCTTTGCGAAATTCGCGCGGATCCTGATCGACACCGGGATAGCCGGCTTCTTCCAGCTCTT
This sequence comes from Caldilineaceae bacterium, assembly GCA_020634755.1. Lineage (GTDB taxonomy): Bacteria > Chloroflexota > Anaerolineae > Caldilineales > Caldilineaceae > JACKBC01. The sequence continues at coordinate 40,178 of JACKBC010000029.1, read as the reverse complement.
CCAGGAACTTGTTGGTCTGCATAGCGGCAGAGCAACCTTGGCCCACGCTGGTGGCCACCTGCTTGAAAACCTTGTCCATGATCTCGCCGGCGGCCATAATGCCCGGAACGTTGGTGCGCATAAAGCGGTCAGCAATCAGATGGCCGTCTTCGTCCAGTTCGAACTTGTCTTTGAGCAGTTCATTGTTGGGCAGATGACCCACAAAGATGAAGACGCCATCGGTCTCAATTTCGCTTTCTTCGCCAGTTACCGTGTTCTGAACTTTGGCGCCAATAACTTTGCCATCAGCATCGCCCAGCACTTCGGTCAGCACCGTGTTCCAGACAAATTCAACCTTCTCATTTTTGAAAGCGCGTTCTTGCAAAATCTTGCTGGCGCGCAATTCATCGCGCCGGTGAATAATGCGCACGCGGGTGGCGTACTTGGTCAGGAAGAGCCCTTCCTCCACGGCGCTATCGCCGCCCCCCACCACCACCACATCTTTACCACGGAAGAAGAAGCCATCGCACGTGGCGCAATAGCTGACGCCTTTGCCGGTGTATTCCTTTTCGCCCGGAATTTCCAAATAACGCGGGCGGGCGCCCGTACACAGAATGACCGACTTGGCCACATATTCTTTGCCGTTTTGGGTGCTTATCACAAAAGGATGCTTGTCGGTGGCAATATTGGTCACATAATCAAACTCGACGCGGCAGCCAAATTTTTCAGCCTGCGTCTTCATCTTTTCCACCAGTTCCGGCCCGGTCACGCTTTCCGGGAAGCCGGGATAATTTTCCACTTCATAAGTAATGCTAACCTGGCCGCCATAGTCGTTCCCCGTAATCAAAATGGGGTTCAAATTGGCGCGCGCGGCATAAAGACCGGCCGTAAACCCAGATGGACCGCTGCCAATAATGACAACGTTTTCGATTTGGGGAGCAGCGCCATTCGTAGACGCGCCGTTGGTTGAGATTTGTGATGTCATTTTTATTCTCCAGCTTGCCGACCGGGATCACCCGATCTATTTTCAGAAGGATTTGGTTGCGCAATTGTTTGCAACCAGTGTAATCAGCTTTCGCTACAAAAACTGTAGCGAATCGTACAGCTCATGCCCATTTATGTAGGTAGGGATGCCCGCCCTACATCAACTCTCGCGCCGCGTAAAAGTGGCGTGCAGGCTAATGGCAATGTAGTAGACGGCAAAAATCAGCGAGAGCCAGACCAGCCGCTTATCCTCGTTGGGATATTGGGCGAGCATTGTAATGCAAATTATCCCCCACAGCAGCGACATGATCATGGTGACCCTCTGAAATTGCTCGGTGCGCGAAGGATAGACATATTTGATGGGTACAAAGACCAAAATGGCCAGACCCACGGTGATAATCCAGTTGACCCACGGTGACAGCCCCAGAAAGAGCAGATAGAAGGCCAAAATGTTCCAATATGAGGGGAAGCCCTTGAAATAGTGATCGTCTGTTTTGGCATCATCCTGACAAAATTGATAGGCCGATGAGATCATAATGCAACATACGCCAAAGAGCGCAAAGCGAGGCGGCAAAAAATCCGCCTTGTAGATGAAAAAGGCGGGAATAATCACATAATTCAAATAGTCGATCATGTTGTCCAGCAGGGCGCCATCAAATTGCGGCACCACTTCTTTGACGCGCGCCCGCCGCGCCAGCAAGCCATCAAACGAATCCACAAACGTGGCCGCCGCCATCCACACAAAGGCCGCCAGCCATTGTTGGTGCGTAATAGCCAGAATGGCCAGAAAGCCCCATATGGCGCCGCTGGCTGTAAAAAAATGGGTGCCCCAAGCAAACAGCTTATTGCGTTTGGAGGGAGACCATTGCTCGTCGGTTGCTGCAAGTAAATTGTCCATCTATACCGCTGCCTCTACATCAAAATCCGCTACATGAATCAGCTATATTGCCAGCTCGAAATCCAAATTCCCCTCTCTGAGCGTATCAACATTGTAGAATGATTTAGTGAATTGCACAACATATTACACAACATTATGTCATCTTTTGGCAGGGGTTGTAGCCCAACTGCAGATATAAAAAGTGGGTGTAAAAGCTGCCTCTAACAAGGGCAAGGCGAGCGCACCAATTGCCTTCTGGCCATGGCGCTGCACAGTGGTCTATTGATGGGTCGATTGGTGCTTGCCCAAAGCGCAACCAGTGTGTTATACTGTGGCCAATATTAGTAGATCGCAATGGCAAACGGCTGGCTGGATTCATCAATCGAGGTCGATGCCTGTATCGCCAACACCGTTGCGGTGTACCAAATAGGCAACAGATAGAGTTTGCCCCAGTAGCTCAGTGGATTAGAGCATCTGACTTCGGATCAGAGGGTCGTGGGTTCGAATCCTACCTGGGGTACACAAACAGCGCACCTTTGCACTTGTAAATAAGGCTGCGCTGTTTTTTTTGACACGCCTTACGCAGCGCCACCGGGTTGCCCAGCGCGCAGCCTTCGCTTGCTGAGGCTTTTACGCGAAAGTACCCAAGCGGCAAGGCCGCATATCCGCTTTACTCGCGGCAGAACTAAGCTATGTCGTCGAGCTATCTCGTCGAGCTATGTCGTATTGTGCAGGAAAATTGAAACATTTCAAAAGGAGACCCCATGAAGAGTAATCGCATTTACGCTATGGAATTGGTCCGCTCTTTTCAAGTTGGTCAACTGGGTCGGCGCGATTTTCTCAAGCGCATGACGGCCGTTTTGGGCAGCGCCGCCGCCGCCAACATGGTGCTGGCCGCCTGTCAACCGCTACAGCCGGGCCAAACCATACCGCCGGTCACTAAATCGGAATCGGGCGGGGAAGGTGAAGGCAGCGGCGCCGCCGCCATGAGCGCAGCAGGGCTGATGACGGGGATGGTCGACTACCCGGACGTGGACAACGGTACGCTCATGGGCTATCTGGCGCGGCCGGAAGGGGATGAGCCGGCGCCGGCTGTGGTTGTGGTTCAAGAGTGGTGGGGGCTTAATGACCACATTATGGATGTGGCCAATCGTTTGGCCCACGAGGGCTATGTGACGCTGGCGCCCGACCTCTATCACGGCCAGGTGGCCACCGAGCCCGACGAGGCGCGCAAGCTGGTTATGGAATTGGATATGCCGGCGGCGGTGCGCGAAATCGGCCAGGCCATTGCCTACTTGCTGGATCAAGATTACGTCTCTGGCGACAAAGTGGGCATTATGGGCTTCTGCATGGGCGGCGGGCTCGTCCTGCAAACTGCGCTGGTCAACGAATCGCTGGCCGTGGCCATTCCGTTTTATGGCAGCCCGCTTTCAGCCGAAGATGCCGGCAAAGTGACCGCCCCCGTGTTGGGCCTCTACGGCGGCGCCGATCAGGGCATTCCGGCGGACGCAGTCAAGAAAATGGAGGAAGGGCTGCAAGCGGCGGGTATTCCCAACCAAATTATTATTTACGATGGCGCGCCGCACGCTTTCTTCAACGATACGCGTGACAACTACACACCGGCCGCCGCGGAAGATGCCTGGCCACGCGTATTGCAGTGGCTGAACACATATCTGCGCTCATAATTAGTAGATGGCAACGGCAAGAGATAGCGTCGGATTCCACAATCGAGGCCGACGCCTCTCTCGCCAACACCGTTGCGGTGTACCAATAATTGCCTGAGAGTTCAGAAGCTTGAGCTTGCCAAAACTGGTTTATGCCCGTTTTGCCAAGCTCAGCCTCTGGCTTTGCGCCACTCCTCATAAAACTCCGCCATGGATGAAAATCGCTGCACCGGCTCTTTGCGGCAGGCGCGCAGCATCACCGCATACAGGGCATCGTCGCCGCGAAATGCGTGTCGCGCCAGCGTGCCATCCCCTAAAAACAGCGCCATGGTGCGCCCCATTGTAAAGACATTAGTGCGCTGATCAATCAGCGCACCGCGCGCAAATTCCTCGGGCGCCATAAAGCGCGACGAGCCAAACATACGCCCCATTGAATTGACAAACGGCCCTTGGTGATAGTTGTCCAGATCAACCAGGTGCAATTCATGTTGCGCAAAATCATAGATGAGGCTGCCGTCGTAAAAATCGACTGCAATCCAGTTCTTGGCCGCCAACGCCCAATGCACCTCGAAAATCTGCTCCAGGGCGCGCCCAATTTGCGCCACCGGCAAATGGCGAAAACGCTGATAAGCCGATTGCGCATCGGCACGCTGAGCGCGGCGGGCGTGCAACAGTTCTCCTTCAACCCAATCATAGACGAGCAGCGGCCCATGGGGTGATTCAATGGCATGGTACAGGCGCGGCAGGGCGGCATGCTGAATACTTTGTGCAAGTTGCACACCATTACGCAGAAGCGCCACGCGTGCAGAATGGGGCAGAAAGGGCGCCGGGTCGTCTGGGTTGCCAGCCGTTTTGACAAAGAACCTATCCGTAAATTCGGTTGTGGAGCCCGTACCGTTACGGGCAGAACGGTTTGGCGCAGAGCATTTACGGGCAGACACACAGTAACGCGCATGCTCCACTTCTACCCCATAAGAGATGTTGCCCGAATCTTGGGTTTGGGCATCAAAAATGGCAAATATATTCCCCACAGACTCGAGAAAACCGCGGGGAGAACACTCTATACATTTGGTGGTCAGCAGCAAATTAGACATAACCTCTATCTCCTTTATATTGCGGCGGTTTCGGTCATACGCTATTTCCAACAGAACGTACGCAAGCCTTGACTAAAAGTGTATCGAATACAACCCAGTTCACGCTTGGCGCTCCGCGGGCGCGGCGTAAGTCGCGTTATCAAATGCGATAATGCACTCACTTTGTGACATAGCAGCCGCTTTGCGCCATAGCGCCGTAACATATTGGTGGTGGCTGGATCACCAAATAGCCATGAGCCACCCATGTGCAAACCGCCGATAAAATCTTCGGGTTTCCCCTAAAAAGAGCCAGCGCCAGCAAATTCAAGGGCATGCCACAACGCTTTATGTGCTTTTTGCACAAACAAGTTGTCCATACATTATGGCTTTTGCCTAGAGCTTTTTGCCGCTGGATCGATTACCATAGTGCTGCGCCGTTGATCATAAAATGATCGCGCTCTTCAACAATACGCTCTATTATGCGTTCACACGACTCGGTGAATTCTATGCCGGTAAAATGTGAATGGGGCAATCGTGAGCATGGCGACGCAATATTTCCACCATTCCCTCTAATTTTCCACCAAACGAATAGATCAATTTCAAAGGAGACAAAGTATATGGCTCAAAAGTTTAGAATCGCCCGCGGTTGGGGCAAGCTTTGGCGGATTGGCTCTTTGCACAGCTTGGTTGCACTGCTGCTGCTTTTGTCCATTCTGGCCGGTTGTGCGGCCCCCGCGGCGCCAGCTGCCGAAGCCACAGAAGCGCCCGCCGCCGAAGAGGCAGCAGCGCCCGCCGCCGATGCACCGGAAGGCGACACCATCAAAGTCGGCGTGCTGCATTCGCTCAGTGGCACCATGTCGATTAGCGAAGTTTCGGTGAAAGACGCCACGCTGCTGGCCATTGACGAAATCAATGCGGCGGGTGGCATCTTGGGCAAGATGTTGGAGCCGGTGATCGAGGATGGCGCTAGCGACTGGCCCACCTTTGCCGAAAAAGCGCGCAAGCTGATCCAGCAGGATCAGGTGGCCGTGGTCTTTGGCTGCTGGACCAGCGCCAGCCGCAAAGCCGTTTTGCCCGTTTTCGAAGAGCTGAATGGTCTGCTTTTCTACCCCGTGCAATATGAAGGGTTGGAAACCTCGCCCAATATTTTCTACACGGGCGCCGAGCCAACACAGCAGATTATTCCCGGCGTCGATTTCCTGGTCAATGAACTGGGCGCCAAGAGCATTTACCTGCTGGGTTCCGATTATGTCTTCCCGCGCACGGCCAACTTGATCATCAAGGCACAGCTTGAGCATTTGGGCATTACGCTGGCTGGTGAAGAATATGTGCCGCTGGGTGGCACCGAGTTCAGCACAATCATTTCCAAGATTGAGGAAGCGAAACCAGACGCCATTTTCAACACGCTGAATGGCGACAGCAACGTGGCCTTCTTCAAGCAGTTTAAGGACGCCGGGTTTACCGCCGAAACGCTCCCCGTCATCTCTGTGAGCGTGGCCGAAGAAGAGGTGCGCGGCATTGGCGCTGAAAACATTGCCGGTCACTACGTCTCTTGGAACTACTATCAGACCACCGATACGCCTGAGAACAAAGCGTTTGTGGCCGCCTACAAAGCGGCATATGGCGAAGATCGCGTCACGGCGGATCCCATTGAGGCGGGCTACTTTGGCGTTTATGTTTGGAAGGCGCTGGTGGAAGCCGCCGGCAGCTTTGATGTAGACGCCGTGCGGGCCGCCGCCAAAGAGAATGACATTGAAATCGCGGCGCCGGGTGGTCCCATTAAGGTTGATGGCGAAACGCAGCACATGTATAAAACTGTGCGCATTGGTCAGATCACCGATGATGGCTTGATTACGGAAGTGTGGGCCAGCGATGGTCCCGTGAAGCCAAATCCGTGGCTCAAGGGCATCGATTGGGCCGAAGGTCTGGCCGAGGGCGCTAGCCAGTAGGCTGGCGGCATTCTCGCAAAAGAGATAGGTGCATCCGAATTGATTGTAGTTCCGGGCAACACCCTTGCGGGTGAGAACACAAACAGTCCGAAGGCACCTGTCTCTTATTGTAGCAGAAGTTAGTTTGTCTGAAAACTCGAGTTATGTCTATTTAATTCGACAAGGGAAGGGATGAATCGGGTCATCCTGTCATCCCTTCACCTTGTCATCCGGTCGTCTTGTTCCCCATTCCACAAAATTATCAAACATAACCTATGGACGCAATTATTCTACAAACCTTTAACGGGCTCAGCCTGGGGTCAATTTTGCTGATGGTCTCATTGGGATTGGCCTTTGCCTTTGGGCTCATGGGCGTCATTAATATGGCTCACGGCGAATTCATTATGATTGGCGCGTATACGGCCTATGTTTTTCAAGAAGCCTTTGCCCACTCATTGGGCGGCGTAGAGGCCGGCGTCTGGTTTGTGCTGGCGATTCCGGCGGCGTTTTTGGTGGCCGCCCTGCTGGGCGCGCTCATGGAAGTGACCATGATCCGCTTTTTATACGGGCGTCCGCTGGATACGCTGCTGGCTACCTGGGGCGCAGGGTTGGTGCTGCAACAGGCCGCGCGCAGTATCTTTGGCGCCCCCAATGTGAATGTTAGCAGCCCCATTTGGCTGCAAGGTGGCTTTGACTTTGGCGCCCAACTGTTGCTGCCCTACAAGCGCATTTTTATTATTGTGTTGGTGGCGGTGATTATTGGTGCGGTCTATTTTTATCTGTATCGCAGCGCCAACGGTCGCCGCCTGCGCGCGGTGATGCAGAATCGCGAGATGGCTTCGTGTCTGGGGGTGCGCTCGCGCTGGGTGGATGCATCAACCTTTGCCCTGGGGACGGGGCTAGCGGGCGTAGCCGGCGTGGCGCTTACCCAGTTGGGCTCCATTGGCCCTTCGCTGGGCACCTTTTACATTGTGGACGCCTTTATGGTGGTTGTGCTGGGTGGTGTTGGCCGCTTGCCGGGCACCATCCTGGCCGCGCTGTTGATTGGCATTTCCAACACGCTGCTAGAGTTGGGCACATCCGCTACGGTGGGCAAGGTGCTGGTGCTGCTGGCGATTATTGCTTTCTTGCAGTGGAAACCATCCGGGTTGGCCGCGCTGCAAACGCGTTAAAACTGAGTTCAGCGCCAGAAGTGTTTGTCAGCCGGTCAGCACGTCAGCCGGTCAGCTGATAGCTGACGTGCTGAGTGCATCCGCGTATATTCGCGTTCAATTTTTGTTTTCGCTTGAGGCGTACCATGAACAACGGTGTACCATGAAGAACCAAAATAGAACATTTCTGGCGCTGCTCATGCGTTGGGGGCCATTTCTCATCATAACGGCTCTTTTCTTGTTGGCGCCGCAATTTATATCACCATTTCGGCTGTCGCAATTGGGCAAATTCCTCACCTTTGCCATTATTGCCGTGGGGCTGGATCTAATTTGGGGCTACGGCGGCATGATGAGCCTGGGACAAGGGCTCTTCTTTAGCCTGGGCGCATATGGCTTTGCCATGTATCTCAAGCTATTGGCCTCTGGCGATAAAATTCCCGATTTTATGTTTTGGAGCGGGTTGACCGAGCTGCCGTGGTTTTGGGCGCCGTTTAGCAATCCGCTCTTTGCGGTAGTGGCCGCGCTGGTGATTCCCAGCCTGATTGCAGCGATAGTGGGCTACTTCATCTTTCGCAGCCGGGTGCAGGGCGTCTATTTCTCTATTATTACGCAAGCGCTCACGTTGCTGACCAGCATCTGGTTTGTGGGCCAGCAAGCATATACGGGCGGCACCAACGGCATTACCAACCTGGGCAGCGCCAAGTTCTTTGGCCAGTCGCTGCTCTCCACTGGTGTACAAACGGGCTTCTATCTGGCCACCGTAATCTGCTTGGCGCTTGTATATGTATTGGCGCGCTGGGTAACGGACTCGCGCTTTGGGCGGCTGCTGATTGCGCTGCGCGACGATGAAGCCCGCGTGCGCTTTTTGGGCTACGACCCGGTCTTAATCAAAACATTGGTCTTTACGCTGTCGGCAGGAATTGCGGCGCTGGCGGGCGTTTTATTTGTGCCGCAAGTGGGCATTATTTCGCCGGCCAATATGGGCGTTGTGCCTTCGATCGAGATGGTCATTTGGGTGGCGCTGGGCGGCCGCGGCACGCTCATTGGCGCCATTGTGGGCGCGCTGGTGGTCAACTTTGGGCGCAGCTACTTTAGCGAGACATATCCGGAAATCTGGCAATACTTTTTGGGGCTGCTCTTTGTGGCCGTGGTGCTGCTCTTCCCAGCCGGCATTGTGGGCAGCTTGATGCAGGGATTCAACTGGCTGCGCATCCGCATACAAGGTGAACCAATGAGCGATATGACCGAATATGGCACGACACCCTATCGCCCCATTACGCTGGGCCACTCCGCTTCAAATTTATCTGCGCCTGCCGCACCCGCCGCTACATCTACTTCTACCGCGACATCCGCTACCGCCTCCGCCACCGTATCGTCTCCTTCCTCCACAACGGCGACTGCCAAAGGAGGGTCATAATGAGTTCAGCTCAGCAAGCCAATGGCGCGTCCGCCAAAATCTTAGACGTACAAAATGTTACGGTCAGCTTTGATGGGTTTAAGGCGCTTAATAGTTTGAACTTCGCCATGGACGTGGGTGAATTGCGCTTTGTGATTGGCCCCAACGGCGCCGGCAAAACCACGCTGCTGGATGTAGTGACCGGCAAGACGCAGCCCCAAGCCGGCAAGGTGACCTTTAACGGGGGCGTCAACGTGCTGCGCACCAGCGAGCATCGCCTGGCGCAGAAAGGTATTGGCCGCAAGTTTCAAACGCCCACCGTCTTTGGCAGCTTGACCGTCTATGAAAATCTGGAAGCCGCCGTTGGATTCAACGACGGCACGCGCAAACTCTTTTCCCCCATTTCGGCTGCGGATGAAGAGCGCATTGCTTCCACGCTGGAACTCACTGGCCTGACCGAACGGGCCTCTGCGCGAGCCGGCACGCTGGCGCATGGCGAAAAGCAGTGGTTGGAAATTGGCATGTTGCTGGTGCAGGAACCCAAGCTGCTGCTGCTGGATGAACCGGTGGCCGGCATGACGCGCGCCGAGCGCAACCGCACCGGTGAACTGCTGCAATCTATTGCCCAGCGCTGCTCGATTTTGGTGGTGGAGCACGACATGGAGTTTGTGCGCAGCTATGCCAATCGGGTCTCTGTGCTGCACATGGGCTCGCTGTTGACCGAAGGTCCCGTGGCGCAGGTGCAGAGCGACCCGGAAGTGATTGAAGTCTACATTGGGCGCAGCAAAGAAGAGTGAGACCTCTCCCCCAACGCTTTAGCAAAGCGCCCCCTCATTCTACGTCCGCTTTGCTGTAGAGAGGGGAGCCGCGACTTCTCTTATGGAAGAGTAAAAAATATGTTATCCATTCAACAAGCGTCGGTCAATTACGGCGAAAGCAAGATTTTACGCAACATCAATATGGAAGTGCCGGATGGGCAGGTGGTCTGCTTGATGGGACGCAACGGCGTGGGCAAGACGACGCTGATCAAGAGCATTATGGGGCTGCTCAATTTGCGGCATGGCGATCTCTATTTTGACGGCGCCAATATTACCAAGTGGCGCACCAGCCACCGCGCCCGCGTCGGTTTTGGCTACGTGCCCCAGGGCCGCGGCATTTTTCCCTATCTGACGGTCTATGAAAATCTGCTCATGGGCTTTGAAGCCACGCCCAAACGGGCCGTGGACCACCAGGCGCTGGAGGAAGTGTATGCAATCTTTCCGGTGCTCAAAGAGATGCGCCGCCGCGTGGCCGGCACGTTGAGCGGTGGCCAGCAGCAGCAATTGGCCTTTGGCCGCGTGCTGGTGCGCCGCCCCAAGTTGCTGCTGCTGGATGAACCCACCGAAGGCATTCAGCCCTCGATTATGAAAGACATTGAGCGGGTGATTTTGACGCTGCGCGACCGCGGCGATATGTCCATTTTGCTGGTGGAGCAGTTCTTCGATTTTGCGCTGAGCGTGGCCAGCTACTGCTACGTCATGGAGACCGGTTCCATTGTGATGGAAGGACCGGCGGCGATTTTTGACGAAGCCAAAGCCAAAGAATATCTGGCTGTTTGACGCCCCAACCCAAGCCGCCACATGGTATAACCAAGAGGAAATCAATCCATATGAATCAATCCACACGCGCCTTTCGCGTTGGCGTAGCCGGGCCGGTGGGCAGCGGCAAGACCGCTTTGGTCCACTGCCTGAGCCGCGAACTGGTCGACCGCTATAGCCTGGCCGTGGTGACCAATGACATCTACACCAAAGAGGATGCTGAGTTTTTGCTGCGCCAGGGCATTCTGCCGGCCGCGCGCGTGCGCGGCGTGGAGACGGGCGGCTGCCCCCACACCGCCATTCGCGACGATGCATCCATGAATCTGGAAGCGATTCAGCAGATGGAAGAGACGCTGCCCGGTTTGGAACTGGTGCTGGTGGAAAGCGGTGGCGACAATCTATCTGCGGCCTTTAGTCCAGAGCTAGTGGACGTATGGATCTACGTAATCGATGTATCGGCGGGTGACAAGATCCCCCGCAAAGGCGGCCCGGGCATTATCCGTTCGGATCTGCTGCTGATCAACAAGATCGACCTGGCGCCGCTGGTGGGCGCATCGTTGGCAGTTATGGAGCGCGACGCACGCGCCATGCGCGGCGATACGCCCTTTCTCTTTACCAATCTAAAAAGCGGTGCAGGGCTGGCCCAAGTCATCGACTGGTTGACCACGCACTTGCACAGCGCTGAGCCGCGGCGATCCATGGCCTGGGACGGCAGGCTGGCTTTTGAAGGCCCGGCCGAGCTGTTGGTCCACGCACATGCGCATCATCACCATGCTTGAATTGCTACAGCTGCTGCAATTGGCCGATAGTGCGCTGCCCATTGGCGCCAGCGCCCACTCATTTGGCCTGGAAACGCTGTCCGCTGAAGGGGAGTTGACACCCACAAATTTAGCGCGCTTTTTCGCCGATCTACTCCAAGAGACGGCCCCGCTGGAAGCGGCTGGCTGCCGGCGTGCGTATGAGTTGGCCGATGCGCAATTGGTGAATGCCACGGCCTTCAATACACAATGGGTAGGCCTGAACCAGACGCTCTCGGCACGCAAACCGGCCCGCGAAAGCCGAGAAGCCAGCGCCACATTGGGCAAACGGTTTCTGCGCTTGGCCGCCAGCTTAGAACCGTTGCCCCGTCTGCAACATGCGGTCCGCATTGCCGATGCGCATAATGTCGACCCACCCCCTGGCAACACAGGCAATGGTAGCGCCCATAAAAATGGCGGCACACACAAAGTTGACTTGCATCTTTGCACGGCTTTTGGCTTGGTGGGCGGGTGCCTCGGGCTGGGCACAGAAGCGGTGACATCGGCCTATTTGCAGCAAAATTTGACCGGTCTACTGTCGGCATGCCAGCGGCTCATGCCGGTGGGGCAGAATCAAGTAATGGCCTTGAGCTGGCAGCTCAAACCGCTACTGGCGCAGATTGTTACGCGCAGTCAAAGCACAGACCTTGACAGCATCTCCAGCTTTGCGCCGCTGCTGGATCTGGCCGGCATGCGCCACGCCAGCTTGCCGGTGCGCCTATTTATTAGTTAGCCCAGCATGAATCAGACCAGTGCCGCGTTGCATCTCAATTTTAGCGTCCAGAATGACCAAACCATTTTGCGTGTGCTAAAACAAGAGCCGCCGCTGCGCGTGATTCGGGCTTTCCCCATTAAGTCCGCCAGTGCTATCGCCACGGCCCCCGACGCACAAGAGGCGCAGCCGGTGCTGGTGCATTTACACAACATTTCCGGTGGGCTGCTGGGGGGAGATCGTCTACAGCTGCGGGCGCATGTAGAGGCCGGCGCCCAGGCCCAAATTACCTCCACAGGCTCTACGCGGGTCTATCGGCAGCGAATGGGATACCCAACCACCATCCAAACGAGCCATTTACAGGTAGATAGCGGTGGGTTGCTCGAATATCTGCCGGATACGCTCATCCCCTATGCGCGCAGCCAGTATCGGCAAAGCACGCACATAGAGTTGGCCGACAATGCCGGCCTTTTCTACTGGGAAGTGGTGACGCCGGGGCGCGAGGCCAAAGGCGAATGTTTTGAGTACGACTTGCTGCAAATCGATCTGGACATATGGGCCAACGGCCAACCCATTGCCATTGAACGCAGCCAGCTGGAGCCCAAACAGACAGCGTTGGATAGCGCGGTCAAACTGGGCCTCTTTCGCTACTTTGCCACCTTTTACATTTGCCGAGTGGGCATTGAAGCGCAACGTTGGCTAAATTTAGAAAAACAGCTGGATCAACTGGCCCGTTCGCTCACTGTAGCCGGCCAACTGGTGTGGGGCGTCAGTCCGCTTTCCGCCCACGGCCTGAGCGTACGCGCCGTCAGCACATCCAGCCAGGCCATTCAGCAGCATTTGCCCTGCTTTTGGCAAATGGCCAAACAGGCGCTATATCAACAAGCCGCAGTGATGCCGCGCAAGGTTTATTGAGTGTGCCGATTTGAGTTTGTATGATGACAAGATGAACGGTTGACATGAAGGTGTGTCCCCAATGGAGGGAATCTCGCACGTCGCACCGCCTCTCCCTGATTTTGCGCTGATGCGCAAAAGCTGTCCCTCTCCACCTGTGGAGAGGGACGCGACGCACTCGCAGAGTGCAGAGCCGGGAGAGGCCCTCCATTCTGGGGCGCACCCTTGACAAGATGAACGGTTGACATGAAGGTGTGTCCCCAATGGAGGGAATCTCGCACGTCGCACCGCCTCTCCCTGATTTTGCGCTGATGCGCAAAAGCTGTCCCTCTCCACCTGTGGAGAGGGACGCGACGCACTCGCAGAGTGCAGAGCCGGGAGAGGCCCCCATTCTGGGGCGCACCCTTGACAAGATGAACGGTTGACTTTGCCTGTGGAAGACACCTTGTCTTCCGGTCAACCCTTCATCTTGCCATTCCAGAGAGAGGAACCAATATGCACTTAGTTCAACGTGAGCAGGAAAAGCTCCTGATCTTTCTGGCCGCCGAGCTGGCCCGCAAGCGGCAGGCCCGCGGCCTCAAGTTAAATTATCCCGAAGCCATGGCCATTCTCTCCTTTGAAATTTTGGAAGCGGCGCGCGATGGCAAATCGGTGGCGGAAATTATGACTTACGGCGCCACCATCTTATCCAAAGATGATGTCATGGACGGCATTGCCGGTATGATTCACGAAGTGCAGGTGGAAGCCACCTTTCCCGATGGCACCAAATTGGTGACGGTCCACGATCCAATTCAGTGATTGGTAGTTGGCTACTAGTCGTTAGCCACTGGTGGTTGGTTAGTGGTGGCGAATAACAAGTCGTCAGTGATGCAAGCGAGGGAGAACGCTATGAAGCCAGGCGAATATTTTATAGAAGACGGCGAGATTATCGCCAATGTGGGACGCGACATGGTGACGGTGACGGTATTTAACACGGGCGATCGGCCCATTCAGGTGGGCAGCCACTTTCACTTTTTCGAGACCAATCGCGCGCTTAAGTTTGATCGGGCCGCGGCTTACGGCATGCGTCTGAACATTGCCGCCGGCACGGCCGTACGCTTTGAACCCGGCGAAGATAAGCAAGTCACCTTGGTGGCGCTGGCCGGCAGTCGTACCATGTTTGGCTGCAATGGGCTGGTGCAGGGCGCGCTGGATGCAGAAGACGTCAAAGCGGATGCGCTGGCCCGTATGGCGGCGCAGGGATTTAGCACGTTGGATTAAGATCTTCGCCCATGAATCGTCGGCCGCGCATTTTGCTCATTAACCCCAATACCACGCCGGGCTTTACCCAGCGCATTCAGCACATTGCGGCTGAATATGCCGCGGCCGGCACTATTGTGGAGGCGGTCAATCCGCAGCAGGGCCCGCGCGCCATTGAGAGCATCTATGACGAGCTGCTCAGCGCGCCCGCCACGCTGGAACTGGTGTTGCAACATGCACCGCACGTGGATGCCTTTGTCATTGCCTGCTACAGCGATCATCCGGTCATTTATGCGGCACGCGAAATCACCACGAAGCCGGTCGTGGGCATTGCCGAAGCCACCATGCATATGGCCTGCATGTTGGGCCATAAATTTAGCGTAGTTACGACCAATCGCCAATGGGAGCCGCTGCTGTGGGACGCCGTCCATCATTATGGCCTGGCCGCGCGCTGCGCCTCGGTGCGCTCGACCGGGCTGCCGGTGCTGGCGCTAGAAGAGAAGTCAGAAGCCGAAACGTATGCGCTCATCCACAATATAGCGCAACGAGCCGTTGAACAGGACGGCGCCGATGTGATCTGCCTGGGCTGTGCCGGGATGAGCGGTATGGATAAACGGCTCACGGCCGATTTGAGCGCGCCAGTACTGGATGGCGTGATTTGCGCGCTTAAATTTTTAGAAGGCATGGTGCACTATGGCATCTCAACTTCAAAACGGCTGGCCTATGCCAAACCTGAACCCAAAACGCTAGACAATCTACCCACCATTTTTGCAACAGCATATGGGAACAAGGCTAGATGAGTGTGGACCTACTGCTAAAAAATGCATTGGTAGTCACGGAAGACGCGGCCTTTAAGGGCGGCGTTGCGGTTGCCAATGGCCAAATTACCCGCGTGTTTACCGGCGACGCAGAAATTGCCGCCCAGAAAATCGTGGACCTTTGTGGCAAAGTGTTGCTGCCCGGGCTGGTCGATGGTCATGTCCACTTTAACGAGCCGGGGCGCACGGCCTGGGAAGGGTATCGCACGGGGACAAAGGCGGCCGCCGCCGGCGGCATTACCACCATTGTGGATATGCCGCTCAACGCCACGCCGCCCACCATCAACCTGAACGAACTGGAGCATAAGCGCGCGGTGGTGGCGGACCAAGCCGTGGTCGATTATGCCCATTGGGGCGGACTCGTAGACAACAATTTGGCCGCGTTGGCGGCCATGCACAATGCAGGCGTGGTGGGCTTTAAAGGCTTTATGAGCGAAAGCGGCGTTGATTTTGCCCGCATTGATGATGAGATGCTATATGCCGCGCTGCAAGAAGCTGCCCAACTTGATACATTGATTGCGGTACATGCCGAAAACAATGCCGTAACCACTCAATTGGGCGCGCAAATGCAGGCCGCTGGCCGCACCGAGCGCAGCGCCTGGACGCTATCGCGACCACCGGCCACCGAGGTGGAAGCCATTGGTCGCGCGCTCTTTTGGGCCGAACAGGCCGGCGGCGCGCTGCATGTTGTCCACGTTAGCACGGCAGCAGGGGTCCAGGCAATTGTGGAAGCGCGGCGCCGCGGCGTCAACGTCACGGCGGAGAGCTGCCCACACTATCTCTTTTTTACCGATGAGGACTTGGTGCAGCTGGGCCCCATTGCCAAGTGTGCGCCGCCGCTGCGGTGCGCCGCCGAAGTCGATGCGCTGTGGAAGATGGTGCTGGCCGGCCATATCGACATTATCGGTTCTGACCATTCGCCATGCACCACGGACCTCAAAGTGCGGGGCAACCAAAATATTTGGGATGCCTGGGGCGGCATTAGCGGAATCCAAAGCATGCTGCCGGCCATGTTGACGGCCGGTGTGCGCAATCGGGGCCTGTCGCTAAGCGCGTTGGTTAAAATTATGTGCGCGAATCCGGCGCGGCGCTACGGACTTTATCCACAAAAAGGCGCGCCCCTGCCTGGCAGCGACGCCGATTTTGTAGTGGTGGATCCCGAGGCCAAATGGACATTGACCACCGAGCAACTCTTTTATAAAAACAAACACAGCCCGTATGTAGGCGAGACCTTTTATGGACAGGTGCAGGCTACATACGTGCGGGGCGCGCTAGTCTATCGTCAACATGAAATCTTGGCCCATCCCGGCTTTGGCAAACTGCTAAAACGCACGTCGGCCAATGGCGTAATTGCGCCGTCAATTACGCCCGCTGCCACCCATAGAATCCCTAAATAAGCATGATTCCACAGCGGCTTTAAGGAAGTTTGCCAGTCAATCAGCAAAAATTCGGAGGAACCACCATGTCACTCAATATACCCAGACAGACCTACGCCGATCTATATGGCCCTACCAAGGGCGACCGCATTCGCCTGGCCGACAGCGAATTGATCATTGAAATTGAAGAAGACTATACGGTCTATGGCGACGAGATCACCTTTGGCGGCGGCAAGGTGATCCGCGACGGTATGGGGCAGAGCGCTCGCGCCACGCGCGACAATGACAACGTGCTCGATTTGGTGATCACCAACGCCGTGATTTTGGATCACTGGGGCATTGTCAAGGGTGATATTGGCATCAAAGACGGTCATATTGTCAAGGTGGGCAAAGCTGGAAACCCAGACACCATGGCAGGCGTGGACCCGGCGCTGATTGTGGGTCCGTCCACCGAGGTAATGGCGGGCGAGGGCAAAATTGTGACGGCAGGCGGAATTGACGCCCACGTCCATTTTATTGCGCCGCAGCAGATCTACGAAGCGCTGAGCAACGGAATTACCACCCTGTTGGGCGGCGGCACCGGCCCCGCCACCGGCACCAACGCCACCACCTGTACACCCGGCGTGTGGAATTTGGCCCGCATGTACCAGGCCGCCGATGCCTGGCCGGTCAACTTGGGCTTTCTGGGCAAAGGCAACGCGTCTTCACCGGCGCCATTGGTAGAGCAGGTATTGGCGGGCGCCATTGGGCTAAAACTACACGAAGACTGGGGCACAACGCCCGCCGCCATTGACACCTGCCTGGGCGTGGCCGATGAATATGACGTGCAGGCCGCCATCCACACCGATACGCTCAACGAAGCCGGCTTTGTGGAGGATACGATTGCCGCCATCAACGGGCGCACCATCCACACCTACCATACCGAAGGCGCGGGCGGCGGTCATGCGCCAGATATTATGAAGATTGCGTCCTTCCCCTACATTTTGCCTTCCTCGACCAACCCAACTCGCCCCTACACGGTCAACACCATTGCCGAGCATCTGGACATGCTCATGGTCTGCCACCATTTAAATCCGCAAGTGCCAGAAGATGTGGCCTTTGCCGAGAGCCGCATCCGCGCCGAAACCATTGCCGCCGAAGACATACTGCACGACATGGGTGTCATCAGCATGATCGCCAGCGATTCGCAGGCCATGGGGCGCGTGGGTGAAGTGGTGACGCGCACGTGGCAGACCGCGCACAAAATGAAGGTGCAGCGCGGCCCCCTGCCCGGCGATTCGGCGCGCAACGATAATAATCGCGCCAAGCGCTACGTGGCCAAATACACCATCAACCCGGCCATTGCCCACGGCATGGCGCACAAAATCGGCTCCATCGAGCCGGGCAAGCTGGCCGATCTGGTACTCTGGTCACCGGCCATGTTTGGCGCCAAGCCGGAGACCATTATCAAAGGCGGCTTTATTGCCTGGAGCGTCATGGGTGACGCCAACGCCTCCATTCCCACGCCGCAGCCTGTCCTTTACCGCCCCATGTTTGGCAGCTTTGGCGGCGCCACGGCGGCCACCAGCGTCACCTTTATGTCTAAAGCGGGGATTGAAGCCGGTATTCCCGCCCAGTTTGGCCTGCGCAAAATGATCAGCGCCGTGGAGAACTGTCGCACCATTGGCAAAGCCAACATGATTCACAACGACGCCACGCCGCACATTGAGGTCGATCCAGAGACATATGAAGTGCGCGCCGACGGCGAATTGCTCACCTGCGCACCGATGGATGTGTTGCCGATGGCGCAAAGGTATTTCCTGTTTTGATGCCGCAAATAACTGATAGGCGTGCATAAATATTTCAGTCGGGTAGGGGCGGGCAAGTGTGCGTCGCACTGCCCAGAAGAACAGCCGTAATGCAGCCAC
Organism: Caldilineaceae bacterium; assembly: GCA_020634755.1. Lineage (GTDB taxonomy): Bacteria > Chloroflexota > Anaerolineae > Caldilineales > Caldilineaceae > JACKBC01. The sequence continues at coordinate 21,806 of JACKBC010000029.1, read as the reverse complement.
CTTGGCGGGTTGTGCGCGCACTTGGTCTGCAATTCCATGTTCAAGCGGCGCACACCTAGAGAACCGAGGCTCTTTCCTTGCGCTGCCAGAAAGAGAACCATTCATTATGGCCATATTATTATCTTATGTTACGCAAGCCTAGAGGAAAGTTGGCTGGCCGACGTTCCTATTTCTCCCTAGCAGACTGGCTTTCGCTGCGTAACGTGAGTTATTATTATGTGTGTATCGACAACATTTGTCGATAATGTCAAACGAGCGCCTGCATGGCTGATAACGGAGGTAATTATGACCGTAAACTTACAAACGCTAATTCACTCGGCCAAACAACTAACCCCTGCTGAACAGGTTGAACTGATAAATGCTGTTTCGAACCTCTTGTATCAACACTATCAACAAGAATTACAAAAAGCAGATTTTTGGCAACCGCAGTCGATTGAGTCAATAGTCGCCGGGCAGCAAACACAACTTGCCTCTACCATCTCAGGGATGAAAGCAGATTTTTGGCCAGAAGATGAATCCGCTGATGACTTTATTGAGTTTATCACGCAACAGCGTCACGAAGATCGTATGGCAAACTAATGGATGTTATTCTTCTAGACACGAATATCGTATCGTTCATCCTCAAGGGAGATAGCCGAACGTCAGATTACGAACTCCATTTGAAAGAACAACATCTGGCCATTTCGTTTATGACGGTGGCGGAGCTTTATCAATGGGCAGCGGTTCGCAAATGGGGTGAACGTCGGCGGGCCCAACTCACACAGACTTTGCAAGCAAATTATACAGTACTATCATTTGATGTCAGATTATGCCGGATCTGGGGTGACATCAGAGCGGAAAGACAACTTACGGGAAAACCTATTTCACCTCAAGATGCTTGGGTGGCAGCGACTGCTTTACATTACAGGTTGCCACTTGTGACCCACAACCCCAAAGATTTTGCTGATATTGCCAACCTCAGAATAATCACAACAGTGGAATAGCCCAATAGATAAAGCCTAGCGCTCACATTCTTACGTGCCGTGTGGGCCACGGCCTTGTCTTTGCGATTTGGCTTCGTTTGCGTCAATTATTCCTTCAAATTCACCACCACGCGCCCTGTTTGCCCCCCCGCCAAAATGCGGTCAATTTCAGGATCTAGTTCCGCCAGCATGCGCTCCGTTGCGATCTGCGCCAGCGCATCCACCTTCCACTCGGTGGCCAACTTTTGCCAAATGGCCTGACGCAGCGGCATGGGCGTATTGCCCGAATCGCACCCCACCAGGCTGACGCCGCGCAAAATAAAGGGCAGCACGGTCGTCTCCAGCTTGGGCGACGCCACCAGCCCACAGCAGGTGATCACGCCGCCGTACTGAGCCGCGCGAATGGCCGTGGTCAGCATATCGCCGCCTACGGTGTCCACCGCACCGGCCCAGCGCCCTTTGAGCAGCGGACGACCGCTGCCATCCGTGGCCGCTTCTCTGCTGATGATTTCCGCCGCGCCCAATCCCTTGAGGAAGTCTGCCGCTTCCACCTTGCCCGTGACGGCCACCACGGTGTAGCCCAAGTGGGCCAACATAGCCACGGCAGTGCTGCCCACGCCGCCAGTCGAGCCGGTTACCAGAATTTCACCGCTCGCCGGCGTCACTTCATGCTTGATCAGCGCGTTGACGCAGAGCGCCGCCGTAAAGCCCGCCGTGCCGTAGATCATGCTCTCGCGCAGCGATAAACCGTCGGGCAGCGGCACGGCCCATGCCGCCGGCACGCGAATGTATTGGCCAAAGCCGCCCGCCGTATTCATGCCCAGATCATAGCTCGTCACAATCACGGGGTCACCGGCTTGGAACGCATCGCTGCTGCTCTCTTCGATGATGCCGGCGGCGTCAATGCCCGGCGTGTGCGGGAACGCGCGCGTCACCCCGCGGTTGCCGGTGGCTGATAGGGCGTCCTTATAATTAAGCGAAGAATAGTGAACACGCACCAGCAGATCTCCCGCCGGCAATTCGTCGATGGTGCGTTCCTCAATGGCGCGCGTAAAGTGATTTTCCCCATTTTCGCGCACAACCAGTGCGTTGAATCCCATTTTTCTCTCCTTCTATCGAGCGCTGAATAAAACCGTATGTTCCCGCGTAAGCAAAGCGAACATGGTATGTCGATTTGCAACTCAACCGCAAAACAAAATCGCTCCTGACATAACGGTGTCAGGAAGCCCGGTGTATGATTGAGTTGTAGTTGAGTTACTACGCAGTCACTCCCTGAGCCTATCGAAAGGAACACCGGCCTTCGACAGGCTCAGGCCTCGAGTGGCTGAATAGGTACGTTGTTCAAATAAATATAAACCATTTAACTCTGTGGAGGAAAATACCATGATTCAGCAAGCAAACTATCTGGGCGTCGTTGTGAAAGACCTGGCCGCCGCAACCGCGTTTTATCGAGACACGTTGGGATTGACAGTTGATGAACAAGAGAGCATTCCCGGCGCCTATACACAATTCGTTTTGGACGGCAGCACTATTTTGGCACTCCAGGCCACGACAGACATTCCGGGCGGTCAAGCTTTTTCGCCGGCGCTGCTGGTGGATAATGTGGACGCCACCTATAATGAATGGCAGCAAAAAGGGGTGGAGCTGCTGGACGAACCGCACGACATGCCCTTTGGCCGCACCTTTCTTTTGCGCACGCCAGAGGGCCACGTGCTGCGAGTGTACCAAATGCCCAGCCCGAATTAGGGCAAAATCATACGTCGATCAGAAACGGCGGGTAGGGATACCCGCCCTACGATTTGTGACATATTTTCGAATTGGCGATATTCGTAACTCACGTTACGCAGCGACAGCCAGTTTGCTAGAGAGAAACAGGAACGCCGGCGAGCCGAATTTCCGCCAGGCTTGCGTAACATAAGTTCGTAAAGAAAGGGAGGCACAATTCATGCATCACACTCTTTTTGAACGGGCCGAAGAGTTCATCTGGAAAAACGCACGGCTGCTGGAGCGGTGGCGCTTTGCCTATCACTTCAAAGGGGGCGCGTCTGACGATGTGATCACCGCGCTACGGGCCTATCAAAATGCGGATGGCGGCTTTGGCCAGGCGTTGGAACCGGACATCCGCTGCCCGCAGAGTCAACCGGTGCCGGCGCAGCACGCGCTGGAATTGATGGGTGACGTGGGTTTTGCAAACGACCGTTGCCGCGCAATGACCCAGCAGGCCTGCGATTACTTGATGACCATTACCACAGATGAAGGCGGCGTACCCTGGCTGCTGCCATCTGCGCTCAACTATCCACGCGCGCCGTGGTGGCAAACGGAGGCAAATCCGTCGGCGGCGCTTAATCCCACCGCGGCTATTGCCGGCTTGCTGCACCAGCATCAAGTTGACCACCCGTGGCTGGCGCCGGCCACGGCTTTCTGCTGGGCAAAAATTGCCAACCTGGAGCCAACCGAGATGCACGAGGTGGGGTGTGTTTTGACATTCCTTTATCACGCGCCGGACCGAGCGCGGGCCAAACGTGAGTTGGCCCGCCTTGTTGACGGCATGTTTGCAGCGGGGATCATTGCCGAGGCTGGTGATGAGGGATATGTACGCAAGCCGCTGGACTGGGCGCCCACGCCGGACCATCCGCTGCGCCAATATTTCCGGGCAGAAGCAATTGAAAGCAACCTAGATGCGCTGGCCACGGGCCAGCAGGCCGATGGCGGCTGGACGATTCCGTGGCCGCCGCTCAGCCCGGCCTGCGAACTGGAATGGCGCGGCTGGGTCACGTTGGGCGCACTTTTGACGCTGCGCGCCAATGGCCGGTTGGAATTATAGAGACTGGAATTTAAGAAACATGACCGGCATCTGCGAGATGCCGGTCATGTTGACGTTGTGCTTAACTGCGCCACCTGCTGTTGGGCAATTTGCCGAATTTCAGCGCGCAGTGCGGGCGGGGAAATAACCTCAGCCTGGGCGCCCCAGCCGAGCAGCCAGCGCCGGATCTGTTGGAACTCGCGCACTTGATAGTGCATGCGCACGCCGCCTTCATCTTGCTCTTCGGCGAGGAAGGTAAAGTGCTGGTCTTCGCGCACCCAGCGCACAATGTCATTATCAAAGCGCACAATGACGTGCAGATCGCCGCGGTCGAGCGCACCACGCGTGCGCGGGCGAGGGGCAAATGTTTCGCGCAGCATGGTGAGCGAGTCGATGCGATCCAGCCGAAAGTTGCGCATGTCATGACGCATCCGGCAATACGCGCCCAAAATCCAGGCCTTATCCAAAAAGACCAAGTGCAATGGCTCAACGTCGCGCTGGGTCACTTCATTGCTGTGTTGGGCGTGATAGTGCAGCCGCACCACGCGCCGCTTCTCGATGGCGCTGAGCAGTTGGGCAAACTTGGGCTCGTCTAAATTGAGGGGCGGACGCGTAATGGCATAAAAGCCGATCATGGCTTGCAAGGCTTCGGCTTGCGCCCGCGTGGCTTTGGGCAGCACGGCGCGAATCTTATCTAGCGCATCGGTGGCGGCCTGCTGCGTGGGTCCGCTCTCGGTCAGGCTGGTTAACATGGAAATGGCCAGGAAAATCGCCCGCGCCTCCGCTTCGGAAAAAGTGACGGGCGGCAAATAGTAGCCCTCCAGCAGCCGATATCCTTCGCCCGGCGTGCCATAAAGCGGCACGCCCACTTCGCACAGCGCCTCCACATCGCGGTAGACGGTACGTTCGCTCACCTCGAAGCGCGCCGCTAGATCTTGGGCGCGCACCAATTCCCGATTCTGAAACACAAGCAGATAGCCCAACAGGCGGTCAATGCGATTCATAGGCAGATATGCACCGCAAATTGTGCAGATTTCACCGACCCTGCCTCAGAAAAATCTGCGCAAACTGCGGTGCTGAGACCTATCGCTGCTCTACCGGCACATAGTTACGCTCGCCGGGGCCCAGATAGACCTGGCGCGGACGGGCAATGCGCTGTTCGGGGTCCTCCACCTGTTCGTTCCACTGCGCCAGCCAGCCGGGCGCACGCCCCAGCGCAAAGATCACAGTAAACATGTCGGTGGGGAAACCCATGGCCTGGTAGATAATGCCGCTATAAAAATCTACGTTGGGGTAGAGGTTGCGCTCAATAAAGAAATCGTCGCTCAGTGCGGCCTCCTCCAGCTTGAGGGCAATATCGATCAGCGGGTTGCTGCCCGTAACGCCGAAGACGTCATAGGCTATTTTCTTGATCAATTTGGCGCGCGGGTCATAGCTCTTGTAGACGCGGTGGCCAAAGCCCATGAGGCGAAACTCACGGCGCTTGACTCGCTCCACATATTCGGGCACCCGATCCGCCGACCCAATTTCTTCCAACATGCGCACAACCGATTCATTGGCTCCCCCATGGCGCGGACCAAAGAGCGCGGCGGCGGCGCCGGCCATGGCGCTGTATGGATCGGCGTTGGATGAGCCGATGCTGCGCATAACGGAAGCAGAACAGTTCTGTTCGTGATCGGCGTGCAGAATAAAGAGCACGTCCAGTGCTTTGGCCAGCACTGGGTTGACGGTGTAATTATGCTGGCCCATGTAGTCGAGCATATAGAGGAAATTCTCTGTATAGCTCAGATCGCTATTGGGATAATTGACCGGACGCCCAATGCGGTGGCGATAGGCAAAGGCCGCTACGGTGGGCAGCTTGCCCAAAATGCGCAGAATCTGCTTGTTGCGCACCTCCGGATCTTCCACATCTTTGGCCTCTTTGTGCAGCGTAGACATAACCGCCAGCGCGCTGATCAACATGCCCATGGGGTGGGCGTCATAGCGGAACATGTGCATCATGCGCCGCAGATCTTCGTGAATGTAGGTGTGACGATTGACTTTATATTCCCACTGCTCGCCGGTCTCTTTGTCGGGCAATTCACCATAGATCAGCAAATAGGCCACTTCTAGAAAGTTACTCTTTTCCGCCAACTGCTCAATGGGATAGCCACGGTAACGCAAAATACCTTTATCGCCATCAATATAAGTAATGGTGCTTTTACACGACGCGGTATTGCCATAGCCCGGATCATAGGTCATGGTCCCAAACTCTTCGGGATCGACCTTGATCTGGCGCAGGTCCAGCGCATTAATGGTCTCGTTTTCCAGCGGCACTTCATACGACTTGCCAGTGCGATTATCAGTTATGGTGAAGGTATCTTTGCCCATCTATCTGCTCCTGATGAATAGTGGCGGGTAATTTACATGGGGGTATTAGGTCATTTGCACCAGAATTTACGCAAGCCTAGAACATACGCTACTACGTCACGGCTTGGCTCCTCTCCTGGCGCTTTGCTTACGCCGCGTTGGGCACGGCGTAAGTTCTTTAGTTGCCGATGGCTCTGTGCTGCGCACAACCGCCATCATACAAGTCACACATACATTATATCTATTATGCTTTGGTTGGCAAGGCAGATCAAATTATAGACACCTTGACAACAGACATGCTTAGGTATATACTACTTTTACCCCCCCCCAGGGGGTAGGGTTACATTTTGCAAAGTTATACCAACTGCGGTTGCGAGGACCCTGAAAATGCTCGAATTATTGGCTCTTTGGGATTTCAGATGGTGGACAGCAGATGTCCCCGGCACTTTCGACGCCATGACTGGGTAGACGAAACGAAGTGCCGGGGACGTCAACCACCTGAGATCCTGTTGAACCGGATTATTCATGGTCTTTGCCGAACCAAATGGATTAAGAACTCACGTTACGCAGCGACAGCCAGTCTGCTAGAGAGAAACAGGAACATCGGCCAGCCGACTTTCCGCTAGGCTTGCGTAACATAAGTTAAGAATGAGGACCATTGATTATGGATGAGACTACGCGCAAAACAATCACGCGTCGCCTGGCTAGCGCCGCCGGCCATCTCAAAGGCATTGAACGTATGGTGGAAGAAGATGTCTATTGCATCGACATCATCCGGCAGGTGCAGGCGGTGCAGGCCGCGCTCAACAAAGTAAATGGGCTCATTCTCGACAATCATCTGCACACCTGTGTCACTACCGCCATTCAAGGTGATGACCCCGACGAGCGCGAAAAGATGCTTAAGGAAGTGACGAACGTGTTTGAGATGTCGAACAAAATATAAGGCAATTTACGATTTTAGATGTACGATTTACGAGACCACCTTGGCGACGAAGTCGCTTCGTAAATCGTACATCATACATCCAACAAAGGAATTCAACGATGACCACCAAAACAGTTATTGTACCAAATATCAGTTGCAGCCACTGCGTACACACCATTGAGACGGAAGTGGGCGATTTAGAAGGCGTGCAAAGTGTAAAAGCCCAAGAAACGACCAAGCAGGTGACCGTTGATTTTGATGCCCCTGCCACCTGGGACTCGATCAAGGAGTTGCTGGTTGAGATCGACTATCCGCCGGCGGAAGCATAAAAACTGCCCTGAAAATCGGTTGTGGGTGTAGTTATCTATTCTCCAGTGCAAGTAGGCACAGAGATTTTCAGGCCAAACGATGAGTGAAACGATGTTGACAAAAACGCTTTTACACACATTCTTGGATTATAACTATCAGGCCAATGCCAAAATCTTGGCTGCATTTGCGGCGCTGACGCCGAAGCAGATGCAGCAAGAGACAGCTATCAGCCACGGCAACGCGCTGGAATTGCTCCGCCACATGGCCGACACAGAGTGGAGTTGGCGGCTCTATACTGGTGAGGGTACCGGTGGTAAATATCTGTGGGATGTCGAGGATATTTCCGATCTCACCAAACTCGCCGCATTTTGGGTCAGAGAGCGTGAACGGATGTTGACCTATCTCGATGCGTTGTCCGAAGATGCCCTGGCCGAAGTGGCTGAACTCAGCCCCACCTTCCGAGTGCCACGCTGGCAGATCTTCTTGCATCTGGTCAACCACAGTACCCACCATCGCAGTGAGTTGAGCCAGTATCTGACCCAATGTGGCTCCACCGTTACGGAAGGGGAAATTGAATTCATCCGATTTGGCGTGGAAACAGCGGAAAAATAATCAATAATCAATTGTTAATGGCGAAGGATCAATTCCGTCGTTTACAACAGAATTGACAGTTGAAAATAATACATTAGGACGTAGATACTTACGACAGGAAATCATTACAGTTACATGAATGGTTACATGAATGATTCAGGAAATCATTCATGTAACCATTTACGCCGAGATCTACTAGTTGGAAAACGAATTTACCCCGAATTGCGTTCGGGAGGATGTAACATGACAACCAAACAATTAACCGTTCCCGTGATTGGCATGACCTGTGCGAACTGTGTCAAAGCGGTCGAACGGAATGCCAAAAAAGTCGAGCATGTCAACGACGCGCTGGTCAACTTTGCCAGCGAAAAGCTAACCGTTGACTATGACCCGGCTGTCATCAAACCCCAAGCAGTCTTGGCTGATGTCGTCGCCCGTGTCGAAAAGGCGGGCTATCAGGTGCCGACGGAGCAGACCGAACTAGCGCTGCTCGGCATGACCTGTGCTAACTGTGCCAATACCATCCAGCGGCGGCTCAACAAAGTGGAAGGGGTGATCAACGCCGAAGTCAACTATGCCAATGAAAAGGCCAGCGTCAGCTACGTGCCCGGCGTAACCGATTACGGTGAGTTGGTCGCCGCCGTGCGCAAGGCGGGCTACGATGTCGTCGAAGCAGAAGCTGGCGCCGAACCGGAAGATGCCGAAGCCGCCGCGCGTGAGGCTGAAGTGCGCCACCAGTGGCGACGATTGATTGTGGGTGTTGTCTTCGCGTTGCCCCTCTTCCTGCTCAGCATGAGCCGCGACTTTGGCCTGCTGGGCGCATGGGCGCATGCGGCGTGGGTCAACTGGCTCTTTCTGGTGCTGGCGACGCCGGTGCAATTTTACGTTGGCTGGGATTACTACGTCGGCGCGTACAAGAGCTTACGCAACGGCGCGGCCAACATGGATGTGCTGGTGGCCATGGGCTCGTCCGTGGCCTATGTCTACAGCATCGCCGTGTTGATTGCGCTGACGCTGGGCATCCACACGTTGGGACATCACGTCTACTTTGAAACCTCAGCAGTCATTATTACCTTGATTGTCATGGGCAAGTTACTTGAAGTGCGCGCCAAAGGGCAGACAAGTGCGGCGATCAAAAAGCTGATCGGCCTGCAAGCCAAGACCGCGCGCGTCATCCGCAACGGCGAAGAACGCGACATCCCCATTGCCGAAGTGATCAAAAGCGATATTGTTATCGTGCGTCCCGGTGAAAAGGTGCCGGTCGATGGCGTGATCACCGAAGGGCACTCGTCCATTGATGAAAGCATGATCACCGGTGAGAGTCTGCCGGTTGAGAAGCAGGCCGGCGACGAGATCATCGGCGCAACCATGAACAAACAGGGCTTACTCAAGTTCAAGGCCACCAAGGTCGGTAAAGAGACCGCGCTGGCGCAGATCATCAAATTGGTCGAACAGGCGCAGGGCAGTCGTGCGCCGATCCAGCGCGTCGTTGATCAGGTGGCGGCCTACTTTGTGCCCTTTGTGATTGGCATGGCCGTGCTCACCTTTATCATTTGGTGGGCTGTCGGCGGCGAATTTGTGCCCGCCCTCATCCGGCTGACCGCGGTGCTCGTCATTGCCTGTCCCTGTGCCATGGGCCTGGCCACGCCAACGTCGATCATGGTCGGCGTTGGCAAGGGCGCCGAGAACGGCATCTTGTTTAAGAACAGCGCCGCGCTGGAACAGGCCCACAAGCTGACCGCCATTGTGCTCGACAAGACCGGCACGATCACCAAGGGCGAACCGTCGGTGACGGATGTGGTGGCTTCGACAAGCTCAGCCACCGGTGGCGATGAACTGTTGCGGCTGGCGGCTTCTGCCGAACGGGGCTCCGAGCACCCACTTGGTGAATCAATTGTGCGCTCGGCGCGCGAGAAGGGGCTGACGTTGAGTGAGCCGACCGGCTTCGAGGGGATTGCTGGTCATGGCATTGCGGCCACGGTCGATGGGCACAAGGTGCTGCTAGGCAACCTACGCTTGATGGAGCGGGAAGGGGTGCATTTGAATGGCCTCGGCCCCAAGGCGACGCAGTTGCAGGATGAAGCCAAAACCGCCATGTGGATGGCAGTTGACGGCCAGGCCAGCGCGCTGATCGGCGTGGCGGATACGATCAAGGATGGCTCGAAAGAGGCGGTGGCCGCGCTGCAGAAGTTGGGACTCACCGTCGTGATGATGACCGGTGACAACGAAGCCACGGCGCAGGCGATTGCCAAGGAAGTCGGCATTGAACGCGTTTTCGCTGAAGTGTTGCCGGGTGATAAAGCGAGCCATGTGCAGCAGTTGCAAGCGGAAGGTTACACAAGCGCCACTGGAACGGCCTGGCGCAAACATATAGTCGCCATGGTCGGCGACGGTATCAACGACGCCCCCGCGCTGGCCCAGGCCGATGTCGGCATCGCCATCGGCACCGGCACGGACGTGGCGATGGAAACCGCCGACGTCACGCTCATGCGCGGTGACCTGCGCAGCGTGCCGCAGGCGATTGCGTTGTCAAAGGCGACCATGCGCAATATTAAGCAGAATCTGGGGTGGGCCTTTGGCTATAACATCGCGTTGATCCCGATTGCCGCGGGGATCCTTGCTCCCTTTGTGTGGGCGCCGGACTTTCTGCGGCAGTTGCACCCGATTCTGGCCGCAGGCGCCATGGCGTTCTCGAGTATTAGTGTGGTGGGCAACGCGTTGAGGCTTCGCCACGTAAAGTCATAAGCAAACAATAGAGATGCGGCATAATAATCAGTTCGTGCCGCATCTCTGTCTCGCACTTTGCTGAACGGAAAATAGCCTAACTCTGTGGGCGAGTGATACGAAGCAACTGTGTCTGCAATTCCTCCTCATCCTGAATCGCAGCATGAATTCGCTGCGCCAGTTGGACAAAGTTAGGATTGTAAGTGCAGAGTATAATCCCAGCATGAACAAACGATTGAGTATGCAACGCCCGAAAATGTTTCCTGTTCATCGTAAGAACAGCCCGATCTTGCGCACTTGCATCATGTAAAACCAACTCATCTGGATAGCCTTGATTTGCTTTGCCATCCTCCTCGATCGTCAGCACATCATACCCCAACTTGCGTAGTTCTTCCACAACGGGTAAGGGGAAATTCTCATCCGCATATAATCGAGCCATCGCTTACGCCATCTCGTTCTCAGCGATTTGGCGTTCGATCTCCACCTTATGTGCTCGATAGTATGCCCATGCATTGGTAAGATCCTCCGCACAAAGTGTTGGATAGGCACGAAGGATATCGGATTCACTGCTCCCCGCTTGTTTTGCTTCTACCAACAACCATACAGGGATTCGTGTTCTGACAATGCAGGGATCCCCACCACATACCCCTGGCGTACTCTCAATGCCAGGAGAGGCGTTTCCGATATCTTTGGCAAGCCACTGTAGTGCCTGCGCTTTTTCACCCGGTAGTAATCCTGGAATCAACTCTCGCACTTGTTCTAATATTGTCATCTGACTTCTTGCTCCATCACAATATTCCGTTTGCAATGGTTGTATTATACCAGAAACATTGACAGATTTCATACAATGTGTTCAACGCCATTTGATAATTCAAAAACAAGACGGAAACTCTTTACATCAATCTTCGCCAAATTCAAACGGTGGCTACAATGGCGTTCTGAGTTTGTGAGTTTTTGTCGTGGGGAATGCGTTGCGTCTCCGAGGAACAAAATTGTACTAGAATACGCCATCGTAGCTGCAGTCATCTCAAAGCGAGCGACATTGCCAATGGCGGCAATGCGGGGATGGTTACAGCACAAAGTCCTTGCCAAACAAGAGATATAGTGTCTTGATCGCCACCCAAAATGGGCAGATCGTAGATACACGACTCGCATCGCAAAAACTGGCTCGTAATCTCCAAAGGTATATCCCAGCATTTGCCCCTGACTATCGTGCGCAATGGTTAGCTTGTTGCAAATGCGTGCCTTGGGTTCTGTTCCTGCAAAATGTCTTCCATACGCAGTTGCGCTTCCGACTTTTGTTCTGGTTGGACGAAGATGTAGAATTTGCCAGCACGAAGGGCATCAAAAAGGCGATGCGCAACCACAGCAGGATCTAATCCCTGTTCGCGCTTCCTCTGTCGTCTCGCTTCACGCTGTTTTTTCTCTTCGGGCGTTTGTGTATCCAGACTCGGGTCATTCTGGAGGTCAGTAGGCCGATTTCTTGCTGAGTCGATCAGGCGTGTCCTGACGCCACCTGGAAATAACACCGATACACCGACTTTGGCTGTCTGATTCTTCAATTCATGATAAAGAGTCTCGCTGAGCGTAATCACCCCTTGCTTGGAGACTTTATAGCTTGCCATGCCCGGAAGTGACACCATGCCGGCCAGGGAAACCGTATTCACAATGTGGCTTTCGCTCTCTTGAGCAAGCATGATCGGAACAAACGTACGGATGCCATAAATCACGCCCCACAGGTTCACGCCCAGCACCCACTGCCAGTCTGCCAGGCTGCTCTGCCAGACCGTCGTACCTGCGCTGACGCCAGCATTGTTGCAGAGTAGATGCACACCGCCAAAGGTTTGAAGGGTTGTCTGGGCAAGCTTTTCCACCTCGGTTTCCTTTGAAACATCAGTAACAACACCTAACGTAATGGCACCTGCCGCACGAAGCCGCTCTTCAGCCGCGCGTAGGGCCGGCTCTTCCACATCAGCCAATACTACCTTCATGCCCTCCTGAGCACAGCGTTCAGCCAGAGCAAATCCTATCCCGCTGGCTGCCCCTGTAATAACGGCGACTTTACCCCGAAACTCTTTCATTTATCTTTACCTTCGTTTCTTTCATGACTCCAAATTATTATGACGATACTGCACAATCCCTTGCCCAGGTCACTCGACCATTGGCGCTGTCTACCGTGACCCAAGCGCCATTGGGAATGCGACGGGTGGCGTGACCTGTGCCAAAGACGGCAGGAATGCCGATTCATATGATTTGACAGCTCTTTTAACGAATCTGGTGCAAATGAAAAACTGCTGCGACCGGTAGCTGGTTACATCTACATCTATGACAACATCACTACCCGCCCCCGCAACTGTAATGACTTGACCTCCCCAAAGCGGGCATTTTCATGCCAATCGACGGTAATTCTCTCCTCTTCAAAACGGCAGATGAGGGTGGTGCGAAACGCAGTCTCAACAAAACACCACTGCATCTCATAGGTGTCATCGGCTGTCCAGGCGCCGCTTGCCGCCACGGGTTGCAAGGTGTGGCCATCTGTACTGTTGACCGTCGTCGTGCCCATGCGCCAGTGACCGTGGCCACAGGCAACCTCATGGCTAGCCCGATTATCGACAATTGTACAGATGCAGCCGTCCCCTTGTGCAGAGGATACCGTAAAGTCGAACGTAATGGTGGCAAAGGTGACAAAAAAGGGGCCGTGTCCAAAGTCGAAGTGTAGATTCGTCGGGTTTTGTTCATGCGCCCTAAAATCATAGGTGCGTTGCGACACCTTCGCCGCCAGTGGAGATGATGGCTGACCTTGGGGTACAGCAATGGATAGACGACTCAGTTTCCTGTACAGGGCCTGTTGTGACTCATCATCTGTTGGCAAGGCTGTGGGCCTCGTCGCCGGCAGCAGATGTTCCCAGATCAGGTCCTGGATGACTTCCATTCCCTCTTTGCCGCCGGTGATGGCCAGCACAACATCGTGTTCCGGCCAAATCTCGCAGAACTGGCCAAAGGCGCCGTCGCCGCGATAGGCGCCGTACCGGGTGCGCCAGAACTGGTAGCCATAGCCCTGTTCTTCGTCCACATCGGGGTTGGCGCCGTTGGAAACTTGGCGTTTGGTCGCGGCTTCCACCCACGCTGTGGGTAGGAGTTGTTTGCCCTGCCACACACCTTTTTGTAAGTACAATTGCCCAAACCGCGCAATTGCTTCGGTCGTCAGGCTCAACCCGGTAAACCCGATGTTGATGCCGCGCGGGCCGACGCTCCAGGTTGCATTGTCAATGCCAAGCGGCGCAAAGAGGCGTGGCTGTAGATAGTCCAGCACCGTCATCCCCGTCACCTGCTGTACAATGGCCGAGAGCATGTAGGTTGCACCATTTTCGTAGGTAAAGTGCGTCCCGGGCGGATGGATCATGGGCTGGCTGAGAAAGCCCTTGGCCCAGTTTCCCTCCGGTTGCCTAAACATGAGCCCTTCCGTCTCCGGATCGTGACCGGATGTCATGGTCAAGAGATGGCGCACGCGCAATGCGGCCTGCTGCTCGTTCACAAGCGGTGGACGGTCATCAGGCAGGAGGGAGAGCACAAAATCATCAACAGACAACCGGCCTTCAGCGGCGGCCAGCCCAATCGCCGTCGAGACAAAGCTCTTGCTCAACGAATAGAGCGTGTGAGGATAGTCCGGTGCATAAGGAGACCACCACCCCTCTGCAACCACCCTTCCGTGCCGCAGCAACATGAAGCTGTGTAGATCATGGATCGTCTCATCCGCGGCTTCCAAAAATGCCAGCACGCCAGCCGATACAATGCCTTCTGCCTCGGGTGAAGTGCGCGGGAATATCATCTCTGCTGTCATCCTCTTTCTCCCATTTTGTACACCATTTGTTTCACTTTTATGGCTCTTCAGGAATTCATGTGGTTGACAGCGAATGTCCCCGGCACTTTCGACGAAATGACTCGGTAGACGAATGAAAGTGCCGGGGACGTCAACTACATGGGATCCCGGTGAACCCACCTTTATTACCACTATCCTATAGGCTACCCACGATCTCATCGAATCGCGGGTCATCACGAATTGAAGCCAGAGCGGCCCTAGGCCATCTGCATCCTACTGCGCCGGCATGGGAATGGCCAACATGATATGTGCAAACGAAGTGTCGGGGAACATGGCCCACGGTTGCGGGCCAGGCGTGCGCGAATAGCCCGATAAGTCACCTGGCGTCAGGATCATCATGTGCGGTGGGGCATCGATGATCCACTCTTCATCGGGTCCCGGCTCCGTGACGAAAGGATCGACGATGCTGGGACCGCCCCCACCGGCGAGCATATACGCAACACCTGGCTTGGTGACCGGTGCAAATTCCTCACCAGCGATGCGTGCCTTCATAAAAGCCAGCCATACCTCGTCAATACACATGGGGCGGCCAATACCTTCTGGGTAGTAAGGCATGCCCGGCAGACAGGTCCAACCGTTGGTGCCCTCACGCAGCACCGTCCATTCGCCGCCCATTTCTGGTGGCCAGTCCATAATCGTGGCCTCGGCAGAGATCGGCGGCCCTGCTCCGCGCATGGCTTCGGCAATCTTGGGGTCAAGACTTGCGTCGTCTGTTTCCACCGGCATGGGTACGGCCAACATCAGATGTTTGAAGGATGTGTCCGGGAACATGGCCCACGGCTGCGGGCTGGGGGTGCGCGAATAGCCCGAGACGTCGCCCGGCGTCAGGATCATCATGTGCGGTGGTGCATCAACAATCCACTCTTCATCGGGTCCCGGTTCCGTGACGAAAGGATCGACGATGCTGGGACCGCCCCCACCGGCGAGCATATACGCAACACCTGGCTTGGTGACCGGCGCAAATTCCTCACCGGCAATCCGTGCCTTCATAAAGTCCAGCCAGACCTCGTCAATGCACATGGGGCGACCGATGCCTTCCGGGTAGTAAGGCATGCCCGGCAGACAGGTCCAACCGTTGGTGCCCTCACGCAGTACTGTCCATTCGCCCCCCATTTCGGGTGGCCAATCCATAATCGTGGCCTCGGCAGAGATCGGCGGCCCGGCCCCGCGCATGGCTTCCGCAATCTTGGCATCAAGCGTCTCAGCACTCGATGTCTCAGTACTTGATGCACCAGAAGGTGCTTGAATGGGAACGCAGGCCGCGGATAGCAGCGCCAATAACATAAGTACGGTTATTGCGATGGTCAATCTAGACATCTTCTAGGTTCTCCTTGTCTTCTTTACACAAACACAATTTACACAAATACAATCGTTTGGCGATTGAGTTGAGCACCCAGGGGATTATGCCCAACCTTTTTCAGGGATAACGTTTGCTTCTTGTTGGGTGGACATACGGCGCCTTCCTTGGTAGAAGCCTAATAATGATTCAAGATAGTGTGTTATAATCTTGATGTATGGTCCTACTATAGCGGGCGCCCGTAGCCAAAAGTGTGGAAAAAGCGTGGATTTTTTGGGAAAGTCGCGTGAATCCAAAATTATCTCTCTTTCTATTGGGTGAGTATCACATCACCATTGACGATCAACCGCTGACGAAACTCACCTCACGAAAAGCACAAGCATTGCTCTGTTATTTAGCCGTGACCGGGCGCGCCCATACGCGTGTCGCGTTGGCCAGCCTATTGTGGCCAGATGTACCAGAGTCCAATGCACGGATGAATCTGCGTAAAGAACTGACGCGGTTGCGTCGATGTTTGCGGCCATACCTGATCGTGGAGCGCGATCGTGTATCCCTAAACTTGGATGCCAATGTATGGGTCGATGTGCGCGCGTTCGAAACGTGGCATGAGGCAGTACGCAGTGAACAATCGTCAGTTGATAGTGAACAATCGTCAGTTGACAATGTAGCCGAGACGTTAACGAGCGCTGGAATGCTCAATGAGGGCGACTTTTTGGAAGGTTTCTACGTGCTAAACGCGCCCGCCTTTGAAGAGTGGGTCCTGCTACAGCGTGGACGCCTACGGGAGCTGATGTTACAGGGGTTGCAGCGGCTGAGCCTGCGCTTGCACGCCGATGGGCAGCTTGATGATGCAATAACGGCCACGCGGCGCATTCTAGCGTTGGAGCCGTGGCGCGAAGATGCGCACCGCCAATTGATGGCGTTGTTGGCGCAGAACGGTCAGCGCGGCGCCGCGTTGGCCCACTTTGAACTTTGCCGGGAACAGTTAGAACGGGAATTGGATGTCGAGCCGAGTACCACCACCTTGGCGCTTGTGGCCGAGATTCGCGCTGGTACGGCGCCGCAGACCCAGGCACCACAATTACAGTGGGCTCTGAGTGGGAACCGGAGTTTTTGGCAAGGTGAAAACGCTGGTTCCCATCACAACCGCAGTATAGATTCATTGCAATCTCGATCCACACAAGATTCAAAAATACTCCACCGCGTGACCACAGCCGTTGAATTCCCGTTGATCGGTCGCGCGCGGGAATGGCAGCTTGTGCAGAATCTCTGGCATAACCTACAGCAACCCCACTTTCTCTGCATTGGTGGTGAAGCGGGCATTGGCAAGACACGGCTAGTAGAGGAGCTACTGCTCCTGGCCGAACAAGCGGGTGCATCCGTGGCACGTACCCGTTCGCACGCGTTGCAAGGACAACTGGCCTATGGCCCGATCACCGATTGGTTACGTGCTGCGCCATTGCAAAGCAGTTTGGCGCAACTGGATGCCCTCTGGTTGACGGAACTTATCCGCTTGCTGCCGGAATTGCTGATCGAACACCCCCAGCTTTCCGCGCCGGCACCGCTGCGAGAGAGTTGGCAACGGAAGCGTCTCTTTGATGCGTTGTGTCATGGGTTTGCCACGCCCAATGAACCATTGCTGCTCGTGCTCGATGATGTACAGTGGACAGATGTAGATACGCTGGAATGGCTGCAATATTTGGTTGAGAGTCGTGAGAGGAAGCTGCTGGTTGTTGCCACAGTCCGCAGCGATGAGATCGAGGCTGAGCATCCATTGCACCGTCTGCGTCAACAGTTACAGCGCCAGGACCGTTGGACAGAGCTTGCCCTAACACCTCTCGATGCGGCTGCAACAACAGCACTGGCCACCAAAGTAGCAGACGCAACTCTGACTGACGATTTAACGAGAAGGCTCTTTCATGACACAGCGGGCAATCCGTTGTTCGTGATCGAAACCATGCGACCGACAACCAAACCCCACCTGATGCTATCGTCGCCACTCGCCACCGCGCAGGGCGATTATGCGCAAGTGCACATGCCCGCCAAAATGTACACCGTGATCCAGGGCCGACTTGCGCAACTCTCACCGGCAGCACAACGTTTGGCGCAGCTTGGTGCGACCATCGGCCGTAGCTTTGACCTCATGCTTTTGGCACAGGCAGCCCAACTCGACGAGCAGACCGTTGTCACCGCGCTCGATGAGTTGTGGCAGCGCCGCATCATCGACACCGTTTCGGCCACGCGCTTTGACTTCACCCATGACCGCATCCGTGATGTCGCCTACGCTGAGATCAGCCCAATCCAGCGTCAACAACTGCATCATCACGTCGCCATGGCGCTGGCGGCAGTGCACGGTGAAAATCTTGACAATGTCAGTGGCCAGCTTGCCATCCATTACGCAGCGGCGGGCCTATTGGATCAGGCAGTCGACTTCTATCAACGTGCCGCCGACGGTGCAAGAGTGCTCTTCGCCCATCAGGAAGCCATCAAGTATCGTCAACTGGCGCTTGCCGCCTTGCGGCAATTGCCACAGAATACGAAAACTCGACAGATAGAAGTTGATCTGTTACTGGCACTCATAAAAGATGAAACGCGTGCCTATGGTTTGGGTGCACCAGTGATACATCAGAATTTACAGGCCGCTCATCTACTGGCACAAGAAGTCGGCACCCCGAGCCAACAGGCAACAATCCTCAAGGAACTGGCGGGGTATGCGCGGGTCCGTGGCGAATGGATGCGTGCACAGGAATTGGGTAATACTTTTTTTAAGGCAGCTGTTGATATCGGCGATCCAATGATGTTGGAACACGCCCACTTTGCGATTGCCAGCACGCTGATGCGTCGCGGCGCCCTGGTAAACGCACACAACCATTTTACACAAATTCGCTTGGTCACACCTGGAAATTCGTCCCAAAGCAATATCGGATTCTTGACCCGTTTTGCCTATTGTCTTTGGCTGCTTGGGTTTCCGGTGCAAGCGCTCCAACACATAACTAGAGCATTGGAATTGCGCCGCAAGTATGAATACGAGCAGGTGGCAGTTCCCTTACATCACTATAGTTCCATCGCACTCTTCTGCGGCGACATTGCGACCGTGGACCGACTCTCCGCCGAACTTGTCGAATTGACCACCAAACGCCACGACGACTTTTCTCTGCGGTGGGGGATGATCTATCGCGGCTGGCTGCTTGTCCAGCAGGGTCAGCTTACTGATGGCATCCAGATCATGCGTGAAAATGCCGATGAGCACCGCGCTCGCGAAAATTACTTCTATGAATGTGTCTGGCGTTCACTCCTGGCCGAAGCGTATATCCTGGCATCGGACTTTGATGCAGCCGCTACCGAAATTGACAGCACGTTGGTCTATGCCGAAACGAGCGGCGACTGTCATTGGAACGCCCAACTGCTGAAGCTACGGGGGGACTGCCTCCGCGTGAGCAACGCGCCAATTTCTGAAGTCGAGCGCACGTACCATCTTGCCATTGACACGGCACGCAAGCAGGGAAGCCGCTCCCTGGAACTACGCACCACCACCAGCCTCTGTCGGCTTTGGCAGCAACAGGGCAAAATCGCTGAGGCACACCAACTATTATCCAAAATCTACGGTTGGTTCACCGAGGGATTTGCCACTGCTGACTTGGTTGCGGCACAAGAACTGTTGGACGAACTGAAAACGTAACGATCACAATGCCCTATATTTCCAATTTTGAACAAGCTACCTTGCAGAAATTGACTGTCTTTCGTGGAGGTTTTACACGTGAGGCAGCGCAGACCGTCGTTGGTGCCACCGATGCAACCTTGGCTGCCCTAACGCGGCAATTGCGCATTCACCTCTATCCCAATGGGCGCTATGTCCTTCAGGAAATTCCACAGCAAAGTTCAGCGGAATTCTTGATGTCAGATTCTATAACAGGCGAAGCAACGGCGATTCATGACGCGCATAGTGCTTTCTACTGTGCCTTCCTTGCGCAGCGCATGGGCGACTTGAAGGGGCCACGTCAGCAAGCGGCGATCGCCGAAATTGAGGCGGAGAGCGAAAATGTGCGCGCTGCTTGGCAGTGGGCCGTGAACCGAGCCCGAATTGAACAGCTAGCCAAGGCGCTTGATACTTTGGGCTTGTTCTATCTGTGGCAGAACCGGTTACATGAGGGGGAAGCGATGTGTCAACCGGCAGTGACACGGTTGGCAACTATGGCATCCGATGAGAAGCAAGCGAGCGAG
Organism: Caldilineaceae bacterium; assembly: GCA_020634755.1. Lineage (GTDB taxonomy): Bacteria > Chloroflexota > Anaerolineae > Caldilineales > Caldilineaceae > JACKBC01. Next base: position 1,748 of record JACKBC010000029.1, on the reverse strand, counting down.
CCCCAGGCTAGAGACGCAATGCTGGCACAACCTGAATTAGTTCGTTTTCTCGTGCGCGTCTTCCTATGGTTAAGCAGATTCTATCGTCACTTGAAACAGAACACTTCCGCACAGCAGGCACTACAGCAAGCACGAAGCTGGTTGGAGGACCCGTCACTTGCCAGCTACGATACTCGCCTCGAACAAGCCCAGTTGCTCCATGAAGAGGCCGAGATCGCCTATGGCATTGATCGCAAACAAGCCAGGACATGCGCGGCGCAAGCCCTGGCAATCGTCCGTACACTCGATGATCCCTGGCATATTGCGCAGGGGATCGATCTGGTTGCGCGTGGCTCGCAATCACTCGGATTGCTGGCGCGTGCCCGAACCTTGACCGAAGAAGGGCTAGCGCTGCGTCAAACGATGGGTGATATCAGAGGGATTGGCGAATCACTGAAAAATCTCAGTCACGTTGCCCGCTGGGAAGGCAGATTTGAGGAAGCGGAAGAACTGATCCACCAATCGATTGTGATCTTCACAACGTTGCATGATCCAAAAGCACGCGCAAGTGCGGTTCACATGTTGATTGGCATTTTGGTCTATAGCGGCAAGTTTACGAAGGGTCTACAAGTATTTGAGGAGCCAAGCGCCGTGTACCGTGCGCGAAACATACCTGGAGAGCCAGTTACGCCGACAGTCGTTTCTGCGTTTGCCCTGATGCACCTAGGCCGTTATGCGGAAGCAGAAGCACGTTTCCAACAAACATTGTCGTTCTATCCCAAGCTACAGAGCGGCTACACAGTGAAAAATCTGGGCCGTATTGCAATGGTCAGAGGCAGCTATGGCGCAGCACAGGCCCACTTATTGGAAGCGCTTGCGCTCTTTCGCACGACAGAGGATACGAATGGGCTGGGCCAGACGCTTGGCTGTCTCGGCATTGTGGCGTTGCGGCTGGGTGACTTGCATCAAGCGCGCAACTATCTTGAGGAAAATCTGCAACTTGCTGCGCGGACGCTCATTCTATTGCCCAGCATGACGGCACTCGCCGGCCTTGCCCTGCTATCCGCTGAAGAGGGCGATAGAGAGGCTGCGGTCATGCATTATACCGTTGCCCTGCAGAGTGGACATGTCGCAAATTCGCGCTGGTATCACGATGTTGTTGGCCAACACATCACTGCTGTGGCCGAATCATTGCCTGCTACGGTTGCTGAAGCAGCACAGAAGCAAGCGCAAGTACGCGATTGGAGAGATCGAATGCGGGACTTAGTGGAGAACGGAACAGATATGTCTTAAGCCTCGCCAAATTCAGGGAGCGGTCACGATGGACAGCCTGATTTTGTGCGATCTGTCGTTCTAAATGCGGTTCGCCTCCGGGGAACAAGATTGAACTAGGAAAAGCCATCGTTGCTGCAGCCTGTCAAAGTGGGCAAACATCGTTAATGGAGTAATCACGAGGAACTTTGCAGAGGCCATTTCAGTTTTCGGCGGACGATACGCTCAAAGAGGAAGGGCGCAAATCGGCCGATCGTTGCACGGATTTGGGCATCCCTGCCAATCAAGACAACCGGCTTGAGCGCAACGGCCGCGAGTGCACAAGTTCACTCGCGTGTAGAAAAGGTAGGCAGCAACTTGAGTTATAATAGGTATAGCAACAAAATGATGGTACAATTCGCCACGTTTACTGTATCCATCTTTACGCTATAGGTTTTAGTTACGTTGACTTCTCTCACAATTGCGCTGCTTGGTCCCTTGCAGATCCAATTGGATGG
>JACKBC010000028.1 GCA_020634755.1 Caldilineaceae bacterium | reverse complement strand
GACACGCCTTAATCACCATTTCAGACAGCTTCTAAGGCGTAGAACTTTGGCGTCAAGCGGGTGTGAGCCTTAATTTATAACTCACATTACGCAGCGGCAGCCAGTCTGCGAGAGAGAAACAGGAACGTCGGCGAGCCGACTTTCCGCCGGGCTTGCGTGAGCCCTAATTTATAACAAAAGACTAATAGTCCTCTAACGTAATACATTGAAAACTTTGGTACAGTTATTACGTACTGTAAATGTAAAAATTTGCGGAGTTTATAATACACGTTACGCAGCGAAAGCCAGTCTGCGAGAGAGAAACAGGAACGTCGGCGAGCCGACTTTCCGCCGGGCTTGCGTAACATAAGTTTATAAGAAACTTAGAAGGAGTGCAAAGCATGTTTTACGCCATGAATCCGCTGTATTTTGTGATTATGATACCGGCGCTGCTTTTTGGCTTTTGGGCCCAATGGCGGGTTAAGTCGGCTTTTAATAAATATTCGAAGGTGCGCAGTGGGACGGGGGCCACAGGCGCCGCCGCCGCCCGCCGCATTTTGGACGCCAATGGGTTAGGCAATGTTGCGGTAGAGAGGGTCAACGGCTTTTTGAGCGATCACTATGATCCACGCTCCAAAACGCTGCGTTTGAGCCCAGATGTTTTTGATAGCCCTAGCTTGGCGGCGGTCGGTGTGGCGGCTCACGAAGCTGGTCACGCCATTCAAGATCAAGCTCATTATGCGCCGCTAAAATTGCGCTCGGCCATGGTACCGGCCGTGCAATTTGGCAGTTGGTTGGGGCCGATTATTATTATGGCCGGTTTTCTGCTGATGAATGTGGTGGGAACCAGCCTGGCCTGGGTGGGTGTCGCCGTTTTGGGTGTGACCACGCTCTTTACCATTGTGACGCTGCCGGTGGAATTTGATGCCAGCAGCCGCGCCAAGAAGCTGTTAGTTACAGAAGGAATTCTCGCCCCGCAGGAAATGCAGGGGGTGAACAGAGTGCTGGATGCGGCGGCGCTCACATATGTGGCGGCGGCGGTAAGCGCCATCTTGACGCTGCTCTACTATGTGTTTCTGCTGACGGGTCGCTCGCGCGACTAGCAAGGGAGGATACATAATGAATAGTGGTTTTCGATTTATCCGCTTTGGCCCCATAGGGCAGAATATCGGACGCGCCATTGGCGGCGGCGCCTGGTGGCTGCTGCTGGCGCCGGGGCTGCTGCTGACCTTGATGGCCCTGGCAATTTTGGTCTGGCCGGAACTGCTGGCCTATATGGTCGCTTCGGTCATTCTCTTTGCTGGGCTCACGCTGATCGGCTGGTCGCTGACCATGCGCATGGCGGAAAAAAAGATTCGGCGCAATATCTCCGGCGCAGAGCCGGAATTTAGCACCTATCGGTCGGCGCAAGGCGATGTGATCTATTATGAACGCTAGTTGCAGCTGATCTATCTGAGCGGTCTGCATAGGTAAAGCAGTCGGGTAGAGGTGGTTAGCGTGCGTCGCACGTGAGTCCACGTACAAATGTCCAGCTGAACAGCAAATTATGCACACCCCTCATCTATCTGTGCAAGATGATGCAGGAGACGTCTCGTCTCCTGCATCTTTATTTAGGCTTCCAGCAAAATACCAATTTATCCGCTAAGACTACAAGGAGAAAAGGATGTCTCAATTACAAGTAAACGATGCCGCGCCGGATTTTGAGGCTGTAACGGACCAGGGGGAAACGGTCAAGCTGCATGATTATCGCGGCCAGCGCGTGGTGCTCTATTTTTATCCGAAAGACGATACCAGCGGCTGCACCACCCAGGCTTGTGGGCTGCGTGATAGTTACCCCGCCATTCAAGAGCAGAATGCCGTTGTGTTGGGCGTCAGCCCCGACGGCGTGACCTCGCACCAAAAATTTAAGAGCAAGTACGATCTGCCTTTTACGCTGTTGGTAGATGAAGACCACGCCATTGCCGATGCCTATGGTGTGTGGGGCGAAAAGTCTATGTATGGCAAAAAGTATATGGGTATTATTCGTAGCCAGTTCGTCATTGATGAGACGGGCAAGCTGGTAGATGTGCAGTATAAAATTAGCCCAAAGCAAAGCGCGCCGACCGCGCTAAAGGTGCTCGGATAGTTCTAATCACGCTAGAATTATCTCCGCAAAAACTCAAGCCCTCTACCTGGCAATTGCTCAATTCACGCTTTGGCGGCAAGCGCCAAGGCGCGGTATAGTAATTCCGTAACTTTCCCAGAACTCTGACGTATTCATTACAGTTGTGGAATTGATCTCATGACAGAGATTCAGCGCGGCGACCAAATTGATGAGCAGGTTTTAGTCGATTTGTTGCAGCGCGCGCAGAAAAGTGGCGATCCGCAAGCGTTCGATGGGCTTTATCTGCTCTATGCGGATCGCGTTTTTCGCTTCCTCGTGGCGCGGTTGGAAGATTATGAAGCCGCCGAAGAGATCATGGGACAAGTATTTTTGCGCCTGATTGAAAACGTCTGCAAATATCAAATTTCCCCCAAGGACAATGTAGCCATCTTTTCGGCCTGGCTTTACCGCATGGCCTATAACAAGATGGTGGACAATTTGCGCAAACAGAAGCGTTCTACTGCGCTGCCCATTGAGCAGATGGAAGCAATTGCCGAACGGAAATCGCTGACGCAAGAGGTGGAAGAGCGGGTCGATTTTGACCTGCTGTTGCAAAAGTTGAAACTCTTAAATGAGCAGCAGCGTCAAGTGATTGTCTTGCGCTTTATTGAAGAGTTTAGCATTGCCGAGACGGCCCAAATTATGCAAAAAAGTCAAGGAGCCATCAAGGCGCTCCAACATCGCTCCCTTGAAAGCTTACGGCGGTATTTAGTTGAAAAATAGTGAATTACTCGGTACACCACTTCCGCAGCGCCTGTGGATCGCAAGCCAGATCGTATGCAATGCGATGTGCGCCAGATTTGCGTACGGCCGAAACTTTTGTTTTCAAACAGAGCAGAGTTTAAATGAGCTTTGAAGAACTGTTAGCTAATTGCATACAGGCCATCGAAGCGGGTGAGTCGATTGAGGACTGTTTGGTTAAGTATCCAAGCGATGCGGCCGAATTAGAACCTCTTTTGCGCCTGCTGACCGCCGTGCGCAAAGCGCCACCCATTAGGCTCTCTGCGGAAGCCTTCGAGCGCGGGCGTCAAGCCGTGGGTGAAATGGCCCTGGCCCAGCAGACTAGCCTGGCGCAAGGCCAAATGCACGGTCGCCTGCGCAATGGGCAGCGCCCTTTTGGGTTGTCGATTACCCCTGCACCCACGTTGCCGCCCGGCGCCCTAACCAGCGCAGTGCCCGGCAGCGTTGCGGGCACTGCGCCGGCGCCGCGCAAATCATTCTTTTTGCGTCTGATTTCTGAAGATGCCATGCGCGTTCTGCGGCCCGCCGCCGGTATTGTGATTGCTGCTTGTCTCCTATTGGCGGTGGTGGCGCTGGTGCGCGGTCTACGTACGCACCTGGAAAACAATACGGCCGCGCCCATTCAGGGCATTATATCGGAAGAAACGGCGCCGACGCCGCCGCCCATTGTTTCGCCAACGGCCATAGCGCCTACCCAGACGTTGCCGCCCACGGTCACTGAGCCGCCACAACCGACGCCCACCAATACGCTCTATCCAACCTTTACACCGGCGCCCACCCAAACGCCGGCCCCGCCAACGGCTACGCCGCCTGTGCAGCAGCCGGTGATTGTGGCGACCGCCACGCCGACTACCGTTGTGGTGCAGCCCACACCGGCCACATCTCATCAGTCAGAATCAAACGCGTCCAGTCCTAACTCGTCGAGTTCAAATTCATCCAGTTCTAACTCATCCAGTTCCACTTCGTCTGATTCAAACGCTGATGCAGGGACAAAAGCTGCGCCAACCAATGTCCCGGTTACGGTGACGGCGCCCCCCGCTGCGCCAGCAGCCACCGACACGCCGCAATCGCACGTGTTGATACCGCCTACCGCCACGGTGACTGCCGAAGCGGATACAGAGACGCCAGAAACCACGCCCGACGCCACCGGCGAGGTGACGCCAACGGCCCAGGCTGATGGTACACCGGAAGAGAGTGGTACACCAGAAGACAGCAGCACGCCAGAAGCATCAACAACGCCCGCTGCTGAGGCGACTAATGAATCGACGGCAGAACCGACAGACGAGCCGGAGAATACGCCAACGCCGGACGCGGACGAGCCAACGCCAGAGCCGACGGCCACAGACGTACCCACGCAATCTTCTGGTGAAGGATGGCCCACCGCCACGCCGACGGCCGATTCGGGTGAAATGGCGCCGCCGCATCCGGCGCCTAGCCTGGAACCGACACAAACATCCCCGACGGCAGAAGCAGAGCCGACGGCCACAAGTACACCCGAGGAGGGTGCAACGAGCGAGCCGACCGCAGACCCTGCACCCACCACAGAGCCTGCCGCGACCGATGTGCCCAGCGCGACCGATGTGCCCGGCGCGACCGATGTGCCCGGCGGTGAGCCGCCGCCACCCCCCAACCCAGAACCTGCACCCGCCGCCACGCCCGCGCCTGAGGAGGCCGAGGAGGCGCCCGTTGATGATGAACCCGCCGCTGAGCCGACCTCACCCAATGCCGAAACGGCTGCTCCAGAAGAGCCACAGCCAGAAGATGCGGAGACGGCCACGCCGGAGCCCGATGATGATTAGCCCTGAATAAAACCAAACTCTTCTTTCGCAGTATCACTCAATGCCTTGTAACGCAAATAATCTAAAGTTGTTTCTGTGCAAAAACTGCACAACATTTGGGTTACAAAGCACTCAATAGGGAATTCCGGTTGTCATTTCAACCGTAAAAGCAAAGGTCAAAAAGATTTGTGGCGGCCCTTTGCTAAACTTCCGCTGCACTCGCGCGTTTAGCAAGTGCAGCGGAAGTTTATTATTCTCGGGGGCGCAACATACGGTATGCTCACTGAAAGGAATCTCATCATGAAAATCACAGCCGTCAATGTCTATCCCGTCAAAGGTCGCCATTGGCCGCGTTTTCCCATGTTTTTTGTGGAGGTGGAGACCGACGCCGGCATTATTGGCTTGGGAGAATCATTGGGGTATAAAGCCAGCGGTATCGCCCAATCAATCGCAGAGGCCGGCGCAACCTTGGTTGGTCAGGACCCGCGGCGCATTGAGTTGATTTGGCAGCAGTTGGTGCGCCAAGGCGTACACATGGCCGCCATCAGCGGTATAGAGACGGCCCTGTGGGATATTCTTGGTCAGAGCTTGAATGTACCGATCTATCAACTCCTGGGTGGGCAATGTCACGAGCGCATCCGCGTCTACGCCGATGGCTTTTTTCGCGGCGCCGATTATGTGGAGGAAGAGTATGCCGCCAAGGCGGTGGCAGCGGTGGAAGCTGGGTTAACGGCGCTCAAAATGGATGTGGATGAACCCATTGCGTCTGGTCACTCGATCAATGGCGTAATGACCAGCGCCGATCTGCGGCTGACTGAGGCCATGGTGCGTTCCGTACGCCAGGCGGTGGGCGCCGATATTGATCTTTGTATCGACGGCCACGGCGCTTTTGATCTGCCGTCGGCGCTCCGGTTGGACCAGGCCTTGCGCGACTATGAGCTGCTCTGGATCGAAGATCCGCTTTCCATGAACAATCTCAAAGCCATGGCGCGCGTGGCATTGGAGTCGGTAACGCCCATCTGCACCGGTGAATTGTTGGAGACGCGTTTTGCCTTCCGCGAATTGTTCGAAGCGCAGGCTGCCGACATCATCATGCCCGATCTGGCGCGCACCGGCGGCATTATGGAACTGAAAAAGATTGCCGCCGCCGCTGAAACCTATCGAGTACCGGTTGCACCACACAATATGGTGGGCCCGGTCTGCACAATTGCCTCTGCCCATGTCTGCGCGGCGACCGCCAACTTTATGATTCTGGAATATCAGCTGGGTGATGTTGCGTGGATCGATGAATTGCTCGACGCGCCGCTGCAGCTGGATAAAGGCGACATTCTGCTTTCAGACAAACCTGGCCTGGGCGTTAAATTGAATCACGCCGCGGTGCGCAAATACAGCGCGGCGTAGCCCCTGTTTCCGGCAATCATTTTCGCTAGTACACGACGGCCTAAGTTCGCCTACGGTCAGAAGTTCGACTTCTCCGAGAAGTCGAACTTCTGACGCCACGGCCAACCATCGGTTTATTTACGCCGTTGTGTACTAGGAATGTGGAAGCGCCGTAAATAGCTTTTGCGCCCGCATGCTCATTTTGCTATGATCAAAAAGCTGTCTATTCAGAATCAGTAAATCTGTCCGTAAAATTCTTGTAATGGATACTTCTGCATAAGATGCTTGTGGATGCACAACCGATTTACGGACGGATTTTAAGCCGAGAACCAGAAAGGGAGAACAATTATGAAAGTGCTATTTATTGGCGGCACCGGCAAAATCAGTTCGGCCTGTACACCGCTGGCCGTAGAGCGTGGATACGAGATGTATCTGCTAAACCGCGGCCAAACGGATCGACCGGTGCCGGCAGGCGTGAAGTTGCTTAATGGCGACATTCGCAATCCCGAGTCGGCGCGGGCGGCGTTGGCGGACCATAAATTTGATGTAGTGGTGGACTGGATCGCCTACACCCCAGACCATGTTGAAACGGACCTGGCGCTCTTTCGCAACCGCACCGGCCAGTACATTTTTATCAGCTCGGCCTCGGCCTATCAATCGCCGCCAGTCAATCTCCCTGTAACCGAGTCCACTCCGTTGGACAATCCGTACTGGCAATATTCGCGCGACAAAATTGCCTGCGAAGAACGGCTCATGCGCGCCTATCGTGAAGAGAAATTCCCCATGACGATTGTGCGGCCATCGCATACGTATGACAAAACCATGCTGCCCATGCAGGGCGGCTGGACGGTCATTGATCGCATGCGCAAGGGGCAGCAGGTGATTGTACATGGCGATGGCTCTTCGCTCTGGGTATTGACCCATCACAGCGACTTTGCCAAGGGCTTTATCGGGCTGCTGGGCAATAATCGCGCCATTGGCGAGGCGTTTCACATTACGTCAGATGAGTTGATAACGTGGAATCAAATTCATGAGATGCTGGCGCGGGCCGCTGGTGCGCCGCCGCCGCAGATTGTGCATGTGCCGTCGGACTTGCTCAACGCATTTGATGCGCGCTGGGGGGCCGGACTGCTGGGTGACAAGACCAACAGCATGATCTTCGACAATACCAAAATCAAACGCATCTCGCCTGATTTTGCCTGTACAATTCCCTACGAACGCGGCGCCCAAGAAGTCATCTCTTGGTTTGATGCTGACCCAGCTCGGCAAGTGGTGAGTGATGAATTTAATCAACTGACCGACCGCATTATTGCGGCGTATGAACGGGCTTGGGAGGGTTTGTAAGGGCAATAAGAGCTCATTGCGCCACAAGGGGCAAGAAAATGGGGAGTTGATCCGCTACTGTAATTTGTAGACTTTGCACGGGCGTGGTTGCACCTGCGGCATCCGCCACGCGAAACGAAAAGCTATCTGTGGCAACTGTATTGCCCGTGTGTTGATACAGGATGCGGCGGGCATCCAGCTCGGCCTGGCTAAAGGTGTCTCCCGACGCAAGCGGCGTGGCGTCGCGCCGCAGCAGGCCGTGGCTGGGGGCTTCTACCACGGTAAACGTCAAGTCCGCCGCTGCATGATCAACATCGGCCGCGCGCAGGTGAACCGGCTGCAATACGGTTGTCTGCCCCACCAGCACAATCAGCCCATTATTGGCCACAATTTGCGGCGCATCGTTCTGGGGGACAATGGTGATCTGCGTGCGCGACAAATTGCGCGTGGGGGAGCCGTCGCTTACGCTCACCTCGATAGTGCGCTGACCAGCCGTGGGGTTTTGCGAATGGTTCACGTACGTCGTGTTGCGCAGCAGGCGCCAAAATTTGTCAAAGCTATCGGGACCGCTCAACTGAAGGGCGCCTGTAGCTTCATGGTAAGCGGCCCGAATCGCCGTATTGGATGTGTCAACGGCCAGCGCTTCAGCGGCGCCGTCAGGACGATCCATCAAAGTGATGGTGGCGCTGGCGTAGGTGGCCTGGTCGGGGTCGTTAATCAACGCATCGGGCGCGGCAATGGGCTGTGGCCCGGCATCCTCTACATACTGTAGCGCAAAGTTGCCGCCGCCCTGGACGGGCCCACTCAGGTCAACCAGCGGCGCCAGATTCGCCAGCTGGGCCGTAATATAAAGAGCGTATTGATTTGTCAATTTGCCTTCATCTGGGTGCGCGCCCGTTACAGTCACGTACTGTTGAAAATCGCCCGTAATATTGGGCACGGTACAGCTAAATTGTGTACTCTTGCCTGCTTGCAAAGAGCCTAAGTTGCGCGCACAGTCTGGTGCAGAGGGACTGGCAACGGTCAGATCGCTTATGCTTTTGGCGCCATCATTGACGATGCGCACACTAAAGTTTGCGGCTGTGCTGCTGGTCACAAGGGTGGAAGGGATACTCATGGCCACCTGCAAGGCGGCACAGATGGGCCAGTTTAGCTCATTTTGGATGGTTTGCCGCCATAGAGTGGCCATTTTTTGGTACCCTTCATGCGATGGGTGCACATCATCCATAAAGTCCAGGCTGTCTATGTCATAGCTTAATCCGGCGTCATTTTCCATATCTACCAAAAGCAGCTGATCGCCGCTGGCAACGCGTGTTTGCACCACTGCTTGCAGCTGTTCGTTAAATGTGGAAATGGCTGCATTATGTCCTGGCGTATTGATGATTTGGGCCAACAGCACTGTGACTGGGTCGTGATTGCTTTCCCAATGGTCAATGGCGTCCAAAATGTCTGCTACTTCAGCCGCAACCTGGCTGGGTGTTTGGCCGTCGAGCAGATCGTTGGTGCCAATGTGCAGCAGAATTACGTCTGCTGGCGCAGCATTTAAAAAGGCATCTATTTGCGAGGCAATCCATTCGGCAGTGCGACCGCTATAGCCATTGTGATCCGTATCAAAGGCCAGCGGCGCCGCGCCGCCATCTCGTTCTGCCCCTACAAAATTGGTCTCATAGCCGGTGCCGCCTAAATTGACAAAGAGCGGCAATCGATAGCCGGTTGAGTCTGGCGTGCCGCTGCCACGCGTAATCGAATCACCCAACGGCATGACGCGAATTGCAGAATCGCACGTGAAAGAACGGCTGTTTTGGGTGGGCGCGGTAAAGGCCCAAGCTCGGGTCCAGGGCGTCCACGTAATAAGTCCTATGACCAATAGAATCAACGCGCATCGGCGGTATTTAGGCATATTCACATTCCAAGTTAAGAGTTACTCGAGCGTAAATGTGGATTTGCGCCACAGATTTTGTAAGTTTTGTGGGCTTTCTGTAAGCGGATTGAAACAATGTTCATTGGCTTTTTATGCTATATTTCGTCTGTTAATCCGACATACCGCTCTGACATCTTGAGCACATATAGAGTACATGTAAAAAGCTATCCGTAAATTCGGTTGTGAATCGTGCGCTGTCTCTGACAGTTTGGTTTGGCGCAGAGAATTTTCGGACGGATATTAAGCGCATGTCAACGTATAGGGTGTTAAGGGTCCAATATTGATACAATACGCAGGTAAATTATGTCAACCATAACATTGAAAAAAGAAGCTCCGTGGTGGAACTGGATTGTCATCGTTGATGTGTTTCTAGTCATTATAACCATTGTGCATGCCTATCTGGTTCCCTATCCAGGCGACTCCTTAAATACTTTTAACCTGGCGGGCGAAATGAACTTTGCCGCCTGGTGGTCTAGCATGTTGCTGCTAACGCTGGGTATGTTGGCCTACGAGCTGTACTGCACAAAGACCGATGGTTCCAATAAGGCCTGGCTTATTTTGGCCTTTATTTGGTGTGGTCTGTCCTGGGACGAAATTGGCTCTTTGCATGAGCGAGTTGCCATTACCATGGGCTGGAAAGCGTTTATTCCCTTTATCCTCGTGGGTGGCAGTGCGGCGTTTTATGCTTTTTTGCTACTCTATCGAAATCCCCCCACGCGTACGGCCTCAATTTTTATCTTCGTTGGCATTGTTGTCATGAGTTCGGCCGTTGTCTATGAATTTTTCGAGCGCATTATTGAATGGCCGGCATGGTTTATTGGCTTGCGCGTCGGCGCCGAAGAAGGCACCGAGCTGCTGGGCATGTTCCTTAGCTTATGGGGCGTACATAGCCAGCGTCAGCGCAAGCAGTGGCCGAATCCCCTCAGCCAGGTTATTCCCAATCCCTATTGGATGAAGAAGTTGGCATTTATTCTGCCTTCGGGGCTTCTTTTGCATGTGGCAACCAGCTTTATCGAAGACCGATTTGTGCCGGATATGGGTTCTCGCGGCAATCCAGCGGTCTGGTATCCAGTCATCCTCTTCTCTATTCTATTTTATGCGGCCCTTTGGAAATCCTGGTCCCCTCAGGAAAATCGCAGTTCATCCTGGCGCATTTTAGCCCTTTACTTTGTATTAAGCTCAATTGCCATTACGGCCATGTATGACATTCAAAGTAAAGCGCGTCTGCAAGATGTGTTGGGGCCGCTTTCAAATTTCTACGGTCAATTTATGGTTCAATTGTTAATAGTGATCCTAATCTGCTTTTGGATCTATGGCACGCTCTCGATGAACAGCGCATTTGCCATGGCAGTAGTGGGGTTGCTCATCTTTAGCGGTTTTTGGTTCCCTGCCCATGTGTTACAATACTTGGTGGCGGGTGTCTTTGCCCTATTGGTGACCAAACTCTTTTTGCTGGATAATCGGCCAAAGCCGAATTCTGAGCTTGCTGCATAAAGTTTAGAACCGCCAAGAATGAAATCGGCAATTGGGCCATTCTGGTTTTAAATTGCTGGCAGGCTTAGGAATTGCTCTGCAAATTCAGCGGTGCGGCCCATTGCGCTATCTGGCATATCGGTTTAGCACAGAGCATTTGCAGACAAATACTTAATCTGAAAATACAATTCTTGGCACTGACCGACCCATGGATAAATTCGGTTTGGCCGAGGAGACATAATATACGTGAACGATTTCATTGAACTCCGTAATATATTCGTCGTCATTTTGCGCAAGTGGTGGTTGGTTGTGCTCTTTATGGCGGCAGCGGGCGCAGCGGGTTATTTGTATAGCCAGGCCCAGACCCCCATTTATGAGGCAAAAACCACCCTCATTGTCGGTGATACAATCCAAAATAGCGATGTGAGCAACAGCGATTTGCAGACCAGCACGCGCATGGCGTTGACCTATGCCGATATTGTGCGACGCTATCCTGTGTTGCAGGGCGCCGTTACAGAACTGGGGTTGTCGCAGTCATGGAAGACGCTGCGTAAGAACGTGAATGTAACGCTGGTGGATGACACACAGCTGTTGGAAATTTCAGTGGAGGATCCCTCACCAGAGCAGGCGCAGTCGATTGCTGCCGAGGTGGCCAAACAGCTGATCTTGCTTAGCCCGGCCAATTTGGAAAATTTGGGTACTTCGGAGACCGTCCAATTTGTCGACTCTCGTTTGGCCAATTTGCGTACCAAGATAGAGTCGGGGGAAAACCGTTTATCTCTTTTGGAGTCAATACAAGTTGATGATGCTACGCCAGATCAGCTCTTGACGCTGCAAAATGAAATCAATACCCTCGAGCGTTTGCTCATTGACTGGGAGTCAAATTACACCAATCTACTGCGCCACACAAGTCAATAAATCGGCTAACTATCTGGCTGTAATTGAGCCTGCCCAGTTTAGCTCTACGCCTGTGCGGCCCAATACTTTGCTCAACACGCTTATTGCACTATTGCTCGGTCTGTCCGCCGCTGTGGGGCTCATCTTTTTACTCGATTTCTTGGATGACAATATTCGGACCCCGGCCAATTTGGTGGAGTTAGTGGGTGTTCCAGCCTTGGGAACCATTGGTCGGCTTGCAGGTGCTGGACCATCTGAAAAACTACTTGTCAATCAAGATTCATTCTCGCAGACGTCTGAAAGTTACCGGCTCATTCGCAGCAAGCTACAATTTATGCTGACTGAGGGACCGCGTTCTTTTCTAATCACAAGCCCATTGGCAGAACAGGGACGCAGCACCACTGCTGCCAATCTGGCTGTGGTAATGGCGCAAGCCGGTTTTAATACCATTATTGTGGATGCCGATCTCCGTCATCCCATGCAGCACCGCATTTTCCAGATTCCCAATGAAGGTGGATTGGGACAACTTTTGCGTTATCCTGATCTGAAGCCCAGTTCCTATCTCAAGAAAAACGCCCAGATTCCCAATTTGCGTATCCTGAATAGCGGTACATTACCGCCAACCACCACGCAGGCCCTGGGTGGCGGTCTACCGCCCAGCCCGTCTGAACTGCTTGGCTCGCAACGCATGTCGCAGCTGCTGACCGACCTCAGCGAACTGGCCGATGTTGTAATTTTGGATAGCCCGCCCGCCCGTACGGTGGCCGATGCCGTTGTTCTTTCGAATAAAGTAGATGGTGTTATTCTCGTGCTAGAAACGGCGCATTCCAAGCGGGAGGACGTGCGCGACGCCGTTGCCAATTTGCAACAGGCCAATGCGCACTTGGTGGGGGCCGTATTTAATCATATACCAGGCAATCGGCTACGACTGCCATTTGCGCGACGGCTGACAGTAGGCTCACGTCGTGTAGATGCGCATCGAACTGAGCAACCGGCGATTCAACTTAAATCATAAGTTTGGGTTCATCATTGTTCCAAGATCAAAGAGCGACAGATCACTTTCATGCTTACGAAGCATAAAGTGGCCTGTCGCTCTTTTTATTTTCAATGGCTGTGTGAGGAACCATAACTGGTAGGCCGGCTCATGTTTTAAAGTGCCTGGTGTGACGGTTAATATTTTTCACGGTTGATAAAGGTGCAAAAATAACCCGCTATTCAGAAACCGGGTTTTGTCAAAACCTGATTTCTCATGCTACCGAAACAATTGATTGCTGTTCATGCACATGTGAGGTTGCGTCAGATGTAGACAACCATCGAGCCAGCAGACGGCGATTGAATAGTCTCTGCTGGGCAAAATTGATAACGCATATTGTCAATTGCGTGAATTTGGCCGGGCGATGGATTTGCTGATTCTATCTTCTGGCGCAAATGCCGAATTGCTCGATCTAGCAATTTCTGAAAACCGCGTACCTCATATCCCCACACTTGCCGAAAGAGTTCTTCCGCTTTGATGGGCTGATTGGGTTTGCGCATAAATGCATTTAGCAACTGGAACTCAATCGGGTTCAACCGGATCAAATAATCATTGCCGTCCACTTCATGGGCTTTGTGTGTGTCCGTAATTCTATCCATACTGAGTGTAGATGGTTGAGGCCGCGCCGTGCACCATGTTTGACGCCGGATGAGTACCGCAATGCGCAGCGCGATCTCTTGGTGGGTGCAAGGTTTGATGATATAGTCATCTATACCGCGCGCATAGTAATCGACAATCTGAGCGGTTGTAGGATTTTCGCCCAATAGGATAATGCGCGTGCCAGGATAGGGGGATAGTTTCGCCAGGAAATCTGCCAAGTCTGGCCCAAAAGAGTCTAAATCGATAAGAATAATATTGGCGGGCTGCTCAAATGGAAAGTGGTTGAAATGCCAATTTACCATTGTCGTAACGGTTTGATTGCGCGTTCGCATGAGCGCGTCACCCAGTGAGCGAAAAAACTGGGCGGATACATTCACAGTTGCAACAGACACATTGGCCTGTGATTGCGTTTGTAATGATGGATTGTTTCTTTTCACTGCCCCGTTTGTTGGAAAATATCCATGCTGCCAGGGCGACTTTTGTTGATTTATATTTTTTGACATGTGCTGACATGTTTAACTGTGCTATGGATTATAAAATTTCGGGATTATTGTGTGCAACGGCTTCTCCAATATGGAGTATAATGGTCAATCCCTTAAGCTTTTGTTAGGGTCATTATACACAAATGGACCTATTATTTGTAGATTAAATTGACTTAGCTCCAAATAGGACAAAAGAAGTATATGAGAACTGGCATTTATACTAAGTGTCTGTCCATAATTTTTCTGTGCCAAACTAATCTGTCAGAGATAGCACATGATTCACCACCGAATTTACGGATAGGTTCTAAGCAAAAATTGCTATTACGGGTTACATCAATTGGGCTCTGTGTACTGTTAATTTCCATCTCCTTAACTGCATGTCAATCGATCCAACTGCCGGCGTGGCAACGTCTTGCAGAATTCTGGCCAAATGATGGCAGCCAGCCATCCACCACCATAGAGCTTAAATTGATGGGCTGGGAAACTGATGACGCAGCCAGCCAGCAACTTTTAGCGCTTATAGAGATGTTCAATGCGCAACATAGCGATGTGCATGTTTCGGTGCAGTTAGTTGCCGATTATACTGACACCCTAAATCGAGCATTCCTGGATGGAGAGGCGCCTGACCTCTTCTTTGTGGATAGTTTGCAGTTCCCCACGCTAGTGCAGGCGCAAGAGATACAATCTATTTCTGACTATGCTCGCCAGAGTGGGCAGAGCCTGCAAACCGACGCATTTTACGCTCCTCTGCTGGAAGCCTTTACTTCCGAACAGTCTCTCTATTGTCTGCCCAATGCATTCAATACCTTGGCGCTTGTATATAATAAGGCGCTTTTTGACCAAGCTGGAATTAGCTACCCAACCGAAGAATGGGGATGGTCTGAGTTGCGTACCGCGGCGCAGGCTATTAACGAACTGCCGACCACCTTTTTTGACATATCCGGCATGGCCATCGCACCTGACTTTGCGCGGTGGGCGCCTTTTCTATATCAAGCTGGCGGTAGCGTCACCAATGCGACCGGCACTAGTATGACGCTCAATACGCCAGAAGCTTTGGAAGCCATGAATTTCTATTTGAACCTGGTGCTGGATGGAGCCGCCGTAGAGCCGCAAAGAATTAGCAGCACCTGGAGTGGAGAGGCCTTTGGTAAAGGCCGGGTGGGTATGATTATTGAGGGCAACTGGGTCATTCCCTATTTGCAACAGGAATTTCCCGACTTGGATTATGGCGTGGCCTCTCTGCCCGCTGGACCGGCCGGTAAGGCCACCATGGCTTTTACTTGGTGCTATGCCGTCTCACAGAATACGCCATACTCCAATGCCGCCTTTGAACTAGCACTCTATCTGACCAGCCAGGACGCCATGCAGCTCCTGGGGCGCGGGCAATCCGCCATCCCGGCTCGTTTAGCTTTACGAGATGAATGGCTGGCCCAACATCCCGGTTTGGAACCATTTATGGATGGCGTTGCCTATGCACATCCTTGGCGTTTTGGGGCCAATTTCCAAGATGTGATTATCGCCATCAATAGCAGCATGCAGCAAGTGTTGGATGCTGAAGTTTCTGCTGAAGAAGCGTTGCGCGTGGCCAATGTAGTGGGCACAGAGGTTCTTTCCCGCTGATGTAGATATTGCCAGTCTGTTATCCGCTTCCTAGAAGGAGATGCCGCCAGTGTGTCAACCTCCTGAATCTAACAGAGCCTTTCGCGATTGCCCTTCGTCTGTCAGCAAACCCACTTGCAAATTTTGAAATTCGTTGTAAAATAGCCGTCATGACAACCATATCTTCTCCAATCAACGCCCGATTTCCGGAGCAAGCCTCTCGTCGTAGCCGTACATTTCGCCCTCGGTTTGCCTATGCCAACAACCTATATTTTCAAGATGGTGTACTGCTTACCACCATTTTGGCAGGCATTCTCTATTTGATTGTAGCTGTGTCGCTAGATGCGGCTGGCTATGTCGGCAACATGTCCCTGCTCATCCCGGTGACGCTGGGGGCATTTGTGTTGGGTGTGCTCATGGCCTACAGCCGGTTTGATGGCTTCTTTGCGCTGTCGCACAGCATGTTTACTGGGCTGGCCTGGATCTTATTCCTGATGGCCAAAATTTTGCCTTCCGCCGATGAGATTGCGCCCATTGTTAGCCGCGGTATTCCCGAGTTCCAGGCCAAAGCCTATTTTATTTTGCTCACTTGGGTCAACTGGGTGGAGGCTCTGCTGACGGGGGGCGCCAATGCGGAGAACTATGTCTTTATTTTTGAGATTAGCTTTCTGCTCTGGTGGTTGGCGTATCTGGGGATCTGGGCCGTTCTGCGGCATGGATATACCTGGCGGGCCATTATTCCGGCCGGCTTTGTGCTCTTAATCAACACATACTATGCGCCCAATTCGATTTTGGGCTTCTTGGGTCTCTTTGCATTGGTGGCGCTGCTGCTGTTGGTGCGTACCAATTTGGCGGAACAGCAGCGACGCTGGCGCGAATATCGCATTCACTTTAATCCTGACATTGGTCTGGATTTTGTGCGCAACGGCTTGACCTTTAGCGTCATTGTGGTGGCGCTGGCCTGGCTTTCGCCCAGCTTGGGCCGCAATGCACAGGTGCGGCAACTGTTGGAACCAGCCAGCACGCGCTGGGTAGATGCACAGCAGCGGCTTCACACGCTTTATAGCGGGCTGAATCGACAGTTGCGTCCGTCCGGCTCGGCTTTTGGTGATTCGCTGCGGCTGGGTGGCGCCCGCAATGTGGGCAATCGGCCGGTCTTCCAGGTGGTGTCCAATGAAGGGCGCTACTGGCGGGCGGTAGCCTTTGATACGTTTGATGGTCATCGCTGGCAAAACACAAGCCAGGATGAACTACAAGTCGAAGCCAATGAACTCGTGGGCGTGGCCGATTGGCAGGCGCGTGATACGTTGACGCAGACCATTACGCTGCTGGCGCCTACCGGCAACGTGATCTTTGGCGCGCCGGATATTTATCAAACCAGCGTGCCCATGGCCGCCACGGTCAATCTGTACCCGATGCAGTCCATTTTAGTGGGCAATAGCGGGCCGGAACCGATTGCGGCAGATTCGGTCGAATTAACGCTGGCGCACTCAACTCGTCCCCTGGATATTGGCGACCAATATACGGTGTACAGCCGCTATACGCAGATTACCCAATGGGACATGAATAATGCGCCCACCGCTTATCCTAATACGATTCTGGAGAAGTATCTGCAACTGCCCGATAATTTATCGCCGAGCGTGGGCGAATTGGCGCAAACCATTCTGGATGAAAGCCTTACATCCACTGATACTGTTTACGAAAAGGCCGCCACAATTGAGGCCTATTTGCGATAACTATCCCTATAATGAAGAAATTGAAGCGCCAGCCGATGATGTGGACCCCGTTGCTTATTTTCTCTTTGATATTAAAGAGGGCTACTGTGATTATTACGCCACCGCCATGGTGATGATGCTGCGCAGCCTGGGCATTCCTGCCCGTGCGGTTAGCGGTTGCGCGGAAGGCACGTTTGATGAGGAGAGCCAAGTTTACATCATCACCGAAAAAGACGCCCACACTTGGGTCGAAGTCTACTTCCCTACCTATGGCTGGATCGAGTTTGAACCCACGGCCGGCGAAAGTGAACTGCGGCGGCCAGCGGGTGAAGATCCCAATTCGCTGAAAATCCAGACTTCCCCGGACCGTTTGACGGCGGTTCTACTGCCACAAATCCTGATGATCTTATGAGCGAAGAAGAACGGCAGTTGCAAAATCAAGCTGGCTTTGATGAGGGGCCGGACTTCCAGCTAGGCTCAAACGCGCGCGGTTGGCAATGGTGGGTCACCATGTTGGCGACACCGGTGCTGCTAGTAGCAGGCTTTCTGTTTATGCGGCGCTTTGTCATGGCGCCCTCCGCTTTTACGCCAGACCTGCCGCCCATTTTGTTTGACCGGATGCAGCGCTGGGCGGAGCGGTTGGGGCTGCGCGTTGCCGAGCAGAACACACCATATGAAAATGCGCGACGCCTATCGCGGGCCTTGCCAGAAGCGCAAACGCCCATCAATACCATTACCAATAGCTACGTGGTCTATCAGTTCAGCCCGCATGGTCGCAATGGTCAGGATCATATAGAGAACACGGCTGGCTTGAAAGCGCGCTTGGCCAGTTCCAAAGTAGATCTGCCTGGGGCCTGGCAGCATTTACAGAAAGCCTTTGCACGCGCCTGGCTGCGCAACAAGTTGAATCAACTGCTGCGGCGGCGCAACCCGTTTTCGTTGGTGGATTAAATCAGAACATAATTATTTAGCCATAGCTTGAGCTTGTCAGCTCACGAAGTGGTGTTGCGGTGCAAAGCGACAAGGCGCAGGTGGGCTTCACCAAGCGCCACCCCGCGCGGCTGAATAGTTGCATGTCAAAACAAAAGAGGCGACGGTCCGTAGACCATCGCCTCTTTTTATTTTTTGACTATTACGCGCAATTCAAGAGCACGACTTGCGTTTCTTCGGGCAGGGAACTTTTGGTTACCTTTAGCGTATCTTGCGGTTCGGGCGCCGAGATCCCCAACTCCTTCAAGAATTTATCCACCGGCTCTAGATCGGATATCCATTGGGCCGACATGTTGGTCTGCTGGTAGTGCATGGGAATGAGCAGCTTTGGCTCGAACATGCCAACCGCTTCCACAGGCGCGGGTGGGGTCCAGCGTGGCGCCACCGCCTACAGGCACCATTAATATATCCACTTCGCCAAGCTGCAACTCATCAATTTGTGATTGCTTTGGCATTTCCCCCAAGTCGCCCAGGTGGCCCACCACAAAGCCGCCAAAATCCATAAAATAGATGACGTTTCGTTCTGGCGCTTCGTCATTTTGATGGCGATGGTACGAAGCCATACCGGTGATGAAGACATTGCGCGTTTCATATTCGCCGGGTCCTCGAACGACTTTGGGATCGCCGGTAATTTGATCGATGCCGTTGTGTCCCGACTGATCGTGGCTGATTGTGACAATGTCGGCGCGCGTGCGCGCCACTTGTGAACCAATTGATTTGCTATAAGGGTCGCAAATAATCGTCACCCCGCCCTCGCGCAGCCGGAAGCAGGATAGACCGTACCAGTTTATGTCCATAAATTCACTCTATTACCTTCTCTGCTACTCTCTACATCTTATCGGAACATATGTTTTTTACAACTATACCGCAATGCAGCCGATGAATCAAAATGCGCATGCCATGAGACAGAAGGCATGGTTTCCAAGCGCAAAGGGCGCACTCGAGATTCTCCTAATGTCACGGCTGAGAAGAGTTGCGTACCGAATGTGACAATGATATGATGGCGCCACTTGTATTGGCAGAATTTACTTGAGGAGCAAATTATGCAATCTGATGCAATGCGTGCGATTTTCCAACAGACTTTTCAGCGCTCTTTGGCCAACGCCGGTGTACAGATTACAGCGCTCCCGCCGGAAGAGTTAAATACGCTGGTGGATGCTTTGGCCGAAAGCACCTTTGCCGTGTTGGAGGCAATTGAAGACGAAAGCGCCGCAGCCCAAACACGACCCAGCTACGCGGCTCGCTCCATGCCACCTGCCGCTTTGGCTGATGACGAGCCCGAAGAACAGCTCGTTTGGAAAGGCCGGCCCTATCTTTCGATTGGCCTGCGTTATGAGTTGACCACCGAGCGGCTGCGCATTATTCGCGGTCTGCTGAGCCACAATCTGGAAGAGATCGAGTTGGTGCGCGTGCGCGATACCAAAGTCAAGCAACACATGGGCGAACGCGCCCTCAACGTGGGTGACATTACCATCTACTCCAATGATCCCACCACGCCAGAATTTGTGCTCAACAACGTGCCCGACCCCATTGAGGTGCGTGAGTTGATTCGCAAAGCTACGCTGGATGAAAAGCGCCGCCGGGGTCTGGCCTACCGGGAAGAGATGTAAACGATGGCGCCCCATCAAGACCTTCCCCAGGTGGATATTGAGTCCATTATCGAGGCTGCCCAGGCCGCGGCCGACCTGGTTTTGCAAATGCAACGCGACGGTCTGCGCCAGCTGCAAAATAAAATCCAGCGCCATTGACATTGTGACCGAAGCCGACTTGGCCAGCGAAAAGCTGCTGCGGACGCGTTTGGCCGCCCTGCTGCCGCAAGCCAGCTTCTGGGGCGAGGAGAGCAACCAGCCACCGCAAGATCCGCTCTTTTGGCTGGTGGACCCCATTGATGGCACCACCAACTTTGCCAATAACATCCCCTTTTTCTGCATTAGCGTGGCCCTCAACACGGGGACGCCGGGCATTGACGCCGAGCCGCAAATGGGCGTGATTGTGGAGTTGCCGTCGCGGCGCGTGTTTTATGGCGTAAAGGACAGCGGTGCTTTTGTGCGTGAAGTAAATGGCGCTGAAAGCGCGCTGCGCGTCAACGCCAACCAGCAACTGCGGCGCTCCGTGGTGGCCAGCGGTTTTCCGTATCACCGTGGCGAAGCGGAAGACAACAACAGCGCCGAATTTGCCCACTTTATGCCGCAGTGTCAGTCGATCCGCACGTTGGGTTCGGCGGCGCTAGGCATCGCCTATGTGGCTGCTGGCGCCTTGACTGCGTTCTGGGAAGGTTGGCTTGGGCCTTGGGATGCCGCCGCCGGTGCGCTATTGGTGCGCGAAGCGGGCGGCCAGGTGGTCGATTATTTGGGCCAGCCGTGGGTCATGCAGGCGCGTGGGCTCATTGCACACAACGGCCAAGCCGCCATAGAGCAAGCGTTGGTCGGCGGCATTCAGTCGGCGCGGCAGGGGCTGACGGCGCGCAAATTGAATGGCGTTTAATATGTGTGGGATTGCCTTTCTCACCCACTATCCGAATCGCTGCCAGAATCGTAACTATCCAAGTCCGCGAGGACTGAGTTTATTGATAGTCCAGCGACCGTAAATTGGCCACCTTGCGCCATCTTCTAACACCATTTGGCTCTGTAAACGCGATGAATAATTCCCCTTTCTCAGCGTAGAATTGTCGATTGTCTCACCAGTGTTTACAAGCGCCGTTTGCTATAAAATCCAGGGAAGCATACGCCATGAGCACAAAGACCAGTGCCGATCGTCGAGCGGCGCGGCGGCGCAGTCGCACCCATTCCCCCCTATCGCACATCCCCAATCGCCAAATCATTAATTCGATTCCGCCCACAGAAGTGCTAACTGCCGAACAACGAAAAGCTGCACAATGCCTCTATGCGCATCCTTGAGGAGATTGGCATTGCTTTTATGGATGCTGAAGTTTTGGCGCTGTGGGAAGAGGCGGGCGCCCGCGTGGATCTGGCGGCAGCACGTCTGGCTGGATCGCGACCTGGTGTTGGAGTTGGTTGCCCAGGCTCCCTCTGAATTTACGTGGCGGGCGCGCAATCCACAGTGGAATCGCCACGTGGGCGGCAATGAGATCACCTTTGTGCCCAATGGCGGCGTAATTTTTGCGCAGGATTTGGATCAAGGGCGGCGGCCCGGCATCATGGAGGATTATCGCAACTTCCTCAAACTGATGCACATGTGCAATGCCATACATTACACCGGCGATCAGCTTGTCGTGCCGCACGATATTCCGGTCTCCTTTCGCCATTTACAGCGCTCCTATGCGGCATTGACCCTGACCGAAAAGCCTTTTATGGAAGCACCGCACGGGCGCATTATTCCGGCAGACGCCGTGGAGATGGCCAAAATTGTCTTTGGGGAAGATGTGACGCAGAGCCAGGAGCCGGTTTTGGGCGGCATTATCAATTCGAGCAGTCCGCTGCGCTATGATGACCGCATGTTGGGTGGCATTGTGACTTACGCCCGCGCCAACCAAGTGCTGGTGATTACCCCCTTTATTTTGGCCGGCGCCATGAGCCCGATTACCATGGCGTCAGCCGTGGCGCAGCAGAATGCAGAGGCGTTGGCCGGCATTGCGCTGACGCAGCTTGTGCGCCCGGGCGCTCCGGTGATTTACGGTGGATTTGCCACCAACATTGATATGAAGAGTGGCGCCCCGGCCTTTGGCACGCCCGAAGGCGCCTGGGCCATGATGGCGGGCGCCCAGTTTGCCCGGCGTTACAAATTGCCCTATCGGGGCAGCGGCAGCCTGAACACATCCAAGACGCCCGATGCGCAAGCCGCGTATGAGACCATGTGGACCATTTGGCCGGCCGTGATGGCGCACACCAATTTCATTATGCACGCCGTGGGCTGGCTGGATGGTGGGCTGACCGTTTCCTACGAAAAGATCATTATCGATATGGAAAATCTGGCCATGTTTTCGCATTTCTTCCAAGGTGTGGAGATTAGCGATGAGACTTTGGCGCTCGATATGATTGCCCAGGTGGGGCCGGGTGGTCACCATTTTGGCACGCCCCATACGCAAGCCCGCTACAGTACAGAATTTTATCCCCAGTTTTTAGGCGATCGGCAAAATTATGAAATGTGGATCGAAAATGGCGCTGAGGATGCGGCGGCCCGCGCCCTAAAATCTGGAAGAAATTGCTCAGCGAGTATGAAGCGCCGCCCATGGATGTGGCCGTCCAAGAAGCGCTGGCGGACTTTGTGACCCGCCGTGAGCGCGAACTTACGGGCGTGGAGCTCTATTCGTAACTCAAATGCAACCGTCATCATAATTTGGTGGGTAAGCCCACAGAATATATAATATACTATATCATGGTTGACCAACCTCCCGAGAATGACCAACTGCCCCCACTCTCTCGACTAATAGGTCTATATGTTATTTGCTACGTTGTTTGGATTGCGCTTTGCGCCGCAGGTTTGTGGCTTCTCTTCCAGACTGTTAAGCTCGTAATTAGCTTGAGTCTCTATTTTCAATTTAACCCCTGGCAAGTGCGCGCAATGGACAAATGGGGCGTATTTGTGATCGGGTTAGCGTATTTTGCAGCGGCTTTTGCTTTAGAAGGGTACTTTCGCAACAGCGTGGCTACTGGTTTGCTGTGGCAAAGGATAACCCGCTCCCTGGTTGTACTGGCTGTACTTACTGTTCTGATTGTCGGGCTTCGGCAGCTATTCTAGCCTGTATGTCCGGCGCTGTTCATCATCATAATTTATTCCTTTCGGCTCTGTAAAAGTCGTGAATCATCTATAATTTCATTTTTGAAATATAGGGTTATTGGTGACTTTTGCGTCGCTATTCAGCCACCTAAGGTCTGGCCGCTACTGCGTTGCAACGAATGTTGTTACACAAACGAATGTTGTTGCACAGATGTGTAGCCTCCACGCTAAGCTTGGGAACGGTAACATAGTAACGTTTTTGCTATCCAGAGCGTAATATTTACTCTGCATCTTCTGATATTGCCAGGAGGTTTTTTGTTGGACACGCAACTTGACTCAACCCCACTTGCAAATGGCGTGGCGTCAGCCGACAACGCCCCATACTTGTTAGAAGTCAAGAATCTCAAAAATATTTCCCAATCAAACGTGGCTTTTTTGCGCGCACGGTGGGATACGTCAAAGCGGTGGATGGTGTGAGCTTTAACATTCGTCACGGTGAGACGCTGGGCCTCGTGGGCGAAAGCGGTTGTGGCAAAACAACCACCGGTCGCGTCATTATGCGCGCTTATGACGCCACGGCTGGCGAAATTTGGTTTGATGATCAAGAGATGGGCCGCATTGATGTGGCCAAGTTGGAAAATCAGCAGCTCAAAAGCATGCGGCGCAACATGCAGATGGTCTTTCAGGATCCCTATTCGTCGCTGAACCCGCGCATGACGTTGCTGCACAATGTGGGTGAGCCGCTGCTGGTGAATGGCATTGCCACCGGCAAAGCGTTGGAAGAGCGGGTGGCCGAACTGCTGCGCGTGGCCGGTCTGCGTCCCGAATATATGAATCGCTATCCGCACGCCTTTAGCGGTGGCCAGCGCCAGCGCATTGGGATTGCGCGCGCCCTGGCGCTCAATCCGCAGCTTGTGGTGTTGGACGAGCCGGTGTCGGCGCTAGATGTGTCCGTGCAGGCGCAAATTCTCAATCTGTTGCAGCGGTTGCAGCAGGAATTTAATCTCACCTACCTGTTTGTGGCGCACGACCTGAGCGTGGTTGAACATATTTGCGATCGCGTGGCGGTGATGTATGTGGGGCAGCTTGTGGAGCGGGCGCCCACGGCAGAACTCTACACCAAACCACTGCATCCCTATACAGAAGCGCTGCTCTCCGCCGTGCCCAAAGCCGGACCCGCGCCAGCGCAGTGAGCCCATTGTGCTGGAGGGTGATGTGGCTGACCCGGCAAACCCACCCAGCGGCTGTTACTTCCACCCGCGCTGTAAATATTCGGACGGGACGCGCTGCGTGCAAGAGGCGCCAGCACTGCGCGAAATCCAGCCGGGCCGTACCGTGCGCTGTCATTATGCCGGTGAGATTGAATTGATGGGTGTAGGAGGTTAATGCCGCGATGAAAGTCATGCTGCTCTTTCCCCCGAATTGGACGCCCACAATGCCCCATTTGGCATTGCCCACGCTGACCGCGTATCTGCGCGAGCGGGGTGTCGAAGTATTGCAGCGTGATTTGAATTTGGAAGTGTTCGATGAAATTCTAACCCAAGACTATATGCAGGGCGCGGTGGCGCGTTTGCAGGCTGAATACGGCGCCGCAGGCAGACCTGCACAGCGCTCTTCACGCAAACAGCCGCCGCATCCAGACGTGGTAAAACAGATATTGCAGAATGGCCCGCATCTGGCCGCTCAAGTGGAACGGGCTAAATCTGTGGTGCGCAGCCCAGCTTTTTACGATGGTCCCATTGGTCTGCGCAACTTTCAAGTAATCATCGATTGTTTGGAGCTGGCCTCTCTCCCCTATTTCCCCGCCTCTCTCCATTTGCAAAGTTATGAAGCAGCCGGTCCGGTGGACAGTAGCCGTGCGCTGTTACAGCTCGTGCGCGACCCGCAGACCAATATGTTTCTCGACATTTTCCGGCGCGGCATCATTCCAGATATTGCCCAGGAGCAGCCCGACGTGGTGGGGATTTCCATTCCGTCGCTGCCGCAAATGTTGGCCGGGATGACGCTGGCTTATTTAATCAAAGAGGCGGGACTATCCTGCCACGTGACGGTGGGCGGGCCGCACATCAGCATGCTGCGCGAGGAATTGCCCAAAGTGCCGGCTATTTTTGGGCTGATTGACAGCGCCGTCGTCTTTGATGGCGAAGAGCCGCTGTTCCAACTGTGCCAAGCGGTTGCCACCGGCGCCGATTTGGCCAATGTGCCCAACTTGATTTATCAGGATGGCGAGCAGATTCACATTACGTCGCGCAAGAAGCCGGATAAAATCACCGATCTGCCATTGCCCGATTTTGATGGACTGCTCTTGGATCGCTATCTGGCGCCCGAGCTAGCGCTGCCTCTGCTGACGGCGCGCGGCTGCTACTTTGGCAAATGCGCTTTTTGTAACGTGGGCTATGGCGAGCCGGAAACATTTAGTCAGCTGCGCGCCCAGCATTTGATGGACCAGATGATGGCGCTGCACGAAAAGTATGGCGTGCGCCACATCTTTTTCTCCGACGAAGCCATTACTCCCCGCAACTTGCGCGATTTAGCGCCGATTGCCCAAAAAATGGATGCGCCAATCCACTGGGGGGGCTGCGTACGTTTTGAAAAGTATATCTCCAAAGAAATTTTAGAAAATGCCTATGCCGGCGGTTGCCGCATGATCCTATTTGGGTTGGAGAGTGCGTCGGACGCCATTATGGACCAGATGGTCAAAGGCACACAGCTTCCCCATGTTGACCGCATTTTAAGCGAAAGTGCCGAAGTGGGTATTTGGAATCATACCTTTTTCTTTTTTGGCTTTCCGGGCGAAACGCTGCAAGACGCCCAAGAGACGGTCAACTTTCTCTATAAACACAAAGAGCATATTCACTCAGCCGCCCTGGGCACCTTTTTGATGGAGCGCTATTCTCCAGCTCACCGCGCCCCCCAGACGTTTGGCGTTAAGCGCATCATCGAAAAACCAGACAAAGACCTGGCCATCTATTTTGATTATGAAGTGGAAGCCGGTATGGACGACAAAATGGCCGACCTGGTGGCCGAGCGCTTTTTGGATACGTTGCCCGATAAACGCTATCCCCAATACTATGTGAGTGACGTGTATCGTTTTCTCTACGCCAGCTATCTTAGCGAACGCAAGTTGCCCAAGCCGCCGTGGCTGGTGCCAGAGACGGTCACTGTGTAAAAGGAGTAGAAGAGTAGAGGAGTGGGGAGTAGAGGAGTGATAGCCGTAAGGCCTACTCCTTTACTCCCCTACTCCGCTTTGGCAAAGCCAAAGGTTACTCCGCTACTACGATCATCTACCAACTCTTTTTAAGGAGGTAATTGTATGAAAAAGATTGTAAAACGAGGCCAGGTCTCGCGGCGCGAATTTATGCGTCTTTCTGCCTTGGCCGGAGCAGGTGCATTTGTGGCGGCCTGTGGTGGCGCCGGTCCGGCAGCGCCTGCTGAAGAAGCGCCAGCCGCCGCGGCGCCTGCTGAGGCCCCTGCTGCGGATGCGCCAGCCGCCGCGCCTTCTACCTATAACGAAGCGCCCATGCTGGCCGATTTGGTGTCTGCCGGCAGCCTGCCGCCGGTTGACGAACGTCTGCCCTCCACTCCCATGGTCATGCCCGTGGCCGAGATGACCGGCAGCTATGGCGGCACCTTCCGCCGCGGCTTTAAAGGCGTCTCTGACCGCTGGGGCCCCACCAAGATGCAGGACCGCGGTATGGCCTGGTATGACCAGGACCTGAATATGCAGCCGCGTATTGCCGAATCGTGGGAGATCAATGAGGATGCCAGTTCCTGGACCTTCCACATGCGCGAAGGCATGAAGTGGTCGGATGGCACCCCCTTTACCACAGAGTCTATCCAGTGGTGGTATGACAATGAGCTAAAGAATGAGACGCTCACACCTGCTCCCAGCAGCTCGTGGACCACCGGCGCCGATGCCACGCTCATGGAGTTGGAAGTGGCCGATGATTACACCTTTACGCTTAAGTTTTCCGACCCCAATCCGCTCTTTATTTACAAGGTGGGGCGTCTAACCAATGCGCTCTACGAACCCGGCCACTACATGGCGCAGTTCCACATGGATTTGACCGACGACCAGGCGGCTCTGGAAGCAGCATCCAAGGAAGCCGGCTTTGAGAGCTGGGATCAATACTATACGGATCGCAATAACTGGTACCTCAATCCAGAGAAGCCCAGCGTGGGTCCGTGGCTGGCCAAGAATGAACTCTCCAACGAGCTGTTCCTCATGGAGCGCAATCCCTACTTCTTTGCTGTAGACGCCGATGGCAATCAGCTGCCATATGTGGATAATGTAGAGCATCGCCTCTTTGAGACCCCGGATGTCTTTAACCTCTGGATTATCAATGGCGAAATTGACTTCCAGAACCGCCATGTGGGACTGGACAGCTTTACGCTCTTCAAAGAGAATGAGGAACAGGGCGACTATCAGGTGATGATCGGCTCCAGCGCCGGCCACGTGGCCATTCAGATGAACCTGACCACCAAGAACGAACCGCTGCGCGAGTTCTTTAACAATCGCGACGTGCGCGTTGCCCTGTCTTTGGCGGTCGACCGCGAGGCCATGAATGAGCTAATCTACGACGGTCTGTTGACGCCGCGCCAATACAGCCCGCTGAGCAAATCGCCGCAGTTCTATGAGAAGCTCTCCAATGCCTACATTGAGTATGATGTGGATCAGGCCAACTCGCTGCTGGATGGCGCCGGTTATGAGCGCGGCGCCGACGGCATTCGCGTCTTCCCCGGCACCAGCGATCCGGTCAGCTTTGTGATTGAAGGAACCGATCAGCCCGGTACGCAGGGTGAACAGGCCGTGCTGCAGGTCATCAAGTATTATGAAGATGTGGGCGTCAAAGCTTCGTATAAAGGCTTCGAGCGTTCACTCTATGAAGAGCACTGGGGCGCCAACGAGATCGAAGCGGCCTGGTGGGGTGGTGACCGCACGGTATTGCCCATTGTGGCGCCGTGGATCTTCCTGGGCACCATGATCGACCGCCCGTGGGCCGATGCCTGGGGCAAATGGCGCAACAGCGGTGATTCCGATCCCAATGCCGAGGAACCGCCGGCCGATCACTGGATCCGCGACATTTGGGCTGTTTGGGACCAAATCGAGGTCGAGCCAGATTCGGACAAGCGTAATGAACTCTTTACGCAGATTCTCGATATCTGGGCCGAAGAGCTGCCCATGGTTGGTTACTTGGGCGAATCGCCAGCGCTGATTATTGTGAAAAATGGCGTTCACAACTATCTGCCCGGCTTCCCGATTGATGACACCACCGGTGACGAGCATCTGCTCAATACCGAGACCTATTTCTGGGAAAGTGCGTAACAGCAGTAGGCAGTAGAGGAGCAGAGGAGAACTCATCTCCTCCCCTCCTCTACTCCTCTACTTTTTCTTACTCTCTGCTCGCGGAGGCATTGTCGTATGGCCATCTTTATTTTGCGTCGTGTGCTCTATATGATCCCGACATTGATCGTGATTTCATTTCTTTCATTTGTCATCATTCAAGCGCCGCCTGGTGATTTTCTCACCTCCTACGCGGCGCAGCTACGCGCCCAAGGCGACGAGGTAGACGAGGCGCGTTTGGAAGCTTTGCGCGTCCGCTATGGTTTGGGCGAGCCATTCTACAAACAATATTGGAAATGGATCTCCGGCATTCTGCTGCGCAACGATTGGGGGCAATCCATGGAGTGGCAGAAGCCCGTCAAGGACCTGATTTGGGAGCGCCTGGCGTTAACGGCGGCTCTATCGCTCTCGTCGCTGTTTGTGAGCTGGTTCATTGCGATTCCCATTGGGGTCTATTCGGCTACCCATCAATATTCGTGGCTGGATTATTTAATGACCTTCTTTAGCTTTGTTGGCTTGGGGACGCCGGGCTTTTTGTTGGCGTTGATCATTATGTATCTAGCCCAATCCCAGCTCGGCATGAATGTGGGTGGCCTATTCTCCAACGAATATATGCTGGCGCCGTGGAGTTTGGCCAAATTTGTGGATATGCTTAAGCACATTTGGATCCCCATGGTCATTCTGGCGTTTGGCAGCACGGCGGGCAATATCCGCATTACGCGCGCCAACCTGCTGGATGAACTCAACAAGCCCTATGTGGAAACGGCGCGCGCCAAAGGCCTGCGGGAAAACCGGCTGATTTGGAAATATCCCGTGCGCGTGGCGTTGAATCCATTCTTTAGCACGGTGGGTTGGTCTCTGGCCAGCTTGATCTCCGGCACCACTCTCGTGGCGCTGGTGCTCAGCTTGCAGACCACGGGACCCATGCTGCTGCGGGCGCTTACGTCACAAGATATGTATCTGGCCGGTAGCTTTATTCTGTTGCTCAGTACGTTGACTGTGGTTGGCACGCTGATTTCCGACATTGCCTTGGCAATTGCCGACCCGCGTATTCGCGTGAACTAGGTAATGTTGTAGGACAACTCTCCAAGTTGCCCCTAGTCAAGTTGGGAAACTTGACCTACCACATTGACAGCTGTAGAACAACTTTCCAAGTTGTTCTTAGTGCCGCGAATATTTAACTTTTAGCAATCACAACTCAAGCAAAAGTCATACGGGATTTTTAAAAATTAAGCGGCCAGACAACTAGTCAAGTTGGGAAACTTGACCTACATATTCTTTAGTGAAACAAAAATGGCATCAATAACCGAAAAAACCTGGTTTGACCAAATTGAAGAGCAGGATAATTGGCACGACGACGAGCCGTTTGATGAGGGCAGTTTTAAGGCCGAAGACGAAAAGATCTTTGTTGCCTCATACTGGCAGCTCATGTGGTGGAAGTTTCGCAAACATCGGATGGCCATGGTCAGCGCCGTAATCATTGTGCTGCTCTATCTCGTGGCCGTCTTTGCCGAATTTGTAGCGCCTTACAATCCCGACCCGCATCCGTCCGAGCTGTTTGTATCCTATAAGTTGGCGCCGCCTTCCCGCGTGCACTTTATTGATGAGGAAGGCAATTTCCAGCGCCCGTTTGTCTACAAAATTGCTCAGGAACGCGATCCAGAAACGCTGCGGCGCATTTATGCCGAAGATACCAGCGAAAAGTACCCCATTCGCTTTTTTGTGAATGGGCCGGAATATGAAATGTGGGGGCTTTTCCCGGCGCAAAAGCACCTCTTTGGGCTGGGGCCTGAAGCTGGCGAACAGGGGTTTTTCTTGCTCGGTGTGGATGAAGGCGCCCGCGACCTCTTTACGCGCATCTGTTTTGGCGCCCGCATTTCGCTGACAATCGGCCTGGTCGCCGTGGTCATTAGCCTGATATTGGGCATCATCTTGGGCGGCATTTCCGGCTATTATGGCGGCACAGCCGATAATGTGATTCAACGCATTATTGAGTTTATCCGCTCGGTTCCCGAGATTCCGCTGATTATGGCGCTTGCCGCGGCCCTGCCGGCAGACTGGCCGGTCGTGCGTCTTTATTTTGGCATTACGATTCTGCTTTCGTTTGTGGGCTGGACGGGGCTGGCGCGTGTGGTGCGTGGCCGCTTCCTCAGCTTGCGCGAGGAAGATTTTGTGATGGCGGCGCGCCTTTCCGGCTCCAGCGAAATGCGCGTGATCCTGCGTCACATGCTGCCATCTTTTTTGAGCCACATCATCGCCTCGCTGACGCTATCCATTCCTGGCATCATCCTCTCCGAAACCGGTTTGAGCTTTATCGGGCTGGGGTTGCGTCCGCCGGCCATTAGTTGGGGTGTGCTGCTGCAAGATGCCCAAAAGGTGAAGACCGTTGCGCTGGCGCCGTGGCTGCTCATTCCGGCGCTGGCCGTCGTGCTGACGGTGTTGGCCTTTAACTTCCTGGGCGATGGCATTCGTGACGCCGCAGATCCCTATTCGAAATAGAATATCAGTCGACTGAAAATATCGTATAACATCTCACCTAAGCATAAGAATTTTATGGCCATGAACTCATTTGATTCAACATTACTCGAAGTGCGCGACTTGAAAACCTACTTCTTTTTAGAGCAAGGCACGGTGCGCGCCGTGGACGGTGTAGACTTTACCGTCGCCCGCGGGCAAACTGTGGGCCTGGTAGGTGAAAGTGGCTGTGGCAAGTCCATCACGGCGCGTTCGATTTTGCGCATTGAACCGTCGCCCGGCAAGATTGTAGACGGGCAGATCCTCTACCGGCGGCGTCAGAATGGCGCCGGCATGGGCGAAGAGGTGGTTGATCTGGTGTCGCTGGATCACCGCGGCGCCGAGATTCGCAACATCCGCGGCGGTGAGATATCCATGGTTTTTCAGGAGCCAATGACCTCGCTGAGTCCAGTCCATACCATTGGCAACCAGATCATGGAAGCCATTCGACTGCATCGCAACGTAAGCGAAGAAGAGGCGCGCGAGCAAACGCTCGATATTCTCACTAAAGTAAATATGCCCCAGCCGGCGCGCATTATCGACCGCTACCCACACCAACTCTCCGGTGGTATGCGTCAGCGCGCCATGATTGCCATGGCGCTTTCCTGTCACCCGGCGCTGCTCATTGCCGATGAGCCGACCACCGCCCTGGATGTGACCACGCAAGCGCAGATCCTCACTCTCATGCGCAGCCTGCAGGAAGAGCTGGGCATGGCCATTATCTTCATTACCCATGACCTGGGCGTGATTGCCCAAATGGTAGATTACGTGATCGTCATGTATTTGGGGCAGGCCGTAGAAATGGCAGATGTAGACACCATCTTCTACAGCCCCAAACACCCCTATACCCAAGCCTTGCTGCGCTCAATTCCACGGTTGGGCGCCAAATCGCTGCAAGATAAAAGCGGCCCGCTATCGGCTATTCGCGGTTCCGTGCCGGATCCCTATTCGATTCCGAAAGGCTGTCCGTTTCATCCGCGCTGTCGCCACGCCATTAGAGGCGTCTGCGATGAGAAAGACCCACCTTTTTTGGAAGTTGAGCCTGGGCATAAAGTGCGTTGCGTCCTATACGAGTAGGCCCAAACTCCCCAAGTCCTTGGACTACTTACTCACATTACACCGCACCGGTGTTGGCGATCTAGGCGTCGGTTTCGATTGTTGAATCCTACGCTATCTCTTGCCGTTGCGATCTAATGATTACTCCCCATGTCTCCTGTATAGGAAATTTTGTGCCCATTTGGCAGATTGTTGCTCTCGTTTTGCATGGCATTGTTGGATGTTGAAAAAGTGACTTTCTACTGATAATCAGTGCACTGCAACGGTGTGGACGATTCGGGCATTGGCTCCGTTTAGTAACCTCGCCCCTATTTCTGCCCGTTGCGATCTGCTGACAAATTCTAATCCAAAGGAGAGAACGTTATGGCAAAGGAGCAAAGCAGTAGGCGCATTTCGCGTCGTCAATTTATGCAATTTAGCGCGCTGACCGGCGTGGGCGTGGCCGTGGTGGCATGTGGCGCGCCGGCTCCCACTGCGCCCGTGCAAGAGGCCGCGCCCGCGGCCCAAGAAGCGGCGGCGCCAGCTGGCAGTGAAGCCGCCAGCGCGCCCTCCCAATATAACGAAGCCCCCATGCTGGCGGATCTGGTCGCTCAGGGGGCATTGCCGCCGGTTGCCGAGCGGTTGCCGCTGGCGCCCACGGTGGTCACGGTGACATCCACCATTGGGAGCTATGGCGGCACCATGCGTCGCGCGTTTAAGGGCGTTTCCGACCGTTGGGGGCCTTCTAAAGTGCAAGATAGCAGCCTGATCCGCTATGATCTGGAACTCAATAAGCTGCCCGATTTGCTCGAGTCTTGGGAGCAGAATGATGATGCTTCTGAGTTTACGCTGCATTTGCGCGAGGGGTTGCAGTGGTCCGACGGCACGCCATTTGACAGCAGCGCTTTTAGCTGGTGGTATGAATACGTGGCGCAGAATGAGGCGTTGACGCCGGCGCCGCCGGTCAACTTTTCCACCGGGGATCCCCGCGTGTTGATGGAAGTGAGCACGCCGGATCAATACACGGTGCAAATTAAATTTGCAGATCCCAAACCGCTCTTTATTGACTTTATGTCGCGTTCGCAGCCCTTTACACCGGGGCACTATATGCAGCAGTTCTTGCCCGAGACAACCGATGATCCCGATGCACTACAGGCGGCATCCGATGCTGCGGGCTTTGATGGGTGGGATCAATATTATTTGGATCGCGACAGCTGGTATTTGAACCCCGAAAAGCCGACGGTGGGTCCGTGGCGCGCGGTCAATCAGCTTTCCGAAGAGCTTTTCGTCATGGAGCGCAACCCCTATTTTCATCAGATAGATGCCGAGGGGAATCAGTTGCCCTATATTGATCACATTCAGCATCGGCTTTTTGACACGGATGAGGTTTTCAATCTGTGGATTATCAACGGCGAAATTGACTTCCAGGGGCGGCACGTTCAGATTGCCAACTATACGCTTTACAAAGAGAACGAAGAGTCCGGCAACTATCAGATCCTGCTTGGGCCCACATCCAATGGCGATACGCTCTCGATTAACCATGCCAACAAGAATGAGCGATTGTCCGCGTTCTTCCAGAACCGCGAGGTGCGCACGGCGCTCAACATGAGCGTTGATCGAGCGGCCATTAACGAGATTATCTATGAGGGGCTCGGGACGCCGCGTCAGGCGAGCCCCAGTTCGATTTCGCCGCAATATCACGAAGCGGCCACCAAGGCCTTTGCATTTTATGATGTTGAGCAGGCCAATCAGGTGTTGGATGAAGCTGGCTACAGCGAGAAAAATGGCGAGGGGATGCGCGTCTGGCCAGACGGCAGCGGCGAGGCGATTAGCTTTGTCATTGAGGGGATTGACGCCCCGGGCGCGCCGTCTGCCGAGGCCGCTATTTTGGTGACTAAGTATCTGGCCGACATTGGCGTAAAAGCGACCTACAAATCCATGGAGCGCTCGCTTTATGAAGAGCGTTGGGCGGCCAACGAAATGGATGCTTCCTGGTGGGGCGCTGGTCACGATATTTTGCCCTTCCTCTCACACTCAAATTATTACATTGGCGAATTGCTCGATAGGCCGTGGGCTGGCGCGTGGGGCCGTTGGTATCGCAACCGCGATGATCCCAATGGCGCGCCGCCGCCGGAAGGACACTTTCTGTGGACCAGTTGGGAGATTTGGGGACAAGCGTTGGTAGAGCCAGATGAGGCCAAACGCAACGAATATTTTGCCCAGATCATGGACATTTGGGCCGAGCAAGTGCCCGCTGTGGGTATTCTGGGTGAATTACCCGGCCCAATTATTGCCCATAATGACCTGCGCAACGTGGCCGAAGGGTACGCTTTGCAAGACGCCACGCGTGATGAATCGCTGGTCAACCCGGCGCAGCTTTACTGGGAAAACCCAGATGCACACAGTGCATAAGGAGATACATGAATGATTGCTGATATCTCGCCCGCGGAAATGACCGCGGCGCAACTTACGCAATTTCGTGAAGAAGGCTATATTCTGATTGACAACGCGCTGGATGCCGACACGCTGGCCCGCGCGCGCGCCGCATATGAAAAAGTTCAATCCGCCACCGAACAGGCCTGGCGCGACATGGTGCAAAGTGGCGTCTTTAAGGGCGGTTATGGCCACGGGCCCGACGCGCACACCATGGGCAATCCCTACGAGCACGATACCGTTTTTCTGGATATAGCCGATAATCCACGCATGATGCCGCTGGTGGAAGAAGTGATTGGCCCCACCGTGCAGACCATGGAAATTGTGGCCCATTGTCACCATGCAGGCACCAATGCTCACACGGCCTGGCATCGCGATTGGCCGCCCTATCGCCATCCGCAATATGTGCTCAAAGCCAAAGTCTTCTATTTCTTGGACGATCAGGATGAAAGCATGGGCTGCTTTAGTATTGTTCCGGGCAGCCACAAGCGCGACGAAGATCCGCCGCGCGATGATTTCCGGGATGAAAAACTGGAGCAAATGCCCGGTATGAAGAAGATTGTGGGGACGGCGGGTAGCGCCATTTTGTGGGACGTAACGCTGTGGCACACCGGCACTGCCAATGTGAGCAACCGTGACCGCCGCATTCTGATCTACGGCTATCAACCCTTCTGGGTGAAGAAGT
Organism: Caldilineaceae bacterium; assembly: GCA_020634755.1. Lineage (GTDB taxonomy): Bacteria > Chloroflexota > Anaerolineae > Caldilineales > Caldilineaceae > JACKBC01. The sequence goes on along the minus strand of JACKBC010000028.1, from coordinate 53,603 downwards.
GGGTCAATGGCTTGCCGCCAGAGGTCATTGTGGATTGGGCCAATACGCCGCGCCGTCGTCAACTGATGGGCATTCACGCCGTGTTGGGGCGCGCTTCTTGGGACATTAAAGGCGTGCCCTATCTGCCTGAGCATGAAGAGATGGTGAAGGCCAAGCGGTTTTAAATCGGGTCCAGATGGCCCCAATTTTTTAGAAGCGGTCTGAAAAGGTGGTAGAGGTGTGTCACATGCCGGGAAAGGGCCACGAAATCCTGGTCACATCATGCGCAATGGGCCCTTTCCCGGAATATTTTTGGACCCACTTGTGACTTTTCAGACAGCTTAGGTTTACACAGCTTTTGCAGTAAGAAATGGTTCTGCTGCCCAAATTAACCAGTGTTACAAAAAGCACGGCTCTTTGGGGGCTTAAGGTATGACGTCCCCGACACTAGATTTTGTTTCCCGACGCATTTCGTGGAAAGTGCTGGGGACATGTGCGGCCACCCCCAAAGAGCCATCCGATAGTATTGAAAATAATGCCCCAAGAAATTACGTATTCTCTTATAAATGGCTTTGTCCACAACTGGCTGGTGGCCGGTCCCTTGGCTCAGCCCGTGGAACAGCTCGCCCGGTTTAGCGGTGAAGGGGCCGCTCTTAAAACCAATATTGCCCAGCATTATTATTGTGCCGAACCGGGCATTGCTGGGGTGCCTGTGGAATTGGAAAAGGTGAACTTTGCGCATAATGAGCGCGAACCACAGGAATTAACCTGGCGCGCCTTTATCTGCGATGATGATCACTTTGTGGATGTGAGCGCGTTTTACCACACCTGTCATCACGTGACGGTGTGGGCGACGGCGCAGGTCGAGTGTGCCCAGGCCGCCGATGTGGCGCTGCAACTCACCACCAATGGCCCGGCGGATGTGTGGCTAAATGGCCAACATGTGGGGCGCTGCGATCAGTTTCACCACCAGATACCGCACACGGTCTCTTTGGCTGCTCATTTTGATGCGGGTCGCAACCAACTTTGGGTGCGCTTTGAAACCGTGGCCATTCGCGAAAACCCCAATGTGATGGCGCTGCAAATTGCCGATTGCCCGCCCGATTGGCGGGTGGTATTGGCGACCAATATTGAGCCGGTGCAATTGCGTCAGCAATTGGAAACGCTCTTTGCCCAAGCCTATTTGGATCGCGATATTTTCACCAGCGATGAGGTGGTGACAATAGAGTGGCCGGTCGAGGTTAAGCAGAACATTTGCATCCGCCTGCAGACGCCGGATGGCCGCATTCATTCCGAGCGCCACACCAATGCGAAACCGCTCTCGAGCGTTCGCCTGGGCAAAGCCTATCAATTTCCCGAAGGGCCGTATCACATTGTGCTCATGGCCGATCCGGAATCGTATTATGTGCGCAACATGCGCGTGCAGCGCGTATTGGAATGTCGCGTAGTCAATAACCACTTTGTTACGAACCAACTTGCCACACAGCCGCCGGACGCGCATACGCCGCAAGCCTACGCCACGCGCCGCATTGAGGCGCTGCGCGACGCCGCCCGCCGCGAAAGCGGCCTCTTTAGCCAGATCGCCAAAATGGCGTTGGGCTGGTGGGACTTGGTCAAAACCGAACCTATCCTGGCGCAGATCGAGTCGATCAATGCCCGCAGCGATTGCAGCGATTTTTATATGGTTGGGCTGCTGGGCATGATCTATCGCTTCTGGGAAGAGCCCCAGTTTCCCGATGAACTGCGTCAGCCGCTGCAAGACTGTATTCTCAACTTTAAATATTGGATGGACGAACCGGGCAACGACGCCATGTGCTATTGGTCGGAGAACCATCAGATTCTCTTTCACACCTGCGAGATTTTAGCGGGCCAACTTTTTGAGGATGACTTGTTTTCCAACGTCAATCAGCCCGGCGCCTGGCACAGAGAAAAGGGCGAACGCATGGCGCTCTCCTGGCTGCGTAAGCGGGCGGCAGGCGGTTTCCGCGAATGGGATTCCAACACCTATTTTGAGGAAGATGTCCTGGCGCTCACCCATCTGGTGGACTTGGCCGAGAGTGATGAAGTGGCTGAAATGGCCGCCATTGTGCTGGACAAGCTGCTGCTGATTTTGGCGGTCAATTCATATGGCGGTCTATTTGGCTCGACACATGGGCGCACTTACACACCGTATATCAAAAGCGGCTATCTGGAGCCAACATCGGGTATATCACGTCTGCTGTGGGGCATGGGCATTTATAACGAGCGCATTCTGGGCGTGGTGAGCATTGCTTGCGCCGCCAACTACACCTTCCCGCTGATCATTGCCGATATTGCTACCGATCTGCCTGATGAAATGTGGAGCCGCGAGCACCACGCCGGCCAGCTAGAGCCGTGGTGCGATCTGGCGGAGGGACAGTGGGCAGTCAACAAGGTTACATACAAAACGCCCGATTATATGCTCTGTTCGGTTCAGGATTATCTGCCCGGTGCGTCCGGGTATCAGCAGCACATCTGGCAAGCCACTTTTGGTCCAGATGCCGTTATCTTTGTCAATCACCCCGCGTGCGTAAGCGAGGACGGTTCGCATCGTCCTAATGCATGGCATGGTAATGCCATTCTGCCGCGCGTAGCCCAATGGAAAGACGTCTTAGTCGCCGTGCATCAGCTCCCCGCTGAAGACTGGCTGGGCTTTACCCACGCTTATTTTCCGGCTTACGCATTTGACGAATCCACGCTGCGTGATGGTTGGGCCTTTGCCCGCGTGGGCGAAGGATATGTGGCTTTAACCGCCACCCACGGCGTGCAGCAGGCTACGCGCGGCAGAAATGCCTATCGAGAATTGCGGTCGCATGGTGCGCAGAATGTATGGCTTTGTATGATGGGGCGGGCGGCGCAGGATGGCAGCTTTGCCCAATTTCAAGAGAAAATTCTGGCGCTTGATGTTTCGCTGGAAGCGAGTTCGGTTCATGCCGATACGCTGCGTGGCGAAACCATCGATTTTGGCTGGGAGGGTCCGTTGCTGGTCAATGAGCGCGAGATGCCAATTGCCAATTTCAAGCATATGGAAAATCCATATTGCACGGTGGCGCTGGGCAGCAACCAGATGGAAATTCGCCAGGGCGATCAGCTCATGCGGCTCGATTTTTCGGCGTAAGTCGTGATATTCATTGGTTCTTTGGGATCTCAGGGACCACATAAGATCCTGTTGAGCCATTTTATTTTTGGAAAACCTTGCATGATAAGAACGCAGACCTTCCACTGCATCCGGTGGTTCTGCCTCGTGCTGCTAATGAGCGTGAGCCTGGCCGCTTGTAATCGGAGTGCTGCGCCCACCACGCTTGCCGTTCCCACGCTCATCCCCACGGCCACGGCAGCTGTTGCCCCCGCCACGATCACCGCGCCGCCAACAGCCGCCCCCACGCCAGTTGCTTCTACAATCGCTGCTTCTCCGACAACTGCCACTGTGACAACTGCGCCTACCGTAGCGGCGACAAAAGCGGGCAACGGGAGTCAAGTCAATGCCTCCGATGCCTTCTTTGGCGGCGGCGCACCGGGCGGCTCGTCTGAACCGGACCTATATGCCGACAGAGCGCCTGAATTCCCCGCAGATCTGGAGTGGCTCAACACGGACCGTCCGCTGAGCCTGGCCCAATTGACCGGTAAAATTGTATTGCTCGATTTCTGGACCTATGGCTGCATCAACTGCGTGCATAACTTTCCCGAACTCAAGCAGCTCGAAGCCAACTACCCCAATGAACTGGTGGTCATCGGCATCCATTCGGCCAAATTTACCAATGAAAGCCAAACCGACAACATTCGCCAAATGATTCTGCGTTATGGGCTGGATTATCCGGTGATCAACGATAAAGATCTAACCCTTTGGTATGATTGGAACGCCCGCGCCTGGCCCACCATTGTGCTCATTGATCCGGCCGGCAACATTGCCGGATTGCATCTGGGCGAAGGTGTCTATCACGCATTCAACCCGCTCATTCGCCAGCTGCGCGATGCCTTTGCCGCCCGCGGAAAGCTAGACGCGACGCCGGTGCGCCTCAAACTGGAGCGCGAGGGATTGCCGGAAAGCGTTCTTTCCTTTCCCGGCAAAGTATTGGCGGCTCCGTCCGGTGAGCGGCTCTTTATTGCCGACACCAATCACAATCGCATAGTGATGGCGCATCCCGAAAGTGGCCAGGTGCTGGGCATTATTGGCCAGGGCGAACCAGGCTTGCACGATGGTGACTGGCAAAGCGCGCGCTTTACGCAGCCGCAAGGCATGGCCCTATCCCCCGACGAACAGACGCTTTATGTGGCCGATGCCGGCAACCACACTGTGCGCCGTGTGGATTTGGTCAACCAGCGGGTAGAAACCGTGGCCGGCACGGGCGAAAAGATTCCCGGTCCACCAGTCCAAGGTGGGGCGGCGCTGCAAACACGGCTCAGTTCGCCTTGGGATCTGGTTCTGGATGGCCAAACGCTGTACATGGCCATGGCGGGTGTGCATCAGCTGTGGACGCTTGATCTGGCGGCGGGGGTGGTTGCGCCGTTGGTGGGCAACGCCCTGGAAGGATATGCAGACGGCCCGTTTGACACGGCGCAGCTGGCGCAACCCAGCGCGCTGGCGCTGGGCGATGGCGGCGCGCTCTACTTTGCCGATACGGAAGCCAGCACCATGCGAGTGGCGCATGTGGCGCCTGGCGCGGCGGCCAATACGGTGGAAACGTTGACTGGGCTGGGTATTTCGCTCTTTGATTTTGGCGATGTGGACGGGGTCGGTCGCGACGTGCGCTTACAGCATCCGCAGGGGCTGGCGCTGGTCGACGGCGCGCTTTATATTGCCGATACATATAACAATAAGATCAAGCGTTTGGAGCCAGCCACCCGTACGGTGACCACCCTATTGGGGAGCACACGCGGCTGGCGCGATGGCGCCGATCCCCTCTTTTACGAGCCGGGCGGCATTCATGCCGCGGCCGGCAAACTCTATGTGGCGGACACCAATAACCACGCCATCCGCGTTATTGATCTGACCACGCTGGAAACGCGCACGCTCGTGCTCAAGGGCATTCAGCAATTTACAGCGTCACGCGCCAATGAGCCCTTTGGTGACCGCCAGATTGTGCTGGAGCCGGTACAGGTGGCGGCTGGTCCTGGCGTTGTCACGCTGGATGTGAAGCTACCCGCTGGCTATAAGATCAACGATCTGGCGCCCTATAGCATGGAGTGGCATGTGCAGAATGCGGGTGATGGCGACTTGGTGGTGCTAGAGCCGGACGCCAATCGTTCCATTGCCGGGCCCGAGTTTCCGCTCACGTTGGCGGCCACGTTCCAACCGGGGCGGGGCGAATTGATTGCCGACCTGACCATTATCTACTGTCAGGCGGAAACCGAAAGCCTCTGCCTAATCGACCAGACGCGTCTGGAACAGCCGCTGGTGGTAACCGATGCCAACGGCCAGGCCGGCCAACCCGAAGTTCTGCTCACCTATCAGGTTGAATTGAGTGAGTAAAGGAAGCAATCATGTCTGAACCGCAAATTACCCTTTATGGCGCCTATTGGTGTCCCGATTGCCGGCGCAGCAAACAATTCTTGGGCGAACATCAGATTCCCTATAGCTGGGTCGATATTGAGCAAGACGCCGCAGCGGAACAGCTTGTCATTGAAAAAAACAATGGCAAGCGCATTATCCCCACCATTGTGTTTGAAGATGGTTCGTTTCTGGTGGAGCCCAGCAATGCCGATTTGGCGCAAAAGCTGGGGCTGAAAACATCAGCCAAACATTCTCACTATCCGCTCATTGTGGTGGGCGGCGGACCGGCGGGGTTGACGGCGGCGCTCTATACAGCCCGTGAAGGAATCGACACGCTGGTGATCGAACGCGCCGCCTTGGGCGGGCAGGCCGCCGCTACTGAAAAGCTGGACAACATGCCCGGCTTTCCCGACGGCGTGGCGGGTATTGAATTTGCCAATCGCCTCCGTCAGCAGGCCGAACGCTTTGGCGTGGAATTGCTGCAAGCGCAGGACGTAGTCAAAATACATAGCCACGACAATTATCATGTGGTCACCACCAGCGATGGCGCCGAATATAGCGCCTGTGCCCTGCTCATCACCACCGGCAGTCGCTATCGGCGGCTGGGTGCGCCGGGCGAAAGCGATTATATTGGCGCGGGTGTACATTTTTGCGCCACCTGTGACGGCCCGTTTTATAAAGGCAAAAAAGTGGCCGTGGTGGGTGGCGGTAATAGCGCCGCCGAAGAGAGCCTTTTGCTGACAAAGTTTGCCGACCATGTGACCATTCTCGTGCGCGGCGATGCGTTTAAGGCCAGCCAGGTAATTCAGGAAAAGGTGGCCGAAGATGATAAAATTGATGTGCGCTGGCACACCGAAGTGGATGAATTTGTGGGCGCCAATGCCAAACTCAACCAGCTGAAGCTGCACAACAATGAGAGTGGCGAAGCCAGCACGCTGGAGGTGGATGGCGCGTTTATCTTCATCGGCCTGGATCCGAATGTGGAATTTTTGGCGGAAACCGACATGCGCCTCAATTCATGGGGCTTTATCATCACCGGCCACGATCTGGTGCACGATGGCGACCGCCCCGCCGGATATGAAGCGCGCGAACCCGCGGTCCTGGAAACCAGCATTCCGGGCATTTTCGCCGCCGGTGATGTGCGTTCCGGCAGCACAAAGCAGGTGGCCAGCGCCGCCGGTGAAGGCGCAACAGCGGCTTTGCTGGTGCGCGAGTATTTGAAAACTGTGTAATTTTGTCATTGGTTGCCGGTTGCCAGTCGCTGGCCTCTGCCATTCTCAACAGCCGGCAACCAGCCACCAATCACCAACTGCAAATCTCTGGAGGAACCAAATGCCAACCCCAATCAAAATTGCCGTTATCGGCGCCGGCAGCGCTACCTTTTCGCTTGGTCTGGTCAAAGACCTCTGCCTCACGCCCAACTTGGCGGGCAGCTTTGTGCATTTTATGGACATCAACGAAGAGCGCCTGCCCATGATTACCAAACTGGCGCAACGCTACAGCCAAGAATTGGGCCAGGACCTGCGCATTGAGAGCACCACAGATCGCCATGAAGCGCTGCGCGATGCCGACTTTGTAATCAACACCGCCGATGCCAAGGGTCACTACCACGCGGCCGCCATGCGCGATATTATTGCCAAGCATGGCTACTACTACAGCACGGGCGCCAGCGTCCCTGGCTCCTACTACAACTTTAATTTGATGATGAGCGTAGTGCGCGACATGGAAGAGATCTGCCCCGATGCCTGGCTCATTCAGTCGGGCAACCCAGTCTTTTCCGGCTGTACGCTGATGACGCGCGAAAGCGACATCAAGATTATCGGTCTCTGCCACGGCCATTATGGCGTTTATGGTATTGCGCGTACGCTGGGGCTGGAGATCAACAGCCTCAAAGATCTAACCTGGCAAGCGCCTGGCCTAAACCACAATGTCTGGCTCACCTTCTGTTACTATCGCGGCCAGGATATGTATCCCATGATTGACGAGTGGATTGAGACCAAGGCCGATGAATATTGGCGCACCCATGTACCGGAGCGCACCCATGATATTCAGATGTCTAAGGGCGCCATCCACCAGTATATGATGTATGGCCTCATGCCCATTGGCGACACGGTGCGCAGCGGCCAGAGCTGGTGGTATCACACCGATCTGGCGACCAAACAGTTTTGGTTCTTTGATAAGTTTGGCGGCCCGGACACCGACATTGCGCGCCCGCAATATGTAAAGGGGCTCGAAGAGAAGCTGGCCATGATCAAGCGTCTGGCCAGTGACCCCAAAGCCAGCGTGGTGCAGGAATTGGGCCAGGAAAAGACGCGCGAGCAGCAGGTGCCAATTATCGATGCGCTGGTCAACAATGTGGAAGAGCAGTTCGAAGTGAATATCCCCAACAATGGCGTTCTGGCCGGCATTCCCGATGATGTAGTGGTCGAAGTGCCCGCCATTATCAACAAAGGTGGTGTCTTCCCCATGCAGGTCGAGCCGCTGCCGCCCAAAGTCATGTACGAAATGATCTATCCCAACTGGCTCGCCATGGAGCGTGAACTATTGGCCTACAAAACGGGTGACCGCACACAGCTTATTTGGAACGCGCTGCAATCTAATAAGACGCACAGCTACGAGCAAGCCGTGGCCTTAGTCAAAGACGTAATGGGCGTGGAGGGCCATGAAGAGGTGGATGAGTTCTTCAAATTTGTAAATGGCGAGAGTGCTATGTTGATGGAGCGAAAGCTGCGTTAGGTTAGATGCCCCTGGCCTTGATTTGATGCGTCCGATTGCATTTGTAATAAAAAGCGGCGTTTTCTGTTGGAATGCTATCCCAATGGAAAACGCCGCTTTTCGTCACGAAAAATAAGTTGGCCAACTTGCCTCAGAATAAAGAAAAAGAAGGAGGTGAGGGAGAATTAAAAAAGGGAAAGCTCAGAAGATTCTCCTGCCTTTCCCCCCTTGGTGATTGTGGTTTACTACTTGGTGCAGATACTACTCTGTTAGCCCAGCTTCTGTACGGCAGCTGCGGCTGGTCCTTTGGGTCCTTCTTCAATAGTGAACTCTACACGCTGTCCCTCGATCAGGCTCTTGTATCCATCGCCCATTACAGCGGAATAATGTACGAATACATCGTTTCCGTCCTCTTGAGCAATAAAGCCATAGCCCTTTCGATCATTAAACCACTTAACCGTACCAATTTTGCGCTCTCCCATAAAGAAACCTCCTTACTCCAGTGAACGCATTGACTAAGACGCCAGCAGTGGGTTTCAGGCATAAAAAAAGCGCACTCCCAGACCCAGTAAGCCCAAAAGCACGCATGTTTACACATAAAACCTACAGCGTCTGACGGTCCTATTATACGCAGATGCACTTTTTTCGTCAAAAACGCAAATATGTGCAAAAAAACAGTGTAACGTTACAATGGATCACGACTTCCGCAGCGCCAGGAAAACACAACAGGAAGGGAGCGTTTCACGTTGGTGGCGCCCATTTCTAATGGGCGCCTATCTTACCGCGTATTTCCAGGCTATAAGAGCCACCAAAGGAGCGCCGATAATCCCAATATGGCCAGCACAATGGCGATCACAAATCCCAACAGCTGGAGCGGATTGACGGTTTGTGCCTGTAGCGTATAGAGTTGCGGCGGCGCATCCACCGTGGTGAGCCAAGAGCGGGCCGTAGGCGCGCCATTGTCTGCCGCCTGTAAAATGACCGTGACGCGGCTGTTGCGCAGCAGAGCGCGCCACACTTGGGCCGCATTGTTATAGTTAACGCCCTGAATTTGCGCCTGTAGCGCTGCATCATCTTGGCGCGTCCCTTCACCACTTAAGCGGGCCGCCTCGGCCTCAAAGGTCGCACCCTGTTGGCTCAGGTTGGCCGCCATGGCGTTCCAATGGTCCCCTACGCTGCGTAGATCCAGCGGCTGGCTTATTTCTGTGTGGCGCTGCAGAAAAGTGCCGCTGCTTTCTACCGTGGGGTTGAGCTGGGTGAGCAGCGCCCGCAAAAGCGCCCAATTGGCATTGTCGGGCAGCGCCTGTACCAGCAGCAGAGGTGATGTTTGCGCGGTCGCCTCTATATGCAAGCGCAAGGGCGCGTCCGCTTCGCTATTTGCTCCCTCATCAAATTGAATTGTGTGGTCCGTGGAAACCGTTTGCCAGCGCGTGACAATGTTTTGTAGGGCGTTGCGGGCGGCGGGCTCCTGTCCGGCGGCGGGGTAGGCCAGCAGCGCCAGCGCTGTGGTATCGGCGGTCAACGTGCTGCTGATCTGCCAATTGGCAAATAGGCTTTGCAATTCGGGTGCAGGAGCCAGCGCTGCATTCTGAATGTCGGGTCCGGCCAGGGCAATCGCCGCATCGGTTTCCCCCTGGGCCAACACCTCCAGCGCTTGCTGTACGCGAATGGCCTGGCGTTCGTTTTCCAGGTCGGTCAGCGTCAATCGCCCACCGGCGGGGGCGCCCGCGCTCAGCTGGCTCTCCAACTGTTCCAGCAAGCGCAGCGCCTCACGCCAATCCTGGCGATTGCGCGCCTGCTGAAAGAGCGAATAGAGTCCCTCAAAGCGCCAACGAGTCAGCTCGGCGCGCTGCCCCGCATCCGCCGGCAGCGTATCCAGCGCGCGATCTATCTCGCCCACCATGAGCAGAATATAGTGTTCGTCTTGTGAAACGCCAACCACGCGGCTGCGGTAGAGCGCCGCCAGCCCGGCATGCAGCGTGCCGGCTTCAGTTGAACCACCGCCCGCCGCGCTGTCAATGCCATCCAAATAGGCGGCCAGGGCCTGTGCATAAAAGCGCTCGCGCACCGCAATCTCGCTGGGATCGCCGGTGCTATTAATGGCCGGATCGTCATAGAGCTGTTGGTAGAGCTTGGCTAATGGGCCATACGTGGCGGCCGAGGGCGTGGTTTGCGCCGCCTGTTGGGCGGCACGCAGTTGCTGGCTCACAGCCGGATGAATAAATTGCAAAACAAAACGTTGTTCGGTAAAACCAGGCTCGCGCAGCCACTGTATGGAAGGCTCGCGGGCATTGTCTGTTGGTGCATAGGTCCACCCATCCGGTTCAACGCGCAACCATTGATCCGAGGACAGCGCTTCGGGTAGGGCAAAGGTCACGCGCAGGCTGGTGCTGCCTGGCCACTGCGGCAAGTGAGAGACGCTATAGCGCAAAAGAGGCAGCGCCTCGCCCGCCAGCGGCATGGTGTATTGCACGCGCACAGTGCTGCGCCCATCGGCGGCCAGCCCGATCAGCGTGGTGTATCCGCCATCGGTCGCCGGTTCCAGCGCTAGGAGCTGCTCGTCCAGCAGCAGCACCAGATCGGCGGGTGTGGAGCTTGTGGCGTCATTCGCGGCATTGCGCAGCATGACCAGCTGGGTAACGGCTTCTGTCCCCGGGTTAAACAGACGATATTGGGCACTCACGGCCAGTTCGAGCTGCCCGTCTGGCAAGACCGAAAGGCGATAGTCAACCGTGTGTGCTTGCAGCTCAATGTCGGTCGATTCAATGGGAGTGAGTACGTACTGAGGTATATCCAACTGGGCTTGCATGGCCGGTTTCAGTGGCGAAGGCGCCGCGGCTGCACTGGGCGTATGCGCCAGCAGGATGGCCAAAGCAGCCACAGCCAACCAGACAAAAGCGGCGCTCATTGGATGCGAAAATCTGCTTTGCAACTGATTACGGGAAGTTGCAATTCTGGAGGGCATCTGGTATCTTGGCATTGTGAGAATATGCTGAAAAATGGCAGAATAACTCCTGGTTAAGGTCATTCCAGAAAAGTAATTCTCGATAACCTTGGAAAGCCTAACTATTTGGATGAAAGGACAGGCCTGAATTTCATGGTCAAGCTGTTAATGCAATGGGACATAAAAATTGGCAGGGAACAGGATTTCTCTGAATTTATGGTGCGAGAGTTTGCCCCGCGCCTGATGAAACTTGGGATCGAACCCACCGAAATTCTGTATACCATGTATGGGGAAGGGCCGCAAATGTATGCCAGCGTGGTTGTAGATAGTCGCGAGCGGCTTTTAGAGGTGATGCAGAATGAAAGCTGGAAACGCTTGCAAAGTAAATTGCAGGCCTATGTCATTAATTACACCCAAAAAATAGTGGCCGATTCTGGGCGATTTCAGATGTAAGCGCCTCATGTTGTGGGCGGCCAAGCTGCGGTTGGTTAAGATGAAAACCGGATTTTTAGAAGTTGTTGCTTTAGAAAAAACGATTTTCTGTGCTGGTCACATCGATTTTCATGCAAAGCCGAGCATAAAGAAGTAGATACACTCTGCACTGATTCTAAAAAAAGAGGGGGCAAGATTTGCTTGCCCCCTCTTTTTTATTGGCTCATTTAGCCATCACTGTTGGCTACTTCATAATGAGCGGCATGTAGAACGGTTTTACCAATTCCGAGGGCGAAGTACAGCTATCGCCCGGCGTAACATCCAGGCTGCCAATGGCTACATTGCCCAGCGAATCTGTGGCTTCTACACGGACCGTATAGCTATTTTCGGCTGTGCAGAAGTAGGTGTGGCTGGCTTGCGATGTGTTAAACACATGCGTAATCGGGCTGCCGTCGCCAAAGTCCCAGCGGTAAGTGACACCCATGGTGCCCGTAATATTGGACGAGACAGCGGCGTCAAAGGTGACCACCTTGCTGGCTTCCGTAACCACCGTGGTATTGGAAATAGAGACGGTTGGCTCATCAAAACCCCAATCCAGCAGCGTACCCAGCAGTTCTTCACGGCTGGTTGAGTTTGCTGTATTGTTGACGCCTTCCAGACCAAACGTCGTATATGCCGTACGTCCGATCCAGCTCAGGCCGTTCTTTTCCAACGATGGCTGCTCGCGGTTCGAGGTGCCGATAATGCCATCTTCCACGTTGTTGGCGCCCGCATAGCGGAACAGAGCCACATATTGCGCCAACTCTTCCGGCATGTTCGGGTCACCCACGTCAACCAGCGGTGGCTGAGCCATGATCTCGTCAATGTAATATTGATTGCTGGCGCCATCACCCACGCCGGAGAGCATGACCTGACCGCGCACTTCGCCACTGGGGTTCTGGTTGCTGTGAACGTTAATGTATGTACCACCGCTTAGAATCTGGCCAATGTCGCCGCCATCCACCAGCAGCGAGCCGCCAAACGTGTATGTGTCCGTCACAAAGACCGGGGTTGTAAAGAGCGGATACATCACCGGTCCGCTGACGCCGACCGTACCCGAATGGATGTGAGAGGCGGTTAAGGTCATGGGGCTGCTCACGGCCACTTCGACTTCGTAGTCAAGAATGCCCGTAGAGGCATCGAGCGCCACCGTGGCCGTGGCCAATGTGGTCGTCGTTACCGGCGGCGATTCTTGCAGTCCGTCTAGACCAAAGTGACCCACAAAGTGGTCCACGCCGGTCAAGTCCAGCACCATGCTGCGGAAGGCGTATGGCGCCTCTTCAGACGGTACTGCGGGCAGCACGGGGAGCTGGTTGGCGGTAACGCTGTCCTGCAAGTAGTTGGCGCCCAACATGACGTTGTACAAAAATTGTCCATCGTCTGTGGCGCTGGATGCCAAGGCGCTAGCCAGATCCTGCCCCATGGCAATGAGGATGCCACCGTTGTTGACAAATTCGGTCAAGCGGTATTGATCGGCATCGGACAGCACCTGGAGATAGTTGTCGCCCGTGAAGTAGATGACGGCGTCGTAGGCAAACAGCTCGGCCGGCTCCGGTACGGTAAACGCATCCAGGGCGTGGGCATCCACATCCCATACTTCATAGCTGTAGCCCAGCGAGGACAACGTTTGCGTGTAATAGCCCTGATAGTCTGGCAAAACCGGAATGCCAAGCTGATCGGCAATGGGCGCCAGCGCGCTCAGGTCGTTGTCGAGCAGCAGCACATCGGCTTTCTTCATGGCGGGGGTGACGCGCGCCCAGGCGGGCATGTGCGCATTGTGGCCGCCATCACCGGTCAACAAAATGTAGCCCTGGTTTTCACCCATACCGGCGCCGGTCGTCGAATCAAAAGTGACCGAAATCGTCTTGGTTTCACCTGGCGCCACGCTAATCGATGCCGGCGTAATGCTAAAGCCCGGCAGGTCTGTGGTGGAGGTAAAGCCATTGCCCGTGTAGAGCGTGCTTGTGGTGTAGGTTTCGGTAGTGGTGGCCACACCCGTCACGTTGACGGCAATGGTCATCTGCGTGCCGGTGGGCACAACCCCATAGCTCAAGCTGGGTGGGCTGAGCAGGACACCGGGGTCCATGGCGGCAGCCACATCCAAGCGACCGGCGCCCATATCCAGCGGCTGGGCCGGCGTGCCGTCGTCGTTGTACATATCTATATATTTAGAGGTCGACATCATGGCCGACTTGATATCGGCTGTGGACCAGTTGTTGTGCAGCTGCATGAGCAGCGCCGCGGCGCCGGTTACATGGGGCGCCGCCATGGACGTGCCGGAAGCCTGTCCATAGCCCAGATGACGCGCTTCGCCAGTAACGCCTTCGGTGTAGCCCTGAGCCAGAATGTTGACGCCAGGCGCCGCAATATCGGGCTTTAGGACGTTGCCCACGGAGGGGCCGCGGCTGCTAAAGCTAATAATCTGATCCGGCGTATTGCCGGCCTGGAAGGCTACGGTATCCAACACAAGAACGGATGCGTCGGCGCCATTGGTATTGTAAAAGTCGACTAGCGCCAACCCATTGGTTTGCCCAATGAAGATAGACGAAATGGTCACCTGATCGCCCACCGCGCCGGCGCCCATATTGATTAAGCCATCACCGCCCGCGGCGTGATTGTACACCACCACAAATTCGGCGCCGCCTTGTTCCGCGTTCAGCACTTTGAGGCCAAATTCACAGGCGCCGCGCGAAATCAGCGCTGCTTTGCCTGTAAAGGTGTTTGCCGGCCACGGATTACAGCCCTCTACATTGGCGGGATCCACAGCCGCTGCGGGCAGGTATGAATACTCTACAACCTGGCCAATGGGCAGCGGTGCGCCAAAATTGGCTCCGGAGAAGGCCAGTTCTTGCAGCGAAGCCTCATCTGTGACGCCCACTTTGCCTGCGGCCAGTGTACCCGAAGTGGTGCTGGCGGCCACGTTGATGTAATCTGAGGATGGATGGTCACCCGTTCCCAGCCCGGGACCAGAGTTGCCTGCCGACATGGAAACAAAGATGCCGGCGCGCACGGCGTTAATCAGCGCCATATCCAGCGGATCGAATTCGCCGCCAACCGCCGTAGGTCCTTCACCCCATGAGTTGTTGAGCACGTCGGCGCCATCTTTCACAATATCTTCCAGCGCCGCAATGCCTTCGGTGGTATAAAAAGATTCGTTGCCGTTGACGCTGGCGTAGAAGACGCGATAGCTCATGACGTAGGCTTTGGGCGCCACACCGCTAATTTGGCCCACATTGAAGCCATTATAGGTGGCCGTAACCACATCACCCGCCGCTGTGGAGGAGGTGTGCATCCCGTGCGAAGTACCGTTTTCGCCCGGCCACGGATTTTCATCACCAGGCGCTGGCGGATCCCAGTTGCGGAAGTAGACGCGCGAGGCAATGATTTTGCCGTTGTTATTGGCCGTTAGCCCCAAGCCATTGGGCCCGTAGCCGGCTGGATATTCGTAGCCAGTGCCGTCCATCATGGGCGCCAGGTGATGCACACCGCCGTCCATCGAGGCCACCTTGATGCCGGCGCCGGCATGTTCAATGCCGCCAATGCCCGGGCTGTTCCAAACGGCCGGTGCATTGATTAGCTGCGTGCTTGTGTAAAGCTGCGTGCTATAGGCGCGATCGGCATAGACCGCCTTGACGTTTGGCATGCTGAGCAAGCTGCGCATGGCGGCGTCACGGTCGGTCGCACCGGGGTCAATAGACATGCCGTTGAAGACAACCTGATAGGTTGCCTCTTTGGCCGCGCCTGCTTCGTTAATGTATTTGCTGAGCGTGGCGGTGGGCAGCGTGCTCTGCAAATTGGTCATAAAGGCGGCCTGTTCTGCCTGAAGCTGCGCCACATAGGCCTGGGCGCTAGCGGCGGTTACATCCAATTTGCCATCCACGCTGGCGGCCTGGACAGAGTCTCCGTACGCCTCGGCCAGCGAGGGCGAACGCAGCTGCACAATCAGCCGGTGCGAGACCGTGGGTGATGCAGGGGATGCGGCTGGGCCATCGCTGACGGTTGGTGTTTCTTCAACCGCCCATGCTGTTGGCGCCAACAGCAGATTGAAAAGCAGCATCAAAACAATCGCTGCTGAAAAACGTTTTCGAGCCATTAGATTCTCCTTGGGAAAATGCAATAAACGTTCAAACTGATTTGGCTACAGCGCAATTTTACGTAAATACAGCAAAGCACAACGTTACTGCGTGAAAGGGTTGGGGGGCTGTGACAGCGTATCAGTACACCACTACGGTGTTGACGACACAGGCATCCGGTCTCGATTGGTGAATCCGGGCCTATCTTGCGCCGTTGTGATCTACTGAGTATGGGGATTATGATCGCTTGGCGTTGACCAGCAATTCCCATTCTGTTCCAGCAATATAATGTAGGTAGCTTACGACAAGCCGCGTTGGCCGAAGCAGCGCAGATCGCCGCCAAACTAACGTTTGCGCAAGGCTTGCGTTAACTCGCCTACAATTCAGGGGTTCGTATATAGTACCATCTACAGAAATTGAGGGACAAATTTGTACAAATGAGAAAAAACAGTAAAGTTTGTATGTGTTTACTTTGCAATTGGCGTTTCAAACACGGGAAAGAGTGAACTGCTTTTGTGCTCGTTTGGGCAGAAGCAGTTGCTCCTCTTGGAGGAGAGTTTGGAAGAGGGCGATTAAATGTGGCTCAAAGGTGATATCCGCGTGTGCATTGAGATATTGAAGTTGAGTCTCAAGCGCGTGAACGGGGCGGCGGGACGTTGTACAGGCCCAAGTGTCGAACATGTCTGCCAGCCGAATGATCTGCGCCCCGATGATTGAGGCATTGGGGAGAACAAAAAGCTGGTTTGTCGCGCCTAAATTGCGATGCGTGTTCATGGCAGCAGCGAGATATTCGGCTTGTTCAGTAGCTGTGTCGTGACCCAAAGAGGCATTGTCAAAAGAGTCATTGTCAAAAGAGTCATTGCTAAAAGAGGCATTGTCAAAAGAGCTGTCGCTGTGCAAAACATGACTGTCTTCTGTCATGTTGTTTAATTCTGAATCATCTATTCCTAAGTCATCTAATTCTAAGTCATCTAATTCTAAGTTATCTAAGTCTGAATCTGCCTCTGAATCTATGTCTGCTGCCTGAAACATTTCGTGAATGCTAAATGGGCGCGCCGCTGCTTCAATCAGCTGAATAATCGCCGCATCAAATTGGATTTGGCGCAGCAAGGAACTACTGCGGTCAATTTGGCGCGGCCAATCGTCATGGCATTCACCTGCTTTTTTACAGCGCTCTTGGGCGGGGCTAACCAACATACTTACATTGTGGAGCGCTGCGGCCGTCCGAATTTGCGACCAGGTTTTGTCATCTACGCCCAGTCGGCGTGCGATCAAACTGGCATTGTGCGCCACGCGTTGGCTGTGGTCAGCAAATAGGCCCGTTTGCTCTTCCGCCAGTGCAATCAGCGTTTGTAGCGAGCTAATTTGGGACTGTACTTTGCCGGCATCTAGATCCACACTTTTAAGCGCTATGGCAACCGTGTTGGCAATGGACCGCATGACCAATGTATCCGTTTCATCCAGCACGCGTGCTTCATCGCGTCCCAACAATTGAATAACGCCAAAGGTATATTCTCTGCCCACAATGGGCACCACCATGCCCGAGCCCGACGCGCAATAATAAGGATGTTCTGGTTCGGTCTCCAAGCGCGCAGGATAATAGAAGACAGGTTCGCCCACGCGCATGGTCCACGCAAACATTTGCTGTAGCTGCGCCGGGAGTGGTCGCTGATGCAGATAGGTGTTGTTTTCGCATAAATACAGTGCGGGTTCATGGGGGTCTATGTGTGAATCATAGATGGCTTCCGTGCTGCGCAAATAGACTGCTACATCAACATCTCTAATCATTTCCCCAATTTTAAGCGTGAGAATCCGAAGCACGTCGTTTACGCTTTGGGCGCCGGCAATTTCGCGCGTGGCCAGCTGGACATTGATCAACTGCTCGGTCTGCCGGGTTAACTCATGCCGTATCTGTGCATAGGAGATTAAATGCACGAGATTTTTGGTCATATCTTGAAATTCACGGCGCATCTGTGCATCTGCAAAGCCATCTTGCACGCTGCGCCCCAGCATGAGAACGCCTTTGGCCAAACTAGAATTGTCGAGCCGCAAGGGTAAAATTAATATAGAGCCGTGGCGGGGCAACCACGGGAATTCTTCGACAGCGGGGCTCTGTTGGGCCCGAATATCATTTATGCACAGATAATCTGGCGCCGCGGGGTCAGACTTGCGCAGCAGGGTTTGGGCCAATACGCCTGATAGTGGAAAAGGACACTCTTTGCCCAGATATTCCTTTGCTGTTTCGATCCCATGCATTTCCTTATAATGATAAGGTCCCAACTCTGCTTCGCCCAGAATAAGGACGGCATAGCTCAAAGGGATCTTTTGCCAGATGTATTGCAGCGCCCGCGCAATTGCTGCGTGTAACGTCAGCCCGTCATTGTCTAGCTGTAGAAGAATTTCATAGAAAAGATTGAGCTGGCCAATGCTGCGTTTAATCGCCTTCGCCGAGGCATCCACCTCTCCGCGCGCGGCATCAATGGCAATATCCGATACCTTGGCGTCTTCCAGCTCTTTGCGCAAGGAATTCAGCCGCGATTCAATCGAATGCACTTGATCTGAAATGCGTTCAAATAGAGACATAAATCCCGTCTTTACTGTGTGATAGAAAAGATACGGCTTGTGGCGCGTAGCGTGTTTCCCGACGTGTTCCACAATGTGTTCCACAATGTATTCCTAATGCGAAAAGCTCGTGTGGCTACGTTTTTTCCCGTGCGGCTTTGTTTGCGTTTGCATATTGTGACTTCGACAACACAACTGGCTTGCCAGCAGCGAAACTCCGCCCAGGCGCGGCAATTATATGCACGGCGTTTGGCAGCGCAAGAGGCTGCATAGGTACAATGGTTAGCGAGTTTAAGGCCACTGTACAACATTATACAGCATATGCAGTATAATGTGAGTAGGACTAAAGTACTAGCTGAGACTAAAAACGCGTACGATATATGCACTGCATTCATACGGTGAACGTTTTGCAACCGTAAAAAAGCGCACAAATAAAAAGAGACGCGGTCTTCACCGCGTCTCACATAAACTGAAACTGACTGGCCATTGAACAGGCGCCTCGCCTGGTTCATTGGGGCAGCGCCAGGGCCGAATGCTTGCACTTGCTAGCGCAAATAGGCGCCCGCCACGCCGCCGTCGACCGTCATTGCGCCGCCGGTGGTCTTGGCGGCCCGTGGACCAGCAAAAAAGCTGACGGCTTCGGCAATGTCTTCTGGATATACGTTGACGCGTAATGTAGTGCGCTTGCGATAGTAATCGTCCAACTCCTCTGGTTTAATGCCATAGCTGGCCGCGCGCGCCTCGCGCCAACCGCCTTCCCAAATACCGCTGCCCTGCAAAACGGCATCCGGCAGCACCGCATTGACGCGTATGCCAAAGGCCCCGCCTTCCTCGGCTAGACAGCGCGCCATGTGTAGCTCGGCCGCTTTGACGGCGCTGTAAGCCGCGGCGTTGCGACCGGCAAAGACGCTGTTTTTGCTGGCAATGTAGACCAGGCTACCGCCCATGTTCTGCTTTTTCCACAAGTCAACCGCGGCCCGGCTAATCAAGAAATAGCCGGTTCCCAGAATTGACATGGTGCGGTTCCAATCGCTCAGCGTGGTCTCTTCAATGGGCGCGGCAAAAGCAATGCCGGCATTGCTCACCACTACATCCACGCCGCCATAGGTGAGCGTGACCTGCCGGAATGCTTCCTGCACCGCCGCTTCATCCGTCACGTTGCAGTGCAGCGCCATGGCGCGCTTGTGGCCGTACTTCTGGATCAACCCTTCGGCTACCTGCTGTGCGCCCTCCAAATTGATGTCTAAGATGGCCACGTGGGCTCCATCTTGCGCCAACCGTTGGGCAATGGCGCGGCCAATGCCAGACGCCCCGCCGGTCACCAAGGCCACGCGGCCTTCCATTTCCTTGGGCGGCGGCTTGAGGCTCAGTTTGTATAATTCCAGCGGCCAATATTCGACGTCAAACGCCTCCTGTTCGGTCAGGCTGACAAAGCTGCTGAGCGCCTGGCTGCCGCCGGCTACGCTGATGGCGCGGTGGTAGAGCTGGCTGCTCACGTTCGCGGCCTGGGCGTCGGCGCCCGTGTTGATCATGCCCAGACCGGGAATCAAGATCACGCGTGGATATGGGTCGCGAATTTGATCGCCGGGCTGGCTACAGCGGTCAAAATAAGCCTGATAGTCCTGGCCAAATTGGGCCACGGCGCTGGTCAAGGTGTCCAAAAGTGCATCTGTATTCTGCGCCGGCGTCCAATCCACAAAGAGGGGCTGTCGCTTGGTGTGCACCAAATGATCGGGGCAGGCCGCACCGACCTGCGAAAGGTGGGCGCTGCCCGCGCTGTTGACAAAGTCGAGCACGTCGGCGCCATCGTCATAGGACAAGATGGCCGGGCGCTGCGCGCTCACCAGCCCGCGTAAATGAGGCAATACGCGGCTAAGCACTTCCTGACGCTGTGCAGCATCCATGGTCACAACCGTCGCACCTGGGAAGATCTTGCGTCCATTTCGCTTGCTCTCAATAAAGTCTTCGGCCTCCTGAATCACCCGGATGCTCTGATCATAGCAGCTGCGGGCGTCGTCACCCCAGGTGACCAACCCATGTTTGCCCATGACGACCAGATCGGCCTTGGCATTGGCGCGGATGCCTTCACCGATCCATTTGCTCAGCGTAAAGCCAGGGCGAATATAATCCACCCACACCATGCGCTCGCCCCACAGTTGGCGACAGAGTTCCTGCCCTCCCTCAGCGCACGCCAGGCTGATCACGGCATCGGGGTGCGTATGATCCACATGAACGGCGGGTGTAAAGGCATGGAGCAGCGTTTCAATGGATTGGCGCGGCCGGCCCAGTGCATGAGTACAATAGGAGAGATATTCGACCATCTCTTCGTCGCTCATAGCGTCGCGCTGCATGAGCGGCAAAATTTCCTGCTGGCGCAGCCCGGCAAAGCCTTTTTCGGCAATGGTGGCTACGTCGCTGCCCGAGCCTTTGACCCAAAGCACCTGGACATCGCGGCCCAAATGGTCCTTTTCGGTGAGTTTAACGCTGGTATTGCCGCCATATATATTGACAACGGCGCGGTCGCGGCCTAGCAGGTTGCTGCGGTAAACCAGCCCATCCAGTGCTGGATTGGCTGCCGCTTCCGCTTCATTCCACAGATTTTGAGGCATTGATTTCTCCACTAAAACGAATATTGACTTTATGAAAGTCCTGGCTGTTGTTCTGGTTGTATTGTCTCGGTTTAAGATGATCGCGTTGAGCGTATCTTAACTTTATGCACTTAAAGTGTCTGGAGTAAGTGCAAAAATTCATCTGGCGTTATTTCTATATCTTTTAGTATGCATTATTGAAATCCTCCGCTCGAAGCTTTGACGCCACGCGCTGCCTGAATCTTCTCTTCATAACCGCTGGCTTTATATGCTGCAATTGGATCGGCGGGCGTTCCCATCTCCGCGCGCACCTGGGCCAACAGCGGGCGTACATCGGTGCGATAGGCGCTGTTCATTATGTTGTGGGCCGCCAGCACTTCGCCGGCTGCTTGGGCATCGGCCAAAGCCGTCTGGTTGACCAACATAGATTTGGCAAACGCTTCCTGACAATTGAGCACCGATTGGATCATGGGGGCGATTTTACCCTCAATATTGTGGCACTGATCAATCATATAGGCAATGTTTTGCGCCGTGGCGCGTGCCGGTTCATCTTGGCCAAAAGCCGCGCTGTTCAATTCATTGTAAATCAGGAAAAGTTCGTATGGATTAACGCTGCCCACAATCAAGTCGTCATCGGCATATTTGCGGTTGTTGAAGTGGAAACCACCCAACCGCCCTTCATCCAGCAAAAAGGCCACGATCTGTTCAATGTTTACGCCCTGAGCGTGATGGCCCAAGTCTACCAGCACCTGCGCCTGCTCACCCAGCTTCAAACACCAGGCGTAGGCCGTACCCCAATCCGGCACGTCGGTGCTATAAAAGGCCGGTTCGAAAAATTTATATTCAACCAGCATGCGCCCGCCCGCCGGCAAATTCTTATACGTGGTGGCCAGCGCCTGCTCAAAACGGCGCTTGCGCGCGCGCAGATTATCCTGCCCGGCATAGTTGGTGCCATCGGCAAACCAGAGGCTCAGAATGTCGCTGTTGGTTTTGGTCATAATCTCGCAGCATTCCAGCATGTGATCCAGCGCTTGCTCTTGCACGCCGCTGTCTGGGTTGCCGAAAGAGCCCAGTTTATACTGATCATCCTGAAACACGTTGGGATTGACCGCGCCGATGCGCACACCCTGTTCTTCGGCATATTGGCGAAAGGCGTCATAGTCACCATCTTCGGGCTTATCCCACGGGATGTGGACGGCCACGGTGGGGGCAATGCCGGTCATCTTATGGACCATGGCGGCGTCATCCATCTTTTCACGCGTGGTGGTCGCGGCGCCGGGCCAGGGAAAGGCTTTAAAGCGCGTGCCGCTGTTGGCGTATCCCCAGCTTGGCGTTTCAATATGGTGATTCTTAATGGCCTCTTTAATGGCGTTGACATCTAGCCCCTGGCGTTCCAAATCGGCGGCTAAAATTTCATAGGCTGCTTTGTGGTCGCTCATTTGTCTTGGTTCCTTGCTTTTTGATTTTTGTTTTGTTGGGCAAATTTCCCAACTTGCCCGAAGACAACGCTTGCCCGAAGACAACGCTTGCCCGAAGACAACTCTTGCCCGAAGACAACTCTTGCCCGAAGACAACTTAGGAAAGTTGTCCTACAGGAATGCTTCAATATGCTCAACGGTTTGTGTGATCAGCGGCGCGTGCTGGGGCTGGATGGCATGGGCCAGGAGCTTTGCCGTCTCCACGTAAAGCCGCAACCCGGCGCGCACTTCATCATGAACGGATGGTGGGGGCTGCCCCGCTTCATGCAGGCCAAAGGCCATTCGACAGAGCAGCGCCCATTCTGTCTCAGCGCCCACGCTGTCAACGACGCGCGCCAACATTTCGTTTTCGGTGCGCAACATGACGCCGCGCTGCACCTTGACGATGCCCAAGAGTCCCCACGAAAGACCAAAGCGACCCAACAGCAACCGCCCCACATCGTCAAGCATGAGCCCTTGCAGCCCTTTGTGGGCTTCTTCGATCCAGCCCACCATCTGTTCGCTGGCGTAGGTATTGGCTTTGGCCTGCATTTCTGCATCCCACCGAAAAGCGCGGGCGCGGCGCTGAATTTGGCCAAAATAGTTGTCGCGGTCGATGAGCGCCCGCGCCGGTTGCAGGCCGGCTATCATATTGGTGGCCTGCTGCGGTTCGGTGAACCACGCCTCGACCCCGGACGGCGTAACTGTCCCGACCACGACCAGATGGCCATCTATCAGATGTGAATCGCCCGGCGGCAGTTTACCCGGCGCCGCGTCCACCAGGCGCTGCAAATCTACATCGCTGTAGATGCCGGCATCGCCCCGAGCGTGGCTACCCAGCAGCGCAATGGCGCGCACGCCCGGACCATCAAACCGTTGGGCCAGCGCCTCAAAGTTGAGGTCAGGGCGGTCAGCGACGGGACTGCTCATGCGGCGGCAAGCATCTCTGTAAAGCGGCCATATGCCTGATCCCATTGGGCGCGGTCGCTTGGCTCATATACGCCTAAATCGGTGGTGCGCCGCACCAGAGAGCGCCCCTCTTGCAGCGAAGCCAAGTTGCCCAGCGCCAGCGCTTGCACCAAAATGTTGCCAATGGCGGTTGCTTCCACGGGCCCGGCGACCACCTGCTTGCCGGTAGCGTCGGCGGTAAATTGATTGAGCAGCGCATTCTGCGAACCGCCGCCCACAATGTGAATGGGCTGCAATGGCCGCTCCAGCAACTC
Source organism: Caldilineaceae bacterium (assembly GCA_020634755.1). GTDB lineage: Bacteria > Chloroflexota > Anaerolineae > Caldilineales > Caldilineaceae > JACKBC01. Next base: position 30,082 of record JACKBC010000028.1, on the reverse strand, counting down.
CTCTAAATTTTCCAACACCAGCCGATATTTGAGCGCCAGGCTTTCCAGCACGCAGCGCACAATTTGGGCGTGATTTTCTGGTTCACCCTGGCCGGTGCGGCGGCAAAAGGCGCGAATGCGCGCCGGCATGTCGCCCGGCTTGAGGAAATCATCGTGATCGGGGTCAATGAGAAAACGGAGCGATTCAGCCTGTTGGGCCAGCGGGGCCAGGTCGGCATATGTGTAATTTTGCCCGGCCCGATTCCACATGCGCAACGATTCCTGAATGGGCCACATGCCCATCACGTTTTTGCACAGACGATATGTGCCGTTGACGCCGCCTTCATTGGTCAAATTGTAGGCCAATGCCTGCGCGTTGACCACGGCTTCGGTAACCTCTACGCCCAGAATCGACCAGGTGCCGGAACTGATCCAAGCAAAGTCGGCGCCGGTAGCCGGCACTGCGGCTACGGCCGAACCCGTGTCGTGGCAGGCCGGCGTCACCACGGTCATGCCGGGGACGTCAACTTCGGACGCAATATCTTCACGCAGGGGCCCCAAAATGGAACCGGGCTGCACCACTTCTGGAAAGAACGTTGTGGGAATGCCCAGCTTTTCGAGCATGGGAAAGGCCCAGTCTCGCTGGAGGGGATTGTAACATTGGGTAGTGGTGGCGTTGGTAAATTCGGCGGCTTTGCGACCAGTGAGCCAGAAGTTGAATAAATCTGGCATTGTTAAAAACGTCTCGGCCATATCCAGCAGCGGCGAACGGTTTTGCACCAGCGCCAGCAGCTGATAGAGGCTGTTAAGCTGCATAAACTGGATGCCAGTTTGGGCGAAGATCTCGGCTTTGGGCACGCGCGCAAAGGCGGCGTCCATCATGCCGTCGGTGCGGCTGTCTCGATAGTGAACCGGGTTAGCCAGCAGCGCGCCGTTGCGGTCCAACAGGCCAAAGTCGACGCCCCAAGTGTCCAGCCCCAGCCCACTGATCGATCCATGCTGAGCGCTCGCCGCGGCCAACCCCGTTTTGATCTCACGCCAGAGCCCCGGCACATCCCAATGCAACGTCTGTTGGCCGGGGGCGGTGGGAATGAGAACGGGCGTATTGGTAAAGCGATGCACTTCGGTCAGACTCAACTGGGCATCATCAATTTGCCCCAATATGGCGCGCCCGCTCTCTGCGCCCAGGTCAAAAGCTAAATAGCTGCCGCCGCGACTCATGCGTCACTCCCTCAATGATAACGAACCGATTTTGTTCAAAATGTGTGCCTAAAAATTATAGCATGATTTGAACGCAATGGCATTTTCGTTCATCAAAGAGGGTGCGTTTCGGCTTGGGGGCAAAAATGGGGCAGCATAGAATCCTCTGCATAACTAATCTATGCTTCATCCACGCTGGCAACTGGCCACAGCACGGTGACGCGTGTACCTTTGCCCACGCCATCACTTTCAATTTGCATTTCGCCATGATACAAATTGACGATTGAATGCACCAGCGACAATCCTAAGCCCACGCCATCATGCTGGCGCGAGTGCGCTTTATCGCCGCGGTAGAAACGCTGGCCCAAGCGCGGTAAATCTTCTGCGGCAATGCCTTGACCGTTATCGATAATTTGCAGCTGGATGCGCCCATTTTGGGGCGTCAAATTAACCGCTACCGCACCGCCCGCCGGCGTATATTTAATGGCATTTTCCAGCAGGTTGCGAATGACCACGCGCAGATGATTCATGTTGACTTCAATGGTAAATTGCGGCGTGGCGGGTATATTTTCTTGGAGTGTAATCGCTTTGCTCTCGGCCAGCGGCGCCAATTCCCGCAAGACTGCGCGCACCATGCGCCCCATGTCCACCTGTTCTTGACCGGCAGCCAGGCGATTGGCGTCCAGCCGTGAAAGCAGGATCAGATCATCCACCAAGCCGCTCATGCGACGCACTTCCTGATCAATTTCGGCAATGTATTGCACAGCCGTATCGTCATCGACGGCGCCGGCGCGCAATGCTTCGGTGCGCAAGCGCACGGTGGAGAGCGGCGTGCGCAGCTCGTGCGAAGCGTTGCTGGCAAAGGCCCGCTGCTCGGTGACCATGGCTTCCACCCGTTCGGCCATTTCGTTAAACGCACGACTCACTTCGCCAATTTCATCGCGCCCCACCGGATGAACGCGCTGGCTCAAATCGCCGCTGGCCATGTTGAGCGCCGTGTTGCGCAGCCGCTGCAAGGGCCGCGTCAATGTGGCCAGCAGCCAAAAGCTGATAAACATACCCACTATAGAAAAGAGCAGAAAGCCCAGCCCCAAAACCATCCACTGCCGGCGCGCGGCTTGTTTGGGGATGTAATCGGGTGCGCCTAGCCGCACATAACCGGCCGGGCCATGTTCATAATTGACCTGTGCCGCCGTGTAGACCATATCTACACCATCGGGGCCGGTGCGTTTATCGTACCCGCTGGCGCTGCCCTGCGCCTGGATAATTTCAGGCGCGTCGCGCAGATTTTCTCCGCTGCGTGCGCCGCTGCTATCCAGCACAATATCCCCCCGCGCATTTAAAATCGACACTTGTGCTTCGGCATGACCCGCAGCCTGCGACACAAAGGATTGCAGGTGTGTGGGCAGCGAACCGTGTTCCCCTTCGCCCCCGTAGGAAGACGAAATGGTGGAGGCCAGCAGCAAGGCTTGAACGCGTAAATTGTTGGAGAAATCGTCGTAGATGCTCTGCTCAATCTGTCGGCCCGCCAACCAGGTAAGCCCACCGAAGCCCAGCACGATTAGCCCCAAATAGGTAAAGAGCAGCCTTGCGCGGAGGCTGCGCAAGGCGTTCATGCGGCCACCTCAGCCGCAAAGCGGTAACCCACAGCGCGCACGGTCTGGATGTAGCGGGGCTGTGCGGGGTCGTCTTCTATTTTTTCACGCAGCCAGCGAATGTGAACATCCAGCGTGCGCGTGTCGCCGATCCAGTCGGTTCCCCACACCAGGTCGAAGATTTCGGCGCGCGAGACGGCTTGGCCGGCGCGGCTCATCAGGAGCGCCAACAGCTCAAATTCTTTGTGGCGCAAATTGAGCAGCTCGCCAGCCTTGGTCACGCAGCGACTGTTCAGGTCGAGCTGGACATCGCCCACCTGTAAAATGGTATCGGGCGAGACGGTGCGATCTAGTTCCACCCGACGCAACATGGCCTTGATGCGCGCTAACAGTTCACGCGTGCTAAATGGCTTGGTCAGATAGTCATCGGCGCCCAGCTCCAACCCCAGAATGCGATCTACTTCGTCGCCCAGCGCCGTTAGCATGAGAATCGGTACGTTGCTGCGTTCGCGCAGCTGGCGGCAGACGCTCCAGCCGTCCAGTTCCGGCATCATTACATCCAGCACCACCAGATCGGGCAGATAGCTGGCGGCCAGCTCTAGCCCGCGGCGACCATTATCTGCGGCCTGCACTTCGTATCCCTGCTGGGTCATGGTCTTGACCAATGGCCCGGTAATCAGGCGGTCGTCATCAATCAAAAGAATTTTTGGCATATAGCATACTATTGATACTTTATAACTTATGTTACGCAAGACAACTTATGTTACGCAAGACAACTTATGTTACGCAAGCCTAGAGGAAAGTCGGCGAGCCGACTTTCCTGTTTCTCTCTAGCAGACTGGCTGTCGCTGCGTAACGTGAGTTTATAATCGGCTTGGCGCCGTCAAATATCTGCGATTTAGGGCGTCCAGAATACGATAGACGGTGAGAAAGAGCACAAGCGCTAAGCTGGTCCAATAGATGGGCGTAAGCTGAGCGCTATCTGTGCCGGCCTGCCAACCATGCAGCGTGGTCAACACATAGGCGCCGAAGGTGAAGTAATGCAGCTTGCGCCAGGCTTTCTGGCCTATCCACTGGCGGCAGTAAAAGCTAATGGATGTGATTAGCATTAGGTAGAAGCCAATGATGCCGGCTCCCACCCAACCTGGTTCATATGGCCCGGTAAACGGAATGAGCAAGTTGGCTATGCTGTAAGTATAGTAGCTGTCAAAAAGAAGCACAAAGGCGTGCAGCATCGAAAGCCCGATGGCGGTCCACGACAGGTAGTTGTGCATGGCCAACGCAATGGGCGCCGGTACCCACTCTTTGACAATCTTGGTGCTCAAGAACAGCCCCCAAACGGTTGAGGCCGAAAGGAGTAGATAGGCCACGGCGCCGCTGGCCCGCGTGAGATACCAGGACAGCTTTTCACTGGTCAGCAGGGTGGATGGTGCTGCCTGCGCCAGGGCTGAATGCATTACGAGCCAGAACAAAAGCGCCAGCAAACCGATTGTGCCGATCCAGGTCACCGCCCGGCTCGCGGCCGATGTGCGGGTGGGCAGGCTGATATCGATATTTGAAGAGGTTGATGGTTGATAGAGTGCCATAATGTTATATACGTTTCGCTAAAAAGTTCAAAAATATGTCGAAATAACGTTATACTGCGGTTGAGATGAGAACCGGAGTTTTGCATAAACTCAACAGGCGTTATGAAACTCCGATTCTCATTTCTCTGATTGAAAATTGTCGAACTGCATGGATATTCAATTCGTATCCAATTCTTAACGCGATGAACGACTGCGCGTGACCGGTGCTTGAACCTGGACAGGATTAATGGTTTGTGGCTGAAACGAGAGAACTGCTGCCGTGTCGTTGGCCGTAACATTGGCGGTGTCGTTGGCGGTGACGTTGGCCGTTTGCTCTGTCGAAGGCGTTATTATTTCGGGCACTGGTTGCAGGGTCGGCACGGCCGTCAATGTAGCCGTGTTGGAAATTGGGTCATCCAGCGCGATTTGCGTGGTGCTGGCCACGGTGGGAATCGCTTGTAGCGTTGCCGCCCACGCAGCCGTGTCACTGCCCGACGCTGCGCTGCTTGTGAATGCGATTTCATTGACGGTCGCTTCACTGACGGTGGTGGCGGCTTCGTTTTGGGCAAGCAGCTGCGCGCCCATAATGGTGGCCAACAGGCTGCCCGTAATAATGGTTGTTCTAAGCAGCCCCAGCGCATATTGCGACCTGGGTGCTTTGGACTGGGGTGGTTGACTGGGCAAGTGTGATCTAGTCGTCATTTTCATGTTCTCCATGTTCCCAATAATGTGCGCCGTTTTCAGATGCGCCGCTGCTCTGGCCGCCTGTATTGGCCAGCGCTTGATTGGCTGTTTGCAGCTGCGCTTGATATTGTGCTTCGCGGGCCTGCATAATTTGGAGCATCTGTACCAGTTCGTTATTTTGCGCTTGCAGTCCGCTCAAATCGCTCTGGCTTTGGGCCAATCGGTTTTCGAGGTCTTGAATGGTCTGGTTGGCTGTGCTAATGCGAGCTTGAAATTCAGCTTCACGCGCTTGTAATGTTTGCACCGTAACGCCTAACTCGCTGTTTTGGCTGCTAAAGATGGCCCGGGTGCTCGTCCCAAATTGCTCCAATTCGGCAATCTTCTGGTTGGCATCCGCAATGGCTTGTTGATACGCTGCTTCGCGCGCTTGCATGAGGTCAACCATTTGTTGCAGCTCTTGGTTCTTGCTCTGTGCGGCCGTTAAATCTGCGTTGGCCGTTGCCAGACCAGTTTGCGCAATCCCCGCTTGTTCAGGGTTCAACATAGATGCCAATGTGGCCGAAGTCATATCCACCCCTTCGGCGACAACCTTTGTCAAACCACCGTTGTTGAATACCAACCAAGGGGCCGTGAGCATCACCACAATATTTCCTGCTGCGAGTAGGTTGACCAGTCTGCGGTTTGTTTTCATATCTGCTCTCCTCTTCATATCTGTCCGTAAATTCTCTGTGCCAAACCGCTCGGTCAGAGACGGCACACAGTTCACCACCGAATTTACGGATAGGTTCTTAATATGTAGGACTTGTGTGATGATGGTTGTGATACATACAACCGCCATCGTACTGGCCCTATCATAATGGAAGAGCGAGGCAGGGCGCTTGAACTCTATACTAACCAATGTTAAGAGCAGCTTAAATTACACGACTTACGCAGCGCCTGATGATTGCCAAGAGTGAACCCGTTCGCATTTGATACAATTTTAGTCTAGGCTTGCGTAAGTCCTGATTAATGAGCGCGACTTACGCAGCGCCTGATGATTGCCAAGAGTGAATCCGTTCGCATTTGATACAATTTTAGTCTAGGCTTGCGTAAGTCCTGATTAATGAGCGCGACTTACGCAGCGCCTGTGTATCCCTGGTGTGTCTTTTTGACGCGCGATGCTTTTTTCAGGTAATATTGAGTGTATGACAGTGGATATTTTTATCTTGCAAAGATATACATACTCGTATCCATGGGGCCTTAAACGCCCCGCCTTTATAATGTATGCGTGTACCATACTCACCGGCGCCCTCAATGCTGTATGGCAGCGTGGAGCGCACATGTGAAGTTCTGAAAATTCCTGGAGCGATTTTCGGCGCGTGGTGCAATTTGCCCACGCGCTTTTATTTGGAGACCGCTTTTGTTGGCCTAAAAACTGCCAACATTCCAGACGCAAATAGAGAAGACTTACGTAGCGCTTGCGGACCACCAAGGGGGAACTGGTTTGCCTTTGACATAATTTAGTCGAGGCTTGCATAAGTTTTTAAGTTCTATGATGGCTCTGTCTGCGCACAACCGCCTTTAAGTTCTATGATGGCTCTGTCTGCGCACAACCGCCATCATGTAAGTCTTGAAGTTTTATGATGGCTCTGTCTGCGCACAACCGCCATCATGTAAGTCTTATAAATTGTATAATGGAGTGGACCATGAAAGAGTTTTTGCCTGTGGAAGACCAGATGCGCATTCTCATGCGCGGCGTAGATTTTGGCGATGATCAAACATATGCCAACATGAAAAAGGAGCTGGAAGAGCGACTTCAGAAAAGCTACGAAACGGGAACGCCGCTACGCGTCTATTGTGGTTTTGATCCGTCGGCGCCCGATCTGCATTTAGGGCACACCATTCCCATGCGCAAGCTGCGTCAATTTCAAGATTTGGGTCACGATGTGACCTTCTTAATCGGTACCTTTACTGGGACCATTGGCGACCCCAGCGATCGCGAAAGCGCCCGCAGCCAGCAGACCGTGGCGGATGCCATGGAAAAGGGCGCCAGCTATGCCAAGCAGGCCTTTCGCGTGCTGGATCCAGACAAGACAACCGTGCGCTACAATCATCAATGGCTGAGTGAATTAAATTTTAGTGATGTCATTGGGTTGGCTTCTAATTTTACGGTGCAACAGTTTCTGGCTCGCGATAACTTTAGCAAGCGCCACGAGAATGGCGATGCCATTTGGCTGCACGAATTCTTTTACGCGCTCATGCAGGGCTACGACGCCGTGGCGCTAGAGACCGATGTGCAAGTTGGCGGCACGGACCAACTCTTCAACCTGATGGCCGGCCGCAAGCTGATGGATGCACAGGAGATGAAGCCGCAAACCATTCTTACCTTCCCCATTTTGGTCGGTACTGATGGTGTCCTGCGCATGAGCAAATCCACCGGTAACTATATTGGCATTGATGAGCCATCGGGCGTCATTTTTACCAAAGTGCTCAACGTGCCGGATTCCGCCATGCGCAACTATGCCGAACTGGTCACGCGCTGGGATCAGCAGGACATTGACCGCATGTTCGCCAATGTGGAAGCTGGAAACCTTACCATGCGTGACCTGAAGCATGATTTGGCCTACGAAATCGTAAGTATTTTTCACGGTGAAGAGGCAGCGGAACAGGCCGCTGCCGATGCGCGGCGCATGCATGAAGGGCAAGCGCCCAGCGATGCACAGGTCTATCAATTAGAGGCGGATAAAAGCGTGCTGGATATTCTGTGGGAAGCCGGCTTGGTCAAGAGCAAGGGCGAGGGGCGGCGTTTGATACAGCAGGGCGGGGTACGGCTGGATGGTGAATCTGTTACCACTATTGAACAGCTTGTTTCGGCGCAGCCAGGTCCTGAGCAAACGTTGCAAGCAGGGAAGCGCAAGTTTCTGCGCATTCAGACTAGCTAACTATTCAGAGTCGCTAACAATGTGGTCTCCAATCCACACTTGCGTAATAAACCAAAAAGTCCGACTTTTTATAAAAGTCGGACTTTAAACTTACTATATAAACTTAATAAACTTACTATATGAAGTCTATGATTAAATGCTCGTTTATCTTTTGCCTGAATAAAAGTTTGAGGAACAGAAAAAGATAAAAGGCAAAAAAAAAGCGCCTATCATAACGTTTCCCCCGATAGTAGCTTTCGCTACAACGCTATGATAGGGCTATGTCCAGATTATAGCACAGGTTTTTGATTTGTCAACCCCCAAAATTACCAAATTTTTAGCAAATTTTTATGAACCAGCCGTGTAACCTTACGAATATAGAAAGAAACTCGTTGGGCGATTTTCACCGCTTATCTATTGTGGCTCATTTGTGGAAAGTGTAAAAACCGATGATTTTGCTGCTGAAAAATAATGGCGTTTTCACCTTTTCGGCTGATGAGCGAACTATTTTAAGGAGAAATAACCATGGGACTATTTGCCGGTAAGAAGGGAATTATCTTTGGCCTGGCCAACAAAAACTCGATTGCCTGGGGCATTGCACAAGCCTTGCATGAAGAAGGGGCTACGTTAGGCTTTAGCTATGCGGGCGAAATCTTGCAAAAGCGCGTTGAACCGCTGGCCGCCAGCATCAACAGCCCATTTGTAGAAGAATGCGATGTAACCGATGATGCTGCCATTGACAATCTTTTTGATAAAGTGCAGCAACAGTTTGGCACAATTGACTTTCTGGTACACTCAGTGGCTTTTGCCCCCCGCGAGGAGCTGGGTGGCCGCTTTGTCAATACCAGTCGGGATGGCTTCAAAATGGCGCTCGATATTAGCTGCTACAGCCTGATTGCACTGGCCAAACGCGCTCTGCCGCTCATGCCCAATGGCGGCAGCATGATGGCCATGACCTACTATGGCGCCGAAAAGGTGACGCCCAATTACAATGTTATGGGTGTGGCCAAAGCCGCCTTAGAGGCTACCGTGCGCTACTTGGCCTGGGATCTGGGCAAAAATCGCGTGCGCGTCAATGCCATTAGTGCCGGACCCATTAAGACGCTGGCGGCTGCGGGCATTAGTGGTTTTCGCAAGAGCCTGGGCTATGTGGGTTCCGTGGCGCCCATGGGCAACGTAACCCAAGAGGACATTGGCAATGCCGCCCGCTACTTGCTCAGCGATTGGTCCACTGGTGTTACCGGCGAAGTCCACTATGTAGATGGCGGCTATAATATTATGGGCGCGCCCGATCTGGATGACGACGAAGCCTAAAATTAGGACATCGCAACGGTGTTGGCCATATATATCATGCCGTTGCGATCGACTGAAAATGCCTCAGGTGGGACCCTGTTATGAGTGAATTCTTCACCGTGCGTACACCGGCGGAAGCGCACGGGCTGCTGCATCAGCACTTTGCCGCCACTGTGCGCACAGAGCATATAGCGACTGCCGATGCGCTTGACCGTGTGCTGGCTCAGACCATCACTTCGCCACAAGATTTACCAAACTTTGTGCGCTCCACCGTGGATGGGTACGCTGTCAACGCCGCCGATACTTACGGCGCTTCGCCTGGACTGCCGGCCTGGTTGACCGTGGTGGGGGAAGTGCCAATGGGCCAGTCGAGCACCATTGAACTGCACATAGGGGATGCTGCGCTGGTACATACGGGTGGCATGTTGCCGCTGGGCGCCACGGCCGTGGTCATGGTGGAAAATACGCAAATGGTTGATGCCCAGAGCATTGAGGTGCTCAAGCCGGTGGCCGCAGGAGAGAATCTGGTGCAGATTGGTGAAGATGTGCGCACGGGAGAGCCGGTGTTGGCCCCTGGTCGTGCAATCCGCCCCCAAGACATTGGCGCGCTCCTGGCGTTGGGCATCACCGAAATTACGGTGGCGCAGCCGCCGCGCGTGGCCATTCTTTCGACTGGTGATGAAGTTGTGCCGCCGGCACAGGCGCCACAGCCTGGCCAGGTGCGGGACATCAACTCATATACGCTAGCCGCGCTTACGCGCCGCGCCGGTGGCGAACCGATCTTGGGCGGCATTGCGCCCGATGATCGTGCGGCATTGGATGAAATGGCGCGCCAGGCATTGGCGCAGGCCGATATGCTGGTGCTTTCGGCGGGCAGCTCGGTCAGCTATCGCGATATGAGCGTGGAGATTATTGACGGGTTGGGGCAGCCGGGTGTATTGGTGCATGGCGTTAGCGTGCGGCCAGGCAAACCCACCATTGTGGCCGTTTGCAATGGCAAACCTGTATTTGGTCTGCCCGGCAACCCGGTCTCGGCCATGGTCATCTTTGACCTGTTGGTGGCGCCCACCATTCAACAGATGCTGGGCGCGCTGACCGCGCCGCAAAAGCAGGTACAGGCGCGGCTGGCGCGCAATGTGGCCTCCGCCGCCGGTCGTGAGGATTACGTGCAGGTGCGGCTGGAGCAGCGCGAAAATGAACTCTGGGCCGTTCCCGTTTTTGGGAAATCGAATCTTATCTACACGCTCGTTCACGCCCAAGGCTGTATCAAAATTCCGCTGGATGCCGGGGGCATTTATGAAAATGAATGGGTGACAGTTTTTTTGTATTGAACTTGTATTGCGCATAATCCCCAATGCGTAGCGAGGTGACGGTAGAGCCGGTATACGCAATACGCAACTCATCGATCCATGTCTAATAAACGCAACTTTTACCTTCACGATGTCGCCCTGGATGACGCGCTTTCCGCGTGGCATGCCGCGCTGGCCATACAAAGCTTGCTGACGCCGCTGGGGCAGGAGACCATTCCCGTTCCGCAGGCGCTGGGCCGCGTGACGGCCCAGCCGGTCTGGGCGCGCATTTCTTCGCCGCACTATCACGCCGCGGCCATGGATGGCTATGCCGTGGCCGCCGAGCGCACACACGGCGCCACCGAGACCAGTCCCAAGCGGCTCGTGGTGGGGGTAGACGCCATGCCGGTTGATACGGGGGATCCGCTACCACCGGGGACCAATGCCGTCATTATGATCGAGGAGACGCAGCTTTTCCCCGGTGATGAGCCTGGGGGAAGTGGCGGCAGCACTATTGAGATCATGAAGGCGAGCCCGCCTTGGCAATATGTGCGCCCGCTGGGGGAAGATATGGTGGCCACCGAATTGGTGCTGCCGGCCAATCATCAATTGCGTCCCCAAGATCTGGGCGCCATTGTGGGCTGCGGCCATACGGAAGTGACTGTCTACCGGCGGCCGCGCGTGGCCATTTTGCCCACTGGCACCGAACTGGTGACCATCGAGCAGCTCCAACAGTTGGCGCGACCACTCCAGCCGGGCGATATTCTTGAGTACAATTCGATTATGCTGGGCGCGCAGGCTGAAGAAGCCGGCTGTTTGGTGACGCGGCTGCCCATTGTGGCCGATGCATATGCCGCGATTCGCGACGCGGTGGCGGCGGCGCTAGAAAGCCACGATCTGGTGGCCATTAATGCCGGTTCCTCGGCGGGCTCGGAAGATTATACTGCGGCCATTGTGGCTGAATTGGGCGAGTTGCAGGTTCACGGCGTGGCCATGCGCCCTGGTCATCCAGTCATTTTGGGCACGGCGCGTGGCAAGGCGTTGGTGGGCATTCCGGGCTATCCTGTTTCGGCCGCCATGACGTTTGAACGGATCGTAACGCCCTTGCTCTATTTGTGGCAGGGAATAGAGCCGCCCAGCCTGCCCAGAATCACCGCCACGTTGACGCGTAAAACCCTGTCCCCGCTGGGAGAGGATGAATTTATGCGCGTGACTGTAGGGCGCGTGGGTGAACGGGTGGTGGCTACACCTTTGGGCGGGGGCGCTGGTGTCCTCATGTCGCTGGTGAAGGCCGATGGTATTGTAAATATCCCGCGCTTCTCCGAGGGCCACAATGCCGGCGATGCGGTCACTGTGGCACTGCTGCATCCCCCGGCGCGTATTGACCAGACTATTGTAGTCATCGGCAGCCATGATATGGCGCTGGATCTGCTGGCCGACCAACTGAGTCAACGCACCTCTGGTCAGAATATCTCTCTAAAGGAGAACAGATTCTTATCGTCGGCCCACGTGGGCAGTATGGGTGGGTTGCTGGCCCTCCAACGGGGCGAGGCGCACATGGCCGGGGCGCATCTGCTGGATGAAGAGAGCGGCGATTACAACGTGGGCTATATTCGCCAGATGTTAACGCCCCACGGCGTGCGCGTGGTGCTGCTGCGCTTTGTACAGCGTCAGCAGGGGTTGATGGTGGCGCGCGGCAACCCCAAGGACATCCGCACGCTGGACGATCTGCTGCGGCCTGATGTGGCTTTTGTAAACCGGCAACGTGGCGCCGGCACGCGCGTTCTGCTCGATTACGAACTCAAGCAGCGCGGGCTGGATGCGCGCGCCATCCAAGGCTATGCCCGCCAGGAATATACGCATCTGGCCGTGGCGGCGGCGGTCAAAAGTGGCGCGGCCGACTGCGGATTGGGGATTCTGGCCGCCGCCCGCGCCCTGGAGCTGGATTTTGTGCCGCTGCTGCAAGAACGCTACGATTTGGTCATTCCGCTAGTGCACTATGAAAGCGAATTGTTGGCGCCCCTGCTGCGCGCGATCCGCACGCCTGAATTTGCGCAACGCGTCCAAGAACTGGGTGGCTATGAAGTGGCGGGCATGGGTGACGTGATCGAAACAACCTAATTTACGAGTTACGATGTACGATTTACGAGTCTACTCGTTGGCAACCTTGTTTACGACTTATGCAGCGTCCATGGATTGCCAAGAGTGAACTCGTTTGTATTTGATACCATATTTCCATATTTGTCGAGACTTGCGTAAGTCCTGTTATTTTGTACATCGCAAATGTGCGTTTGCATAGAAGTGTTCAAATTGACAAGGCTACTTTGTCGACTAGACCGCTTCGTAAATCGTACATCTGAGATCGTCAATCTTCCGCGGAGCGCGTTTTGAACACAGGCGACATCGGTTATGATTTAGCTGCATTGCTCGAAGTAATCTTGCTCTCTATGCAGGTGTCGGGCATTGCGTTGCTCATCAGCGCGTTGATTGGCATTCCGCTGGGGGCGGTGATGGGGTTGACGCGCTTTTGGGGGCGACGGCTGTTGGTGGTGATAGTCTATACGGGCATGGGCTTACCGCCGGTGGTGGTAGGCCTTTTTGTGTATCTCATGCTGTCGCGCAGCGGACCGCTGGGTGCGCTCAACTGGCCGTGGCTGCCGGCGCTTTTTACACCTGCGGCCATGATTGTAGCGCAAATTATTATTGCCACGCCGCTGGTGGCCGGCTTTACCATGGCCGCCGTCATGGGCGTAAATCCAGAATTGCGCCAGCAGATTGAGGCGCTGGGGGCCACGCCATTCCAACGCACGCTGACTATTCTGACCGAGGCGCGCATGGGGGTGATCGTGGCCATTGTCGCCGGCTTTGGCGGCATCATCTCCGAGGTGGGCGCGGTTATGCTGGTGGGCGGTAACATTGACCACAAGACGCGCGTGCTGACCACGGCCATTGTGCTGGAGACGCGCAAGGGCGACTTTAGTCTGGCCATTGCGCTGGGCGTCGTGCTGCTGATGCTGGCCTTTATAAGCAATCTATTTATGATGCAGCTACAGGGGGATTTGCAGTAAAACGTTATGCAAACCCCGCTGTTTTTTCTGCACCGCATTGTGCAGTGTTACGCTGGGCGTACAGTTTTGAATATCGACGAGCTGGCAATTGCCCGGGGCGAAATTTTGGCCGTGGTGGGGCCAAGTGGCGCGGGCAAAAGTACGCTGTTGCGTTTGTTAAACTTTTTAGAGTCGCCAACCAGCGGCGTTATTCAGTTTGGCGGACAGCCCTATGGCGCTGCATACCCGGCTCCGCTGACCGTGCGCCGCCAGATCGCGACTGTGTTTCAACGCCCGGCGCTGCTGACCGCCAGCGTCTATGACAATGTCAACTATGGCTTGCGCCTGCGCGGTCAATCTCCCCAGAAAAAAGACAAACAGAATGCTGTATATCAAGCGCTGACTCAGGTCGGCCTCATTGACTTGGCGCAGCAGCCGGCGCGCACGCTTTCGGGTGGTGAGATGCAGCGGGCCGCCTTGGCGCGCGTCCTTGTGTTGCAGCCGGCAGTGCTGCTGCTGGATGAGCCAACGGCCAATTTGGATCCGCACAACGTGGCGCTCATCGAATCGATTGTGACTGAACTCAACCAGCGGCAAGGGGTGACAGTGGTGCTGGTGACGCACAATGTGTTTCAAGCGCGAAGGCTGGCGCAGCGGGCCGCGCTGCTGTTGGGTGGCCAAATTGTGGAGGTTGCGGACAAGGAGACATTTTTCGGCGATCCCCGCGACCCGCGCACGCAGGCCTTTATCAAAGGAGACATGGTGTATTGAGCCTTGTTAACATTCTATTCGGTCATATAAAACGATTTACCCAAGCAATTCCCAGAAAGGATATGAAGATGAGAAAGTTAGTGATTCTCTTCATGGCATCTTTGTGGCTAGCGGGCTGTGTTCTGCAGCCGCCGCCGGCAGAGCCAGATGCCGTCGATGAAAGTAGTGCACCCGCCGCGGAAAATGCGCCCGCCACGCTGATTCTGGCCACCACGACCAGCACGCAGGATTCAGGGCTGCTCGACTATCTGCTGCCCGACTTTACTGCACAGACCGGCGTGGATGTATCTGTGGTGGCCGTGGGGACTGGCCAGGCGCTCAAACTAGGTGAAGACGGCAATGCCGACGTGCTGCTGGTGCACGCCTGCGCCCGTGAGATTGCCTTTATGGAGGCCGGCCACGGTGTGAGTCGTCACCAGGTCATGTTTAACGACTTTGTCATTGTGGGCGGGGCGGCGGACCCGGCAGGCATTGGTGGCGGCGCGGATGCAGTGGCCGCGCTGCAGGCAATTGCGACCGCAGAAACGCCATTTGTTTCACGCGGGGACGATTCGGGGACGCACACCAAAGAGCTGTCCTTGTGGAAGGCGGCGGGGATTGAGCCGGCGGGTGATTGGTATATTTCGGCTGGACAGGGCATGGGCGCGGTGCTGACCATGAGTGACGAGCTGCAAGCCTACACATTGAGCGATCGCGCCACCTATTTGAGCCGTACGCTGGAGGGACTTAGCCTGGAGATCATGGTCGAAGGGGATGCTCGGCTGTTTAACCCATACAGCGTGATGGCGGTGAATCCAGACAAAGGGCCGCATATTCAGGCTGAGTTGGCCAACCAGTTTATTGAGTGGCTGCTTTCTGACGCTACGCAAGCGCGCATTGGCGAATTTGGCGTGGAGCAGTTTGGCGCGCCCCTCTTTGTGCCCACGGCGGCGGAGCCCGTTCCCACCGAATGTGATTGAATGAATATATCCTGTAACTTGATAGACGAAATAAATAGCCGGGGGCGCTACTTACATGAAATCCCCAATTCCTATCTGAACCCTCTGTTAACCCTGTTATGCTGATTTGCGCATAACAAAACGTTTAACGAAAAAGGGATGTCGCTTGCATAGCTATTAAGGGCGAGCGATATCCCTTTTTTGTTACGTTTAGGACGTCAATATATATTGATTTTATTGTGGTAATGAAAATGATTTATGTGGTAACTATGCGCTTTCAAAAAATGTAAGCTTACTGTAACTAAATGTGGTTTTATTTTATGTTATGTTGACCATAAAGCATCCACTGCTTGAAAAGTAGACTATATATCCACTCCCCATTCCATTGCTTCAGCTCTAAAAATCGATTTTGCGCAAGATTAGCGCAAATAATAGCCAAATAAACGACATATTTTCTCCAATAAATCCCTGCTGCTGCGTAAGTTGTGAAAATATTACTTATTATACATAGCCACCCTCTTTTGACTCTCACTGCTCACATTGACTGGTGAGGGGCCCTGTTGTACCAAATGTATCTTTGAGGAAGTATTTATGAGTTACAGCGATATACCTAAATATATCTTAAGGAATCGTAAGCAGGGGGAAGATACAGGGCAGTTTTCAGCAGTTTCCATATTTGTTGATTTGTCTGGATTCACTCTCCTCACTTCTACTTTGATGGCACATGGAATGGAAGGGGCTGAGGTGTTAGCGATGCTCCTCGGCGATGTTTTCAATCCATTGATGGATACCATTTATGGCTGGGGTGGCTTCATCGTCACGTTGGCTGGTGATGCGTTTATTGCCGTATTTCCGCACGAAGAAGCAAATGCCCATGAACAAAATGCCCATGTGCGGGCTGCCATGGCGGCCTGGCAGATTAGTGAACACGTCCGCAACAACCCAACCCGCTGGACCCGTTTTGGCCACTTTCAATTTTCTATCAAGGTTTCTGTGGCGTCTGGCCGCGTTAATTGGGGGCTGGTGCAAGCCAGTGATGCACCGAATGCGCTTGCCCACAAGGAAAATGCGGTCTGTTACTTTATTGGCGAAGCCATTGATCGCTGTCTAGAAATTGACCAATTTACGCCCGGCAACGCCGTCTTTCTGACTGCCGATGTGCACAGTCAACTCCCTTCCCAATTATTTCCTGCACAAGCCATGGGCCCCTATTGGGAATTGCTGCATGCCCAATGCCCACATGCTGAAGAGCTGACAGCAAGCCGGGCCGTGCAACGCATTGCACCATTAGAGAAAGCGCAGCATCGCTCTTTGGCAGGCGAGTTCCGTCAAGTGGCGACGGTATTCGTCAACTTTCAACACCTATGGTCGCCGGCAGATGCATCATATTTTCAGCAAAAGTTGTTTCAGCTCATCGATAAATATGACGGATTTCTTGCCCTCTTTGGGCGCGTGGGCGCGCTGGATGTGGGATGCACGCTGCTGCTCTTTTGGGGCGCCCCCAAAAATCACGAAAATGATCTTTTCAAGGCCCTGAGTTTTGCGCTGGAGCTGCGCGCTACGGCGCCAGTGCCGCTACGCATTGGGCTTACGTATAATCTAGCCTATGCGGGGCTGGCAGGTTCGGCCCAATTTACGCGTTACACCTGTTTTGGCTCCTCTGTGAATCGGGCTGCGCGCCAGGTTATGGCCGCCAATTGGGGGGAAATCCTGTTGGATCCAAAGACGGCTCGGCAGGTTGGGCCGCGGTTTGAAGTGGCGGAAGGCGGCTGGCGGCGATTTAAAGGGTTTGATGAAAAACAGCAGGTATTTCTGCTCCATCAGCAGCGTGAAAGTATAGGCGCGCCAACGTTTCAGGCGCCCATGGTGGGCCGTCAACGCGAGCTGAACCAGATGTGGCAAGCAGTCCAACGGCTCTTTCAGCATAATTTTGGCGGCATTGTTCTCGTTAGTGGCGAAGCCGGCATTGGCAAAAGTCGGCTGGTCTATGCGCTACAGATGCATACGAAGCTCTTTGGAGGAACAAAAAGGCGCGGGGCTGCCACGGCAAACCAGCGCGCATCCATTGCTTGGTTTCACTGTCCGGTGGATGAAGCGCGTCTATGGCCGCTCAATCCATTCCGCCACTTTCTGCATGGCTACTTTGGCCAAAATGTATCTGAGGATGAATCGCTAAACGGGGAGCGCTTTTCCGCACGGTTAGACACCTTAATCCACGCTACGTCAGACCGCCAGTTGGCTCAAAGCTTGGCGCGCGGCCGTCCTTACTTGGCCGTGCTGATGGGCTTGCCGCAGGAGAATCCAGTGGCACAGCGGCTAGAACCGCAAATAGTGCGCGATAACTGGCTGGAGGCATTGAAAGCGGTTATCAAAGCGGCGAGTTTGCTTCATCCCCTTGTTATTCACATTGACGATGCCCACTGGCTGGATGCTGAGACAGCTTTTTTCCTCAATAAGCTCACCCACAACGTGGATGGTTATCCATTTTTGCTACTCATCACAATGCGTTCGCCCCACAGTGCCGCCCAAAAACAGGGCGCCACCGGTTTGTACGACATAATGGCGGCGGATTGCCGAAAGTCCATTCATCTTGCCCCGCTGGATGCAGAATCGCTGCATATTTTGGCCATTCATTTCTTAGATGGCGCGGTCGCACGCCCTTTGGTAAATGTTCTGGCCGAAAGTTCACAGGGCAATCCCTTCTTTGCCGAGCAGATCATGCTCTATTGGCGCGAAAGTAGCTTGCTGGAATGGGGTGACCAGGGCTGGTGTCTGCGCAGTCAAGACTACGATCTCTTCCCCGTGCCGGCTCCTGCGCTTTCCGCCAATGCGCGCACGGTCTTGACGGCGCGTTTGGATCAGCTGCCTGCCGAGCTGAAAGAGATGGTGCAGATTGCGGCTGTGTTGGGCCGCGAGTTTGACGTCAATTTATTGGCGCGCCTGCTGCCTGCCGAAGCTGATGTGGACCGCATGTTGCAGCAGGCGGTAGAGGCCAACATTTTGAGCGTTCAAACGCCAACCCGTTATCTCTTTACCCATGCGCTATTGCGCGATGCCGCCTATGATCTCCAGTTGCGGACGCGCCTGCGGACGCTGCATCAACAGGCCGCGGTGGCTTTGGAGGAACTCTACGCGCCCAAACTTGATGAACATTACGAAACGTTAATGCACCATTATCGGCACAGCGGTGATGCGGAGAAGGAGCAGTACTATGCACATTTGGCCGCTCAATTTGCCTCCGCCCACTATGCCAATATAGATGCTCTCCAATTTGTCAACCGCGCTCTGGAATTAACTTCGGCGCGCAACCATCACACCACGTTCGAGCTATTGCTGCTGCGCACAAAAATTGCCAATACGCTGGGCGATCGGCAACAGCAACAGCGCGATCTAGAGTCTCTGGGCGCTTTGGTTCAAACCATTACGGATCACCAAAAACAGGCAGACTACTATTTGCAATGCGCATTTTACCACCGTGTGACCAATGATTATCCCGCCGCGCTGGCCGCTATTGATGAAGCGCGGGCGTTGGCCAAAGGCATCCACGACATGCCTATCCAGGTGGAGTGCTCTGTACACCGCGGTCGGGTTCTCATCCAAATGGGTGATTTTGCTCAGGCCCGGGAAGATTTGAATGCGGGGCTGGCCATTGCTTATCGCATGGAGTCTGTACAAAAGATAGCCGAGTGCATTAGTCATCTAGGCGACATCGACTACTATGAAGCCAATTATGGAGAGGCGCAAGCGCGCTTTCAAGAGGCCTTGGGGCTGTATCAAACGCTGGAGCTGGCCACTGGCGAGATCAACTGTCTCTATATGTTCAGCGTGATTTTATACAAGCTGGGGCAATATTCGCTGGCGCAAAGGAAACTACAGCAAGCGTTGGAGCGCAGCCGGGCCATAGGCTGGCGATACAGTGAACTCTTTATATTGGGGCAGCTGGGCAATAACTACTTTGACATGGGTGACTATGCGAGCGCGCAAAACTATCATCAACAGGCGTTGGCGCTCTGTAAAGAGATTATGGATCAGGAAGGCGAGGCCATGAGCAATGATACATTGGGGCTCATTGCCTTTTTCCAACATAGAGCAGCTACGGCCCGCATGCATCTGCACGCGGCCCAAAAGCTGCAAATGGCTATTGGTGACAAACATGGCCTTGCCTACACGTTAACCCACTTGGGCTTTGTCGAACTAGAGGCGGATGATTTAGACGCCGCAATGCTAGCCTTCCACGAAGCTATCCGCCTGCGCGAGGAAATGGGGGAACAAGCCGCTTTGGTGGATCCACGTATGGGATTGGCCGCCACCTATTGGCGGCTACATCAGGCGGAAGAAGCTATTGCCGAAGCGCAGTCCGTGGTGGAGTGGCTGGAAACGCTAGGCGAAGATGGTGTTGAGCTGCCGGTCTATGTATGTCTTCTTTGTTACAAATTGTTAGCAATGGCGCAGACCCCAGAGAGTACCACCTGGGCGCAGGCAGCTTTGCACACTGGTCACCGCATTTTGCAGGCGCGCGCGGCCAGCATTCAGGATGAAGATTTGCGCCAAATGTTTTTAGAACAAGTCCCATATAATCGCGAGATTATTCTGCTTTGGCAACAACAAGTAGACAATTGTGTATCGAGAAAGGACCCCCCAGACCTATGGCTACTGGAGCATTCGACCACGTCTTCCCAATCCATCCTCACTTCCGCCGACTGATTGTACTTTCTTTTGCTATCCTACTCGCTTTGGCGCTCCTGGCATGGGCTGCCGTCTCTGCCCGCGCCCAAAGCTTGGATCCCACTTATTCTTTGCAAACTACCTTGCCCCTGGCCGCAACTGCGCACAGTGTAGCCACTGGCGATTTTAATAACGACGGCAATCTGGACTTGGTGGTGGGGATGGATGGGCAGAACGCCCTCTACCTTAACGATGGGCACGGTAATTTTGACGCCCCCATCCCCTTTGGTGATCCTGCGCATACCGTTGATCTGGGCCTGGGCGATCTGGACAATAATGGCACATTGGACGTTATTGCTTACAATTTCGGCTCGCCCAGCGCGCTATATGCCAATTCTGGCGCCGGCGTATTTACACGCATCCAGACTTTTGCTGCGGCCACAGATCCCGCCGACCGGCTGGCCGTGGGCGATCTGGATGGCGACGGTGATTACGATCTGGTGACCGCCCAAAAAGCCGGGATGACCATTGTCTATATGAACAATGGCCAGGGGGCGTTGCAACAAACGCGCACGCTGCCGGCCGGATTGAAACCAGTGTTGCAAGACGTAGATGCCAATGGCGCGTTGGATGTTGTCTTGATCCGGCCGGACAGCAGTCAACCCAACGTGAGCCGCATTGTGCCCTTTCTCAATAACGGCGCCGGCGTCTTTACCGCCGCCCCCTTAAATTTGAGCGGCGGCAAAGGCTTTAATAACCGTTTTGCCATTGGCGATATGGATGGCGATGGCGATCTGGACTTTGTGATCAGTAGCCTGGCCGTATCGGGATGCGGTCAGCAAGGCTGTGAAAACTTGCGTCTGCTGCTCAATCGCGGCTTGCTGGGTTATACGGCCATCTCGCTGGACTCTGTGGGGGCAGAGCAGATCGATCTTGTGGATCTGGATAATGACGGCGATCTGGATATTGCGGCCAGCGGATTGGCCGCCGACACCGCCTTGCCCAATGATCTGCAAGATAGAATCTATTTAAACCAGGGTATCAACGAACTGACTGCCAGCGCCACATTTATGATCAAGGAAGTGGGCGCGGCGCCGGCCCAGCCGCACCCGTTGGCCATTGCCGATTTTAACGCGGATGGGCAGCTAGATATAGCCGTTGGCGGTTCTGGCTTTGCGACGATTTATCACGGGCGCAATGGCCAGCTTTTTGACGCTTGCCCAATCAATCCGCTCTTGTTGGATGCCGAACTGGCCGCAGACATCAATGGAGACGCCTATCTGGATATTGTTCTGCGCAGCGGACTGATTCTGCGCAATAACGGCGCCGGTGACTTCAGTCCGTCCATTAGCCTGCCGCTGGTGCTCAGCGCTAATTCGCATCTGGCGGCGGCGGATGTCAATGGCGACGGACGGCTGGATCTCATGGCGTTCTATGCCAATGCGCCGGCTGTCATCTTGTTGCAGGCCGCCAACGGCCAGTTCAGCAACTTCTTCTCATTGGACAGTCAATCATTTCCCGCCACCAGCCTGGCAACGGGAGATGTGGATGGCGACGGTGACATCGATCTGCTGGTCGGTGTGGGCACACCAGCGGGTAGCGCCACACCCACCCCGGGCCAGAATCGTCTGTATCTCAACAATGGCGCCGGCCAATTTATCCCAACAACAGAGCTGGATGGGGCCGTGAGCGACACGCAGGCCGTGGCGTTAGGCGATCTGGATGCCGATGGCGATCTGGATCTGATTGTGGCCAATTCTGGTGAAGCTGCCAATGAGCAGCAGGGCCGCCAAAACTATGTCTACTTTAACAATGGCGCCGGTCAATTTACGGCCACACAAGCGCTGGGCAGCGGGGCAGACCGCACGCGTAGCCTGGCCGTGGGCGATGTGAATGGCGATGGGCATTTGGATATTGTGGCGGCTAACTATGCTCAGCTCAACACAGTTTATGTGAATGATGGCAACGGTGGTTTTGCCGCGTTTGAAAATGTAGGACAATATCTGGATCGCACCGCTCGCATTCACCTGGTCGATATTGATCACGACCGCGATTTGGATATGATAGCGGCGAACGAAACCGAGGCCGACGCACTTTTTCTCAATGACGGGCGTGGACACTTTACGGCCAGCAGCGCATATGAAGAGCCATTTTCCGATGCGCGGCTCTTTACCATACAGACCGGCGACTTTGATCGCGATGGCGATCTGGAATTGGTCACTGATGTGCAGTCGCTGTCGGTGACGCCCTATGTGGCCGACTGTATTATGGCGGGGCGGCTGACGCCATCCGCGCAAACGGCGGATCGCATGCCCAAAGTGGTGGTGCAGCAGCCTGGAAACACCGTTGGCGCGGGTCCGTATGCATCGCCTCAGCTTTTTGCGCAAGCCGTCATTCCCATTCCGTTTACGCTCTTTGATGTTGACGGACGCCCGGCGGACATCAGCGTCTTTTATTCGCTGGACGGTGGTGGCCAATGGTTCCCGGCCGCGCCCAGCTCGGACACGGTTACGCAGCGTCTGGCGACCAAGAATGGGACTGCTCCCGTCAGCCACACCTTTGGCTGGGATGTCTATGCCAGCAACTTTGTGGGGCAGAGCGATTTGGTGTTGTTGCGCATGGAGGCGCGCCCCAGCCTGAACCCGCGGGCGCGCCAGACGCCAGGGCCCTTTCGCTTTCCGCATAGTGCGGCACAGCTCTTTCCCATTCGCGTACGCGGCACACAGGTGCGCGTCATTGATGCGCAGGGTGCACCCGTGGCCGGTGCTGAAATCTATCGTCTGCCGGCGGGGCAAGGTGGTTTAGCGACGCCCTTTACGGGGCAAAATGCCCACGCTGCGCAGACAAATGGCCAGGGGTTTTTGGCGGGACGCGGCGCCTTATACAGTGGTGACAAGCTGGTGGCCTTGGCGCCCATCTACGCGACTCATGCCTTTACGCTGTATCACAGCAGTGCGGCCCCCACGGCTGGCGGGCTAGACGCTTTTGTGGTTGCGGCCGCCGGTATCCAAACGCTGACCGTTTCGGCGGCCAATCCGCTGACGCTCTTTAATTTGGAGATTTCGCTGGAATGGGATGCGCGCAACGACGGTACGTTTTTGGCCGATCTGCAAAACGCCGTTGAGAATGCTTCGGATGTGCTCTTTGATGTGAGCGAGGGGCAAGCGGCGCTGGGAGACGTGCGCGTCTATCAGGCCAAAGAGAAGTGGGTGAGCGCCGATGTGATTCTATATGCCAGCAATAGCATTCATCCGCGCGCCAGCATGGGCGGCGTTGTCATCACGCCCACAGTGGATGTTGGCATTCACGGGGTGATCCCCAATGCCTATCTGCCGGGGCAGATTCACATGGGGCCCCATTGGGATCCATTTGGCCAGAGTGAAGCCGAGCTGCGCCAGGATTGGTGGCTGGCTTTTGCCCATGAACTATCGCACTATCTCTTCTTCCTGCCCGATAACTATTTGGGCGTGCGCGATGGTGTGCTGGTGGGCATTGATTGCCAGGGCAGCTTTATGACCAATACCTATGAAGAGCCGTACCGTGAGTTTTTGACGCGCGACCGCTGGGACGCACAGGAGACGTGTGCCACACAAAGTCTGGCCGCTCACACCACGGGCCGCGCTGATTGGGAGACCATTCAACAGTTTATGCCTTGGATGCATGCCCCGGCATCGGGAGCGGCCACAAATCCCGGGCCGGCCCAATTGCCGCTGACCGTCACCCGTGTCCAATTTGTGGCGCCGGCCGGTCCCGCACAATCCACCATTTTGCCCGCGCGCAATTTTGATCTGCGAGATGCCAGCGGTGGTGAAGTAACGCGCCTGCGCGAGGCAGAGGCGTATCTCATAAAGACCAATGGCACAGCCATATTGGAAGATGATTACATGATTGGCTTGGGCTCCACGGGCGCCGGCAGCGACCGCATCAAAGTGCGCGGGGCGCAGAATGGGGATCGGCTATGCGTTGTGGCTGGGGACGCGGTGACGCAGCTGGGGTGCACCACGGTTGACGCACAGAGTACGTCGATCCGGCTCTATTCCTTGCCTGGCTGGCAGCCGGAGATCGAGGTCAGCCCCGTTACTTCGCGCACGCTGGCCATTACGGTGACTCAAAGCGTACAGGCGGGGCAGGCGCTGCACGCCCAGCTTTTGCCCGCCTATGGCTCGTTGACGCAGACGCTGCCGATTGTGTCGCCGTGGATCGTCCTGCAGCCCGCTGGTCCGGCGTATCCCAATCTCTTTCGGGGCACGATTACGCTGGATGAACCGGCGTTTGAAGGGTTTGTGCGCGTGTGGGCGCCAGCGCAAGCGGTGGCACACGAAGCCATGACCCAATTCTATCTGAGTCCCGGTTGGGGGCCTAACGCCCGCGCCTTTGGGGGCGCCAACAGCAGCGTGTGGGGACCCAATGCCCGCGCCTTTGGCGGCGCCAATACGCGCGCCTGGGGCGCTCATCAGCGCTTTATGAATGCACCCGTGGCCTCCGGTGATGGCCGTGTGACGATCTTCAATCTGGACGACATTTTGGGCGAATCCGGGGCGTCGTCTCTGCAAGCGCTGCCCGTGTTGCCGCAAGCGCCGCCGTGGTTGACCCATGTGGGCCAGGCATATCGCTTTAAGGTGGTGGAGAGCACAGACATAGCGCGCACCATCGCCTTCCATTACCTGGAGCGTGAAGCACCCAAGGGCTATGAACAGACCCTGGTGATCTATTATTTGGCCCAGGATGGACTATCGGGAGGACTTGGCGACACGACGGAATGGCAGCGGCTGCCCACCTATTTGGACACAGATGAAAATCTGGCGGCGGCCCACATGCCGCGCAACCAAGCACATGGGCAGGGCATCTATGCGCTCATGGCAACGTTGGAAATGCCGGCCGTGCAGCCTGGGTGGAATCTGTTGGGCTATCCCATACCGCAGGCGCGGCCCGTCTCCAACGCGCTGGCTTCGCTGGCCGGAGCGTATACGGCCGTCTATCAGCATGATGCTACGGTTGCCCCAGAGTGGCGCTTGTATGATCCGGCTATCATCAGTGAGCATCCGCTCTATGCGCATGTGATCAACGATCTGGAGACGCTAGCGCCCAATCAGGTTTACTGGCTCCACGCGACGGCAACCATTACGCCCTATTTGTCTGTAGACGTGGGGAACGTAATGGCGGGCAGCGAAGCTTCTGAGGCCGATGCGCTGCCGCCCGCTACCCTGTTTGGGCCATTTGATTCTGCCAATGTTATTACGCCTACCGTTGGCATGACGTTGACGGCTTATGTTCAGGATGTGGCCTGTGGACAAGGGGAACTTTATTTGTTAGAAAATCAATGGGTCTATAAGATACAAGTGACGGCGGCTGTGCAAAAGAATGGCTGCGGCGTGCTTGGGGATACCGTACAGCTGGTGGCGGACGGTTTCAATATGGCTGAATCCATTATGTGGGACAATCGACGGGCGCAATTTCAGCCCATTACGCTGACCAATACGCCGGCGACCTCTCACACTGACCAAGCGCCTACCGGACCCAATGCGGATAATTCGGACAACCCACCGCCGAGCCAGAATCGCACAACCGAAACGGGCATTTTCTTGCCATTGATTCGTAGGTAAAGGCAATTTATTCTTTCTTCTTTATATATCCACAAAGCAAGGGGAGGGCCGTTCTGCATAACGCAGCGCGGCCCTCCCCTTGCTTTGTGGAGCAGGCCGACTGATCCATGTTGCCAATTTCTGTCGTCAGGCAAAGCCAGGTAAAATTGAACGTGA
The DNA here is from genome assembly GCA_020634755.1 of Caldilineaceae bacterium. Classification (GTDB taxonomy): domain Bacteria; phylum Chloroflexota; class Anaerolineae; order Caldilineales; family Caldilineaceae; genus JACKBC01. The sequence goes on along the minus strand of JACKBC010000028.1, from coordinate 4,397 downwards.
CTTGCACCAGTCCTATTGACTCACGTTACGCAGCGACAGCCAGTCTGCTAGAGAAATAGAAACGTCGGGAGCCGACGTTCTTCCAGGCTTACGTAACATAAGTTATTGAAGCAAACTGAGCAGAAGGAGTTCCATTATTTCTATGCAACCTGAATCCCCAAAAAGTAAACCGCCTTTTGAAATTGGCCTTTATTCTTTTGCCGAAATCACGCCCGATGCCGCCACCGGCAAGACCATTAGCCCGCAGCAGCGCCTGCGCAACTTGATTGAATCTGTTGAGCTGGCGGACCAGGTGGGGCTGGATGTATTCGGGCTGGGTGAACATCATCGGCCCGAATTTGTGTCATCGGCGCCGCTGGTCATTCTGGGCGCCATTGCCGAACGCACAAAGTCGATTCGCCTTTCCACTGCGGTCACCGTACTCAGCTCGGATGATCCAGTACGCGTTTTTCAAGACTTTGCCACGCTGGACTTAATTTCAAATGGCCGCGCCGAAATCATGGCTGGGCGCGGCTCCTTTATCGAGTCGTTTCCGCTCTTTGGGTATGACCTGAATGACTATGACGCACTCTTTGCGGAAAAGCTGGAGCTGCTAATCGAACTGCGCAAAGCGGAACGGGTAACTTGGTCGGGCGCGCACCGGGCGGCTATCAACGATCTGGGCATTTATCCACGCCCCGTCCAGCCGGAGATTCCCGTTTGGGTGGCCGTGGGCGGCACGCCGCAATCTGTGGTGCGGGCGGCCACGTTGGGGCTGCCCATGGCGCTGGCTATTATCGGCGGTATGCCAGAGCGGTTTGCCCCGATGGTGGACCTGTATCGTCAAGCCGCGCGCCAGGCTGGGCACGATCCAGCGCAACTCCCCATCAGCATCAACTCGCACGGTCTGCTGGCTGACGATTCTCAACAGGCTGCCGACGACTATTTCCCCGCCTATGTACAGGTGATGAATCAAATTGGACGCGAGCGCGGCTGGGCGGGCATTACGCGGGCGCAATTCGAGGCGGCGCGCACGCTGCGCGGCTCCGAATTTGTGGGCTCGCCTCATGAGATCATCGAAAAAATTCTCTTCCAACACCAAATCTTTGGCCACCAGCGGCTGCTGCTGCAACTCGGTGTGGGAACCATTGAGCACAAAAAGATGATGCGCGCCATTGAATTGCTGGGCACAGAGGTGGCGCCAGTGGTGCGGGCAGAGATCGCACAAAAATGACCAATGACTTTCTAAAAAGAGCGAGGATGAACTGAAGTGAGGATGCAAAAGCGCGGCGTTAAGAAAATCTCCTCCAATACAAAAAGCCCGGCATAATCACCGAGCTTCTTGCACCCATTCCTGCACCCAAAAGAAGAAAACTTACCCAAAAGGAGGAGAAAGTTCTTCGTGAGTAATTGTAGCATGAGAATGGGGCATTTGCACTAGTACTATGGTACTATTTTGAGGCTAAATTTTGACCTTTTTTGACTTGTTTCCACACAAAGAGCCAGCTCTGCGTGAAAACTGTGGGCGTATTCACAGTATATCGCCAACACCGTTGCGGTGTATTGATTCAGGATTGAGCGCTCAACGTAAACCCAAGACTAAATAGAGAGGACGAAGATTATGCAAATCATTAACGTACAGGCTTTTGCCATTAAGATGCCCCCCATGTCCTCCAACGAAGGCTCGATCAACACTGATTCCTATGGCGATTATTTTATTGCCAAAGATGCCTGGACGTCCATCTATTCGCGCAGCCACGAGACCTGCCTGGTGCGGCTGGAAACCGATAGTGGGCTTGTGGGCTGGGGCGAAGGACAGGCCCCCGTGGGCGGTCGCGCAACCAGCGCCCTGGTGGAGGATCTGTGCCGTCCCGTGCTGCTGGGCTGTGACCCGTTTGATGTCGAATATCTCTGGTATCGACTCTACAGCGCCATGCGCGAACGTGGCCACATTACCGGTTTTTACGTCGACGCGCTGGCCGGCGTTGATTTGGCGCTGTATGATCTGCTGGGCAAAGTGCTGAACAAACCGGTCTATAAGCTGCTGGGCGGTCGGTTTCGCAACAAGGTGGAAGTCTATGCCGGTCTGGGTGGCGATGATGCAGGCGCCGTGGCTGAAGCCGCCGCCGAGCATGTCGGCTATGGCTATCGCCACCTAAAATTGCATCTGCGCCTGCCCAATCCGCAGCTTGTGGAGATCGTGCGCGCCGTCCGCGAGCGCGTGGGGCCGGCCATTGAACTTATGGTGGACGTTCACGGTACGCGTGATGTATCCGGCGCCATTGAGTTGGGGCGCGGGCTAGAGGCGCTGGGCGTGCGCTGGCTGGAGGCCCCTTGCCAGCCCGAGGATATTCGCGGACAGGCTGAGATTGCGCGGGCGCTGGATATGCAGGTGGCCACCGGCGAATGGCTGCGCACTGTGTGGGAGTGGCGACAGTGGATCGAGCACCGCAGTTTTGACGTGGCCATGCCCGACATCGCGCGCACCGGGCTTTCCGAGGGCAAGCGCATTGCCGCGTTGTGCGACAGCTTCAACTTGCCCATTGCGCCCCATGTGGGCGGCGGTGGGATCCTGGCGGTGGCGGCCTCCATTCACTATTCTGCAGCCATTCCCAATTTTCAGATTTTGGAACATTCCCACAAGGCGCACGCCAACAAAGCCAGGGTCACATCCCAATTTCCCGAACCGGTGGACGGCGCTTTCCCGCTCGATGATCAGCCTGGTTTGGGCGTCACCATTGATGAAGAAGCCGTAGCCCGTTATGCCGTGGCCGATTTTACGCCATAGCAAGCACGGAAGCCGTTGTGGTGGATGCTATCCGCCCCACCGTATTCGACGGTTCTGCCTAAATCTTGTAAAATTGGTGGTGCTCCCTTTTTGTCAACCCCCACTTGACGTAAGCTCTAAAAACCGATCCGTAAACTCGCGTTGGAATCCGATTTTGCTATATTGCAGAGTGGTTTTGCGCAGGGAATTTACGGATAAATAGTATGAACCGCTCCGTAAATTTGATTGTGAGTCGTGTGCTGTCTCTGGCAGCTCGGTTTGGCATAGAGAATTTACGGACAGATATTAAGTGTAAACCAACTGTATGACAGGAGAAGCGCATGTCCGACACCGACGCATCCAAATCCACACCGGCTAATGATGTGGAGCAACCCGCCACGGTGGATACCGAACAGTGGCTGCACATGTATGAACAGATGTGCAAGATCCGCGCCTTTGAAGAAAATGCCAATCAGCTCTATTTAAGCGCCAAAATGCCCGGTCTCACCCACATGTATATTGGTGAAGAAGCCATTGCCGTGGGCGTCTGCGAAGCGTTGCGCCGCGACGATTATATTACCTCTACGCACCGCGGCCACGGTCACTGTTTGGCCAAGGGGGCCAACTTGCGGCGCATGTTCTGCGAACTGCTGGGCAAGGAGGAAGGTTACTGCCGCGGCAAAGGCGGTTCCATGCACATTGCCGATCAGGAAGTGGGGAATCTGGGCGCCAATGCCATTGTGGGCGGCAGTGCCGGCATTGCCACCGGCGCCGCCATGTCCATCAAAATGCGTGGGAGCGATCAGGTGGCCGTCTGTTTTTTTGGTGACGGCGCATTGGGGCAAGGGCTGCTCTATGAGTCTATGAACATGGCGCAACTCTGGAAGCTGCCCGTGATCTATGTCTGCGAAAACAATCTCTACAACCAATACACCCATCAATCTGAAACCACTGCCGGCAGCATGACCGGCCGCGCCGAAGCCTTTGGCATTCATGCTGTTGAGGTGGATGGGCAAGACGTGCAAACAGTCTACGCCACCATGCGAGAACTAGCCGAACGGGCGCGGCGTGGCGAAGGTCCGGCCTTTTTGCTCTGCCAAACCTATCGCTTTTATGGTCACCACGTCGGGGACGTGAACCGCGATTATTATCGCGCCAGAGAAGAAGAAAATCATTGGCGCGGCAATTGCGACCCGCTCAAACTGCTGGCCACCACATTGACCACGCAAAAGCTGGTCGAAGCATACGTCTTCGAGCAGATTGAGCAGGAAGTGCGCACTGAAGTGGAAGCCGCGGTTGAATATGCGCTGGCCGCTCCCTATCCCGCCGCTGAGGAGGTAACGCAACATGTCTACGCCTAATGGCAGCAATGGAATACGTGAGATTACCTATGGCGAAGCCATCCGCGAGGCCATTGCCGAGGAGATGCGGCGCGACCAGCGCGTCTTTGTAATTGGCGAGGATGTGGCAGAAGCCGGCACGGCGTTTAAAGTGCTGCTGGGGCTGGTGGATGAATTTGGCCCGCAGCGCGTCATCGATTCGCCCATTTCCGAACCGGGCATTACCGGCTTGGGCGTTGGTGCGGCCATGACGGGAATGCGGCCCGTGGTGGATATCATGTTTGGCGACTTTGCCACGCTGATTATGGATC
>JACKBC010000027.1 GCA_020634755.1 Caldilineaceae bacterium | reverse complement strand
GAATAGATTATGCCTACCATTGCAGAAATTATGTGCGGCGAGCGCGGAATTGAAGGTGTGCAGCAGCTTTTGACAGCAGATTCGGTTCGAGACGTTGTGCAAAGTATGTTGCAACCAACTGCCGTGCTACAAGCCTGCCACTTGCGGCGCGCCAAGTTCAAGCCGGGACGCAAACTGACCGCGTACTATGATGCCGAGATGAGCAGCGCTGTACAGACCAATGGTCCCATTGGACTTACATCGGTGCGCCCCTTGGCCGTCACGTGGACACCCCCCGGTACGCCACACAAATTGGCCACCACGGAAGGCGCGCTGGGCATAGAGATCCAGCAGCGCGGATTAGCGGCGCCGTTTGCTCGGCTCATCTGCGACCGGCCGGACGCCAACATGCACGTACAGATGGCGCCGTTCGACCCTATTTATCCCCACCTGGCCCGACTCATGGATCCGGACTACGCACGCGAGATGTTGGGCGCTTACATAGACTACAACAGCCACTGGAACGTGACGCCCATTCGCTATCGACCGCGGCAGCGTCACGTTTTACGCTACGATGCACAGACCGCGCCGCCATCAACGGCAGCCGCGCCCCAGGCGCTCTTTGCCAAAGTGTATGCCGATGCTGACCACCAACCCTTCTATGTGCGCAATCAGCGCATTGCCGATTGGCTGGCGGCCTCCAGCTCTACGGTGACTGTGCTGCGGCCGCTGGCCTATTTGCCCGCCGACTTCACCATTTTGTACGCGCAGGTGAATGGAGAGCCGCTGTCTAACCATTTGGCACAGGATGATCAGCAGCGCAACCATGCGACGCTCCACAACCTGACGCAGAGCGGCGCGGCGTTACGCACGCTGCATCAGGCCCCAGCCGACATTACGCAGGGCCTGCCCACCATCCGGATGGAGGCTGAATTAAAAGCCATCCGGCGCACGTGTGAGCACATTGCGGCGCTGCTGCCGGAAACTTGGCGGCGAGTTGAGTCCGCCCTGCGGCGAGCGGCGGATATGTATGGGGCATTGCCCCAGGAGGCGCCCACTTTTGTCCATGGCGACTTTAAGGCCGATCATGTGTTGACCGCGGGCAACCAGCTCACGCTCATCGACTTTGACTCCTGCGCCTTGGCCGACCCTGCGTATGATATTGGTAAATTTTTGGCGGATCTGGTTTGGTGGCGCGGCGATGCTTGCTCTGAGGCGTGCACGCAGATGGGCAATGCATTTCTGGCGGGATACGGCCTGGCCGAAAATGATGCCCGTCTGCAGCGCGCGCGCATCTGGCAGACGCTGATCGGCATTAAAATGGCGGCCCATCGCGTGCGCATTTTTGACGCACAATGGGGCGAACACACAGATGCAGCCATCCAAAACTGCGTGGCCGGTTTACGTGAAATAAACAGGTTACGTGTATAGATTGGTTTTCAAGCGGGGATGGTCAAGACCAGCGCCGTTACATCATCGGTTTCGCCGTTGGCAATGGCGGCAGCCACCAGCGCATCTGCGGCGGCTTGGGCATTATCGGCGTGGGTAAGGAGCATTTGGCGAATTGATGCATTCGGCAAGCGGTGATAAACGCCATCGCTGCAGAGCAGCAGCTGGTCGCCCAGTTCAATGGTCAAATATTCGTCAACCTGGCCGGATTGGGGATTGAGCACGCCGCGCGCCACGTTGATGGTATGTTGCGCGCCCAAATAGCGTTGCAGCTGATTGCGACCAGGATGCGTAGCCGCCTCGCTGGCCGTAATGGCGCCGGCTGTTACGGCAGCCTGCGCCCAAGTATGATCGGTGGTCAATTGGTGCATTTGGCCGTTGCGCAACAGATAGGCCCGGCTGTCGCCCATATACATTACATAAAGCTTGGTCCCGGCCAGCGCCGCCATAACCACCGTGGAGCTCATGCCCTGCCATTCGGGATGACGGCGCGCCTCAAACAGAATCTCCTCATTGGCGTGGACAACCGCACCGGCAAACCACTCGGAAAGCGTCTCTTGTGGGTCGGGTGCTTCGCGCAGGGCTGCCTCAATGGCGCTCACCGCAATGGCGCTGGCTTTGGCCCCACCGGTTGTAGAGGTGACGCCATCGGCCACCACGCCCACATAGACCATAAACTGACGATCCGAGCGCTCCACAGCAAACCAGGCCGCGTGATCGTCATTTTCATCGCCGCGCTTGCCTTGCTGGCTCGTGATTGCTACTTGCGGTACTGCATGGCACTGCATGGCGGTCACATCTGTTTGATTGTTAAATATATTCATTATATGTCACGTCATGACACCAAAATCGAATCTAGAGGGATGCTAATTTTGTACACGGTACTCATAGACAATCTGCCCAAAACTGACCAGATCTTTGTCTCTTAACAAGAGTTCATCACCGGGGGTCAACTGTTTCCAATTTAAAAAAGTGCCAGATGCACTGTTGTTGTCGCTCAAATAAAGCTGGCCATTCCGCACAATAATGGCCGCATGCTGACGGGAAATGCTAAGGTCGTTGATCACAAGCGCGTTGTTCTGTTGTTGGCGCCCAATGTGGATCCAATATTCGGGCGCAGAGTCGCCTTGTGGGCCACAAATCGGCAACTCCTGCGGGAAGCGTGGTTCGCTGACCACGCAGACCAGCCGCCCGATAACGGGCAAATCTGTTGCATCATCATCGTCCTGATAGGTATCGACATCATCTGACCAAGCCGCCTGAAAAACCGTCTGCTGGTTCTCAAAATCCGTTTCTGCGTCTTGCACAGCGGCAGGCAGCGCAGTAGATATTTGCGGCCCATTGGGGCTGGCGGGCTGGCGCGCTACGCGCGGCTTTACGAGGGGGCTTTTGTATGGACGATGATTGGACGCACGCTCCCCATTGGGCACTGGCGAAGCCGGCAAATCTATTTGGAAGCGGGTGGGGCGGGTCTCATCGGCCAGCAAGTAGCCGTCACCGGCCATTTTTCCCCCCGCAGCTGCGCTAGCCAGTGAGCCATGGGCGCGCCGTTTACGCAGCCAAAGCCAGAAGATGAGCATTCCCATCAGCAGCGCAGCGGGAACGGCCCATACCAACAAGTCGCTTGTCAATGCAGGCTCGGGCACCGACGCCACACCGGAATCAGCCTCGGCATTGGGCGCATTTGATGGGGCCAAGGTTGCCGCGGGCTCAACAGTAACAGCGGCTTCGTCTGTGGTCGACCCGGGGGGTGATTGGGCAGTGTTCGGGGTCGCCGGTGCGTCTGCTTGGCCAGACGGTGCGTATGCATTGGCCAAAGTGGGAAGCTCGACGCTGGTCGCCAGCGTATCACCATTGGGCAGCACAAGAGAGACATCTAGTTTGTGTTGCTGTGCGGTATCCACACGCACGGTAAAAACGCGGCTGTCATGGGCCGCTAATAAACGCCGCGCCAAAGGGGCCACCGATTCGGGATCGGTGAGCGTAATATGGTAGCCCCCAGTTTGTAAGGCCAGTTGCTGTAAAACGCCAGCCGAAGCGTCTGCCGGCGTCTCGGCGTCCAGCAGCTCAACCACATAGATTCTGACCGATTGGTCGCGGGCGGCTTGGATGACCTCCTGCATGTCGGATGCAGTTTGGCCGGTGGAAAAGAGCAAAATGGCCCGCACATGGTCCGCCATTTGGGCATCTGCCCGGCTGAGGGCAAACTCATTGACGAGATCGAGAAGCGGCTGGGCAGTCAGGGAGACACCGGTAAGTTCAGATGGGCGATTGGCCACAAACTCATTAAATAGCTGGTCAGCTTGCTGCGTCCACGGCTGTAATTCACGCAGAGGCTCACTGCCGGTCAGCCAAAAGCAGCTCACCCAATCTTGACCAGCCACAATAGATTCGGCGCTCAACAGCCGATTCAACACATTCGCCACGCGCGCATAGTGGGTTTGCCCAGCTTGGCTGCGGACGGCCAGATTATTGGTGTCAATGGCAACGGCCAGTTGAATGCCTTGCTGCTCCATCTGATCATCCACAATGGACAAGGGAGAGCCGTCCATCACAATCTGGGCAGGCAACGCCTGTAGCTGAGCGGGCAAATTGGCGCCGCTCACAGCAATCTGTATATCGGGCAAATGGCTGTTGTCGATGTGGGTAATTTGGATGGTGGGCGGGGCATCGTCTGGCTGCGCTGGTTGCAGGGCCAACCAATCTACCCCGGACGCAGCCTGCACCGGGGACGGCATGGCTTGCCATGCAAGCCCTAACAATATGAAACAGATACACTGCCAACGACCACAACCACCACGATGGTTGTTCATATAAAACCTTCCCAAACTGACAGTCAGCACCAACTATTACTGCTTACAGTTTACACGAAAATAGCCAGCTAATCACGGATCGAATCTATCAATTTGGCGGATTTATCTATCAATTTTCAAGTGCACAAGCTCAATGCTTATTAAACTTGTATCCCCCCTCGCGATTCCCCCATTTGCGCACCGTCTCAACATATTCATAATCTGGGTCAACAATTTGGAGCCGATCGCGCAGCCGTTTGGCAATGTTGAATAGGGCGTCACGAGAGCGCTTCTCGTCGTCAGGATCGTCGGTATTATAGTCCCACAGCGCTTGGGTCAACATGCCGTGCGTCACGTGGTTGGGATAGTTTTCCATCAACATGCTGAGAAATTTATACTCGCTGCTGGAAAGCTTAAACGCATCTTCCTCTTGGCCCTGCATCCAAACCGAGCGATCGCTGTGCGAAAGGCTGAGCCCATAGACGGTGAGCACTTCCGGCGTCACATAGGTTGCGCCAAAATCGGTAAAGGTCATGTGCAAAATACCCGCCAGCTGAATTTCGCCGGTAGAGCGCAGATGATATTCCTGATATTTTTCCAGCGGCTTGCCATCCAACATGGTGCCATTGGCGCTGCCCAAATCCTGAACGTGATATGAATTATCCTGACCGACCAGAATCTTGAGATGGCTGCGCGATATTTTGGGATTGTCCACCACCAGATCGTTGGTGGCGCTGCGGCCCACACCAAATTCCTCTGTGTTCACATAAAAACGCGCGTTGGGCTCAAGCTTGATGTGCCCGCCAGCGGCCCCCTCAGCATTGGGTGGTGCTTGCCCTACAAATTGAATACTGCTTTGGCGCACCCCAATGGCAACATCGGGGGCCAAGTACGTAATACACACTTCAAGCGGATCGCGGTCTAACATGATCTTGTTCCTCTTTACTCAAGGGTTGCGTAAGCCCGCAACGAATTGGCCCAATGCCTATTGCAACACCACACGCAAGCCAATGAACTGGGAGGCAGTGGAGGGGGCAAAGCCAGAACGAGCGGCACAGCGAATGTGGTGATGGGTATAGTAAATAGAGCCGCCGCGCGCCGTGCGTTCGCTATCAGCATTGCCCACGGTGGGCGGCGCCTCGCGGCCATCATCCGCCACATAGGGATAGGCGGTGGTCAAGCTGTTGGTCCACTCCCACACATTGCCGCTCAAATCCAGCAGCCCATATGCGCTTTGCCCAGCCGCATAGCTCCCCACCGGCATGGTGTCGCCCACATTGCTGTCAAAGTTGGCCAACTCGTCGCTGGCCGCCTCGTTGCCCCACGCATAGGTTCGTCCATCATCGCTTCGACATGCCCGCTCCCACTCGGCTTCGCTGGGCAAGCGGCCGCCCGCCCACGCCGCATATGCCGTGGCTTGCGCCCACGTCACATCCGTCACCGGATGCTCCGCATAGGCCGGGTCGTCCCAGCGCTCGTTGCTCGGCGCTTGACATTCCCCCGCCGCCACGCAGCGCCCATACTGGGCATTGGTCACTTCCGTCTGCTGCATCCAGAAGCCTTCCACCGTTACCTCATGCTGTGGCTCCTCGCGCGGTGATACCGCCTCATCCGCCAGTGAACCCATCTCAAAACTCCCACCCGGCACGTACACATATGCCGCCCCGTCCGTTTCATTGCGATAGACTAGCGTCGGTGCGTCTAGCACCACACGCAAGCCAATGAACTGGGAGGCAGTGGAGGGGGCAAAGCCAGAACGAGCGGCACAGCGAATGTGGTGATGGGTATAGTAAATAGAGCCGCCGCGCGCCGTGCGTTCGCTATCAGCATTGCCCACGGTGGGCGGCGCCTCGCGGCCATCATCGGCCACATAGGGATAGGCGGTGGTCAAGCTGTTGGTCCACTCCCACACATTGCCGCTCAAATCCAGCAGCCCATATGCGCTTTGCCCAGCCGCATAGCTCCCCACCGGCATGGTGTCGCCCACATTGCTGTCAAAGTTGGCCAACTCGTCGCTGGCCGCCTCGTTGCCCCACGCATAGGTTCGTCCATCATCGCTTCGACATGCCCGCTCCCACTCGGCTTCGCTGGGCAAGCGGCCGCCCGCCCACGCCGCATATGCCGTGGCTTGCGCCCACGTCACATCCGTCACCGGATGCTCGGCATAGGCCGGGTCGTCCCAGCGCTCGTTGGTCGGCGCTTGACATTCCCCCGCCGCCACGCAGCGCCCATACTGGGCATTGGTCACTTCCGTCTGCTGCATCCAGAAGCCTTCCACCGTTACCTCATGCTGCGGCTCCTCGCGCGGCGATACCGCCTCATTCGCCAGTGAACCCATCTCAAAACTCCCACCCGGCACGTACACATATGCCACGCCATCTGCGGGGTTCAGCCAGCGCTGACCCGGCTGGGGATCTTGCAGAGCGCTGCTCTCCACAGTGGGCAGCGGTGCAGAAGCAGAGGCGGCGGTGGCCGTCGGCGTGGGGGTGGCCGCGGTCGTCGAACGGCGCGTGGAGGCCGCCGTGGTGGTAGCGGCTGGTGTTGCAGTCGCCCGCCGCGTCGGGGTGGCAAGCGTGCGGCTGGTTGCCGCGGGCGTATTCGCCGCAACCGCCGTGGTGCTGGTTGCCTCCGTAGCGGTCAGTGCGACCGTAGCTGTCACGGCTGTGCGTTCGCCAATCGCCACCTGGGGGGGCAGGTCAAAGGTGGCCGGTGGGCCATAGAAGGAATATGAGGCCAGTTGCAGCATATCGTCATTGGTTTGGCTTACGTTGTCGCTCAGCGTGTCGATCAACACGCGCAGTTCCAGCGCAAACCCATTGGCCTCTGTCACCGTATCCGAAGAGAAGATTTGGATCACCTTATTAAAAATGTCGTCGACCAGCACCTGGTTTTCATCCACCTTTTGCAGCATGGTGTCCAGGTTAATGTCGTCGGCATGGGGAGCAATTGCGCGGAAGCGCGCGGCCCCGTCCTCCTTTGCCGCCAACGCTTCTAAACTCTGGCGCACGGCCGCCAGATAGACGCGCACGCCCACGCCATCGCCTGGATTCTCGGCCAGGCCATTGCGGTCTAAATCGCCATAACTGAAGCCGCTTTCACCATCTAAAATATTATTGATATGCTCAGAGTGGCGGCGGGCGCCGGGCAAATCCGTCTCGGATAGCGCATCACGCAGAAAGCCCGTATGACGCACCGCAATCTGCATTTGGTTCTCGGCGGCCGTCAACGCGCCCACAATGGCATTTTCGGTTTCATCCGCATCTGCTTCTTCACCTGCTTCTTCGGCATTGTCGATGGCGGTGTTGTCATCCAGTTCAAAGAGCAAAAGCGGACGCAGCAGTTCGACCACATCGGCTGGGCGAGTGGCGCTCAGCACTACCCGGTCGGACATGGTTAACGGTGTATCTTGATCGCTATTCTCCCGCGCCGCAACTTCCAACGTAATGCGCGCTTCGTTATAGCGCCCGGCCAGATTGAGCGCGGTTGTATCGGTCAGATCCACACGCCCATCAGGCGCCGTAAATGCCCCCAGCGCCAATGTGTCGGTCTGCGGGGAGAGCAGCCACAAGACATAAAAAGAACCTTCCTCCGCAGGCGGCAAGCCATCTAACACTAGCTGAAAATCACCGCTGCTATTGGACTCATTGTGCGAAAATCGCAGATAGCCCAGAGGCTCGGCCGTCTCTTCCGCATTTGATATGGCTGATGTTGAGGATGCCGGTGTATTGGTGGTCGCAGGCGCATCCACTGACGCCGTCGGCGTAGCCTGCGTATTTGATGTCGGTGTTGATGATGTCGGTGTTGATGATGTCGGTGTCGCGGTCGCGCGTTGTGCCTGTACGGCCAATGGCGCGCCCAGAAACAGGCAGAGGAACGCCACCAACACGCCAGACGCGCCTGCTATCATCAACAATCGTAAAATTTGGGGTTTCATCCTTTGGGTTCCCATCCTGGCTATTCCTGCACGTTCACCGTGATTTCATCGCGATATTGGTCCCCGGCCAGCGCTATGTGGGCGCCGTTGGCAAATTGCAGCCGCAGCACGTGTTCACCCGGCGTCAGCTCCAGCGTGGTGGTAATCTGCCCTTTGCCAAAGTGCAGATGCTGGTCGTCGGTGATGATCACATCGCCCGCCGGCACAAAGTCGGTGTCAACTAGAATGTGGAAGTGGCCCGCCCCGGCATGAATCTCACCGGCTGGCTCCACGGTCAGCTCGTTGGCCACCATCTCCACCTCAAAGGTTGGCGGCACGGTGGCGCCATCCAGTGGCGCCGCAAAAGCCACGCCCGGTCCATCCAGCGCCGAGGCATCAGCCTGCACGTTCACCGTGATTTCATCGCGATATTGGTCCCCGGCCAGCGCTATGTGGGCGCCGTTGGCAAATTGCAGCCGCAGCACGTGTTCACCCGGCGTCAGCTCCAGCGTGGTGGTAATCTGCCCTTTGCCAAAGTGCAAATGCTGGTCGTCGGTGATGATCACATCGCCCGCCGGCACAAAGTCGGTGTCAACTAGAATGTGGAAGTGGCCCGCCCCGGCATGAATCTCGCCGGCTGGCTCCACGGTCAGCTCGTTGGCCACCATCTCCACCTCAAAGGTTGGCGGCACGGTGGCGCCATCCAGCGGCGCCGCAAAAGCCACCCCCGGCCCATCCAGTGCCGAGGCATCAGCCTGCACGTTCACCGTGATTTCATCGCGATATTGGTCGCCAGCCAGCGCTATGTGGGCGCCGTTGGCAAATTGCAATCGCAGCACGTGTTCACCCGGCGTCAGCTCCAGCGTGGTGGTAATCTGGCCTTTGCCAAAGTGCAGGTGCTGGTCGTCGGTGATGATCACATCGCCCGCCGGCACAAAGTCGGTGTCAACTAGAATGTGGAAGTGGCCCGCCCCGGCATGAATCTCACCGGCTGGCTCCACGGTCAGCTCGTTGGCCACCATCTCCACCTCAAAGGTTGGCGGCACGGTGGCGCCATCCAGCGGCGCCGCAAAAGCCACGCCCGGTCCATCCAGCGCCGAGGCATCAGCCTGCACGTTCACCGTGATTTCATCGCGATATTGGTCGCCGGCCAGCGCTATGTGGGCGCCGTTGGCAAATTGCAGCCGCAGCACGTGTTCACCCGGCGTCAGCTCCAGCGTGGTGGTAATCTGCCCTTTGCCAAAGTGCAAATGCTGGTCGTCGGTGATGATCACGTCGCCCGCCGGCACAAAGTCGGTGTCAACTAGAATGTGGAAGTGGCCCGCCCCGGCATGAATCTCACCGGCTGGCTCCACGGTCAGCTCGTTGGCCACCATCTCCACCTCAAAGGTTGGCGGCACGGTGGCGCCATCCAGCGGCGCCGCAAAAGCCACCCCCGGTCCATCCAGCGCCGAGGCATCAGCCTGCACGTTCACCGTGATTTCATCGCGATATTGGTCCCCGGCCAGCGCTATGTGGGCGCCGTTGGCAAATTGCAGCCGCAGCACGTGTTCACCCGGCGTCAATTCCAGCGTGGTGGTAATCTGCCCTTTGCCAAAGTGCAAATGCTGGTCGTCGGTGATGATCACATCGCCCGCCGGCACAAAGTCGGTGTCGACTAAGATGTGGAAGTGCCCCGCCCCGGCATGAATCTCACCGGCTGGCTCCACGGTCAGCTCGTTGGCCACCATCTCCACCTCAAAGGTTGGCGGCACGGTGGCGCCATCCAGCGGCGCCGCAAAAGCCACGCCCGGTCCATCCAGCGCCGAGGCTTCAGCCTGCACGTTCACCGTGATTTCATCGCGATATTGGTCGCCGGCCAGCGCTATGTGGGCGCCGTTGGCAAATTGCAGCCGCAGCACGTGTTCACCCGGCGTCAATTCCAGCGTGGTGGTGATCTGGCCTTTGCCAAAGTGCAAATGCTGGTCGTCGGTGATGATCACATCGCCCGCCGGCACAAAGTCGGTATCGACCAAGATGTGGAAATGCCCCGCCCCGGCATGAATCTCACCGGCTGGCTCCACGGTCAGCTCGTTGGCCACCATCTCCACCTCAAAGGTTGGCGGCACGGTGGCGCCATCCAGCGGCGCCGCAAAGGCCACCCCCGGTCCATTCAAAGCGGACTGGCTAGTCGAAGTCACGGTCTCCGTGGTTGCTGTTTGCAGGAGCAGAGGCTGTTCGGGACTATTGGGAATCCAGAGCAGCTGGCCGCGGCGGATAAAGCCAGGATTGGTAATGGGCGCAAATCGGGTGTCAGTCTCCGCTTTGGCATTGGTGGCGTCCACAATGAGCTGATACACCTTGGGGTCACCGTAAAATTGACCGCTAATGCGATAGAGCGAATCCCCCGGCTGAACCACATACTCTTGTCCATCATCAGCTTGCGCGCGTGTTTTCAGATTGGGCGCAGCCCAACTAAATGTGGGAAAAGTCATTGCGAACAACGTGACGAAGATCAAGGCGATAAATAGTGGGAATACCTTTCGACGCATGGTGCTTTACTCCTAAGAGAATTGAGTTGTGCGAATGCTGCCACAATGAACAAATTCAATGAACTTTGCCGCATCTGAAGAGCCCGTTGAGGAACAGCAATGACGGACCGGCTGAATATTTCTGTTCTTAAAAAGCCTGAAAATATGAGGAAACGCTGCCAGTATACCACAAAAATAGCCGTCCGCACGAACATCTCTTTAATTGTGCGCTAAACCGATATGCGTATTGCGGCGACGTTTCTCTGCTCGCAGGTGGATGTGTCTGTTGCCATCACTCTGTGGCCACGGGAATTACAACGCGAAACCCCACACTTTCGTAGGTAGAATTGGGTATAGCGCCATCGCGCTTGGTTGTGCGCGTGGCGACCTGGTTGCTACGAAAGGAGCCGCCGCGCACCACGCGAAATATGCCGGACGCCGGGCCGGTTGGATTTTTAGCGGGGGACTCGGCATAATAGGTGGGGCTGTACCAGTCTGCCACCCACTCTTCCACGTTGCCCGCCATGTCCAGGGCCCCAAATGGACTGGCGCTCTCGGGGAATGTACCGACATCGACGGTAGTAGCGGTATTGATGTTGATGCCATGGTCGCCCGGCTCGTTATTAGGCCAAGGGAAATCGCGCTGATCGGTGCCGCGCGCGGCCTTCTCCCATTCCGCTTCGGAGGGCAAACGGCCGCCGCTCCATTCTGCATATGCCACGGCTTGGGCCCAGGTTATATTAGCCACCGGGTGGTTGGCCAGCGTCGGGTCTTTCCAAGCATCAGTACTGGGGGGCGTGCAGGCATCTGCCGCCACACATTCTGCATAAAACGCGTTTGTCACCTCTGTCTCCATAACCCAAAAAGCGCTAAGATTCACATCGTGGATGGGTAACTCATCTTGCTCCACTTCGCTGCCCATTGCAAAAACGCCTGCCGGTACAAAACGATAAGCCGCGCCATCGCGTTCATTGATCCACAGTGCGCCCGACTCGGCCACGACAGGTGGCGCTCCCATACTATTAGCGGCAGTGGCCGTGGCTGCAATCGTAGCCGTTGATTTAGCAGTGGGGGATGCGGTTGCTGTGGGTTTGTCCGTAGGTGAGGCCGTTGCCGTAGCCGTCGACGTTGCGGTGGCTGTGGCGGTCGGCGTAAATGTTGGCGCAGCCGTAGCTGTAGATGTTGGCAAAGCTGTCGGTGGAGACGTCGATGTAAATGTCGGTGCGGATGTCGGTGTATCTGTGGGCGTGGGTGCAGTAGTGGCCGTATCGACAGCTAGCGGTGTGGCCGTGGCCGAATCTGTGGCCGTGGCGCTGGCTGGGTCTGCCTCTATGTTCGCCGATATAAGCGTGGGCAAATCCCCCTGTACATCCTCCTGCACAACGGTCAAGGAGCGTGACGTTGTGACGGTAATCCCAAAATCTGTCGATAGCTCTCTATCGGTTGGCCCCAAGGTGGGCGTGGCCACACTCAACGTCGCCGTAATCAACACCGCCAAACTGGCCGCCCCAGAATCATCTGGGGCGGCCGGAGATGGCGTATTATTGGGCGGCGTACTGTTTACCAATGGTGGCGCCTCGATCCACGAATTGGGAAGCAAAATAATGAACAAAATAAGCAGCGCCAAGATGGCCAATATGGAAATCCCCCCAATCATCCGCCAGCGCCCAGGACGGCTTGGCAACGGCTTTGTCTCTTCTAAAACCAGATAGGGATTTGTGGCAACAGCCGGCGGCGCTGGATCACGCTCCGTATCGTCCTTTTGCAGCAATGCCGACCGCATCTCCGCCACGCTGGCATATCGCTGCGCTGCCTGGAGCGCCATGGCGCGCATTACCACCCGCTCGGTGGTGCGGCTGATCTGCGCATTGTAATAGCGAAGCGGGCGCAATGGCGTGCCCGCGGCAATGGCGGTGGAATCGGGCGGGCGCTGGTGCGTGAGCAACGCATAATAGGTGGCGCCCAGCGCATAAATATCAGAACGGACGGTGGTGCGCCCGGTATATTGTTCCAAGGGTGAATAGCCAGGTGTGCGCCCTTTAGCGCCCAGCATGGTGCCTTCAGCCGGCTCTTCGTATTTGGCAATGCCAAAATCGACCAATACAACGCGGCCATTGGGCGTCAGCTTGATATTGCCGGGTTTGATGTCGCGATGGATAATCGGCGTGGGCTTGCGCGTAATGGGGTCGATCCAGCTGTGCATGTAGCTCAGCGCATCCATTACCTGATCAAGCCATTCCAAAACTTGTTGCTCGGGGAAGGGATCGCTGCCAGAGCGTAAAAGCGCGTGTAGGTCATCACCTGGGACAAAGTCCATCACCAGATATTGGGCGCCCGATTCCTCGACAAAATGGTCGGTTACACGCGGCAAATTGGGATGGGTGAGCCGTGACAACATGATGGCTTCATGCTGAAACTGTTGCTGCGTGGTGGCGGCTGTGTCAAGATTCTCTTTGATGGCCACCTCACGGCCGGTCAGATTGCGATCCTCCGCCAGGTAGATCGTCCCCATGCCGCCCTGGTTTAGGCGCTCTTTGATGGTGTAACGGCCCTGTTGTAACTGGTGACCCGGTTCAAGTGACATGGCGGATAAAAGAGTGGATCAGAATGAGGTGGCGTGAAAAACAGTTGGCAGCCAGGCGCGCTATACGCAGCTGAGGTGAAAACTGGCGTCTTGGCCAAAGGTCAACTGATTGACTGACACATTTAATCTTTCTACCGCGCAGAGAGCGAAGATGCGCAAAGGGTAATCAAGTAAACTCTGCGCGTTTCTTCGCGATCTTGGCGGTAAAATAAACTTTGTCAGTCAATCAGCCAAGGTCAAAGAAAATCCCAGTTTTCATTCAGCCGGGTCTGGCTTGGTGCAAATTATACAGCAGAGCAACACAAAATCATAGCCTATAGACGCTGCGGCGGCCTGAAATCTGTCATGACTAGACGCATTCAGCGCAAGATCACCGTGAAAACGACAGTTCTGAATCTTTTAGGCAGCGACCATAGGTTGAGCGTGTTGAGCGAACACCGAGGATAAAGCGTCCGCAACGGCGCTATGCTGCGCGCGCTTGCCGCGCCGCATACAGCGCAATGCTTCCGGCCACGGCGGCGTTTAAACTTTCCACTTGGCCAAACATAGGTAGACGCACCAAAAAGTCACAGCGCTCTCGGGTCAGGCGGCTGAGGCCGCTGCCTTCGTTGCCCACCACCAGCGCCAGCGCCCCCGTTAAATTGGCGGCGTCCAGCAGCATAGCGTTATCGCTATCGTCCAGGCCGGCCACCCACACGCCCAATTTTTTTAGCTCGGCAATGGTGTGATTAATGTTGGTGACCTGGACTACGCGCAGATGTTCCACGGCGCCGGCGCTGGCATTGGTCACAGCGGGCGTCACGCGGGCGGCGCGGCGGTCGGGCAAAATGACGCCATGCAGCCCCATGGCATCGGCCGTGCGGATCAGCGCGCCGAGATTTTGCGGATCTTGCAGATGATCGAGGATCAGAAAGAGGGGCGGCTCATTGCGTTGCGCCGCTAGATCGAGGCAGTCGTTTAAATCGACGTAGGGGTAGTCGTCCGCCTCCAATGCCACGCCTTGGGCATTGCTATTCTCTTGGGCCAGCTTATCAAAAAGACCACCCTTGATCACGCGCATGGGCAAGCTGAGCGCCGCCGCGGCCGCGCAAATCTCACCAATAATGCCCTGTTCTTTGGGTTCTTTGTCGCCCTCTAACCACAGGCGAAAAAGGCGACGCCGGTTGGCGCGCAAGGTCTCCAACACGGCGTGTCGCCCATATATCAGCTCACTCATTCGCGTTCCTCAAAGCGCCAGGTGGTGCCGGTAGCGCCATCTTCCAGCACCACATTCATGGCGCCCAATTGGTCGCGCACTTTGTCGGCCAGCGCCCACTGTTTCGCTTCGCGCAGCCCGGCGCGCACTTCCACCAGCAGATCAATAAAGGGCTTGGCGCCTACGGCGGCGCCGGCAGCATCTGGTTCGGCAGGTGCGTCCAGGCGCAGCCCCAGCACGTCACCCAGTTCGCGCAACGTCTTTTGTGCGGCCAGATAGAAGGGACCGCTGACGCCGTTGCTGCGGGCCGTATTGATGGCGCGCACGAGTTCAAAGAGGGCGGCCAGCGCGCTGCTGGTATTAAAGTCATCATCCATGGCGGTGATGAAATTGGCGCGTGCATTCTCGGTAGCCTCGCGCAGGGCATCAGCGGCGTCGCCAACGCTGGTGGCGCCGGTGGCCGGGCGCAACCCACCCACCAGGCGGGCCAAGCTGCGTTCGGCGCCGTTGATACTCTCGGCGTTGAACATGACCGGCTTGCGATAGTGGCCGGAGTAGATCAACATGCGCAACGCGTCGGCGCTGTGGTCTTGCAAAAACTCATCGATGGTGATCAGATTCCCCAGCGATTTGCTCATCTTTTCGCCGGCCAACTGCAACATGCCGTTGTGCATCCAGAAATTTGCAAAGGTTTTACCGGTGCAACTTTCACTTTGCGCAATCTCATTTTCATGGTGGGGGAAGACCAGATCGTTGCCACCACCGTGAATGTCGATCGATTCACCCAGGTGATGCAGACACATGGCCGAGCATTCTATGTGCCAGCCCGGTCGCCCCGGCCCCCACGGACTCTCCCAGGAGGGTTCACCCGGCTTGGCCGACTTCCAAAGCGCAAAATCACCGGGATGTTCTTTGCGCATATCTTCTTCTACGCGGGTGCCGCTCAAGGCGTCATCCAGACTGCGATGGCTCAACTTGCCATAGTCTGCATCGTGCTGCACGCGGAAATAGACATCGCCCTCTAATTCATACGCATACTCATGCTCGCCCAGATTTTGAATGAGATGGATGATCTGGTCCATTTCAGTGGACACACGGGGATAAACATCCGCCGGCGCCACATTTAGATCGCCCAGATGCTTGAGATACTTTTCGGAAAAATGATTGGCCAGCTTAAAGGGATCCTGCCCGGTCTCATTGGCGCGGCGAATAATTTTGTCATCCACGTCGGTAAAATTAGTGGCGTAGCGCACTTCATATCCACGATATTCAAGATAGCGGTGGACCATGTCGAATACAATGGCGCTCATGGCATGACCAATGTGGGCATCGGCATAGACGGTGGGTCCACACACGTACATGCGCACTTTGCCTTCTTCGATGGGCTGAAAATCCTTTTTTTGGCGGGACAATGTATCGAAAATTCGTAAAGACATGGGGCGCTCCGAATTAAGTTTTTGAGGCTTACGCGGTCACTTGCTGTGCCAGAGCATTTTGCGCAAAAATATATTGCGCGCTCATTCGTTCCTGGCAAATAATTAACGACGCGGTTCGGCATAGAAACCAGGGTTCCGATTGCAAAATCACTCTTGTTAATTCTGCACTAGCAACCAAGAGGCGCTGCGTAAGTCGTGCTCGTTGTTTTTTAAAGGCTTCGTTTTTAAAAGGCTTCTGGTGTGGCAAAGATCAGGCGGCCGGCATTGGTCTGCAAAATTTTGGTGACGTGGACGAGCACTTCTTGATTCACATATTGACGGCCATTTTCCACCACCACCATTGTGCCATCTTCCAAATAGCCAACGCCTTGCCCAGATTCTTTGCCTTCCTGAATAATTTTAAGCGAAAGTTCTTCTCCGGGCAACAAGATGGACTTGACCGCATTCGCCAACTCGTTAATGTTGAGAATCGTAACGCCCTGCAAGCGAGCCACCCGATTCAGATTGTAATCGTTAGTGACCACGGCGGCGTCCAATTCCATGGCCAGGCTGATCAGCTTGTCGTCCACCTGCTGAGCATCTTCGGGGTCCATATCGATAAATTCGATTTCGACCTCTGGATTGTTTTGCAGCTTATCCAACATTTCCAGACCACGACGGCCGCGGTTACGGCGCAACACCTCAGACGAATCGGCAATGTATTGCAGCTCGTTGAGCACAAAGCGCGGCACGGCCATTTTGCCCAAAATAAAGCCTGTACCGGCAATATCGGCAATACGCCCGTCGATGATAACGCTCGTGTCTAACAGCAGCAGCGCTCGGTCCGAACTGGCCACAACACCATTAGACGCCGTGACCCCCGCGGACGTAGGGATGCGCCACAGCGCGAAAATATCCTGCTTGCGCAGCACCATAACCGTAGCCCCCAGATAGCCAAAGACAATGGCGATCACAAAGGGCAGAATCGTGCCAAAAGGGGTGGGCAGCTTAGAGACAGGATAGGCCAGAAGTGCTGCAACAATCAGCCCCAGGGTCAACCCGAAAATGCCAGTGAGCAAATCTTCGATGGGCACCTGACGCAAGTTGTTTCTAGCGGCGCGCGCCGGTGCAACGAGCAACCACGGCGAAAGGATGTAGCCAATCAGCGCACAAACACCAGCACTGGTCAAGATAATCATTGCAGATTCGGGTGTGATCTCGCGGGTCTGTGCCAACGCCACACCCAGTTCCCAGCCAATAAATCCGTAAATAAGCGTCCCAAATAAGCGAAACAAGGGACTCAACTGCATAAAAACATCTCCTCCACCTTGGCGCAGAGCGATTACAAAACCGTGTGGGTAAAAAAGTGATCTACTCGACTGTCCGTCACCACGCCGCGCAATAAGTGCAAATAAAAAAATAATGATGCATAATACACGATATTAGCCACAAGAGCAACAGCAATCACTGTAGCTCGAGATTTAAACATCTCTTTTGTCCTTGCAGCATCCATAGATCGCAACAACAAGTGATGGCGCTGGATCATCATTTGAGACCGACGCCTGGAGCGCCAACAGTGTTGCGATGTACTCACTCACAACTTACGCAGCGCCAGTGGTTTGCTAAGCAAGAACCGGATAGCTGACCTACCATTTTTTACGCTAGGCTTGCGTAAGTCCTATACCTATTGTAACGTCTAGAACAAACAAAATGATTCCTACGATTTTAGCACTATTTGCCCACCCCGACGATGAAAGCTTTGGCCCCGGTGGCACATTGGCCCGCTATGCCGCTGAAGGCGCCAACGTTCATGTCATCATAGCCACCGACGGTATTGCCGGCTCGGTGGAAGACGAAAGCTATCGTCAAAGCCACGAATCGCTGGCCCAGGTACGTGCAACGGAGTTGTCCGATGCGGCCGTTGCGTTGGGCGTCACTGCGATTTGGTCGCTACCCTATCGCGACAGCGGCATGCGCGGTTCACCAGACAACGCCAACCCCGCCGCCTTAATTCAGCAGCCCATTGAGCAGCTCACCGCTCAAGTGCAGGAGTATATGCTGCGCCTAAAACCAGAGGTGGTGATTACCCACGACCCCTTTGGCGGCTATGGACATCCGGATCATGTACGCTGCTGTGAGGCGGCCACTGCAGCATTTCACACATTGCGCCAAAATGCAGCAAGCCACGATACTATTAACGGGAATTTCTATCAGCCGCAAAAGCTCTATTACACGGCCTTTGACAAACGCATGCTCAAAATGATGGTGCGCATCATGCCCTTGATGGGACAGGACCCAGCGGCCATTGGGCGCAACAAAGATATTAACCTGTTAGAGATTAGCCGCTGGGAGACGCCAGTCCACGCCAAAATCGATGTGCGTGGCTACCTTGAACGCAAAAACGCCGCCAGCCGCGCGCACGCCAGCCAATACAGCGGCGGGCCGGCATTTGTCCGCATATTGCCCCCCTTCTTGCGTCGCCGCTTTCTCAGTACAGAAGGCTTCACGCGCGCCTTCCCCGCGCCCAACGGGCTGGAAGACGATCTGCTGGCGGGAATATCAGTGGCTCGCAATGGGCAGAGGTAGGCTGGCTTCAGCAAACGAGCGTAATCCTGATGCTTGAAATTCACGAAAAACTCTACATTGGTGACGTGGTGGAGATGCGCAAACAGCATCCCTGCGGAGGCTGGGCGTGGGAGGTGGTGCGCGTCGGCGCCGATATTGGGCTGGCCTGCTGCACCTGCGGTCGGCGGGTATTGTTGCCGCGGCGCAAATTTGCCCGCGGCGCCAAGAAATTTGTCAAGCGCGGCAATCCAGCGGCGAGCGAATAAGTGAGCGCCTAATCAATGACATTCAATAAGGCTGCTTCAAGTGCGACGCGCCATCCGAATACCAGGGGCCAAATGCCGGACACCCTGCGACGCACTTTTCGCTCACTCAATGACATTGAGCGCCTCATTGCTTGCACCAACCTGAACCAGCGAGAGACAGCTATGCACGAAGTTCCCTCGATCCCCTTAGAATTTGACGCATATTCTGAACCGGAGATGCGCCAAAGAGCCTTGACCTTTTTCAATATGATGAAAAAGCGCCACTCCACGCGCGATTTTGCCGACCAGCCCGTTCCACTGGCGGTGATCCGCCACTGCCTGGAGACGGCCGGACGCGCGCCCAGCGGAGCGAATCAGCAGCCGTGGCACTTTGTGGTGGTGACCGACCCAGACGTAAAGCACCAAATTCGGCTGGCGGCGGAAGAGGAAGAGCGCGCCTTTTACACCGAGCGCGCTTCCGAAGAGTGGCTCAATGCGCTAACGCCGCTGGGCACCGACGCCGACAAATCGTTTATTGACCGCGCCGGCTGTCTCATTGTAGTCTTTGCACAGGTGTATGGCCTGGATGCGGACGGCAATCGAGTAAAGCACTATTATGTGCAAGAATCGGTGGGTATTGCCACCGGCTTTCTGATTGCGGCGCTGCACAATGCCGGCTTGGCCTGCCTGACGCATACACCCAGCCCCATGAACTTTCTAGCCAAAATTCTGAATCGTCCCGCCAATGAGCGCGCCTTTCTCAACTTGGTGGTTGGCTATCCAGCCGCAGATGCACAGGTCCCCAGCCACGCCACCGTCAAAAAATCGTTTGATGAATTTGTCACCATTGTGTAATGACCCATGGGTCGCATGCAGTATGACCAAGAACCCATCCATTAATTCGCTTGTGAATCGTGTACTAATGTATGGTCAGCGTGTGGCGCTCTGCAATGTATTGCGCCACCAAACGCGCGCCGGCGTTTTGCCAATTATAAAGCGTACGTTCGGGCACCTGGCTGCGAAACCACGCCAGCGCCTCTTGTGCCGCCGGCTCCAGATCGTTGTGGATGGTGCGGCGACTATATGGCTTTAGCCCAACCACATAGGGAAAATAGAGCGCGTTGTAGTAGCGCCACGCAGCAACCGCTTCAAACTTGCTGGCGCTTGCCGGCTTTAGACGCTGAATAGCCTCCTCCAAGATAGATTTGAGCGCCTGGGCGCGCGCCAACGTGCTGTCCGCTTGATCCTCTTGCGCTAGTTGCGTCTGCACAAGGGGCAGATCAATGAGCGGATTGACTGACAGTTTGGTCAAGTCTTCCATTTGGCTCAACGCACGCCGAACTTGGCGCACAAATGCTTCCTCATCTTCCAAATTCAACATGCGGATCGGGTCCAGACGCGGCAGCGTATCGGCCAGCGCGCGCAATTCAGCCCGCTCCTGTACCAGTTCTGGATCTTGCCCCAGCGCTAGACGGTCAAGCTGATGTTGAAGGTGTGGCGCAAAAGCTTGTACGATTGCAGATGCACCAATGGTGGCCAATAGCAGCGCCAACATGGGGGGCGTCACCCCGGTGGAGAGCAGCATCGTAGCGCCGACTAATCCGCCAAAGAGGAGCACGTAAAGCAACGTTGCATCCAGCGAAAGCAGCAGGTCTGGCAGCAACGTTTCGCCTTGGGTAAAGGCATCCAGCCCGCCGATAACAAACCCGAGCAGCAGCAGATCCAGCCCCATGCCCATTATGATCCACGCTGGGGGCACAATGGTAAAAGGCAGCAACAGAGCCGCCATGCTTAACCCCAGCATGGGAATGAGGACCCCTAATAGGGCTACAAAACGCGGGCCCTGTGGTGCGTCTGGCATTGCAACTTGCGCGCGGGCGCGAAACAGCAGCATCGTGATCAAGACCAGCGGCGCCAACACGGCGCCGGCTAGCACAAGTTGTAATGGTCGCGCAAAGGCATTGGCCGTGGCGCCTGCCGCCACAAAAAGTGGCGCTAATAGCACAATCAACGGCCATTGACCATAACGCCAAAAACGCGCCAGATGCTCGCGCCACGGTTCATGTGCCGGCAGCAACGCCAGCGCCGCCCCCATCCAGCAGAGCGCCGGCAGCGCCAGCAGCCACCAAAGCTGCATGGGCAAAGCCGGGACCGGACGCGCGGTTCGACCGTCAGCCCCGGAGGCCCCAAAGGTAAGCGCGGCCACAGTCGCCGCGTAGAGCAGCAGTCCTACGCCCGTCCAAAAGAGCCGCGCATCGCGCCAGTCGCGCCGGAGCAAATATAGCCCCAACCAGATTGTTAGGATGTAAATTAACAGTTGCAAAATGAGCATCACCGCCAAATTATACTTGCCCGTATCTCAATTGGGAAGGATGTGACTGTGCCTTTGCGTCAAGCCCAAGTATAATAAAACGGTTCAGATGGGACCGTATTCAAGTGCTCAAGTTGTGTGCAAGGAGAAGGCTTTGTGACCATGATAGAATCGGTTCGGGTGCATCAAGCAACGAAGGAGGATGCCGCCGAAATTGCGCGGCTGAATAAAATCTTCAATCAATCCCAAGCCACATCAGTGCAGATTGCGCAACAGCTTGACGCAGCGGCGAGTGTTGAACGGCTCTATCTAGCGCAAATTGCAGATCGGGCGGTGGGTTACGCCTGTCTGCGCATTGTCCCCACCATTTGTTCAGCAGATTTATGGGCCGAATTGACGGAGCTGTTTGTGGAAGAAGGGTATCGGCGGCATGGCGTCGGGCGCGCCTTAATGCGCCACGTTGAAGAGGCAGCTGGCGTGGCTGGCGCAAGTGAACTCTTTTTATTGACCGGCTTTCGGAATATGTCGGCTCATCATTTTTACCACGCCATCGGCTATTCGCTGCGCTGCCTAACCATGCACAAAGCGCTGGAGAAACTGGAGCCAACATCATGATTTTGCCCAAAGCTTGAAGAGAAACATAATATGCAAGATATATTCCTAATCAACATTACGGGCAAAGATCGCCCCGGCTTAACGGCGCAACTCATGGGTGTCCTGGCCGAGTTTGGCGTCAACATTTTGGATATTGGGCAGGCGCTGATTCACGATCATCTCTCGCTGGGGATGGTGGTGGAAATTCCCCACGATTCTTCCAGCGCGCTCAAAGATCTGCTGTACGCCGCCCATTCGCTGAATATTTCGATCGATTTCACACCCATTGCGTTAGATCAGTATGAGGCTTGGGTGGCCGAGCAGGGCAAAGAACGGCGCATCATCACCCTGCTGGGGCGCAAGTTGACGGCGCGGCAACTTTCACGCGTGGCCGCGGTGATTGCCGAACAGCGGCTGAACATTGATATCATCACGCGGCTGTCGGGGCGCACATCTTTTCGCAACCCGGATGCGTATCCCAAGGCGTGCGTACAATTTGCCATCTCTGGCCGGCCCGATAATGAGCAACTATTGCGCACACGCCTCTTTCAAATCTCGGAAGAAACCGGCGTCGATGTCTCGATTCACCTGGACAACATTTACCGGCGCAGCCGCCGTCTGGTTGTCTTTGACATGGATTCAACGCTGGTCCAGGCCGAGGTCATCGACGAGCTGGCCAAAGTGGCCGGCGTGGGTGATGAGGTGGCAGCAACTACGGCTGCGGCCATGCGCGGCGAGCTGGATTTTACGCAGAGCCTGCGCAAACGCGTATCGCTGCTGACCGGGCTCGAAGAGCGCGTGCTGGCCGAAGTTGCGGACCGCCTGCCCTTGAGCGAAGGAGCCGAACGCGTGACCAGCGTACTCAAACAGCTTGGCTATAAAATCGGCATTATCTCCGGCGGCTTTGACTATTTTGGTCACCGTTTGCAGGAGCGGCTGGGCTTTGACTATGTATTTGCCAATCGGCTGGAAATTGTCAATGGCAAATTGACTGGCCGTGTGCTGGGTGAAATTGTAGATGGCGCCAAGAAAGCCGAAATTTTGCAGCGTCTGGCCGTGGTGGAGAACATCTCGCTCCAGCAAACAATTGCCGTGGGCGATGGCGCCAACGATCTGCCCATGCTCAGCGTGGCCGGGCTAGGCGTGGCCTTTCATCCCAAACCCATTGTGCGCGAGCAGGCCGAACGGTCCATTTCGAGCGTGGGGCTGGATGGGCTGCTCTATCTGCTGGGCATTCGGGAACGCGACATTGCGCGTTCCGAACAGGCCGAACGCCAGGGGGCAAAAGCAGCGTGAGCCGCACCAAAACTGCCAAACGTCGCATTGTCACCTTCGACAATGGTCAACGCCGCCGCAAAAGCGATCTGCTGGCAACCGAAGAGCCGTTGGAAATCCAGCTCAGTGCTGGCGCAGAAACGCGCACGGTGGCCATTACCATGCGCACCCCCGGCAATGATTACGAATTGGCCGCCGGTTTTCTGCACAATGAAGGCATCATCCACGGCAAACACGACCTGCTGCAGATGACCTATTGCGTGGGCGCCGAGCGCCATTTACAGGAATATAATTCGCTGGATGTGCGTTTGTCTGGCGAAAAGCTGCCTGAACTTTCGCAACTGGAGCGCCACTTTTTCACCAATAGCGCCTGCGGTATTTGCGGCGCCACCATGTTGGATGATTTACGCCGCCGCAATCTACCAGTGCTTCCCACGGGGCCCCAGGTGGCTCCCAAGGTAATTACGGGCCTGCCCCAAGTGCTGCAGGATGAACAACATATTTTTGAGCGCACTGGTGGGTTGCACGCCGCCGCCCTTTTTGACGCCGCGGGTAATTTGCTGGCGCTGCGCGAAGATGTGGGGCGGCACAATGCGTTGGACAAGCTCATTGGCTGGGCCTTGATGAATGGCCAATTGCCCTTTCACGACAAGATTATTCTAGTGAGCGGACGGGCCAGCTATGAACTGCTGCAAAAGTGTCTAGTCGCCGGCGCGCCGATTTTTTGTGCAGTCTCGGCCCCCAGCAGCCTGGCCGTGGAAGTGGCCGCAGCCTTTGGCATTACGCTGGTGGGGTTTTTGCGCGGGGTACGGTTTAATGTGTATACGGGCGCCGAGCGCATTGGGGAGTGAAGAAGTGGAGGAGTGGAGGAGTAAAAAAGTTGAGGAGTGGAGGAGTAGAGGAGTGGAGTAAAAAAGTTGAGGAGTAGAGGAGTGGAGTAAAAAAGTAGAGGAGTGGTGGAGATGGGTTGATTATAGGTTTACCCGGTCACCTTGTCAGGCAGAGGAGAAATTCGTGCAAATCGAAACCAATATTGTTTACGGCATGTATTCCGGGCTGGCGCTGCTGCTGGATATTTATCGCCCGGTGCAGCCCAACGGATTTGGCATTATCCACATTTCGGGCAGCGGCTGGAGCGCACCGCTGGGGCTGGACGCCCAGCCGCTCAAGGCCAGCCGGCATGTAGAAATCGAGGGCAAACCACTGGTAGAGGCCGGCTACACGCTTTTTACCATCAATCACCGCGCCACCCCGCGCTTTCCTTATCCAGCGGCGGTGGAGGACGCGCAGCGCGCCGTGCGCTATGTGCGCTATCACGCCGATGATTTGGGCATTCACGCAGACCGCATTGGCGCCATTGGTGGTTCATCCGGCGGCCATTTGGTGAGCTTGCTGGGGTTGCTGCCCGGCAATGGCGATCCCGCCGACGAAAGTCCCATCAACCAGGTCAGCGCACGGGTACAATGTTTGGTGACGCGAGCGGCCCCCAGCAACTTTTTGACCTATTTTCCGCCACCTCTTTTGCTTGGCGTAGCACTCAGGCCGAAGATGTCCCCGCACTCGCTGGAATATCGCCGGGCGCAGGCCGCGTCGCCGCTTACATACGTAACGCCGGATGCCCCGCCTTGTTTTCTCATTCACGGCGATGCGGATGACGTCGTGCCCATTGACCAGTCTGCGCAGATGGAGGCCGCCCTGCGCAAAGCCGGTGTGCCGGTCCAATTTCGACGCGTGGCCGGCGCTGGCCACGGCCCGGGGATTATGGATGACGCGGCAATTGGCGCAGCAGTCGTAGAATGGTTTGATCGGCATTTGCAAGGGGCATAAGCGCTTTAGAAGAGGCGTGAGCGTGATGTAAAAGCAATCAGCCGCCGCAGAGATATTTTCTGCAGCGGCTGATTCAAACGTTAAAGATAGGTGTGGTTGGCAACTGCACCCACAAATGTATGGGACAAAAATCCCCGAACTGTTACCAGTTGGCGCTAATGCGTTTCATGAGCGCCAGCGTCTTTTCAGCACCCTCAATCTCGCTGATGGTGCGCGGGCAGCTTTCAATGCCCCAGGCGCCATTGTACCCCACGTCACGCAGAATATTCATGCATTTGGCAATGTCCACAGTCGGATCGTTGCCCGCGGCGTCGAACTCAAAGGTCTTCATGTGGGTAAGTCGAGCATAAGAAGCACACTTCTCCCATGCATATTCCTGAGTACCTTCGGCCCAGTTATTGGAATCAAAGAGCAGTCCCAAGCCGTCCACCGCATCTAGCACTTTGACCGTGTTGTCTGGGTGCTTGGTGGGTCCCCAATGATTCTCCATGATTACTTCGACGCCGCGCGCGCGGGCATACGCCACCAGTTCATTGTACCCTTCTACCACAATATCAAATATCTGATCCAGCGTTTCCTCACGCCCACCGGCATCAATGCGCACCTGCTCAGCATCCAACTGCTGACAAATGTCAATCCAGCGTTTGGCCACTTTGCGATTGGCGGCGCGCTTCTCGGCGGTTGGCTCGTAAATGTGCCCGCCATCCACCGCAACGCAGCCAAAAGGCAATCCAGCTGCATCCCCCGCTGCCTTTACTTTGGCAATATAAGCGTCATCCTCATAGCCCAATTCCATATGTTTCATCCACGGATCGAGCTGGCTAAAGCCGTGCTCTTTATTCCAGTCAATATACTTAAAAATGTCCATATCGCCCGCGGCCGCGGTGCGATGGAAACTATAAGAACAGATACTAAATCTCATGGGTTCCTCCTTGAAAATTATTTTGGCTCACTAAATTAATAGGCTTTGGGTGTTATACCCCTTCCCCTGCTTGCTTTGCCAAAAGAGAACGCTAAGAGAGGGAAGGTTGGGAGCGGGTCACCCCAAATACCTGTCCTTTTGGCTCTATGGGATCTCAGGGGGTTGACAGGCCGCGTCCCCCGCGCTTTCCACGCGATAGCTCGGTAAACGAGATCAAGCGCCGGGGACTCAACTCCCTGTATGCCGGTTGAACCGTCCTTTTTTGTATGATGCTAGGCTGTGCACCACCGCCATCATACAAATCCTATTATAGTGCCTTGCCCACCGGTTGGAAAGCTGGATGCAAACTTTCGCCATTGCGACCTACTGATTCTTACAAGCCGATCGACATCAGCATGTAGCAAAGACCAAAAGCTGTCAGGATATTGACATATCTGATATACCATTTGTTTGATACACTGAGTGTACCTGCTATTCCGGCCTGAAAGAAGACAGAAAGATGTCCTCGACGCCTACCCCACAACCGAATTCCACCAATCCCAACACGGGTCTGTTGGCCGGCCTAAAATTATATATTGATCGTCAGGCCAATGGCGTAGGCCGCTATTTATTGCAACAGCTTCTCTTTATGCTGATTGGCTGGATACCCACCGTAATCGGAATCGCAGCGCGTGGCGTGCTCTATCGCTTAATCCTGCACATGGACGGCATGGCAGCCATAGAAAATGGCGTGCGCATCCGCTTTGCCAGCCAAATTCAGCTGGGCCGCGGCGTATACATAGACCAGGGCTGCTATTTACATGCCTGTCCGCAAGGCATCACCATTGGCGACGAAAGCTTTGTCATGCATGGCGCGGTGCTGCACGTGTATAACTTCCGCAATCTGCCGCACGCTTTTATTCGCATTGGCCAAAACAGCCTGATCGGTGAGCTAAACGTGTTGCGCGGCCAGGGCGGCATCACCATTGGCAACCGCGTATATACCGGGCCGTTGGTGCAGATTCTGGCCGTGAATCATGTGTTCGACGACCCCAGCCGCCCCATGGTGGAACAAGGCATTACGGCTCAGGGCATCACCATCCACGACGACGTGTGGGTGGGCGCCGGCGCCATTATTACCGACGGCGTTACCATTGGCCAAGGCGCCGTAATCGCCGCCGGCGCCGTAGTGACCCAAGATGTGCCGGCGCATACCGTTGTGGGCGGCGTGCCGGCCAAAGTCATTAAAGAAATTACAGCCGAAAACTTTGTACAAAATCACCGTACCCCAAACCGGCCTGAGATTTATTAACGCACGTTACGCAGCGACAGCCAGTCTGCTAGAGAGAAACAGGCACTTCAGCGAGTCGACTTTCCTCTAGGCTTGCGTAACATAAGTTATTAAGGATCAACACAGCCTGGCCTGGGCAATTTGTTGATCAAGCTTTACAAAACGGAGGAGATTCGGTGACGACGCTTTCTGTGGTGATACCCGCCTACAACGAAGAAGACGGCATTCTGGATATTGTACAGCGCGTGCTGGCCATTCGTCCCCAGCTTGCCGAAGAGGGCATTGATGAGCTGGAGTTGATTGTGGTGGACGACGGCTCGTCGGATGGAACGGCTGAATTGGCCGCGGCCCAACCGGGCGTGCGCTTAATTCGCCACGCGCGCAATGGCGGCTATGGCGCGGCACTCAAAACCGGTTTTGCCGCTGCCCGCGGCGAGTGGATTGGCTTTATGGATGCCGACGGCACCTATCCGCCCGAATATTATCCGCAGCTGTGCCGGGTGGCGCTATCACACGATGCGGACATTGTCATCGGTTCGCGCATGGCCGGAGCCGATAGCCAAATGCCGCTCGTGCGCTGGCTGGGCAACCTGATCTTTGCCCGCTTGGTCAGCCTGATCAGCGCCGAACGCATTACCGATTCAGCCAGCGGCCAACGCGTTTTTAAGAAGTCGATCCTGGAGCGTCTCTACCCGCTGCCCGATGGTCTCAACTTGACGCCCGTCATGAGTACGCGGGCGCTGCATGAAAAGCTCAAAATGGTGGAAGCCCCCATTCCGTACAGCGAGCGCGCCGGCCGCTCCAAGCTCTCTGTTGTCCGCGACGGCATTCGTTTCGCCCAGTCCATTGTATGGACGGCGCTGCACTACAACCCTGTGCGGCCATTGGGGCTGGTGGGATTATTCTGCGTAGCCCTGGCCTTTTTGATTGGGCTGGGCCTGATTGGCGCCCGCCTCAGCGGCATCAACTCGGTCAGCCCATTGGGGGCCTTTACGCTTTTTGCCGCCATGGTGTTAGGCGTAGCGGGCGTCAGCATTTTGGCGCTGGGCATGAGTTTTAACTATTTTGTGGCGCTCTTTCACAAAAGTCCCGTTCGTCAAGGGCTCTGGGGGCGGCCGCTCTTTAAGCAGCGGCTAGATCGCCATTTTGGCTGGATGGGCATAACGGTCTTTGCATTGGGGGTGGGGTTGAGTCTCACCAGCTTGCTGCTGGGGTTGCGCGGCTGGGAAGTGTCTCGGCTCTGGATCTACTATTTAGCCAGCGCCGGCTTTTCCATTATCGGCATCCAGCTGGCTATTGCCTGGGTACAGATGCAGGTGCTAGACACGCTGCGCATTCGCCACGAGTTGGTGGCGGAAGATATGTTGGGCAAAGAACATGCCCCGGTCCGCGGACACATGGCCGGCAAAGCCGCACCCGCGACCGCCAAATAAAATTCTGTCAACAATTTATTAACTCACGTTACGCAGCGACAGCCAGTGTGCAAGGGAGAAGCGGGAACGTCGGCCAGCCAACTTTCCTCTAGGCTTGCGTAACATAAGTTGTTAATGTTCATCAACCCTACTTTTTCAGATACGCAATTGCGGCGGAACCGATATCCGCTCGGCGAAAGATATACAGGAGATTGCGCGGAATGCGTGAAGTGATTTTGGAAAAAGATATTAAGCCGTCGCCAGAGACGCTCCAAAATGGTGTGGAATCTAACGGGAAATCACCCGCAGTTCCACCAATGCCAGGGTCTGGCAAAACACCCAATATGGACCTATCGCCCGACATTCGCGACAACCTGGGCACGCGCCGCATTCCCATGCTGCGGCCATCCGAATTTCCCGACGCGGGGGCCACAGTGGGTACGCTTACGTCCTCGACGCGCCCGCAGGGCACGGTGGACATTTTGCTGGTCAACCCGCCTACGCCGGATGGCGGCATCTGGATTCGCAGCCAACATCGAGTGGGTCGCCGCAGCCGCGAAAATATGATCTGGCCACAGGTAAGTTTGGCGCAGATGGCGGCGATTCTGGAGCCTGAGTATACGGTCGAGGTCATTGACGCCAACGCGCTGCGCATGAGCTGGTCCGAATTTGAGCAGCTGCTGGAAGAGAAGCGCCCCAAATATTATTTGACCCAGGTCACTGCGCCGACGCTGCGCAATGACATGTATGGCGTCTTTTTGGCCAAATCGCTGGGCGCCGCCACTATTGCATTTGGCACGCATGTCACCCCCATGACGTTGGAAACCATGCACCCATTTCCGGCGCTGGACTTTATTGTGCGCGGCGAACCGGAGATGACGCTGCGTGAATTGCTGGATAAGCTCGAGGGGAAAACGGCCAGCGACCCGCGCGTGATCAAAATGCTGCATGAAACCAGCCGGCTTCAAGTGCGGCGCAAGGGGCGCGATACCACCACCGATGTCTTTCCTGTATCCGCAACTGAGAATCCTTTGGCTTCCATTCTTGGGCTGGCCTGGCGCAAAGACGATGAGATTGTAATCAACCCCGATCGTCCCTTTATTCCCGATTTGGATGACCTGCCGATTCCCAAACATGAGCTGCTACCGCTCCACAGCCAGCACATGCCCATGATCCGCGGTCCGTTTACCTTTATTGTGACCAGCCGCGGCTGTCCTGCGGGCTGTAAATATTGCATTAAGCACGTTACGTATCAGAATTCGGTGCGCGTGCGCTCTGCCGAGCACATTATGGAAGAGCTGGAATATCTAGCCAACCTGGGTATTCACAATATTCACATGTATGCCGATCTCTTCACCGTTAATCGCGATCACGTGGTGGAGCTGTGCAACTTGATCATTACGCGCAAACTTAAGATTACGTGGACCTGCAACAGCCGCGTCGATTACGTAGATGAAGAAATGTTGGTCTTAATGGGCCAAGCGGGGTGCTGGCTAATTTCCTGGGGCATTGAAAGCGCCAATGAAATGGTGCTCAAGCGGGCGCGCAAGGGCTACAAAAAGGAGCAAGCGTTTAAAGCGCTCAAGTGGGCCAAAGCCGCCGGCATCAAGAACTGGGGCTACTTCATTATTGGCCTGCCTGGCGAAACCGAACCATCGATCCGCGATACGATTGATTACGCCAAAGAACTACCGCTGGATATTGCGCTTTTTCATATTGCGGCGCCCTATCCGGGCACACCCTTCTTTTACGAAGTGGTGGAAAACAACTGGTTTCGGCCCGGCACAAAGTGGGAAGAGGTGGATATGGATCAATCTACCGTGCTTGACTATGAGAACTTGACGGCTGAGCAGTTGGAATATTGGCAGCGCCGAGCCACGCGTGAATGGTCATTGCGGCCCGGCCCCATCTGGACTTTTCTAAGAGGGTTGAACTCTTGGCAAGGTTTTAAGAGCGCAGTGAGTGTTGGATGGCAAATGATGCAATTTACGCAAACTTAATATTCAGGCCCACTATGAATGGATTACATCACAGATTTCTTCGCACAACCCGAATGAGAGCCACCGACGTTTTTGCAGGCAGCGCTGGCGCGTCTACTTTCTTCTACACAATTTCGGCCCTGTTTGGGGTATGGGCTGCGTATGACCGGGCAATCGCGCTGGAGCGGTTGGCTACGTTAGCTATGGGGTTAATACTCATGTGGCTGTTAATCTGGCAGGTACGACGGCATGGCCTTGTGGTCCTCCAACGTCTGTGCCAGGCCTGTGCAGTTCTGACTGGCGCATTAAGCATCCATTTCTTGCTGGTTCACGACTGGAGCGCCGGACAGCAATACGACTTTGCCCCATTTCAAACTTTCGCCATCGCCCTGCAGCAAATGCGACCACGATTGACCCTTCCAATCGGGCTACATGAAAACGTGGTGGCGAATATTTTGAGCATGCTCATGCCGCTCAGCGCGGGCGCCATTGTGATCGTGCCAAAAGCAGAACGGCGGTGGGCGACCTACGCAGTTACCGCGGTCCTCACATTGGGGCTGGCCGCGCTGACCATGACTTTTTCGCGCGGCGGCTGGTCTGGATTGGTTGCCGGCTTCCTGGGCGCGAGCTATCTCTATTGGCGCACCGACATTGGACGGCCATCAACCCACAGACGTTGGCTCGACTGGCTGGCCGTGAGCGCTGTAACCACGCTGGGTGTGCTATTTGGCCTGCTCTTGATTGCCCCGGTGGCAAAACAACTCGAAGCGCTCCTACCGGCTGGCAGCACACCGGTGACCCATTTGCGCTTGTGGCAAGACAGCATGTCGCTTATACGCGATTACCGCTATACGGGCAGCGGCTTAGGCGTTTCCGCCATGGTCTATTCCACGTACTACTTTCTGGTTCATGTGCCGTATCTGCAACATGCACACAACCTGTTTATTCAGATTGGAGTGGAGCAGGGAGCGCTGGGGATAATAGGGTTTATCGGTCTGGTCAGTACTGCGTCCGTCGTTTTGGGACAAGGATTCCACGGCAGTACGACTACGCGCAGGGCCGCCGCCATTGGTACAGCATCCCTAGTAGCCATGATAGTGCATGGGCTGACAGACGCCACCCTCTATGCAGGACCATTAGCGCTCATTACATTTCTCCCCATTGGATTTGCCCTATCAATGCAGCAATTAGACAAGGCAGATAGCCGTAAAGCCCAATTTAGGGCATCTATTGGCGGTCTTTATAGTACTTGGGAGGTGGGGCGCCGGACGCTGACCGGGATTCGCTTGCTGGATGAAGTAGCCAGTCGGGTCACAAAACAACAGATGATCGGGTGGCTTGTGGGCGCCACCCCAACCGTGCTGGCCATTTTGTGCATGATTTCGTGGCCAGGGTCCATATCCGCCCTGCGGGCTAATTGGGGCGCCGTGTTGCAAACGCGGGCTGAACTTTCAACTTATGCATGGCCGGAATGGCCCATCCAAGATATGGTGCGTCGCACGCATTCGGTCAACTTAGGACCGGCTGCGGCAGAATATAGAGCGGCGCTGGCGTTGAATCCCGCCAATGTGACGGCTAATCGGCGCTTGGGACAACTGGCGCTTTCCATGGGTCAATACGATGTGGCGCAACGCCGTTTGGAAAAGGCCCTGGCAGTCTCTCCCAGCGACCAAACCACGGTGCAGCTATTAGGAGAAGTATATGCGATCCAGGGGAATGTGAAGCAATCTGCTTTTCTGCTCGCCTCTACGCCGTCCGAGCTACAAGAACGGCTTCAGATGCGCAAATGGTGGTATGAATACATTGATGCCCAACAAGAAGCAGCATGGCTCAATACGGCGATTGAACAACGGTGAGCAGCGACTTACGCTTGCGAAACCATTGCACGCCCGGCCGCCACAGGGGCAGCATACGCCAGCTCTACACGTAAATTGCGCGGAGTAGACAACTCTTGCGCCATTTCCATTCGTGAAGATTTTCCAGAAACAACGCAGGCGGCCAAAACAACCAAACTAGAGATTACGTTCAGCGCAATAAAGATGGCGAATAATGTGCTTAACATGTGATTTTTTCCTTTTTTATTAGCGATAAACCATCTGGATTAACCAGAACTATTGTCTTTGATTACGAGTTTATTTGTTACAAGCTGATGTCAAAAGTGTACCACGGCGCTGTTAGTGCCGCATCGCCTAGTTGTTGAATTCGAGCGGGACATTTTATCTATTGGATCTGCCAAATATGGACAAATGGGGACTGATTGCGCTTTCAATTGTTTCAGGCGTTATTGCCCAAACAATTATTAAATTAGGCGTGACGCAGCCAGGCACGAACGAAAATGTGGGGCTGGCGGAATTGGTGCTGATCATTTTGAAGTCACCGCTGATTATGGGTGGGCTATTGCTATACGGGCTGGGCGCCCTCTCGTGGATTGCCGTATTACGGCGGCTCGACCTCAGCTTTGCTTATCCCTTTCTGGCGCTCAACTTTGTGTTGATCACCATTTCTTCGCAATTTGCGCTGGGCGAATCGGTGCCGCTGGCGCGCTGGATTGGCGTGGTGGTCATCTGCGTCGGCATTGTGCTGGTGGCGCGCAGCGGATTGGCCAGTTAACCATGAGCAGTGCAATTTCACATACGCAATCCCGGCCTCTGCCCACAGAACATTGGCACATTGACTGGACAGGATTGTTCTTTGTATTGCTGCCGACCACGATGGCGGTCGTCATGGGCTGGATGGCCACGGCAGCCGGTCCCGGCATGAATGCAGATGGCGTCAATTATCTGAATATGGCCATCAACGTTCAGGCCGGGCGCGGATTTATGGCCGATTTTGTAGATACCTACAGCCAGCTGCCCTCTGGTCCGGTTACCTTTTGGCCACCAGGCTATTCTTTAATGATTGTTGGGTTGATGGAAGTGGGGCTAAACGCCATTACGGCGGCGCGCTGGGTGTCGCTGTTGGCGCTGGGCGGGCTCATCATCGCCGCCTTTGTGCTGGGGCAACTGCTGGGTGGACGCTTGTCTGGCCTGCTGGCGGCCATGGCCGTGGCCAGCCTCATGCCAGTCATGCGGCTGGGGACATTTGCGCTGAGCGAAGCGCCGTTTGCCCTATTTTCGATGCTGGCGCTGATTACCGCCATTCATTATGTACAGGCGAAAGAGCAGTATGCAAAGCGCTGGCTTCTGCTCTGTGCGCTCTGCATAGCGCTGGCCATATTGACGCGATATGTGGGCGTAATCTGGCTTGTTGGGCTAGGCGCCATCGTCATATGGAAAGAGATATCGAAAGAGCTGCGCCAAACTACAAACTGGTTGCGCATGTTGATCACTATTGCGCTGGCCGAAATTATTGCCGGGGCGCCGGTGACGCCCTGGCTCATCCGCAACTGGCTGCTGACGGGCTTTGTGACTGGCATGGACAGAGAGCACAAGTACCATGCGGACCTGGCCGGAAACATACGCTTCTTGGTCAATACGCTCGCCACCGACTTGCTGCCACCTATGCATTGGGGCCTACGCGGTCTCTTGATGGAACTTCCCACAGTGGCGCTGATTCTAGTGGGCTTGGGCGTGCTGGTCGGCGGTGTCATGGGCATCAGGTGGATTTGGCACAGCGGCATGGTGAAGGCCCTGTTTAAAACACACCAACAAGATTGGCGGCGCTGGCTATGTACACCGCAAGCGTTAACGTTCCAGTTTATAGCGCTCTATCTGAGTGGAATGCTTTTTCTAAGCACCACCATTGAGTTCCCACCCTACGATTGGCCGCGCACGGCTGCCGTGATCTATCCGTGCCTGCTGGCCTTCATGGTGAATCTCGTACATGCAGGTTGGCAGTGGTTGTTCAGGCGGCGCATTCTGCACCACTTTGCGTCATGGCAGTCGCCCTTGCTGGTGCTAATGGCGGCGTTCTGCCTGGTTCCCTATGCAGTGCAAACGCATGGGTTTGTAGAAGCAGCCGCCCAGGGCCAGGAGTTCACCACAGCCGCCTGGCGCGACAATCAGGCGCTGCGCGCAATACGCACAATGGCAGAGACACAGAGCATCATCTATAGCGACCGTGCACCGGCTGCCTATCTCTATCTGCAACGGCCCGTGCGATATTTGCCCCAACAGAGCGGAATTGCCGAGTTCTATCAGTTTCTTGAAAGAAAAGCGGCACATCCTGGGCAAATTGAATACGTCCTCACTTTTAAGGGCGAACTGGGCAGCAATGATCCATACCGCTCATCTCGAATTTCATACACCGAAATGCTCGACTTAATGGCCGAACGATCTGACATTGCACTCCTGGCCGATTTTCCCGATGGTGCGATCTTTCGGATTGGTTCAAACATTGAGTAACGTGCATATGCCGCACCGCATCATATACAGAATAGCATATCGAACTGCCACGATTTTTATATTGATGTTCATCATCATTGGGCTGCGCGTGCAAGCAATTTCGGCCCAGGAAGCACAGGGCTTTTGGGCAGAACAGCAGCAGATTCCCGACTATGATCTGGATGCGTTTGCCCCCGTTATGGTGGTCGATTCAGCCGGCACCGTACACGCCTTTAGTGTGGAACGCCCCTTTGCCGAAGCCCCCGAAGATCTCTTCCACCGCACGTGGACGCCGGAAACCGGCTGGAGCGATCCCAACAATGTGCTGCTGGCGCCCAGCCCATTTCCGCCCACCATTCTGGGTGTTTATATTGACGAACACGATACCATCCATCTCACGCTCTATGTGGGCAATCAAGATGTAGCCGATATGTATTACAGCAGTTCGCCGGCCATTACCGCCCATCTGGCCACTTCTTGGCTGCACCCGACCGCAATTGTCAAAGGTGTGGGGCCACTGGCCATTGGCGCACTACAGGGCGATGGACACGGCAACCTAATGGCGATTTATCAATCGCGCGATTACGGCGTTGGGCTCTACTATGTAACATCCCCAGACTATGGTGAAACCTGGAGCGAACCCGATATTGTGCAGCTGGTTTATCGCAAAGATGTGTGGCCGGCGGCGCTCAACACATTTGTAGATGCCGATGGCGTACTGCATGCCGTATGGAGCTTTTGGAGCGATCGCGGGCGCGGTGAAGAAATTTACTATGCGCAAACCGAACTGCGCTGGCAAGATTACGAAAATCATTGGCGTGAGCCAATTTTGCTGGCCGCCAAAGAGGAAGAAGATTATGAGGCGGACTGGCCAACCGTCATGCAGTATAAAGACGAGCTGATTGTCATCTATCAAGATAGCTTCCCGGCCACGCGCTTTTTCAGACTGTCCAAAGATAACGGACTCACCTGGTCAGAGCCGGTCCATCCGTGGCCACACATCGGAGAATATGCCGAGGCCGTCATGCTGCTGGACAGCAACGGCGACCTGCACACGGTTATGGGCAACCGCACGGCCGACTGCTGCCACGGCATGTGGCACGCCAAGTGGATGGATGGCTACTGGAGCGATTTGGAGCCCATGATTTTGGGCCCCAAATCAGCTTCGTTTGACCCGAGCGGCCCGTCGGCTGTGATCACGCGCGGCAACTATCTGCTGGTGGCCTGGCGCACCGACACGCTGCCCGAGGATCGCAATGGCGCCTGGTATACATTTGGCCGGCTCAATGCACCCGAGTT
Organism: Caldilineaceae bacterium; assembly: GCA_020634755.1. Taxonomy (GTDB): domain Bacteria; phylum Chloroflexota; class Anaerolineae; order Caldilineales; family Caldilineaceae; genus JACKBC01. The sequence goes on along the minus strand of JACKBC010000027.1, from coordinate 55,268 downwards.
GGCCGTCGTGCCGCTGCCCACATCGACCTTTACACCCACGCCCTACTTTACGCCCACACCGCTGCCGCCCACGGCTACGCCCGCGCCAGACAAAGCTTTTTACCGCCAGTTTGATGATCCGAATCTCATGCATGCCAACAATCCGGGCATGCCGTTGATATGGGCGGCGGCGCCGGCCACGCTGCTCATTGCCCTGGTCATGTTGCTGCGTGGCGTTTCCGCACGCAGGCGGTGGTAATGCCCATGGATGCATTTGCCTTTAAAGAACTACATTTGCACCGCGAACTGCTGGCGGCCTGGACCGTGCGCACCGTGCGCGCCCGCTACAAACAGTCGGTGCTGGGTGGGCTATGGGCCATTTTGCAGCCCGCGGCCACGGTGGCAATTTTCACCGTCATTTTCACGCTCTTTATTCCGATCGATACGGCCAACGTGCCCTATGTGCTCTTTGCCTATAGCGCCATGGCCCCGTGGACCTTTTTGAGCACGGCCATTACCGACATGGTCGATGCGCTGACGGTAAACATGAATTTGGTCAGCAAAATTTACTTTCCGCGCGAAGTGCTGCCCATTGCGGCCATGTTGGCTCGCCTGCTCGATTTTGCCATTGCGGCCAGCGTGCTGCTCATTATTATGCTCTTTTACGGCTGGCCCATTTTGGCGGCCAGCTGGGTCTATCTGCCGCTTATTGTGACGATTCAGCTGGCCTTGATTCTGGGCGTCGGTTTGATTGGCGCCGCCTGCAATGTCTTTTATCGCGATGTGAAACATCTCTTTGCCTTGGGACTTCAGATTTGGCTATACGCCACGCCTATTGTGTATCCCATAAGCGTTGTGCCAGAGCACCTGCGCTGGCTCTACTTCTTAAACCCCATGGCCGGCATTATCGAGGCGTATCGCGCCGTGCTGCTGCAACAGCAAGCGCCCGCCTCTACGCTGGTTATCGCGGCCATGATCGCGGCGTTCATGCTGGCCGCCGGCTATCTTTTTTTCAAACGAGTTGAAGCCCAATTTGCAGATCTGGTTTGAGTAAACCACGGCTTTTGCAGATGACACAGATTTTTGATTCTAGCACCTTGTTGACATGAGTTACAGCATCCGCTTTGACAATGTATCCAAACGCTACCGCATTGGGCGCGGCTTGCCCAGCTTGCGCCAAATTTTGGGCCTAGGGCGGGCGGAAAACCCGCAGAGCGCCAACGTCCACTGGGCCGTGCGCGACGTAAGTTGGCAGTTGGCGCCGGGTGAAGCCATGGCCATTATTGGCCCCAATGGCGCCGGCAAGACCACTACGCTCAAATTGCTCTCGCGCGTGACGCAGCCCACCAGCGGCGCCATTGACATTCGCGGCCGCTACGCCGCGCTGATTGAGCTGGGCGCCGGTTTTCATCCCGATTTGACCGGGCGCGAAAACATTTTTCTCAACGGCGCCATTCTGGGTATGAAGCGCAGCGAAATCCGCCGCCGCTTTGATCAGATTGTGGACTTTGCGGGCATTGAACAGTATCTGGACACGCCGGTCAAACGTTATTCATCGGGCATGACCGCCCGCCTCGGTTTTGCCGTGGCCGCCCATGTGGATCCAGACGTGCTGCTGATCGATGAAGTGCTGGCCGTGGGCGACTATGCCTTTCGCATGAAGTGTTACGCGCGCATGAATGAGTTGCGCGAGCGAGGGGCGTCGCTGATCTTTGTTTCGCACAACATGGAGGATGTGCGGCGAGTATGCGACCGCGGGCTGGTCATGTATGCCGGCGCCAAGGCATTTGCGGGTACAGCGGCCGAAGCCGTGGCCGAATATGCCAATGTGCTGCGCCAAAACGCCAGCCGCAGCGCCAAAGAGGCAAACGGCGCCGGTGGCGGCTTGGCCCAACGCCGCATGACGCACGAAGCGCGCATTACGCGCGTGGACTTGGTGGGCGAAGATGGTCATACCCGCCGCGCCGTCATATCGGGCGAGAAGGTCTCCCTGGTCGTCGAGTTTGAATGTTATGCCGACGTGGAGCAGCCGGTCTTTGCCTGCATTATGCACGGCCCCAACGGCGAGCTGGTCTATGATACAACCACCCGCGTGCTGGGGCTGACATCGCCCTCGTACAAAGCGGGCCAGCGCGGCTGCATTACATACGAGCTGACGGCCCATCTGCTCGATGGTTCCTACACCATCTCCACCGACTTGGCCTATGCCGACCTGAGCTGCTATTACGATTTCGTGGCCAATGCGCTCACCTTTAGCGTGGTTGGCGGCAATCGGGCCAAAGGCGTGGCCAATCTGTGGGCCAATGTTGAATTTCTGCCGCCTACACCTGTCGAAGCAACCGTCATCGACGGTGATTCTCACTCCAAAGAAAATGGAACTCAGATTTTACAGATTTGATGGATTTGCCCTGCGTTTTGGATCTAGAATCTATGCAAATCTGTCCAATCCGTCCCATCAGTGTTCTATTATTCTTTTGTTAATCGTTAAAGCACAGAAAGAGATAGCGCGCATGCAGTCGCCGTTGCTCTCGCCCGCGGAATTTGCGGCAGACGCGATTTTAGAAGAACGAACGCCGGTTCATGAAATGATTCGCTTAGGAATTGTGGGGTGTGGCTATGTGACGGCGCTGTCCCATTTACCGGCATCATTACTGACGCCGCAGGTGGCCGTCACCGCCCTGGCCGATCTCGACTTGAGCCGGGCGCAAGAAGTGGCGCAGCACTATCACATTCCCGTGGCCACCGCCGATTATGGCGAGCTTTTGGGCCAGGTGGATGGCGTAATTGTGGCCGTGCCGCACAACCATCACGCGGCGGTCGCGCTCGATTTTTTGCAACAGGGCATTCCGGTCTTGGTGGAAAAACCCATGGCCATGAGCACCGCAGAGTGCCAGCAGATGATCGACGTCGCCGCCGCCAAGCAGGTAGCCCTGGCCGTGGGGCAGGTGCGTCGCTTTTATGACAGCAGCCAGCTCGTCAAACGGCTGCTGGAGACGCGCTTCCTCGGGGATGTGGAACGTTTTGAGGCGCAAGAAGCCGTGCTCTTTGACAATTTCAATGCATCACCATTTACGCTGCAGCCGCCAGCTGGTGGCGTCCTTTTTGACACCGGGCCCCATGTGCTGGATGCGCTGCACTGGTGGCTGGGCGACTTTGCACAAGTGGCCTATTGGGATGACGCCATTGCCGGCGTAGAAGCCAATTGCCGTCTGGAAGTGACTACCACCAACGGCGTGCCTGGCGTTATCGAGTTGAGCCGCACGCGCCGGCTGGCCAACGAAAGCCGCATCTGGTGCGAGCAGGGCGTTATTACGATCAGCGCCGCTAATGCCTATGGCGTGACTATCGAATCTGCTCACTTTGCGGGCCCCATCTCGGCCGCGCACGTGGTCGATGCGGACCAAGCCCGGCAGATCACGCCTTTTTTCGCCCGCCAGCTTCAGAATTTTGCGGCGGCCATTCAAGGCCAAGCGCCGCTGCTGGCGCCAGGCGCCGAAGGGATGCGCGCCATTGCCACCATGCAGCGCTGCAAAGCCGCCAAACAGCCAATGGCCACGCCAAAGTGGGCAGAGATTCCAGAGCAGGTGATTGCCTGTTTGCCGTAAGAAAACAAAAACCATGACCAATCCATTGGACTTACGTTCATCCAAAATTCTCATAACCGGCGCCAGCGGCTTTATTGGCGGACGGCTGGCTGAATATTTGACGCTGCACTACGCGGCGGACGTGCGCTGCCTGGTGCGCTCCTATGGCAAAGCAGTGCGGCTGGCGCGGCTGCCGGTGACGCTGCTCAGCGGCGATCTGCTCAATGCGGATGCGGTGCAGGCCGCCGCCCGCGAATGCGACATTGTGTTTCATTGCGCCTTTGGGGCCAGCGGAACGCCGGAGGAGCGCCGCCGCGCCACGGTGGATGGCGCCCAAAACATGTTGGAGGCCGCCGCGGCCGCCGGTGTGCAGCGCTTTGTCCACGTAAGTACAATCGCCGTACATGGTCCAGACCCGGGCGTGCAGATCACCGAGGAAACGCCGCTTCAATATAGCGACGATGTTTATGCCGACGCCAAAATTGACGCCGAAAAGCTGGTTAACACGTATGAGGCCACCCGCGGGTTGCCGGTGACGATTGTGCGCCCCACCATTGTGTACGGCCCGCGTGCCGGCGGCTGGACCGTGGCGCAGATTCAGCAGATGCGCAGCGGCAAACATACGTTGATTGAGGGCGGCAGCGGCATTGCCAACCATGTGTATGTAGATGATGTGGTGCAGTTGCTGCTGCTGGCCGCCGTGCGTCCAGAGGCGGTGGGTCAGGCGTTTATTGCCTCCCACGGAACGGGGGTGACATGGTGCGACTTTTTCCAGCATTATGCATCCCTCTTGGGCGTGGAGCTGCGCAACCTGTCGCTGGAGACCATTGCCCAGCAGCGCAAACGCATGGCCCAATTGCGCCGACCGCACAATATGGGGCTCTCTTTTGCCGCATCGCCCCATGCACAATCCATTATACGCGAGATGCCGGTATTGGGCGGGCTGGTGCAGGCCGCACACCGTCGCATACCCGGCAACGTCAAAGAATCTCTGCTGGCCCACGCCGCGGCCATGCGCGAGACAAAGCTCAATCCGCCTGCGCTGCCGCGCCAGTGGATGATAGATTTATTTTGCGCCAAGGGTTTGTGCCAGATCGACAAAGCGCAACGGTTACTTGGCTATCGGCCCCAGTTCGATCTGGCTGACGGAATGCAGCGCACCCAATGCTGGCTGCGCGATGTAGGACTCGTATAGGCAGTTATTTTGAAGTTGTGAGGAGGTTCTATGAACTCCATTGTAAAAGTACAACCCGATTTTAGCATTATCGTGCCGGCCTATAATCAGGCCAAATATTTGGGCGCCACCATTGAAAGCGTACTCATTCAGGAATACGAACGCTTTGAGCTGCTGGTGGTGGACGATGGCTCCACCGACAACACGCAGCGCATTGCCAAATCGTTTGTCGATCATCGCTTGCGCTATCTGCACCAGCCGAATGCCGGGCTTTCCGGCGCGCGCAATACGGGCATTGCCCATGCGACCGGCCGCTATCTCATTTTTCTGGATTCGGATGACTTTTTGGAGCCGAGCGCGCTGCTCTATCATAAACAGGCATTTGCGCGCAATCCCACATTAGGCGTCAGCGTGGGTGGTTGGCGCTTTGTCAATCCCAAAGGCCGCGCCATTACGGATGCCAAAGCCGCGCCCTCCCAATTGGATCTACCCCAGTTGCTAATGGGCAATCCGTTTCCGGTCAATGCCGCGGCCGTAGACCGCTCGTGGCTTGGGATTGTGAACCACTTTGATACAACACTCCAGGCCTGTGAAGATTGGGATTTTTGGCTGCGGCTGGCGGCCGTCGGCTGCCACATGGCGGCCTTTGAACAACCGGTCTGCGCCTACCGCATGCATCCAGGCCAAATGACGCGTGAGCGCGAACGCATGCACACGGCGCGCTTGACTGTGCTCAACAAGGCGTTTCAAACCAAACAAGCGCAGGATCAAGGCTCCACCTTCCGCGCGCGTTGCTTTGCCGCGGCCCATGCCAAAACCGCGGCGCGCGCCTATTACGTGGGCGATGTCAAAAATGGCAAATATCATTTGGAGCGCGCCATTGGGCTGGATCCCTCGCTAGTTGACGAAAATGCCCAGGCGCTTATGTGGCTCATTGCCGGCTGGTCTAGTTCGCCCCACATTGAAGATCCGCTGGCGTACATTACCAGCGTATATAGCAACCTGCCCGAAAACGCGCTGCTGTGGACCAATCCCAATCAGGCCATTGGTCGCATTGCCATTCAAATGGCCTTTGAAGCATTTCAGCGGTGCGATTGGCCCGCCGTGAGCGCGGCCGTTATGCAGGGCATACGTCATCAACCCTCGTGGTTGACCAATCGCGGGGTGCTCTCAATTTTTATGCGCTCGCTCTGGAAGCGCTCCAGCGTCCTGACGTAGCTAAATTGGGCAACATTGTGTACTGAACGTGCGCCGCGCGGCGTATATCCCGACTACACGTGCGACCAAGTTAGACGCCGTGCGACGCACGTTCCGCTAACGTCATGGGCGGGCGCAGCGAGGGGTGAATAGATACAGTGAGTATAGGATTTTTATGCGTGTAGGAATTGCCATTGAAGAAACCTGGTCCTTTTTGCATGAAATTGCCGATGAGTTGAAGGCGCATCATGCCGTAAGCCTATTCGAACGGCGCCCGCTGGCCCTGCCCGTTTTTAACACGCGGCTAAACCGCATGCGTTTCCGACGCGATATGCGCCACTTTATGCAGGCTAATGATGTACTCTTTTTTGAATGGGCCAGCGAGCTGCTCATCGAGGCCAGCCACTTGCCCAAAGCGTGCGGCATCGTCACGCGGCTGCATCGCTATGAAATGTACAAGTGGGTGGATCAGGTCAACTGGCGCGCCGTGGACAAGATCATTCTGGTGAGTCAGGCCAAAAAGCGCGAGTTCGGCCAGCGTTTTCCCGAATATTTAGACAAAGTGGTGGTGGTGACCGAAGCCGTAGATCCGCAAAAGTTTCAGCCGGTGGAGAAACCATTTGGCGGCAACATCGGCATTCTGTGCCACTTGACGCCGCGCAAACGCGTCTATGAACTCATCCTGGCTTTTTCCGAGCTGGTGCAACAGCAGCCCCAACTGCGGCTGCACATCGGCGGTGGTGAACACCCCTGGCACGGCGACTATTATTTTGCGCTACACGACCTGGTGCGGCAGCTCAAGCTGGAAGAGCAGGTCCTTTTTTATGGCAAGGTCACAGAACCGGCAAAGTGGTACAGCAACATCGACATCTTTATTTCCAACGCCTATTCGGAAGGGCTGCAAGTTTCACCCCTGGAAGCCATGGCGGCTGGCTGTGTCTGCTTTTCGCACCAGTGGGCCGGTGCAGACGAGATGCTGCCGGCGGAATATCTCTATTTTACCGACCACCAGCTTCAGGATCTGGTTCTCCGTTATTGCGATTTGACCGAGCCCCAACGGCGACAGCAACGCTGTGATTTACGGCAGCGGATCTGCCAAGATTTCAATGTGCATCAAACCAAAGTGCAGATTCGCCAGATTATTGAAAGTGTGTAGGAAGATATGCAACCCTCATCTCGCTTAAAAATTGGCTATTTGTGGCAGTCTGACCAGAGTGAAATGGACAAGCACCTGGCCACGAATCTGCACGTCCAGGCCGTGGTGCAACGCTTGCAGGCGCATGAACACACCGTGCGCATGGTGGCCATCCCAGACGGCAAACACAAATGGTCGGATGATTTGAAGAACTGGCGCACGGCGCGCTTGGGCGCGTCCTTCGAAAAACCCTGGTTCCCGCCGCTGGAAAGCGCTGTGCGCCGCCTGCAAAGCACGCTGCATCTACCCTATATTAACCTATTTGACAGCCAGCGCTATGCCGAGGCCTGCATGTCTTCGCTCATCGGATTCGACGTGCTTTACGAGCGCTATTGGATGATGAACTACGGAGGCGCATTTGCCTCGCGGCGACTAGGCATTCCGCTGGTGCTGGAAGTCAATGGCGACATTTACGAAGAGTATGCCCAGCTGGGCATCAAGCTTTCACCACCGCAATGGCTGGCTGTCGATCAGGTCAACCGCTTTATTTTTCACAACGCGGCTCACGTAATCGCGGTCAGTGAACCGTTGCGTCAGCGGCTGATTAAACGGTGGCGCATCCCAGAAGCCAAGATCAGCACGGTACACAATGGAGCCGATCTATCACTTTTTGTGGCGCCCGAAATCCCGGCCAATCTGCCCGCTTTTTTGCGCTTTTTGGAAGATGAACCAACCACGCCCATCATTACCTTTGTGGGCAGCTTTAAACCGTGGCACGGCATTGACCTGTTGCTAGAAGCGTTTAAGCAGGTGAGCGAACAGTTCCCAAACGCTCGGCTCATGTTGGTGGGTGATGGTCCTCTGCGTACGGAAATCGAAATGCAGGTTTCAGCGCTGCGCTTATCTAGCCGCGTCATCTTTACGGGCCGCGTGCGCCATCAGGATGTGCCGTTTTTGCTGCGCCTTTCGCAAATTGCCGTGCTGGCGCCGCGTCCTTCGGGCGCATCCATTTCGCAAAGCCCGCTCAAGCTCTTTGAATATATGGCGGTCGGCAAAGCCATTGTAGCGCCGGCTACGCCCAACGTGGAAGAAGTGTTGACCCACGACGTCAACGGCCTCTTAACTGCGCCAAATGATGCTGATGCGCTGGCCCGGGCCTTTTTGCGATTGTTGGGCAATGAGGAATTGCGCCGCCAATTGGGATCCGCTGCGCAGCGTGAAGCCGTGGCCAAATATTCCTGGAACACAACCGTTGCCCAGATCGAATCCATCCTGTATCAAGTGGTCCAAACTTCAGCGGCGGCGCCCGCGGTCACACCAACCTATGCACCCATCATAGACGAGAAAAAACATGAATGCGCATGAGCCGGCTATTTCCGTAATCATTCCCACCTATAATCAAGCCGACTATCTGGCCACCGCTTTAAACAGCGTGTTGGCCCAAACGTATCGCGGCCATGAAATTGTCATTGTGGACGATGGCTCCACTGATGAGACGGCGCACATTGTCCGCAACTTTGTCATGGCGCGCCCGCGCCAAATTTCCTATGTGCGCCAGCCCAACTGCGGGCTGGCCGCCGCGCGCAACGCAGGCATTCGCGCGGCCAGGGGCCACTGGGTGGCGCTGCTGGACAGCGACGACATATGGTTACCGGACTTTTTGGAAACTATGCTGCGGCTTTTGCACACGCACCCGCAAACGGATGTTTTCTATTGCGGTGTTCAGTTTATGGATGCGCACGGCATTGATCTCCCCCAGGTTTCCAACCAAACGGCGCCGCCTCACCAGATGTACGCGGCGCTGCTGCGCGCCAATTTTCTCATCCCCAGCACCATATTTTTGCGCAAAATGGCCTTGGTGGGCGCGGGCTATTTTGACCCGGCGTTTCGGCGCTTGCAGGATTGGGAATTATGGTGGCGCATGTTGCAGCTGGGCTATGACTTTGTGGGGACCGAGGAAATTTTGGTGCGCTATCGGGTACATGACAACAGCCTTTCGGCTGATGCGGTAGGCGGCCAGCGCGCCATGCTCGATATGGTGGAAAAACATTTTGGCAAAGAAGAAGAGCGCACGCCCGACTGGCCGTGGGACAAAATACGCGCCTATGGCGGTGCTTTTCGCTATCATGCACTCAACGCCCTACAGCGCCAGCGCGATTGGGTCAGCTGCGCCAGCTATCTGCGCAAAGCGCTCCAGTTTGATCCGGCGCTGGCTCTTGACGTCAGCCTCTTTTACGAATTGGCGCTGGGCACGCAGCCCTTGGGCTACCGCGGCTCCATCCATTTTTTGGATATGGAAGAAAACGCGTCCGAAATTGAGCAGCTGCTCTACCGGCTCTTTCGCGATCCTTGCCCCGCCGCCGTCAAGTCACTGCATGCACAGGTGCACAGCACCGCCTATTTTGCGCTTGGCATGGCCGCCTATCACACAGAGCAATATGCGCTCAGTCGCCGCTACCTGCCGGATGCCATCCGCATTCAGCCAGAGCTAGTCCGCAACCGCAAGCTGACCGGCATGTGGCTCAAGTCGCTGCTAGGCCCGGCGCGCCTGAACTGGCTGCGCTACCTGCGCAACGGTTATCGATGATCGAAGTAATGAACCATAACATTTATATACGCCAATGAGAATCTTATTTTTAAGCAATTTCTATCCACCCCACGCTTTGGGCGGCTATGAACAATGGTGCCAAGAAGTAGCCGACGGTTTGAGCGCGCGTGGACACCATGTTTTTGTATTAACCAGTCGCCACGGCGCCAATGGCGAACCGCCAGAACCGGTGGCGGCTGGTGAGCCGTACGTGCGGCGCACGCTCCACTTGCAGGCGGATGTGCATTACTATCGCCCGCTCGACTTTTTTTCCCAGCGCCGTACACAAGAACGCGAAAATCTGGATGAACTGCACGGTGCGATTGAACATTTCAATCCCGACGTGATCATGGTGTGGGGCATGTGGAATCTGTCCCACATGCTGCCCTATCTGGCCGAGCAGCGCATGGGCGATCGCGTCTGCTATTACGTCTCATCATATTGGCCGCTGGATCTGGATCTGCACATCCAGTATTGGACGCTGCCCACGCGGCGCATTTGGCTACGCCCGTTCAAAAAGCCATTTGCCGCCTTGGCTTTGGCCCAGCTGCGCGCCGAAGAATATCCACCGCCGCTGCGCTTTGACCACGCAGTCTGCTGCAGTAATTATGTGCGCAACACGCTGGTCGAGCAGGGCGCGCTGCCGGAATCGGCCAATGTGCTGCTGGGCGGCACCGAACCAGACCTGTTTCTAGAATATGCCGCCAATCGACGCACCAAGAAAAATAACGTGCTCCAGATGATCTACTTTGGCCGGCTGGTCCACGATAAGGGCGTCCATACAGCCATTGAAGCATTGGGCCATTTGCGCGAGCGGCAACTGCTCCAACGGGTCAAGTTGACGATTCTGGGCAACGGTCACCCCGATTATGAGCGCCAGCTGCGTGAACTGGCCAAAGAGAAAGGCGTCCAGGAGCGGGTGCAGTTTGCGCGCCAGATCCCGCGTGAGGATATTGTCAAGGTGCTGGGTCGCTTTGATCTCTTTCTGTTTACCTCCATCTGGCCCGAACCCATGGCGCGCAGCGTCATGGAGGCCATGGCGGCCGGGCTGCTTGTCATCGGCACAACGGTAGGCGGTCAGGGCGAAATGTTGAAACATGGACACAACGGCTTGACCTTTCCGGCAGAGAATGCCACTGTGCTGGCCGACCGCATTGACCAGGCGCTGAACGAGCCCGCCCTGCGCAGTCAGCTGGCCAAAGCCGGTCAGAACATGGTAATCGAACAGTACACGCTGGAACGCATGATCATTGAAATTGAGCAGTTTCTCATGTCGGTGGCCTGGAATCCAGGGCAACGGCTGCTAGCGCTGCCCGATTTTCAAGCCAGATAAAGTGATTTACGAGGATTTAGTCAGTGCTCTTTAATACCCCTGAATACTTTCTCTTTCTGGGCGTGGTGTTGCTGATCTACTACAGCACAACGCCGCGCGTACAGAATTACATGTTGCTGGCCGCCAGCTATCTGTTTTACAGCTTTTGGGACTGGCGCTATCTGTCACTGATTCTGCTTTCCACCATTGTAGATTTCAGCGTGGCGCAGGCCATTGGGCACACGTCGCAACCCGGACGACGCAAACTTTGGCTGGGGCTGAGCCTGAGCGTTAACCTGGGCATTCTGGGCTTCTTCAAGTATTGCAACTTTTTTATACACAATGCGGCGGCAGCGCTCACCTGGCTGGGATTCGACCCGCACCTGCCCGTGCTCAACATTCTGCTGCCGGTGGGCATTTCGTTTTACACATTCCAGACCATGTCCTATACCATCGAAGTTTACCGGGGCAAAATGGAACCGGTGCGCAATCTAGCCGATTTTGCGCTCTATATTTGCTATTTTCCACAACTGGTGGCTGGCCCCATTGAACGCCCCCAAAATCTGCTGCCGGCGCTGCAAAACAAGCGCACGGTCAATGGCGAACAATTCATAAGCGGTTGTCTGCTGATCCTCATCGGCCTCTTTCGTAAAATTGTGATTGCCGACGGGCTCAGCGCGCAGATTGACCCCATATTTGCTTCACCGGCGCTCTTTTCATCGCCAGAGCTGATCATGGGCGTGTTCCTCTTTGCGCTCCAGATCTATTGCGACTTTGCCGGTTACAGCGACATTGCGCGCGGCAGCAGCCGCCTGTTGGGCATTGAGCTGATGGAAAACTTTAATCAGCCCTATTTTGCCGCCAACGTCAGCGAGTTTTGGCAGCGCTGGCACATTTCGCTCTCTTCCTGGCTGCGCGACTATGTCTACATTCCCCTGGGCGGCAACCGACATGGCGCCTTCAATACCTATCGCAACCTGCTGCTCACCATGCTGCTGGGTGGGCTGTGGCACGGTGCGGCCTGGACCTTTGTGGCCTGGGGCGCGCTCCATGGGCTGTATCTGATCGGCATTCGGCTTATGGGCCACATTTGGCCCTTTCAACAGCAGGCGGCTGACGGTCAATTTAGCGGGCAGCGCTTGCTGGGCATGGCCATTACCTTTCCGCTGATCATGGTGACGTGGGTCTTTTTCCGGGCGCCGGGGCTTAGCGCTTCCATCGAGTTTCTCCGTCATGCCGCCGAGCTGCGCCAAATGGAGATGTGGGCGACGGTGTGGCCGGCCATGTTGGCGCCGCTGCTGCTGGTGCTGCTCATCGATATTCCCCAATTTTGGGGACGCAGCCACACCGTGTTGCTGCAATGGCCGCGCCCGCTACGCGATGCCGTGGTGGCGCTGCTGCTCTTTGTCATTTTATTAGGAGTTGGCACGCGTGCCCCGTTTATCTATTTTCAGTTTTGATACATTGCAAACGCGCGTCCGGCCCGGGCGCTGGCTGGCCTATTGGCTGCTTTTGCTCATGGCCGGGGAGGGGCTCCTTTCCATGGGCGCCATCACCGCCCACCTACCGCGGCCCGAACCTACGCTCTGGTACAGCCCGCGCATCCAGGACAAGCTGGATTATCTACACGCTTTTGCCGACGCGCGATCGCTCGATGTGCTCTTTATTGGCAACTCCACCGTGCAGGCCGGCCTCAACCCTGCCCAATTTGACGAAGCCGTTGCCAATCTACACGTCAACACGCCGCGCACCGGACGCCTGCGCACCACGATTCAGCCAGGGTCATTCAACGGCGCGCTGGAAGCGCTCCCGCCCTCGGGCATGCTCTGGTTTTTGCAGATCTATCTGCAAGATGTGCATCCGCAAACCATTATGTATGGCCTGACGCCGCAGGATTTAAATGCCAATAACACTTTTGCCCACAACGTGCTTGATCTGCTCAAGGATTCGCCGGAAGCGCTGGCCCTGACCGAACACGGCTGGCGCGGCTGGCTGACGGCCCGACTCCTGCGCTGGTCCAATCTGTACCGCTATCGCTTTGTGCTGCATCAATGGCTTTTGCGCGGCGGTCTGCCGCCCGTCCCGTACAAGATCAATTTTGACGCGCGCGGCTTTGCCGGCGGCACGCTGCGGCTGGCCGATGAAGCGCCCGGCGAGCGCGCCAAACATTATGCCGTTATCGGCAATATGCACTATGCGATTGCGCCCGCCGAAGTGGAGGCGCTGCGGCAGATCATTCAGCTTTGCGCCGCGCGCGGCGTGCAGCTGGTGCTCATAAACATGCCGCTGGCCGATGGCTACTATGCCAGCTTTCCCGACGCCGATACCGATTATGCCGCCTATTTGACCGCGCTGACCGCTACCGCCGACGCCGCTCACATCGCCCTGTGGGACATGGAAGCGCTGCCGCCGGTGCAAGCGCCCACCGATGCCGATTTCTACGACTTCCACCATTTGAACCGAGCGGGAGCGGCGAAGTTATCGGCCTTGGCAGCGGCGCGGTATGAGAAGCCAAACTAATTATTGCATGGTGCGTGGTGCGTGTACCGGTTGCGAATCTTGCATCGAATCAAGAATTTTTACCAGTACACGCACCACGCATTACGCAACACACAATTTCCAACCATGCGACTCCTATTTCTCACCAATTTCTACCCACCCGCCAGCCGCGGCGGCTATGAAGAATGGTGCGCCGAAGTGGCGGAATGGCTACACGACGCTGGCCACCAGGTGTGCGTCCTAACCAGCCGCCACGGCGCGCAAACGCTGGCCGCGCCCGATCCGGCGTGGGTTGCACGACAGCTGCATCTGGAGATGGAGCTGGATTCGCTGCGCAACGCAGTCGATTTTTTCACCCAGCGCCGCGCCAAAGAGGCGGAAAATCTAAAACTCTTGCGAACACAGATATTAGAACAGCAGCCGGAGGCCATTGTGGTGTGGGGCATGTGGAATCTGCCGCGTGCGCTGCCGGCGCTCGCCGAAACAATGCTGCCCAACCGCACGGTCTATTACATGGGTGACTATTGGCCCACGTTGCCTAACCAATTTGAGAATTATTGGAAAGCCGCACCGCGCAACCGGTGGACCGGGCTGCCCAAACGGCTGCTGGCGCCATTTGCCCACCGCCAGCTTCAGCACGCACAGCGCGCGCCATTGCGGCTGGCGCGAGTGCTTTTTCCCACGCGCTTTATGCAGGAGGAATTTGCGCGCCTGGGCATCCATCCCCAACACGCATCTGTTATCCCCGGCGCCATTGATGTCCACCGCTATCCATATCGCCATGCTGATCACAATCCGCGCGAGGAAACTGAGCCTTTACGGTTGCTTTATGTGGGCCGGCTGACGCACGACAAAGGCGTGCATCTGGCCATAGAGGCGCTGGGCCAAATTCGCCGGGCGCACCCCCACATGGCCTTGCAGCTGACCATTGTGGGCCAGGGCGAGGCTGGATACCAAGAGAAACTGCGGGCGCTGACGCAGAAGTTGGCGGTGGCGGAACAGGTCGATTTTGTCGGCGCCCAGCCCAAGGAGGCGTTGCCTCAATTTTATCAGCAGGCTCATATCTTCCTGTTCACTTCACTGTGGGCAGAACCGTTTGGCCGGGTGCTCATAGAGGCCATGGCGTCTGGCGCAGTTGTGGTGGGCGCGGCCACCGGCGGCGCCGCCGAGATCATGCAGCCGGAACAGAATGCGCTTACCTTTGCGCCTGGCGATGTAAATGGGCTGGTTGCGCAGATTCTGCGGCTGCATTGCGACCAGAATTTGCACACCCGCTTGCGCCAGACGGCGCGACGCCAGGCCACAGAAAAGTTTGATGTGCCGCAAATGGCGGCTGGCATCGAGCAATATTTGAAAGCGACCACAGTCGCGGCATGATCTTCCGTAAACTTTGCGCCTCAAATTGTCAGAAAGCTGTTATAGCATCTCCCCATAATTTCATGTAAAGTACATATTAAATTATCGTTCCTTTCTCCGCACGCTGACGTCTTCACAATAAACCGCACCTGACTATGTATCAACAACCGACCATTCCTGCATTTGAAAGAAGCCATGACCCAGCGCTTCGCCACTTTGCCCGCCCCGGCATTCAACGCGGCTATCGTCTGCGACCATGCCTTGCGTGCGTTCAAATCCATATTGGGCCGCTACGCCTGGTGGCAACAGGTGCTCTTCAGCGCGCTGGGCGCCAGTTTGCTCATGCTGGCCGCGGGCTGGGTGGGCGCCGTGCTGTTGACTACGTACAGCGGCTGGGGCGAGGGTGTCGTGGTAGATAAAGTGAGCGCCGTTACGACGCCGGGCGTCTTTGTGCGCTATGACGCCTGGTACTATTTGCAGATTGCCCGGGATGGCTACCGCGCCGACGGCAATGAACGCGCCTTTTTTCCGCTCTATCCACTGGTCGTGCGCGGGTTGAGCCAGCTCGCCAACATCTCGCTGCTGTGGAGCGGCTTTCTGTTTTCGCTGAGCTGCTTTGTGGGCAGCGCGCTGCTTTTGTACCGCTGGACCGAAGCCGAATATGGCGCGCGGGTCGCCCGGCTGGCCACGCTGATTTTTTGCCTCTTCCCCATGTCGTTTTTCCACATGGCCTTTTATGCCGAACCGCTGCTGCTGCTGACCACGGCGGCTTTTTTCTACTTTGCCCAGCGCGGTCACTTTATGGCGGCGGGAGTCGCCATTTGCTTGGCCGGCGCCACGCGCGGCGTCGCTTTCCTGCTGGCCATTCCTTATGTGGTGGAATTCTTGAGTCGACGTGATTTCAGCAAACGCCAATGGCTCGACTTTGTGGCGGGCGGCCTGATTGCCCCGTTGGGGTTTGGGGCGTATTACCAATATCGCGGCTTTCATGTGGAAGGCGGCTGGGGCACACATTATGACTGGCCGTGGCTTGTGCTGCGCGACGGGCTAAACGCCGCCTTCTTTGGCCTGAACATTGACCCCGACTGGTTTTCGCGGGCGCTGGTCTGGCAAGATTTAAGCTATGCCGTGGGCGCGCTGCTCATTGGTCTGTGGGCCATGCGCAAAATGCACTGGAGCGCGGCGCTCTTTCTGTTCGGCGCCACCCTCTTTATGTGGACGCTGCATGGGCCGGATGGCTATGCGTTCTGGTCTATGCCGCGACGCGTGGCGGTGCTGCTGCCGCTTTACCCGGCGCTGGCGCTGCTGCTGATTCGAGCGCCGCGCTGGATGCGCATGGGTGCGCTGGTGCTGTCGGCACTGCTGCTGGGGCTGCTGGCCACCTGGTTTGCCAGCGGGCGGTGGGTGGCCTAATGCGCATACTCTTTTTGTCGCGTTGGTTTCCGTTCCCGCCCAGCAACGGCTCTAAACTGCGCATTTTTAACCTGCTGGCGGGGTTGGCGCAACAATATACGGTGGACTTGATCTCCTTTACTGAAGAGCCAAACCCGGCGTTGGCATTGACCCCATTGCAAGAGATTTGCCACAGCGTGCAGGTAGTGCCCTGGCGGGAATTCAATCGAGAGAGCAGCGCGGCGCGCTTGGGCTATTTTAACGCCACGCCCCGCTACTATTTGGACACGTTTTCGCCCGCCATGCAGGCCTGTATTCAGCAAACGCTACAGAAAAACAGCTACGATCTGGTCATCGCTTCGCAGGTCGACATGGCAATGTATGGCGATTGTTTAGACGGCGTGCCGGCGATTTTTGAGGAAGCCGAAGTCGGTACGCTGCATGCACAGTATGCCAATGCGCCGTCCTGGCCGCAGCGGCTGCGCTTTGGGTTGACCTGGCGCAAACACCGGCGCCATTTACAGACTTTGACGCAACGCTTTGCGGCCTGTACCGTGGTGTCCGCACCAGAACGGGCGCTGTTGCAAGCCGCCTTGGGTGACGAGTTTGCGGCGGATGAGACGAAAATCACCGTGGTGCCCAATGGGGTGGATGCCGCCAGCTATGCCGAGTATTTTGCCATGCCGCAGATGGACACGCTGATCTTTACGGGTTCGTTTACATACGCCCCTAATTATGAGGCCATGTGCTGGTTTATCACCAAGGTACTGCCGCTGATCCACGCGGTGCGGCCCGACGTGCGCCTGATCGTCACGGGGCGGCATGGGCATTGCCCTTTGCCGACAGCGCACAACGTGTGGCTAACCGGCTTTGTGGAGGACGTGCGACCGCTGGTGGCCGAATCGTGGCTCAGCGTGGCGCCGCTACATACGGGCGGCGGCACGCGGCTAAAAATTCTGGAAGCCATGGCGCTGCGCACCCCGGTAGTGGCGACCACCAAAGGAGCCGAAGGACTTGACGTCGAGCCCGGAAAGCATCTGCTCATAGCCGATACGCCGGGCGATTTCGCGCAGGCCGCGTTGAATCTGCTACAGAGCGAATCGCTGCGGCAGGATCTGGCGCAGAATGCCCATGAGCTTGTCTATGCAAAATATGATTGGGGCGTCATCATGCCCCGCTTTACCGAATTAGTGGAGAGAGTTGCCGGCCATGAATAGCAGCTTGCATTCAAATCGAACCATCGAACAGTGGATGTGGGAACACGCAACGTTCTGGCGACCACTGCTGGTCATCTTGGCCGTCTTTGGGGTCTGCATAACCGGACCATTTGTGTTGCCCTCCCGCCTGCTCATGCTGCTGCCGGCGCTGCCCATCGGCGCAGCCACCTTGCTGCTGTTGCTGCGCATGCCGCTGTGGGGGCTGGTGGCGCTGGTGCCCACGATTATTATGCCGCTCGACGGCCCCAGCGGCGTAAACGCCTCCATGGGGTTGACGGCGCTGTTGCTGGGGCTGGGGATATTTAAGCTGCTGACAGAGACACGACGGCTTGAGATTATGCAGTCACCGACGGTGATGCCGTTGGTAATTTTCACTCTGGTGCAACTGCTCTCATTTCTAGTGGGGCAATTGCCCTGGTACAGCTTGGCTCCTCATGCGCCATTGGGCGCCCAGCTAGGCAGCCTGACGCTCTATATTTTATCGTTTGGCCTATTCCTATATGCGGCTAATCAGATCGACGACGTGGTTTGGCTCAAGCGATTGACTTTTCTCTATATTGGTGTGGCCTTTCTGTACGTGTTTAAATGGGTGCTGCCGCCCTGGGGTCCGGTGGCAGATGCCCTATTTACCCGCGGGGCGTTTGGCAGCTTGCTCTGGATGTGGCTGGTGATCCTGAGCTTTAGCCAAGCGGTTTACAATCGCGATTTGCTGCTGCCGCAGCGGCTGGTGCTGGGTGGCGTGCTGCTGGCCACGCTCTACGTATGCGTGCTCAAATTGTGGGATTGGAACTCGGGCTGGATGCCGGCCTGTGTGGCCATTGGGGTCATCTTGCTGGCCAGCGTGCCGCGGCTGGGCATCTTTGCTTCAGCTCTGGCCGTCATTGGCATCATCTACAAAATGCAGGATGTTTTCCAATCTATGATGGGCGGCGACAATGCATATAGCCTCTCCACACGGCTGGAAGCATGGGGCATTGTGTGGAAAATTTCTACGCCGAATCTGGTGCTGGGCTTGGGGCCAGCCAACTATTATTGGTATACACCGCTCTTTCCCATTCGCGGCTGGAGCGTCAGCTTTAATTCGCACAGCCAATATATCGACCTCATTGCGCAGAGCGGCTTTTTGGGGCTCTTCTGCTTTATCTGGTTTTTTGGCGTATTGGGCATCCTGGCGTGGCGGTTGCGCGGCCGGGTGCATGACGGCTTTTCGTATGCGTTTACGCTGGGCGCTATTGGCGGCGTGGCCGGCACTTTTACCTCGGCGGCGCTGGGAGATTGGGTACTGCCCTTCTTCTACAACATTGGTATGACCGGCTTTCGCACCAGCATGTTGAGCTGGCTTTTCCTGGGCGGCTTTGTGGCGCTCTATCGCATGACGGTACAAAGCGAGAAACAGAAAATAGCCGACGCACAACCCATTGGTCCAGTGGCGGCGCTGCCGGCTGCACAACCGGCGCTGGCCGGTCAGATGTCGAGTCAAGTCGCGCAAATAAAGTGAATTTCTACAGGTTTATTGGTTGCCTCTCACGGTTGTCTCTATTAATTTAGGACTTACGCAAGCCTTACGCGAAAATTGCCCGGTCAGCTATGTTGTGCTCTTCTGCCCATCCACGGGTGTTGCGTAAGTCGTGTATTTGAAGGTAAGGTCTTTCGTTTGGTATGAAGTTATCGATTGTTACGACACTATATTATTCGGCTCCTTATTTGGAGGAGTTTTATACGCGCATCCAGGCCGAGGCAACCAAGATCACGGATGACTACGAAATTGTGCTGGTCAACGATGGGTCACCGGATGCGGTGCTGGATGTGGCGCTGGCGCTGCGCCAGCGGGATGCGCGCGTCGTCGTGGTGGATCTATCGCGCAATTTTGGGCACCACAAGGCCATCATGACCGGTTTGGCCTTTGCGCAAGGGGATCTGGTCTATTTGACCGATTGCGATCTAGAGGAAGAGCCAGAGTTACTGGGGTTGTTTTATGCGGTGATGGACCGCACCAAAGCCGAAATGGTTTTTGGGGTCCAAAAGTCACGCAAAGGCGACCTGTGGGAACAAGTAAGCGGCGCGCTATTTTGGCGGCTCTTTAACTTGCTTTCCAGCCATACAGCGGCGCCCAATCAGCTCACCTCCCGTCTGATGGTGCGCAATTATGTGACCAATTTTCTGCAACATGCCGAACAGACCGTTTTTCTGGGCGGCCTATGGGCGCTCAACGGTTTCAGACAGATTCCGGTGGAAGTGACCAAGCGGGCCAAAGGGAATTCCACCTATACATTGGGCAAAAAGGTGGCCCAGCTTGTCGATGCCGTCACGGCATTTAGCGCGCGCCCCCTAACGCTGATTTTGGGTCTCGGTGCGCTGATTACGCTGGGCGCGCTGGGCGCCACGGGCCTATTGGCCGCGCGCGGTCTTTGGGGCGTAGAGCAGCCGGTTTGGAGTTGGCTGCTGGTTTCGCTTTGGCTGGTGGGCGGGCTGGTGCTGACCAGCGTGGGGCTGGTGGGGGTCTATGTGGCCCGGATCTTTACCGAGGTGAAGCAGCGTCCGCGCACCATCATACGTCATGTATATGATGGGGAAGCCACACACGATGGGATTATCGCCGCGGACTTGCCTCTCCATGCCAGCTTTGGCATAAATTCGCGATTCATTTTTTAATCTCGGGCCCTGCGCCAATCGACCAGTATTATTAACGTGAAATTACTGTAACTACTCAGGCCTCTCCTCCATCCCCTCTCCACGGGTGGAGAGGGGCGTTGTTACCTCGTTAGCGGAGCGATAATGGCTATCGAAATCTCTCCGCTAACGAGACTGCCGGTCCTCCCTCCACCGCGTGGGGGGGGAGGATTTAGGAGGGGGGCTGAGTAGTTATAAATTACTTTGAAAACGATAGGTTTGAATCTGCCAGGAAGTGGCTACATATGGCGTCAATAGTCCAGCCGCTTCTCGCCACTTCCTGGCAGATGGCTCTGCGCAAACTACCGCTTTCTATCTGATTTCACTTTAGGACTTGTATGCTGGTCCATCCATGCAGCAATTCTATGCAGCCAATCAAGGTTAGAACGGTTATACGTTATGAAAACAGGTAAGCGCGTGGCAATTCTTCAATCCAATTACATTCCATGGAAAGGATATTTTGACCTCATTAATTTGGTGGATGAATTTATTTTGTTGGATACAGTTCAATATACGCGCCGTGACTGGCGCAATCGCAATAGAATCAAGTCGCCAGATGGCCTATTGTGGCTGACCATTCCCATCCACGTCAAGGGGCGCTTTGCGCAGCGCATTGGCGAAGCCACCATTCAAGACGAAACTTGGGCGGAACGCCATTGGAAAACGCTGCAACACTGTTACGCGCGCGCGCCCTATTTTGATCTGTACGCCGAGTGCATTCACGAACTCTACCTCTCCGCAAACAGTCCTTCGCTGAGCCAGGTCAACTATCGCTTTATCACGGCCATTTGCGACCTGCTCAATATTGCCACGCCCATTACGTGGGCCCAAGCTGACCCCGGTTTACAGAAGAGCGAGCGGCTAATCTACCTATGCCAACGGGCCGGCGCCACCGACTATCTGTCCGGCCCTGCCGCTCAAGCTTATATCGATGAACGCAGTTTTGCCGAAGCGGATATTACCCTTTCCTACATGGACTACGCAGGCTATCCACCCTATGAGCAGCTTTACCCCCCTTTTGAACCTGGCGTCAGCGTGCTGGATTTGCTCTTCCACACCGGCCCCCAAGCGCACCGCTATATGAAAAGTTTTCAACAAGTTGGCCTAATGGCTACAGCATAAAAAAAGGCGACGCAACGATGCATCACCTCTTTTTTATGCTATTCTTTTACACGTCTCGCATACAACGTGACCTACAAGTGAAGCGCTTACGCTGAAAAGCGATAGTGCATGGAGCCATCCGGCTGCGGGCTGTAGTGGCCAAAGAGCATCGGCCCATTGGCCAACGCCAACGGAATCAACTCATAAAGATCGTCCACCAGCGGAAAGTCAGCCAGCCGCGCCGCGGGAATCCACTCGGGCGTTCCCTCGGCAGAAGGCTGGACGCGTCGGCTGTCGGCGTGACCGCAGAAGATAAACATCATTACGCCGGGGTTGGGATCACCTTGCGCATTGTGCCCCATATTAATATGCACAATCCCGCGCAAGATGAGCGACGCCGGCGTCAACCCCGTTTCTTCATGCAACTCGCGCAAGGCCGCACGTTGCACATCTTCATCCGCCTCAATGTGACCGCCCAGCCCGTTATACTTATTGGCCCATAGACGTTTGGTGGGCGCGCCCTTGATCAGCAGCACTTCCTCTTCATCGGTAGCCGGATTGGTGCTGGTCAACAAAATCAAGCTGCGCGGAATAACCTGATGTCGCTGGCGACCCTTGCTTTGCACGCCCTGTTCAGAAACCTGCATGATTATTGAGGCCTAAACTCTAACTTGTCCACCGTCACCTCTTCCAAGTACGCTTCATCCACAATGGCGCCACAGCCGGGCGTAGTCGGCACGGTCAGCGTACTGCCCTCGTTGAGCGTAAAGGGATTAGTCACAATGTCGCGGTGGAAATAGCGGCTGTTGGCGCTGATATCACCAGGCAAGCTAAAGTTGGGCAAGCTGGCCAGCGCCACATTAGATGCCCGGCCAATACCGCTCTCCAACATGCCCCCGTGCCAAACCGGCACATTGTGCGCTTGGCACAAATCATGGATTCGAATCGCGTCTACAAAGCCGCCAATACGGCTCGGTTTGATGTTGATAATGCCACAGGCGTTCATCTCCAGCGCCCAGCGCGCGTGGTCGGATGACACAATACTTTCATCCAGACAAATCGGCGTATTCACTTGGGGTACCAGCTTGGCGTGGTCAAAAATATCGTCGTGCGGCAGCGGCTGCTCAATGAGCAGCAAATTAAACTCATCCAGCTCCGCCAGGTGTTCGGCATCTCCCAGCGTGTAGATGCTGTTGGCGTCTACCTGCAGCGCCAGATCGGGCCATTTTTCGCGCACGGCGCGCGTCGGCTCAATGTCCCAGCCGGGCTTGATCTTGAGCTTGATGCGCCGGTATCCATCATCAAGATATTCACCCACCACGTCGAGCAGCGTGTCAATATCTTTCTGGATGCCCACGCTAACCCCCACAGCCACTTCGCTGCGCGTGCCGCCCAACATGGCGGCCATGCTGCGCCCCTCAATGTGACCGAAGAGATCCCACACGGCAAATTCCAGGCCAGACTTGGCCATACGGTTCCCGCGAATTTTGGCAAATGCCCCCGGCACATCGTATGGGCTGCTCAGATCCGTCTGCAAGAGGCTGGGAATCAGATAGTCGCGTTGCAGAATCCAACAGGTGTCGGTATTCTCTTCATTGTAAAAAGGATTGCGGCCAATGGGTGTCTCGCCCCAGCCCGTAGCGCCATCCACATCCAAACGGATGATAATGTGGTGGATGCCCTCTTCGCGCCAGCCGCTGGTTTCAAAGGGTGAAACATAGGGCATATATACCCGCCGAATCTCAACTCGTTCAATATGCATGGGTGTCTCCTTGGTTGGGTCAACAGGTTGCGCAGATTTGCACGTTTTTCAACCTCGCTCATCCGGGCAAACAGTTGACCATCATATTGGTTTAGAACTTACGCAGCCTCTTATTGAGCCAGAACGCCTCGAGTAAAAACCGCTTAGTCAGCAATATAAGAGAGATTGTCAGCATTAAGAATGT
Source organism: Caldilineaceae bacterium (assembly GCA_020634755.1). Classification (GTDB taxonomy): domain Bacteria; phylum Chloroflexota; class Anaerolineae; order Caldilineales; family Caldilineaceae; genus JACKBC01. Next base: position 32,119 of record JACKBC010000027.1, on the reverse strand, counting down.
GTACATGGATGAACACGGATAAACGCTGATTCTCTGAACAATCTGTCTTTATCCGCGTGCATCAGCGTACGATTTATTAACTCACGTTACGCCGCGACAGCCAGTCTGCTAGAGAGAAACAGGAATGTCGGTAAGTCGATTTTCCTCCAGGCTTGCGTAACACAAGTTATTAAATGATCTAATGCTAGCCCGCCCTTACCCGACTGCAATATGTATGCACACCCCTCAGTTAACTGCGTTCTCTATAAGTTGCCCCAGGCGCTCCACGCGCGCTGCGCAGGTCGTGTGGTTGTAATTTCCAAAGCTTCACAAGAGTAACAAACCTATGACAATGCCAAAATATAGTGCCAGCCCTGATTGGGCAGATTCACGCAATCGACCATCCGATATTGACTGGCAAATGCTTCCTGCAAAACCTGGCGCGTGTAGAGCCGCCAGGCCAGGGAAAGCGCGCCGTCCGTCCGCCGAATTGCGCCAATGTCCGCGGGGATGGGCATGGCAATGGGCGCGCCCTCCAGCTTTATGGGTTGATCGATGGGCTGCCGAAAACCATGTACAGTTGCGGTCGTGGGCAGTACATGCAGCGGTTGTTCCAGCCAATCAATCTGCTGCGGACGCGCCGTAGCGCATTGCACAACGTGCCGGCTGTTGAGCATCCAGTCCACCTGGCAACGGTCGCTGGGTACGCCGCGATTCAGCGCATCCGTCATGTCGCCGTAGACGTTGGTAAAATAGGTGTTGCAATAGGCGCCCAGCCGGTGAATGTTGAGCACGCCGTTGGCGCGGTAAAGCGGATCATACGTCCACGTAATGCGGTCGGTTAGCCCCTGCTGCAATACGAGTTCGCGCTGCTTGAGCTTGAGCTTGAGGCCAATGCCGCGCCCCTGGTATTCCGGCAAAACGCCGGCAATATGGCTGCACACTTTAAGCGCTGCGCCATCATGTGCGGGCGACAGTTCGTTCATGGCAATGGGCCGCGCGTCGCTGCCCAGCCACCAAAAGGCAGCCCCCACCATGCCGCCCGTTTCCGGCGGCCCATCATCCGCATATGCACCCAGCAGCGCGCCGCCATTTTTCAATACGGTCACACCCACGTGCGTTGGAATCAAATCATCATCGGGGCTGGCCCAAATCCGCCGCTCTAACTCCTGAAAATAAAGACAGCCCTGTGCATCTTTGATGAGTTTCAGCGTAATAGTCATGCGCTAGATTATACCATTACAAAGGCGGTGGGTTGAAAAGAGTGGGGCAATTGCGTACCTTAAAAGGGCAGGAACAAAATCCGCGGCTGACACGAAAACGCGGTCTCAACGGCTTGACATTTAGCCGCTGCGGCGGCTTTTCGTTGCCAGCTGCCGGATTTATCCGTTGTGATTACCAGGTTCGCTAGTGCCCTGTTGAAAGAGTGGGCCGTGGGGAGCGGTCAGTAGAGATTGGGGGTGGGCATAGTAATGTGCCACCGCTGAATCTCATGGCCCATAAGTTAGCGGAAAGCGCGTTGCACGAGGTTTACCGCGTTTGAATTTGTCGTCCAGATGGGCGCCGCGCATCGCACTTGAAGCGACCTTCATATAATGACCGTGAGGCTGAATCTTCGCTCACCCATTACGCGAATAATTTGGTGATTTCATCAACGGCAAAACGTGGAAATGCCGTGGCGTGGCCAGCACGATGGGCATCAAATTGCTGGGGCTCGGCGGTAATGCGGCCAATAATAGCGCTGGGCCAGCCCAGCGCTTGCCACATTTGCTGGAGTTCCTCGGCTTGCTCTGGGGCCGCCGCAGCTAACAGCGCCCCCGAGGCAATGACGCCCAGCGGGTCCAGCCCAAATTCTGCACACAAGTCGGCGGCCACTTCAGGAACGCGAATGGCATCCAGATCAACTTCCAACCCCACATTGGCGGCCAGCGCCAGCTCCAACAGACCGCCGGCAATGCCTCCTTCCGTTGGGTCATGCATGGCGTGGACCAGCCCGGCGCGCGCTGCGGCCAGTGCCGGCTTCAATACGCTGATACCCGGCACGTGCAGATAGTTGGCGGCTTCATCCAACCGTTTTGCAGACCAACCGCGTTGGCGCAATTCCGCGCCCTTTTCGCGGGCAATAATGCTAGTGCCCTCCACCGGAACCGCACCGGCCAATAATAGCAGATCGCCCGCTTGGCAGCCACTGCTGCGTACGTATCCACCCGGCGGCACAACGCCCAACATGGCGCCACAGATAACGGGTTGCTGGACCGTGGGCGTAATTTCTGAATGCCCCCCGGCCACCACAATATCCAGCGCCCGACACGCATGTCCAATCTGCGTAAACAGATCGCGCGCCAGCGCATCTGTGGCCGAAGCAGCGGGCAGCAAAAGCGTAGGCAAATAGAAGCGCGGCTGGGCGCCCATGACGGCCAGATCATTGGCGCAAACATTGACGGCATAGTGACCGATCTCAGCGGTGGCAAATGTAATCGGGTCACTTTTGGCCACGAGCAAAGGCGCATCGGGCTGCGCCGGCGCCAGTTGAATCACGGCGGCGTCTTCGCCCACGCTGGGGCCAACCAGCAGCTGCGGGTCAGTTGTAGGCAACAATTGGATCAACTCGGCCAGAAGAGAAGGCGGAAGTTTTCCGGCAGGTAGCGGTGAAGATGGCGTCATTGGAATGGGTTTGAGGTGTAATAGGTTTTGGCCATGCCGCCCCACGCCCTGCTTTTCACAAGTGGCAAACAGGGCGTGGGGTGGCATGGCGGCTCTCTAATTATTGATTACAAATGTGGTAAAGAACTCATCATAGTTCGTGTCTTCATGCACAATGCGCAAGCGCAGCTTGTGCGTGCCGTTGGGATAGTTGGTGGTATCAAGCGTCAACAGGCGGCCCCATGTGGGCGAATTGCGCACCCCCAGGAAAGTAGCCTGATTCTCATCACCATTAATCAGCAGGTCCAACTGCCATTTGCGGAAGCTGGGATCCTGGGCCAGCCCTTCGATAGTCACAAAGCCGCGCACCGGCACACCATCTGCCGGGCTGGAAACACCCACGCTAATGTTCGCAATGGTGCGAGCTTGATCAAACTGACCGGTGGCTTGATAAATGCTCCACATGGCGCGCCGCGTGTTGGTTTGGCGGTCGGTCTCGCCCAAGCTTTGCCAGATATTTAAAGCCTGCTGATAGAAATTGAGCGCGCTATCAAACTGATCGGTATCCCGATATATGCGGCCCACGCTGTCTAACAGACCAGCGGTGCCGGCCTGGTCGCCCAGTTGGCGCGTAATGGCAATCGCTTGATTATAGGATTGAACGGCCTGATCAATAGCGCCATTATTCTTCTGTTCGGTCCCCATGTCGCGGTAGACGCGCACCAGATCGCCCTGGGCGCGACGCTCATTGTCCGTATCTTCCAGCTCCTGCCACAGCTTAATGGCTTCCTGGTAGTTGGCCAACGCGCCGTCAAATTCCCGGGCGCTGCGCTGTTGACGCCCCATATTGACCAATATATTGGCCACCACCGCCTTGTCATCCGAGGCCCGCGCAATCTCCAGCGCCTTTTGGAATGCAGCCGCCGATTGGGCATCATTTCCCGCCTGCTGATAGTTAGACGCAATGGCCAGATACATGCGTGCGGCCTGGCTGGGATCGTCGGCAGCCTGCCATGCCGTCACTGACTTTTGGAAAGCCGCTGTCGAGTCATCCAGGCGGTTCAGATCGCGATAGAGCCGTCCAATGGAATCGTATATTTTGGCTACCGACGCTTGATCATCGCTAGCCTGGGCCGCTTCAATGGCCTGTTCGTAGGTCTCTAGTGCTTTGGCTGTATCGCCGCTAGAGGCATAGTTGGAGGCCAAAGTCAGAAAGGTCTTGATGGATGGATTCAGCTCCTCATCGGCAGCCTGTAAAGAGAGCGCCTGCTCATATGCCGCCGTTGCCGCATCGGCATCACCCAAATCGCTGTGCAGCTTGCCAATAGAGTTGAGAATATCCACAATGGCGTTTGTATCATCTTCTGCTTCGGCCAGCGCCAATGCTTGGTCATACGTGTCAAAGGCCTGTGTATAATTTTCCTGCGCCACATAAATCGACGCCACGGCCTGCAACGACTTGGCAGCGCTGGCAGTATCGCCCGTTTCATCCAGAATGGCCAACTCGGCTTCAAAAGCGGCCAGCGCCTCGGGATACTGTTCAGCATCTCGATAGAGGCGACCCATTGTGTCGTAAATGGAGGCGGTTTGCGCCTGATCGTTATCCGCTTGGGCCAGTTCAAGCGCCTGGTTGTAGGCGTTTACGGCGTCATCGGTCTGCCCCAGATCTCTGTAGAGCGATGCCAGGTTGCTGAGCGCCTGCCCATATCGAGAATTGTCATTCTGGGCATCCGCCATTTCCATGGCCTGGCGATAGGTGGCAATCGCTTCTTCCGTCTGCCCCAGCGATTCATAACTTGCGCCCACGGCAATTAACGTCCGCAACGCGCGGTCGGGCCGATCTGCTTGATCCCACGCCTCTACAGCACTTTGATAGGCGGCTAGCGACGCTTCAAATTGTTCATCATCGCGCAGCGCCCGCCCCAATGAATCAAACGTACGGGCCGCGGTTTCAAAATCGCCAGCGGCCTGGGCGGCGGTGGCCGCTTTTTCATTGGCCGCAATGGATTCGGCCACATCTTCTTGATTGGCATAGAGATCGGCCAGCATGCTCCATATGCGCGCTTCCGTGGCCTTATCTTTACTGGCAACCGCCAGATCCAACGCCTGCTGATACGTTTCCAGCGCGGCGTCCACTGTACCCAACGATTCCTGATTGGCGCCAATCCCCAACAGGCTAAGCACGGCGCGATCGTTTTGCTTAGCGGTTTGCCAAATATCAAAAGCTTCCTGATACAGCTCGATTGAATCGGTAAATTCATTTTCGTCGCGCAACATGCGGGCCGCAGTATCCAAAATATCGGCGGCCTGTTCATTTTGACCACTGCTTTGGGCCGCCTCCACCGCATCCTTATAGACCGCAATGGATTTTTCGTTGTCGCCCTGGTTGCGATAGAGTCGAGCCACCGCTTCCAACACTTTGGTGATCTGCGCTTGATCGCCCGATTCTTCAGCAGCGGTGCGGGCCCGTTCATACGCAGCCAGCGCACCGGGAATATCTTCCTGTGCTTCATAGTTGACGCCAATGGCAATCAACAGTCGCAGCGCCTTATCGGCTCGCTCCTGCTCTTGCCACAAAGCAGCCGCCTGTTGGTACGCAGACGATGAATCAGCATATTGTTCATTGTCTTTGTATAATCCACCTAGTCGCTCCAGCGTATCGGCAGCCAGCGCCAAATCTTGGGCGGCTTGGGCGGCATCGGCAGCAGCTTTGTAGGCGCTTTGGGCCTGGTCAAATTCTCCCTGCGCTTGATAAATGTCACCTGTATTGGCCAACATACCGGCAGCGCTGGCATCATCGCCCTGTTTTTGCGCAATGAGCAGCGCCTGGTCATAGGCAGCCAGCGCCTGCTCTGGATCCTCCAGGGCGACAAAATTGCTGGCAATGGCGGAGAGGGTGCGCATTTGCTGATTAGTATCATCCATCGCCAGCCAGAGGTCAAACGCTTGCTGATAAATCTGCTGCGACTCTTCATACTCTTTGTTGTCGCGATACATGCGGCCCAGGCTACTCAATGTGTCGGCGGCAAATTTCTGTTCGTCGGCGGCCATGGCGGTTTCAATGGCCAGGCCATAACTTTCAACGGCCTTATCATACTCGGCCAGATCGCGATGCAACGAGGCCATTGTTTCATGCACACGCATGACCGAAGCCTGATCGTTCAGCGATTCGGCCAGGTCCAGCGCTTCCGTATAGGAAGCAAAGGCGCTATCTTCATCATTCTGGGCCGCATAGGTGGAGCCGATGGCCAGCAGCGTGCGCACGGCGCGTCCGCCATCCTGCAACTTATTCCAAAGCGTCAGCGCCTGCTGAAAGGTAGCCTGCGCTTCTTCATATTGCTCCGTGTCGCGATAGAACCGGGCAATCAGATCCAGAATGTCGGCAATCCGCGACTCATCTTCCATATTTTGGGCCACGGTCAGCGCCCGTTCATATGCATCGAGCGCCAACCGATCGCGGCCATTTTTACGATAAGCGTCGGCCGTATCCAACAGCGTGGTGATCTCCAGCCGCATCTGGCTGGCGGCGTCGCCATCCACCGGTTTTTGGGCAGCCGGCGCGGCATTGGCGCCCACGCCCAGCTCTTCTTGCAACCGCTTGATGTAGAGGCGCGTCATAGACTGGCCCTGCATGTCAGATTGCCGCTCGTAAAGAAGCTCGGCCGCCTCAAATTTGGTCAGCGCCTCATCGAGATTGCCGGCGCGATAAAGCGCCAGCGCGGCTCGAAACGTAGAACCGGCGAGAGAGCCCAGCGACTCTGCCGTTGGGGTCGCTTCTGGCTGCCCAGCCTCATCGGCAGCACCATCTTGTCCACCATCACTTTGGGGCAGCGGCGCAGCCCATACGGGGTGTGTAAAAGCGGGGGCCATGATCACAGACCCTAACATCATAAGGGCAAGCACCAAAGCCACAGCGGGCCGAAGCTTCTGTAATTGTTCAATCATGAATTTTTTCTCTCCTGAAATGTCGCGCAAAAGGCATTTGGATTTAACTATATCCAAAATTTGCCCAAGAGAGCATTTCAAGTTCCTGACAATTTTGACCGCGACTCGACATTCTTCTGTGCGTTGAATGAAAACAAACGGAAAGAATCAAAACGCGCGGCCAATTACACAAAACGTTCACGACTTACGCAGCACCTAAGCCTATGCGCTCTGTGGGTGCGGAGAGAAATGGGGAAGTGGGCAATCTCTAGCAGTTAGATTGGATAATTCTTCGCGTTGCTGCACCAGATGCACCTGGCCCTCATGCAGCCAAAGCACAGCGGGCCGCCGGGCACCGTTGTAATTGCTCCCCATGCTGAGTTGATAGGCGCCGCTTACGGGTACGGCCAGCACTTCGCCTGCTTCAATGGCGGGCAAAGGGAGCGCTTCGATCAAGACATCGCCACTTTCGCAAAAAGGGCCAGCCAACCACGATTCGTGGGTATGTGGCCGCAGAGGCTGCGCCACAGGCAGCGCCGAATAGCGCGCGCCATACAGGGCCGGACGTGGATTATCGGCCAAACCACCGTCAATGAGCAGCCAGCGCCGCGCCGGCGTCTGCTTAACCGCCCCCACCCTATAGAGCGCCACGCCGGCCTGCGCCACCAGGCTGCGGCCCGGCTCCAACACCAACCGGGGTAATGCCAGTTGGCGCTCTTGACAACCGGCCGCTAGCGTTTGCGCCACAAATTGCACATAGGACTCAATCGAAGGATGCGGCAGATCATCTTCATGGTAGGGAACGCCCCAGCCGCCGCCGGGGCAAATGGTTTGTGGATGCCAGCCGCTCTGCGACTCAATTTCCAGAACCAGATCCAGCACGGTTTGCAGCGCCGGCCCCACGGGCGCCGGGTCGTGAAAATGAGAGCCTTGGTGAAAATGAAGGCCGCTCAACGTCACTCCCGCCTGGCGGCACTGTGCAATGGCCGCAATGGCCTCGGTCAGCGCCATGCCGAACTTGCTATCCGCCTGGCCAGTTTGGGTGTAGGCGTGCGTCTCCACGGCTACACCCGGCCGAATGCGCAGCCACAGCTCGGGCATTGACGCATATTGGGGCGCCAGCGCTAGAATGCGCGTCAGCTCGCTCAGGTTGTCCACCACAATGACGGCGGCCTGCGCCAGCGCGGCCCGCAGATCCCGCTCGCTCTTGTTGACGCCATGCACCAACGTGCGCGCGTTGGGCATTTGCGCGGCTTTGGCAATGGCCAACTCTCCTTCGCCAGTGCAATCCAACCACAGATCGCGCCGCTGGGTCCACTGGGCCACAGCGGTACAGAGAAACGCTTTGCCGGCATAGGTAATGGCCGCTTCGCCGGGATAATATTGGGCTAACGCCTGCCGGTATGCATGCACGGCAGCATCCATGGTGGCCTGGTCATACAAATAGAGAGGCGTGCCATAGGTCGCAGCCAGCGCGGCCAAATCGCACCCACCAATGGTGAGCCGCTGCGCGTCACCATCATGCCTGATCTGGGTTGAAATGGGGAAGAGTGAAAGCCGATGGTTTACAGACACGGGGCGCCCTTTTAGCTTGGTGTTAGCACAACATAGATAAGGCTCAAAAGCATGCTAAAAACAATGAGCAAACTTAAAACGTAGAAAACTTTTTCATTACGGGTATATTTCCGATTGCGTTTGGCCATAATATCCCTTTCTGAATATCAGTACACCGCAACGATGTTGGCGATACAGGCATCGGTCTCGATTGGTGAGTCCGACCCTGTTCCTTTTTATTGCGTTCTGCTGAATATCCCAGTCCGACAGAATGGAACGTCCAACCTTACGTATCACGCTCGTTGGTTACAAAATGTGTGGCGCAGAAAATATCCAGCACAAAAAACTACTGGTTATTTCCCTACACGCCGCCAATTATATCAAACTTCTGGTTCAAAATCCACTAAGTAGCCTGTCCGTTAGGGCATTCGCGAACTTGGTAATCGCAACGGATAAATCCGGCAGCTGACAATGAAAAGCCGCCGCCGCGGCTAAATGGCAAGCGGTTGAGAGCGCTTTGCCGTGTCAGTCGCGGGTTTTAACTTTTTTAAGGTACGAGATTGCCCTACTGTCCGTAAACTCTCTATACCAAAACGAACTGTCGGAGACAGCACACAATTCACAACCGAATTTACGGATAGGCGCGAAGAAGTTGTCTGAAAAGGTGGTAAAGGTGTGTCACATTCTGGGAAAGGGCCACGCAATTCTGGTCACATCATGCGCAATTGGCCCTTTCCCGGACTGTTTTTGGACCCAATTGTGACTTTTCAGACAGCTTCTAAGATGATATATTGTTGCCGCCACATTATTGACAGACCGCCACATTGACAGACCGCCACATTGACAGACCGCCACATTGATAGACCGCCACAATCGATGTTGCCAGGAAGCGGACACCATTGAGCTACAAGTAGATCACACGAGGAGCAGATACATGCAAAATAGACCATCCGAAACTTCTCCATTAGACTCTGCGGAAAATGCACCAGCGCAGCGCTTTCAAGTTTCCCTCAGCCGCAATTTGGGGCTCTTCGACATTACCATGATCGGCGTCGGCGCCATGATTGGCGCCGGCATCTTTGGCCTCACCGGCATTGCGGCCGGCGTGGCTGGACCGGTGGGCTTGCTGTTGGCCTTTTTCCTCAACGGCGCGCTGACCAGTTTGACCGGCCTGAGCTATGCCGAGTTGGGGGCGGCCTTTCCCCAAGCCGGCGGTGGCTATGCATGGGTCAAAGAAGGTTTGGCGCGCATTTACGGGTTTTATGCCGGCTGGCTATCCTGGTTTTCACACTCAGTGGCTTGCAGCCTCTACGCTGTGCTTTTTGGCACATTTTTCGTAGAGCTGCTGGAAATGGGCGATCTGCACCCTGGGCACGACATTCTCTTTTGGGGCCTCACGGCGACACAAGTGTGGGTCAAAATTTTCGCCGTGTTGGCGGCGCTGCTCTTTGTGATGATCAATGTACGCGGCTCTTCCGAAACCGGGTTGATAGGCAACATTGTGACCATCTTTAAGGTGATTGTGCTGGGCCTGCTGGTTATCTTTGGTCTACGCGCCATGATGAATATGCCCAACTGGGCCGACAACTTCTGGCGCGACCCCAGTCCCCTGCCGAATGGCATTGGCGGCATTATCTTGGCCATGGGGCTCACCTTTGTGGCCTTTGAAGGGTATGAAATTATTGCCCAAAGTGGCGAGGAAGTAAAGGATCCAGGACGCAACGTGCCGCGGGCCATCTTTCTGGCCATTGCCATTGTGGTTGTCATCTATCTGGCCGTGGCTTTTGTCTCCATTGGGGCATTACAGCAAGATTCGGGGCTGCCAAACTGGGTGTACATGGGCGAAAATGGTGAACGGGCCATGATCGAAACCGCCCGCAGCATTATGCCCTACGGCGCGCTGATGATGGTGCTGGGCGGGCTGGCCTCCACCATTTCGGCGCTCAACGCCACCATCTATTCCAGCAGTCGCGTCTCCTTTGCCATGGGGCGCGATCGCGATCTGCCGGCAGTCTTTGGGCGTATTCACCCACGCAACAAAACGCCGCATTGGGCGGTCTGGCTCAGCGGTTTGCTCATTATGTTTATGGCCGTGGCCTTTCCCATTGAAGATGTGGCGTCCGGCGCCTCCATCACCTTCTTGCTGCTTTTCCTCATGGTCAACATTGCGCTGATCCGGCTGCGTACCACCCGACCGGACCTGGTGCGGCCGTTCCGCGCGCCCTTTGTGCCGTGGCTGCAAATCATCTCCATTGGGTTGCAGCTTGTGCTGGCCGTTGAACTTTTCGAACTGAGCCCCACGGCCTGGGTCACCACCGGCGTTTGGCTGCTATTGGGTCTGCTGGTGTACAGCCGCTATGGCGGTATTCAAGAAGCCACGAAAATTGAAGACACGATTTTGCTCGAAGAGACCGTGGCCATGCGCGACTATTCTGTCCTGCTGCCGGTGGCCAACGAAGTCATGGCGCGCCAGTTAGCCAACTTTGGCGCGCTCTTTGCGCTAGCCAATCGGGGGGAACTTTTTGCACTCAACGTGATCCGCGTGCCCGCTCAGCTCGGCGTGACCGATGGCCGCGCCTTCCTGCGTCGCTCACGGCCGCTGCTGGATGAGGTGGTGGCGGTGGGGCGCGAATTTAACGTGCCGGTACGCACCATGTTGCGGCTGGGTCGCGATATTTCCGATTCTATCTTGAGCGCAGCGCAAGAACGGGAAGCTAATCTGATGATATTGGGGTGGCCCGGCCAAACCCGTCATCGCGATCAAGCCTTTGGCACCATTATTGATCTGATGGCCCAAAATCCGCCGTGCGATCTGGCCGTGGTGCGCTTTCGGCGCAGCAGTGCGCCCATGCAGAAAATTTTGGTGCCGGTCGCAGGGGGGCCCAATACGCGCATGGCGCTGGAGCTAGCGGTTACACAGGCCGACGCGCTGGAACAAGTCACGGGACAGCGGCCAACTGTAGTTGCCCTCAATCTGGCTCTGGGCGAAAGCCCCACCGCTGAACAGATGGACAGACAAAGGCAGCAGCTCATCGACCAATTTGAACTGGCCGAGCTGCCCATCGAGATCGAAGTGACCCATGCTCAAGATGTGGTTGAAGGCATCTTAGCCGCCGCCGTCAATTGCGACCAGATTGTGATTGGGGCGTCTGAAGAGCGCTTGCTGGAACAGTCGCTCTTTGGCTCTATTCCGCAACGCGTGGCCGAAGAAGCGCCCGTCACCACGGTCATGGTCAAACGTCACGATATGGTGAAGTTCGGGCTGCGGCGCTGGCTCTTTGCACGCAAGCGCTAAATTGCCGCAAGGGGTGATTTGATGGAACGTAGGGTGGTTTGGAAAACCACCCTACAGGATATGCTCTGCCAAGCGCATATCCTGTACATTTAGCTGCAAACGCTGGCGGCCCTGCCATTCGTTGGCCTCTACATGACAGACCACATCGATCAGGCAGCCTTCATCCAGATGCGACAGCCATTCGCCTTGCTGGAATGCAATGGCATCCAGAGCAACCGTGTTGGCGCCGCCATCCAAAATCAACCGTAGATGTTTACGCCCACCCACGGGGCGGGCTTCCCGCACGCGGCAATTGGGGCAAAGCAGCAGCGGTGCGGAATTTTCTTGGCCGGTGGGCTCCAAGCGCCTAAACTGTTCGACCAGCCCCCAGTTGATCTGCCCGATTTCAATGGCGGCATCCACCAGCAACGTGGGGCGCAAATCTGTCTTGGCGGCCAATGCGCGATGCGCCACGTCGTGCAGCGCCTCGGTCAAGAGCGGCAGCTTGGCCGTCTCCACGGTAAAACCGGCGGCGCGACTGTGGCCACCGTGGCGCACCAGCAGGTTGGTCACTTCGTCCAGCGCGGCGCTGATGTCAAACTCTTCAATGCTGCGTGCGCTCCCGCGCGATTCATCGGCCTTTTCCTCAATGACCACGGCGGGCCGATAGTAACGGTCGGTCAATTTGCCTGCTACCAGCCCCACTACGCCGGCCTGAAAATGGGGGCTGTGCACCACTAGAATCTGTTCATCGCGCAGCGAACCATCGATCGCACTTGGGGCCGATGGTTGCCGTGCGGCCAATTGCAGCGCCAAAAGCTGCTCGGCTTCGTCTTGCGCCGCCGCCGTTAAGTCGCGGCGCTGTTTGTTGAGCACCTCCAACTCCATGGCCAAGTTGTAGGCTTTGACCGGATCATTGGTGCGCAGCAGTTCGTAAGCCAGCTTGGTTTGCGACAGGCGCCCGGCCGCATTGATGCGCGGCGCCAGCCGGAACGAAATCGCCGTGGCGTCCACCGTGCCAGCCCGTTGATCGCTCGCGGCCAACAGCGCCTGCAAGCCAGCGCGCTGTGTCTGATTGAGCTGCTCCAGCCCTTTTTGCACCAGCAATCGGTTTTCACCCAGCAGCGGCATAATATCCGCCACCGTGCCAATGGCCACATAGTCGAGCAGCTCCTGCTCCAATTCCTGGGCTCGTTCGGCGTCCAGCTTGGCCCAATGCTGGTGGGCCACGCTGCGCAAGACGCCCTGCGCCAATCGATAGGCCACGCCCACACCGGCCAGCTGTTTGGAGTCGCTGCGGCAGTCCGCCCGCTGCGGGTTGACCACGGCCAGCGCCGGCGGCAATACTGGCCCCACCGAGTGATGATCGGTCACAATTACGTCCAGGCCCAGCGAGACGGCGTGCGCCACCTCAGCCACGCTGCGAATGCCGCAATCTACCGTCACCAGCAGTTGCGCCTTTTCGGCGATGCGCGTAATGGCGTCCACATTTAGGCCGTATCCTTCATCCACGCGATCGGGAATATATGGACCCACGCGGGCGCCCGCCGCCTGCAGCGCCGTCACCAGCAGCGCCGTAGAAGTCACGCCGTCGGCGTCAAAGTCGCCATATACGCAAATCACTTCCTCATTTTTGATGGCCTGCACCACGCGCGTCACCGCTGCCGGCATGTCCTGCAGCCGGTACGGATCCACCACCACGGCGTCAGTGTGCTTGAGAAACGCCTCTATCTCCTGGGGCGTACGTAGACCGCGGTTAAAAAGCACCTGCAAAAGCAGCGGCTCTTCGGGGATACTGTTTAGAAATTCAGCGGGCGCCGCGTCCAGCAGCTTCCACTTTTTGGCTTGTTGCATTGTCATGTCTGCAAGTTTACCGCAACAGAGGTCGGTTTTTCCAATATTCATTTGGGTCATAGTACATTGACTTCGCAGACGCCGCGGCTTATACTGTTAATGTAAGATGTGCTGGTTCAGTTTGGTGATATTGGAGATACGCATGGCAATAGCGACAATTCAACCTATTCCTCAACTCGACAAATTACCCAAAACACTGCCTCTGGAAAACGCTGTACGCATAGAACTAGTAGATGGTATTCCCATTTTTCGCGCGGCGTCAACGGTACAAGAGCGGATTCAAACCTTGTTAGACAAACAAGGTGAATCCAGCTTGAGCCCGAAAGAAATCTATGAACTTGACTTATATGAGGAAATTGATGACTATCTAAGTTTTGTAAATCGCACCATTCGCAATCTGCAAATCTCTCCTCAAGCCCAATAAGGTAACTATGCCGCCGCGTCGTCGCATCCCTGAGTACATACAGCAGCAAGTTCGTGAAAGAGCAGATGGATTGTGTGAATATTGTCATACCATTGAGAAATGGCAGTATGTGCTATTCACGATAGATCACGTTACCCCATTATCTCAGGGAGGGGATGACACACTTGAGAACCTTGCATTGGCCTGTTTACACTGCAATCGTCACAAATGGGATCGCACAGTAGGTATCGATCCAATAACCAATCTGACGCACAGATTGTTCAATCCCCGCAGCGATCTTTGGAATACACACTTCATTTGGTCAGCGGCTGGCACAACAATCATAGGATTGACGGCCCTTGGCCGCGCTACTATTGAACAGCTTAATCTCAACCGACTCCGAATTGTCAATATTCGATTGGCCGACGTAACTATAGGGCGTCATCCGCCAGGGAATGATCCCATTATGCAAGCTGAATCATAATTTACAAATATACTGGTATAATTTATTCGCCTGGGAGCCGATTCCCAGGCGCTCCCATTTTAGAAAGGCGAACTCCCATGTCCACCCAATCTACTATTTCCAGCCAAGAAATTCTGGCCCGCGCCCAAGAGCTGCATGAAGATATTCGCGCTTGGCGCCGCGATATCCACCGCCACCCGGAGCTGACCTTTACCGAGCACCGCACGGCCGGGTTAGTCAACAGCCGCCTGATCGATCTGGGCGTGGAAACGGAAACCGAAGTGGCCAAAACCGGCGTTGTTGGTCACATCCAGGGCAATGCTGGTCCATTGGTCGGGCTGCGCGCCGACATGGACGCGCTGCCCATTACCGAGATCAACGGCACGGAATTTGACAGTCTCAATGCAGGCATTATGCACGCCTGCGGCCACGATTCGCACACGGCTATGCTGCTGGGCGCGGCCACCATCCTCAAAGAGCTGGCCGATGCGGGCCGGCTACCGGGCAGCGTGCGCTTGCTCTTTCAGCCCAGTGAAGAGGCGCAAGACGATGAAGGCAAATCCGGCGGACTGCGCATGGTGGAGGAAGGCGCACTCAATGGGCTGGACGCTGTTTTTGGCATCCACGTCAACCCGTTTTATGATACGGGCCACCTGGCCACGCGCCCTGGCCCCATGTTGGCCGCCGCCGACAAATTCTTTTTGACCGTGCGCGGCTTTGGCGGTCATGCCGCCGCCCCTCACCGCGCGCTGGATCCCATTGTGCTGGCCGCCAATGTGATCAACGCCATCCACCAGATCGTCAGCCGCCGCTTGGATCCGATTGACTCGGGCGTCATTACCATTGGCACCATTCAGGGCGGCACGGTTAACAACGTGATTCCCGATACCGTGGAAATGAGCGGCACCATCCGCAGCATGACGCCAGAAGGCCGTGAACTGCTGCACAATGAACTGCGCAAGGCATGTGGCATTGTGGAAGCGCTGGGCGGCAGCTTTGATCTGGAGATTGTCTATGGCTATCCCCCCACCGTAAACGCGGTAGAGGCGACCGAAATCATGTTTCAGAGTGGGGCTGAATTAGTGGGCGCAGAGCAGATGCATGAAAAAGACCCCGTGATGGGCGCAGAAGATTTTAGCTACATGGCGCAGGTGACGCCCGGCTGCATGTTCAACATTGGCGTCCATGACCCGGCTTGGGGCGACAACTTTTATCCGGTCCATCGCGCCGACTTCCGGCTGGATGAGAATGCATTGCCGCTGGGCGCGGCGGCGTTGGCCAACGCCGCCATTCGCTGGATGGAGAAGCACGGGTGAGGGTCAGCATTTCAGCCGGTCAGCAGTCAGCATTTCGCGGTCAGCATTCCAGCTGACCGGCTATCACAGAAACCGAGTGAAACGTGTTGCGAAATTGGATTTTGATTCCGTTGATTATCCTGCTGAGTGGACTAGCAGCTGGATGCAGCAGCGCCAACTTTGGACCGCTCAAATTTAATGCGGCGCCCTGGCATAATGGTGAAGTCAGTGAATACATTATGCGCAACAATGCCGGCGAATCTATTGGGACGGCCAGCATTCGCATTGCGTCTGGCGCCGATGCCAATGGCAATGCAATTTGGAATTTGCAGCGCGAGCTGCTTTCCCAGGGCGATCAACAGCTTTCGGTGGTCGAAATGCACGCCGATACACTGCGCCCCACGCTATCCATTTGGGCGCACAGCCGAGATAACGATTCGGAAATGATCAAAACGGCGTATAACGGCACACAGGCCGATCTCGAATTGACCAGCGTCCAATCTGTCATGACCAATCAGCGCATCAGCATCCCCAGCGATGCGCGCGATGAACAGACGCTGGCCACGCTCATTCGGGCCTTGCCCTTGGCCAGCGGGTACGCCACGCGCATCAACGTCTTTTTGCCATTGGCCGGCGCCACCGAACGCGCCGAAGTCGTGGTGGCAGGTGAGGAGCAAATCGAAACGCCAGCTGGCGCCTTTGACGCTTGGCGCGTCAACGTGAACACAGAGTCAACCGCCTCGGTCGCCTGGGTCGGCAAAGAGGCGCCCTATCCGCTGCTCAAATTCCAGGACGACCGCAGCGATGTTACGTTTGAATTAACTAATTTTCAACCGGGAGAGTAGGGATTGGAGATTGGGGTAAATGGGTACGCTTAATCTCTACTTCCTAATTCCTACTTCCTACTCCCTAATTCCGAATCCCGATACCCTAATCCCCTATTCCCTGTTCAGGAGAGAACTATGCCAAATGTACAACCCATTACGCACGCCGAGCTTTTACAGCGGGCGCACGAATTGCACGAAAATATCCGCCACTGGCGGCGCACCATCCATCGCCACCCCGAGCTGAGCTTTACCGAGCACCAAACGGCGGGGCTGGTCAATGCCACCCTCACCGACCTGCACATCGAGACCGAAACCGAAGTGGCCAAAACCGGCGTGGTCGGCCACATTCAAGGTGGCGATGGCCCGGTGGTTGGGCTGCGCGCCGATATGGATGCGCTCCCCATCCTGGAAGAGAATGGCACGGAGTTCGATAGCCAGCGCGCGGGCCTCATGCACGCCTGCGGCCACGATTCACATACGGCCATGTTGCTGGGTGCGGCCACCATTCTCAAAGAACTTTCGGATCAAGGACGGCTGCCGGGCAGCGTACGTCTACTCTTTCAGCCCAGCGAAGAAGCCCAGGATGATGAAGGCAAATCGGGCGGCATGCGCATGGTGGAAGAGGGCGCGCTAGATGGACTGGACGCGGTTTTTGGTATTCATGTAGACGCCACCGCGCCCACCGGCTCTGTGGGTACTCGTTCCGGCCCTATGCTGGCTGCGGCGGACCGCTTTTCCATTGAGATTCGCGGCTTTGGTGGACACGCCGCTGCCCCGCACCGCAGCCTAGATCCCATTGCGCTCTCGGCGCAAGTGATCAACGCCATCCACCAAATCGTCAGCCGCCGCTTGGACCCAATTGATTCTGGCGTCATTACCATTGGCACGATCCAGGGCGGCACCGTTAATAATGTGATTCCGGAAAGCGTCTATATGACCGGCACCATCCGCAGCTATACGCCGGAAGCGCGGCAACTTCTGGACGATCAGCTGCGTAATGCGTGTCGGATTGTGGAGCCACTGGGCGGTCAGGCCATTGTGGAGGTGTTCAAAGGCTACCCCGCCACAATCAACAGTGCGGAAGCGACCGAGGTCGCCTTTCACGCGCTCAACGGTTTGCTGGACGAGCCAAACGTTTTTGAAGCGCCGCGCATTATGGCGGGCGAAGATTTCAGCTACATGGCGCAGAAAGCGCCGGGCTGCTTCTTGCGGTTGGGCGTGCGCAATCCAAGCTGGGATCGCATCTACCCCGTGCATACCTCTACCTTCCGCCTGGATGAGGACGCGTTGCCCATCGGCGCGGCCAGCCTGGCCGCCGCTGCCATCCAGTGGATGCAAGAAAAACGGTGATTGCACCATAATTTTGCAATACCGGCACTTCCTGGTAACCTATGTGCGCTTTTGACGGATTGCATGGAATGCATTACAAATAAAAGGAAGTATTGTAGATTTTTTGTAGTAAGTGAATTAATTGTGTTGCGTAGTGCGTGGTGCGTGAACCAGTATTGGAGCTGTTCGGATGGCGAGGCAATAATGGGTTCAACCATGTAGGGCAGGTATCCTTATCCACTGCATAAGCTTGCAGCCCCACAAGATACTCCACCGGTACACGCATCACGCATCACGCAATATGCAAAAGCAACTCGTAGCACAATAAATCCCTAAACAAGTATACGCAATTCGCATTACGCAATTATTTCGTAGTTCCGAGAAGGTTTCATGACAAAATTAGTAATTGTAGAATCCCCCACTAAAGCGAAGACAATTCGCGGCTTTTTGCCAAAAGATTATCAAGTAAAAGCCAGCATGGGCCACGTGCGCGACCTGCCGGCTTCGGCCAGCGAAGTGCCCGCCAAGATCAAAGGCGAACCGTGGGCGCGGCTGGGCGTTAATGTGGAAAACGACTTTGAGCCGCACTATGTAATTTCGCGCGGCAAAAAGAAGACAGTCGATGAGCTCAAGAAGCTGCTCAAAGATGCCGACGAACTGATCCTGGCCACCGATGAAGACCGCGAGGGCGAAAGCATTGGTTGGCACCTCTCCGAAGTGCTCAACCCCAAGGTGCCCGTGCGCCGCATGGTCTTCCATGAAATCACGCGCGAGGCCATTCAAGAAGCGCTCAATAACACGCGCAATTTGGACGAAAACCTGATCCGCGCCCAGGAGACGCGGCGCATTCTGGACCGGCTGGTGGGCTATACCGTATCGCCGCTGCTCTGGAAAAAGATTGCGCCCAAGCTTTCGGCAGGCCGCGTGCAGAGCGTGGCCGTGCGCCTGCTGGTGCTGCGCGAACGCGAGCGCCGCGCCTTTAAGTCCGGCGCCTATTGGGACCTAAAAGCCTTTTTGAATAAGCGCCCCGACCAGCCGGATCACCGCTTTGAGGCGCAGCTCGTCTCCGTGGGTGGCGTGCGCGTGGCCAGCGGGCGCGATTTTGATGAGAACACCGGCAAGGTGGCCGAAGGCAAAGAGGTGCTGCTGCTGAACCAGACAGAGGCCGAAAAGCTGCGCGATCGACTGCTCAACGGTGACTGGCGCGTGGCCGGGATTGAAAGCCGCGAGGCCACGCGTGCACCCTATCCGCCATTTACCACCAGCACGCTGCAACAGGAAGCCAACCGCAAGCTGGGCATGGGCGCCAAAGAGACCATGCGCGTGGCGCAAAAGCTTTATGAAAACGGCCACATTACCTACATGCGCACCGACTCGGTCCATCTAAGCGACCAGGCCATCAACGCCGCCCGCCGGCGCGTCACCGAAATGTATGGCCAAGAGTATCTGCACAAAACGCCGCGCCGCTACGAGACTAAGTCGCAGAATGCCCAGGAGGCCCACGAGGCCATCCGCCCGGCCGGCGACCAGATGCTGCCCGCCGAACAGCTGCCCATTTCCGGTCAAGAACAGCGGCTCTACGATCTGATCTGGAAGCGTACGGTGGCCACACAGATGGCCAATGCCAATCTGCGCTTTACCACCGTCACCCTTGAAGTAGCCGACGCGGTTTTCCGCGCCAGCGGCCGCGAAGTGCTCTTTGCCGGTTTCTTCCGCGCCTACGTGGAAGGCTCGGACGATCCCGAAGCCGCCTTGGAAAGCCAAGAGGCGCCGCTGCCCAAACTGAGCGTGGATGAAATTGTAGCGTGTCGCGATCTGGAGGCCGTGGGCCACGAAACCAAGCCGCCGGCGCGTTACACAGAAGCGACGCTGGTCAAAGCGCTGGAGGCGGAAGGCATTGGCCGTCCCAGCACCTATGCCGCCATTATCGACACCATTCAGGCGCGCGGCTATGTCTTTAAACAGCGGCGCGAGCTGGTGCCCACCTTTACCGCCTTTGCCGTCACCCAGCTTCTGGAAGATCACTTCAACGATCTGGTGGACATGAAATTTACGGCCAATATGGAAAACGATCTGGATGAGATCGCGCTGGGCAACCTGGCCTGGCTTACCTATTTGCGCCGCTTTTTCCTGGGCCAAGAGGGGCTGGAAAGCCAGGTGAAGGAGAAGGAAGCCGGCATTGACCCACGCATTGTTGGTGCGGTGGAGCTGGCCGACTTCCCATTCGAAGTGCGCATTGGTCAGTTCGGCCCCTTTATTGCCAAAGAGGAAAATGGCGAGCGCATTACGGCGGGGCTGCCGGCCGATCTGCCGCCCGCCGATCTAACGAATGAAAAGGCCGAGCAATTGCTCTCTCAAAAGGCCGATGCGCCAAAGCCCCTGGGCAAGCATCCCGAGAGCGAACTCGACATTTTTCTCAAGCAGGGACCATATGGCCCTTATGTACAGATGGGCGATGATGAGGGCAATGGCAAGAAACCCAAGCGCGTGAGCCTGCTCAAAGGCATGGAGCCGGACGATGTAGACTTTGACCTGGCGTTGCGTCTGTTGAGCCTGCCGCGCAAGCTGGGTGCGCACCCGGAAACGGGCAAAAGCGTGAGCGCCAGCGTAGGCCGCTTTGGTCCCTACGTCGTGCATGACGGCGTGTACGCCAGCATCAAAGCGCCGGACAATGTGCTGGAAATCGAACTACCGCGGGCGTTGGAGCTGTTGGCCCAAAAGAAAGCGGGCGGCGGCAAAAGTAAGAGCGTTCTCAAAGAGTTGGGAGAGCACCCCGATGGCGGCGCCGTGCAGGTGCTGGATGGGCGCTACGGCCCTTACGTCAAGCACGGGCGCATCAACGCTACGTTACCCAAAGATGTGGAGCCCCAAAGCGTCACGCTCGAGCAGGCCCTACAGTGGATCGCCGAGAAAGCGGCCAGCAAGCCCAAGAAAAAGACCACGCGCCGCAAAAAGAAGTCATAGAATTAAACAAAATGCAGGCGACCAAGTGCAACTCGGTCGCCTGCATTTTGCGTTTATTTTGAATTGCAACGGTTGAAATCGAGCCGGAACTACCGCAGGAAACCGGCATCTATGCGGCCGGCGCCGTGGCGATATACAATATACCGTAACGGTGTTGGCGATTCAGGCGGCGGTCTCGATTGGGGAATCCGGCTCGATATCTTGCCGTTGCGATCTACTAATATACGGTTGTACCTATTCAGCCGTTACCCGAGCTTGTCGATGGGAACACGGGCTTCGACAAGTTCAGCCCTCAAGATCCTGAATGTTACATACGGTTTATGGAATTTATAAGTATGTCCACAGCGTTTAAACAGCGGTTGGCCAGCATTGTAACCACCGTCATCTTCGCATATATCCTCTTCCGCGTCCTCGACCGTCTCTTTATCGTTGTTTGGGTGCGCATGCCATGGTGGGGGCTGATTGTGGCCGCCATTGTGCTCTATCTGGCAATCGACTATTTCGTACACAAGATTTTTCGTTGACGTAGAGCGGTTTGAAAAACCACCCTACATTAATTCAAACTCACTCCTGTGTCGGGAATTACAATTTCGTCCCCCGGCTTGAGCAAAAAACCGGGACGCATGATCTCTGGATTGGCAGCAGCCAGCAAACTCAGCGAGACGCCAAATGACTGACTGATCTGCGCCCAGGTGTCGCCGGATTGGACGGTGTAGCGCTGCACGTTGTCGTTTACCTCGATAAGGATGCCCGCCGGCGCCAGCAGCCGGTCACCGGGCTGCAAATAGCCGCTGTTCCGCATGGCATGCGCATTGGCCATTTGCAGCACCCACGTCTCTATACCAAATTTTTCAGCCACCTGGCGCCAATAGTCACCGGGCTGCACCGTATAATAGTGCTGTTCGGCACATGCCCCTACGTTGACAGCGTCTCCGCGCTGGCGGCTGCGCGCCAGCTGCAGGAAGCGTTCCAGCTCATTGTGCGGAAAGAAAACCACGTTGGTCACACCGCTATCGGGCTCGACCTGCGTGCGGAAAATACCGGGCCCGTTGACCAGATTAGACAGCGTCTTTTGTACGCGCGCCTGGGCCACTTTAGAAAAGCCCACCAAACCGCCTACTTTGGTCAAGGTGCGCTCGGTTCCGCCCGCCTGCGTGCAGTATATGGGCAGCCAAGCCGCAGCGGGATGAACGAGCTGGGTGGGCGCCGTAATCAACATATCTCCTAGCGGGCCAGATGCACCGGCCGCCACCAACCAATCATGTGTAAAATATTCTCCACCCTGCCGACACGCCAAGCCGGGCAAGCAGGCCGCCCGCTGCTCCACATCCGGCGGCGGTATAAACGCCCAGGCTGAGTCATCGGCAGTGTCTTCAGTTGGCGCACCCAACGTTTCCAACAGCGTCGGATTGGCCAATACTGCCTCCATAAAATCGTGCCAAATGGGCGCCGCGCTAGAGGCGCCGGTGCTGCCATTCATGGGCCGGTTGTCCGTGTTGCCCACCCAAACGGCCGCCGTCAGATAGCGCGAAAAGCCGATGGTCCAATTATCGCGGGGGCCGGTGGTGGTGCCGGTTTTGGCGGCCGCGGGCTTGCTCAGGCGCAGATAGCTATTGGAGCCAAACATGGGCGTGCGCGCCGTGTTATCGCTCAAAATATCGGTCACCACAAAAGCGGCGCCAGACGAGAGCACGCGCTGCGATTGTTGAGGCCGGTCGGCATTCAGCAGCTCGGTGGCCAGCTTGGAGGGCAGATTCTGCTTGTCCAGCGCAGTGACGACGGAGGTCGGCGCCAGATAGATGCCACCGTTGGCAATAGTTGTAAAGGCTGTCGCCATGTCGAGCAGCGTCACTTCGCCCTCGCCCAGCGCCAACGGCAGACCGTACTGGCTGTTCTCGCGGTTTAAGCTTTGCAACCCCATGGCGCGCGCCGATTCCAACATGCGGTCTACGCCCAGCCCGGCCAATACTTTGACGGCGGGAACGTTATAGCTGTTGGCTAGCGCCATGCGCGCGGTGACCAACCCGTGGAATTTATTGTCATAATTTTGCGGAATATATGGAATGCCGGTGCCCACGTCATAGCGGATCTGCGTATCCCACAGCGCCGTGGCCGGGCTGATTAGCAGATCGTTGAAGGCGGTGACGTACAGAATCGGCTTGATGCTGCTGCCGGGCTGGCGCGGGCTCAGCGCCACGTTGACTTGGCCGTCAATCGCTTCGTTGTCAAAGTCAATGCTGCCCACCATGACCATCAGCTCGCTGCTGCCTGGACGCATAGCCACCAGTGCGGCGTTGTTCATGCCGTAACGCGCTTGCTGTCTGGCCACTGTTTTGGCGGCAATCTCCTGGCCCAGCTGCTGCATGGATAGGTCCAGCGTGGTGTAGATGTTGAGGCCCGAGCGAGCCACATAGTCGTTGCCCAACTGGGCATTGAGCTTGCTCTGCATATATTGGACAAAATGGGGCGCCAGGTTGGGAGCCAGGCCCGGCTCACCGGCCAGTACAATAGGTTCCTGGTACAGCGCATCGGCATCGGCGGCGGTCAGCTTGAGCTTGCGCACCATCACGTCCAGCACAATGCGCTGCCGCTGCTTGGCGTCCTCCAAATGGATATATGGGTCTAGCCCGGCCGGCTGCTGCGGAATGCCCGCCAGCAGGATGGCTTCAGCTTGGGTCAACTCGGCAGCGGACTTGCCAAAATAGACGCGCGCGGCGGCTTCCGGCCCATAGGCCAGATGGCCATAGTTGAGCAGGTTGAGATACATCTCCAGGATTTCATCTTTGGTGTAGGCGCGAGTCAGATCGCGGGCGATCTGCGCTTCGAGCTGCTTGCGTTCCAGCGTATTTTCCATGCGCTCGGCCGGCGTCATAAAGATGTTGCGGGCAAGCTGCATGGTAATGGTGCTGGCGCCAGAAACAATTTCGCCCTGTTTCACATTCTGCAGAGCAGCGCTGGCCACGCGCATCGGGTCGATGCCCAGATTGGTAAAGAAGGTGGCGTCTTCTACGGCGACGGTGGCCTCAATGAGATAGTGTGAAATCTGGGCCAGGGGAATCCATTCGCGCCGGCCCTCATTAAAAAGCTCGGCAATGAGTACGCCGTTGCGGTCGTAGAGCCGCGTGGTCTGGAAGAGGCGCGGCAGCGGCCCAGGCTGGAATTCGCGCATGTAGGCTTCCACATCCTGCTGCAGGCGCGAAGAGCGCTCCTGTTGCGCCGATACATCTGGGTTGGACAAACTGGTAGCCGAAATCGAAGAGGCAATGCGTTCTTCTGTCTCCTTTTGGGTGGAGCGTCCTTGTTCACAGCCGGCCAGCCACAGCATCAGCAAAAGTAAAAAGGCCAGCCGCGCCCAAAGCGCGCCCTGTTTAGACAGAGAGAAAGTGATGTTGGCGTTCATGGGTGCTTCTCTCTAAACAGTATATCAGTCCACCGCAACGGTGTTGGCGATCTAGGCGTCGATCTCGATTGCTGAATCCGACGCTATCTCTTGCCCTTGCGATCTACTGAGTATATGGGTTTACGCAAGCCTAGCGAAGAATCGCATCGATTGCCATTTTATTCAGGTTTGGCAATCTATTGGCGCTGCATAAGTTGTACGATAGAAAGCTGCTTGGCACACGCATTGGGTGGTTGCGTAGCGCGCTATTTTCTATATACAACTGGATCGGGTGCGGTAAAACTTTCAACGCTAAAGTTTACTATAATTCACAAAATCTAGCAATTGAAGTGAGGAAAACAGATATATCTCTATTTTATCATTGGGGTCGCCGCAGCACAAGCACATTCGCCAGCACGGCAGCCATTCGCTTTGGCGGCAATATCGCACGCCGCGCCGCCTCTCCCTGCTCTGCACTCTGCGAGTGCGTCGCGTCCCTTTCCACGTGTGGAGAGGGGCAGATTTTGCGCGGCAACGCAAAATCTGGGAGAGGCGCCCATTCTGGGACGCTCCCCGCCAGCAGAGCGGGGCCATTGCGAACGTGGTGATCGCAACGGATAAATCCGGCAACGCCCCCTCCAAAGCCGCCACAGCGGCTATCTATCAAGCGGCTGCGACCGCTTGGCACCGTCAGCTGCGGGTTTTATGCCTACTTTTTTAGGAGACGCAATGGCCCTGCCTACGCCAAGTATTCTCATGCCCATGTAGCGGTGCGATCCATCGGGTACATGGGGCGCTGAATTCGCTTGTAGGGCAGGTGCTCGATATCCTGGTTGACCGCGCCGGGGCTGAGGGCCAGCAATGCCCGTTTGGCAAGCTGATTGATCTCCGGCACCAGGTAGCCCATTTTGACCACCACGATCTGATACACATGGGGCTCAAGGTCGAGTTGCGTAAAGGTTTGGATGTGGTGGAAGGGCGTACGGCGCTCGGTTAATACCACTGTGACGCCCTGCACCTGCACAACCGCCACGTGGTTGGTTGTCACCGCCACGCCGGCTCTTGGGTTGGCAGGCCACGACAACTCGTGCAAAGAAACAACCGTCGCCTCCACCGGCAGCGGCTGCCCGTGGATCGGATCTTGCTTGCCGCCGATGGTAAGGGCAGCGGTGGCGCCGACGCCAGCTGCTTCACAGGCTGTCACCGCGGCGCCATCGGTGATGGCGGCTACCAGCGCGGACTCGACGCCCGCGACCAACAAGCGACTCAGCACATACGGAATATCCCCCACGCCGCCTGCGGTTGGGTTGTCGCCGGAATCGCTGATCACCACGGGGGTCGCCGTTTCCTGCATGGCCAGGTGAATGCACTCATCAACCGTGCCCGACGTGACGCCAAACTGGAAGCCCTCGCGCACAGCCCAAAATTGTTGCGCCAACGCATGGGCGGCGGCGTTTGTCTGTTCCGCATCCAGCCCAATTGCAATGGTACAGCCCATTGCACGCGGCTCATCGGCCCAGACGTAGCCAATTAAAATAGATGTATCCCAGATGGCAAACTGATCAATCGTCGGCTGAATCGCGGCATAGAGGCTGGCGGCCGGTTCCCACTCCGTACTGCTGCGTTCGCCCGGCACAAGCACCGGCACGGGACGAAACGCCATGTGCGGCTTAACTCCTTCATGCAAGGCCCGCATCAAGAGCGCAAAGGCCCGCTGCTGCGTTTCGTAATAGTCAAGGTGGGGCGCGGTGCGGTAGGCCGTGAGCATGTCAATGCTATCGACCACTCGTTGCGACACGTTGCCATGCAGGTCGTAGCTGGCCGAGATGACGCAATCGGGACCGACCACTTTGCGGATCGCCGCCAGCATGTCGCCTTCAACATCGTCACGGCCATGCACATTGGCCGCGCCGTGCATGTCGAGATAGATGCCGTCCCACGGTGCGTGGGCGGCCAGACCTTCAAGCAACTGTGCCTTAAAGCGGTCGTAAAAGTCTGGCTCAATCGAGCCACCGGGGATGGCGCGGGCGCGGATCAGCGGCGTGACCGTGATATCGGGATAGTCGGCAAAAAAAGCGTAGTTGCTGCCCAGTTCCTCGCCGGAGCTGACTAAAAAGTCACGCTCGCAAGAGAGCAAGGGCGAAAAGGTCGAACATTCGCAGCTGAGGCCAGCGATGCCGATGTGGAAGGGTTTGGTAAATGTTCTGGCTACATTTGTGGCTATATTTTTTGGAGTGTTGGAGTGATTCATGCGTCTATTGCTCTCACTTTCTACCATTGCTTCCATATGAGCACAAGCATACGATTGATGATTGCGACCGTTGCCATGACGATGGCCAACGCCGTCTGATTGGTGACAAAAAGCGCAGCCGCCGCCAAGAGAAACAATCCCAGCGACCCAAGTGCTCCAGCCACAATCGGCAGCCGTTTGGCAGCCTTCGGTGCAAAAAGTAGGCCCCAGAGCACAATTGCTACAAGCGGCAGCCCAATTGCCAAGCCCCACTTGATAAGCACCCCCTCACCAACCCAGTAGCCCCAAGTTGCAAACGCAACCAGCATCGCTAGTTCTAGCGCAAAGGCAACGCCGGCATTGATGCCGCGCAAGATTGTCACACAATTCTCCTTTTACAAAGCGAAAAGCAGCGGCTGACCAAGCCATATCTCTCGTATCGCTTGCATAGTATAGCTTGTACATTATGGTTGTAGATAATCAGCGCGGCGACAACATCTGCCCCAACAAATGAATTTCCGATTGTTTCCATGCGAACTGCCGCTTTCATCCCGGAAAACTTCCCGACACAGAGAGGGGCGCACACCCATCACACCGGGAAACGGCAGGTGATATCTTGGTGCTATAACGAATTTTCAATCAATGAATAGGAAAACAAAATGAACGCATATCACACTTTGCAACAAAAGGCCTCAATCCTTGGCTTTCTTCGGTTGGGTGTTGGCTTGCTCTGGAAGGGCGGCATCCCCCGTTGGGCGGCCGGATTGCTCATTGTCGGTTCGGCCTTATTCTTTGTTGGCGTGAATAGCGGCGAATTGGAGTACCTATTCACGTTGTCGGCCAGTGACGCATATCTGGCAGCACTCGCACCGATTGGGCTGCGCTACTGGGGAAACGGAAGCGCAATGGCTTGGGCTAAGGCAGGTGCGTAGATAACATCGCAGATAGAAGGATCCTGCAAGACATCGCTAAAGTGACAGCGAACAAGCGCTTTATTTGCTTCCAATGTTGATAAGACAGACATCATTCCTTCCTTGTTATTTACTTGCGGTTGTCATAAATGAAAAGGTTTAGGTGCCATTTTAGTCAAGTTGTCAATTTTCATCTATGACAGAGCCAAGTACAAATTACGGTTGAGATGAGAACTGGAGTTTTCGATTGGCTCAGCAGGAGTAGGTATCGTTAAAATCAGCTCTGAATCAAAAACAACGTCCGTGATCTCATCTCAGTTTGCCGCCCCAAGGCTAGCTCTGGTACACTCGCGCTATGTTAACCTGGCTGATCGCCACCCTTACCCGCTTGAGCAGAACGCTCCAACAGGCGCGTCGCTCCGGTCTGCTGACGCTCATCGTGCCCTTTCTCTTGCTAATCGCAGTTGGCACGGTCGTCTACGCGCTGCTGGAACGGTGGACGTGGCTCGACGCGCTCTATGCCACCATCATCACGATTACTACCGTGGGCTATGGTGATCTGTCGCCCCACTCTGTGGCTGGGCGCATTTTTGCCATTTTCTTTACCCTCTTTGCCATTGGGCTGGCCGGCTATGCCCTTTCCACCGCGGCGGCCATTGTCTTTGAGGGGCACCATGCCAAAATGGAACGAAAACGTTTGGAGAGACGCATGAAGCAGATTGCCGAATTAACCGAGCATGTCATTGTCTGCGGCGGCGGCATTTTGGCCAACCGCGCCGCCGGTGAATTTCGTCGCCGCAACACGCCTTTTGTGATTATCGAAGCGGATGAGGAGAAACTAAAGCGCACCTTGCTCTGGCTGCATCCGCGCTATGTTGACAAGCGCAAACGCCACTATGCAACGTTGGACGAGGTTGATTTTACCATAGAGGAACGCAAGAGTATCCAGGAGTTGGCCGAGGAGACCGGTGTTCTCTATATGTTGGAAGATCCGGTTGATGAGCAACAGCTGCGGGCGGCGGGCGTCCATCGGGCATATGGAGTCATAGCGGCAATGGACGATGACCGCGATAACACGACGATTATTCTCAGCGCCCGTGATATGGCGCGGCGGCTGGGCAACCCCCAGCTGCGCATTGTGGCCAGCGCCTATGATGAACAGAACATGCACACGCTCTATCTGGCCGGCGCCGACCGCGTGATTTCCCCCAACATCATGGGCGGCTTTACCATGGTGACGCAAATGCTGGATCAAAATACGGCGGAGCTTTGGGATATGATGCTCTATCAACAGACAAAGACCATGCGTTTTGGCGACCTGCGCGTGGCAGAACACCCCGAACTCAGCGGCCAAACCACAGAAGAGGTCCGGCGCAACGCCGCCCAACTGGTCCTGGCCATTCGCCGTGATGGCCAATTCCTCTTTATGCCCGAACCGACGGAAGTTGTGCAGGCCCAGGATACGCTGATTGTCATGGGGCCAAATATGTAGCGCCGAGATCGTCGCTCCATCTTGCCCATGCCATTTGCGGGCGTCACATCGGATAGATTGGTCCAGTTGTGGTTCAGGTGAAACTCTGCGCGCCATAGAGCCAAAGCGCGCAAGCCAAGTGATGTCATGCGCTTTGGCAATCTGTATTAGTTTCTCGCGGTCGATTTGGGCAAGTGTGGTTATCGCTCAATCATTTTTAATGTGATACAGCCATTATAGCACAAAACGACAAGACCAATACCAACCACTTTACATGAACTTGACCATCATCCATAAAAAAACGGCCCTTCCAAGCAGAGCCGCCTTATTCTTCCAAATCCGTTCCATCCGTTATCGTTCGCGCGCCGGCAAAATGGTCGCCCCCGTCTTCCTGACCCCATCCTCGGGCGTGACCTCGGGCAGATTGGTCCAGTTGGGATTCAGATGGAACTCTTCGCGCACCGGGAAGTCGAAGCTGTTTTCGTACTGGGCGCGGTATTCCTGCAAGCGCTCCAACAGCGTCACCGGCAGGCCGTGGACGATCCAAATGGCGTCCATGCGCATGGGGTCGCCGGTGGGAATCCAGCGCACGTCTTCAGAGCCCACCGTGGCCGCGGCCAGCCCCGGGTCGTCGGTGCGGTTGATGGGGATGGCGGCCAGCCGGATGTGCTCCAGGTTGGTTTCGTGGAAGCTGTAGCGATCGGCGTCCCAGCGGATATAAGGGTTGAGCCGGTCCAGCCACTGATGGATGCGGTTGTCTGGCCGCTGGCGCACGGCAGCCACCTCTTCGCGATATTGCGAGGTGATAATGTCAATAATGTCGATTGTGCCATGCACCCGCTTGAGCAGCCCGTGGTTGTTAGACACGCTACCGGCCAACTTTGACAACAGCTGCTCGGCGGGCAGCGCGCTGTTGCTCTGCACAAGCTGGTTGATCAGCGGGCTCAGCGCGTTCTTCCAATCACCGTCATTCACGGCGGGCAGCGCCTTGCGATAGAAATTTTGCAGATAATCACCACCCACGGCGCCGGTTTCCAGCTCGTAATAGGTGCTGGTGCTGGTGTTGCCATCGGGCACGCGTGGGTCAATGCGCTCGGCCAGACGCGCTGCTTCCTGGTTGGCCTTGGCCAGCGCCATGCCGCAGGCGTCGATCTGCGCCCGCAGCGTTTCGCGCAGGATGGCGGCCTGCTTGCCAAGCTGCTCTACCAACGTACGTTCCAACGCGTCGCGGCGCTGGTAGACGCGGGAACGGCCGCGGCGTTCGGCAGATTCACGGGCGCGGTCGCGCGCCTGCCGCGGGTTGACCGCGGTCAGCAGCAGGTTGCCCAGGCTAGAGCCGAGCTGCTGCATCTGTTCGCCAAAGCCGCCTTCTTGGGCCAGCGCCTTGCGCCAGCGAATGCGATCTTCCTCGCTGACCGGCTGGCCGTTGACCAAGAAAAGGCGCTGGCGCGGCAGCGATTCCACCGCCGCCGCCGCTTCGCTGGGCGGGCTGAGCAAGTCACACAACATGAGACCGCCGCGAATGCCCGTGTCCATCAGCGCAGCCTGCACGGTCTGCTCCACCGGTTCCCAGAAGCCACCCCAAACGCCGCGCCGCTCTTCGATTTCTTCAACGGCCAGCTCCAGCCGGTCATTGTCCAAGGCAGCAAAGCGCGTCAGCAG
Organism: Caldilineaceae bacterium; assembly: GCA_020634755.1. GTDB lineage: Bacteria > Chloroflexota > Anaerolineae > Caldilineales > Caldilineaceae > JACKBC01. The sequence continues at coordinate 1,957 of JACKBC010000027.1, read as the reverse complement.
TTGCGAGAGCAGGTTCTGCCACAGGGCGTAGATGCGCTGATAATCATTCATGGGCAGCATTTCGCGCGGGTCACCCAGCGAAGGGCCGCCGGCCAGCCGCCGAATCAGGTCGCTGACAAAGGCGCGCCGCCAGAAGTCGACCAGCGCTTCGTGGGGGGTCACCAGCGCCGAAGCGGCAAACCCGCTGTAGAGCAGATAGTTGCGGCGGCTGGCCTCAAAGCGGCTACCCACCACTTCGCCGGCGGCTACACCGCCGTTGGCATAACCACCCACAATCTCTTCGGCCGCGTCTTCCAAATCTTGCTGCATGGAGCGGCGCGTCTCGTCGTCCACATCTAGCATGCGCTCGCGCACCACGTTGACCTCCAGCCCCAGAATCTCACTACTCAGGTGGCTGATGGTGGTCATCTGAATCAAGTGGGCGGCCATCTGCTCGGCGTCGGACTTGCGAGCCAGGCTGCGGCCATCGCGATTGGTGCGCCCGACCAGGAAGATAAAGTCGAAAGGTGTATACGGCGTGTCTGGCAGTTCGCGCTGCTCGCTGGGATAGAGCGCCTTAAACTGCTGTGTCTCCTGAAAATAGTTCAGCTCTTTGAGCGCGGCGTAGGCGTTGGCGCGAATGCGGCGGCGCTGCAAGTCGCTGGAGATCTCCTCTTCCAGCACATCGGGCAGATAGAAGATGCCCACAATGCGGGCATTGTTGCGCACTTGGGCGCGAATGCGGTGGGCCGTGTCCATAAACATGCCCGAGCCGGTGCCGCCGCACAGGCTGCTCACCACGTAGATGAGCTGATAGTTGCCCACCACGGGGTGGCCGCGATTCTGCGCCACCTCCACATCGCGAATTTTGTCCAGATTGCCCAGCTTCACTTCGAGCATCTGCTTAAAGGTCACATAGTTGCGGAAGAACGAGAGCCGCCCAATGGGACGCAACTGTTTGGCGCCGTTGTGAATGTAACCCAGCGGCACCGAGGGATAGTTCCACCAGCGAGCGATTTCCGGGTGCTGATCCAAGTTGGCCACCAGCCGCGTGGCGTCGAACTTGCCCATGTAGGCAAATTCATCGGCAAAAAGCGGTTCCTGGTCCAGCCGGTTGACCAGCGGCTCAGTGTCCAGCGCCAGCAGCTGTAACATGCCCGGCAGCTGATCGCCACCCCACACGTTGCGAAAACGCCGCTTGACCGCGCGCACGGTGTTGGTGCCCATGCCGCCCACGCCCACAACTAAAGTTGGATAAATTGTCGGTTTTTCAAATTTCATAACGGTTTTCGTTTTTGACCTACCCCTCCGTCTCCCCTTCCTAGCAGGATGGGGAGGGCCTCTAGCAAATCATACATCGTTTAGAGCAGGCTTATTTTATACCAAATAGTTTTCTCAAACAGTTCGCCCTTTCCTTGTGGGAAAGGGGGTCAGGGGGATAGGTCACCAGGTCGACCGCCACGGGTCATCATCCCCATTGGAGGAAGCGGTTCCGTTCGACGCTCCTGCGCCATTGCCACTCCAGCCACTGGAATTGTTGTCCCAAGCAGAACCGGTATCGGCATTAGCGCTGCCGCCCGCCTCACTCTGGCCCCAGGCTGAGCTGCCCCAAACGGCGTCGGCCTGGCTGGCGCTCATGCGCCGGGCGGCCTGGGCCGCTTCGCTTTCATTGGCAGCCGCATTGCCTAAATGGCCAAAGGCGGATGTGCCTTGCCCCTGTGGTTGTGAAAGTGAGGCCACGGCGGCCTCTTCCCATTCCTCTTCTTCAAAATCTCGCCCCCGCATGCGCGCCAACATCATAATCAATAAAAAGAGCGTTAGCGGCCAAGTGCAGAGCGCCCATGGCATGGTGTAGACCGGTACAACAAGGGGGGCCACGTAGCGCTGGATCAGCGTGGGGCTACGCAGATTAAACTTGAGCGTCTGCTCGGCGTTGGGCAGACCGCGGATACTTAAATTGATGCCGCCGCTGTAATAG
>JACKBC010000026.1 GCA_020634755.1 Caldilineaceae bacterium | reverse complement strand
CTGCGGCATTGTCACCTTTGCTATCAATGGCCGCCAACCGGAAGAGATTCGCCAAACGTTGCGCGCCCAGAACATCAATGTCTCTCACTCCACCGTCTTCTCCACCCGCCACGACATGGAAGCGCGTCAGCTTGCCGAGCTGGTGCGGGCGTCGGTGCACTATTACAACACGGAAGCAGAGATTGACCGTTTTTGTGAAGCGATTAAGGCTAATCCAGAAAAATAGATACCCTAATTCAAAATCTGAGTTTTTTATTGCCTTGGTAGGCGAAACCAAACCCCGGTTTTGAAACGGGGCTGAGTGTAGATTGGCAAGCACTTATATGTCAAGATAAAATTAGCAGTAGAATGTTATTTAATAGCTGATTTTTCAAAGGAGTGAATGATGCAGCGCGTGCAGCAGATTGTTCCGATTTCACATTTTCGTACAGAGCAAGATTCAATTTTGCAGCTAGTAGATCAGGCGCCTGTGGTTCTGGCGCAGCGCAGCAAGCCAAGAGCGGTACTGGTGAATGTAGACGAGTGGAACGCGATCGCCGATGAGCTGTTCCGGCTGCGGGTGCTGGCTGAGTCGCGACGTATTGAGGCCACCAGCGACCCGCAAAGCTGGCCGGTTCTAGACGAGGCCGAATTGGCAGCCAAGTTGCAGCAGCATGAGGCGGGCTTGCAGAATTTGGCTGGTTAGATGCGAACCGGCCGCTCAGGGGTATCTGGATGATTCAGGACCATATGTGATTCCGCTGCAAAGAGCTATTATCCGGCTTATGATGAGCGATGATGGGCAGCCGTCAGAAGGGCGCTTGATGCCCATGGGAGAGTCTGTCTTTTTGTGGGAAGTTGCCAGCCACACGCTGCTGCTGAAGATGCTAGACAAAGAGATTTGGATTGAGGCGATTTACCAGGGCGGCATTGATGATTTAAGGAATAGGATTTAGCCATGAGCACATTTGAAATTCGTCCCTATCACCCCACCGATCTAACCGCCCTCTACCGCATCTGCCTAGGCACGGGCGATTCGGGGCAAGACGCCACACACTTATATAATGATCCGGACGTGATCGGCCACTATTATGCCGCGCCGTATGCCGTGCTGGAGCCGGAACTGGCCTTTGTGTTGACGCACAACGGCCACGCCATTGGTTATGTGTTGGGCGCAGCCGATACCGCCGCCTTTGGCCACCGCTGCGAAACGGAATGGTTTCCGCCGCTGCGGGCGCGTTACGCCATGCCAGCCGAGGATGACACATCGCGCGACGCCAATATGATTCGCGCCATCCATCGCGGCCACCGCCGCGAAGAGAATGACGCCGCTTATCCGGCCCACCTGCACATCGACATTTTGCCGGCGGGGCAGGGCATGGGCTGGGGCAAGCGGCTGATTCAGACGCTGGCCGATGCCATGCGCCATCAAGGCATCCCCGGCGTTTATCTCGGCGTGGGCCGCCGCAACGCCAACGCCGTTGGCTTTTATCAACACGTGGGCTTTCACACGCTGCAAGAAGAGGATTGGGGCTACGTGTTTGGGATGAGATTGGGAACGTAGTACGGGGACCCGTACTATCAATTTTCGCACCGGTAGCGGCCTATCCTGCATATTTTGGGCAGAAACGGAGCAAGTCGCGGGGTCGTCGTTCTATACATAGTTAGACAGCCTATCCACATCCCCAATTACCTTCCCAACCAGTTGGGACAATTTCCCAAAAGCTGATGAACCTAGCCTCCTGACTTTGGAAATGGCGTGTCCTATACTCTCTTTATTGTTATTCACCTACTTAACCAAATAAGGAGATATGAAAATGAACGGTTTAACAAAAAACAAAATCGCAGCAATCCTCATTGTCCTCTACACCTTGCCTCAAATGATCGTCCTATATAATTGGATCGTCACTGATAGCATCGCGATTTTTGGCATGGAGATCGGCGTTGCCCTTTCAGGATTCGGAACGTTTTTGAGTGGCTTTATGACCGCGTTCGGTGTCTGGCAAGATCAAAAAGTGTATAAAATTATCGCCATGATTATTTTTGGTGTGAATGCCTTAGGCGCATTACCTGGTATCCTCTTTGCCCCAACTTTAGGCTTGAAGCTTGCAGCAATTGGGGGGTTAGTAATATTTATCGCTCTCCTCGTTTTGCTGCTGCGCCGTACACCGCAACTAGCGACAGCGTGAAACAGTTCTTCTTAGGTTTGAAGCAGCGACTTATGACCATAAACCCCAGCGGCTTGCTCAGTAGCATCCTGCTGGGGTTTGTTCTCGTCATCTACGCTTATGCCGTTTATGTCATCGTGGTCACTTTAGGCACTTTCCCCTTTGGCAAGATACCGAATAACAGTTTATTGCCCAGTTCAGATCAACGGCTTCTGAATTTAATTGCGCTGCTCTGTTTATCGCTCACATTTGTCCCCGTTAGTCGTTGGCTGCAGGGCCATATCAACGACCTCATTTATGCCCAGCATGACAACCCCTACGCCATCCCCGCCCATGTTAACCAGCAGCTACGCGGGATGCAGAAACCACAACTGACATTGCCATCCGTGGTGGAAACAATTGGTACAAAGCTGTATTTGCCCTATGTGGCGCTTATTGTTGATAATGCTCTCGATCAAAGCTACGTCTTCGGAAAAAAGCAAGCGCAGGTCGCTGTGGCGCAATACCCCATCCGCTACTTGGATCAGCCGTTGGCAATGCTGTTGGTGTCGCACCGTGATGCAAATCGGCCGTTTACCGACAGCGACGATCAGGTATTGCAAGAGTGTGCCCAACAAATTGGGGTGGCATTATATGTGGCAGAATTAACGGCCTTTCTCCAAACCTCCCGTGAGCAAATCATCATCGCCCGTGAAGCAGAACGCCGCCGTATCCGTAATGATTTGCACGATAGCCTAGCACCCAATCTTTCCGCATTCCAACTGCAACTTGGTGCGATTCGTCGCCATCTCACTCAAAACCCATCCGCAGCCGAACAGATCATCGCCGAACTCAGCACTGATATACGCCAAGCAACGGCCGTTATCCGCCAACTCGTCTACGACTTACGCCCCCCATTGCTTGATGAATTAGGGTTAATCGAAGCGATCAAAAACGTGCGGCTGGCTGAAACAGCCATCCAGTTAGAAGTGATTGCGCCTGCCCCGATGCCGCCGCTCTCGGCCGCTGTCGAAGTCGCCATCTATCGCATCGTCACCGAAGCGCTGCACAATGTCACCAAACATACCCACGCCACAACTTGCACCATAGCCCTCACCTTTGATGACCACAAAACAGACAGTCTGATTTTGACCATCTCTGATAACGGGCAGGGCATTGAACTCAACCAACTGGGTGGAATTGGTATACAATCAATGCGCGAACGAGCGGCCGAATTGGGTGGCACCTTCACCATATACCCTACAAAACCGGTTGGCACACGTATCGAAGTTCGTTTACCGTGGAGAAACGAAAATGGATAAAATGACCATTTTAGTCGTTGATGACCACCCCGTTTTCCGTAAAGGGCTGCGAGCTTTACTCGCCGCTATGCCCACGGTTGAATGGGTTGGTGAAGCCACAACAGGTGAAGAAGCCATCACGCTGGCTGAAAAGCTACAGCCTGATGTCGTGCTGCTTGATTTACAAATGCCCGGAGCAGGTGGACTAAAGGCGATTCGCCCGATTGTCGAAACGAGTCCGCATATTCGCATTTTGGTCGTGACCATGTTTGAAGATGATGATTCTGTCTTTGCAGCGTTGCGGGCTGGAGCACGAGGATACGTGCTAAAAGATACGCAGGATGAAGAAATGGAGCGAGCTATTTTAGCTGTTGGTAATGGGGAGGCGATCTTTAGCCCAGCGATCGCCCAACGGATGATCTACTTCTTTGCGGCGAAACCCGCCACATCTTCTGACATTTTTCCAGAACTAACTGATAGTGAACGCAATGTATTGAAGCTGATGGCACAAGGGGAAAATAATGAAACGATTGCCCATAAGCTAGGTTTTAGCCTCAAAACTGTACGTAACTATTCATCTAATATTTTTAGCAAATTACAAGTAGCAGATCGTGCACAGGCAATTGTTAAAGCGATTAATGCAGGATTAAGATGATATGCGACAGGTAGGTCTAACAACGCTTACACCTGACCTTTGGCAGGTGAAGCGGCCGTTAGCAGCTTTGTTTGCTTTCCTCCTTGGAAACGGATGTGTCTTCCCGCACGTTGCGAAAGGCAAGTCTTCCCATGTTTCGTGAAATGAACGTCGAAGGTTTTCAACGCGTACTCCTACATACCGATGATGCATCGGGTTTACACGCCATTATCGCGATACACAATACAACCCTGGGACCAGCGCTTGGTGGCGTGCGCTTCCGAGCGTATCATGATCAGCAGGAAGCGATCGACGATTGTCTCCTGCTCGCACAGGCCATGACACTCAAGGCCTCTGTCGCAGGCCTCGATCTCGGAGGTGGTTGGAGCGTCATTCTGGGCGACCCGACCCAACGCAAATCACCGCATCTCTTGCGCGCCCACGGGCGCTTCATTGCCAGATTGAGCGGACAGTTTATTCCCGTCAACGACATTGGGACAACGCAAAACGATATTGCTGAGATTGGTCGTGAGACACAACCAGTGTGTGCCTACGGTGATCCATCACCAATGACCGCACTCGGGGTTGTGGAAGCTATTCGCGCCTGCATGAGCATAGCTGGCCTTGGCAAGAGCTTGCGAAGCATCCGGGTTGCTGTTCAGGGCGTAGGCAATGTCGGGGCATCGCTCGTTGAACTGCTTCATGACGCTGGAGCACAGTTGATCGTGTCAGATGTTGATGAGATGAAGGCGAAGAATATTGCATCGAAATACGGTATTGATTGGCTCCCGCCCAACAGGATTGTGCTTACAGCATGCGATGTGTTGGCGCCCTGCGCTACAGGCAATGTCATTCGTACCTCGAATGTGTCGAACTTACAGTGCCGTGTGATCGCAGGAGGAGCAAACAATGTGCTTGAGCATGCCAGCCTGGAATCGGCACTCATGGCGCGGGGAATTGTGTATGCACCAGACTTCTGTGCAAATGCAGGCGGCTTGATATTTCTGTCAGAGCACATGCTTGGACATACGAACCAGCAGACCATCGAACGAGTACGTACTGTTGGCGACACGGTGATGACCGTACTACAGATGTCGCAAACGCTGAATACAACGGCGACGGAAGCAGCCAATGAACTGGCGATGCGACGACTCAGGAAACATAGTGCAGGAGCCGGCTATTAAGCAGGTCTTTTGGTGAAGGCCCAACACGCGCATGCAACCGACCGCTTCGCGCCCGAGATCGCTGCTTTTTAGAAGTTGAACCCGCGCTTGCGGCGGCTGATGCGCAGGCCGTTAGCTGCCCCAGGGCTGCCACACAACAATCAGAAAGATGCGCCTTTTGCATCTTTCTGATATAGACCCCATTATCCAATCCCCACCCACAGCGCGTCCAGCCCGTGAAAGTGGTAGGCGTTGCGATATTGTGGTTCCTGCGCCAATGCCAAATTGGGCAAGCGTTGCAGCAAAATCGGCAGCGCAACTTGCAATTCCAGCCGGGCCAGGGGTGCGCCCAAGCAATAGTGGATGCCGCCGCCAAACGAAAGGTGCGGGTTATGCGGGCGGCTCAGATCGAGCCGGTTGGGCGTTTCGAAGGCCGCCGGGTCACGATTGGCCGCGCCCAGCAGCAGCGCCACCTGTGCGCCAAAGGGAAAGTGATGCCCTTTATACGTAATATCCTCCAGCACCCAGCGATTGAAAAGATGCAGCGGCGTGTCGAAGCGCAGCAGCTCTTCCACGGCGCTGGCCGTTAATGCGGCGTCGCTTTGCCAGCGTTCCAGCTGATGGCGCTGTTGCAGCAGCGCATAGACGCCGTTGCCCACCACGTTGACCGTGGCTTCGTGACCGGCGTTGAGCAGCAGAATGCAGGTCGCAATCAGCTCGTCTTCGCTTAATTTCTCGCCCTGTTCCTCCACCGCTATTAACTGGCTCAGCAGATCATCTTGAGGCTTGCGTCGCCGCTCGGTCACCACATCGCGCAAATAGGCCACAAATTCCTGGGCAGCGCACACAGCGCGTTGCTCCTGTTCGGGCGAGCGCGCCAGCTCATACATGCCCACCATGGCGTGCGACCAGCTGAGCAGCGCCGCGTTCATCTCGGTGGGGATGCCAATAAGCTCGGCTATTACGGTGACCGGAATGGGGGTGGCAAAATCGGTGAGCAGATTGACGCGCCCCGCGCGGCGCATTTTGTCCTGCATGGCGTCGATCAATTGGTGGCTCAGCGCGGCAATGCGCGGACGCAAGCGCTCGATCTGGCGCGCCATAAAGGCTTTTTGCACCAGCCCACGCAGCCGCGTGTGGTCTGGCGGCTCCAGTTCTAGCATCGAGTGGTCGTCCACGGCATAAAACGGTTTGAGGTCAGCGCGCACCGGCGGCCAGCCCAACTCCTCCCGCGTGGCCAGATGGGTGATCTGGCGGCCAAAGCGGCGGTCGCGCAGCAGCGCGTTCACATCTTCATGCGCCACAAAGCACCAAAAGCCAAATTCTTCCCAATAGAAAATCGGCGCCTGGGCGCGCAATTGGTCGTAATAGGGATACGGATTGTTGTAGAAGGCGGGGTCGCGCGGGTTGAGCTGGACGTGGTAAGTACGGGAGTCGATGATCATAAATAGCGATTACTTTGCTGCCTGCCGCTGCCGCACAACTTCATAGAGCAAAAGCGCAGTGGCGGTGGACAAATTGAGGCTGTCGGCGCGGCCGTGCATGGGAATCTGCACTTGCTGGTCGGCAGCGACAAACCAGGATTGGCTCAATCCGTCCGCCTCGCTACCCATGACCACGGCGGTGGGCAGGCGCAAATCAACCGCTGTGTAAAGCGCTTTCGCGTCCGGGGACGTAACGATCATCTGAATGTTGCATTCGCGTAGCCAATGCTGAACAGTTGCCGATGAATCTTGCGCCACCGGCACCGTAAACAGCGTACCCAAACTGGCGCGCACCACATTGGGGTTGTGCAGATCCAGCCCGCTTTGCCCCTCCGCGGTGCAAACAATCACCGCGTCCACGCCGGCAGCATCTGCCGTGCGCAGAATGGCCCCCAAATTGCCCGGCTTTTCAGCGCCTTCAATGACGGCCACAAAGGGCGGATTGCCCAACGCCAGTTCAGACAGACGCCGCGCTACATATGGAATCACCAACACAATGCCACCGCTCTCGCCGCGATAAGCTAGCTTTTCAAAAACGGCGGGCGTCACTTCATAGAGCCGGGTTTGACGCGCATCATCAAGCTCATACAGCCTGTTGGCGGCTTGCGCTGCTTCCGGCGTGCTGACCAGCTCTGTGCAGATAAAGGCTTCCGGCGGCACAATACCGCTTTGCAGCGCTTGCAGCACTTCGCGCGCGCCCTCTACCACGGTTTGCTGCTGGGCATCGCGCTGGCGGCGCTTTTCCAACTTGAGGCATTCTTTGACGCGGGCGTTCTGCACGCTGGTAATCTGTATCGGCATAAGATTTCCGGAGTAAAGGAGTAGTGGAGTGGAGGAGTGGAGGAGTAGAGGAGTCGCTTGCCAACTCTCCTCTACTCCTTCACCCCTTTACTTTTACCGCTGTCCACGGTGCTCCTTGCATTTCACTCACTGCTCCAGCGTGCGTAAACACCGCTGGGCAGGCTGCGGCCACCGGCTTCGCGCATGACCATTTCGCCCGCTTCGAGCGTACCTTTGCGCTCGCCAAACAGCTCTTCGATCTGATTAGAGAGCGTAATGGGCGTGAAGCCAGGCGTGTGGCAGCTGTAAAGGAAAAAGAGTGCATTGCGGTCCAGCAGCGCTTTGCATGAATCCAGCAGCTCGAAAATATCCTTTTCGATTTTGAAGACCTCTCCCTTGGGGCCGCGGCCAAAACTGGGCGGGTCTAGGATGATGCCCTGATATTTGGAGCCGCGCCGCTCTTCGCGCTTGAGGAATTTGAGCGCATCGTCGACCAGCCAGCGGATGGGGCGCTCGTTCAGGCGGCAGATTTCGGCATTTTTGCGCGCCCAATCCACCACGCCTTTGGCCGCATCTACATGCACCACATGGGCGCCAGCTTGGCTGGCCGCCAGTGTGCTGCCGCCGGTATAGGCAAACAGGTTCAGCACGTGCAGGTTGCGGTTATTAGTGGCCGCCATGCGCGCGCGGATCTTGGTGCGCAGCCAATCCCAATTATCACCCTGCTCGGGAAAAAGCCCCAGATGGCCAAAGTTGGTTAGCTTAATGTGGAACGATAGATTGCTGAAGAGCACGTCGAAATCGCGCGAAATTTTGTGTCGCCATTCCCATTGACCGCCCCCCTCAGAGTCGCGTGAAAAAATGGCGTCGGCGCGATTCCATTCACCGCTGGTAAGCCGGGGCTGCCACACGGCCTGTAGCGCCGGACGGATCAGGGTGTAGTTGCCCAACCGCTCCAGGCGCTGCATGTTGCCCGAATCCAGCAGCACATAGTCGCCCATTTCATAGGGTTTGGGCGGGCCAGCCAGCAGCGGCTCGGCGACCGATTCAAAATCGGAGTCGGCACTGGTGGCTGGCTGGGCGCCGCGCCGTGGCGCCTTTTCTTTAAGCGATTTACCACGCGGCTTTCGGGAAGTCGCTTGGTTGCGGCGGGGCGATTGTTTTGTGCCCGACGTTGATTTCCTGGAGGCAGATTTGTTAGAGGCAGATTTGCTTGACGTCGATTTACTTGATATCGATTTACTTGGCGTTGATTTTGATGTTCTAGGCATGATTTTCGTATTGGTTTACGGGCCGCGGATTCCAGCGCAGCTGCTCTCCATCTGTGCCGCGCAAGCAAATGACAATCGCGTGTGTCGTTGGCTCGCTCACAGCGCATCAGCTGTGAAAAGAATCCATATTTCCGTTTGTTGAATGGTTGATTTCCCCTTAATGAGTACACCGCAGCGGGATTGGCGATTCGGATGACAGTTTCGCGTGGTGTATCCGACTCTATTGCCGGCGGTTGCGCTCTATTAAGATAGGACTATATGATGGCGGTTGTGCATAGCACAGAGTCATCAAGGAAATTAAGACTTATATGATGGCGGTTGTGCGCAGCACAGAGTCATCAAGGAAATTAAGACTTATATGATGGCGGTTGTGCGCAGCACAGAGTCATCATCGAACTAATTATATCATATTTTCTTGTATATCACATGGATTTGTGAATATCCTCCAAGGCGGAGCGGTCAGACGACCAGAGCGCATAAGGCGCCATGGTAATGGTGCAGAGGCGGGTCAGCGCTACATCGTAATTGACGCGCCAGCCGCCAAAATCGCGCCAGGCCTGTTCCATGTCGGCGTTGAGCGGTACGCCTTGCTGGGCCAATGTTTGACACATAGCGTCAAATTCTTGGCGGCTAATGCTGATGGGATGAGTCGGAAAAGTCGGAGTGGGGTCAAAGACAACGCCAAAGTAGCGCGCCACCCGCTGCAGCGCCAGATATCCGGCGCGGATGCAGAGCGCGGCCGCTGGCTCATTGGGCGCGTCTACTGCGGACAGCATAATAGCGGCGGCGTCCATGACTGTGCCGGCCGCGGTGATCCAGGAGAGGTCTGGCTGCTGCGAGCGGAAGAAAACCAGCGCCGGCAGCGATGTGTGGCTCTCTTCAATCTCCGCAAACGTGGTTTCCCATTCGGCCCAAAATTCAGACAGACTGTCCAGCTTGCCAATGCGGTGGAAGCGCAGCAACATTTCCTGTGCTGAGGGTGGCGAGCCGGCGCGCACGGCCAGCTTGGCCACGGCCACTTCGCGGCGCGAAAAGCTGCCGTACATGGTGGGCAAATAGGCAATGAGCAGCGCCACCAAAATCAACCCCACCGCGGCTTCGCTAAAGGCCAGCGCGATCTGCGGCCAGGTGTGGACCATGGCAAAGCCCAGCGTGAAAAGGGACGAGCCACTCAGCGTAAACAGCTCGCGGGCCGAATTGGCTCCGCCGACGCTCCAGAATAACGCCATATAGCCAACCAGCACCAGGCTCAGCCAAATGGGCAATAGCATAAGCAGGCTGACCGGCGCGTAGTTGGCCATAATGTAATCGCGGTCCATGTAGGTGCGGGCTTTGCGCAAGCGCAGATCAAAAAGACGCCGCAAAAGACGGAACGCACCGCGCGTCACGCGGTCCGAAACCGCGCGCGGCAACACCAGCGTACATATGGCTGAATTTAAAGTATAAATAACTGTAAATGTGCCGGCGGCAAAGGCGAGCACGCGCAAAAACAGGTTCATCATATTACGGTAACCGCAAACGCACCACCAGCGCCGGTGGCAGCTCTTTGAAATTGGCCAGGCTCCAGGGGCGGGTGGGTTCGCCGTCGCCCGCAAAAGTTGGCTCCTCCAGAGCATCAAGGACAAATCCAGCTTGGAACGCGCTTTTGAGCAACATGTGCAGTGGACGATGAAAGTAGTAATGGGGCGCTGGCTCTCCGATAATGCCCGCACCCTTTTGTACGGTGGGCGTCAGATATTTGGATATTTTGATGGCGTATGTAAATGTGACTGCGCCTTCGCGATCCACCGCTTCAATGACGCGGGCGTCGCCGGCGGGGTTGTTAAAGCAAGGGTGCATAATGGAGAAGACAAAACGTCCCTTGGGCTTGAGCAACTTGGGCAGCGCGGCCATCAATGGGTCAATGGTGGGCATGTCCATCAGCGCCATGTTGGCGACGGCGGCGTCAAAACGCTGTGTGCCCAGCGCCACCAGTTGTGCTTCGTCGGTGGCGTCCACCAGCTGATGCGTAAGGCGCGCCGCAATTTCCGGCGGCAGATCGGCAGCATGTTTTTGGGCGCGCGCTAGAAATACGTGGCTAAAGTCAGTGGAAAGTACGTGCGCACCCAGGCGGGCGATTTGGCGCGAAAATTGGCCATTCCCGCAGCCAATGTCCAATACGTGTTCGCCCGGTTGCAGCGCCAGCAGCTGCTCGGCGGTGGGCGCAATCAACACGCGGTGGAAATCGTTGCCGGCTTCGCCCACATAATCATCCCAAAAACCGGCTTTGGTATTCCATTGGGTCTGGCTTTCCTGCCGCAATTCGGCAAGGGATTTGGTGTTCAAGAGATTCTCCTTTCTCATGGGGCAGGTTTTTAACCTGCCTTGCAACATTATGATGGAGGTAAGCTGCACGCGCAAAAATCCCGGGTGCATCCCCACATGGGAGGCACTATTGCCTGGTCTGGGGCCTCTCCCAGATTTGGCGCTTCAGCGCCAAATCTGTCCCTCTTTACCTCGTGGTTTACCATTACCCACATCTTTCTGGCCCCGAGTGAAGGTCAGGTGCGACGCACACGGGTAGACCGGGACGATGCTCGAGGACAGTGTGCGACGCACCGGTCACAAACGTATCTGTTTGGCCTTGTGCTCTGCGACCGGTGCGTCGCACAGATCCATTCGACCCACTTGTGGGTAATGCGTAGACCTCGTGGAGGGGGACGCAGCACCCCTATAGGGTGCAGAGCCGGGAGAGGCAGCGCCAGCATCTGGGACGCACCCAAGAAGCTGTCTGAAAAGTCTCGATTGGGTACAAAACATTCCGGGAAAGGGCCACGAAATTCTGGTCAAATCATGCGCAATCGGCCCTTTCCCGGAATGTGACACGCCTTAATCACCTTTTCAGACAGCTTCTAAGAATCCCTCCTCCCGTCGCATCTTTCAAGCGCCTATGATACAATGCAGAATATCTCAGTAAACGTGACTCACAGGCTGAAAGGAGCCAACTAGATTGAGCGATGCCAAGGACGAACGCAAGGCGAAATTGCGTCGTTTGCGCGGGCTGGCCATTAGTCCCGCCAAGCAGGCCGAATACGCCGTTGAATTGCTGCAAGAGGTAAACGATGCCAAACGCGGTAAGCTGATCGGCGAGCGGGAAACGATTCAAGCCGCGTTGCGGGTGCTGGCTAATCATCCAACGGCGGCGGCGCGTGATGTGCTGATGGTCGTCTATGCTCGCTTTGCCGAGAACGGCCCGCTGTATGATGCAGGCGCCTACTCCCGTGCGCTCATTTTGTCTGCCCTGCGCCCAACGCTATTGCAAACCGATTTGCCTCTCATGATTGAAGCGGCAGAGACCTATGAATTTCCGCCGCCGCAGTTTAAAGAGGAAGCGGCGCCTTTGCGCGCAACCGCCGTAATTGCGATCGGTGAACTGGATGATCATGCGGCGCGTTTTCATGCGACCCGGCTGCTGGCCGATGAATATACGGATCCCATGTCGGGCGAGCCGGCGCTGAGCGCCATTCGCGTGTTGGGGTCGCAAGGTGAACAGTTGCCGCTCTATTATTATGTGATGCAGCCGGCGTCCCAAACGCTGCCGGAACTTGTGGCCGAAAGCTTGCGTCTATTAACTGATCTGCCGGCCGAGTTGCTGCCTGGTTTGCAGGCGCGCTATGCGGAATCCGCCCACGATGTGGTGTTGGCCGGCCTCTTTGATCTGCTGCTCGATCACGAAAGTGGTCCGTATGGTGAAGCGTATTTGATTGAGTTTTTGCGCAAGACGGATCGTGAAGCTGCATATCAATATCTAATTACGGCAATTGTCTCGCGCGCCGCCACCGGTCGCGAGCTCTTTTTAACGCCGCTGCTTGATTATGCAGAACATGAGCGCAAACAGGCAAAGGTGATCATGCTGGTGGACACGCTTTCTATTTTGAGCCACAATACCCAAATTGCAGCCCTGTTACGCAAACTAGAACAACGTTGAACGATATCGGCTCTTTTGGATCTCAGCGGGTTGACGCACTGGCTGCATCCCCTGCCTGCAAGGGGACCACACGAGATGCCGTTGAGCTCCTATATCTAGCCCACATCGTACGTCATTGGGATGTGATCTGTATGACATTAGCCCCAAGCTTTGCGGTGGATTGTAGTACTATAATGAGTACACCGCAACGGTGTTGGCGATCTAGGCGCCTAGTTCGATTATTGAATCCGACCCTATTTCTGGCGATTGCGATCTACTGATAATGAGTACACCGCAACGGTGTTGGCGATCTAGGCGCCTAGCTCGCTATGTCGTGGTAAGTTGCATGTTTTGCTTTAAAGGAATTCGCAAGTATGTACACAGTACACAGGTTTTTCTCTGCTCGCAGGATGAAGCGTCCAATGGCTCTTTGGACGCTATGCTTTTTTGTGGGGCTAATGGCGATGGGCAGCCATACACAAACGGTTTTTGCCCACGGTGATGGCGTACACGCCCCCACCAAGTTACCGGCCTGTACCTCGCGCGCCCTGACCTGTGAGATGCCCTCCGAAGTGGCGGCACAGGCCAATCTACCGCTGGAAATGCGCAATTGCATTGATGGCGCCGGCGCGGCCGTCGATTGTGCGGATGTGGCGCCATTTGGCTATTTTGAGCTGGCCTGGCCCCTGTTAACCGCCGCCAATCAGGCCGACTGGGTGGACGGCAAAGTCATCGCAGCCGCCACGCAGCGGGATCCGCTCTTTGCCACGACATGCAGCGACGGCATGGCGGGCGAGTTCCCGTGTAGCCAGATTGATCTTCAAGCGTTTTTGCCTTTGGATATGTTTCCCGACGCTGCATCTGGCAACGATAGTTGGGGATGGACTGACCCCGCAACAGGCACTGAATATGTACTCATGGGGTTAAACAACGGCACGGCTTTTGTAGACATTAGCCAACCCGAGTCTCCGGTGATTGTGGGCATGTTGCCCACGCATACCGTCTCTTCAAGCTGGCGCGATATGAAGGTGTACGCCAACTACGCCTTCATTGTGGCCGACCTGAGCAGCGATCACGGTTTGCAGGTCTTTGATCTGACGCAACTGCGCAATGTTGATGCCGCGGCCATGCCGGTGACTTTTGCAGAGACGGCCTATTACAGTGAATTTGGTGACGCACACAATATTGTCATCAATGAACAGAGCGGATTTGCGTACGCCGTGGGTTCAGACACCTGCCGCGGCGGGCTGCATATGATTAACATACAGGATCCACTGCATCCGCAATTTGCCGGTTGCTATGCTGACGATGGGTATACCCATGACGCCCGCTGCGTGATTTATCATGGCCCGGACTTGGCGTATAACGACCATGAAATCTGCTTCAATTCCAATGAAGACACCGTGACTGTTGTGGATGTTTCCGACAAAGCGGCGCCCAAAATGCTTTCGCGCGTGGCCACGGCTGAAAATCACTACGTGCATCAGGGCTGGCTCACAGAAGATCAACGCTACTTTTTGCAGGACGATGAGCTGGACGAACTGCTGGACAAGCACAACACGCGCACCTATATGTGGGATATGGCTGACCTGGATGCACCGTCACTGGTAGGCATGTATACCAGCGCGCTAACCTCCACCGATCACAATTTATATGTCTTGGGCAGCCATGTTTTTGAGGCAAATTACACCAGCGGGTTGCGCGTGCTGGATCTTGCGGGCTTACCCACGGGCGATCTGCAAGAAGTGGCTTACTTTGACACCGAACCCGATAACGACAGTTCACGCACGCGCAGTGCTTGGAATGTCTATCCATTTTTCAAAAGCGGTTCGGTGGTGGTTAGCACCATTACCGAAGGTCTGTTTATCCTCAAACCCCACCTGCCTCCTGAATTCACGCTCAACAGCGACGATAATTTGGTTGCCATTTGTCGCGCTGAAGATTCGGAAAGCACTTGGCAAACGGGACTCACGCTGACCTATCTGAATGGGTATAGCGGACCACAGCCAACCGTGGCTATTACCGAGGCGCCCACCGGCATTAGCAGCAGCCTCATCGAGCAGCCCTCGTCGGCGGCACTATTGGCAAGCTCATTGTCCACCCAAGAGACTCTTTACACGCTTTCCGCGCAGATACCCATGACGGCAAGCGGCGCCTTTCCTGTGCAGGTTACGGCCACCACAGATGCCATGCAGCAAGCGGTGCAGGTCATCTTTTTTGCCGCGGATGAAGTCCCCGCCGCAGTTACGCCGCAGAGCGGCACAGCCATCTTGCCCGAGGCCAAAGGCGTGTTTGCCTGGCAAGCTGAGCAACAGGGGTTGATATATGAATTTGAACTGGCTGCCGATTCGGAATTTAGCCATATATTGGATATGATTAGAACTTCCGATACACAGCTTACCATTACAATGCAGCTGGCTGCGCAAACCGAGTATTTCTGGCGCGTGCGCGCGGTCAATCCTTGTGGAGCTGGTCCCTATTCTGCTGTGCAGAGCATTCGCACCGATGGTTCCAAGATATTCCTGCCGATTATGAAACAATAATGCTGGCTCTCCGCCATGCACAACCGCCATTAGACAAGTTCTAACCAGCTGACAACATGCAAGTAACTATTTGGGGTGCTCGAGGTTCCATTCCGACACCGCTGTTACCAGAGCAGGTTGAAAAGAAAATTATTCGGGCCATCACCAACATGCCGGTGTTAGATACAACGGATGAAGAGATGGTGGCTCGCTATGTGCGTTCCCTTTCGCCCTTGCAGCGCGGAACCGTAGGGGGCAATACCACCTGCATTCAAATTCAGGTTGGTCCCACGACCATTGTGGTGGATGCCGGTACGGGTATCCGCGAACTGGCCCAGGAGCTGATGAAAGGCCCCTGCGGCCAGGGCAAAGGCTCTGTTGACCTCTTCTTTAGCCACCCACATTGGGATCATATTCAGGGCTTTCCATTTTTCTTGCCGGCCTATGTACCGGGCAACCGCATTCGCATTTATAGCGTTCACGATTTGCGCAGCGCCTTGATCGAACAGCAGCGGTCGCCCTATTTCCCCGTGCTCTTTTCGGAAATGGCGGCTACCATCGAATATGTGCCGATTGATGTGAACAAGCCGTTGACGATTCGCGATGTGACCGTGCGGGCCATTTGCAATGTTCACCCCGGCAAGGCCTACAGCCTGCGGTTTGACGACCGCCACAACTCCTTTGTGGTGGCCAATGACGCTGAATACAAAGAATTAACCGACGCCAGCGTGCGGCCGTTTATTGATTTCTGTCGCGGCGCCGATGCGCTGCTCTTTGACGCCCAATTTACCCTCAACGAAGTATGGCAGAAGGAAGATTGGGGCCACAGTTCAGCGCTCATCGGCGTGGATCTGGCGCGCGCCGCCGGCGTGGGAAAGCTTTTGTTGGCGCATCACAACCCCTACATTTCAGACCAGCAGCTGGAGGATGTGGTGGCGGATGCGCTGCAATATCAGGCGCAGCGCAGCGGATTGCCGCGTTGTGAAGTTATGGTTGCCTATGAAGGACTTACGCTGGACCTGGCGCCGCCCGAGACGGCTGACGATCTGCGTCTCTTTGCCGCGGGCGACACCACCGTATTGATGCCGGCCAGCGTCTTCGACGAGCGCAGCGTGGAGGTCCTCAAGCAGCAGCTGCGCGAATTGGCGGATAAGAAAACGCTCACTTATTCGATTATTGACCTTTCCAGTGTGGAAACATTGACCACTGCCGGTCTCAAGGCGCTGGTGGATCTGCACCGCGAGTGGGAAGCGGCACAGCTGGTATTGGCGTCTCCGTCACCCAGGGTGCGCAATATAATTGAGCTGAGCGGCTATCTTGACTACTTTGCCATTTATCCGACGCGGGTGGCGGCATTTAACGCGCTCAACGCCCGCTCGGCGCTCAACCTGCCTGGTCATATTATTGATGGCCGGTATTTGATTCAGGAGCATATTGAGCGCTATCCATTGATCGTAACGCTCGTGGCGGCCGATCTGGAAAATAATTGCAGCGTGCTGGTCAATTCGCTTTCGCCTTCTTTGAGTCGTCAGCTCGATACGCTGTGGTTCAACCGCGCCCACAAATTGCGCCAACTTCAGCATTCCCACCTGGTCAATGTGGTGGATATTTACAGCGCAGATGAGCGCACGCTGCTCATTGAGGAGGTCGCCGAGGGCTCTACGCTGGCCCAAATTGTGCAGGATACGGCGCTGAATGAGATCGGTGACTCTGCCGAGCTTGAGTTCATTCTGGAAATTGTGGACGCCATTACGTCGGTGTTGGAATATGGCCACGGCCACGGGTTAATTCACGGCAATTTGCGGTTGGAAAATATTTACGTAAGTGGCTCCGGCATTAAGCTGGGGGGCTACGGCATGGGGCTGTTGGAGGTGGGTCGCAAATTCACCGAAGCCAACCCGCTCTTTCTGGATATCCACTATCTGGCGCCGGAACAGATATTAGGACAACATCTGGATGCGCGTACGGACCTGTATACATTGGGCGTAGTGCTCTATCGGCTGCTGACGGATCGAATGCCGTTTAGCGGCACAGAACGACAGATTACCCACGCCCATTTGGAGCAACCACCCGTGCCGCTGCGCGAGCTGAGCCCCAACATATCGATCTTTGTCGAGCATTTGGTCATGAAGCTGTTGGCCAAACAGCCGCGCGATCGCTATGCCAGCGTCAGCCAGGTGCGCAGCATTTTGCGCGGTCTGGTTAATGCGCAGGGCGGCACGGAGACCTCCATGCCCACAGCTTTAGTGGGGCGCAAACGCTGTCTGCACATTTTACAGGCGCTGTTGGATGATACGCGCGCCGGTACGGGGCAATTGGCCTTTGTGTTTGGTGAATCGGGCATTGGTAAGACGAGCTTGCTGGAACATTTTGCCGCGCAGGGGCGCTCTGTGCGCGTCATGAGCGGCGCCTGCTCTTCTATGCGTGGCAGCCCGGCGTTTCAACCCTTTTTGGATGCCATTCGCGCCTTGCTGCGTGAGGAACCGGTTGATTTTATCCATCGTGTCATGGAAGATGCGACCGATGATGAAGCGTTAGTGACGCAAGGCGCGGACAATTTTGCCCGCGACATGCTGTATCTATTTCCAGAACTAAAAAATTTAGTGCCGTCTTTGGACCATACATACAAATCGACGCCAACGGTCGCGTCTGCCCTAAACAGAGAGGTCAATCCGTCTAAAAAGCGGGATGTGTCTAAAACGCTTATTCAATTTTTCTCCCGCGCCGCGCATGATCTCACCTGTCTGCTCATCGTAGAGGATTTACACTGGGCCGACCAGAGCACGCTACAGTTGTTAAAATATTTGGGCTACTGCCTGTCCGATATTCGTCTCTTCATCATTGGCACATATGATGATACGCAGATACACAGCGATCACCCTTTGCGCCATCTGCTGCACGATCTGGCTGACCATTGCGTATATTACCAGGTGGCAATGGACCGCATGACCGCCGCCGAGATTGGGCAGGTGCTGACGGATACCTGGCCCGAGGAGGCCCCGCCGGCTTTGGCCCAGGAAGTGCACCGGCTTTCGCAAGGCAATCCCCTCTTTGCCGTCCAATTTGGCAAGGCGCTGCTTGAAGACGATTCAATCGCGTTTGCTACAGGCGAATGGCGATTCCCGGCCGCGCGTGAATTGCGCGTCTTCTCCGGCGTCAGCGATGCCATTTGGCGACGCATTCGCTTGCTCAATCCAGATACGCAATCGCTGCTGCGACAATCCAGCGTAATGGGCGATCTATTCTTATTGCAGGATTTGTGCGAATTGAGCGGTTTATCGGTCAATGCTGTGTTGGACCTACTGGATGCCGCCATTGAAACGGGGATTGTGCGGCAAATGCCCGGGCAAAATGCATTGGGCTTTACGCATCATGAAATACGGACCGCGCTTTATGCCGATATTGGCCCGGCGGCGCGTCAAAAGCTCCATGCGCAAGTGGGCAATGTGCTGGAATTGCGCGTCAACGGCGAGCAGGAAGCACCAAATGAATTGCTCGCGCATCATTTTACCCAAGCAGGCATATGGGAAAAGGCGCTCTTTTATAGCGTGCGGTCTGCCCAGCGCGCGGCGTTGATCCATGCGGCGGAGCAGCAAAAATATTGGGAAGTACACGCTCAGTCGCTGACCAAACAGATCCGTCGCGCCCAAAAGTTTCCCGATCGTAGCCTGACCGAGCTCGAACTCGACGTCCAAGAGATTGTCATGGATAAATAAATGCGACCGCAGGCTGCGTTGATTACGCTGCGGGCGATACATCACGCACAAGGCGACCCTGCATGCTCCACGGCCCGGTCCACGTGATCTGCGCTTCGATCAGTCGGCCCAGCAGCGGTTCGCTGCTTTCTACAAAGACCAATTTGTTCTGACGCGTGCGCCCTCGCCACTTACCCTTATGTTGGTCCTCGACCAGAACTTCTACGATTTCTCCCAAAAAACGGGCGTTAATTTCAGTGCAAATTTCTTCCTGAAGCGCTTCCAGCCGCTTGTGGCGCAACACTTTTTCGGCTTCGGATACATCATCGGCCATGCGCCGGGCGCTGACCGTGCCGGGCCGCGGGCTATAGCGCGCCAAATGCGCTTTGTCCAGCTTTAGATCGGCCAGCACTTCGTAGGTCTTTTCAAATTGAGCGGCACTTTCCCCACAGAAGCCCACAATAATATCGGTGTGGATGGCGGCATTTGGCATAATGGTGCGGATGCGCTGGACCAGCGCACGATAGTCTGCATTGGTGTAGCCGCGGCGCATGGCTTCCAGGACATTATCATCACCGGCTTGAATGGGCACTTCAATGTGTTCACAGACTTTGGGCAGATCGCGCACGGTTTCCAGCAGCCGGTCGGTCATGTAGTTGGGATGGCTGGTCAAGAAGCGAATGCGCCAAAGCCCTTCCACCTCATGCACGGCGCGCAGCAGATCGGCTAGATCTGGCACATTGCCATCCGCCAACCCGTCAAATGCGCTCACCGTTTGGCTGCTGCCCAGGCCGCCCTCGCGCCAGTCGTAGCCATAGCGGTCCACAATTTGACCCAGCAGCGTTACTTCACGCACGCCTTGCGCCACCAGCCCGCGCACTTCGTTGACAATTTCGGCAATGGAGCGGCTGCGCTCTACGCCCCGGCGGAATGGGATAATGCAAAAAGTGCAGGCGTGGCTGCATCCGTACACAATGGGCACATGGGCGGTCACCGGCATATGTCCATCCAGCGCCAGGTGTTGGAGTGATTGGGTTGTGCCGGGTTGGAGGGAGGCGTCATCTTGTAGACGAAAGCGTTGCGCCATTTGCGTGCGTTCGATGGCGGCCATTTCCGCATCGATTTCGTCACGCAGCAGGTGGTTGATCAGCGGCGTAGATTCGCTGGGCGGCATAAAGACATCGACGTAAGGATAGGCGTCCAAAAGTTGCTGGCTGGGTTTAATGCCCACCATGCAGCCCATGAGCGCTAGTGCGCCTTCAGGGTGGTTGTGCCGCCACGGTTTAAGGCTGCCCAATTTGCCGATGGCTTTATTTTCCGCGCTTTGGCGCACCACGCACGTATTCAACACCACCACGTCGGCCTCATCCAAACTATTGGTGGGTCCGTAGCCGATCTTTTCTAATTCTGCGGCTACGTGGTTGCTGTCTGCTACATTCATCTGGCACCCAATGGTCCAGATGTGGTATTTGCGCCCCTGATGCTCTGGCAACAGAGAGCGCTCGTCGGTAGCAACTTCGTATGTGACTTCGCTGGAAGGCGCGTCTTCTGTTAGGGTAATCTCTTGATTATTCATGCTTTTCTCCTGTGCTCCGGTGTAAGCCGGGCAGGTTAATAGTGAACCGCGGTAACTATCCAGGTCCTCGGGAGCTGAGCTTGTCAGTTCACAAAGTGGCCGCAAAGCGGCAAGCCCGCGTACGCCTTCGACGTCCCAAGCGGAGCTTGGGCGCTCAGGCTACGGCTGGATAGTTACGAACCGAGTTTATTATACTGCATATTTAGTAGATCTCAGTGAAAAAGATCTCACTAAAAAGAGATGGTGCCGGTGGCAATGATGGGCTTGGTGATGGCCATCGAGATAGCTGGCACTCAGTGCGCCGCTGCGTGATCTACTTTTTCCCTTTGCGGCGTCTGGGTTGGGCAACGGGTTCGGCCGCCGGGCGTTTGTGTAAAGTAACAGGAACCGCTGCGGATTTGCGCACGCGAATGTTGATCAGTTCGATGACCACCGAAAACGCCATGGCAAAATAGACGTAGTTCTTCAAATGCAGTTCGTGGGCCACTTCGCTATTCCAGCCTTCAATGACCAGCAGCGAACCGATGAGAATGAGAAAAGCCAGCGCCAATATTTTGAGCGTGGGGTGGCGTTCGATAACGCTGCTAATGGCGCCTGCAAAAACGAGCATAACGATGGCTGCAATGATCACCGCTGGAATCATGACCCATAGTTCACCGGAGATGCCCACGGCCGTGATGACCGAATCGAGCGAAAAGACTAAGTCAATGATCATAACTTGGATGAGCACTGAGGTCATTGTGGCGACGCTTTGACCGGCATGGGCCTGTTCTGCACCCTCGAGCTTTTCGTGAATCTCATAGGTGCTTTTGCCAATGAGGAAGAGCCCACCGATGAGCAAAATCAGGTCGCGACCGGATATGCTGTTGCCCAAGAGACTAAAGAGCGGCGCGGTCAGCTCCATGATCCAACGGATGGCCAATAGCAGGATGATGCGCGAGATTACCGCCAAGGAGATGCCCAATGTGCGGGCGCGCTGTTGTTGATGGGCAGGCAATTTGCTGGACAAGATAGCGATAAAGATCACATTGTCGATGCCCAACACAATTTCAAGAACAGTTAAGGTTAAGAATGCAACTAAGTTAGTGGTGGTAAAAAGCTCGGCCATGCCTTCCTCGTGATGTGAATTAGGATATGCTCGGAATTATGATTGGAGAGTATAGTGGTTTATGGCCGTTTTGGCGAAATTGACTCGCTCGGTTGTGGATCGCTGCCTGCCGGACCATTAAGTGACTTTTAAGATACGCCGCGAAAGAATAACGAAATTATTACGATAAAGTAGGTACAAACAAAAATTATGCGCCATATTATGTATACTTTAGGTGGAATTTTTGACGTAATTTAAGCTTGCTGTATACTTACATTACCTCATAGCTGCTGCGCGTTGGTGAAACTTATTGACCTACACATCACTGCCCACTCTGTTACCCACATCTTTGGTTTAATATGCAAACCAGTAGTTTCAGCTTGCGAACGCGTCAGAAATAACTTGTTTGCTATGCCTTACGCTCCGCCAAAGAAGCATTGGAGGAAACTACATTATCAGGTATGAGTTTTGTAACTATCCAGCTGAAGCCTGAGCTTGTCGAAGGCGTAAGCGGGCTTGCCGCTTTGCGGCCACTTTGTGAACTGACAAGCTCAGGCTTCGGGAACCTGGATAGTTACTGAGTTTTTATCATTTCTGTCTTAGAAGTTGTGAAATGTTGATTGTATTGTGAACGATTGATTGTATTGTGAACTATTGGTCATAAGGTGTAAGTAGATGTTGTCGTTGGTTAAGCAAATGTTCTGGAACTTCGCAATTCCCCATAAACAGTCAGCGGAAGTGACGCGCTGGCTCACTCTTTCTCTGTGGCTGGTTGCGGGATCGTTGTCCATAGTGTGTACCTTCATGATTCTGAATGGGGAATCGAACTCTGCCCTCTTTTTCGTCGATGCAATGGGTTTGGTGATCTCCATCATCGGGCTCATCGTTATATATACAGGGCATATCCGTTTAGCAGGCTATCTTGTATTATCCGGCATATTTGCATTAAATACATATGGATATCTTGCACTTGAACCCGGGATTAGCATATCGAATGCCATTGGATATATGGTGCTTACGACCATTGCTGGCCTGTTCTTTGGTAGCTATGGAATTCTGACTTTTTTGATGTTGGCGCTTTTTGTCATGACGGGTGACTTTACCTATAGTATCTTTATGATGCCGTCGATGAGTGGTAGGGGGATGGGAGATTTTACCGATCTGGTAAGCGTGCTGACTGTGCTTTTGGCCAATGGTTCTATTCTGCACGTTTTATTGAAAAGAAACCAAGATGCCATCCATCATATTGAAGAAATAGCCCAAGCATTGGAAATTTCCAATCAGAAATTGCGTCAGCATCAAAAGTTGCTTGAAGAAAATCAGAATCAACTTGAAAGCCTGGTAGAACAGCGTACATATGAACTCAAAGAGGTGAACAGCCAGCTGCTTTTGGAGGCTGACAAGCGCCAGGCCATATTGGATGCGCTGCAACAGTCGGAAGCCAAATGGCGCTCTTTGGTCAACAGCGCGCCAGACTACGTATTGACCTTTACGCCCCAGGGCACGATTACATTTATTAATCGGTCTATTCACAATGAATTTGCGCCAATGGCGCAAGAAGGGGCCTCGATTTATGACCTCTATGAGAGCGATGAGCATCGGAACTTGCTGGTGAGCGCCCTAGAGCATGTGCAAAAGACCGGGCAAGCCACCATTTTTGAAACGCAACGGGATTGTGCCACCGGCATACTTTACTTTATGCACCGCTTGGCGGCCATCGAGTCTACCGAGGGACTTTCAGGTTTCATCTTGGCAACCACCGATATAAGCGAACACAAGCGCACGGAAGTCGCCATGCGTCAAACGCAAAAGCTGGAAAGCCTAGGGCTTTTTGCCGGTGGCGTCGCACACGACTTTAATAATCTCTTGACGGCCATTTTGGCCCAAAACTCGCTTGTGCTCACCAAGGTTGCGCCCACGGATCCTTTAACCGAGCATATTCAAAAAGCAATTCTGGCCATTGAGCAAGCCATGCACCTGACGCGCCAGATGCTGGATTACACGGGCCGCAGCTTGACGCAAATTTTACCAACCGATTTGGGACAGCTCATTTACGATAATGTGGCTCTTTTTTCGGCGGCGCTGCCTAAAAATGTACAAATCGTCTTAGATGTGCAAGATAATTTGCCCTACATTCAGGGTGATGCCGGCCAGCTCCAGCAGTTGTTGATGAATTTGATGCTCAACGGCGCCGACGCGATTGGGAAGCGACAGGGGCAG
Organism: Caldilineaceae bacterium; assembly: GCA_020634755.1. Classification (GTDB taxonomy): domain Bacteria; phylum Chloroflexota; class Anaerolineae; order Caldilineales; family Caldilineaceae; genus JACKBC01. The sequence continues at coordinate 67,863 of JACKBC010000026.1, read as the reverse complement.
ATTCGGATCATTGCGGAATCTGTTCAAATTACGGAAGGTATCGATTATGAGCAATGGATAAATGGCGAGCTTACGCCGGGTCCTTACGTTATGCTGCAAGTCGTGGATGATGGCTGTGGCATGGATGATGAGACGATTTCCAAGATATTTGACCCCTTCTTTACGACAAAATTTACAGGGCGCGGGTTAGGTCTGGCAAGCGTGCTGGGGATTGTGCGTAACCATAAAGGGGGCCTGATGGTTGAAAGCAGCCTGGGCGCAGGTACAGCTTTTAAGCTGATTTTTCCGTCGCTGCCTTGCCAACAAAAACCAATGTTCTCTGCCCATGAGGTAGACATGCGTGAGTTTAATGGTGAGTGCGTGCTGGTTGTGGATGATGAAGATGCTGTGCGTGAAGCCGCTGTGGACATTCTCACTTCAGTCGGACTGGATGTTATTTCGGCGTCAGATGGCCAAACCGCCATCAGCTATTACAGCGCCCAGGCTACCGACATCAAGGTCGTGCTCTTGGATCTTTCTATGCCTGGCATGAGCGGGGAAGAGGTGCTGCAAACCTTGCGCCAGATGAATAGAAGGATACCCATTATTTTGACCTCTGGATATGATGAACGCGATGTGATGAGCCGTTTTCAGGCAGCTGATTTTACCAGCTTTATCCAAAAACCCTATGATCTCGATCGGCTTTTGGATAGCGTGGCCCGCTATTTATAACTTATGTTACGCAAGCCTGGAGGAACGTCGGCGAGCCGACTTTCCTGTTTCTCTCTAGCAGACTGGCTGTTGCTGCGTAACGTGAGTTTATAATCCACACGACTATGCGGCGTCAGCGTCGCTTCGGGCGATTTATCTTAATTGGTCCTTTATTGACGTTTGCCTATTTGATTCAAAACAGAAGCGCACTCCCAAAGGGTGCGCTTCTGTTTTCAAAAACGTAGAGCATGTATTAACCGGCCCAGGCGGATGAATGCATGGGAGCCGGATACCAAAAGGGCCCCAGTTGCATCCCCAACCCTAGAATCGGTCCCGTCTCCCACGCCTCTTGGTGCGCGATTCCTGCATAGGCTCGGTCAAGTTTATCGGTGCGCCATGTTCTGCGCAGATAGGCGTAGTCATACAAGATTGTTCGTAGCTGATGTTCGGTCAAGCTATATCCCACCTGTTGGCTCCAGTAGCATTGCAAATTATCGCACAGCAGTGGTGGCACTATGGCCGTGGAGACGGTCGGTTTGCCAAACGCCAAATAGAGCGTGGCCGGGGGGATGACCTCACCATACAACGCGCGCACGGCATCTTCTCTAGTCCTTAGCCTGTTGGTGGCGGCAGCGGTCAATAGATGCTGCCAAAAAGCGTCGTGGTTCGGTTCCACTGTCCACCAAATCGTACGTTTGGCCTGTGGGTTGGTTTGTTCACAAAGCCGTTGCGCCGTGGCGCGTAGCTCCGGAATATGCCCGCCCCCCAGAATCCGCGCCCGCCAACCATTTTGGCTATATTGAGTCAGCGACTCCTCACCAGCCAAAATCCAATCGGCCATTGCGTAAAGCTTTTCACTATATCGATTTGATTCTTGGGTATTCCCGGGGGAAATGGCCGTGGTAATAATGTGGCGAATGCCCTGGCGAAAAATCAATTCGAACGCATCAAAGGTGGATTGGCGCGCCCAGCGCATATATTGTTCGCTCCACGGTTCAATGCCGGCAAAAACAGCACTGCGGCGCGTTCCACCAGGCGCATAGATCATTGTCGTGGGCGCAACTTTTTGCACCTCTGCAAGGGGCCCAGCGATGAATTCGGCCCGCGTTGGAAAAAGTTCTTCGTTCATGCCATCACCCGCTCTCGTGCCGATTCAAAAGCCAATCGCGCACTCAGCTCATATACACGGTCCACACGGTATGGTGAGTAGAGTTCCTTGCCCAGCCACAGCTGTTCTGGTTGGTGGGCAATATCTGCATGGGCGCATACCCATTGCGCACCGCGCGCAATGGGCGCATGGAGCTGAAGTTCACACCCTGCTTTTTGCAACGTGCGCAGCGCCATCAGCGCCACGCTGGTTTCAGCGCGGGTGGAATGGCTGCCGCTACCCCAACTGCCGTCTGCCTTCTGCGCGTTCAGCAGCGCAACACCCGCTTTGTGAAGTTCGGCCAGCGCGCCACACTGGGCTAGGGCATAGATGACTTCGGCTGTGGTATAGATCCACGATGTGTGCCATTTGTCGGACATCCAGCGACCATTGGCCAGTTGCCGCTCTTTAAGAAACTGTTCGGCAGCCGGGGCTCGGTGGCCGGCTTTGGTTAATGCGTATACGGCATGGGCGTTGGAAAAGACCGATGGATTCAGTTCGTGGGGATAGGTGCAAAAGTGATCCCCACTTTGGAACCGTAAGATCGTTTCTATGGCGAATGGTTGCCCAATGGCCTGCCGAAACACCGTGCTCAGCGCAGTCACATCCACATCCGGTGCAAAGTGGAAACCGGAACTCATGCCCATTTCTGTTTGATTGGCGTCGTGCCAAGCCAACAGCGGTTTTAATAAATCGGCCAGGGCAGGGTGGTGCAACAAATCGGCATGCAAAAGAGCAAATGGCGCATACGTAATTTCAAAACCCGTAATGGGCCAGACGTATGGCACCACACCCGGAATGTCGACCCCCGTGGCGGCGGCCGCATTTTGCAGATATTTTTCGGCCGCGGCGCGCGCGCTGGCCAGCTCGGGATGGCCCTGGGCGCTCTTGAGCCACTGCGCCGTGGCGGCGGGGCTATGTCCAATACTATTGGGGCGATCGAGCAGCTTTAACGGTGTATAGTTGCCCAACGCCTCCCATGAATGCATGGGCGCCGTGGCCGGTGCAATCTGAATTTTGGTCAGAAGCTGTTGCTTTTTGGCTTTGACCTGAAATAGCCAACGGTATGGCAAGCGGTCCACATGTAGTCCAACGCGGTTGGCTTCGTCAATCAAGGCGGGCAAAATCATCTCGACGGCAATGGGCAATAGATCGTAATGTACATCTGCCCATTGGTCAGCTTGACTGCGCAAAAAGGCTAAGCCCGCCTTAACGCGCTCTTGCGACGCTCGGTCCCTGCGCAAAGTGTGGAGGGCCAATATGGCCGCCAAGGTGGGAACATCGCGCGCGATTGGCGTCTCGGGATTGCCCCAGCCGCCATCGGCCCGCTGTTGTGCGGCAACCCAATCTAAACCAGCTTTGCTGCCCTGGTATGGCGGATAAAGCCGCAGCAACTGGGCTGTATCATAAATCGATGGACTGATCTGGCCACCATTGCGTCCCAAGTTCTTTACAAGATTGCGCAATTCTTGTAGATGGCTAGAGATTGGTGTTTGGATCTCGTGAAACATGTACTTACTCCTTTTGGGTGAGGTGGGCAAACCTGGTGACGATCGGGCAATAATTTGATTCCGCTCCACTGCAATCTAACAGATAGCTTGTAGAGAGGAAGATAGAGATGCCAAATGTTGGGAGAAGGGAGCTGGGGGGGACCGCATCATCCCGGCGCATGCTGGACCGTTGTCGTCTGCTTCTCTCCAGATATCAAGCCACTTTGGGGTGCGTTTGGGGGATAGACCAAATTGGAAGATGATGGCTTAGAGGATAGCGAAAAACGGTCGCTTGTCGGCGCCGGATTTCTGAATAGGATTTGCGCAAGCGTAGCGTAATGGTCGCCCGGCTAGGGTTGTATGCCTATTGGGGCGGTTTACTGCCGCTGTGCAAGTGATGATGATGTTTCCCAGTTAAGGTATTGCATTTTGTAGAACTAGCTCACCAGGGATGTCCTTGGATAGATAAGTTTACGGCCTGCAACATAATGGCACTTGAAGCGCTTAATAGATGAACATCGGCGTTTTCAATAGGCCCACTGGCGTAACGAAACGCCGGTGTTCATTTCGCGCTGAGTATAATTGCAGGTTTGAATGGGTACACTGCTTTGGGGCTATTCCAGTAGAGCTGACATTGTAAGTGAGGGTCTGTTGACATTCCGTAATGCCTAGCGTTGAAACGCCAGTCTACTTGCCAAAGTACGCTAAAGCGCGCTACATGCGAACCGGCTTGAGCCGGTTTCCTTTAGCAGACATCGATTTCAATTAGTGGGGTTCAAATGTCAACGAAACCTAATCATTCTGCTGAAATGCCGCCAGCTTTTCCTATCAAAATTGTCTATTTTAATCTTTGGAAAAGCTTAAATGGGTATACAAACTGAAAGAACGAAAAAATTTCGATACTTATCGAAACTTTTATTAAGTTTATACTGTATGAATTCAATTCTGACAAATATGCAATAGGATTTATTGTGATTGATAGAGGTGATATTCGTGAGGTTTCACTCTGGTAGCCGCCGTTTATTAAAAATAAACGTTCAAAGACAACAGTTTTTCCATATGTTTAAGTTTACGCAAAGTATGTGATAACCCTGCATGTGTTGTGCTGTCGTGTCGGAAACCTACGTTTTCAATATGATTTGCAAACAATTTAGCGTTCTCCCGCTTGATCAAGCTGCATGCCCATTGACGGTAGGCAACTCTTGGATTATAATGGCGATTACAAGACGTCAAGAGTTCAGTTTCGGATGCTAGAAATCCGCATACTTATTTCTGCCCTAAATGAGGATCCACCACCCACTTGCAACTGGCGTCAGGTTTTCTCGTTTTTACCAGCCTTGAGTATATTCGGATGCAACCCCGGTTTTTAGCGCCACCCTCTTCGAAAATGAACCACACGTCAACAGGATATTGGTGTTATGCTGCCAAAGAAGTGGGCTACATGGAGTATTGGATAGTGCATTGTTGCGTGCAGCATGACCATGGCGTGACGGTCGGTAACTGCAGCGGGTAATTTTATACGAATCCCACCACACAAAATAGCAAATATTGTATCCAGCCTTTCTGATATAGGGGCGCAAACAGTGCGCTTCCTAAAGATGTTGCTGAATACAGTATTGAATTTGGTGCACCAATAGCAAGGAGCCGACCGGACAGCAAGGAGAAAAGCCCATGAGTGAAAAATTGAGCGGCACTGTAAAATGGTTCAACGATCAAAAAGGGTATGGATTCATTGAGCGTGACGGCGGTGGCAAAGATGTCTTTGTGCATCATTCTGCCATCTCTACCACAGGATTCCGTAGCTTGACTGAGGGGCAACGCGTTACCTTCACTATTGAAGATGGTCCTAAGGGGCCGGCAGCTGCCAACGTTGAGAAAGTGTAGTGTTTACTGCGGCTAGGCAAAGTTGAGAAGAGGTTCTCTGTTTCTCGTCATGTGTATTGAATTAAGGCCATTCCAGAAAAATAGTTATCCATCACAGTACGCTTCGCTCTGGAAAAGCCTAAGTGGCACATTCTCTTCACAAAGTGGGGCACGGGCCAACTGTGCCGAAGCCAAGTATAGTCAGTAGATCGCAAGGGCGCTAGATGAAGCCGGATTCGCCAGCCGAAACCGCTGCCGATATCACCAACACCGTTGCGATGGACTGATGGTAATTACCGTAGAACATCTACGGATAGACATTTAGGCAAATTAGTTATTTGAAAGGAACGACTGTGAAACTGTACGTTGGCAATTTATCTTTTGGCGCGACCGAAGGGGATGTTCAGCAAGCATTTAATGCCTTCGGCACCGTAGACTCTGTGGCAATTATCACTGATAAATTCAGTGGGCGTTCCCGGGGCTTCTGTTTTGTGGAAATGCCGATTCAGTCTGAAGCTGAAGCCGCGATTCAGGCCATGAACGGGGCAGACTTTCAGGGGCGAGCACTTGTTGTGAACATTGCGCGTCCGCGCGAAAATCGCGAGAACCGAGGCCGGAACTTTGGTGGTGACAACCGCGGTTTCCGCGGCGGCGGGGACCGTCAACGCGATGGGCAACGCGGGCGCCGCGACAACTATCGTAACGACTACTAAGAACTTTCCGTAAATTCGGTTGTGAATTCTAGCCGCGCTCTATAGCAGTGCGCGGCCGCACAGCGAATTTACGGACAGAGACTAAAGTGGACGCTGTGGCGGGTACAGAAGCAGGAAGAGGGCTGTTTTCGTCCAATCACAGCAAGCACCATTTATAACAACAGAGAAATGAAGGGCGCCTGCCAAGCGGAATTGGCAGGCGCCCTTTGTGTGTCATGCTGTTGAGATGAAATGGCAATATTGCTTGCCTGGGCGAACCCACAAAAATCACGCTTTTGGTTACGGAGCGGCGGATAGTGAGGGCATGGCAATCGCGCGATTGCGCCGCTCATGCATGTTCTCTTCCATCGAGCGGGGGTAGCGGTGCGGCAGCGTGGAGACGGTGTTGAGGCGCGCAAGCGCATCTCGCTCCAATTGCCAGCCGCTGGCGAGTATGTTGTCTGTGGCCTGCTCAACGGTGCGTGCGCCGATAATGGCGCTGGTAATGGCCGGTTGCTCCAGCACCCAGCGCACGGCCACCTGTGCTGGCGACTTATCTATCTCCTGCGCCACCTCTAACAGTGTAGCCAGTGATTCATCTGCATTGGCGGCAAAATATTGTTGGGGATATGCCCAGCCGGCTGCCGAGCGTGTGCCCGCCACCGTGCGTTTGCCGGGCGTATATTTGCCGGTCAAAAAGCCCCCGGCCAAGGGACTCCACACCACGACGCCGAGACCCTTCAATTCACATACCGGGATTATCTCCTGTTCAATATCCCGCACCACCAGGCTATATTGCGGCTGGTAGCATTCAAAGCGCGCCCACCCCTTGGTGTCGCTGATCCACAGCGCTTCCATGAGCCGCCACGCTTCGTAATTGCTGCACGCGATATAGCGCACCTTGCCTTGGGTCACCAAATCGTCAAAGGCGCGCAACATTTCTTCCAAGGGCGTTTGGGTATCTACATGGTGGATATAGTAAATATCCACATAGTCCGTTTGTAAACGGTTCAGGCTAGCCTCAACGGCCTGCATAATGTGCACGCGGGACATGCCAGACTGATTGGGATTGGCGCCCATGGGGTTAAATACCTTTGTGGCCACAATCACTTCATGACGGCGTCCCTGCAAAGCTTTGCCCAGGATAGTTTCCGATCGACTTTCGGCATATGAATTGGCTGTATCAAAAAAGTTGATGCCGGCGTCAAACGCCAAATCCACAATGCGTTTCGCCTCCGCCTCATCTGTGCTGTGGCCAAATGTCATTGTGCCCAGACAAATTTCGGATACTTTTAGCCCTGTGCGGCCCATTCGTCGATATTCCATAAGCGCCTCCTTTGGCATAGAAATTGTGCGATAGCTAATTGATGGATGTGGTAGATTGGTGTGATTGCTGCGCTTGGCGCCAGTTCTATATTCTGACTTAAAGTGAAATTAGAGAGCAAAGAGTAGTTTTGGCAGCACCATCGTTTTCAAAGTGACTTTACTTTAGTTGCCCAATTCATGCAAACAGCCAAAGAGAACCCTGATCCCCAGATACAAAAAAGCGCCTGTGAACAGGCACAGACGCTTTTTGTGGGTAGTCGGCTTTAGCAAATCTACTCGACGACCACCTCTAAAATTTCACCGGTTTCTCGTTCCACGGTTACCTTGGCGCTTTGCGTATCGGTGGTCAACTCAACCTCCCACACCTCAACGCCATTTGATACACTCGGCGTTACAATCCGTTGGATAATATCGCCGTCCACCAGGTTGCCGTCAATGACGGCCTGCTCCGCCAGCTCAATCGCCTGACGGGCATTCACCGGGCCGGATTGACCGGAACCAGTACTGGGATTGCTCACCAGTTGGGCCGAATTGGGTCGTTCGCCCAGCGTCACGGGAATCTGACGCTGTTCGCCACTGCGCAATACGGTGAGCGTCACCGTTTGGCCTGGTGCAGTCTCGGTGACCAGATAGCCAACCAGGTCTTCAAAACTAGAGACGCTTTGCTCATCAATGGCAATGATAATGTCTCCGGTCTCTTCGCTGCCCACAATGCCGGCACTGTCCGAGGGACCGCCGCGGATGACTTCCGCCACATATACACCCAATTGAGTATTCGTCAGTTCGTGCAGCTTGGCGACCTGCGGGCTAATGCTTTGGCCGCTGATGCCCAGATACGGGTAATTGTAAGCGCCATTTTCGATCAAAGCCGGCACAATGCGCTGGATAATCGAAACTGGAATGGTAAAGCCAACGCCAGAATTGCTGCGCACCTGTGACTGAATGGCAAAGTTCACGCCTACAACTTCGCCCTGCAAGTTGATCAGCGGGCCGCCCGAGTTGCCGGGGTTAATCGCTGCATCGGTCTGGATAATGTCGGGCAGCGTATAGCGGCTTTCGCCAGCGGGCTGGCTGCGTCCTAAAGCGCTCACAATGCCGGTGGTCATGGTGCTATCCAAACCAAAGGGGTTGCCCAGCGCAATGACCATATGCCCCACGCGAATGTCGTCTGGGTTGGCCAGCGGCAATGGCTGCCACTCCATGCCTTCGGGCGGGGTCACCTTGATCACGGCCAGGTCCGCTTCGGGATCGGTGGCTACCACTTCTGCCTCGGCCCAGTAGCCATTGAAAAAGCGCACGGTAACTTCATTGGCGTTTTCCACCACGTGATTGTTGGTCACAATATGGCCAGCGCTGTCATAGATCCAGCCGGAACCTTGACCGCCAATTTGAGGCGTTTCACCGTCCGGCAAGCCAAAGGGATTGCCAAACTGGACATTCGAAGCGTCTGCCAGCACGTCGATGCTCACCACCGACTTGGCCACATGGTCATAGAGATTGGCCAACGCCTCCTGGTCGGCAAAAAGGGACGAATCTGACTGCAATATGCGGGCGGCTGCCACTGGCGCCGCTTGGCTTTCTGCCGCCGCCGGCAGGTTGCCCCACAGCAAGGGGCTATAGATTACGCCCACGAGCAGTGCTAGCGTCAGAATGACGGCCAGCACAATGTTGCGCCCCATGCGCTCATTGGCGCGCCGCGGTGGGCGCAGATTTTCCTCTGTGGGAATTAATCGTAGATTGGGGTCTTGCATGGAAAATCTCCTCGTACAAATTGATATCGATAGATAAAAACAAGAGTGGTTTTATACCAGCTCAAATTTTATAGTGCGAGACCTAGACAGTGCAATGGGTTGATCCTATAGCGCTTTGGCATATATCGTTATGGTCGAATCCAATGCGCTTTTGCGCACCTAGAGCGTATGGGCCCTACGCCGGCTTGGCGTCAGAACCGTCTCGCCGACGGTGAATGTACTTCATGGCGATCCACTAGCGCTGCGTAAGCCGTGGAATGTCTAAGCCTTGATGGTTAATTGTGAGCGTTGCAACAGCTTGTGCCATAAATTAACAAGTCATTCTAAAAATCGTCTGAGTAAAATGTGAAAGTTTTATGAGTAAAACGCTGTTCGCTCTAAGCCGTCAGCCAAAAATCATTTTTGGGGGGTAAGAATGCTGATTCCATTGCGCTTGGGTAAACGTTCAGAAATAAGTTGGCTGCCAAACCTGTCAGGTCTGCGAGACCTGACGGGTTTAAATCTACAGGTTGTTTTTGAACGATGACTTTGAACGATGACTTGGTGGGCGGCTAAGCTAATCGCTGCTCTCGGTAGCGTTTTCAGCGGTTGGTGTTGCCTCCGCTGGCGCGTTTGTATCGGGCGCGGTTGGCGGCTCTACATCTGCGCCTACGACGTCGGCTAGCTGTGAAAGCAACTGCTGCAGGGTGGCCATTTCGCGGCCATAACCGGACCAGTCGCCATTGCGTAAGAACTCTTGGGCATTCGCATAGCGCGTGTTGGCTTCCACAATCAACTCTTCTACGGTGGCGTTGGCGTCCAGACTGAGGTTATTATCGCCAGCGGGGGTATCTGCGCTGGTATTAAGGGCTTCCAGGCCGGCAGAATTCAGGCTGGCCAGCCGCGAATCGGACAGTATGTTGCGGCCAAAGAGCTTGGCCAACGCCAACCCTAGATTTTCCGCCATTTCCACGCGGTTGGATGTGGCCAGAATCACACGTTTAAGCTCGGGGATTTTGCCGGTCTCGGCCTGTAAATAGAGTGGTTCCACATAGAGCAGGCTTTCACCAAAGGGAATTACCAACAGGTTGCCGCGCAGGACGCTGCTTCCCTGGTCGGGCTGATTCCACAGGCTGAAGAGCGCGCTAATATCTGGATCCTGATCAATGCGCGCTTCGATCTGCTGGGGACCATAGACAAGTGAATCTTTGCCAAACTTGTAGACAATTTTTTGTCCATATTTGTCTGGGTCATTGTGGGCGGCCAGCCACGCTAACATATTCTCACGTCCGGCCGGTGTAAAGGGCAAAATCTGGATAAAGTCCAGCTCATCATTACCCGGCAACTGCATGAGTACATAATAGGGCTCCATGGGCTGTGACTTATCCTCAAATAGCTCCATGGGCCACGCCCACACATCTTCCTTGTTATAAAAATCGGTGGGATTGGTCATGTGATAGGTGCGGTATACTTCGGCCTGCACGCTGAAAAAATCGTTGGGATAGCGAATGTGCGCTTTGAGATCGGCGGGCATTTCCGTACCGGCCGTAAAGAGCGCCGGAAAAATACGGGCATAGGCTGCCGCCACGGGCTCATCGGCATTGAGCAAATAGAAATGGACCTGGCCATCATAGGCGTTAATGACGACTTTGATGGGGTTGCGCACATAATTGACGCCCAACATGGGGCGTAGCTTGACGAACTGTTCCGACGAAGTAAAGGGCTCGCTATAGGGGAAGCGATAGCTGACGGTATAGGCGTCGAGCATCCAGTAGAGTTTGCCGCTTTCATCGATTACCATGTAGGGGTCGGAATCATAATGCAGGAAGGGCGCCAGCTCCTGCACGCGTTCGCGTATGTTTCTGTACCACAGCAATTGACTGTCGGCTCCGATGTCCGAATTGAGCAGCATGTTGATATCGGCAAAGCGCAAGGCAAAGAGCAGACGATTGAGCAAGTTCATGCGAATGCCGGTGTTGCCTTCAAAGCTGGTGGTTACGTTGCCATCGCCGCGCGGATAATCAAACTCGGGCTCGCTTGTGTTTACGATTACATAGTCGTTGGTCAGTTCACCAAAATAGATTTGCGGCTGCGTGACCTCAATATCCCCGCGTGGTGGCAGATCTTTGACCAAAAATTCGGGCAGGCCATCGCGCGTTACCTGCGCCACAGGCGATGTGGCTACGCCATACCCGTGGGTATAGACCAGTTTGCGATTGACCCAGGTTTGGGCATTTTCATTGAGCTGGTCCGGCACCAGTTCCCGCGCCCCCAACATTACCTGACGCAGTTCGCCATTGATCATATAGCGGTCAATATCAATATCATTAAAATGATAATACTGGCGCAGCGCTTGCACCTGATTGTAGGTTTGCAGCAGCGGGCGATAGTCCCAGAGCCGGATATTGGTGACCGTTTCCGGCTCGCTCAGCAGATCGTCGGCGGTCAACTGTTGGGTTACATCGTAATTGCGGCTCTCAATGGTATCCAAATCGAACCCGGCGCGCGTAAACTCAATATTGTTTTCAATATAGGGACGTTCCAGATTTAGTTCATTGGGATCCACTTGAAAGCGCTGGACTAACCCCGGGTAGACGCTCCCTGCCAAAAACGATACGGCAAACCAGACCGCCAATACGCCCAACATTGCGCGCCAGCCTGAACGCAGCACCGTCACCACAACCAGCAAGACCGCCGCCGCCAATGTAACGACGGCTAGTATATTGTAGGCCGGCAGCTGGGCATGAAGATCTGTATAGCCGCCGCCAAAAACTGCGCCACGTGCGCTATATACCAGTTGATAGGCATTGAGCCGGTATTGCCACGCCACCAGCAGCAGCACAAATGACCCCAGCGCCCCCAGGTGGATCAGCACGCCGCGCTGGACATCCCACCCGCGCCAGCCCACGCCGCTTACTAGCGCGGTGGCCAAGAGCGTAATAATTGTGGTGGTCAACAGCCAGTTGCGCGCCAGCTGCCAAATCGGCAGCGTAAACATAAAGAAGCTGGCGTCGCGGTGAAAAATGGGATCGTTTAAGCCCAAATTTTGCTGATACAAATAAATAAGCAGATCTTCCCAAATCGACGAAATATTCAGCCCAATCAGCAAAGCCAATATGGCCCCAATGCCTAAGACGATAGGCGTAATATTTACGCCAAAGAGGCGCGCGATCTGTTCGATAGGCGTATTGGCAAGCCCAAAGGGTTCAATGCGCCGCGCAATAAATACATTGGCCGCCAGGAAAATCCAAAATAGAATGGCGCTGAGCAAAAAGATGCCAAAGGAAGCATAAATGCGCGTATAGAAGACCGAATCGAGATTGAGGCTTTGATACCAAATCAGGTCTGTGTAAAAGTGAATAAAGCGATTGAAAAATAGAAGAAGTAGGAACGGCAAAAAGATCCACAGCAGGCGGCGCGGGTTTCCCGGCGGCGGTGGTTCTTGAGTTTCATCTATGGGTTCCCAGTTTCCTCCCTGTAGGTTTTCTTCAATCGAGCGGATTAACTCGGAAAAGGGATCTTTATCACGCATTAGAGGCATATCCTAATCATAAATGACAAACGAATTTAAAGAGCGAATTTGAAGTGCGAGTTTGAAGTGCGAGTTTAAAGTGAGCTTCTTGAGTCTGCCATTGATTGTAACAGAAGATGAGCAAAATGCTTAGTGAGTTTGATTGCCAAATCGCGCTGGAAGGTTCTTCAGGGTGTGATAGGGGAAGAAGACAGGGAGGGGGAGTTGGTAGTTGATGGATAGGGGATGCTAGCAAGTATCTATTTCTACGCTTATGCAACATGCATAACAACATTTTGTGGATAAGCGTAGAAAATGCGGGGAACGATTACCGCATGCGCTATTGAAGCCGCCGCCCTGTCTGGCCTTGGGGGCTGGGGCCGACCGCCAGCACGGATGCAAAATTGTGGGCGTTCGGCCTGGCGCATGCTGACTGTTTGTTTCTGGTGATAGGGGGAACGCTGCCGCGATGTTGTGATCTCTCGCTGGCGTTAACTCATTGCGTGAATCTGTGGCGCCTTTGGCCAATGGCAAGCGCCTTAATTGTTGAAGACTCTGAATGGCGTTGGGCGGCTATAGCCTGTTCGAATTGACTTGCCGGGACGTAAATAAAGCGGCTACTAGCCAAGCACAGAAGCGACGTTGACGCTTTGACGAATGGGCTGGTTTAGCCCCTGAATAATGCGTGTCAGCCACTCTGAAAATGAGAAAGGGCTCTCTTGCAAGGCTGACTGCAATTCCGGTACTGTAAAATCGGTCTGCGTAACTTCCTCCATCGACCCGTCGACATAGGTCAAGACGATAACACCATCCAAAGCTTCTATGCGGTCCCCCGCTTTAATCAGAACCGAATCCCCTTTGAATAGCCATTTATATTCAGCGTTGGTTGCATTGACATTCCCAGCTTGGATTTCCGGCTGTACAACGATGCGCGCCGACCCGCTCTGAACCAAGGCGCTAACATAAATGGGGAGTCGCTGAGACGCGGCATGTAATCCGAACTGAACGCTGAGCGTGGCAAATATAGCAATAAAAAGTGCAATCTGTAGCCATATGACCTTGTTGTGCGCCCAGTGGATATTGAATAGCTGAATAATTTTGGGCAAGATTTGACGATGAATAGGACGAGTAATCTGTAAGCGTGAGAACATAAAGGCTGGGTGCGCTGCGTACATCATGAATTAAATCCTTTGATACTGCATATCATTTATTAAATATAAATGCTTACATTATTGTGTTATTTTGTGACGAATAACTTACGTTTCCTATACAGATAATCGGCGCTATTGCCTGTATCCTTCGAGGACGGGGCTAAATGACGCATAAATACGTCAAATGACTGACGAAACCGTCAGGAATATGAAATTTTTCATAATAAATCAGTTGTGATGTAGCGGCAATGTGGGAGGCAATGTGTGGGGCGTTGGTCCAGGAAACAGGGTGTATAAAAATTCTACGCGCCTACCGCTGTATGCGTTGGGGAAATGTAGGGCCCAGACTGGCGAACTATGCTCAGCTCTGAATGAGCAGCGGCGTTGCAATGCTCCTATTGAGCCAACAGAAAACGCCGCTTCTCATCTCAACCGCAGTATCACTTAAAAATGGCGTTTGCCATGCGCAAAACATCATTTATGAATGACACAAACGCCATGGGGAGAGCCAAAAGCAATTTAATTCTGGACGGATTTGTATCTGTAAAGTAGAACGTGTGAAAGTTTCAGTTTACTCCGGTTTTAGTTTAATAATGTAGTAAGTTTTTCTAGACATTTTAAGTATAGCACAAGATCTTTGCAGCTAACTTGACTTAAAAACCGAGTTTTATTTCGATTGGCTTACAATGTTCTCTATTGTAACAGAGGTTTTAAATTAAGGAAAATGTAAGCATTCTTTGTTTGTGATCACTATCTCTGCCACACTTGGCAGATATACTGCTCAATTTGTATACTGTATGCAATATGAATGATACGACAATCAATCACGATTTTTCCGTACATCTCAGGAGATCCTTTAATGACCAAAGCAAACATAGGCCTCATCGGCCTGGCCGTAATGGGCCAAAACCTGGTTCTCAACATGGAACGCAACGGCTATGCGGTGGCCGTTTACAATCGCACCACCTCCACCATGCGCGAATTTGTAGACGCGCATCCGGGTAAAAAGCTGTTGCCGACCGAAACGCTGGCGGAATTTGTCCAGAGCCTGGAAAGCCCGCGCAAGGTCATGATTATGGTCAAGGCCGGCGGCGCCGTGGATGCAGTCATCGAACAGCTCACGCCGCTGCTGGACAAGGGCGATCTGATTATGGACGGCGGCAACAGCTTCTATCGCGATACCGAGCGGCGCGCCGTGGCCCTAACCGAGCAGGGCTTCAACTTTATGGGGGTGGGCGTCAGCGGTGGTGAAGAGGGCGCTCTGTGGGGGCCCTCTATTATGCCCGGCGGGCCGCAGGAAGTGTGGACAAAGGTGCAGCCCATTCTGGAAGCCATTGCCGCCAAAGCGCCCGAAGATGGCAAGCCCTGTGTCTCCTACCTGGGGCCGCGTGGCGCTGGGCACTATGTGAAGATGGTGCATAACGGCATTGAATATGGCGATATGCAGCTAATCGCCGAATCGTATGACATTTTGCAACACGCGCTGGGTTTGCAGCCTGCCGAACTGGCCGAAATTTTTACCGAATGGAACCAGGGCGAGCTGGACAGCTTTTTGATCGAGATTACGGCCACCATCTTTAAGCGGATTGACGAAGAGACTGGCCAACCGCTGGTTAATCTGGTGTTGGATAAGGCCGCGCAAAAGGGCACGGGCAAATGGACCAGCCAAGACGCCTTTGACCTGGGCGCACCCATTCCCACCATTAATAGCGCGGTAGTGGGGCGCATCCTCTCCAGCCTCAAAAGTGAACGCGTCGAGGCGGCCAAGGTGCTGGGGAGCGGGGTCGATGCAGCCTACAGCGGCGACCGCGACGCGCTGATTAACGCCGTGCGCCAGGCGCTCTATGCCAGCAAGATCAGCGCCTACGCTCAGGGCATGGCGCTGCTGCGCATTGCCAGCGAAGAATATGACTACAATCTGGATCTGGGCCAGGTGGCCGCTCTCTGGCGCGCCGGCTGCATTATCCGCGCCCGCTTCCTCAACCATATTACCGACGCCTTTGAGCGCAACTCGGCGCTGCCCAATCTGCTGCTGGATGACGACTTCCGCCAAGCCGTGCAGGAGCGGTTGCCCGCCTGGCGCCATGTGGTGCAGACCGCTGTCGGGCTGGGGATTCCCGTGCCGGCCTTTAGCGCCAGCCTGGCTTATTACGACAGTTATCGCAGCGCCCGTCTGCCCGCCAATCTATTGCAAGCCCAGCGTGACTTCTTCGGCGCCCACACCTATGAGCGCACCGACCGCGAAGGCATTTTCCATTCGAGTTGGGAATAGGAAAGTAGAGGAGTGGCAGTCCGCTCTACTCCTCCACTCCTCTACTTCTGCTGCCTTATGAATCGCTGGCACATCATCTTCGTTCTCACTCTAATCCTCGGCGGCGGCTGGGTCTGGTTCAGCCGCGTACCGGTGGATGCACAGCCAATGGTGCGTTCCGCGCAGCCGGCCGTGGGATACCCCGCGCCAGCGTTTACGCTCACCACGCTGGGGGGAGAGGAATTTGCGTTGTCCACCAACGTGGCCACGCACGACCGCAAACCGATTGTGCTCAATTTCTGGGCCACTTGGTGCGGACCGTGTCGCAACGAATTGCCTGCGCTGCAAGCCGCCGCTGCCCATTATGCAGGGTATGTGGAGATTATTGGCGTAGATCAAATGGAAGATGCGGCCACGGTGCAGGCTTTTGTAGATGAACTGGGGCTCACCTTCCCCATGCCGCTGGATGCCGACGGCGCCGTGGGCCAGCAGTACAACGTGCGCGGCCTGCCCACCACCTATTTCATTGACCGGCGCGGTGTGATCCAGCAGATCTGGACCGGCGAGATGAACCGCATCACCCTGGCCGAGGGGATTGAGAAGATATTGCCCTAATTCGCCGCAGAAGCCTTCAGCTGGTTTCTGCTTCACGCACCAGCCGCTTGTCGCCTGCCACAAAGGGCGTTTGAATCACAAAGTGAAAATAATCTGGCGTGCTGTGCGTAAACGTATGCACCTCGCCCGGCTCCACCACCAGCACATCCCTGGCCCGCAGCCGCACCGTTTCGCCATCCACAATAGCCGTGCTTTCTCCTTGCGCCACTAGATAAATCTCGAACATCTGGGCGTGGAAATGCTCAAGGTTGATGCCTTCATTGGCATACCCCACCGCCGCTGGCACGGCCGAATTCCAGGGCCCAGTATACCACCCTTTGGGATCATTGCTATCGGCATTGAGATGGATCACGTTAATTAAGTTCTTTCTGCGGAGGATGCCACCCTTTTTCAACCCATATTTTTCGGGAGCGCACCGCAAAGGGGTTGTTCATCTGCAAAGCTTGTACTGTTGCACGCCCAACAGGAGTAAGACCGACAGCTTCAGTTCCATTACTGCCCCATTCAAAATGGTCCCTCCATTTTTGTTGACGCGGATGGAATAACGCAACTATTCTGCCAGAATAGCCATCCAAAGCTGCCGTGAATGTACCTTTGTAGCGATTGCAACGTGGGCATGCTAAACAAAGGTTATCTAGTGTAGTTTCGCCTCCGGCAGATATGGGAACTATATGTTCAATTTCTAGAGGCATTCCCACTATGATTTCCTGAGTCTGACAGTATTCACAGCGAAATTTGGCTCGCTCCGCAACTTCACGTCGTAAACTATCGGGAACGTATGCCCCACTCATTGTGGTTGCAATACCTTGGGATTTCCCGTATCGTACCCCCGCTTTTGTAAGAGCGACGCAGCTTGCGCTCTTCGTATCATTGTTCGATCATACTGATGAAGAAGCTTTTCTAAGAGCTCTTCTTCTTTGCGCGCCAGTGTACGCTCCTTTGCTTGTTGGTTGAGCATGGCAAGCTGCTCTTGTTCATCTTTACTCATCGTGCTTCGCGCGAGGAGCCATAAAGCTTCATCAGACAAACTCGACATTGCGCCCAATTCCATTTCAACATTGTCAGGTAGTTTGGGGACCGATTGCCAATTCTGTACAACAAGCTCGCTCAACACATCCGCAATGGAGCGGTGCCGTTTTTGGGCATCATTCTCGAGTTCTTGAACCAAATTTTCAGGCAAATCAAGTGTTACTGTTAGGGTCATTGCGAACCTCTATTATTGGGAAATATGGAGCAAATACGACAATCTTACTACAGCAAGGATGCACAGACCAAAGAAACAGAACTTAGGCAAGCCTTGACTAAAATTGTATCAAATATTACCGAATTCACTCTTGGCGCTGTGTAAGTCGTGAGAAATCTATCTTTGCCGCCGTGCTAATGTCATTATGTGATTATCGCGCCCAACTCATGCCATCGTAATCGCGATAGAACCCGGCCGCTTCCAAAACGGCCTGTCCCGGCCCGTTCAACACGGACTCACCATTCCAGCGCTTGACCGAAACGCGCGATGCAAAGCGGGCCAGATGCGCCAGCCACACAGTCAACGCCGCCGACGCTGCGCCCTCATCTGCGCCCTGTATGGTTTGTAAACTGGACCCAGTATCCTCAATCAGCAGCACCGGAAAACCGCGCTGCTGCACCAGCCAAGTAGATGGAATGCGCGCAAAAGTGAGCGGTTCACCATTGGCCGTCCGTGGGCCATCTTCCAGCGCAGGGCCGTATAGATTGGCCGGGTCGCAGGCGCTGAGCAGCACCAGGGCATCATCAGCATAGGCGGATTCAGTGGAGGCAGCCGCGGCGTCGCGCAGCCGCTCCACCACTTCGGGCAGGGCAAATTGTAGGCCAGGCAGCCCCTGCACAAAAAGACCGCGGCGAACTTCGCCGCGTAGCTCCAACCGCTGCAATTCTTGATAAATGGGGTACCATTCCCACGACCCAAACTCGCCGGCCAAGCTTTCACGCGTCACCACGCCGTGGCGGGCCAGCAGTTGACGCGCCTGGATGGCCGCTTGCTCACCGGGCGGCAGCTGTTTGCCCAGCACGCCAAAGCGATGCACCGGCGCCCAGCGTCCTTCGCTGGCGGCGCGCACCGTTGCTTCCTGTTCCTGGCCAAGTCGTTGGCGCACGCGCTGCCTGGCGGCGCGCAAGTCGTGGCGGCTGGGGCGCTGGATGCCACCGGGACGCAACGGCGGATGTTCGCCCAGACGTGCTGGTTGTGTGCCGCGGCGGGTAGCCAGGCGTTCGGCAAGTTGCGTTTCCAACGTGCTGAGCGGCCGCTGGCGCGCGTGCTGAGCGGTTGGCGTCGCCACTTCGCCACCCACGATGCGGCGCAGCGCGTCCAAGCTGTCATTGGTCACCAGGCCGGCCATGACTAGTTCGGTCAGTGCGGCTTCGGCGTCTGCCCTGTCAAGCTCCAGTGCCGTACAAATATCGGCCAAAAAGAGCGCACCCTCACCTTTAAGGAACGCATAAACATTTTGCGCATGTTGGCTCAGCGCACTTACATCCATGGGCGGCGGTTCAAGGTAAGCGCTGCCCTCACCGCGAAAGAAGTAGCGCACGCGCATGCGCCGCGGGTCCACGCCACCGGCGCCCACCCAGACCAGTTCGCCGCTTTGGCACAGGTCGGCCAGATCGCCGGCTTGGTAATTTTGCAAACGCAGCGGCAACACATCCCGCTCCCACACGCGGCCCACCACCGGCGCGGCCCGCAACTGTTGTAGCACTTGACGCAAGCCGGCTTCCCCTTCCAGCCGCGCCGTCGGGTGCAGATGCTGCCAGCGCGCCAGAAAATCGGCATACGCGGTCAGCGGCGCTGGCTGCACTTCCTTGCGCAAAATGGTCAACGTGCGCCGGTGCATCTGTTCCAGCGTGCGCCGGTCCACATATTCGGCAGTGGATGGAATAGCGACTTCTACATCTTTTTCAGTCGCATCTTTTTTAGGTGTGGGCGTAAAGCGGCCATGCACCAATTGCCGCGCTTCCACCTGTCGCTGCAATTCTGCCGCCAGCCATTCTGCTGGAAAATCATAACGCGCCCGAATGGCCTGCACCGTTACCGGGCCAACTTGGCTCAAATAGCGAGTGAGGATTTGGCGGCGAGCTTCGAACTCTCTCCCTGCCTCCCCCTCAGCAGCGGGAGGAACAAACTTGTTCCAGGCGGCGTGTGGAGTGCCCTGCTCGCTGCGCAGTGCTTCTTCTGAGTCAAGCGCAAACGCTGCCGCGTACTCACCAGCCAGCTCTGCATCTACCCAGCGCGTTTGGCTGCCAACCGCCGTGGGAATCTCCATCTGCACAATGCGTCCGCTGCCCGCCAATTGCGCGATCCAGCCCGCGGCATCTACAGTGGTGCGGACGGCCACTTCGCTAGATGACAGATCGCCCAGCTGCTGGAAGAGCGCGGCTAACTCCTGCATGGTGCGAGCCTGGCTGGTGGGCGCTGTATGTTGCAAGCGTTCATGCACGGCCTGCACGGCCTCCGAACGCAGCAGGTCAGAGAGGTCCACATCCTGTAAAATGTCCTGTAACAGGTCGCGGTTGAGCGCCAATGTTTGAAGCTGACGTTCGGCCTTGGGCGCGTCCCACTCGTACATGTAAAACTCGGTAAAGCGCCACATGAGACCCTGGGCCACCGGCGAGGGTGCAGCCGATTCAAAGGCCGCCACTTGGATAGTACCCGCCTGAATGGCGGCCAACACCTGCTCCAGATGAGGCAGGTCCATCACCTCTTCCAGACAGTCGCGATAGGTTTCGGCCACAATGGGGAAATCTTCAAATTCGCGCACAATTTGCAGCAGGTCTTTGGCGCGCAGCCGTTGCAGCCAGAAGGGTGTACGCTTGCCGCGTCCGATGCTGGGCAGCAGCAGGGCGCGCGCGGCGTTTTGGCGAAACTGGGCGCCAAAGACCGCCGAATTGGGCAGCTCCCGCAGAATCAGCTCGCGCGCTTCCTGCGGCCCGATTTGGCTAACAATCTCAATGGGGAAATCGGCGGCTTCGGCATAATCGGCGCTGTCGGGAAAGCGAAAGAGGATGCCTTCGTCACTGCTTTGCACCTCCACTTCGACGCCCAGCCGTTCTCGCAGCGCACCGGCCAGCGCCAATCCCCACAGCCCGTTGACGCGCCCACCAAAGGGCGCTTGCACCACCATGCGCGGGTCACCCAGCGGGTCATCGAATAGCTCCACCAGCACGGCGCGGTCCGACGAAATGGCGCCGGCGTGATCCAGCTGACCGGCCACATAGTCAACCACCAGCCAGGCCGAATTAGCGTCCAGCGCATAATCGGTGCGCAGCCAATTCAGTAGCGCCTGCACCGGTTCGCGTTGACGTTGGGCGCGTACGTCGCGATAATGGTCTAGCCCCAGCGTGTTGATCACCGCGTCCAGCCGCTCGGCCACTTGGCGCCGAAACGCGCCGACGCGGCTGCCCAGGTCGTAGGGCCGCCAGGCAAAGTCACCGCGCCAAAAGGGCATGCGCGGCGTGGCCCCAGCGGCATCGGCCACCATCACCTTGTCGTCGGTCATGTCGATGACGCGCCAGACCTGCGAGCCCAACATGAGCGTGTCGCCGACGCGCGTCTCATAAACAAACTCTTCGTCCAGCTCGCCCAGCTTGGTCTTGCCATCGCTCAAATAGGCGCCAAAAGCGCCGCGGTCGGCAATGGTGCCGCCATTGGTCAGCGCCAGCAGGCGAGCGCCCGGCAGCGCGGCCAGCACATTGTTCACCTTGTCCCACACCAGGCGCGCGCGCAAATTGCGGTGAGAGGCCGCCGGGTAGCGACCGCACAGCATGTCCAGCACGGCGTTAAAGGCGCGCCGGCTCAATCCCTCGTAGGCATAGCTTTGGCGCACCAGGTCATAGAGTGCATCTACCGGCCACTCCTGCACCGAGACCATGGCCACAATCTGCTGGGCCAGCACGTCCAGCGCATTGCGCGGCGTGTGGATCGGCTCGACTTCGCCACGCAACATGCCGCCAGCCACTGCCGCCGCTTCCATAACGTCTTCGCTGTGGGTGGGATAGATGCGCCCGCGGCTGGTCTGGCCGACCAAATGTCCGGCGCGGCCCACGCGCTGTAACCCCTGCGCCACCGACTTGGGCGACTGGATCTGCACCACCAGATCGATGGCGCCAATGTCGATGCCCAGCTCCAGCGACGAAGTGCCCACCAGCGCCGGCAGCTTGCCCGCTTTGAGATCGCGTTCAATGGCCAGGCGCGTCTCTTTGGACATGCTGCCGTGGTGGGCGCGAATGGGATTGGCAATGGTTCCTTTGCCCGCGGCAAACATGCCCAGCCCGTGCGCCACGCCATCTTGCCGCAGCCCACCTTCATTTTCATTTTCCTGACCATACATCTGGGCGTTGATGCGGTCGGCGGCGCGCTCGGCCGCGCGGCGGTCATTGACAAAGACCAGCGTTGTGTTGTGCTGCTGGATCTGCTCCACCACGCGCGGAATCAGTACAGGCCAGATCGAGTCATCGGGCAGATTGCGGAAGTCGTCCACCACCGTTTCCACTTGCAGGTCCAGCGCCTTTTGGTAGGCGGCGTTGACAATCGTAACCGGGCGGGGCTTCGATAAGCTCGGTTGCTGGTTATCATCTGCTGTGGGCCGTGCGCCTTTCGCGGGCTGAGCTTGTCGAAGCCCGCTCGCCCCATTCTCCTCCGGTGGCTGTGCCTGGCGAAGCCCATCCTCCCACACATTGCCACCCAAAAAGCGCGCCGCTTCTGCCAGCGGCTGTATGGTGGCGGAGAGGCCAATGCGCTGGATGGGCTGCGCAGCCAGCTTTTGCAAGCGCTCCAGGCTGAGCGATAGGTGAACGCCGCGCTTGGAGCCAACCAGCGTGTGGATTTCGTCCACAATGACCGTGCGCACCGTTTGGAAAAGTTCGCGCGCCTTGGGACTGGTCAACATGAGATAGAGCGATTCGGGCGTGGTGATCAAAATGTGGGGCGGGCGGCGCAGCATGGCCTGCCGCTCGCGCTGAGGCGTATCGCCCGAGCGCACGGCTACTTCCAGCTCAGGCAGCTCCTCGCCCATCTGCCGGGCCACCTGCCGAATGCCGGCCAGCGGCGTGCGCAGATTGCGTTCAATGTCATTGTTGAGCGCCTTTAGGGGCGAAATATAGAGCAAACGTGTGGTGGGTTTGGGCTTGCGTCGTCGCTTAGTCGCTTGGTCCGGTGGTGGGTTGGTCAGTTGGTCTGACGCGTGAGCCGTCAACTCTCGGAAGAGTTGGTCAATGCCCCATAGAAACGCGGTGAGCGTTTTGCCCGACCCCGTCGGCGCCAGGATCAGCGTATGGTCGCCGGCCTGGATGGCGGGCCAGCCTTGGGCCTGCGGTGGCGTCGGTTGGCCCAGCGTTTGGCTGAACCAGGTGCGGGTGGCGGGTAGGAATTGGTCGAGGGGCATGGCAATCTCCGCGAGAACATTTGTGCGTGTGTGTAGGCGTATTATAGCATGTGGGAGTAGTAATGGGGAAGCAAAGCCAACTTACTAACAATTACTCTTGAAGAAAGTTAATTGTAAACAAATAGTAACGAATAGAATTATAGATGAATAATATAATGTGACTGAGTTTCTTCTACAGTTTTGATACTAACGTTAACTTCAATATTACAAAGAATTAAACCTCTTTTATTAATAGAGTCACGAGACTATGCCATTAGTGCGAGCATGGGAACCATAGTCTTTATCATCTCATAGTTAAATCATATATACAGGGGTTATGTGAAATTTGTTTTTGATTTAAAAAAGTTTAACGCTAGAGAAAATTATAAGTATACAACGTGAGGGGTAATTAATAATGAAGAAGTTTTCTGAGTTAAATTTAGGATTTAGCGATGCTGAAAATTATAAGCGGCGAGAAAATAAGCATTTTTTTAATAGCATTTTTGTCCGTTCGGATATATTGGATCGTATTTGCGACCAGAGAACATTCTTTTTGATTGGAGAAAAAGGAACTGGGAAGACGGCATACGCTGTTTATCTCGCCAATAACACTCATCGAAATACCTCAGCAATATTGTCATATATTCGAGAGACTGAATATCAGCAATTTGTAAACTTGAAAGAGCAGAATCACTTAGCTCTTTCCGATTACACACATATTTGGAAGGTAATTATATACCTATTGATGGCGGAAAAAATCGCACAAGATAATAATGAAAAACCCATTTTTAATTTTGCCAAATTTCGTAACATCAAGAATGCAATTGATGATTACTATGAAAATGCATTTTCACCTGAGATAATTCAGGCAATGAATTTTGTTGATCAAGCTAGTTTATCAGCCAAACTTGTTGCGCAATATGCAGAAGTCGGCGGAGATGTAAATTCACAGCGAACCTTTACTGAGAGTCGTTTTCAAACAAATTTATTCTATATACAACGCCAATTTGAGGAAGCACTGAGATCCATTAAGCTAAATTACAGTCATATTCTCTTTATAGACGGGATTGACATAAGGCCATCATCAATTGAATATACTGATTATTTGGAATGTGTAAAAGGTTTAGCCAATGCAATATGGAGTATAAACAATGATTTCTTTTCAGGAATTAAGGATTCCCCAGGTCGAATGAGAGTAATTCTGCTCGTTCGACCCGACATTTTTGATTCTATCGGATTGCAAAATCAGAATAATAAGGTGAGAGACAACTCAGTTATGTTGGACTGGAGAACAACATACGAGGATCATCGGTCGTCTATGATTTTTGAGATGGCTGACAAAATGCTGAGAGTGCAAAGCTCATCGACTTTACAAAAAGGTGAAGCTTGGGACTATTACTTTTCCTACCAGTTACCAACCACTGCTCCATATATTAGAGAGTACGATCCACCATTTATTTCATTTTTGCGATATTCCTTATATCGTCCTAGAGACATAGTTACAATGCTGGGAATATTGCAAGAGAATTATACCCTTTATGAGCGATGTAACGAAGTGCTAACGGCAGACGATTTTAAGAGTGGGCATTTTCAGCGCAAATATACTCAATATCTTTTAGGGGAGGTAAAAGATCAACTATCTTTTTATTATTCAACGAAAGATTATGAAATGTTTTTAAAGTTTTTCCAATACCTGAAAGGGGAAATGAAGTTTGATTATCGTGAATTCATTGACGCCTATGATAATCACAAACAATATATGTCAAATAATAACATTGTGTGTCCAGCCTTCTTAAATTCTCCTGACATTTTTTTGCAGTTTTTATATCAACTTAACGTTATTTCGTATATAGAGGATCCAACGGATTTTTCTCATCGGCCTTTTATTAGTTGGTGTTTTCGTGAAAGAACTCCGTCGAACATATCACCTAAAGTTAAAGCCGGTGTACGTTACGAAATACATTATGGTCTTTCTCGCTCATTACGTATTGGTAAATCTGTAATACAATAAATTTACAGGCGCGATATAGATTCCAAGGAGCCTTACATAAAATGGCTTATATTCTATCTGAAGGATGAGCGATAAAAAATAACTGGATTCTTAAAATACATACAAAGCCAATTTCAATATGCTTTTGAATACGTGCCAGGGCATGTTGACATTCTGTGTAGCCTAGCGTTGAATGCCAATCTGCCAGCCAAAGTATGCTAAAGCGCACTACATGCGAACTGGCTATAGCCGGTTCGCATGTAGTAGATACCGATTTCAATCGCTGGGATTCAAATGTCAACCGAACCTAGTAATTGGAAAGTACCTGTACCATTTATCCTTGTGTTTCAGGTAAATGATGTTGTTCCTATATGATACCATTGGGCTCTGTAAAGCTATGAATAATATTCCCCTGCGAAATGTTCAATTATTTATGGTTTTACAACCGAATACGGAATAAACTTCCAAAGATTCAATCGCGGATGCTATCCCGTTCTCGCTCCAGCGCCGCGATGCGCTCTCCCTGCGTTACAATCAGTTCAGCCAGGAACCCCACTAGCAGCAGCAGCACGCTGATCACGGTGAGGATGCCGGCGGCTAGAAAAATGGGGCGCTTCTGCGTGTCGGTCAGCACATAGAGGAAAGTGAGAAAGATAAAGACCAGCGCGCTGATGGAGAGCCCCGCCAGGCCCAGCCCACCAAAAAAGCGCATGGGCGCTTGGCTAAAGGTGAGCAAAAATTTCAGCACCAGCACGTCCAGCAGGCTAATGGGGATGCGCGCCAGGCCAAATTTGCTGCTGCCCGACTCGCGAGGGCGATAGAAGGTGGGCGTTTCACCAATGGCAAAGCCCTGGTGCGCCGCGATCATGAGGATAAAGCGATGCCAATCGCTGCGCAGTGGCGGCAGGCTCTCGATGACCTCGCGGCGCATGGCCTTGATCCAGTTGCCGTCGTGGACGGAGACCCCCGCCATGTTGCGCATAACAAAGTTGTAGATTTTGCTGGCCAACACCTTGCCGTCTTTGCGCCCCTGGCGCCAGCCCGCGGCTACATCTAAATTGGCCGTCTGCATGTGATTAACCAGCGCCGGCACGTCCAGCAGCGGGTCAGACTCCATATCGGCGGGGATTAGAATCACAATATCACCACGGCTGGCGCTGAACATTTTTTGCAGGGCCGCAGTCATGCCGCGGCCACGGCGGTGGGTAAAGATGCGCAATTCGGAATACGTCTGGGCCAGCTCGTCCAAGAGAGCGCCCGTGCCATCGGTGCTGCCGTCATTGACCACCAGCACTTCGCCGCTGCACCCCAACTCGGCAAAGGCGGCAAAGCTGCGCTCCACTACCTGCGCAATTGAACCTTCCTCGTTGCGCGCGGGGATAACGACAGAGATGGCTGGGGTGCAAGCTTCGTACTTGGATGCTGGAGACATTGAGTAATTTGGCCCTTTTGCAGGCGCTCTTTGTTTAGGCAATGTGGGCCAAGGATGGCTCTGCAACCGTGGTTTGCGCGAAAAAGTCTGCAATCTGCTCCACTACATAATCCTGCTGGCCGGGGGTCATTTCGGGATAGATGGGCAGACTGAGACACTGGTTGGCCACGCCTTCGGTGACGGGTAGATCGCCCGGTTTGTAGCCCAATTCGGCATACGCGGGCTGGAGGTGCAGCGGTATGGGATAGTGAATGCTGGCCTCAACGCCGCGCTGCCGCAAATGGTCCAACAGCTCATCGCGCGCAGGCGTACAGATTACGTAGAGATGCCAGACCGGCACGGCGTGGTCGGCAACGTGCGGCAGCATGAGCGGGCGGGCAGAGCGGCAGAGCGGCTGCAAGAGTTCGGTATAGCGCGCGGCCAGATGCTGGCGCGCGCTGTTCCACTGCGCCAAATAGGGCAGCTTGGCGGCCAGGATGGCGGCTTGCAGGGCGTCAATGCGATGGCCAAAGCCTTTGATCTCGTGTAGATATTTGCCGGTGCGGCCGTGATTGCGCAACATGGCTACATTCTTGGCCAGCTCGGCGTTGTTGGTAACCACTGCACCGGCATCTCCATAGGCGCCCAAATTTTTGCCGGGGTAAAAGCTAAAGCAGGCGGCATCACCCAACAGGCCGGTGGATTGGCCGCGCCAGGTGGCGCCGTGAGCCTGCGCGGCGTCTTCAATCAGGTATAGATTGTGCGCTGCCGCAAGGGCGCGCAGGGCATCCATATCGGCCGGCTGACCATAAAGATGCACCGGCATAATGGCGCGCGTGCGCGGCGTAATGGCGTCAGCAAGCCGGGCTGGATCCAGCGTATAGGTGAGGGGGTCAATGTCCACAAAGACGGGGATAGCGCCCACGGTGCTAATGGCTTCGGCGGTGGCAATAAAGGTGTGCGCCACGGTGATCACTTCATCACCGGGACCGATTTCCAGCGCGCGCAGGGTCAATTCCAGCGCGCAGGTGCCGCTACCCACGCCCACACAAAATTCGGCTTGACAAAAGGCGGCAAAGGCTTCTTCAAAACGGCTCACTTCAGCGCCCATAATAAAGCTTGTATTTTGCAATACGCGCTGCATGGCGGCGTCCACATCGGGGCCGATGGCCGCATATTGGGCTTTGAGATCAACCAGGGGGATGGTCTGGATTGGATGCGTTGAACTTGGATTGCTCATAATGGATGTTATAATTGTTTTATCATCAAGACATCGCAACGGCTACGCTTGCGTAGCTCTTGCATATTTTACGTTTCGATAACGTTGGCATTATCCGTACACCGCAACGGTATTGGCGATCTAGGCGTCGGTCCTTATAGTTGAATCCGATTCTATCTCTTGCCATTGCGATCTACTGATTATACGATAGGCCCGCAAATCGATCCAAACAGGCTGCTACATGGCTGTAGTCTGACCTGTAAGGATTGTATGATGGCGGTTGTGTATGTCGCAGAGCCATCCTCGAATGCAGGGATTTCAATGACTAGATGGGAGGCATCCATGTCGTCTGAAAATGTTGTATCGGAAGCGCGTTTGGCGCAGATTGCCCAGTGGGAGACGCTCGATGAGGTAATCCAAGGCATGAACGCCATGACGGACGATCCGCTCTATCCCGCCGGCACCAATATGGTGATCTGCCGCGGCAATCCAGCGGCCAAGTTGATGGTGGTGGGCGAAGCACCGGGGCCACAGGAAAATAAGCAGGGCAAGCCCTTTGTGGGACCATCGGGTAAGCTGCTGGACCAGATTTTGGATTCGGTGGGGCTGAATTCGGAAGAGGACGTGTTTATTACAAACTCGGTCTTTCGGATGCCGCCAGGGGAGGGCGGGCGTTCTGTGCGCAAGCCGACCAGCGCCGAAATTGAGTATTACAAGCCCTATCTCTTGCGCATAATTGAACTGGTGGATCCCCAAATTATGTTGCTCACTGGTGGCGTTTCCATGCAGTCCATTCTCAATGAGACCAAGCGCGGCATCACCAAAATGCGCGGTCAATGGCATGAAGTGGATGGCCACTGGGTCATGCCCATCTTCCATCCGGCTTACTTGCTGCGCAACCCGGCCCGTACCCCCGGTTCGCCCAAAGCGCTTATGTGGCAGGACATTCAAGAAGTTAAACGCAAGTATGATGAGCTGATCGGGACGTGAGGCGGATGGAAATACCTTATCACTTATGTTACGCAAGCCTGGCGGAAAGTTGGCTCGCCGACGTTCCTGTTTGTCTCTAGCAGACCGGCTGTCGCTGCGTAACGTGAGTTATAACTTATGTTACGCAAGCCTGGCGGAAAGTTGGCTCGCCGACGTTCCTGTTTGTCTCTAGCGGACCGGTTGTCGCTGCGTAACATGAGTTATAAATCCCAAATTACTCACGGTTCTAGCTGGCTAAAGTAGTCGCGCACATAGTCGCGCAAGCCGGGCGGAATTTCGCTCTGCTCCATGTTCTGGTTGGCTGCGTCGCGGTACTGTTGATAAACCTGCTGATAGGGGATGCGCCCCGGCGCCGCGGCGCCGGGCAGCGGATCCTTTTGGGTGTTGACCTGGCTTTGGCCCTGCCCCGTATCCTGACCGGGGATAAAGAGTTCTACACCATTTGTGGGCTGGCGTTCCCACGGCACGTAAAGTTGATCTTCAGCGTTGCTGCTCATGGCGTCCGTTGCGCCCGGCAGCCGGTTGGGGCGGCCACTGCTGGTGCTGGGCGGCGCCGAGCTGGCTTGCGAACCGCCGCCGCCTTGACCAGCGCCCTGGCCACGATTTTGGCCTTGTTGACCGCTCGCTTGTCCCTGCCCTTGTTGACTGTTGGCCTGTCCCTGGCCTTGCTGTCCCTGCCCCTGTTGCCCCGTCTGCTGGCCTTGTTGACCCTGACCACTCTGGCCAGCTGCTCTGCCACTTTGCGGTGCCTGTCCCGATTGCGCCAAGGCTTGACGGGCCGATTGCACTTGATCCAGCGTCTGCTGCAGTGCGGCCTGCGTAGATAAAGCGGCTTGACTTTGTGCAAGTTGCTCTGCCGCGCTTTGGGCTGCACTGGCTGCCGTCGCGGCATCACCTTGCTGCACGGCTTGGGCCAGCGCAGAAAGCGTTTGCGCCAGATCGCTTTGGCCGCTTTGCCCGGCTTCGTTGGCCAGCTGCGCCAGCGCCTGGGCCAGCTCTGTTTGACCCTCTGGCGTCAACTCGGCAAGGGATGCTGCAAGCTGTTGCAGTGCTTCCGCTCCATCTTGGGGCGAGTTGTTGTTGGGCTGGTTCTGGGCCAGCGCTTGCAACTGCGCAGCCAACGCATCCAGCGCTTGTTGATGACTGGCGGCTGCGGGATCTACCTTTTGGCGCAGCGCTTCGGCCAGCTTAGAGAATTCGGCCAGCGCGTCTTCCCGGTCGCCCTGGTTGGCGCGCAACTGTTGAGCCAGTTCATCGAGCTGGCGCAGCAATTCCTCTTTTTCGGCCGGCGGAAGTTGCATGGAATTCGCCACCTCTTGGCGCAATGTCTCCATGCGCGCGGCTTGCTCCTGCGCGGCCTGGGCAATGGCGGCGCGTTCGGCCAGCACTTGATCCATGGGATTGGGCAGCAGGCGCAAGGCCATGATGGCCAGCAGACAGACGCCCGCGGCCAGCAGTGGTTTGCGCAGGAAGGGAAGCGGCAGTTGCGCGTTAGTGATCTGTTGCGCCACGCTCGATGCATGCACCCGCTGTTTTTCCACCAGGATTGTAGACACATCATCAAGCGCATTGGGCGCGGCCTGCGTCAGCTCCAGCGCCGTGGCCAGCTGCTCTTTGAGCCCCAGCTCAGCATCCACTTGGCGCGCGGTCTGCATGGCGGTTCTGCGCCGCAGAAGGGTGTAGAAAAAGATGACGAGCAGCCACAGCGCAAAAGGGAACAGCGTCCACTGGGTGAGCTGGGCCAGCGGCCAGCGGCGGCCAGCCAGCTGGATGAGCAGCGCCGCCGTGGCGGCCATCCACAACGTACGTTGCAGCCAGCGCCAGCCGGCGCGCACGCGCTGCCGCCGGCCCAGGCGATGTAAGTCGCTGAGCAGCTGTGGGGTTGACGTCACCGTATTGGCTTGCATTGAATTCAACAGACTCATCGGCGTTATTTGTCCCAAGTGGCGACCGGTTCGCGCTCGCTGCGCCAGCCCTGGTTGTTTCGGTGCATGGCGTAGCTGCGCCCCCATGCATGATCATTGCCGCTGATTTTGACGGAGACCAAAATGGCGTCGTCGGCCCAGGCGTGCAGGTTGCTGAGCGTCACCTGGTAAATAGCTGGCGGAGCTTCTGCTGCATCTTGCGCGTCGGCCACCCAAATGGCCTCCTGGGCGCCTTGCTGTCCCAGCTGGATGGTGATGGCGTCCTGAACGGTTTGAGTCAGTTCAACCGTGGCGGAAATGGGGCCATCGGGAAAAGCAATGGTGTCATCTGTAGTGGTCAGGATGTGATAGGTGGGCGCAGCCACTTCTGCCGTGGGCAACAGGGATGCTGCAAACGTTTGCTGAATGGCGAGGGCGTAAAGGGCGGCGCGATCGACATCG
This sequence comes from Caldilineaceae bacterium, assembly GCA_020634755.1. Taxonomy (GTDB): domain Bacteria; phylum Chloroflexota; class Anaerolineae; order Caldilineales; family Caldilineaceae; genus JACKBC01. Next base: position 37,032 of record JACKBC010000026.1, on the reverse strand, counting down.
GTCAGCGCGCTGAGCGCGGGTGTATCGACCTGTTGCTCAGCGGGCGCCGCCGGCGTAGCCGTCGGTATGGGCGGCTCCACCAAAATCGCAGGTGGCGCTTGTCCCGACATGGCCACGCCATTATCCAGCCCGGGCCGTAGCGGGCTATACGCACTATATTGATCGGCTGTTGTAAGAAAGAAGGCTACGGCTATGGCCGCCAAGGCCAATGCGGCCAAAACCGCACCGCCTATTTCGCATTTATTGATGCGGCGCCGGGCAGGCTTGACCAGCTGAATGGCGGCCACATACAGCACAATCGAAAGCAGCGCATAGATGGGCAGCGAATAGTGAAAGAGCGGACGCGGGGCGCCGGTGGCCTGACCGGTCAACCGGCCCAGGTTGCCGCCCAAAGCCGCGCCCAGCCCAATCAGAATGTCCAGCGGGCCGTTGGACATGGCGCTGGCGGCCATGACCGACAGGAGCGCGCTGAGCGGATTGAGGATGAGCAGCTCGCGGGGCGGCTCGGCCTGGTTGATCACGCCGGTGGCAATGTAGGCCGCCACGGGCGCTATCATCAGCAGCAGCACCACGAGATAGCTGCCAATGGTGGCGCGGCCGGTGCGCCCCAGCCATGCCGACATAAAGATACCGATGACGCCCAACGTAATGGCCACTGCCACCAGCACCAGCAACGCATTGAGCATTTCGCGCGGCGCAACCCCACCAAAAATAAATACCAGGCTGGCAATGGGAATGGCGGCAAAGATCAGCAGCAGCACATAGCTCAGCGCCGAGAACAGTTTGCCCCACAGAATCGCGCCGGCTGAGAGCGGCGTGGTCATGAGCATATCGTAGGTGAGCTTTTCGCGTTCACCGCTAATGGCCCCGGCGGTCAGCGCGGGCGTAATAAAACAGATGATTAGCAGCTCGGCCAGCGCCAGACCGGTAAAAAGTGAGCGGCCCACAACCGGACTCAATACCGTGCTGTAGCCCGCCGCCACCATGGAAAATTGGTAAAGGCCATAGGTGAAGCCGGCCAGCAGCAGCAGCATGACGGTTAGGAGCACAAAGGCCCGCGCCCCGCGCATGCGCGAGCGCAGCTCTTTGATAATGATCGGGTTGATGCTCAATTGCATAGATATTGTTCCGCTAGAAAATGGTTTTCCGCCAGTGCGACCGACTAATTATTGCGGCTCCGTCAATTGCAGGAAAATCTCTTCCAGATCGCCTGCGGTTTCGGTAAACGACAAAATGGGAATGTCGGCGTGGACGAGCGTATTGAGCAAATGGGCCACTGCGCCATCATCCCCCACAAATTCGGCTTCTATGCGCAGGTGGTGCTGTTCATCGGGGGCGTTACGACCGGGCAGCTCCAGGATGCGACCAATGCCCGGCTGGGCTGCCAACGTGCGTTCAACCGTGGCAAAATCCGCCAGCGCCGCGATCTGCAAAAGGCGGCCAGCATTGGCGCGGCGGGCAATCTCGCTGACGGGGCCGCTGGCCGCCAGCTTGCCGTGCTGAATAATGCCCACCTGATCGCACATTTCGGCCAGCTCGGCCAGGATGTGTGAACTAACCACCACGGTTTTGCCCATGGCGCCCAGCTCGCGCAGCAGCTCGCGCATTTCGACCCGCGCGCGTGGGTCCAGCCCCGATGCCGGCTCATCTAGCAGCAGAATCTGCGGGTCGTGCACCAGGGCGTGGGCCAAGCAAAGTCGCTGACGCATGCCGCGCGAGAGCGACTCCACATATTCCGCGCGTTTGTCCGCCAGGTCCACCAGGTCGAGCAGCTCACCGGTGAGCTGGCGGCGGCGCTCCGTGGGTACATGATGACAGCGCGCAAAGAAGTCCAGATACTCCCAGACCAGCATATCCTCATAGACGCCAAAGAAGTCGGGCATATAGCCAATCTGCTGGCGGAAGGTCTTGCCGTCGATCTGAGCTTTTTGGCCGTTGAGCAGGATTTCGCCGCCGCTGGGCTCCAGTAAGCCGGCCAACATGCGCAGCGTGGTGGTTTTGCCCGCGCCATTGGGGCCAATGAGCCCAAACAGCGCGCCCACCGGCACCTGTAAATTAAGATCATCCACGGCGATAAATTGACCATAGCGCCGGGTTAAGTCGCGAGTTTCAATGGCAAACAAGAGATGCTCTCCTATCTCTCTCCCGAAAATCCCAGATTAATATATGTGCAGCCGCTAAAGATTTGGTCCGTAATGCGGATTTGGACGCGGCCATCATCGCTGAGCAGACGCTCGGTTTGGGTCAATTCGTTGAGGCCCTGTACCGGGTTTTCCAGTGCGACCCAACTCTCGTTTTGCCAGTCAAACAGTTCGGTTTGTGGCGGCCGCGCCCGCACATCATCCTGACGCAGCGCCAATTGCAGCTTTGCAATGGTGGCGTGGCGTACATTCTCCGGCAGCGCAAATTCGACAACAAATTGGCCATTTTGGGCATAGACAGAATTGCGCCCGCAGTCGCCGCCATCCGCAGGGCGCTCGATAATGTTGGCGGTTAACATGCCCGGCGGCAGCGTAAATGGCCCGGAGTCGGGCAAGTTGAGCGGAAAGGTCGTGAGCAGCAGCGCCGTGGTCTGCTGCTGCGGCACGCGCTCAGCCACGTGCACATCTGGCGGGGCTGCATTGAGCCAGGCCACCAGCCGCACGTTCTGCGCCCACTGGTCGTTTTGGACGCCGCTGTTCTGCCATGGCGCATTCAAGGATGTGTCTTCTACCGCGGATAGAATATCGCGCTTGAGATTCATAGCGCGCGAATTCAGCACATTGGGATCCACATCGGGATTCATATTGGGATCGGGGTTGTAGATTTGCCAGGACAGACCGCTGCCTGTGTTGATGAATTGTGGCTCAGTGTCGTTAAACGCAACGTCCATTTCCTGACCGGGCGCAAGTTCACCCAGCCGCTTAAACTGGGTGCCGACCACGGCCACCACATCGCTCAACGTATAGTTGGTCTGGTTGTGAATGTGCCCATTCAGACGCTCGCCTTGCAGATAAAATTCACCGGATAGCTGGCCAAAATCGGCCACATAACTTTCGGTCATAAACGATTGCATGGACCACTGGTTAACGGCCAACCCGCTCAGGTGAGCCGGCGTGCCTTGGCGAATGGTCAACTCGGTGGCGCTGGCTCCACTAATGCCCATGGGGGCAATATTCTGCGTCATGGGGCTGACCAAACCGTTGCCATCCACATCGATTTCATAGCTCTGCTGGGTGGGCGAAAAGAGGCCCATAAAGCTGGTCACATTGGCCGCACCGTCGGGAAGCGGGTCCACAATGGCGATTTTGTTGAGGATCAGATCATTGCCGCGCAGGCTGTAGCCCAGGCCAAACGCGCCTGCCGAAAAGAGAATGGTCAGCAGCGGAATCGTGGCCCACGCCCAGTGCAATTTGTGCATTCGACGCAACAAAAAGTAGTTGGTCGGCCCCACTAGCAATATATAGAGCAGCAGCAGCAGCGACAGGCTGCGGATCGAAGGCAGATCTAGCGAAGGTAAATTGGATAGCGAATAGCCCAGTCGGTCAGCGAGCATCTGCCGCATTGACATATCGGGCGGCAGCCAATTGGCATAGCTGGCGTCACGGTCGAGCAGCTTGCTCCAAAAGGCCGTGGCGCCCGTCCAGGCGTTGAACGGCGCACCCGCCAGATCCAGCGCCACAAAGTTCACATAGCCACTGCCAAAGCGAGACTCGGTAAGCAACGGTGTGTCGCCCGTGTGGGCCAAGACGTCGCCGGTATGAATCTGTGCTTGGGCCAGCGTAAACGGACCGGGCGCCTCAATGGCATCGCTCTGGGCAAAAAGCGCTAGCTCTGGCACTTCCTCGACATCGATTATGTCCTGCACCGAGACAAATTGCAGCGCCTCGGGCAAATTGGCCAGCGTCTCCTGGGCCGTGGCGCCACCGCCAACAATGAGGCGACCTCCCCGCCCGACCCAGCTTTGCAGGGCCGCGCTTTGGGCCGGCGTCAATGCCGCCGCTTCTACGTTATTGAATATGAGCGCATCAAACGAGTTCAACCCCTCCACACGCTCGGGCAGCGCGGGCAGCGCAATATCCGCCAGCACCACGCGGCGCTCAAGCTGGCCCAAGCTGGCGTTGGCGGCAAAAGAAATAGCCCCGCGTTCACCGCCCACCATGCCCGCCAGATAGCTAATATTGGGCAGCGGATCTACGGCCACAGTCGCCGTTAGCAGCGGCGAGTCAGCGCTGCCCGTGCGATCGACCAGATGCACTTCCAGCTCGCGCGAGTAATTGTTGGGCAGCACATAGACCGGCAGTCGCTTGCGGGCGCCGGAGGGCAGGGCCACCGCGGCGGCATAGGTAACCGGACCGGCGTTTGCGGTCAATGTGATGCGGATTTCGGTGTCCAAATCGGGGCCGCTATTTTCCAATTCGACCCAGACGGGCAGCCATTCGCCATATTTGAAATGGCCGGCATAAGCCGCTTGAGCCTGCATGGTCAGCCCCGGCTGTGCGCTTTGGGCATATAGGGAATGCGGCAACAGCAGCCCAATCAGGCCAAACAGCCATGTTGTGAGCCAAAGTCGCCTATAATTTCCGACAATGTTCAATCTGCCTCCGGGGAAGAAGATGTGCAAAACTTGATTTCTACTTTGCAAGCGTTCTAAATGTCCCTGCGCAATGTCCCTGCACAATGTCCTTGCACAATGTTTCCTGCGCAATGTTTCCTGCACAATGTTCCTGTGCAACTAATCGCTTTTACAACCGCAGTTGCTGTAAGCTGCTTTGGCCGGGATGCTGCTCGGCTCTTGGCAAACTGCGGGCGCTGCCTCAGTCGTGCCATCCTTTGTCATCCAATGGGGCGTGACAACCAGATAGACGCCATCATATTGGCAGAAGTTCCGGCTTGGTTTACCATCTGTTACTGCTGATCTCACACTTTTATACTCAGCTATTCTCAGCTCTAAATGAGAACCGACATTTTTTCGCCTGTTGAGCCAACAGAAAATTCCGGCTCTCATCTCAACCGCAGCATAAAAACATACGCAAGCCTTGCGCAAAATCCTAGATCAAGCCTGCTGCTCTTTCCTGGCCATCAACTGGCGCGACGTAAGGTGTAACTTTTTTCGCCAATTTTCATTTTATACTCAGATTATACTCAGACAGACCATTCAGGATAAAACGACAGCTCCTATGCAGCACAGTTGCTCCATGTTCGCGATTCTCTACGCAATTTGCCCTATTTGGGTTGCGTACGGTTGGATGATATGATGCTCAAAATCGGAACCGATGCTCAAATCGCCAACCTCGTGGCGGCATACTGAGATAAAATAAGTCTAATCACGACGTACGCAGTGCCAGTGGATCGCCAGACGAGAACAGCTTGGCTGACTTGGCAGTTTTCTCTCTAGGCTTGCGTAAGTTCTATAATTTGAAGGAGAAATACAGATGAAACGATGGTTTCTTTTGTTAATGATTTTGGCGCTGGCGTTGGCGGCTTGCCAACCGCTGGTTATGGAAAACGCGCCGCCGGCACAGACGGATGTTGCCACTGTGGCGACGGTAGATGACGCCTTGGCCGATCCCGATGCCACATTGCCCTTGGATCCAGCCATTCGCTATGGCGTGCTGGAGAACGGGCTGACCTATTACGTGCGCCATAATGAAGAGCCGGCCAATCGCGCCGAGCTGCGGCTGGCGGTCAACGCCGGTTCGCTGCAAGAGGACGATGACCAAAAAGGGTTGGCCCATTTTCTAGAACACATGATGTTCAACGGCACGCGGCGCTTTGCCGGGCAGGAGCTGGTCAATTTTCTCGAGTCGGTGGGCATTACATTTGGGCCGGACTTGAACGCATACACCTCGTTTGAGGAGACCGTCTACATGCTGCACGTGCCCACAGATGATGCGGAAATTCTGGCCACCGGTTTTGACGTGCTGGAAGATTGGGCGGCCTACGCCACGCTGGACCAAGCCGAAATCGATAAGGAGCGCGGCGTCGTGGTGGAAGAATGGCGGCTGCGCGAGCAGACGGCCAGCGGCCGCATGCGCAACGAGATTCTTCCGGTTTGGCTGGGCAGTTCACGCTACGATGAACGCATGCCCATTGGCGATATGGAGATTATTCGCAACGCCCCGCGCGATGTGATTGAGCGCTTTTACAAACAGTGGTATCGACCAGACCTGATGGCCGTGGTGGCCGCAGGTGATTTTGACGTGGATGCCGTGGAACAGATGATCATCGAGCGCTTCTCTACATTGTCCAATCCCGCCGCCGAAACCGCACGCGAGAATTACAGCGTGCCGTCATACGACGCGACGCGCTATCTGATTGCCACCGACCCCGAAAACACATCTACCCAGGTGCGCCTCTCGTATATGCAGGATGCCGAACCGCTGGAGACCGCCGCCCAATACCGCGACCTGCTTGTGGGGCGTCTGTTCTACAGCATGTTGCAGTCTCGCCTGGATGAGATTGGGCGCAAGGCAGATGCGCCGTTTGTGGGCGCGTATGTGGGCGCCAGCGGCCTGGTGCGCCCGGTGGAATTGGCCACCTTTGTGGCGCAGGTCAATGACGGTGGCGCGCTGGCCGGGCTGGAAGCGGTCTTCACTGAATTGGAGCGAGCGCGGCGCCACGGCTTCACCGAATCTGAACTGGCGCGGGCCAAGACCGATCTGTTGCGCTTTTATGAGCAAGCCTATGAGGAGCGCGCCAACACCGAGAGCAGCAGTCTGGTCGATGAATATGTGACTCACTTTTTGGAGAAAGCCACCGCACCCGGCATTGCTTTTGAATACGATCTAGTGGACAAGCTGCTGCCCGATATTACGCTGGCCGAGGTAAACAGCGTGGGCGACGACTTGCAGGGCGAAGCCAATCGCTCGGTGATTGTGACCGCACCGGAGAAGGAAGATGCGCCCGCGCCCACCGAGGATGAGCTGGCCGCCGTGCTGACTGACGTGCTGGCCGCGGACATTGCACCTTATGAAGACGCCGTGGTGGAGGCCGAGCTGGTGGGCGATTTGCCGGCGCCGGCGGCCATTGTGTCTGAAAATGAGATTTCCGAGCTGGGCATCACCGAGCTGGTGTTGGAAAATGGCGTCCACATATTGCTCAAACCCACTGATTTTAAGGAGGATGAGGTGCTCTTCACGGCCACCAGCCCGGGCGGCTCCTCGCTGGTTTCGGATGAGGATTTCCCCGAAGCGGACACTATTGCCAGCATTGTTGCGCAAAGCGGCGTGGGTGACTTTGACCAAACCGCGTTGATCAAACTGCTCACCGGCAAAACGGTCAGCGTGAGCCCGTACATTGATGAGCTGAGCGAAGGATTTTCAGGCAGCGCCTCCACCAAAGATTTGGAGACCATGTTCCAGCTCATCTATCTTTACGCCACGGCGCCGCGCGCCGATGAAGACGCCTTTGAATCCTTCCGCAACGATCAACGCGCCCAGCTGGAAAACCGCAGCCTTTCGCCCAACGCTGCGCTGCAAGATGCGCTGGTCAAGGCGCTTTACGGCGACACCGTACGGCGTGGACCCTTTACGGTGGAGATTATCGATTCGCTGGACCTGGCGCGCGGCTTTGAGATTTACCAAGATCGCTTTGCCGACATGAGCGATTTCACCTTTATCTTTGCCGGCAGCTTCGATGTGGAGCAGATCAAGACGCTGGCCCAGCAATATTTGGGCACGCTGCCCGCCACCGATCGGGGTGAAACGTGGCAGGACGTAGCGCCCGATCTGCCCACCGGCGTGATCCAGGAAGCCGTGAAAAAAGGGCAGGATGAGCAGAGCATCAGCGAGCTGATCTTCTATGGCGACTTGGCGGCTACGCCGGACAATCGTATGCATATTCGGGCAGTCGAAACCATTCTGGATATTATGGTGCGCGACACCGTGCGTGAAGAGCTGGGCGGTGCGTATGCGTCTGGCACCTTTTCAAATATCAATGAGCAGCCTAAGGAGAACTACTATTTTGGCGTCTACTTTGGCAGCGAACCGGCCCGCGCCCGCGAGTTGATCGACGCCGTGTTTGGGGAAATCGAAAAGCTGCAAACTGAGGGACCATCTGAGGAGAACGTGACGAAGTTCCACGAGATCCAGCTCAACCAGCGCGAAGAGCAGGTGGAGACCAACGGCTTTTGGACCGCCGTGCTCAAGTTCTATGTGGAAAATCCCGACGAGCCCATGAGCGACATCCTGGTTTTTGAGGATCGCATCCGCGCCGTCACCGCCGAAGATGTGCAAAGCGCGGCCCAAGCATACTTGCCGGAAAATCAGTATATCGAGGTGATTCTCTATCCCGAGGGTTTTGAAGCGGAATAGAGCAGACCCGAATTGTGAATGGTGGGTAGTAGTGAAAAGAATCAAACCTGTCAGGTTTTGCAAACCTGACAGGTCTCATCATAAACATGGTTCCTAGCTGGTCAATTAGTATTACTACCGCAATTTATGAATCCCTCACCCCCATAGCGGGCGCAAATCCTCTTCATACACCGCCACCTGTACGGTGTCGCCTACTTTATAGTCCTGGCCGCGCTGGCGCATGTTGGGCGCCCGCACCACCAGCGATTCTCCCGTGGGCAACGCCACCTGATAGCGCGTGTCGGTGCCAATATAGACCGCTTCCTGCACAACTCCCTGGGCGCAATACAGCTTTGAGCCGGCCATTGCGCCGTTTAGCAATTCTGCTGGCGGCGCCAACAGCACCTTTTCTGGACGCACCGTAATGGTCAATGCGGGCTGGGACGCTGCGCCGTGGCCGTTGAGCGACACCGGCAGCCGCCAGGCTCCGTGCAGCAGATCCACCTCCGTCCGGCCATTGGTCGTTGCGGCCACCCGCGCGGCCAGAAAGTTGCTCTCACCAATAAAGTCGGCCACAAAGCGATTGACCGGATGTTCATAAATAGTAACTGGATCGGCGGCCTGCTGCACCACGCCCTGCTGCATAACCGCAATGCGGTCGGACATGGTCAGCGCTTCTTCCTGGTCATGGGTGACGTAAATAAAGGTAATGCCCAGGTGGGCTTGCAGATGCTTGAGTTCGAGCTGCATCTCTCTGCGCAGCTTCAAGTCCAGCGCGCCCAGCGGTTCATCCAGCAGCAGCACCTGTGGCTGATTGACAATGGCGCGCGCCAGCGCCACGCGCTGCTGCTGACCGCCTGAAAGCTGAGCTGGCCGTCGCTGGCGCAGATCGCTCAGCTGCACCAGCGCCAGCGCTTCCTGTACCCGCTGTTCGCGCTCGGCTTTGGAAACGCGTTTGACGCGCAGCCCAAAAGCCACATTGTCCGCCACCGTCATGTGAGGAAAGAGCGCGTAATTTTGAAAAACCGTATTGACCGGGCGACCATTGGGGGGGATATTGGTCATGGCGCGCCCTTGGATCAGCAGATCGCCGGCGGTGGGCAGCTCGAAACCGGCAATCATGCGCAGCGTGGTCGTTTTACCACAGCCACTCGGCCCCAACAGCGTAAAAAATTCGCCCTGGCCAATCTGCAGCGACACATGGTCCACCGCCGTCACCGGCTGCCCGCCGCCGCGCCCGGGGAATTGCTTGGTTAATTGGCGCAGCTCTACGGCGTACGGACCGTTGGGCTCGTCCATTGCTTCTTCTCCGTTGAAATTTGTTGCTCGGGTGGAGGAGTAGAGGAGTGGAGGAGTAGAGGAGTAGAGGAGTAGAGGAGTGGAGGGGTGGCTAGCGACTCCTCTACTCCTCTACTCCCTACTTACTCCTCACTCCCCCACCGCCGCAGCCACTCGGTAAAGATAATCAATAACACCGAACCGGCGATGATCAGCGCTGCCACAGCTACGACCAATGGCAGCCGGCTGGGAAAGCGCAGTTGGGAATAGAGATAAATGGGCAGCGTGGGTTGGCGGCCAATCAGGAAAAAGGCCAGCGCAAATTCATCAAAGGAAGTGGTAAACGCGTTGAGAAAGCCGGCCACAATGGCCGGCATGGCCAGCGGCAGCGTGACCCGCCACTGGGCGCCCCAAAAGGTGGTGCCCAAGTCCATGGCCGCTTCTTCCAGCGTGGCGGAGATGCCCACCAGCCGCGCCGCCACAATCATCACCACCACGGGCAGGCTGATCACCACGTGCCCCAAACCTACCGTCCACAATGAAAGCGGCACGTTTAGCTGAATCAGCCCAATGAGCAGCGCCACCGCCAGCACTACCGAGGGAATTACCAGCGGCATGGCCGTGATGGATAAGAAGAGCCCGCGGCCCGCAAAGCGAAAACGGACCAGCCCAATGGCCGCCAGCGTGCCCAATACAGTGGCGGCCAGCCCGGAGCCCACCGCCAAGAGCAGGCTGTTGACCACCGATTCAATGAGCTCGGGCGTCTGCATCAGGTCACGATACCATTGCAGCGTAAAACCGCGCAATGGAAAGACCAGGCTGGTCGAATCGTTAAACGAAAAGATGACCAGCAGCAGCAGCGGCAAATAGAGAAACGCGTTGAGCAGAAAAAAGTAGAACGGGCTCAACGAAAATCGAGCGCGTGCAGCCATGCACATACCTCCTCACCGTGCGCGCAGACTACGATGCACGGCGTCCAAAATCTTCGACTCAGCCCCGATTCATTTCAGTCGCGCAAAGCAATTTTTACCGCTAAGAACGCGAAGAGTGCAAAGGAAGGTCAGAAAAAGGTCCTTGCGAATCTTTGCGCTCCTTGCGGTGGGCAAGCCCTTCGCAACCAGAACTAGGCTCAATTTGCCGTGCGTTGCCGCCGCCACGGCTCATATCTCCACAATCTCTTCCAGCTTGATCAGCCGGTTAAAGAGCAGCATAATTGGCAGCACCACCACCAGCATCACCAGGCTGAGCAGCGAGCCCAGCGGCCAGTTGAGCGCCCGCGAAAATTGGCTTTGAATCACGTTGCCATACATAATGCCATTGACGCCGCCCACCAGCAGCGGCGTTACATATTCGCCCAGCGTGGGGATGAACACCAGGAAAAACGCCGCGCCCACGCCGGGCATACTCAGCGGCAGCACCACGCGCAGGAACGTTTCCCACTGGGGGCTGCCCAGGTCGGCGGCAGCTTCCAACAGCGAGTTGTCAATGCGCTGGAGCGAGGCAAAGATGGGCAGCGCGGCAAAGGGAATCCACACGTAGACCAGCACTACCACGACGGCCAGCGGGCTGTAGAGCAGAATCGGTGTCGCCTCGTGGATTAATCCGCTCCAGAGCAGCAGGCTGTTGAGCGCACCACCTGAACCCAGAATGACCTTCCACGCAAAGATGCGCAGCAGGAAGCTGATCCAGCCCGGCACCATCAGAATGAGCAGGTACAGAATGCGTCGATCGCCGGCGCGAAAGACCAAATAGTGAGCCACCGGGTACGACAGCACAATGGACAAAACCGCTACCCACAGCGACATCCAGGTTGAGCGCCACAGCAGCAAATGATAGCTGTGTTGACTCAAAAAGTCGCGATAGTGCTCCAGCGTAAAAACCTCGCGTTCGGCGCCGAAGCTGCCCGCCCGAAAAGTAAAGAGCGCCATGGCCCCCATGGGCAATACAAAAAGCAGCAGCAGCCAGAGCGCCGAGGGGCCGATGAAGAGGGTGAGCCAGGAAAGTTTATTGCGTTCCATCAATGGGGCCTGTGCTTACTGACTTGCCTTCACCTCATCCCACATCTCGGTCACTTCGGCGCGCTGCTCTTCGCTCATGGTTTCGTAGAAGATGGTGCGGTCCAGCACGGTGGGGTCATCCAGCTCAAACAGCTTAACCACGCTTTCGTCGATCAGCGGCAGCGCGTCCATATTGGCGGCGCCATACCAGAAGTCGTTGGCCTCTTGCGCCATGGATTCGGGCGAAATGAGCGCATCCAAATATTCGTAGGCCAGGTCCACGTGTTCTGCGTTGGCGCTGATGCCATAACCGCAGACCCAACCCAGCCGCCCCTCTTTGGGCTCGAGATATGCGACCTGTACCCCTTCATCCAGCAGCGTGCCATAGGTATCTGGCCAGACGTTGCTGGCAATCCATACATCACCGGAGGCCACGAGCTGGCTCAGCTCAGTCGAGCCGGTCCAGTAGGTCAGCACATTGGGTTTCAGCTCGATCAGCTTCTGCTTAATGGCTTCATTCTGCTCCGGCGTGGTCTGCCACGGGTCTTTGATCCCCAAGGCCAGCGCTGCCGTGGCGTGGTTTACCTCAGGCATGTCGGCAATGGAAAGACGGCCTGCATAAGCGGGGTCCCACAGATCGCCCCACGATTCGGGCATCTTTTCAATTTTGTCCGTGCGCACCAGAATCGAATCAAAGCCCCACTCCCACGGCACAAAATATTGCTGGCCGTCGAAATTGCCCAGCGCGGCCAGCTTGGGCGAAATGCCGGACCAGTTGCTCAGCCGCGTCGTGTCAATGGGCTGCACCAGCCCGGCCTGCACCCACACGCCCCACCAATTGCTGCATGGATGCACCACGTCAATCTGGAAGCCGCTCTGCATTTTGGCGTAGGCGTCCGAGTCCTGATCCAGATAGGCAAATTCAATATCACCATCGGGATGATTGGCGGCGAATGGCTGGTAATATTGGGGTTCATCATAGCCCGCCCATTCCAGCACGGTTAGCGGTCCACTGGCCGCGGGGGCATCTGCCGGGCTCGATGGAATTGCATTCACACAGGCAGTCATCAAGACCGCCGCACACAAATAGATACATCCCTGCCACAGCTGCTTGTGCATTTTGGTCATTTTCATTCTCCTCAAAAAGGGCTAGCCACTGTATGCGCGTAAAAATTTGCGAAAAAAAAAGAGGCTTATACATTTACTGTTGCTAGACCAGCAGCAATAAACGTATAAACCACTTCCTGTAGCGCGATTTTGTTATACTCGCGTGCGTCACAAATGTGCGCAATAGGCCATTCACAACGCGCCAAGTATATCTGATCCTGGTATCACCAGCGCGAATGATCAGATTTAAATTGTGTTCACTCGATAGGATTTCCCTCTGGGTGCAGCCGTTAAAAATGAATGCAAAAAGCAAGCATTTATATCGCGCGCATATTAACGTATTGCGTGGTTTTGTGCAAGTAAAAAACGCCATAAAATTGACAATCGCTGTGCCCTGCACTAAAGTGAGGAACCAGCGCGCGGAAGGCAGAAAATAATCCACAGATTACACAGATTTTAGAGATTTTTAATCTGTGTAATCTATGCATCAAATAAAAGGAAAATCTATGCTGATTCAACCCAATAGCACCATTTTGTTTCAGGGCGACTCGATTACCGACGCCGGGCGCAACCGCGAGAACGCGCAGCCCAACATGCCGGCCGCGCTGGGCAGCGGCTATTGCAACCAGATCGCGGCCCGGCTGCTGCACGAACGGGCGGGCGACAACCTGCAATTCTACAACCGCGGCATTAGCGGCAACCGCGTGGTCGATCTCTACGCCCGTTGGAAATCGGATGCGCTTAACTTGCAGCCCGACCTGATCAGCATTTTGATCGGCGTCAACGATACGTGGCACGAGTTTATGTATGGCAATGGCGTAGAGGTGGCGCGCTACGCCGCGGTCTATCGCATGTTGCTCGACTTTACGCGGCAGGAATTGCCCAATGTGCAGCTTGTGCTTTGCGAGCCCTTTGTGCTGCCCTGTGGCGTCGTGGAAGCCGGCTGGGTAGCGGAGATAGAGCAGCGCCGCGCCGTGGTGCGCGAGCTGGCCGCCGCCTACGATGCCCTCTTTGTGCCCTGCCAAGCCGCGCTGGATGCCGTGCTGACCCAAGCGCCGCCCGCCTATTGGGCCCACGATGGGGTGCATCCCTCGCCGGCTGGACATCACGTTTTGGCTGAATGCTGGGTGGAGACCGTGCTTGGGTCAGCGTAGCGCGGGCGCGATGTGCTGACCAAACAAACCAATAATGACGACAACGAACACCGCTTCTCTGCAGGCCAGTAGCCCAATATTAACACCCGCCAAGCATCGAGAAATTACGTTGCTGCTCGATGAGTTTCGGCGCGCGACGTTGACCGAGGGTGATTGGGCAGCGCGCGCCGCCAGTTATCGTGAAACTCGTCAGACCGCGCGCGTCAACTATGCGGCGCTTCAAGCGCAGATCCCCGCCAACCAGCCCCTCACCGATGAACAGCTGGCCCATGACGTGCTGCGCAAGCTGCTGCCGCACGCCAACAGCGCCGCGCACCGCTGGCAGGGCGCGTGGATCCACTGGACGCCCTTTGTCATGGGTGACCTGACGGCGTGGCAGCGCATTGCAGGCTGGACACAGGATGGTGATGTGCTGCGGCTGGCCCAGGCGCTGTTTGATTTTGTGCACCGCTGTGTGGAAGAGCCAACACAGCTAGATGCGGCGTGCGCTGCATTTAGCGCCCAGCCCGTTACCAAGGGGCTGCAAAGTGGCGCGCTGACGCCCATGCTCAACGCCCTGCGGCCAGATGCCTTTGCGTTATTGAGCAACCGTACTCGCCAGGTGCTCAACTATTTTGGCGAACGTTCCTTTTTGACTGCGCTAACCGACTATCCACGCGCCAATGGGGCGTTACAGGCTTTGGTCCAAGAATTGGCCGGCGCATTGCAGATATCGCCGCTCAACGCGTTGACGCCATCCGATGCGTTCGATCTCTTCTGCCAGTGGTTGATTTCGGAACGACAGTTTAGCCTGCGCGAACCCCGTCATTGGGCCATAGCCGTAGGTGACGATGACTGGGTGTGGGAAGAGTGGCGCACGGGCTGTTTTGTCGCCCTGGGCTGGGATGAGTTGGGTGATCTTTCTGACATTGACCGCCGCGAGTTTTTGCGCCGCCGCGATAGCCTGGCTGCCCAGCATGAGCATTGGTCTAAACGGGGCGCGGACCAGGCGTGGCGCTTTGCGCGCCAGCTGCACGAAGGCGATAGCGTATTGGTACACCGCGGCGATCTGCTGCTGGGCGTGGGGACGATCAGCGGGCCGTACTACTATGCCGCTGATGTGCCGCTGGCTCATCGCTTTCCCGTTGAGTGGACCGAGCTGGCGCCGCGGCAGCTGGTTGATGTGGATTGGCGCAAGGCGCTGCATCTGCTGGCGCAGGCCGAATTTGAACAGATCATGCGCGCGCCCGCGCTGTCTGCCGACGCATTGGCGCAGCTTGCGCAATCCATTGCTCCTGCTGCTGAACGCGAACCACCCACCTATCTCAAGTTTATGGCTCCCATTGTGGACGTGCTGCAAAGTATGGGCGGCGCCGGGCGCACGGCGCAGGTAATGGAAGCCGTGTTGACCCATGCCAATCTGCCGGGGAGCGAACTAAATCGGCTTTCGGCCACCGGCATTAGCCGAGTCAAAAACCAGATCTATCGCGCCCGACGGGCGCTGATGGATCTGGGATTGTTATCAGCCGGTCCGCGTGGGGTTTGGACATTGTCTGATGCCGGCCAAGAAACGCAGTTAACCGCTGAAAACGCACAACAATTGTTGGACGATCTGGCCTATCGGCAACTGCTGGAAGAGTCGCTGGCGGCTGAATCACCCCACATCCGGCGGCTGACTGAATCCTCGGCAGAGTATAACGCTGCTGCATATGAAACCCCGTCACCGCCGCCTGAGCGCCAGAGCTCGGCTCGGAACGCCGACGGGGAGCCTGCCGATAAGGAGTTGGCCTTCGATACGCTCAGGCCGCAAGTGGTTGCGTCGCCGCAGGACATGAGCGTGCGGCACGCCCCCGCCGAGCCGTATACGTTGGCGCAGGTGGCGGCGGCGGTCTATCTGGATGAAGAAGTGGTGGCGCGCTGGGTGCAGATTGTGCAGCGCAAGGGACAGGCCATTTTTTATGGTCCGCCCGGCACTGGTAAGACCTTTGTGGCCGAGCAGATGGCGCGCCATTTGTGCAGCGCTACTGATGATGGAATACGCGATGGTTTTTATGAAGTGGTGCAATTTCACGCTGCGTATGCCTATGAGGATTTCGTGCAGGGGTTGCGTCCGCGGCCTGCCGCCGGTGGCGGACTGACTTATGAGCTGGTGCCGGGGCGCTTTTTAGATTTTTGCCACCGCGCGCGTCAGCGCAACGGGCCGTGCGTGCTGATCATCGACGAAATCAACCGGGCCAATTTGAGCCGCGTCTTTGGCGAACTCATGTATCTGCTCGAGTATCGCGACCAAGCCATCCATCTGGCGGGCGGCGGTGAGCCGTTTCGCATCCCCACCAATGTGCTGATACTGGCCACCATGAATACGGCGGATCGTTCCATTGCGCTGGTGGATCACGCGCTGCGCCGCCGTTTTGCCTTTATTCCGCTCTTTCCCAATTATGACGTTTTACGCCGTTTTCATGCTGAGCAGCAGACCGGTTTCGATGTCGAGCCGCTGATCCGCCGGCTGGAGCAGATCAACCGCGCCATTGAAGATCCCAATTACGCCGTGGGCATTTCCTATTTCCTGCGCCCCAATTTGGCGGATGAGATCACCGACATTTGGCAGACCGAAATTGAGCCGTACCTAGAGGAGTACTTTTTTGACCAGCCAGAGCGGATGGAGGCGTTTCGATGGCGGAGAGGGGCGGAGTCTGGACTGTGATTTGTTTGATTGTTTGATGGGCTATGATTTTTCCTGTCAGCACACATTCGCAATAACGGCGTTGCTGAGTCGTGACTAATCATAGTCCATCATCTAATCATCCAAATCATAGTTTAGACAACCAAAAAGGATTCACAAGTGATGATGAACAACTCAAATGCGTCTTCAAATTCTCCCTTGCGCGTGGCCATTATTGGCACGGCGCGCCGATCGGATTATCTGTACGGGCCCATCGTAAAAGCGCTGCCGCACGAGGTGGAATTGGTGGCCGTCTGGGGACGCAGCGTCAATTCGGCGCAGCGGCTGGGCGAAAGCTTGGGCGCGCCCTGGTACACAGACTTAGAGCAGCTTGTGCGCGAGACCGCACCGCAAATTGGCATTGTGTCGGTCAACTATAATGCCAATGGACAGGTCGGTCTCATGGCTGTGGAGGCAGGCCTGCACGTGCTGCTGGAGACCCCCATTGCGCACGATCTGCACGAAGCGGACGCCATTATTGCGGCGGCCGCCGCCCGCGGGCTACAGATCGAAGTGGCCGAGCAGTTTCATCGCCGCCCGCTGGAGCAGATCAAGCTCAAGCTCATCGAAGCGGGCCTGTTTGGGCGCGTCTATTCGTCATTTAACGACTTTGCCGGTCACGGCTATCACGGTGTCAGCGTCATGCGCGCCTACTTGGGCTTTGACGCCGTCCCCACACAGGTGACCGGCGCCGTGCGTCAATATGAGCTGGCCTCGCACTGGTCGCGCATTGGGGATAAAATGGGGGAACGCAGCGAAACGCAGGAGCACGGGCTCATCGACTTTGCCGATGGTCGGCTGGGCGTTTTCCATTGGACCAACGTGGGCTATGATTCACCGCTGCGCTGGTGGCGCAGCAGCCGGTTTTTGGCCGAAAAGGGCATGGGCATTACCGTGGGTGTGGGGCTGGAGGTGCAGGAGCGGCTGAGTCTGCTGGCGCCCGGTGGCGAAGCGCCCCAATTCATTACGCTGGAGCGGCGCTGGGAACGCGTGGACGGCGGTGGACTCATCGCTATGGTGGCCCATACCGGCGATCCCGAGCAGCCCATTGTGCGCTGGGATAACCCGTTTCGACCGGCCAAGCAGGGCCACGGCGTGCAGTGGCACGATGATGAGATTGGCGTGGCTGGCTGTCTGCTCAGCCTGGTCAACGCCGTGCGTAGCGGTGGCGACCCCACGTATGGCCCGTATCAGGCCCGGCTGGATCAGGAGATCATCTTGGCCATCCGTCAATCTTCGGCTGAAGGTGGGCAACCGGTAAAGCTGCCGCTGGCGGTCTAGATTTTTCACAATATGGCGCGTCGCATTATTGCTTTAACTGAATATGAAACGGTTTATTTGGAGCGGGCCGAATTTACAGATGCCGACGCCCAATTGCTGTGGCGACGCCATAGCCAGCAGGTGGCGGTGGAGCCACCGTCGTTTAAGAATGGCCAGCGCTGGCAGTTGACCGCCCAGGGCTGGGTGGGTTTTATTGCGCTTTCCAATGAGGTGGGGCTGGCGCTGCTGCCCAAGGCGCCGATGCGCAATCTCTTTGGTATGTTGGCCACGGCATATGACCTGCGCAGCGTGCACTTTGGCGCCGAGCTGTTTCAAGTGGAAACGCTGCCCGGCTTTTACGAACAACTGGCGCTGCTGCTGGCGCGCGGCATTTTGGAACGCGGCCGGCGCGGACTCTACCGAACCTACGTGGCCCGCGCCGATTGGCTGCCGGTGGTGCGTGGGCGATTGGATCTGCCGCGCCTGGTGGGCCAACCGTCGCAGATGGTAGTTCCGTGCCATTTTCAAGAGCAAACCAGCGACGTGGAAGAAAATCGTATTCTGCTCTGGACATTGCATCAGCTTTTGCGCAGCGGGCTCTGCACAGAAGAAACGCGACCCACGCTCCGCCGCGCCTATCGCCTGCTGGCCAACGCGGTTACATTGCAGCCCTGCCGCGCCGAACAGTGTCGGCAGCGGCGCTATGATCGGCTCAACCGCGACTATCAGCCATTGCATGCGCTTTGCGCCTTCTTCCTGCTGCACGTCAACCCCAGCCTGGATACCGGCGAGCAGGAGTCCCCCGCCTTTTTGGTCAACAGTGAGCAGCTCTTTGAGCGCTTTGTCCATCGCTGGTTGGCGGCGCATTTGGCCACGCACCAACCGCCAGCGGAGAATGCACTAGGGGCGCGTGATCTCTCCCTGGCTCCCCAATTGCGCTATGATTTGGCCGACGAGCTGAATTTTCGTATAGACATTGCCTTGTTCGTAGGAGATAGCGCAATTTGCGTCATGGACACCAAGTATAAGGCGCCCAGCGGCTTGCCCGCCACCGCTGATGTGCAGCAGGTGCTGGCCTATGCCCACGCTGTGCAGGCGCGCCAGGCCGTGTTGGTCTATCCGGTTCGTTTGCCGCGCCCCCTCGATATTACAATTCACGGCATTCGTCTGCGCAGCGCATCTTTTGATCTAAGCGGCGATTTAGACGCGGCGGGACGCGCGTTTGTCACGCAGATTGGGGGAGTTAATGAAATGCGGGAAGCATAAAGGGCCCTACCTTGTGTTACGCAAGCCTGGCGGAAAGGCGGCTCGCCGACGTGCCTATTTCTCTCTAGCAGACTGGCTGTCGCTGCGTAACGCGAGGCCCTAACTGGCAATGTTTGTGACTCTGCCTTTTGCAAGCTTGCCACCGCGCCGCCTTCGCATTTATCATTAACGTTCAACCCATAAGCCAAACGCGTAAATCGTAAACTTGAGATTGTAAATCCAATGCTTCTTAGTGTCTCGCGCTCCCTATTGGCTCGCCAATCGCTTTCCCCGCTGGCAATTCCCGATTTTCGCCGCATGTTGTTGGGCAATGTCTTCTGGTGGCAGTCGTTTTATATGGAACAGGTGGTCATGGGCTGGCTCGTGCTAGAGCTAACCAACTCACCGTGGCTGGTGTCTGTGGTCAGCTTTTGCCGTTCGCTGCCGCTTTTGCTGGTGGGCACCTTTGGCGGGCTGATCATCGACCGCTTTGGCCGCCGCAGCGTGATTGTGGCCGCGCAAACCGTCAACCTGTGTGCCTATCTCAGCATGGCGCTGTTGCTATGGAGCGGGCGCATTCAACTTTGGCACATGATGTTACTGGCTTTCTGCCTGGGCACGGCGTGGGCCATGGATTGGCCGGCGCGCCGGGCGCTGCTGCCCGATCTGGTTGGCAAGTCGCGCACGGTTGACAGCATGTTGATCGATTCGTTTCTCACCGGCATTGCGCGCATTATTGGCCCATCTATTGCCGGCGCCGTCATCGCATCTTGGGGCGCGGCGGGCTGTTACAGCGTCATGGCCATGCTCTCCTTATCGGCGCTGCTAGTGCTGCAAACGCTGCAAAAACAGCCCATCCCGCGCGACACCATGCGCCCCACCGCACCGCCGTGGACGCTCATTGGCCACGGTCTGCGCTACGTGCGCCAAAACCAGACGCTGCTGGCGGTCATCTTGATCACGCTGGTGATGAATTTGTGGATTTTCCCATACATGACGCTGCTGTCGGTCTTTGCGCGGGATGTGTTGCAGCAGGGGCCGCTGGGGTTGGGCTTGATGAGCACCGCTTCGGGGGTTGGGGCATTCCTGGGACTCATGCTGATCAACGTGGTGCGGCGGCGCGTGGGCAACGGCTGGATCTACGGTCTGGGCTCGCTGTGGATGTGCTTGATGCTCTTTGGCTTTGCGCTCTCCAAAGTATATGGCCTTTCGCTGGTTCTGCTCTTTTGCACCGGCATGGGCATCTCCTGTTTCGGCACCATGCAGAGCGCCATTATCTTGATCACCGCCAGTGACGAGATGCGCAGCCGCGTGATGGGACTGCTGGTGCTGGCTATAGGCGCCGACCCCCTGGGTCAGCTCCAGATTGGTTTTTGGGCCGAACGTTTGGGTGCTCCCTTTGCGCTGACGCTGCAAACAAGCCTGGCTGCCTTGGCTATTGGGCTGATTATTCTATTGATGCCCGGTCTGCGCACGCCGGTGACGAGTGAAGCAGTCGGGATTGGGGATTAAGCTATATGTATTGCTGTATCAAAGAGCAACAAGTAATACAGCAATAAGCAATACAGCAATCGACAACAAGGAGCAACAAAATGCGTGTAGCAATTATTGGCGGCACGGGCCACGTGGGTACCTATTTAGTGCCGCGGCTGGTGGAAGCTGGCCATCAAGTGATCAGCGTGAGCCGGCAGCAGCGTCAACCGTATCAGCCCAACGGCGCTTGGCACAAGGTGCAGCACGTACAGATCGACCGGGCGGCGGCAGAAGCAGCGGGCGCCTTTGGCGCGCAGATCCGCGAGCTCAATGCCGATGCGGTCATCGACATGATCTGCTTTGAACCCGATAGCGCCAAGCAGTTGGCAGAGGCGCTCCACGGCCACGTGCAACACTTTCTGCACTGCGGCACCATTTGGATTCACGGCCCCAGCGTGGAGACACCCACCACGGAGACGGCGCCCCGCCGCCCCTTTGGCGACTATGGTATTAAAAAAGCCGCCATTGAATCGTATTTGCTGGACGCCGCACGCCGCAAGGGGTTTCCGGCCACGTTGCTGCATCCGGGCCACATTGTGGGGCCGGGCTGGGCGCCGCTGAACCCGGCTGGCCATTTTAATCCGCAAGTCTTTGTGAAGCTGGCGCGCGGTGAAGAGATTGCGCTGCCCAACATAGGCATGGAAACGGTGCATCACGTACACGCCGACGACGTGGCGCAGATCTTTATGCAGGCGCTGGCCAACCGCAGCGCGGCCATCGGCGAAAGCTTTCACGCGGTTTCGGCTGCGGCGCTGACGCTGCGCGGCTATGCCGAACGCATGGCGGACTGGTTTGGCCAACCGGTGAATCTCAAGTTTCTGCCCTGGGAAGAATGGCGCGCCACCGTCAGCGCAGATGAAGCGCGCGCCACGTGGGATCACATTGCGCACAGCCCCAATTGCAGCATTGCCAAGGCCCAGCGCCTGATCGATTATCGCCCCCGCTACAGCTCACTGCAAGCCGTGCAAGAATCGGTGCAGTGGCTCATTAATAATGGGGAAGTTGTCGTGTAAAAGGACAACCGCCAATTATAAAACCGTACGGAATGTACCGGTGACAACATGCCCAACAGCTTTCGTAAATGTGCTGCTATGGGTATAATATGGAAACGTACTATATTTTGTACCATATTTCGTGCTAAGGAGTGTCTTAAAATGAGCACAAAGATTATGCCCGTGAGTGATCTGCGGCGGCAAACTAGCGCGGTGATTCGCCGGATTCAAGAAGAACGCGATGTTGTCTATATTACGCAGCACGGTCGCCCAACCGCTGTGATGCTCGATTATGAAGCATATGAAGCATTGCTCGCCCAAGCACAGCACCGCGGCTGGCCGCCCAATTATTTTGCCCAGACCTATGGAGCGCTGGCCGACGATCCGTTAACCCGTCCAGAGCAAGGCGCATATGATGAGCGAGAAGCTTTGATATGAGCTATTTGCTGGATACGAATGTGTGCATCCGCTATATGAATGGGCGGGCGCCGGGGGTGTTGCGGCGATTGCAAGCCTTGCAGCCGACGGAGGTGGTGGTCTGTTCCGTGGTGAAAGCGGAACTCTTTTATGGTGCGCAGCGCAGCCAGAATCCAGAGCGCTCGCTGGCCGCTCAGCGTCAATTCCTGCAACCGTATCTTTCGCTGCCCTTTGACGATGCTGCTGCGGAGATCGTGGGGCGCGTGCGCGCCCAATTGGCGGCTAGCGGCACACCGATTGGTCCCTACGACTTGCAAATTGCGGCCATTGCCCTGGCTAATGCGTGTACATTGGTGACCCATAACGTGCGTGAATTTAGCGGCATACCTGATTTGGTGTATGAAGATTGGGAATCAGCATGACAGCACGGCACGTGCTTGGCGATGACGCACGAAACGGCATTTTTTTTGCATCATGGCTAATTTGAGAATTAGCTTGCGGGTTTTGCCGTACATTTAAATTTTTAGAAAAACCCACTGTTGAATTACCACGAAAATCGTTATCGACGATAACGATTTTCGTGGTAAAGGGAATCGGTTTAATATGAGCCTCCGCGAATTCACAATTGACAACGAATATCAATACAACCTGCGCTCACCGCTGCGCTGGCTCAATTCACACATATTGCGCTATCCGTGGCTGCTGATCGTCTTTGTGCTGACTACGGCGGGCATGGGCGGCGCGCAGAGTATGTCCGCCGTGCTGGTGGGGCGGGCTTTCGACACGGTCAATAATGGCTTGGGCGTGACCGCGCTTACCTTTGCCGCGCTGCTGGTTGTAATCTCTTATGTAAGCTTTGGCCTCTTTGACATTGTTAACAGTTTAGTCATCCGCGTGCTGGCGCAGCGGGTGGAGCGCGACGCCCGCGATGAGCTCTATCTGAGTTTGTTGAGCAAAAGCCAGACCTATCACGGGCGCCAGCGCATTGGCGACCTGATGGCGCGGGCCACCAATGACGTGCAGCAGGTAAACCAGTTTGTCTTTCCGGCTCTGGGGCTGACCACCGAATCGGTCTTTATGCTGGTGATCCCGCTTTTTACCATTGCCACGCTGGATCTGAAGCTGCTGCTGGTGCCGCTGATCTTTCTGGCGGCCTTGGTTGTGACTTTGCGTCGCCACAATGAACATTTGCGACCGGTGGCCGGGCTGCTGCGCGAGCGCTTTGGCGCCATGAATGCCGGGCTGGCCGAAGCCGTGGCCGGCATCGAAGTGGTCAAAGGCTTTGCGCAAGAACCAGCCGAAGAAGGGCGCTTTCACGAGAGCGCCCGCACGTATCGCGATGCCTTTGTGCAGGAGGGGGATATCAATGCCCGCTATCTGCCGCTGCTGCTGTATGGTCTGGCCATTGGGCTGGCGTTTGGGCACGCATTGCTGCTCTTTCGCCAGGGCGACATTACGGTCGGGCAGGTGATTACCTACATGGCGCTGATCGGCACGTTGCGCTCGCCCATTCGCTTTTTGCTGCGCACCTCGTCAGTGATTCAGCAGAGCCTGGCCGGCGCCCGCCGCATTTTGGAGACGATTCTAACTGAGACCGAACTGGACCAAAATACCGCGGGGTTGAGCCAGGCCATGCAGGGCGATGTTCTGTTCGATCACGTCAGTTTTGGGTATGACGAGGTGGCGAGTAGCGAAGTGGCGCGCCATCAAGGGGCGGAGAACGGGCGCGGACCTGGCGCGACCGGTACGGCGTCGCTGGTGCTGAATGATATTTCGTTTCACGTTGCGCCGGGGCAGACGGTGGCCATTGTCGGGCAAACCGGCGCCGGCAAAAGCACGCTGACCAAGCTGCTCAACCGCACCTTTGATACGGCCCGCGGCCGCGTGCTGATCGACGGCGTGGATGTGCGGGCGTGGAGCATGGACAGCCTGCGCGGCCAGATTGCCACCATTGAGCAGGACATTTTCCTCTTCTCGCGCACCATTGCGGAGAACATTGCCTTTGGCGCCCGCACCGCGGTAACGCAGGCGCAGATCGAAGCCGCGGCGCGGGAAGCGCAGGCCCACGAATTTATTGTGAGCTTCCCCGAGGGCTACAAAACGGTAATCGGCGAGCGCGGCGTTATGCTTTCGGGTGGCCAGCGGCAGCGGTTGGCCATTGCGCGCGCCTTTCTCAGCGACCCCAAGATTCTGGTGCTGGACGACTCGACCAGCGCCATCGACTCCAACACCGAAGACCAGATCCAGCAGGCCATGCGGCGCATTCTAGAAGGGCGCACGACCTTTTTGATTACGCATCGCCTGTCGCAAATCCGCAATGCAGATCTGATTTTGCTGATGAAGAATGGTCATCTCATTGCCCAAGGCACGCATGAAGAACTTATGGAAAACACAGCCGCCTATCGGCAGATTTTTATGCCAGAGGCGGTACGGTCCATAAGCAGTGCCGGCATGCAAAGCGCGGTTGTAGATCAACCGTAGAACCCAGCTTTGCGTATGAAGTCCAACGCCTATTTGTCTGTATTTGGCGCAAATCGGCACTGGCATCAAAGACGATATGGGCTTTTCCCGACTTGCGATCTGCCCGTAAAAATATCTCTGTGCATTGTGCAAACCATAGATTCCAAAGGAGATTCGGCAATGGGGGAACCAAGATTGGCCGGCTCGATCTTTCATCGCATATGGCGCATGCTGGATGAGCGTTTGCCCAAGTTGGCTGCAAATGAACAAGCTGCGGTCTATATGGAGATGCGGCACAATGCCCAGGCAAATGTGGATTTTTATGTTCTCATTACTTTGGCTTCGATTATTGCCTTTTATGGTCTGCTGCAAAATAGCGCCGCGGTGATCATCGGCGCCATGTTGGTAGCCCCGCTGATGAGCCCGATGATCGCAATGGCCCACGCCATTGTGATGGGCAACTTGCGCATGTTGCAGCGCGCCGCCCTGTCCACCGCGGCCGGAGTCGTCGTGGCCGTTGGCATTGCCGTTCTGTTTACCTGGTTGTTGCCAACGTTGCCGCCAGGCAGCGAGATCTTGGGGCGTACACAACCGACGCTGCTTGATTTAATTGTGGCGCTGGCCTCTGGCGCTGCTGCCGCCTATGCACTGGGCCGCAAAGAAGTGGCCGCCGCGCTGCCCGGTGTGGCCATTGCCGCGGCATTGGTGCCACCGCTGTGTGTTGTAGGCTATGGGATTGGCTCATTTCGCTGGGCAATTGCCAGCGGCGCCGGGCTGCTCTTTTTGACCAATCTGGCTTCAATCATTGTGGCCGGCGCCTTTATGTTTCTGCTGCTCGGTTTTCGGCCAACGCGGGATGAGCGCACGCGGGATGTGCGGCGCGGCTTTGTCTACGCTACGATTAGTCTGCTGGTTGTTTTTATCCCGCTGGCGATTTCAACCATATCTATTGCCCGGCAGACGCGAATGCGTAGCGCGGTGCAGAAGATTCTCAGTGAGGACCTGCCGAGCGACCGGGTTGAAGTTGAAAATATTGCCATTTCGTCAACGACCAATGGGGTGACAATTGGCTTTACGGCCTATCTGTATGAAGCCGGCAACTACGACAACATTATTGAAGAGATTCGTCAGTCCCTCAGCAATGCCGTGGATGCACCGGTGACGCTGCGCGTGCGCGTGGTGGATGCAGAGCTGGCAAGCATTGACGAAAACGGCATTCATATTGCGCCTGATGTGAAATAGCCGAACCCCTTCTCGCCCCAATAGGCTTGCTTCTCTATAAAGCAGCCGGACCATGCGAAAACTGCAAATGTATCCATTTCTGTATCCGCGCGAAACCATCTATCTATGGAACAGATTTTTCAAACGCGCTATGCTGGAACTATCGTTAGCTTAGAGTCTGTCCGCAAATTCTCTGTGCCAAACTGCTCTCTCAGAGACGGGACACAGTTCACAACCGAATTTACGGATAGCTTCTTAATTCGTAGTTCAATCAGTTCTCGAGGGTTGACACATGAGCGGCGGCTGAGCCTGTCGAAGCCAAAGCGGGTTGACCTACCTACTTGCGCAGAGAAGCCGAAAGTCTGTTCCATGCCCAACACAATCGCATTCCCCGACTCCATAGAGTTAGTCTACGTGAGTGATGAAGAACCGGGCTACACGCGCCGCAAACAAGGGCGCGGTTTTTCCTATCTGCATCCAGATGGCCAGCGCGTGCAGGATCAGTCGCTGCGTGAGCGCTTTGCCGCGTTGGTGATTCCCCCAGCCTGGACCGACGTGTGGATCTGTCTGGAGCCCAATGGTCATATCCAGTCCACGGGCCGCGATGATGCCGCCCGCAAGCAGTATATTTATCACCCCCTTTGGGAAGAGATGCGCAACATGGCCAAATTTGAGCGCGTCTATCGCTTTGGCCAAGCGCTGCCCCCAATTCGCCAGCAGGTGGATGCCGATCTGCGCAAGCATAATCTGCCGCAAGCACGCGTTTTGGCGCTGGCCATTGCGTTGCTCGACGAAACGCACATGCGCATCGGCAATAGCGCCTATCTGCAGCAAAACGGTTCCTACGGCCTCACCACGCTGGAAGATGACCACGCCGACATCAACAGTTCAACCGTCAAATTTGCCTTTACCGGCAAGAGCGGCGTGGAACAGTCGATTGCCTTACGCAATCCGCGCCTGGCGCGTTTGGTCAAGGCGTGTCAGGAATTGCCCGGCCAGCAGCTTTTTCAATATGAAGATGAGGCCGGCGTGGTGCGGGCCATTACGTCGCAAGATGTAAATAGCTATTTGCGGACGGCGGCGGGCGAGGAATTTTCCGCCAAAGATTTTCGCACGTGGGCGGGCACAGTGGCGGCCGTGGAAGAACTGCAAGCGGTGGCGCTCTCGGAGACGGCGCGGGAAAATGAACAGACCGTTGTGGATGCGGTCAAACGCGTGGCCGATACCTTGGGCAACACGCCGGCGGTCTGTCGCCAATACTATATTCACCCCGCCATTTTGGATGCATACCTCAGCGGCGATCTGCACGCGGCGGCTGGCAAGCTCAAAAAACGCGCCAACGACGCCATGTATAAACCGAGCGAGCTTCTTGTCTTGCATCTGTTGCAGAAGATGGGGTACGGCGGCTGACTCGTCAACAGCAGGACGCTAAAGCGCCGCGCATTTATGCGTCGGCTGTCCTTACTTGTTATGTGTGTTGACATTCGGTGATACGCAGCCCGCTCTCCGATATACGTAGCTGGTTGAATGAGCTGATGCGGCCAGCAATTTCGGCATTGAATTGGCTGCCGGCATCTCCCACGATTATCACCTGGCAACCCGCCGCTAATGCCGACTCAACACCGCTCTCGGCGTCTTCAAACGCAATGCAAGCACTGGGCGTGGCCCGCAGTAATTCGATGGCCTTGGTATAAGGCTCGGGGCTTGGCTTGCCCGACGCCACACTGTCTGCGGAAACTAAAATCTGCGGGATAGGAAAGTTGCACACGTTAAGTTTCTTTAGGGCGAGTTCGTGAGAGCTAGAGGTAACAATTGCCCAGCTTGATTCAGCAAGTTGAGTGACGAACTCGACGGCGCCTCCCACTGGCTGAATGCTGCCTACCAACGCACTTTCGCGCTCTTCAATCCAATGAGCCTCTAGTTGCGCGTTCAAGTGTGGCGCCAATAGAGAAACTGTGTCCTCTGTACGGCGTCCTTTCCCTGTTTCGATCGCCAAATCCAGGTCAATGGAATTCTTCACGCACCATTCCTGCATGGAACGAAATACGATGTCAGAGGTGCGCACCAATGTATCATCAAGGTCAAACAAATACTTCATAGAAATAGCCAGTCTACATCATTTACATAGACCTGAAGAAAAGAGGGGGTAAATGGCCAAATGGTTGAATTCCCGATTTTAACTTCAGCGTCAATCAACTTCCCGTCCCGATCGGGGGTTCGAACAGCTGTGTTTTCGTCGGCTTCAAACACCGAATTCGTAAATTCTATATACTGTAAAGCGCTATTCTTTACAATAACAAACGTGTTGATCGTATTGTAACCGGTGGGCGCTTGGCCGATCTTTTGTTTCATCTGTTCTCCCTCCATTTACACCGCCAGCCCAGCCGCTGCGACTTTCCCGACTATTCAGGAACTTGACCAATTACGACAATATTTGCTTCACGATAATAAAAATCTGGATTGTTGAGAATGTGATCTGCTGAATTCACTTCACCGACCTGTTGCCACAGAAGCGTGTCTGATTCGGACAAGTCACATTGCGCTGCCTCTTGGCTATGATAAATACAGACACCCGCCAGAAAGGTCTTGTGTTTTGGTGACAACGGCTGGGAGGCAACGCTGAAAACACTTTCAAGGTGCACGTTTGTCAAACCGCTCTTGCTTAGCCAAACCGGAAGTTCAGGAGCGCGTAACAACTGCGTGAGGTACGCATCTCCTCTCCCCTGCCATGTCTCATAGAGACGCCAAGTTGCTCTTGGCCCTGGCGGATTGAGGCTCATGGCCGTAATATCGGTTTCCTTGATAGCGACAAGGCCACCCGGCCGAACGACTCGCATAAGTTCTTCAAGCATGACGCTGAGATTGTTATCATCCAAATATTGTGAAACATTGGCACACCATACAGCATCAAAGGCGTTCGTTTTGTAGGGCAAATCAAGAAGATCACCCTGTTCGATTTTCGTAGGGCATTGAAGTTGAGCTTGAGATACGCGTGCTTGGGCCAAGGCAACATTTTCAGCATCTACATCGACTGCGCTGATTTGCCCTCTGGCTCCCACGAGTTCTGAGATCAATGGTAGAAAAGCCCCTGTACCGCAGCCTGCATCGAGAATATGCCAACCCGCTTGTATTTGGACCGCGCGTAATAGCGATTCATATGCGTTATACGCAATAGAAAAATGGCCATCTAAGTGTTCTTCATCGGAAAATCGATGCCCTTCTGAAGTGTCCGCCTGAATTTGTGAATTTTCACTCATTATATTTCTCTCCTATGCACAACGAGAAGTCAACGGCAATTCGTACAAACCTTTTTCAATCGTGATAATCCCCGACATAAAATTCAACTTGAATATTGTCGGGGTCACGAAAACAGACATAATCACTTTGCCCGTCTGGATCAAACTCGATTCCGGCAGTTGTGACGCCTAACTCTTCTAAAACAACCATCAACTCATGGAGTTGATGATGAGACGCAACGGCAAATCCCACATGGTCAAGTCCTAGCCTATTTTCATCAAAACGGTCATTGGGAATTGCCTGTTTTGGGGGACGTTGAAAGCAAAGCAAAAAATTCCCGCAAGAAATCCATCATATGCCATTTTACCCGCCATTCTTACTCCAAAACTGACCAGAGGCCGAGGCTAACGCCACATTCAGTTGCCCGAGGGTGCCGTGGCCGAAAACATCCCGAACCAACTCATTCCCAAGCGGGCGACGAACACCGAATCACGCACGGTTCCTGGGGTCAACTGCAATGGATGTTCGGTGGTTGGCAGCTATGTGAAATACATTATTGAAGCAACTTCACGATAAGATCATATAATCCAGAGGATAACAAGTTAATACACATAGCACTTAGCACAGAAATAGCTATTGCAAGTATTGGCCGACGCTTGATGAATCCTAGAATTCGATAATAAGTGCCTTTTTTGATTCGCTTAAGTTCATGCTCCAGATCGTTAAGGAATGTTGCTGATACTCCTGATTTCTTCAACCTGAGTCGGCATTCCTCACATAACCCCAATCTTTTGTCGAATGGCATTGAAGTTTATGAAGTGGGGCATATAGCCTAAGAAGCTGTCTGAAAAGGTGGTAGAGGTGTGTCACATTCCGGGAAAGGGCCACGAAATCCTGGTCACATCATGCGCAATAGGCCCTTTCCCGGAATATTTTTGGACCCAATTGTGACTTTTCAGACTGCTTCTAATGAAACAACGACAACTTGTACCTGAGACCTATTGCAACTCTATTTTGGTTGCAACTCTATTGAAGTACAAACCTCAGCCAATTAATCGGTCATATTCGTCATGCTTGCCGATCCAATACCAATAAACTGTATCGCCCTGCAAAATTCCAAGCGCGCGATATTGACGACCGATGCGAACTGAAACTTGATCCCCCACCCGTTTAAACCGTAATCCTGGCAATTGTGGATTTTCTCGCCATAAACGGTAGGCCTGTCTTGCACGCTCTCTTACATCTGGCGGTAACGCTCGAAATGTTTCGCGAAAGCTCCGGGTAGTGCGTGAGTTCATGGCAACTTCAATTCGCCATTTTTCGTAAATAGGGGTTCTGTTGTTCCAGCATCAATCTCTGCTCTCGCTGCTGTGATCAAAGATGTGAACTTATCATGGTGACGAGCTTGCGCTGCTTCCCAAAGGGCATCTTCGACTTGCATTTGTTCTTCACTATCATTCAACCAGTCATCTTCATCCAACGCAATTGGCGAAGGGTAAGCAGGCCGACGCTGTAAAAAACACACGAAATCGTATACCTGTGCAGCTCGTTCGGGTGACATATCAGCGACAAGCGCTGCAACGGCGTTTGCATAATCAATTGACTGAAGTTGTTGTTCCCTATGCATTCAAATTTTCTCCCATATCAACAAAACACAGTAACAACTATTATACCACAGCCAATTGCAAGTAGGCAGAGTCGGATGAAGGGAGTTGGCTCGTAGTTGCCGTCCCAACCATTATTCTGGGCGTCCGTATATTTCTCCACACCGCTTGAGTAAAAAGGATATTTTACGGTGTCCGTCTATATGCATAATAGCGGCGTCCGCGTATTGACCCAAAACCTGTCCGCAAAACATCCTGAAAATGATTGCCCATTCGATAGGCTTTGAATGGATGCTCACCTGGACCACATGGGCTCTAAAACCGGACTATATCGACCATGCCAGTATATCAATGTTGAAAGGGCGTGTCAATCAAATTTTGTGAGCCGGGTGCATTGGGATTTGGCGGCGCACATAGGGCGGCAGGATAGAATCCCCGGCTAAAATCGAGCAACCGCCACAGCGGCTGGGGTTAAATCGCGGCGGCGATTTTTCAATATTAGGCGTCCATTTCTAATGGTTGCTAATGGTTACCCCCAACTATGATATAATCAAAGTCGCTTTGCAATCTTTTTCCATGCATTCCCAAATCTTCACGAATAGGAAACTCTCCAATGGGTCTCACCGCCGGCCTGGAAGCCGAAGAATATGACCGCACATACAGCGATGTAGAACTGGTGCGGCGCATTGTCGCCTATTTTCGACCGCACTGGCGCAAGGTAGCACTGGTAGCGCTCATGGTGTCGCTGGTTTCGCTAGCTTCTACGATTACGCCGATTGTGATTTCGCGCAGCATTGATCTGCTGGGCGGCAATCCCCAATTGCAGCTTTTGTTGGCCGCGGCGGCCGTGGTCACGGTATTGGGCGCGTTGGGCTGGGCCTTTAACTTTGTGCAGCAGCGCTATGCGGCGCGCGCCGTGGGCGAAGTAGTGCTGGCCTTGCGCGAGGATGCCTTTCAGGCCGTCATGCGTCGCGACCTTTCATTCTTTGATCAACACGCGGCCGGACGCATTGTCAGCCGGGTCACGTCGGACACGCAGGACTTTGCCACCGTGGTTACGCTAACCGTGGACCTGCTCAGCCAGTTGGTGCTGGTGGTGGTCATTAGCGCGGTAATGCTGAACCAGAACGTGCGGCTGGCGCTGATCACCATGACGCTGGGGCCAATTGTGATTGCCATTGCCCTGGCCTTTCGGCGGCTGGCGCGTCACGCCATGCAGCTGGCGCAGCGCTCGACGGCTTCGGTCAACGCCACCATTCAGGAGACCATTAGCGGCATTGCCGTGGCCAAAAACTTCCGCCAGGAAGCGGCCATCTACCAGGACTTTCAGGCCATCAACGAACAGGCGTACCGCGTGCAGGTGCGGCGCATGATGGTCTTTGGCAGCATCTTCCCGCTGCTCAATACGGTCTCGGGCGTGGGCGTGGCCATTATTGTCTATGTGGGTGGGCTCATGGCCATCAACCAGACCATCTCGGTGGGCGAGTGGTATCTCTTTGTGCAGGGGCTAACCATCTTCTTTTATCCGCTGACCAGCATTGCCTCGTTTTGGAGCCAATTCCAGCAAGGGCTGGCCGCCAGCGAACGCGTCTTTGCGCTGATCGACGACGAGCCGCAGGTGGTGCAGACGGCGCAGGAACCGGTGGGTCGGTTGCGCGGCGCCATTGAATTTGAGGATGTGACCTTCAATTACAGCACTGGGCGCAACACCGTACTGGAAGCGTTCTCGCTGACCATTCCGGCAGGTGAGACGCTGGCCATTGTGGGGCACACCGGCGCCGGCAAGTCGAGCCTGGTCAAGCTGCTCATGCGTTTTTATGAGTTTCAAGGTGGGCGCTTGCTCATTGATGGCCGCGACATCCGCACGCTGGATCTGGCCGACTATCGGCGGCAGTTGGGGCTGGTGCCGCAAGCGCCCTTTCTCTTCTCCGGCACGGTGGCCGACAATATCCGCTATGGTCGCCCCGGCGCCAGCGATGCGGAAGTAGCGGTGGCCGCCAGACAGTTGGGCGACGGTTCCTGGCTCGAGGATCTGCCCCAGGGCATCAACACCGATGTAGGCGAACGAGGCGCCCGACTCTCGCTGGGCCAGCGCCAACTGGTGGCCCTGGCGCGCGTGCTGCTACAAGATCCGGCCATCCTGCTGCTGGATGAGGCCACAGCCAGCATTGATCCCATCACCGAGGCGCAAGTGCAGGCGGCGCTGGCTAGCGTGCTCAGCGGCCGCACCAGCATTATTATTGCGCATCGTCTCTCCACCGTGCGCGCCGCCGACCGCATTATTGTGCTGCGCAACGGGCAGATCATCGAAGAAGGCAATCACGACGATCTGTTGGCCCAAGACGGGCACTACGCCGAACTCTATACTACCTATTTCCGCCACCAGTCGCTGGATTATCAGCCGTGGGAAGCTGTATAGAAAATCAGGAGATCGCATCGCAAGAGATAGCGCTGGATTCAGCAGGCCAGACCGATGCCTAGCGCGCCCACACCGTTGTGGTGTATTAAAAATATTAAAATTGACAAGCGCAACCAGAATAATATACAATCCATCTAGATGTTTCTGATCATCCTCCCAAGAAACTCTGTTGGGTCACTGTCCAATAGGCATAATTGCAGTCATACTTTCTTTGGACAAATATCTACTGACTCACATCTTACTGACTCACAATGTCGCGAGCCATATCGTATTGAGAACCTATCCGTAAATTCGGTTGTGCACCCTATGCTGTCTCTGGCAGAACGGTTTGGTACAGAGAATTTTCGGACAGACACGAAAGCGGACTGACGCAAGCCTGGTGTAAAAGTTGCCAGGTCGACCGTGTTGCGATCCCCTGGCGATTGTAGAGGGCCACACTGTAACCGCGTACAAGTCATTACTGCATCTCAATTACCAGTACACCGCAACGGTGTTGGCAATTCAGGCGTCGGTCCCAAGTGTTGAAGTCGGCTCTATCGCTTGTCGTTGTGATCTACTGATTATTTATAAGAGCTTTGAGGAGTAGCACATGCTCCGTTATTTGGTCGAACGTCTGATCTGGCTGGTTCCCACATTGCTGGCCATGGCGCTGATCACGTTTATTGTTATGCACGCCACACCGGGCAGTCCGCTGGACCCCCAAGCGCCCAACGCAAACCCGCTGAGCCCCGAGTTGCAGAAGAATCTAGCCGAGAAATATGGGCTGGACAAACCGCTACCCGTGCAGTTTGGCACATTCCTCTGGAACGCACTACATTTCGATTTTGGCTTCTCCTATCAGTTCAAAAGCCGCACTGTTTCTGAAATCATTGCCAATACGTTTCCGGTTTCGCTGGCCTTGGGCTCCATGGCGTTTCTCTTTGCCGTGGTGGGCGGTGTGACGCTGGGCGTGCTGGCCGCCATGAATCAGAATAGCTGGATCGACTATCTCTGTGTCTTTGTGGCCACCCTTGGCGTTAGCCTGCCCAATTTTGTGATTGGCATCCTCTTTCTGCTGCTCTTTAGCATTACGCTGCAATGGTTCCCCGCCGTGGGCTGGGATACGCCGCGCCATTGGGTGCTGCCCACCATAACGTTGGGCTTGGGGCAGCTGGCCATTATTGCGCGCTATACGCGCTCTAGCATTTTGGACATTATCCGCTCGGACTATGTGCGCACCGCGCGCGCCAAAGGGCTCTCCAATAGCGCCGTGATGATGCGCCATATTCTGAAAAACGGTCTGATTCCCGTCGTTACGATTTTGGGGCCTATTTTTGCCGCCATTGGCACGGGCTCCTTTTTTGTGGAGCAAGTCTATTCGATCCCCGGCATGGGCAAGTTCTTTGTCACCAGCATGAGCAGCCGCGATTACAACATGATCATGGGCGTGATCCTGCTCTATGGCGTCTTTCTGGGCATCATGAATCTGATTGTCGATCTGCTCTATGGTTGGCTCGACCCGCGGATTCGCTTTGATTGAAAAGCAGCACCGTTCAGCCCTCACCGGCCTGCGTAGCGACGCATTCTGTATAATCGGTTAGTCCCAATATTGAGAGTCTTCTTATGACAAGTGCTGCATCGGCAAAATCTACCAAATCGACGGCCGTATCGGCGGCGGCAGGGCTGAAAATGCGCAAGGAGACCAATCTGTGGATTGACGCCTGGCAGCGCCTGATCCGCAACAAGTTGGCCGTCTTGGGCGCCATTGTGGTGCTCTTCTTCCTCTTTTTGGCTATCTTTGCCAACGTGATTGCGCCCTATCCATACGATTTGACCAACTTTGCCGACGCCTATCAATCGCCCAACGCCACCTACTGGTTTGGCACCAGTCCGCTGGGTCAGGACATGTTCAGCCGGTTGATCTATGGCGCCCGCATCTCTATGCTGGTGGGCGTGGGTGCGCAGGTAATTGTCTTTTTCATTGGTGTGCCGCTGGGGGCAGTGGCCGGCTACTACGGTGGCAAAGTGGACCTGTATCTCATGCGCTTTGTGGACGTGATGTACGCCTTCCCCACGCTGCTTTTTGTGATTCTCATTATGTCGGCGCTCGGCACGGGGCTGACCAACATCTTTATTGCCATTGGCCTGACCGGCTGGGTGACGATTTGTCGCTTGACGCGCGGTCAATTCCTGTCGCTGCGCGAAAAGGAGTTTGTCACTGCGGCCCGGGCGGTGGGGGCGCCGTCTCGCCGCATCATCATGGCGCACCTGCTACCCAACGCGCTGACGCCCATCATTATCGCCATAACCTTTGGCGTCCCCAATGCGATTTTTACGGAAGCCGCGCTCAGCTTTATCGGCGTGGGCATCAGTCCACCCGTGCCCAGTTGGGGCCAGATGGTGGGCGAATACCAGCAATACCTGCGCAGCTACTGGTATCTGGCCACCTTCCCCGCCATTGCCATTGGGCTCACCATGTTGGCCTTCTCCTTTCTGGGCGACGGGCTGCGCGATGCGCTTGACCCCCAAATGAAGCGGTAATGGATAGGTTGATTGGCCAAATGGTTGGCTGGGTGATTCTATACAACCTCAATTACCTAATCAACAAGCCATCCAATCACCTAATCATCCAATAAATATTTTCTACTTTTCGGAGGAAAACAGATGTCACATTGGACAGAAGATTCTAAGCAAGTTGAGCTTTTTATCAAACGTTCGGAAGCGGCGGGGGTAAGCCGCCGCGATTTTATGAAGATTTTGGGCGCGGCCACGGGCGCCAGCGCCTTCTTGGCCGCCTGTGGCACCGCCGCCCCCACCACTGGGGGCACTAGCGACACAAGTGGTGGTGAATCTGGCGCATCCAGCAGCGCCGCCGTCGCGGCGGGCGAAATGGTGGATGATGCGCAGCAGGTATTTCGCAATCCTTTTGGTTCGGAACCTTCCAGCCAGGACTTCAACAAGGATCTCTACTGCGGTGGGGAGACCGAACTATTCGCCGGTTTGCTGCGCTTTGATGTAGATTACAATCCGGTGCCCTATGCGGCCGAGAGCTATGAATTGAGCGATGATGGGACGGTCTACACCTTTAAGCTGGTGGAAGGCATGACCTGGAGCAATGGCGATCCGGTGACGGCCTCGGACTTTGAATGGTCCTACAAGCGCCAGCTCGACCCGGCCACGGCGGCGGCCTATGCCGCTTTCCTCTTTGACATTAAGAATGGAGAATCGGTCAATACCGGTGGCGGCGCCTCCGTGGACGATATTGGGGTTAAGGCGCTGGATGACCTGACGCTGGAGATCACGTTGGAAGGGCCGCGCGGCTACTTCCCCACCGTCATGGCCTATGTTGCCGCCCTGCCCGCCCATCGCGCCTCGGTGGAAGAGTTTGGCGACAAGTGGACCGAAGCCGAAAATATTGTGACCAATGGGCCGTGGACCATGACTGCGTGGGATCACGATTCGCAGATGGTCTTTGAGCGCTATGAGGACTTTAAACTGGAGCCCAAGGCCAAGCTGCGCAAGAGAATTTCGCCCATTGTGGATTCTGCGGCGCAGCTGGCCGCCTATGAAGCCAATGAAATCGACCGCGCCCAGGTACCTGTGGCCGAAATCAAGCGCTTGCAGGGTGACCCGCAACTGTCTCAAGAGCTGCAAACCTTCTCCCTCACTGGCACCTTTTACCTGGCCCCCTCTTATTCCATGGCCCCGTTTGATGTGAAAGAGGTGCGGCAGGCGCTTAACCACGCCATTGACCGCGAAACGCTGATCAACACCATTCTGCAGGGCATCGGTAGCCCGGCCTATACCTTTGTGCCGCCTGACTCCCCGGGCTATGTGGACCCGGCCCAGTACGATTGGGTAAAGGAACTGACCGAGTTCAACCCCGATAAGGCCATGGAACTGCTCGCCGGTACGGATTATGAAGGCGGTCAGAATTGGCCCGAGATCACCATCACCTATCGCGCCGACGAGCTTTCGGGCATTCCGGCGCTCATGGTGCAGGGCATCCAGGCCATGCTCAAAGAGAACCTGAACATGGATGTGAAGCTGGAGGGGTTGGAAGGCAAAGTCTTCCGCGACACCATGTGGGAGCACAAGATCCAGCTCAACTACGTGCGTTGGTACATGGACTACCCGGACCCCAACAACGATCTG
>JACKBC010000025.1 GCA_020634755.1 Caldilineaceae bacterium | reverse complement strand
GCCGATTGATGTGTTTCACCACAAGCTTGACGTGCTCAAAGGGCATTGTGAAAAAGTGGGCCGTAATTTCGACGACATTGTGCTCTCCACCCAGGTGCGCGTCGATTATGATGACTTATCCAGCGCCCGCGAGCGCACCCAAACGTTCATTGACGCCGGCGCCACCCATTTTGTCTACACGCTGAGCTATCCCTACCCCGAAGATATTGTGGCGCGTCTGGCGGATGAGGTGGTGAGCCCAGTGCACACGCCTTGATGTTCGAAAAGGGCGCCTGCTCCAAGGCGGGCGATTTCCCACCGGTGTGCATGTGAAAACGTTATAGAAAAAATCAAAAGATGGAGCAATGCTATGCTGGATGGACTTGTAGCCCTGGTTACGGGCGGCGCCAACGGGATTGGGGGCGCCACGGTGCGACGGCTGGCCGAAGCCGGCGCCAAAGTGGTAATTGCGGATTTTGATGAAGAAGGGGCCGCCGCCAACGCCGAGCGCGTGCGGGCGGCGGGTGGCGAAGCGACCGTGATCCGCACGGATATATCGCAGACGGAGCAGATTGAAGCCATGGTGGCCTATGCCGTGGAAACCTGGGGTCGGCTCGATCTGTTGGTGAACAATGCGTGGCGAGGCCAAGAGCCGGACGGCAGCGCCCTCACCCTGACCGAAACAGCCTGGGATTATGCCATGAATGTCATGGTGAAATCCCATTACTGGGCGGCGCGTCAGGCCGTGCCGCACATGGCCAAACAGGGCAAGGGCAGCATCGTGAACATCTCTTCTGTACACGGGCTTCTGATGGCCGAAGGCAAGCTGGCCTATGAGGGAGCCAAGTCCGCCGTGATTGGCATTACCCGGCAGATGGCCTGTGATTTTGGCCCAATGGGCGTGCGAGTCAACGCCATCTGCCCCGGCCACATTATGACCGAGCGCATGCAAGAACGGTGGCAGAAAAATCCATCACTGCTGCCCTTCTTTGCGCAGCAATATCCCTTGCGCCGCGTGGGCCAGACGGACGATATCGCCAATGGCGTGGCTTTTCTCTGTTCCGACCAGGCCGGATTTATTACTGGACATACGCTCGTCATTGACGGCGGCGTGACTATCCAGTTCCAAGAAGATATGTCGCTGCGCTTGGCCCAATTTTACCGCGACAGCGAAGGGATGCTGTTGCCCGATGAAGTGTAGCGCACTGAAACGCATATTTGAGCTATAGTTATGATGTTTAGGTGACCGATATGATATTTAGGTGACCGAACTATTCATGCCCTTATGCGCTGGTAACGCGGCAGCTCACCCTGCCAGTAGGAATGGGCGCACCGCCGCCATGTAAGCGGTGAACTGATCGCGTCGCACATTATGCCCAGCGCCGTCAATATAGGCGACCCGGATGTTTGGGTGTTTGTTGGTGAGCTCGGCCGCGGTCTCGGGCGTGACAATGCCGCCCTTGGCCGGATCCGCGGTGACGAGTAGGGTGGGGCAGTTGATTTTGGGGACAACCGTGTGCCAATCCGTCAGCAGCCGTGACGTATCCTGCACAACGTTTGGGCTGACGAGCGTCTTGCCCAGCGTCCACAGCCAGAGTTCTTCATCATCCCAGGTGGGGTTGTGGCCGCGACCGTATTCAGCGATCTCTTCGCGCGTCATGCGCCCATACATTGCCACCAGGTCCTGCATCTGCGTCCCGCGGTTGGCAGGCATTCCCGTTGTCCCGCGCCAGGGCGGATCTTCGAGCACAATGCGACTGGTGAGTTGGGGATAATCAGCCGCCAATTGGGCCACCGTGGCCGCGCCCATTGAATGGCCAATCAGCGCCGGTTGGCCGAGGTCAAGCGCGTCGATCAGCCCCGCAATGTCGGCGGCGTGGTCGGTTGAACGATAGCCACTTGTTGGCTTGTCCGAATAGCCGTGTCCCCGTGCATCCACTATAATGATGTCGAACGCATCTTCCAGCGCTTGTGCCGCGCGTGTCCACGCCACGTGACAGTCGGAGAAGCCGTGGCAAAGGACCAGCGCGGGTTTGTCGTCCCCCGTATTAGTTGCCGTGCGTTGGTAGTGCAGAGTGATGCCATTGGCCTGTACGGTGTTGGATGTCCAGTTTGTCATAGTGGGTTCCTCTTGATCGATTGGTGATCTACCTTGATGTTCCGCACTATAACACGACAATCGAGGTTTGGGAACTCCTCTTCTTATACTGTATGCTGGCAAGAGGGAATATGACGAATTATCTTGCCCTCAAGGCGTCCCCTCATCTTGTTACAAATCATGACCCAAGGAGTGTATCATGCTTACCCCATTAACCACCGCACAACAACAGTGGGTGGA
Organism: Caldilineaceae bacterium; assembly: GCA_020634755.1. Taxonomy (GTDB): domain Bacteria; phylum Chloroflexota; class Anaerolineae; order Caldilineales; family Caldilineaceae; genus JACKBC01. Next base: position 94,282 of record JACKBC010000025.1, on the reverse strand, counting down.
CACCACCCTTGACTCTCTCACCATCCCCGAATGTCTGGGCCAACTGCTCTGCCCTTCTAGCCCCCGCTCGACCACGGAAGAGTGGCTGGAACTGATGCAAAGAGTGCCCTTCGGCACGATCTCGTTGCGCGGCGCTTCGACCGCGGAGACCCGCGAACGGATGCGGCGGCTCCAAGCTGCGGCCAAAGTGCCGATCCTCGCCGGTGGCGACATGGAGCAGGGCGCCAACACCCTGACCGACAGCACCGAGTTTCCACGCCCGATGGCAATGGGCGCGGCCAATGATCCCGAACTGGTACGGGTGGTTGGTCAGTCCACCGCGGCCGAAGCGCGCTACGCTGGCATGCACTGGACCTTCTCGCCAGTGATCGACCTGAATTACAACTTCCGCAACCCCATCACCAACGTGCGTGCGTTCGGCGATAAACCGGAGCGGGTGATCCGGATGGCTACCGCTATGATTGAGGGCTTGCAGGGCGAGGGGTTACTGGCGGCTACCGCCAAACATTTCCCCGGCGACGGCATGGATGACCGTGATCAACATCTCGTCACCACTATCAACAACCTGCCGATGGCCGAGTGGCAGGCGACCTATGGCAAGGTCTGGCGCGCCGCGATTGACGCCGGGGTCATGTGTGTGATGCCCGGCCACATCTCGCTGCCCGCTTACCAGGGCTACACCGACCGCCCGGTCGATGCGCTGCCAGCCACCCTCGACAGCAAGCTACTCAACGGCCTGCTGCGCGACGAACTAGGCTTCGACGGCCTGATCATCTCCGACGCCACCGGTATGATCGGGATGACCACGCGCGTACCCACAGATCAACGGGTGGTCGAGTGTATCAAAGCGGGGTGTGATGTCTATCTCTTCCCCGAAACGATTGACGATTATGCACGGCTGCTCGGCGCAGTCGAGGAGGGGCGACTTTCTGAGGAACGCGTGCGGGAAGCGGCGCGGCGGGTGCTGGAATTGAAGGCGCGGCTCAACCTCCACGTCGATCCCTTTGGCCCGAAACCGTCAGCAGCCGACGCCCAAAGCTATCAAGCGACCGCCCAGGCCATCGCTGATAAGAGCATCACCCTGTTGCGTGGCGGCGACGTCCTACCGTTGACATTAGCCCCAGATAGCCGTATCCTCACCGTGACCATCGGCGCCAACAGCCAGTTCAACCGCTTTATGCCACCGCGCGAACTCGTCATTTTTGATGAAGAGCTGCAAAACCGCGGCTACCAGGTCGAACACCTGCTCAATCCAGGTGATGACGAGTTATTGGCCAAAGCGGGTGAGGCCGATGTGGTCTTTATGAACCTGCTCATGCTGCCCTATATGGTGATGGGATCGATCGACAATCTGGTTGGCCATCTGGGCCATTGGCGCTGGCGCTCGCTCTTTATCGACCATCCGCAGCGTCTGCCACACCGCGTTCGGCAACCCCTACGTGCTGCACGAGCTGCCGCACATACCCAACCTGCTGGCCGCGTACAGCGACAGCCCCGCATCGCAGCGCGCCGCAGTGAAAGTATGGTTGGGTGAAATGGGAGCGGAAGGCGATTGCCCGGTGCAGCTGCCGGAGCGCTGCGGATTCAGGGGCTGGCGGTATAATTGAAAAATGACAAGATGACTGGAAGACAAGATGAATTGGCTCTGTCATCCAGTCATCTTGTCCCCAATTGTGTATGGGTCAGTGTGATGGGGGAAGGCTACCAGCAGCCTGACTTTTATATCTTGTCCAAAATTGAAACTTGGTTACCGAAACTTATGCTTACACCGTTAACTACCGATCAACAACAATGGGTTGATACGACCCTCAACGCCATGACCCTGCCTCAGGCCGCGGGGCAGTTGCTCTGCCCTTCCAATCCCCGTTTTACCACAGATGAGTGGCTGGCGCTCATGCAAAAAGTGCCGCTGGGCACCGTCAACGTGCGCAACTACACGACCGCCGAGACGCGCGAACGCTTGCAACGGATGCAGGATGCCACACCGATTCCACTGCTGGTTATGGGCGATATGGAAAACGGCGCCAACATGCTGCTCGACAGCACCGAGTTTCCGCGACCGCATGGCGGTGGGCGCGGCGGCTGATGTGGAACTGGCGCGCCTCATGGGCGAAGCAACGGCCGCCGAAGCGCGTTATGCCGGCCAACACTGCACCTGGTCGCCGGTTATCGATCTGAATTACAATTTTCGCAATCCCATCACCAACGTGCGCGCCTTGAGCGATGATCCAGCACGGGTGATCCGGCTGGCGACGGCGATTATTGAGGGCATGCAGGCCAAGGGGCAGATTGCGGCTACCGCTAAGCACTTCCCTGGCGATGGTATGGACGACCGCGATCAACATCTGGCCACGACGATTAACAACCTGCCCTTTGCCGATTGGCAACGCACCTATGGCAAAGTTTGGCGGGCCGCGATCGACGCTGGGGTTATGTGTGTCATGCCCGGCCACATCGCACTGCCAGATTACCAGGGCTACGCCGCCCACCCCGTGGACGCGCCGCCCGCCACGCTCGATGCCAAGTTGCTCAATGGCCTCTTGCGCCAGGAACTGGGCTTCGACGGCCTAATCATCTCCGACGCCACTGCCATGATCGGGCTGACCTCCCGCGTGCCGACCGCGCAACGCGCGGGCGCGGTGATCAACGCCGGCTGCGATGTCTATCTCTTCCCCGACACATTGGCGGATTATGAATATCTGTTGGATGCCGTGCGCAACGGTCAACTGCCGGAAGCGCGGGTGTGGGACGCGGCGCGGCGGGTGCTGGAATTGAAAGCACGGCTGAATTTGCACATCGATCCCTTTGGGCCAAAGCCATCAGCCGCTCAAAGCGGTAGCTATCAACAGGCGGCCCAAACATTGGCTGACAAGAGCATGACCATGTTGCGCGGCGCGGAGCAACTGCCCCCGGCGCTGCAACCGGACAGCCGCGTGTTGACCGTCACATTGGGTGCTGTCAGCCAATTTAGCTATCTGCGTCCACAGCCCGAACTGGCTGCGTTCGATGAGGCGCTACAGCAGCGTGGTTTTCGGGTCGAACATCTGCTCAACCCGGGTGATGACGAGCTGCTGGCCAAGGCAAGTGAAGCCGACGTGGTCTTTATCAACCTGCTCATGCTGCCCTATATGGTCATGGGGTCGATCGACAATCTGGTTGGTCATCTGGGCCACTGGCGCTGGCGTTCGCTCTTTATGGATCACCCGCGGGTCTGCTACACCGCGTTTGGCAACCCCTATGTGCTGCACGAACTGCCGCATCTACCCAATCTGCTCGCCACCTACAGCGAAAGTGTAGTCTCACAGCGCGCCGCGGTCAAAGTGTGGCTGGGCGAGATTGGGGCCGAGGGGGATTGTCCAGTGCAGATGCCGGCGGTGCGGATTCAACCACTTGCAGCCTGAAGCATTGAATGCATGTAACGCCTACTACGCCAAATTTGCCAATGGGCGCTAGGTGAATAGTCGGCCCTGACTAATCGGTTGCGACACCCATTCCTTATGGCAGCGCGGTGCGTATTTCGGCTGGCGTTCTATTGATTCGTGCGGCGGCTGACAAAGAGGAGTTCTTCCAATGAAATCTTTCGATCAAGTTACCCAAACAACGCAAAGAACATGGTTGAAACAGTTGGCAGAGGCTGCCTTGGGGCGATACGGAATTGAAAACGCCAAACTCAAAATTATTTCCACGCCTAGTTCTACTGTTTTCCGAGTTGATGCCGTAAATCAACGATATGTATTACGAGTAAATTCAGAACCATCGGATCGGTGGCTGAAGTGGACTGAAGCAGAGTTGTTGTGGCTATTGGCCATAAAACGGGATACAAATTTATCTGTACCCGAACCGATAGCAGCGTTAAATGGTACGTTCGTCCATAAGGTTTATACGAACAAGATCCCGGAAGGGCGGCTTGTCACGTTACTACGCTGGATGCCCGGTCAAAGCATTAGCAAACGGCCTGTACCCGATTTGGTTAGGCAGATTGGGGCATTTATGGCACAGTTACATAATCATACTGAACAGTTTTCCCTGCCGGAAAACATCAATCGTCCACATACCAAGTGGAATAAGTTGCTGTATTGGCAAGACCGTCAAAATGATACCTCCGATACGTTAACAACTGAACAACGTGATTTATGCGCCAGCGCATCTGAGAGGCTCTTCGCCGAAATCGAAGAGATTGGTACATCTGAAGATTATGGCCTTGTTCATGCAGATTTAACCTTGAACAACTGTTTGTTGCATCAAGGTCAACTCAACGTGATTGATTTCGCCGATTCTCGCTATGCCTCGCACTATTATGACATGGCTGTGCCACTGACAGACTTTACCCAATATTGGCGCATTGGGGTGCATGAATATGAACGACTACGAGCCGAGTTTTGTGAAGGCTATAGTAGCGTTCGCGCTTTGGGAAGAAGGCACGAATCCGCTGTCGAAACCTTTATGGTCGCGCGGGCATTTGATGTTGTTGAATGGATACATCTGGATTGGCCTAGTCCAACAGCCTTTCCCTTTGGCCCCGAACTATTGGCCCAGTCATTACAACGAATTCGGGATTACATGTGAGGTTTTATAGAAAGCACCTATCTCTATGACAAACATATCAATCTCCTCCCTTCAAATCGAACATCTACAAGAAACCCTGGGCATCGGCGCGCCACAGCCCCGTCTCTCATGGCATGTCGAAACGTCGGCGCAAAACTGGCAACAGCGCGCTTATGAACTCCGCTGTCTAGCCAGTGATGGGCAAGTGCGCCACACAATGGGACAGGTTGAGTCTGACCAATCCGTATTGGTAGACTGGCCCTTTGCGCCACTCCAATCTCGCGCGCGGATCAGCGTCCAAGTGCGCGCCCGGGGCAGCGATGGCAGCGACAGCGATTGGAGCGCGCCGCTGGCCATCGAAGCCGGCCTGCTCACTCCCGATGACTGGTCGGCCCAATTCATTACCCCCGCATGGGAAGAAGACACAGCGGTCCCGAACCCAGCGCCTTATTTTCGTCACAGCTTTGACTTGGGTGCGGGGATTCGCGCGGCCCGCCTCTATATCAGCGCGCTCGGTGTTTACGAAGCACAAATTAACGGCCAGCGAGTCGGCGATCAGGTCCTCGCCCCCGGTTGGACGGTCTACAATTCGCGCCTGCGCTACCAGACCTTTGATGTCACCGAGCTGGTGGAAGAAGGACCGAATGCGCTGGGCGCGATCATCGGTGAGGGATGGTATCGGGGGCGGCTGGGCTTTGGCGGCGGGCAACGCAATATTTACGGCGAAAAGGCCGCGCTGATCGCCCAACTCGAAGTGGAATATGAAGATGGCCGCACCGAGCGCATCGTCACCGATGAAAGCTGGCGCGCCACCACCGGCCCCATTGTCATGAGCAGCATTTACGACGGCGAGACCTACGACGCCCGACTGGAATTAGGTGATTGGTCGGAGGCTGATTACGATGATGCGGCTTGGTCCGGTGTGCGCATCCACGACCAAGCGCTGACCATCTTGGAAGCACCGCTTGGCCCGCCGGTGCGCCGCATCGAGACGCTTGCGCCGGTCGCCATTACCCAGTCGCCAGCGGGCAAAACGCTGGTGGACTTTGGTCAGAACCTGGTCGGTCGCCTCTCGATTCGCGTGCAGGGCGAGGCTGGACAAACCGTCACGCTGCGTCACGCCGAGGTGCTTGAGAATGGTGAATTGGGCACGCGGCCACTGCGCCATGCCGAGGCCACCGACCGCTACACTCTGCGCGGTGACGGCGTGGAAACGTATGAGCCATTCTTTACCTTTCATGGCTTCCGCTATGTGGAAGTGGAGGGCTGGCCTGGTGAGCTAACGCCAGACGCGATTACCGCCGTCGTCATCCATTCAGACATGGTGCGCACCGGCTGGTTCGAATGCTCCGACCCCATGCTCAACCAGCTGCATCAGAATGTACTCTGGGGCATGCGCGGCAACTTCCTCGATGTACCCACCGATTGCCCACAGCGCGACGAGCGCATGGGCTGGACCGGCGACATTCAGGTCTTTGCGCCAACTGCGGCCTTTCTCTATGATGTCAGCGGCTTTCTCCAATCATGGCTGCGCGATCTGGCGGTGGAACAGACCAAGTTCAACGGCTCGGTGCCCTTTGTGGTGCCCGATATCATGGGCGGCAATGGCGCGGCGGCGTGGGGCGATGCGGCAACCGTCGTGCCTTGGGTGCTCTACCAGCGCTATGGTGACCTGGCCATTTTGGAAAGCCAGTTTGAGAGCATGTGCAAGTGGGTCGACCATATTGCGGGCGTTGCCGGTGATGGCTTCCTCTGGGACACTGGCTTCCAATTTGGTGACTGGCTTGACCCAAGCGCGCCGCCCGAGAACCCCTTCATGGCGCGCACGGATGGGGTGATTGTGGCCAGCGCCTATTTTGCCTATTCCGCACGACTAGTAGCCCAAACCGCGGCGCTGTTGGGAAATGAAGCAGTGCACCAACGCTATGCTGAGATAGCGGATAAGGCCAAAGCCGCCTTTGCCAACGAGTACATTACCCCGGCGGGCCGCATGATGAATGATGCCGAAACCGCCTATGCCATGGCGATTATCTTTGACCTCTTCGAGACACCGGAGCAGCGCCAACGGGCCGGCAACCGCCTAGCCGAATTGGTACGCGGCAGCGGCTATCAGATCCGCACCGGCTTTGTGGGCACGCCGCTGATGTGTGACGCGCTCTGCGCCACTGGTCATCATGCCGCGGCCTATCGTCTGCTCAAACAGGAGGAATGCCCCTCGTGGCTCTACCCCGTGACCATGGGCGCGACCACGATCTGGGAGCGCTGGGACAGCATGTTGCCCGACGGCGCCATTAACCCCGGCGAGATGACCTCCTTCAATCACTATGCGCTGGGCGCGGTGGCCGACTGGATGGAGCGCACCATCGGCGGCATCGAAGCCGCGGAACCAGGCTATCGCACGGTCCGCTTTGCCCCGCGGCCGGGCGGCAAGTTGACCCACTGTGAAACCAGCCTCCAAACGCCCTATGGTCTGGCCACGTGCCACTGGGAGATTGCCAATGGCGCCTTTACAATGCGCGTGACCGTGCCGCCGAACACCAGCGGAATCGTTGCATTGCCTGGGCAGGAGGGGCAGACCATTGAAGTGGGATCGGGTCAATGGCAGTGGTCCATCCCCTATACTGACGCCGACGCCCGCGGGCCATACACCGTCGATGACTGTATCGGCGATATCCTCAGCGAGAAGCATGGCCGCGCCATCATCATCGCGACGCTGGACCGTCTCAACGCACCGCATTTTCTGCGCGGGGTGCTCTTCCGCAATGGCAACGTACCCCTGCGGCTGGTGTTGGAAAGAATGCCGGAGGGAGCAGTGAGTATGATGAATGACGCGCTGGCGACACTGGGCGCGTCATGAACGTTTACCTTATTGGCCATCCGCAAATTCTCTGTGTTCAAGTCCACAACTCGACAAAGTCATGGGCGCCACAACCGAATTTATGGGTAGGTTCGTAGCCAGCTCGCAACTGCAAGGAAACAATGATGACAGATCGCCTTTGGTCACACCCCCACCACGATGGCTCACCATGTTACGTTCCCGAGCCCAATCCAAAGCTTGGCGGCACGGTAGACGTGTTCCTGCGCGTACCGCGCGCCAGCGATGTCGCCAACGCCTGGGTGCGCGTGATCAACGATGGCGAGCCGGAGCTGATCTGCGCCGAGCTGGATCGCCAGGATGCACATGAGCGCTGGTTGCGCGCTCGGTTGCCCGTGGTCAACCCGGTGGTGAGCTACCGTTGGCTGCTGGATGGTGGTCCCTATGGCTATCAGTGGCTGAACGGCGGCGGCATCTACAATCACGATGTGGCCGATGCCGCCGATTTCCGGCTGAGCGTATATGATCCACCGGCGGCATGGGCCACCGGCGCCATGTATCAGATCTTCCCCGACCGCTTTGCCAAATCTGCTGACCGCCCGGCGCCCGCTTGGGCCAAGCCCGCGGCCTGGGACGATCCGGTAATTGGTGAAGGACCGGACACACCGCGCCAATGGTACGGCGGCGATCTGGATGGTATTACGGCGCATCTGGATCATATTGCATCGCTGGGCGTGGGCACCCTCTATCTGACCCCCTTCTTTCCCGCCGAATCAAACCATCGCTACAACGCTTCCACCTTTGGCATGGTCGATCCGCTGCTGGGGGGCGATGCCGCCATGGCGCGCCTGGCCGCAGCTGCCCATCAGCGGGGCATCCGGCTCATGGGTGATCTCACCACCAACCACTGTGGCGACACCCACGAATGGTTCCAGGCTGCCCTGGCAAATCCCAACGCGCCCGAAGTGGACTTCTTCTTTTTTACCAACTACCCCATGCATTACGATGCGTGGTGGGGCATGCGCGAGATGCCCATCTTCGACCACCGCAGCCCCGAATTGCGGCGACGCCTTTATGATGGTCCCGATTCGGTGGTGGCCAAGTGGCTCGGTCCCCACGCCCTTGACGCCTGGCGCATTGATGTTGCCAACATGACCGGCATCCACGGCGCGATCCATCTCAGCCACATGGTCGCCACCACCATTCGCCGCACCATGGCCGCCGTGACCAAAGAATCCTTCTTGCAGGCTGAATCCAATCACGACGCCAGCCGCGATCTGCTGGGCGATGGCTATCAGGGCGCCATGAATTACGCAGCCTTCACCCGCCCGCTGTGGCAATGGCTGCTGCCGTCTCAGGCGCGCCCTTATGCTCATGGCAAATATCCGCTGCTGCCCAACCTGCCGGGGCGGCTGGTGGTAGCGCCATGCGATCACTGCTGCGGTTACGCTGTGGCAGGCGACGCGCCACGCCATGAATCTGATTGGCTCACACGATACGCATAGGATCATCTCCTTGCTGGGCGATGCGCGGTTGGTGGATGTGGCCTTTGGCCTGTTGGCTGCTTACCCCGGCGTGCCCATGATCCACTATGGCGACGAGATTGGTCTGGCTGCAATGGGGCCAGAGTATGCGCATTCCCATGCCGTGGGGACCATCCAGAACGCTGGGACCAGCGGCGACTGGCGCACACACGGGCGCTTTCCAGGCGCGGGCGCAAAGTGTAGCCTTAACGGGCGGGGCTGCGTTGGCTGGTGGTGGATGACGAGGCGCTGCTCTTTTTACGTGAAGCACCCGAAGAGACAGTACTTGTTTATGCCGCCCGCGGGCCGCATGGCCCCATTCAGCTGCCGGCGGCGGTGGTGGGCACTGACCTTGCAGGGCTGGCCGGCACGCCCGACATGCAGGCCGATGCCGCGGGCATGATCACGCTGGCGAGTGCTGAGCCAACGTTCGGCTTATGGCGCTTGGCTGCATCGGGTAAACAAAATTGAAGCAACGCTATTGCCAACAAAAACTCAACCTTAATGAACATACCCCTTTTGCGCACGGACAAGTTGTGTCGCCAAGTTGACGGCAAGTTGATTGTAAATGCCATCGATCTAGAAGTCTATGCCGGGGATTTGGTGGCCATTATTGGCAGAAGCGGCGCCGGAAAGTCGTCATTTCTGCGCTTGCTTAATCGGCTGGATGAGCCCACCAGCGGCGCCGTTTATTTGCATGACCAAGATTATCGCCAGCTGGCGCCGCGGCAACTGCGGCGTCAGGTTGGGATGATGATGCAGGCTGCCCATCTTTTTCCCGGCACGGTGGCGGACAACCTGCGCTTTGGCCCACGTCAACAGGACATCGACTTGGCTGCTGCGGCCATTGAGTCGCTATTGGCGCAGGTCGGTCTGCCGGCATTTGCCAATCGGGATATTCTACATCTCTCTGGAGGTGAGGCGCAGCGCGTGTCGTTGGCGCGGACGCTGGCCAACCAGCCTGAAATGCTCTTGCTGGATGAACCTACATCGGCGCTGGATGAGCGTGCTGAACGCGAAATCGAAGAGTTGCTGCTGCAAATCTTTCAGGCGCAACAGTTAACTGGCTTAATGGTGACACATGACACGGCGCAGGCGCTGCGGCTTGCCAATCGGGCCATTTTGCTGCATGAAGGAAAGCTGCTTTATACCGGCTCTGTCCAGGAAGTGCTTGATGCTCAATCAACTCTTTGCTAATCCGATTCACCTGCGCCTAGCCCAGGCGTTTGTGGCGATTCTGTTGACGTTGCTGGTTGCCTACAGCGCGCGCCGGTGGGCTATTCGCTTGGAGCGGGAGACCATCATTGCCTTAGCCCGCGGCATTATCCAGATCGTCAGCGTCGGCTTTGTGCTGACTTTTGTGATCACCTTGCAAGGTTGGGGCCAGTGGCTGCTGAGCCTGCTCATTTTGGTCGCCATGATGATTGCCGCTTCTATGATCGCAGCCCGCCGTACACAGCATATTCCAGGCATTTGGCAGGTGGCGCTGGCGGCAATTGTGTGCGGCCCCGGCTTGATGATTGCGCTCTTGGCCGTCATTGGGGTGATCGATACAGACGCGGCGACGCTCATTCCGGTGGGGAGCATTGTGATTGCCAACGCCATGAACACCATGTCGCTGGCGCTGGAACGTTTTGCGGCCGAGGTTGAGTCCCATGCCGGCCAGATCGAAGCGGGGTTGGCTTTGGGCGCCGCGCCCAATGTTGTGCTGGCGCCCTATGTGCAGACGACGATCCAAGCGGCGCTGATTCCCAGCGTCAACAATTTGCGCTCATTGGGGATTGTGTGGATTCCCGGCGTTATGGCGGGTATGATTTTGGCCGGCAGCAATCCATTGGAAGCTGCGCTCTATCAGTTTGTCATTATCGCCATGCTCTTTGCCACGGCGGGGATCACGGCGCTCAGCTGTACGCTATTGGCGCGCGCACACTTCTTTTCGGCGGCGGAGCAATTACGGGTACCAAGCAAAGCGTCTTAAAAGAGATTCCCTAAACCTGAATCCGGGCTAAAAAATAGCCAGAACAGAAACTGGGTATTTACGAAATTGAGCAGGGGTAATGGCTGCAATCGAAGTCAAGGATGCAGAATAGCCTTAAAATGCCCGGTTTCCATGCAACCTCCGAATGTAGATGACGCAAACGTGTTGGGGAGAAAATGATGACTGAAAATGAAAAAATCGCCCGTCTGGCCGCATTGGGCACGGCCACTGTGTATGAGGCGGCGGGCCGGCAAGGGCTGGTCGATCTGCCGTTGATGCAGATTGTGCCTAAGAGCCGCGTGGCCGGCAAAGCGCGCACCGTGCTGTGCGGCCAAGGTGATAACGTGATGGTGCACGCCTGTATTGAGCATATTCAGCCGGGCGATGTTGTGGTGTTGACCCAGCCTGAATCACAGGCCGTGGCGCTGATTGGCGATCTATTGGTCACGCAGATGTTGGTGGCCGGGGCAGCGGGCGTGCTTTCCAATGGCTCTGTGCGCGATGTGGAAGAGCTGGTGGCACTCGGTTTGCCCATCTGGACGCAATTTGTGCGCGTGCGCGGCGCAACCAAGCGTGAGGTCGGTCAGCTAAATATTCCTGTCGCCATGGGCGGCAATATCATCTATCCCGGTGATATTGTGGTCATGGATGCAGACGGCGCCATTACCGTCCGCCCCATGCGCCTGGATGAAGTGCTCACAAAAGCCGAAGCTCGCGCGGCCCAGGAAGAATCTGACCGCAGCCGCTATAAAAATGGCGAACACAGCTACGATCTCAGCGACTTGCGCGCGGTCGTCGAAACAGCAAAATAGCGCTACGTGGCGAACATCATCGACTATAGATAACCGGCATTTGGCCCTGCCACTGCGGCCAGATGCTGGCATTTGTGATCAATTCGGCCATAAAGTGCGCCACATTGATGCGGCTGACCTGACCGGCATTAAAAATTGCGCTGCGCGTAGGAGATGGATAGGCGTCGTAAGCGGTAACCTCATCGGCATCGACCAATCCATCTGGCCGCACCGCAACCCACTCAATCAGCTCATCGCGCTGGCCAATTTGGGTGCGCAGGTAATCGGCTGCTTGTTCATTGTCCACGTGGGGCGGCAGCAGTAAGCGCAACAGGCCGATCACACGTGTTGCGCCGCCGAAATCGGCTCATGCAGATCGCGGTTGCGGTTGCCGCTGGTATTCATCAACACGAACTTTGTGCGTGTGGCGGGGCTATTGGCCTTGATGGCATGGCACAAGCGCCGGGTCGCATCAGTGACGAGCCGCCGTGGTTGGCCGTATACGCCCTTCAAGGTGAGATTGTGCCCCAAGCAGGAGGCCACTGCCTCACATCCTTTTACGTGATTTGCCAGGTCTGCGCCCGATAAATCCAAAAGATTGGCTTCAATCACCGCCAGATGTTTATGGTTCCGCACAGCTTCAGGTAATCTGTCCGCCGAGCGTACAATGACCTTGACGGCATGACCGCGTTCTAGCAGTTGTTGGACGAGAAACCGTCCCGTTGCACCAGTGGCCCCGACAACGAATATATTCATCTTTGCGCTCCTATTGTTTCATACTTCTGCACTATATTGTGGAGGCACATGGGGTGCGGCGCGGCGCACCCCATGTGCGCTATTTGTGGTGGTGCTATGCGCTCATGCTTTCGGCTTGCACTGCCGCTAAGTGGACATGGCGTTCTTGCGTTTGTACGTTGATGCCTTTCACCAGCAGCCATAAACAGGTAGCGAACTCACCGATTACGGCCAGCGGAATGGCCACCGCTTCAAAGAGGGCTTTGTATGCCGCGTAGTCGGTCAGCAGCACCTGGGCAAAACTGTCGGTTAAATACGCCAGCCCGGCAACCATCAGCAGGAATCCCAGAATTCTGGGCACATAGCGAGATTTAAAGACCAAATAGCCAAAGATGAGACAGTTTATGCCAAAGAAGACCATGGCAAGCGAGTAGCCAATGGCGTGGGCGTCGAGGTAGAGCATGATCTGGGCATAAAGCTGTTCAGCTCCCCAGACCGTCGCGGCATTGGCGGCGCCCAACAGGTTGAGCACGTAAAACAGGTTGACCAAGCTGCTGCCGATAATGGCGGCTTGCGTCAGGCGAAAGAGAGCGGCCATAAGGGAAAGGGCATTGTCCACCGGTTTGAAGAGCACATAAAAGAGCAGCGCCAGAGCAACATCGCTGATCAACATCAGCAGATCACCGGCAATACCCAGCCGGAAGAGCGCTTCAGATGCCAGGATGTTGCTGGCTGTGGTCGCCCCATCACCAGGGGCGATCAAGCTTTGCCGCACAACGAATTGGGCAAAGATGCCGGAAACAAAAATGACGAGATAAAGTACTCCTGCACTTCTGGCGGTTTTTTGATTAGCACCCATGTTTTTCTCCTTTTTCTGTAATTTTTTTTGGCATTCAGCATCAGACAGTTGGCAATTGCCCTGCTGCGTAAGGCGTACGCTATGAGCAGCTGTCGGTCACATCGGCATGTTGGCCCGGCGCAGAATCTAGCCGCACGACCGCCATCAATGGCATGCCCAAATCGCGCACCTTTTTTAGCAAACCATGCAGCGCCGCTTGGTCGACCACGGGGCCCGTCAAAAGCGTCTCGCCGTTTGCGGCCAGCACAATGGTCAGCTCGTCAAACCACGTTTGCCATTGCGGGGCCAAGTGACCGTGCAGCCGGATTTGATAGAACATGGGCCGGTCTGGATGGATTTGGTTTTCGTGCTGATTGGTCATGGCCCTGTTTCGGATTTCACTTTAACGTATACGCTTTGCCAAGCTTGAAACTACTCAAGCGGACAAATCTTGCGTTGGCATAAAGCCGCCCATGCGATTGTAGCTGTTCCACAAACATCTGCCGCAATCGTATTTGTTTTCTGCAATGGCCGTTCGAGGTTTAGTATAGCGGGAGGCAGGGGTGGCGTACAGACACTAAAGTATTGTTAGGGGTATTGTTTTGGGTATTGGTGCTAAATATTGCTATACTTTGCTTACTATGATAACGATTCCCCAAGCATTTGCAGCGGATACCATAACGCGTGAAGGCGTGGCTGGCCAAAAGTGGCTGGCTGAGCTGCCGGCGCGCGTTGACGCCCTCTGTACACAGTGGCGCCTACGCATCGACGGGCCGGTGATGCATGGCTACGCTGGGCTCGCCATTCCCGTACGCCGCGGTGATGAACTGTGCGTGCTGCGCGTGGGCTGGCTCGATGAGCATACAAAAACCGCGCCGCTTGCGTTGCGCGCCTGGAATGGCAACGGCGCCGTGCGGCTGCTGGCCTTGGACCCCACCGATAACGCCATGTTGCTGGAGCGGCTGGACGCCTCGCATCGGCTCGCCCAAGAGCCGATTACGCAGGCCGTCATTGTTGCGGGTCACTTGCTGCGGCAGCTGGCCATACCCGCCCCTGCCGGTCTGCCCACCATGCGCCACATGGCGCAGCAAGCCAGCCAGTTGATGGTTCAGCGCTGGCAGCAATTTGAAAATTCGCTACCGCGCCCGTGGCTAGAGCGCGCCTGTGCGCTGGCGCTGGAATTGAGCGAACCCAATCCACAGCTGCTGGTCGATTACGATCTGCACTATGATGACATCCTGGCCGCTGACCGCGCACCTTGGCTGGCATTGGATCCCAAGCCCATATCCGGCGCGCCCGAATATGGATTGGCTCAATTGGTGTGGCAGCGGCTGGACGATATGGAAGCCGCCGGCGGGCTGGCGCACCACTTTGGCTTGTTGGTGACCGCGGCCCAGCTGGATGATGAATTGACCCGCGGCTGGACCTTTGTGCGCTGTGTGGATTATTGGCTATGGGGCTGACGGTGGGACTCACATACGACCCGGCGCGCTGTGAACGGATTGTGCGCTGGCTATCCGGCGGTTGAGAGAAGAACCACTGTTTCGATTTTGTCAATCGAGACCGACGCCCGGAACGCCAACACTGCCGCGGTGTACTGAGCTTTGAAATATAAACGGCGTCGCCGTCCAAAATAGGAGTAACTATGGAGCAAATCGATATATCGCCTGCGCATGGTCAGCTGATTGGCAAGGCAATGGCGCAAGCGTTTCCAGGTCAAACGTGGACCTTGTTGAGCCAAGTGGGGGGCGGCTTGTCCACCTCGTTGATCTATAAAGTTGCCATGGACGGCAAGCCCTATGTGGTGCGCCTTAGCGATCCAGCCAATCCGCTCAATAACTTGGCCCGGGAGTATGACGCAATGAAATTAGCGGCAATGCAGAACTTGGCGCCGCGCGTCTATCATGCTGATCCAGACACGGGCATTGCGCTCATGGACTTTGTTGAAAGCCAACCGTGGCGCGGCGGCGAAGCCAATGCCGCAGAGATGATGCGGCAGATGGCGCATTTGATCCGTTCCCTGCACGACGGCGCCGCTTTTCAGCAGGATAATCCGTTGACCGCCAAAGTGGAGGATCTGTGGCGGCAGATGCGTTCCGACCTGGCCGAGCAGCCGCTGGTTCAGCGCAACATGGTGCAACTGCGCGAGCTGGCTCCTATGCTAAATGACCCGGCTGATGCACGACCCTGTCACTGTGACATTAACCCCGGCAACATACTTTATGACGGTCAACGGCTGTGGCTGGTGGATTGGGCGGCCGCGGCCCAGGAGAGCTTCTATTTTGACCTGGCGGGCTGCTGCAATTTTTTCTATCAGAGTCCAGAAGCGGAGGCAGCCTTTTTGCGCGCCTATTTTGCGCGCTCGCTCACGCCCCAAGAAGAGGCAAAATACGCACGCATGAGTATCTTTGTGGCCATCTATTATGGCCTCATTTTTCTCTTCTTGAGCAGTCATTCCGGTATAGCGCTTTTGTCGGCATCCGAAATTGATGCTTTGCCCACCCTGCGGCAATTTTGGCAGCGCATTGGCCAAGGGCAGGAATCGTTGAGCGAGCCGCTCTCGCAGCAACGATTGGGCTTTGTATATCTGCAAAAAGCCGCCCGAGCTTTGTCATAGGTTTGCGTTGAATCATATGCACAGAGCTGCGCCTACGGCAATATTGGTGCAGCACTATCAGAGATTTGTAGACCCTGTTTGCATCATCGCGGCTCTTGGCGTAGACTAATTCCAATATTAGTCCACCGCAACGGTGTTGGCGATATAGGCGTCGGCCTCGATTGGAGAATCCAGCCCTATGGCTTGCCGTTGTGATCTACTGAATATCAGTCCACCGCAACGGTGTTGGCGATATAGGCGTCGGCCTCGATTGGAGAATCCGGCCCTATGGCTTGCCGTTGTGATCTACTGAATATCAGTCCACCGCAACGGTGTTGGCGATATAGGCGTCGGCCTCGATTGGAGAATCCGGCCCTATGGCTTGCCGTTGTGATCTACTGAATATCAGTCCACCGCAACGGTGTTGGCGATATAGGCGTCGGTCTCGATTGGAGAACCCGATGCTGTTTCTTTTCGTTGCCCGCTGCTGAATATCAACATATTCCCTTATTCGAAGAAAGAGAAACGCGGACATGTCAACCCAGATTGCATTCCCCTCCAGTACACCCGAGTCCCAAGGTGTTTCCAGCACAGCCATCAGCGCGTTTATCGACGGCGTCCACGCGCAGAATCTTGAGCTGCACAGCCTCATGTTGCTGCGCCACGGCCACATTATTGCCCAAGGATGGTGGACGCCATATAGCGCCGATCGGGTCCACTTGCTCTATTCTTTGAGCAAAAGTTTTACATCCACCGCCATCGGGTTGGCTGTGGAAGAAGGACGGCTGTCGGTAGATGATTCGGTTCTCTCCATTTTCCCCGAGCAAGCACCGGCAGAAGTGGGCGAGCATTTGGCCGCCATGCGCGTGCATCACCTGCTGAGCATGGCGACGGGCCACAAACTGGATACGCTGGACCGGGCCGCTCGCTCTAGCGGAGGCAGCGACTGGGTTAAAAGCTTTTTGGCCATTCCCCCCGACCAGGCGCCGGGCACGATTTTCTGCTACAACAACGGCGCTACCTTTATGCTTTCCGCCATTATCCAAAAGCTAACGGGCATGAAACTGCTCGACTATTTGCGCCCGCGCTTGCTGGATCCGTTGGGGATCCAGCAGGCGCACTGGCAGGAAAACCCGCAAGGCATCAATTTGGGCTTTTCAGGGTTGCACATTACCACGCGCGCGATTGCGCGTCTGGGCCAGCTCTATTTGCAAAAAGGCTATTGGTTTGGCAATCAACTGCTGCCGTCAGAATGGGTGGACCGCGCCTCCACCAGCCACATTCAGTCGGCACAGCCTGGTGATGGTAGCTCGCCGGACTGGATGCAAGGCTATGGATACCAGTTCTGGCGCTGCCGCCACAACGCCTATCGCGGTGACGGCGCCTTTGGCCAATTCTGCGTCATCATGCCGGAGCAGGATGCGGTGTTGGCCATTACATCTGCCGTGAGCAATATGCAGGCAGTGCTGGACTTGGCATGGGAACATCTGCTGCCCGCTATGGGCAGTGCTGCGCTGCTAGATGAGCCAGATGCGCTGCACGCGCTGCAAGATCAGCTGGCCAATTTGGCGATTGCGCCTGTGGCCGGTACGTCAGATTCACCAATGGCGGCGGCCGTTTCCGGCAGCCCATATCAGGTGGACGCCGCCAGCCGCACCGCCTGGGGCGATGACAAACCCGCCGTGGAACAGGTTACCTTTCACTTTGCGCCGGCGCAGTGGCAAGTAACATTCAGCGGCGGCAGCGCCACGCATGAGATCAGCGGGGGCTACGGCCAATGGACGAGCGGCGCTACTACCTTTTTCCGGCCGGAAAGTGAACCCGTTATGGTCAGCGGCGCCTGGAGCGCGCCCGATACGTTTACCATGGTCGTGCGCTACATTGAAACGCCCCATTGTCTAACGCTGGATGCTCACTTTGATGGAGATGCGCTGCGCCTCAATTCGCGGTGGAATGTCTCGTTTGGTCCGCTGGAATTGCCGCCGTTGGCATGCCAGCGGTAGCCAAAATGCGACACGCAGAGCAGAAATCTGCTCAACGCGAATGATTTTCTATAGCAAAAAAGCGCCGGACGATTGCCGGCGCTTTTTTAATGGGTGAAAACCAAAGACTTTCTCGGAACTTCTTATAGCGTTTATAACCGCAGTGGGTATTATAAGCGTTTTCCCGCTCCCATAAACGAGGCCTTGATCAAATCCCGGTTGAGCTGCGCAATAAAGTCCAGGCTGATCTCTTTGGGGCAAACGGCTTCGCATTCGCCAATGTTGGTGCAGCCGCCAAAGCCCTCTTCATCCATGGCATTGACCATGAGCACGGCGCGATCGTAGCGCTCCGGCTGGCCCTGCGGCATGAGCGCCAAATGCGACGCTTTGGCCGCCGTAAAGAGCATGGCCGACGAATTGGGGCAAGCGGCCACGCAGGCGCCGCAGCCAATGCAGGCCGCCGCATCCATGGCCAGATCCGCTTCCGTCTTGGCAATGGGTGTATTATTGGCCTCGGGTGCACTGCCCGTGGAGACCGAGATATAGCCAGCGGCTTGAATAATGCGGTCAAACGCAGTGCGGTTCACGACCAAATCTTTGATAATGGGAAAGGCTGTGGCTCGCCAGGGCTCGATCACAATGGTGTCGCCATCGTGAAAGTTGCGCATGTGCAACTGGCAGGCGGTGACGGCCGCTTTGGGGCCATGCGCCACGCCGTTAATCATAAGGCCACACATGCCGCAAATGCCCTCGCGGCAATCGTGATCAAACGCCACCGGCAGTTCACCCTCGCGCATCAACTTTTCATTGAGCAGGTCCAGCATCTCCAAAAAGGAGTATTCGGGACTCACATCCTTTAGTTCATAATCGACCAGACGCCCTTGGGATTCCGCGTTCTTTTGACGCCAGACTCGCAACTTAAGATTCATCGTTCGCATTCGCTCCTTATGGCTTTAACCACAGATTACGCAGACTTTCTGGTTTCCCCCAATGTATCTGTATAAGCTGCGAAATCCGGGGTTAATATTGCTTTATTTATAGCTGCGCTGGGTGAGTTTGACGTAATCAAACTTGAGCGGCTCTTTGTTGAGAATGGGCTCGGCATCGTCGCCAGCATATTGCCAGGCAGCTACGTAGGCAAAGTTTTCGTCATCACGCAGCGCTTCGCCATCTTCGGTCTGGCTCTCCTCGCGGAAGTGGCCGCCGCACGATTCGGCGCGGTCCAACGCATCGCGACAGAGCAATTCGCCCAGCTCTAGGAAATCGGCCACGCGCCCGGCTTTTTCCAGCGTCTGATTCAGGTCATCGGCATCGCCCGGTATGCTGGCGTTTTGCCAGAACTCTTCGCGCAAGGCGGGAATCAGTTCCAAGGCTTTTTTCAGCCCGGCCTCTGTGCGGCCCATGCCACAATATTCCCACATAATCTTGCCGAGCTCGCGGTGAATCTCATCAACCGAGCGGCGACCGCGAATGTTCAGCAGCCGGTTCACGCGGTTCACCACTTCTTCTTCGGCCTGCTGGAACGCCGAGTGGCTGGCATCTACTTTGGACAGGCTGGTTTGCGCTATGTAGTTGCTTACGGTGGCTGGCGCAATAAAGTAGCCATCGGACAGACCCTGCATGAGCGCGCTGGCGCCCAGGCGATTGGCGCCGTGGTCAGAGAAATTGGCTTCGCCCAGCACAAAGAGACCGGGAACGGTGCTCTGTAAATTGTAGTCCACCCACAGGCCGCCCATGGTGTAGTGTAGCGCCGGGTAGATGCGCATGGGAACCTTGTAGGGATCTTCGCCCGTAATATTGGCATACATGTCAAACAGGTTGCCGTAGCGGTCGCGAATCACATTTTCGCCCAGCCGGTTAATGGCGTCGGCAAAGTCCAGATAGACGCCATTCTTTAGCTCGCCCACGCCGTGGCCGGAGTCTACCACTTCCTTGGCCGCCCGTGAAGCCACATCACGCGGCACCAGGTTGCCAAAGCTGGGGTAGCGCTCTTCCAAATAGTAATAACGCTCGCTCTCGGGGATATCGGCGGCTTTGCGCGTATCGCCCTTTTGACGCGGCACCCAAATGCGGCCATCGTTGCGCAGCGATTCGCTCATAAGCGTCAGCTTGGACTGATATTCGCCACTGACCGGAATGCAGGTGGGATGAATTTGCGTGTAGCAAGGGTTGGCGAAAAAGGCGCCCCGCTTATATGCTCGCCAGATGGCGGTGGCGTTGCAGCCTTTGGCGTTGGTGGAAAGATAAAAGACGTTGGAATAGCCGCCAGTAGCCATGACCACCACATCGGCCACGTGGGACTCAATTTTGCCGGTCACCATATCGCGCGTTACAATGCCGCGGGCGTGGCCGTCCACCACAACTAGGTCGAGCATCTCCGTGCGCGGGTGCATTTTGACGCCCCCCGATTCAATCTGCCGCGCCAGCGCTTGATAGGCGCCGAGCAGGAGCTGCTGGCCCGTCTGGCCACGGGCATAGAATGTGCGCGAAACCTGGGCGCCGCCAAACGAGCGATTGGCCAGCCGTCCGCCATATTCACGGGCAAAGGGCACGCCCTGCGCCACGCATTGGTCAATGATTTGGTTGCTGATTTGGGCCAGCCGGTACACATTGGCTTCGCGCGCGCGATAGTCGCCACCTTTGACGGTGTCATAAAAAAGGCGAAAGACGCTGTCACCGTCATTCTGATAATTTTTGGCGGCGTTAATGCCCCCCTGGGCGGCGACGCTGTGGGCGCGGCGCGGGCTATCTTGATAGCAGAAACAGTGAACATTGTAGCCCAGTTCGGCGAAGGAGGCGGCGGCTGAACCGCCCGCCAGGCCGCTGCCCACCACAATAATGGTATGCTTGCGTTTGTTGGCCGGGTTGACCAGCTTCATTTCAAACTTGTGCTTGTCCCACATTTCTTCAATGGGTCCATCGGGCACGTGCGCGTCGAGCGTGGCTTCCATAAAAGTTGGCATGGTTTTCACAGATGTAGATGTGCTGGTTGCCATGAAGCGTTAATCTCCTATTATCGTTCATCTGCAACTACTCACCCCTAAACGTGTTAATTGCCCTTTCCCATGCTATAGCGGGCGTGAAAAAGAAGAGGCGAAAGTAGTTACGTTCTTTTTACAACGTCACAATTCCCAGGACCACGGCCAGCGGTGGAATAGCAAAACCCAGCGGCACCACAACGGCCAGCGCCAGCGCCAACAGGCGGATCATGGAACTGTATTCTTTGCTGTTGAGTCCCAACGTTTGGAACATGCTCCAGACGCCGTGGTACAGATGCAGGCTCAGCGCAATGAGCGCCACATAATAAAACACAATGGCCGGCCCGCTGCTAAACCCCATAACCACATTGTTGTATGGATTGCCGGGGATAAAGTGGTTATTAATACCCGGAACCCCCCACGTTAGGTGGGCAAGATGATAGAGCACAAAGAAAAAGAGCGCAATGCCGCCCCAGCGAATATAGAGCGAGGCAAAGGTGGCTTGCACCGATTTCTTCAAAGCATAATTTCTGGGGCGTGCCCCGCGCGCCTGCATAGCCAGGGTAACGGCCGCCCAAATGTGGGATAACAGCGAAAAGATTAGAACCAGCCGCGCCACAAAGAGCAGATGGCCGTGGCCAAAAATCGGCGCCCCCAGCGAGCGCAATCCTTCTGCATAGGCGTTAAAATACTCAGCGCCCGCCAAAATTTTTAGATTTCCATACATATGAAATGTGACAAATCCCACCCAGATCAACCCGGTGATTGCCATAATAACTTTCTTGCCGATTGAGGTGCGGGGAAGCATTATGACACCTGTCGCAACACTCATAGACATTGCTCCTTTATTATGTTGCACATAGCTGCTTGAACTTAACGTAAAAGATAACTCTGAGATACACTGCTTTGCTGTACAGACATACGGCACAGACATACGGCAGATAATAACCGGCAGATCGCACCGTAAGAGCGGGGGCTACATTCATCAAGCGCGGTCGACGCCCATATTGTCAACACCGTTCGGTGTACAAAATGTCTATCCGCAAATTCTCTGTGTTGACGTTTGTAACTCGATGAGGTTCGGTGAATCACAAGCGAATTTACGCATAGAGTTTAACAACGAGTCTCACAATAAATGGTAATGGTATCAGTTTACAGGCAGCTGGGGTCTGGTGCAAACTGTGGTGTGGTCGTATTGGCGCAAACACAATTGATCAGGATTTATAATTCAGTCAATAAGGTTTATTCGGTCAATAAGCTGTTCTGGCCGTGGGAAAGCATAGGCAATTCGAGCCAATTTGTAATATCATGGGGCAGGTACAAACCAGTTGCACATTCTGTTCGCCAAACAGCCATTCATTTCATGAGCTTTTCTTAAGCCGGTGGTATAATAACGAGGATATGATGCCTGAAGCTACACCCTATCCGAACCAGCCCACAAGTGCCACTGACCAGGCGCAAAAAGAACGCACGCGCCAGCATGAATTCCGCAAGCTGCCCGCTGTGGATGCGCTTTTGCGTGAGCCCACGATTGGGCTGCTGGCTGCCGAACATGGCGTCACCGCCATTGCAAATGCAGTCCGCTCGCTCCTGAATGCGCAGCGCACGGCAATCAGCCGTGGCCAGGCGGCGCCGGCCCTTGATGCTTGGCCTACGTTGGTCAATGCATTCATGGCCGAGCAGAATCTGCCCTCGCTGCGCCCCGTCATCAATGCCACCGGCGTCATTATCCACACCAATTTGGGACGCGCCCCGCTGAGTGATGCGGCGCGCAAAGCCGTACAAGCCATTACAGAGCCATACAGCAATTTGGAGTATGATCTGGCGGTGGGGGCGCGCGGCAGCCGGTATGACCATGCTCGCAATCTCTTGTGCGAGCTGACCGGCGCCGAAGATGCCATTGTTGTCAACAACTGTGCCAGCGCGCTTTATCTGGTGCTTAGCGTCTTCTGCCGCGATCTGGAAGTGATTATCAGCCGCGGCCAGCTGGTCGAAATCGGCGGCGGCTTTCGCATTCCCGATGTGTTGCGCCAGAGCGGCGCCAAGCTGGTAGAAGTGGGTACCTCTAATCGCACGTACGCCCGCGATTTTGCCAATGCTGTTACGCCAGAGACGGCGGCGCTGCTGCGCGTTCATTCCAGCAATTTCCGCCAAATTGGCTTTGTTGCTACGCCCGAACTGGGTGAATTGGTGAATGTTGCCCGGCAGGCCGCGGCCCAAAAGAGTCGCGAGGCCCACGCGGTTGCGCTCCCGATTGTGATTGACGACTTGGGCAGCGGCGCTTTGTTGGACACCGCCGCCTTTGGCTTGATGGCAGAGCCAACGGCCCAAGAGAGCATGGCGGCGGGCGCCGACATTGCAACCTTTAGTGGTGACAAGCTGCTGGGCGGGCCCCAGGCAGGCATAATTGTGGGGCGGGCGGAACTAATCGCCCGTGTGCGGCGTCACCCCATGATGCGCGCGCTGCGCGTGGACAAGATGACGCTGGCCGCGTTGGAAGCCACGCTGCGCAGCTATCAGAGGGGGCGCGCGCTACAAGAGATACCCATTTGGCAGATGATCGGCGCTGGGGCAGATGCCATGCGTGAGCGTGCTGTGGCGTGGCAGATTGCGTTGCAAGCCCACGGCATCCAAACGCAGATACGACATGCGCAAAGCGCCATTGGGGGGGGCAGCCTGCCCGGTGAAACATTGCCCACCTATGTGCTGGCCCTGTCTGGCGCCCAGAACGAGATATCTGCCAGCCTGGCCACAAAATGGGCCAACGCGCTGCGGCAGCAACCTACGCCCGTGGTCTGTCGCATTCAGGAGGAACAGCTGCTCTTTGATCCGCGCACGGTGCTGCCCGTTCAGGAAGAGATGCTGATCCAGAGCATTCGGAACGTATATGCTGATCTTTCTTAAACTGGGCGGTTCGCTTATTACGGATAAACGTCAGCCCGAAACGCCGCGCATGGATGTGCTCCAGCGGCTGGCGCAGGAGATTGCCCGGGCGCGCGCGGTTGACCCGTCGCTCAAGCTGGTGATTGGCAACGGCGCCGGCAGTTTTGGCCATCTGCACGCCAAACGGCACGGCACGCGCCAAGGCGTCCAGACGGCGGAACAGTGGATGGGCTTTGCCGCTACCGCCGACGCTGCCGCCCGCTTGACGCGTTTGGTGACGGCGGCGTTGCTGGCGGCAGGCGTGCCCGCTTGGAGCATCCAGCCCAGCGCCACGCTGCGCTGCATAGATGGAACCGTGGTGGATGGGCCGGATTGGGCGGTGGCGCAGGCGCTGCAGCATGGTCTGGTTCCGCTGATTCATGGGGATGTGGCGCTGGATGAGGTGCGTGGCGGCACCATTGCCGGCACTGAGGAAATTATGGCCTGGTTGGCGCGTCGTTTGCCTTTGTTAATGCCCAATGCGGAGCGGTTGGCCCGGGTGGTGCTGGCTGGTGAGGTAGATGGCATTTACACCGCTGATCCGCTTCAGCATGCCGATGCGCGTCTGATCCCACAAATTACGCCGCGCTCACTGGCGCAGGTGGCCGCTGGGCTCGGGGGCAGCCACGGCGTTGATGTAACCGGCGGCATGATCGCCAAAGTAGAGCAGGCGCTGGGTATGGTTAAAGAACAACCGGGGCTGGAAGTTGTTGTGTGCAGCGGGCTGGTTCCCGGCAATATTCTAAAAGCATGTAGCCATTGCATTGCGCCTGGCACCCGTATCGCGGGAGATGATTCATAGGGCGCCGGAGAGCGCTGAGAATCATTTGCAGGAAGAAGATGCCACCAAGTATAATGCTGCACGCTGTATGTTTTGGTCCGGTCTCGGCCGGCGGGGAAGGATTAATATAATTATGTTGGTTACCATTGTTTCGTTTGTGCTGGTTTTAGGTGTGCTGGTTTTCTTCCACGAGTTGGGCCACTATTGGGTGGCGCGGCGCAACGGTATTGTGGTGGAAGAATTTGGCATGGGCTATCCGCCACGTCTGGTGAAGCTCTTTACCTACGACGGCACCGATTTTACCATCAACCTCATCCCGTTTGGCGGTTTTGCCCGCATGAAAGGGGAAGATGCGGGTGATATGTCGCCTGGCTCGTTTAACGGCGCCGGAAAGGGCGCACGGGCGGCCACGCTGATCGCCGGTCCGTTTATGAACGCCGTGCTGGCGATTATCCTCTTTGCCGGCAGCTTTATGGCTGGTTTTCCAGCGCCTGTGGCATATGCCCAAATTGCGGCCGATGCTGCCTCTTCTGAGCTAAGTGCGCTTGGTTTGCAGCCGGGCGATATTGTGCTCAAACGCAATGATGAAGCCGTGCTCATGCCCATAACGCCGGATGCCGATTACAACGTGATGGCGCGCAAAAGCGCTGCATCTGCCAGCGGGGCGGAGCAGACGCTTGTGATTAGCCGCAACGATGAAATCGTGACCCTTGCCATCCCGAATGATGTGGATGTGGAGGCTCTGCTCAAGAGCGTCTCCTATGTGCCGATTCTGTTTACCAAAATCACCTTGGTGGCGCCAGATAGTCCGGCAAGCGAAGCCCAGTTGAAGGATGGCGATATTTTTTATAAAGTTAACGGCGCCATGGTGACGCCCGATCATCTGCTGACGGAGCTGGTTCAAGATAACGCGGGCAGCCCAACGGACGTGACGCTGCTGCGTGACGGCCAGGAATGGGTTACCGTGACCATGACGCCGCGCGTGGATCCGCCGGCTGGGCAAGGCTCGCTGGGTGTGGGCATTGATGGGCTGACCCAGTTGGCGCGGTTGCCGCTGCTGAGCGCCACCATGGAAGGGGTGCGCAACACGTTTGAATATTTTGCGCTGGTTTTGCAGCTGCCCTTTTTGTTAATTTCGGGCCAAATGGCGCCATCTGATGCTGAATTGACCGGCCCCGTGGGCATTGCGCAGATGGTGGGCAGCGCCACGCAGGCGACGATTGATACTGGTCTGCTCTTCCCGATTCTGCGCCTTTCGGCCATTTTGAGCGCGGCGCTGGCCGTGACGAATCTGCTGCCGCTGCCGGCGCTGGATGGCGGTCGTTTGCTCTTTATTCTGATTGAAACCATTCGCGGACGCCGGGTCAGCCCGGAGCGTGAGGGTTTTGTACACATGGTCGGTTATGTGCTGCTGCTGGGGCTCATTGTGTTTATTACCGTACGCGATATAAGCACCGTGCGCCAAGGCATCGACTGGATATCTATTCTCGGTCAATAGGTTTGTCCTAATTTGAGTACGACGTACGCAGCGCCCGAGGATTGCCAAGCAAGAAGAGTATACCTATCCAAACGATTTTTCTCTAGGCTTGCGTAAGTCCTAATTATGCACGACGTACGCAGCGCCCGAGGATTGCCAAGCGAGAAGAGTATACCTATCCAAACGATTTTTCTCTAGGCTTGCGTAAGTCCTAATTATTATGTCTAACTATCCCGTTAACCTTGCCCCGCCGGAAAGCGAAGAGCTTCCGGTTCAACAAAAGAAGATACGCTGCCGACAGTGTGGCCGGCGCGCTTATGAAAACCTGGTGATCTGTCCACACTGTGGTCGTGAGCTGCACCCTGCGGCGCCCCGCTGGCTTGTGTGGGGCATACCGGCGGTGATCGTGGTGCTCTTTCTGCTGGTGCTAACCGGTGTGGGGGGCGGCAACCCGGTGAACGGTTTGACCACCGGGTTAGAGCGTGGCTGGTCAGCTATTGCAGCTTTTGGCAACAAGATTGAACCGCGCATTACCGTGGGGGGCGCGCCCAATGCCGAAC
Source organism: Caldilineaceae bacterium (assembly GCA_020634755.1). Taxonomy (GTDB): domain Bacteria; phylum Chloroflexota; class Anaerolineae; order Caldilineales; family Caldilineaceae; genus JACKBC01. The sequence continues at coordinate 67,761 of JACKBC010000025.1, read as the reverse complement.
CGGCGCCGCTGCGCAACGAGCGGCCCACCACGGACGCGATGGTCGTGCTGCCCACCCAGGAAGAGGCGCCGGCTGATAATGCCCAAGCCGATAGTGCCGCGGCGGATAGCGTGGCCGTGGTCAATGTGGCCGTAGAGGGCGCACAGGATACACAGTCCGTCGCCGATGGGGCACAACAACCCGTGGCGCAACAGGATGCAGCTGGTGAACCGGCTGTGGCGGTGGATACATCCACGCCCACGCCAACCATAACGCCTCTGCCTACCAATACACCGGAACCGCCCACGCCTGTGCCCACGGCCACGAATACCCCGGAACCATCGGCCACACTGGAGCCAACTGCTGCAATTGCCACATCTGCGCCCGCGGCCAGCGCTACGGCAACCACCGAAGCGAGCAATAGCCAGACCAGCTTGACGGTCTCGAATATTCGTGCCACCAGCGTTGCCCTGACCAAAACCGTGGCGGCTGCATCTTCGCCCACTACCACGCCCACCCCGCTGGCCACCAATACGCTGGCCCCCACGCAGACGGATGCCGCCGCGAATACGCCGACCAAACCAGCACTGCCTACAGCCACCACGGCAGCCACAGCTACCTTTTCGCCCACACCACCGCCTACGGCCACTGCGACGCCAGAGTCTTTGTCGTACACCATTCAGAGTGGTGATACGTTGCTGCAAATCGCCAACCGTTATGATACGACCGTGCGCGAATTGATGAACCTCAACGGCATGAGCGAGGAAGATGTACGCCGTTTACGCGTGGGGCAAGAGATCAAGCTGCCGGCGTCGCCGGCGAGCACCAATACATCTGGCAACAGTGCACCTTCACCCACGCCATCTACCTATGTCATCAAATCGGGGGACCTGCCGGCGACCATTGCCCAGCAATTTGGCATTACGGTGGATGCGCTGCTGGCGGCCAATAACCTTTCGCGGCAAGATGTGACGCGGCTGCGCATTGGCCAGGTATTGATTATCCCCACCGGCGCGGCGGCCACTACCGCTGCGCCCGTGGCCAATACGGGGTCAACCAGCGGCAACTACCGGCTGGATGCACCTACATTGCGCAGCCCGGAGAGTGGCACCCCCATGAGCTGCTCGGCGCGTGATAGTCTGGTTTGGAATACAGTGCCGTTTATAGCACCCACCGATCAATTTGTGCTGCATTTGGGCTTTGTATCGAATGTGACGCAAAATGGGGATCAGACGGTAACGTGGATTTTGGAGCTGATTCGCGAACAGAGCCGTACATCGTGGGATTTAGATAGCGACTATTGCGCGCTGGCCCCCCAGGAGTGGGGACGTCAATGGCGCTGGTATGTACAGGTGATTGATGAAAATGGCAATCCGGTCAGCCCGGCCAGTGAAACTTGGGCCTTTAGCTGGAATTAGACGTAGAGTCGAATCGTAAATTCGGTTGTAAAGCTGCTTCAAAATCTGCTGACGCGACATCTGCCGGCGCCAATGGGCGCAGAGAATTTACGGAACGATATATTACATGTAACTCTATTACATAACTCACGTTACGCAGCGATAGTCAGTATGCTAGAGAGAAACAGGAACGTCGGCGAGCTGACTTTCCTCCAGGCTTGCCTAACATAAGTTACATAATGCAATCTAATATGCAAAACTCCAACGATTTTAACCAACAAGATTATGATGAGTCAGACGACGATTGGGATCTTGATCTAGATGACGATTTCGATCTTGACCAAGATGATTCTGAAGACGATATTGATTATCTGATCGAGGATCTGGCTGACGACGCGCCGTTTGATGAATTGGATGATGACGAATTATTGGCCTCTGCCGGCGCGTCTGAGCCCCCCATGATTCGGCTGGAACGGGTGCTGACGGCGCTGATCACGCAGCCGGGTCAACTGGATCCGCATGACATCTTTGCGCTGTCCGATCTGTCGCGAGAGGGCGCAGCGGCCGTGCGCGCCAAGTGGACCGCCATTCCCGTCGAGCGGCGGCGCGGTCTGGTGCATCAGATGGTGGAGCTGGCTGAAGAAGACCTGGATATTCACTTGAGCCAATTTTTGCGCATTGCGCTGCGGGATGAGGATGCCAGGGTGCGTGAAGCCGCGGTAAAAGGCTTGTGGGAAGAAATTGCGCCGGATTTGATCGGCGAATTTGTGCAGCTTTTAAAACATGACCCTGATCGGGATGTGCGAGCCGCGGCGGCCCAAGTTTTGGGACCGTATATTCTGGCTGGTGAGCTGGATGAATTGGATGCCTCACTAGCCATGCGTGTGGAAAATGCACTGCTCTCTATTCTGGAAAATCCCGACGAGGATTTGCAGGTTCAATGCCGGGCGTTGGAAAGCATCGCCTACTCCGGTGAGATCGGCGTACGCCAATTGATTGAAGATGCCTATTATGCGCCGGACGATGAGATGCGCGTCAGCGCGCTGGTTGCCATGGGGCGCAGCGCCGATGTGCGCTGGCGCGGCTTGGTGCGCGCCGAACTGCAAAATCCTTCAATGGAGATGCGTTGCCAGGCGGCGATTGCCAGCGGCGAACTGGAAGCCAAAGTGGCCCTGCCCGATTTGCTCATGTTGCTTTCCGACCCGGAACAGCAGGTGCGCATGGCCACAATCTTTGCGCTTGGGCGCATCGGTGGTAAAGACGCTGTGGATGCCCTGCAAACGGTGATGATTGGGGATGATGCCGAAGAGGCCGCGGCCGCGGAGCTGGCGCTGGAGGAAATGTCGTTTTATGCCGATCCCGATGCCGTGTCGCTCTTTGATGAGCGGCTGGATGAAGATGCGGATTGGGATGACGATCCGCTGGATGATTGGTATGACAACGATGATTTGGACCTGGGTAATTATGAAGAGTAACAGTAGATCGCAACAGCAAGAAGTAGGGCCGGATTCACCAACCGAGACCGGCGCTTACATCGCCAATACCGTTGCGGTGAACTGAGTAAGGATAGTTGTGAATTTAAAGCTCAAGCGATTGGTGCGCACCACAAGTTCTGAACAATACGCGCTGTTTGATCTGGATCAATTGGATCAGCAGCGGCAGCCCATGACCATTGGTAAATTGGATATGCACTTTACCGGTGAGGGCGTCTACGGCACTGTGCTATTTTGGGATGATGCCTCGCGCCGGCTTCAGCCTGAGCAGCGGCGTAAATTTATCCATGCGTTGCTGGACGAATTGTCGCAGCCCATGGGCGTGCCCAACGAGTATGTAATCGAATTTTTCGCGCCCATGTTGGATAGCTATGAAGTGTTTCACAACGTGGCCGAAGAGCCGCTGGATGATGAAGAATAGAAGACGAGTTGTGTTGCGCGGGTAGAACGCAGGACAGAGAAGCAATGAGCGAATTGACGGACAAAGTGCGGGAAGCGCTCAACACCAGCGCCCGCTATTTAGGCCAAAATCGACCTGAAGATGCCATTGAGGTGCTGGAGCCGCTGCACAAAAATGCCGCCCACATTCCCGATGTGGCAATTAATCTAGGCGGCGCCTATATTTTGCTGCGCAAATGGAACAAGGCCGTGCGCGTTTTGGAACCGGCCGCCCAACACCATACGCAAAACGCCATGCTGTGGGCCAACCTGGCCGCGGCCTATTTGGGTCGTTTAGAAACGGCTGGCCCCCAGCAGCAACTTCAGGCCATTGCGGCCTATGAACATGTGTTGGCCATCGATCCCAAAGCGCCCAATGTGCATTATCATCTGGGGCTCATCTTCAAGGAGCGGGGCGATTTGGCCAATGCCCAGCGCTATTTTCAGGGCGCGCTGGACGTAAATCCAGCCGATCGCGATGCGCGCCTGTGGCTTGACCGCATTAACGCTGTGCACGCCGCCGGCGCGGATGCCAATGCCAATGCCGGGCCCGCTGGCTCACTGGACGATGCCGAAGGCGAGGCTGAGGACGCGCTATGAGTTCCGGAAGCTGGTCGGTTAAACCGGCTTGGCGCCCGTTGGAAAGCTGGCGCGAAAATCCAGAACGGCTGGCCTGGTTAGTCATGCTGGTCAGTTTTGCTGTTTTTCTGGCGCTGCTTGTGGCAATTCCGGCGGCGGCTATTTATGGGGTGGAGCATGTCTCTGTGGCGCTGGACGCGCAGCTCGACGCTACGATTGGCACCGTGCGCTATCATGCATCCAGGGTGGCTGAGCCCATTGCGGTCACGGGCGCCCGCGGCGGCATTAAAGAGGGCAGCGTCATTGAAGCGGCCGGCGACTCTACCCAAGGCACCCTCAAATTCATATCGCCCGATAATCCCGACAGCGCATTGGGCAGCGTCCGCATCTACGCCAACACCAGCCTTCAGATTGAAAAGATTCGCGAGCCCTTTTTTCAGCGCAGCAGCCGGCCCTATTTGCTGCGTATTTTTTTGGAAAGCGGCCAAGCCACGATTTTTAATGACAGCGGCACGGCGCGCCCCCTGCGCGTAGAGCTGGTTACGCCGCATGGACAGGCCATCATGGCCACGGCAGGGGCGTATGAGGTTTCGGTGACCGAGCAGCGCACCGATATTACCGTCCGTTCCGGCGCGGCAGAGTTGACCAATGGCGCGGGGCAAGAGGCCGTGCTCGACAGCACCGTACGCGCCTGGATGACCTCCGACATGCTGGAACAGGAGTCAGCTTCAGCCCAGCAGAATTTGATTCGCCCCGGTAGCTATGCCGAAAGTTGGGAGTCTTACTACTTTACCCCAGAAAATGTAACTCGTGGTGAGGTGCAATTTTTGGAAAGTGATGGCCGCAACGTGGCGTTTTTCACCCGGCAGGCCGCGGAAAATTATCACACCGAGGTGGGCATTACGCAGCAGATCAACAACGATGTAAATGTATATGAGTCGCTGGTGCTCAAGTTCGATGTGAAATTGCTCAACCAGAATTTGGCCGGCGGCGGTACGGTGGGCACCGAATATCCGCTGCGCGTGGAAATTACGTTTACGGATATTTACGGCAACGACCGCACCTGGGGCCAAGGTTTTTACTATTTGGACCCAACCACTGATGAAGATCCGCAAAATGATTATTGGCAAACGGACGATGGCCTGAAAATTCCAGCGTTTCAGTGGTATACGTATGAATCGCCCAATTTGATCCAGTATTGGCGCAATTTGGCGCAGCCCACACCCGCCGCCCGCATCAATAGCATTCGCCTTTATGCCAGCGGTTGGAACTACCAGAGCATTATCAGCGATGTCTATTTGCTGGCGCAGTAGCCATCGGCGGCGCAGTAATTATGGTGGGCAAAGCGGGCCGGGTCGTCTATTCTGGAAGAGACAACTGCCGCGGCCCCCTATGGCTGCGTTCTTTCTTTTCGCTTTTTTTCTCCTCTTTCTGTTTCTTGCAACCTACAATTTAGGTTTACCCGGTCTGCATTACGATGAAGCCAAAGAGGCCGGCCTCAACGCCATGGAGCTGTTGACCGGAGCGCCGGTGACGGCTTTTCGTCGTGCATCCGTGCCGCTGTTCGGTGTGCAATTGCCGCTGATGGTGCAAGATTATATTGGCGCGCTCAATGTCTATTTGGCGCTGCCGCTGCTCTGGCTGACCGGGATCGGCGTACCCAATTTGCGCGCGCTGGCCATTCTGACGGCGCTGGTGGCGTTGCTGCTGCTGGAGCGCGCCGTTGCGGAGTGGATCTGCTTGTGTCGGGCTGAGCAAGGCGCGCGGCGCCGGCGTCCGCCCATATCGCTGGCCGGGGTGATGGCCGTGGCCTTGCTCTCTGTGTCTCCTAGTTTTATATTTTGGAGCCGTCAGGGCATCTTTGTGACCAACGTCATGCAGCCGCTCACGTTGGCCTGCATTTGGCAAGGTGTGCGCTGGCTGCGGCTGGGGCGCCGGCGGTCGTTGCTGCTCAGCGCCTTCTGGGGTGGGCTGGCGCTCTATGCCAAAGTGCAGGCGGTGTGGCTGGTGGGGCCATTGGGTCTGCTGGCCGGCGGCTGGTGGCTGTGGCAAAGAAGATCGACGCCGCCAGGCGCCGCAAAAACGCCGGCCACTCCGCCTCTTGCATTGCCGCTGTTGGCGGGCGCATTGGGCGCGTTTATGCTGCCGCTGCTGCCGCTGATTCTATTTAACGTGCAAACGGGCGGCTTGTGGAGCGCGCTGAGCCGCAACGCCCAGACGAGCTATTACGGCGTCAATAATGCCGACTGGGTCGGCAATTTGGCCGTGCGCTGGCAACAGTGGGGCCAGATGCTGCGCGGCGATCACTTTTGGTATTTGGGCGGCGTGTATGGCAACGAACTGGCCCCGTGGCTGTGGGGCGCGCTCATTGGCAGCGCACTCTGGCGTTGGCCCAAGGTGTTGGTTGGCCCGCTGCTCTTGCTGCTGGCCGCATTTGGCTTGAGCTTGTTTACAATCAGCGATCTATTTATTACGCACTTTGCGCTGCTTCAGCCATTGGCATATGGCGTGGCCGGGGTGGCGGGTGCACAGTGGTTGCATAAGTCCGCCACCGTTCTCGAACAGCAGGGAAAAGATGCCAAGTTTTGGCAATATGGGCGCCGTGGCATCGTCGTTCTGTTGCTGCTGGCCTGGCTGGTGCTGGATGTGACGGCCACCGTGCGCTATCACAGTGCGCTAAATCGCAGCGGTGGATTGGCCGATCATTCGGATGCATCCTATCATTTGGCCTACTATTTGCGCTACAATGGCCTGGGCGCGCCCATTGCGCTGGATTGGGGAATTGATGCGCCGGTGCGCTTTCTGAGCCAGGGCAGCGTTAGGCCCATTGAGATTTTTGGCTATGACTCGGTGGCCGAACCCGATGCCAATTTTAAGGAGCGGCTGGCGCTCTTTTTGGCCAATCCAGACAACGTGTATCTGCTGCGGGCGGAAGCCCAGACCGTCTTCCGCGGTCGACGCCAACTCTTTTTGGATGCTGTGGCCGAGCAAGCGCGCACGGCCGTTTTGGTGCAGACCTTTGCACAACGCGACGGTACGCCGCTCTTTGAAGTGTGGCGCGCGCCATGAAGGTAATTTTGAGCCGCAAAGGATTCGATTCAGCCAACGGCGGCGTGGCCAACCCCATTTTGCCCGATGGCCGGCTGTGTCCGCTGCCCATTCCGGATGCGCGATCGGAGCGACGGTATGCGGATGTGCGCTTTGCCCATGCCGGGCTGCCGGCAACACATCAGCAGCTGGGGGCGCTGGTTTTTGATTTGACCAATGGCAAAATTGGCGCCAATGACTGTGGTCATTTGGATCCCGATTTGGATGCAGGCCACGTGGCGCGTGCTGCGGGCTGGCGGCCAGCCTTTGGGCAGGCCGGCGCCGCCCAAGGCCATCTGCGCAATCGGTCGATTGGCGCGGGTGATCTATTTCTTTTCTATGGCTGGTTTCGCCAAACTGAATTGGTCGATGAGCGGCTACAATATGTGGTGAATGCGCCGGACGTGCACGTGATTTATGGCTGGTTGCAGGTGGATTCGGTCTGTGAACCAGGGCGCGACGCGGGGGGAAACATACCGGTGTGGCTGCGCGATCATCCTCACTGCGCGCCTGGCTTTGGCCGCCGAAATGCAATTTATGTGGCGCGCAAGCGGCTGGATCTTCCCTGCGTTAGCGGGGGCATTGGAGGCGGTGGCCTCTTCTCTGTCCATCATCCTAGCCGCCAACTGACGGCAGCCGCCAGTACATTGCGCAGCCAATGGCATCTGCCCGGCTGGTTTTACCCGACTGCGCCAGCGCATGCCCTAAGCTATCATGGTCAGATGGCGCGGTGGCAGCGTCGTGGCGAGCACGTTCTATTGCAGACGGTGGGACGCGGCCAAGAGTTTGTATTGGACTGTGCGCATTATCCGCAATGTGCGACGTGGCTGGCCGAGCTGTTTGCCGATCGCTAATCACTTTAAGAATGATGATGTCAAGATGACGGGGTGATAACGTGAAGGTGCTCCTGATTACCGATGACCCGCAGGAAGAATCGATTTTGCTAAGCGTGCTGCAGATGGCTGGGTTCAGCGTGACTGTGGGACAACGCGCCGATATTGACGAGGGGCTGGCACTGGAATCGTCTGCGGAACTGATCATAGTTACGGCATCATTCGACGACCCCGTGGATGCTATTTATCATTTGCGGGTCTATTCGGAAGCGCCGCTGGTGTGGGTGGTTGATGGCGTGACCGAGCGGCTGCATGCCCAAATGGTCGAAGCCGGTTCGGATCATGTGTTTACGCGACCGCTTAGCGTGCGGCTCTTGGTGGCGTATGGTCAGGCTTTGCTGCGCCGCAGCCAAAGTCCGTTGCCGTCCGTTTCGTCTGTTGTCTCCAAAGAGTTGGGCATGCGCAGCGCCGTGCGATTAGATCCGGCGCGTCGCACAGTGCAAGTGACGGGTCGCCCGCTGCAACGGTTGAGTCAACTTGAATATCGCCTGCTGCACACGTTGATGTTGAACCGTGGGCAGGTGATCCCCACTGAAACCATTGTGGAACATGTGTGGGGCTATAGCGGTGAAGGTGACCGCAGCCTAGTGCGCGGGCTAATCAACCGTTTGCGGGCCAAAATTGAGGTCAATCCCGAGAACCCGCACTACATTCGCACAATTGCGCGCATTGGCTACATGTTTAGCCCAGATGAGGCTGAGACGTGGTGAGTGCGGCTTGTGTTTGTGATCTACTGATTATCCGTTCCTGGCTTTATCCCTTACTATCCGCCAGTCCAGCGTCTAATTTGTATAAATTCTCCGCCTTTTTTGCAACAGATTTCGAACGATATTTGCCACTTAAATCAAATAGAGGACAAGTAGAATACTCTATGAATTAGAACATGATGGCGGTTGTGCTTAGCCCAGAGCCATCATAGAGCGAACGGACTTATGCGGAGGTTGCGTAAAAATCGCCTGAGGAGAGATGCTTTGTCATCGTTTAAAGATATCTTGTCGATTTAAACCTGTCAGGTCTTCAAGACCTGACAGGTTTGGTCGCCAACTTAGTGCTAAACAGTGACTTTCTCTTCTGGCCGTTTACGGGCACTGCATATGTCCTATGAAGATGATTTTGACCAGCTATGCGCGTCTAGTATTTCATGGTCAGTGCGCCATAAGAATGTTGGCCCTATAGGTGTCCGTTTGTTGATAACGTTGGCCCGCTATCTTGCCATGGCGCTCTACTGATGCGTGGACGCTAAACCGTTGGACTGATTGTAAAAAGGAGAGAATGATGAGTGAAGTATTTTGCTTGGACTGCGATCGCAAGATCAAATTGCCAGAAAACGCCCAAGAAGGTGATAGCATTACCTGCACCAATTGTGACGCCGAATTCGAAATCGTGAGCATTAATCCACCTAAGATCGAGTGGATGTATGATGAGTATGACGATTCCGATGATTCTGATGATTGGGATGATGACGATGATTATGATGATGATGACGATTACGAATATGATGAGGAATATGACGAAGATGATCGAAGGTAACAATCTATTTTAGTGGATACTCACTGTCATGAAGGTAAGCCCGCTTCGAGTGCGACGCACGATGTGCCATTCGAATACAAGGGCCAAAATGTCGGACACGGGGCGACGCACATTAGGCGTACCTTATGACTTACGCAGCGCCCGTGCATAGCCAGGAGAACATAACACGGCTGACCTGGCAATTTCCCGCGAGGCTTGCGTAACTCCTATAACTTAATGAGCTTGAGTGGATCATCAGGAGATCGCAACGGCCCAAGACTGGGCTCGATTCCTGAATCGAGACCGATGCCTGAATCGCTAACATTGTTGCGGTGTACTGATAATGCACGTTCCGCAGCGACAGCCAGTCTGCCAGAGAGAAACAGGAACGGCGGCGAGCCGACTTTCCTCCCGGCTTGCATAACATAAATTGATAATTGAATAGTCGTGTTTACTTGGTCGCTCACCCAGCTTTGCGTTTTTGGTGGGCGACCATTTAATTATGGGGTGTGCATATCGATGATTCCATTGCTACTCATCTGATTCCTTGCTCCACCGCCTGAAATGCGATAGGATTGTGATTGGAGAGTCGATAGATCTGCCATGAATCGCCATTGGAAATACGGTCGGGTTGCCAAAAGGAACCACCCCCGTATCGCCAACGTCATTGCGGTGTCATGATGATCAAGAATCGCCTTTGGATATATATTCTGTAGCAAGCAACTGATATTGTTGGACGGGAAAAAGCAAGTTGGATAGTTCAAATGAAGTAGTAAGCCCCAAAATTTTGGTAGTAGAAGACGAGACGGCCATTGCAGAGACACTCGAATATAATTTGACGCGCCAGGGCTATACGGTTTTTATGAGCGCTAATGGCTTTAGCGCGCTGCAAATGGCGCGGCAAGAAGCGCCGGATCTAGTCATTTTGGACATTATGTTGCCGGGCATGGATGGGCTAGAGGTTTGTCGCGTGTTGCGCCAGGAGACCAATGTACCCATCTTAATGTTGACCGCGCGCACGGAAGAGATCGACAAAATTGTTGGGCTGGAAGTGGGCGCGGACGACTATTTGACCAAACCTTTCAGCATGCGGGAATTGCAGGCGCGCGTCAAGGCACAGCTGCGTCGCGTCCGCTTGATCCGAGAGGAGATCCACAGTGCGGAAGAACCCACCAATGACGAGGCGCCACAGCCCAAAAAACTGACTTTTGGCAACCTGGTCATTGTGCCGGATCGGCGGGAAGCATTGCTGACTGGCCATCCAGTGCAGCTCAAACCCATGGAGTTCGATCTGCTGCTCTACCTGGCGCACAATCGCAACCTGGTGTTGAGCCGCGACCAGATATTGGAGAAAGTGTGGGGATGGGACTACAACGGCGGCAGCCGCACTGTTGATGTCCACATCCGTTGGCTACGTGAGAAAATTGAGGCGAATCCCGCCGCGCCCGAACGTATTATCACCGTGCGCGGGGTTGGCTACCGGTTTGAAGGATAGCGTGAACGTATGATCCGCTGGCGTTCGATGATTGCCTACACATGCATAATTTTGCCCGTTATGGCGGTGCTGCTGCTCTGTCTGCTCTGGCTGGGTGCTTCTGCGTCTGCTGGGCAGATTTTATTATTGCTGCTGCTGACTACGCTGCTCCTGGGCTTGCTCGTGACAATGTGGTCAGAGCGCAAACTGCGTCCGATCCGGCAGTTGAATTCATTGGCGCAGGGCGGTGCAAATACCGATGAACTACTGCTGCTGGAGACGGATGGCGAGTTTGGTTCGCTCATTCGTTTTTTTCGCCGGAATATTGAGAAGCGGCACCAAATTGCCAAAAAACGCCATCGCGAAAAAGATCGCTTGTTGACCATTCTCCAATATATGGCCGATGGCGTCATGATTCTCAATAAGGATGGCAAAGTGCGGCTGTTGAATCCAGCTGCCGAACGCATTTTAAGTACGTCTCAGACCAAGGCGCGCAACCGTACGTTTATTCAGGTGGCGCGGGATCATCGCATTGCGGCGCTCTGGCAGCGCTGTTTGGAGAGCGAACAGGAAGAGACCGCGCTGGTCGATTTTGACAACGACCGTTTCTTGCGTGTCGTCGTAACGCCGTTTCTGCAAAAGTCAGCCCGGGGCTACGTGACGATTTTGCAGGATTTGACCCACATTCATCATTTGCAAACGGTGCGCCAGGATTTTGTGAGCAACGTGTCGCACGAGCTGCGCACGCCGCTGGCATCTCTGCGCGCGCTGGCCGAAACGTTGAATGATGGCGCCTTGGAAGACCCACCCACGGCGCGCCGCTTTTTGCTGCGCATGGAGACCGAAGTGGACGCGCTGACGCAGCTGGTGCAAGAATTAATGGAGCTTTCGCGCATTGAATCTGGACAGACGCCGCTGGAGATTCACCCATGTGCCGTGAGTGATGTGGTCCAACAGCCCGTGGAGCGTTTGCAGCCGCAGGCAGAGCGGGCGCAATTGGAATTGATAAGCGACATTGACGATGATTTGCCTCTGGTGTTGGTCGATCTGGCGCGCATTCGCCAGGTGACCATGAATCTGGTCCACAATGCCATTAAGTTTACGCCACCGGGCGGAAGCATCTGTGTCGGCGCTAGCGCCGACGGAGATTTTGTTACCATTCGAGTGCAAGATACGGGCGCCGGTATCAATAAAGAGGATCTGCCGCGCATTTTCGAGCGCTTCTATAAATCGGATCGCTCGCGCGCTGGCAGCGGCACCGGGCTGGGGCTGGCCATTGCCAAGCACACCGTGCAGGCGCACAACGGTCGCATTTGGGCCGAAAGTATGGAGGGAAGGGGCAGCACCTTTTATTTTGCCCTGCCCATTGCCCAGCCTATAGAGGTATAGGATTTACAAAGCCGCGCCATAGTAGTGCAACGGCGCCGTGCCGAGAGAAGCCAACAGCGCGCGCGTGGCCTCTTTCTGGCTGCACAAGCTCTGTGTGCTTTCCACCAGCGCGGCTTGTTGAATATCCGCAAACGATCTGCCGGCCAAATGTAAATGGAGCAGGGCCCCCTGCAATGGGGATAAAGAGGGGTTAAATGCCGCATTTTCGGCGTATGGCGCAGCAAAGATCGCCCCATCAATCGTCTGCACAGCGGCCCCGGCGTAGTTGGCCGAATAGGGCGCATAGCTGCGATTGGCTTGTGCCAGCGCCGCGGCAACAAGCGGTTCTGCTGCGGCCGCTGGCAGCTGCAACCCATGATCCACCGGATGCAGCCATCCCGTGGCGTTTTGCAGATTATCTGGCCCAAACGCACCGGGCAGCAGCTCTGGCAATGTGCACTTCCCCAAGCGGGGCGTCATGATTTGCAGCTGGGCCGCGCCAACCAATTCGTTCATGAACTGGCGGCAGTGTCCGCACGGTGTCCCGTTGATGGCAATGGCGTCGACGCGCTCTTCTTTGTGTAGCCATGCGTGAGTGATGGCTGCTTGCTCTGCGTGAATGGTGGCGCCCAAGCTTTGGCCGGGGAATTCCATATTGCCCCCCAAATAGAGATTGCCACTGGCGCCACGGCAGACGGCGCCCACGTAAAAGCGCGAAATCGGCGGTGCGGCATAACTTTGGGCCAGCGGCAGCAGCGCCGCCATGAGCTGATCGCCATCTGCCCCCAGCACATCCAGCAATAATTGAGCGTCTGCCGCGTGAATCACCCCACAAAAATCGGCCACCTCTACAATTTCGGTCAACATCGGTTGGATTTCAGTCGCACAGAGTTGAATAGCTTCAGACAGTTGGGAATTCATTGTCACTCATTTTTCCAAATTAAATTGAGGAAAGGGGTGTGCATAACTATTCAGCCGGGGAGAAGCGACTAATGTGCGTTGCACTGGCCAGCAGAACGGCTGTATAGCAGCCACCGTAGCGGCCAGCGCATCGCACGCGGCTCTGGCAATAACTTCACTCGAGTAAAGAATTACGCACACCTTATTTAGGTATCCAATTGGTCCAATAACGTTTGCAAATCGGCCGGCAAGGGGGCTATAAATTCGCGGGGTTCCGTGGTGCCGGGTAGGAGCAGACGCAGGCGATGGGCGTGTAGAAAGTGACGGTCTAGCGTTAGCCGCTGCTTGCGATAGCCATAGAGCGTGTCGCCAACCACCGGATGTTTGAGCCAGGCAAAATGAACGCGGATCTGGTGCGTGCGCCCGGTGTGCAAAATGGCGCGCACCAGTGTGAAATGCGCCACGCCCGCGCCGTCCCGGCTGGGCGCGGTGTAAAGCGCCATTGTCTCATAATCGGTGATGGCGCTGCGGCCTTTGGTTTGCCCCGTGAGTGAGTCCGGGGGCAACACGGCCTGGCGCTGACGTTCGTTGGGATGGCGGCCAATGGGTGCGGAAATGCGCCCGCGTGGCGGCTCCATGCGCCCTTCCACCAGCGCCAAATATTCTTTGTATACAGTGCGCGCTTGAAACTGCTGTTGCAAGAAACGGTGCGTCGCATCGTTTTTGGCCACCACAAGCAGACCGGAGGTCTCTTTGTCCAGCCGGTGCACAATGCCCGGGCGCAGCTCGCCGCCCACGCCTTCAATGTGCGGACAGTGGTGCAGCACGGCGTTGACCAGCGTGCCGCCCACGTGGCCAGGCGCTGGATGCACCACCATGCCCGCTGGTTTGTTGATCACAAGCAGATCGGCGTTTTCGTAGACAATGTCCAGGGGAATTGCTTCGGGTTGCAGCGTCGGTTCGCTGGGGGGCGCTGGGGGGTGGATGAGAATTGTGTGGTCAACTTCTACTTTTAGACTGGATTTCGCCGCTTGCCCATCTACCAGAACGCGCCCATCCTTGATCCAGCGCTGTAACGCTGAGCGACTCTGATCTGGAAATTGGGCGGCCAACCACTGATCCAGCCTGTGTCCGTGCGCTTCGGCAGGGATTGTCAAGCGGATAGGGGGCAGGATGGGCGGGGTCATATCTCGCTATTGGCTTTGACCATATCTTGCTCTTGGTCTTGCAGGCGCTGGCGGCGGATATCGTCCCAAACCACATAAATGCCCAAGCCGATGACGCCGGTGACAATGGCGCTGTCGGCCACATTGAAATTGGGCCAGTAAGGGCCGCCGGGCAAGCCAATGCGGATAAAGTCGGTGACGTAGCCGCGGCCAAATTCATCAAGTTGAGTCAGGCGGTCGATCAGGTTGCCCATGGCGCCACCCAACTGTAGGCCCAATAAAACGCGGATGAGCTTCTGCTCTGGCGGCAACTGATAGACGTAGACCAAGATGGCGAGTCCGACAACAACGGCAATAATGGCGAAGAGCGAGCTTTGGTTTTGCAGAATGCCAAAGGCCGCGCCATAGTTGCGCACGCGTTCAAAGACTAGATAGTTCCCCAGCGCGGGGATGGGGGCTACAGAAGTGTATTCGACCACAGATTGGCGGATCAACTCTTTGGTCCACTGGTCGAGCGAGATAATAATCGTGGCCACCAGCAAGACGGGCCAGGCTCTGCGTAGCCATTTGGACAGGTAGTGCATTGAAATCTCCTTCAAGCTGCACTTGCTTATACCATTATCAGTACACCGTTGCGGTATACTGATAACTTATGTTACGCAAGCCAGGAGGAAAGTCGGCTCGCCGCCGTTCCTGTTTTTCTCTAGCAGACTGGCTGTCGCTGCGTAACGTGAGCTGAGAATGCTTACTGCCGCGAACATGTAATTTTTAGAAATCCCCACCGGTGCATAAACCATTGGGATTTCTAAAAATTAAGCGGCCAGACAACTACAGACGTAAACACCCAACATTGTATCGCAAAATTCTACAAATGGTGAATTTCCCATGCTGTGCTATACTACATATATCAATTATTCATCCTATACTCAGCTCTGAATGAGAACCGTAGTTTCATTATGCCTGTTGCTCCATTAGAAAACTCCGGTCTCATCTCAACCGCAGTATAATAACTAGATCTGTTAACGGGTTCCGGTGGTAGACGGCGTATGGGCTGCGTTACAGATTAGCCATAGGAGCAGCTATATGCCGAGAGAGATTACCATTGCGTTGGTTCAAATGGCGCCAGTGTTAGCCAATACAGAGGCCAATTTACGTAAGATGGGTGACTTTGTAGAGCGCATTTGCAGCGAACAAAAGACAGACTTGATTGTATTTCCAGAGTTGAGCTACACCGGCACGGAGCTGGGGTTGCGCGCCACAGATTTGGCCGAACGCATTCCGGGCCACGCCACAAACTATTTGGCCAAGCGCGCCAACGATTTTAATACGCACATTGTTTTTGGCTTGGTGATCAAAGAGAAGGTCGAAAGCATCCTTTACAATGGGGTGGTCTGTTTAGGCCCGGAAGGCGATATTGCCGGTGATTACCGCAAAGTACACTTGCTGGGCGAGGAGCGACAGGTCTATCGCAGTGGTTTTCGCTTTATCAATGTAGATGCCGAATGGGGACGCTTTGGCCTGATGATCGGCAGCGATTTGGCTTTCCCAGAAGCCGCCCGCAGTTTAACGCTGGAAGGCGCCGAATTGATTGTGCTGAGCGCCAATTGGGAAGAGCAAGCGGCAGAATCGTGGCGCGCTCATTTGATTAGCCGCGCGTGTGAAAATGCCCTTTTTGTGGCCGCCGCCAATCGCGTGGGCGAAGAGCCAACCATGCGTTTTTCGGGCGATAGTTTGCTGGTGGGCCCCACGGCCGAGGTGTACACCGTATTGGATGAACCGATTGAAGGGTATGCGGTTGCCACCATTGATCTGGATCGCGTGCGCGACGTGCGCGAAGAGCGACAGCTGATCCAGTTCCGCGAGCCGGTGGCGTATCGGGCGATTGTCAAGAAATATTAGCACATTTCTGTATTGCGTATTGCTGGTAAGTGTATCATAGCGCAATGCAGTGATTTATTCACCGGGAAGAATAAACAAGCGTTTTATCATGGGCATTACCGGAATCATTGAAAGTGGCGAATGGCAATCGCATCCGCAAATGACGGACTATCGCGCCGAGTGGCCAGGGCATATGCTGGTGGAGCGAGCCACCTGGCAGGAGAGCGCATCAAAAAAATATCTGCCGGTTCAGGGCGCCGAGCCGACGCTGATTACGGCGCCGGGGTTTGTCTGGTTTCGCTTTTGGCTGCCGGAAGATGAGCAAATTGTCGAGCGCTATTTTGATGTGGACGGCAATGCGGTGGGCGCCTATATTCCCATCTGCATGTCGCCGCATCAGGATGGCAATGTCTATAGCGCCGTAAAATTGGCATTGGCGCTGTGGATTGCGCAGGATGGCCGCGTGACGGTGCTCAATGAGGATGAATTTGACGCAGCGGTAAACAGCGGCGCCATTACGCCTGTACAGGCGGAGCAGGCCGAATTGCGCATTCGGGCGCTCACCACGGCGATAGCACAGCGACGTTTTCCGCCGGCTCTGGTGCGCAATTTTACGATTTATCTGGACCATTCCCAAACCGAATTTACGGATAAACAGTGAACCCACTATGATTGCAATCCTTGATTATGGCGTTGGCAATTTGCGCAGCGTCTACAAAGCATTTGAGGCCATGGCCATTCCGCTGCAAATCCCTGTGGACATTGTGGATACACCCACCGATCTGACCCGCTGGAAGGCCGTGGTATTGCCGGGGCAGGGCGCATTTGGTGAAAGTATTGATAATTTGCGCCGCCAACAGCTTGCCGAGCCGCTGTTAGATGCTGTACAGGCTGGGCTGCCGCTGTTGGGCGTTTGTGTAGGCATGCAGCTGCTCTTTGATGAGAGCGAGGAAATGGGGCAGCATGAGGGCTTACACCTGATCCCGGGCAAAGTGCGCCGTTTTCCCGACCGCCAACCCGATCCGGTCCACGCCGAGCACACGCTGCGCGTGCCGCAAATCGGTTGGAATCAGCTACATCGGCAGCGCAATGATGAATTGCTGCACAATATTCCAGACGGCGCCTACGCCTATTTTGCTCATAGCTATTACTGCGATGCCCAAAGCCCGGATGTGGCGCTTACATTAACCGATTATGGCGTCAATTATCCGAGCATTGTGCGCTATAAAAACAGCTGGGGCATTCAGCCCCACCCCGAGTTGAGCCATGCCGTGGGGTTGCGTATTTTGCGCAATTTTATGCGCATGGTGACAAATAATACGAATATCGAAAAACGAAAGGAACTTTCCCTTGGCTAAACAATATAGTGCGCCACCCGCCATGCAAATTGATGAGTCCAAAACATATAAGGTTGTCATGGAGACAGACGCCGGCGCCATTGAATTGGAGCTATACCCGGAACATGCGCCCAAAACGGTGAATAACTTTGTGTTTTTGGCCAAAGATGGCTATTACGACGGCGTGACGTTTCATCGAGTCATCTCCGATTTTATGATTCAAGGCGGTGACCCCACGGGCACAGGCCGCGGCGGCCCCGGCTATAAATTTGAGGACGAAACGCGCGGCAATCCGCTCAAGCACGATACCGGCGTAATTTCCATGGCCAATGCCGGCCCCAATACCAACGGCAGCCAGTTTTTCATTACGCACTCGCCGCAGCCCCATCTCAACGGTCGTCACACAGTGTTTGGCAAGGTGACCAAAGGCCAGGACGTGGTGGATGCCGTGCGTCAGGGCGATAAGATCATCAAAGTAACGGTAACGGAAGCGTAACCGTCATCTGGCATTGTTCAAAGAGGAGGCAAGACTATATATGTCTGGCCTCCTTTTTTGTTTATCAGTTTTGTTTATCAATTTCAGTCGTTCAGTTGTGCTCTATTTGATGCGACTTACGCAGCGCCAGCGGCTCGCTAGGCGGAAAGAGCATAGCCGGCTTGCGTAAGTCTTATACCTAACAGACGGGAGGAACTATGGTAACGGCAGTGGTCTTGATGAACGTAAAGCGTGGACAGATAAACCCTGTGGCCGAAAAGCTGACCGCGCTGCCCGGAATTTCCGAGGTCTATTCCGTGGCCGGACGCTATGATCTGGTGGCGATTTTGCGCGTGAGCAACAATGATGAAATGGCCGACCTGGTCACCAATCATCTGCGGCAGATCGGCGATATTGAACATACCGAAACGCTGCTGGCTTTTCGCGCTTTTTCAAAGCACGATCTAGAGAATATGTTTGCCATCGGACTTGAATAATAATTTTAGGACTTGCGCACCCTGAGCCTGTCGCAGGATGAAATGCGTGACTTCGATAGGCTCGGCCAGCGTGTACTATATGAGTCTTAACTACATCAACAGACTACATCAACAGACACCAAGAAGCGATCTGAAAAGGTGGTAGAGGTGTGTTACATTCCGGGAAAGGGCCACGAAATCCTGGTGAAATCATCCGCAATCGGCCCTTTCCCGGCATGTTTTTGGACCCAATTGTGACTTTTCAGACAGCCCCAAACAAAACAGAATTGCTGCAAGAGAGGCATTTATGGCAACCAAAGTAATTTTGGATGTGGATACTGGCACAGACGATGCCGTGGCCCTTATGATCGCGGCCCTGTCCCCCGATTTGAAGCTCCTGGGCGCAACTACGGTTGTGGGCAATTGCCCATGCACCATCTGCACCGAAAACACGCTGCGCGTCTTTGACCACATTGGCGTGCCGATTCCGGTTTATCAGGGCATGGTGGAACCCATGGTGCGGCCCGACTTTGACCGACCCGAGGAGAGTGAAGTTCACGGCAAATATCTGGATTTGCCGGAGTCGACCTCCCAAGCCCAAGCCCAACATGCGGTTGACTGGCTGGTGGAAACATTCAGCGCATCAGCTGGCGATATTACGCTGGTGCCCGTGGGGCCGCTCACCAATGTGGCGATGATGCTGCGCCACTGCCCAGAAGTGGCGGCGCAAATCCCCGAACTGGTGATTATGGGCGGGGCGCATCACATTGGCAACCGCTCGGCGCTGGCTGAATTCAACATTTGGGTGGATCCGGAAGCGGCCCGGCTGGTGGTCAACTGTGGCCGCCCCATACGCATGGTGCCGCTGGATGCTACACACAAAGCGCTTATATCCGCTGAAGATTGTCAACAGTTGCGTGGACTCGGTACGCCCGCGGCCACGGCGGCGGCCACCTTTATTGAGCGGCGCATCGAGGGCTACGATCGCTCGCAGCCCATGAAGATCCTCAACACGGCGCCGGTGCATGATGCGCTGGCTGTCTGCGCCATTATCGACCCCACCGTCATCAAAACTGAATTGATTGCGGTGGATGTGGAGACCAAAGGCGAGTTGACCGACGGCGCCACCATCTGCGACTTTGGCAACCGCACGGGCAAAGCGCCCAACGTACATTTTGCCATGGACGTGGATGTCCCCAAGTTCAAAGAGATGATGTTTGATATTCTGGGGCGCAGGGCGTAGGGCGTTACGCTGCCACATTTTGGGCATGCAGTAATGTGTGCAATTCGTCGTGGGCCGGCACGGCGTGCAGAAAACTTTGGCGCAACTTTTCATCGGCAATATTGCCGGCCAAGTACGCGAGCAGTTGTAGGCCTTGCTGCAAAATGGTCTCTGCCGCCGGGTCGCGCGCGCTGCGCAAGACGCGCGTGCAGACCACATATGCGCGAATTGGCTCATCCCAGCCATCTGCGGCCTTAGTTGGCAAATGGGGCAGCAGCGGCACAATCTGCGCAAGCGCTGCGGCATCGTGTTGACGCCGCAGCGCTAGGGCCGCCAATCCAATTTCCACCTCATAGGCCACGGTCAATTTGCCAATGCTCCTGGCCAGGATGGCGGCTTCGCCAAAGTTGGCGGCGGCTTCCGCCCATGCCGCGTCGGTCTGCGCTAATTCCACCTGCACTTCGGCTAGTTGGGCCAATGCAAAAGCCAGACAAAGCGGTGCATCGATTGTGCGGGCCAGCGCAACGGCTTTGGTGGCGCAAGCCAGGGCGCTTTCTAACTGCCCCAGCTGGCGGTGTGCATGGGCTTTGTTGTGCAGAGAAAAGCTTTGCTGCTCGAGGTCACCCATATGGATAGATTGGGCCAAGCTTTGGGTTTCCAGCTCGACGACGCGTTTAAAATCGCCCAGCTTTAGCCAGGCAAAAGCTAAGTGATGTTGGGCATGTGGGGTATTGCGCCGGTCGTGCATGCGCCGGCAGCTCTCCAAATAGCGCCGAGTATACTGGAGCGCCAAATCATATCGCCCCTGTTCCGTGGCCACAATGCCCAAGCGGCCGATGGCCTCGCGCCCGCGCTGCTCCAACCGCCCCGTCTTTTCATGAATTGCCCGCACTTGCAGAAAGAGATTGCGCGCGCGTGAATAGTCTCCCGAATGCAGCGCAATGATGCCCAGTCCGTCCAAGCAGAGGCCGATTTGCAAATCGAGCCCCTCTTGTTCGGCAATGGCCAGCGCCTCTTGGGCTAGCGTGCGCGCCTTGGCAAAGTCAGCCGCCAGCTCAAAGGCCGCGGCCTGCGTAACGCGGTTGGCAATGATGTCAATTTTGCTGTCCAACTTGCGGGCCAGAACCAACGCATGCTGCGCCAGCTCAAGCGTAGACTCCTCTCCCTTGCGTCCAGCAAAGTAGGCCAATGCCGTGATCAAGCGGCAGTATAACAATTGTTCCTGGCGCGCCGCTGGGTCGGCTTCGGCTGGGCTGGATTCTGGCTGTACACATGCTGTTTTCTGACGCAATGGTATGGCGGCAAATTCCATGAGCGTCTGCACTTCGTGAAAGAGACCGCGCAAATCACCAAAGCGCACCAGGCCATCCAGCGCCGCAGCCAGCAAACCAAATTCGCTATGCGCCACCGCGTGCCGCCACGCCGCGGTTATATTTTCCCACTCTGGCTGTATCATGTCCGCCGCGGCGCCGGCTTCATCGGTATCAAGCGCCAGCGCCTTTGCCGCCAGAAGCTCCATAAAGTAGCGGCTGTGGTCTTGGCGGGCCTGCGCCGCCAATGGCGCATCGTTGGCCAGATACGCCGCAGCAAATTGCTGAATCAACATGTGCATGTCGTAGCGCCGCGAGTTGACGCGACGCAGCAGCGATTTATTGCGCAGCCCACTGAGCAAAAGTGAGGACGCACTGGTGACCGCCCGCGCGGCATCCAGGTGGAAGCCACCGCGGAAGACCGTCAAGTCGGCCAGCACCCGTTGTTCCAACGGCGAAAGAAGCCGCCACGATGAATCAAAGACCGCCCCCAAGCTGCTGTGTTGCGGATCCACGTCGCGCAGAGACGTGTGTAAGTGATTTAGCCCCATGCTCAGCTCGGCTACGATCTCCTGACAATCTAGATCGCGCAGCCAAGTGGCGGCCAGCTCAATGGCCAGTGGGAAGCCCTCTACAAGCTGGCAGATGCGCACAACGTATGGCAGCTGCGCATCGGTTAGCACAAACTCTTTATTGATCCGGCTCGCCCGATCGGCAAAGAGGCGTACCGCGGCGGATTTGGCGGCGGCGGTTATGTTGGTGGGCACCGCCAACCCGCGCAGCTCAAAGAGATCTTCGGCCTGCATATTGAGCCGTTCCCGCGTAGTGACCAGCAATACAAGATGGGTGGTCTGGCGCAGCAGCTCCAGCAGCAGATCGACGCCGTCCATCAGGTGTTCAAAATTGTCCAGCACCAATAGCAGCTGTTTGTCGCCAATCATTTCAACGAGCTGCTTGTTGGCGCTCTGTGGTCCCGCCGTAAACGAGAGCCCCAGCGTATCTGCAATGGCTGCCGGGATAGATTCGACCGCCGATACCTGCGCCAGCGAAATCAAATAGACGCCATCCACAAAGCGATTGAGATGGCGAGCCGCCACCTGTTGCGCCAGCCGCGATTTGCCAATGCCGCCAGGCCCAACAATGGTTAAGAGACGATTCGTGGGCATTGCCAGATGGGCATCCAGCAGGTCCAGCTCTTGCTGTCGCCCCACAAAGGAAGTTAGCTGTTGGGGCAGATTGTGGCGTGGGGTGGCGGGGACGGTAATCTCTGCTGCAGGGGCGCCATTGTGGGTAGATTCTGGTCCGATTTGCTGTGCATCCAGCAGCTGCAAGTGGAGCGCCAACGTTTCTGGGTCTGGATCGATGCCCAATTCTTGGCGTAAAAGCGTGCGGCAGCGTTCAAAGATCGCCAAAGCCGCGCTGCGCTCGCCCAATTTTGCCAGAACGCGCATTTGCTGGCGATAGGCGGATTCGCGCAGTGGATCTAGCTCGAGCTGCTGGTGAATAAAAGTGCGGGCCATCTGCAAATCATGGCCATTTTCGGCAAAGACCGCCAGATCCTGGTACGTTTTGATGGCGGAAACGCGCAGTCGCTCGCGCTGCATGACGAGCCATTCTTCAAAATCGGGGCAGTTATCTAGCACAAAACCGGCCAGAAAGTCACTCTGATAGAGCGCGGCCGCCTCTTGCAGCAACGCATAACAGTGCGGGCAATGTTCACGCGCGTCGTGCTGATGCTGACGCGTGCGGCGCAGCAAGGCATCAAACTCGGCCACATCGAGCCAATAGGCCATATCGGGATTGAGATGAATCTCCAAACGGCTGCTTTGAATCAGATTGGCACTATCGGCAGTGGCAAATAATGAGCGCACGGCAGAAAGCGTCACGCGCAAATTGTTGCGCGCCGTATTGGTGTCAAACTCGGGCCACAACAGCGCCATGAGCGCTTCACGGCTTTGGGGGTGGGGCGCTTCCAGCAGTAAATAAGCCAGCAGCGCCAATTGCTTGCGGGCTCGCATTGGAATCAGCGCGCCATCTGCGCCTTGGATCTGCCCCGTGCCGAATAGATAAATCTTTGGTGCATCCATAGAACAAAAATCATCCATCCCCTAACGTTCAACTGTGGCCGGCCCTACAGCTAATGATCGGCTAATGGACAATTAATGGCGATCGTTATACTGATATAAGAAGCTGTGTGAAAAATAAGAGATCTGGGTGGCTCCTTCCGGGAAGGACATGGCGCTCAGCTCGGAAATTTCCCACCCTTTTCAAACCGCTTCTCGAAAGTATAAGATGTACAGGCCGCCAAGATACAGTAGATCGCAACGGCATGAGATAAGCCTGGATTCCTGAATCGATACCGATGCCTATATCGCCAACACTGCCGCAGTGTACTGAAATATGTCTATTTTGCCACACATCACATACAAATCCTATCTCTTGCGTCTATCTCGCGATGCTGCCGACGCGCGCTGGCAGGCCACCCTTATCAATGTGATTGGCAGTCACGAGGTGCATCACTTTGCCGATCTGGAGCGTTTGGTGACCTATTTGCTGGACGAATTGGACGCCCCACCAGCTGAGTCAGGAGCAAACCCGTGCAATACTCCCCCTATAAATTTATAGGATATCCCTGCTCGTTTTCTATCCATTCCAGCCCCAAGATATCTCGCGAAAGGAGAAATAATGGCTGACAACGTGAACATATTCAAAATAAGTACGAACAAAATGTACATGCCTACATTGGGCATGCGCAATTATGCAAAAGTGTGGATGGCCCTGTGGATGGCAGCTATATTCAGCATATTCATGGGCGGCGGTGGTTCTGCCTGGGCCAAGGCCGACACCCCGGCGCGCGTGCAGAGCTATCGCACCGTTAACTTCCAAGTGAACTACCGCGATGCCGCCAACCCGGGCGCCTGCAATCCCAATGATGGCGACTTCCAGCCCTGGAGCGCCGAGGCGCAAGCCGCCATGAATCACGTCGTGGATATTCTGGACGATCTGATCAATTCCGTTCCGTCCATTGTGATTGACGCCTGTTTTCAAGCCGTCGATCCCAACGGCGGAACGCTGGCCTTTGCCGGCGAAAACGGCAATTTGACCCAGGCGGAGGTGGCGGCGCTGCCCGTGGCCAATCGCACCTATCCCATGGCGCTGGCCAATGCCATTACCGGCGTCGACCAAAATGGCGCCGACGTGGAGGTGGTGGCCACGGCAAATTCAGCGGTGGTGTGGGATTTCTGCACCGTGGGCTGCACGGTGGCCGCGGATCGCACTGACTTTGTCAGTACAATGGTGCACGAAGTTCTGCACGGCCTGGGCTTTTCCATGTCGTTCGACCAGAGCCAAGATGACCCCAGCTTGGGTATTTACGCCGATCCACCAGCGGTGATTGATGATTATGTAATTCAGGCGGCTGGCGGCGCCAAACTGCTGGATATGCCCAACAACTCGGCGGCGCTGCTCAACGCCATGCAGCAAGGCAGCGAAACCATTGCCTACAATGGCCCCAACACGCTGGCCATCAACAATGGCAATACGCCGTTTATCTTTTCGCCCACCACGTTTCAACAAGGTTCCAGCATGTCGCACTGGGATGATGACAGCCCCACCAACTTGGGCCGCATGATGAATTCAGCCACGGATACCGGCCCCAGCGCGCGCGTGGTAGATGCAATCACGCTCATGGTGCTCAAGGATATTGGCTGGAGCGTAAACGATGCCGCCGATTTCGGCGACGGCGCGCTGGCGGCATATGGCAGCGCTCAGCACATCAACAGTCCTTCATTTGTGGGCCACATGAAGTTGGGGCAGAGTTTCTCGACCGAAGCCGCACCCGCCGCGGCCGACGCCAGCGATGATGGCATAACGCGGCCGACTACGTGGACGGCCGGTCCCAACGGTGGCCAAATTACGGCCAGCGTGGTTAGCAATCAAGCTGGCGTCACGGGCTGCCTAAGCGGCTGGATCGACTGGAACCGCGACGGCGACTTTGGCGACGCCGATGAACAGATCGCGGCCATGCGCGCCGCGCCAGTTGGTAATGTACAAGTGCAGTTTAATATACCGGCCAACGCCGACAACGCCGCAGCCTACAACGGGCGCATCCGGCTCATTCCCGATTGGGATGGCGATGGCGCCTGTAATGATCAGGTGGCTTTGTCGCCAAGCGGCGGCGTATTGGGCGGCGAAGTAGAGGATTACCAGTGGATGCTCAGCGGCGGTTCGGTGATCAACCCGCCCGTAATCAAGCAGATGCTTTTCCTGCCGCTGGTGGAAAAAGGATCATAGTATGGTGTTAAAAAGATCGGGCTGTGCGCCTGTGGTTAAGAGTCGCTGCAGGCGCACCCCAATGCGCGGATAAAGGCGCATACGCGCCAGGTCGGCAATGGGCATCCATCCAATGCCAATTTGGTCGGGGTCGGGCACGGACGGGGGGATAAAGTCGCTCTTATCCGTGTCCGACGCCAACGTGCAGTGGAAGAGCAGGCGCAGCGCGTGTTCATCCACATAGGCGTCGTCAGATAGATCCGGATTGAACTCATTCACCAACAGCAGCCGACCCACGGTCACCTGCGCACCCGTTTCCTCCAACACCTCGCGGTGCAGCGCGGCGTGAATCGACTCGCCCGGCTCCACGCCGCCGCCGGGAAACCCCCAATGGCGACCCAAGCGCGCGTCCTCATATTCAATCAGCAACAGTGACCCCGCGCGTTCAATGGCCGCATCGACGGCCAGCCGCATGACTTGTTTCTCCGCCATTTGTTTCCCATTTGGATTGACTGCATCTACTCTTCTGGACCCATTAGAACGTACGCAAGCCTCGAGGAAAATTGCCGGGTCAGCTGTGTTATGCTCTCCTGACTATGCACGGGCGCTGCGTAAGTCGCATCCAAAACGAGCCCACTCAACCAAAAGGGCTCGCGCCCCCATCGACGGCAATGGCAACGCCCTGGATGTGACGTGCAGCCGGCGAACAGAGAAAGCCCACCAGCTCTGCCACATCTTCCGGCGTACCGAGACGACGAACGCCGGATTTCTCCAGGCCGGCGCGTTTGGCTTCTTCTACGGTTGTGCCAGCCAAGCGGGCGCGATTGGCAAAGATCTCGTCCAGCCGTTCCGTAACCGTCATGCCGGGGTGAACCGCGTTGACGTTCACATCATCGCGCAGGCCGAGACCAGCCAACGCCTTGGTGAAATTGGCCAGCGCCGCATTGACCGCACCGCCAATCATGAAGTCAGGGTCCGGCGCCCGCGCGGCCCCGCCGATAATATTGATCACCGTGCCGTGGCGCTGCGTCAACATGGGCCAGAAGAGGCGCGATAAGCGCACGGCGCCGTGGAATTTGAGCGCAAAGCCATCTGCCCAGAGGCTGTCGTCTAGCGCCAAAAAGCGTCCACCCTGCGTGGCCCCCGCACAGTTAACCAAAATATCAACGTGCCCAAAGCTCTCTTGCGCCATTGTGTAGACGGCTTCACATCCGTCTGCCGTGCGGAGATCGGTGGGGCAGATTTCAATGCGCCGTCCCGATTCCTGGGCGATCCTCTGTGCGGCGGTGCGCAGAGTTTCCTCACTGCGGGCCGCCAGCAAACAATCACAACCGTCCTGCGCCAGGCGCTGGGCAATGGCCTTCCCAATGCCGCGGCTGCCACCGCTGATCACGGCCACTCTGTTGTCTTGCCTTTCGGTCATGGTTTCCTCATTTTCCGTTTTCAAACAGTTCCCGCACCCTAACCATTGTGGGCGCCACCGTTTCCAGTAAATAGGGCATTTGGTGGTTCGAGCCCCAATTGTGGGGATGCATGGCGCTGGGGTGCGTAAAGCGGGCCGCCAGCGCTTCATGGCCATTATATCGGACTTTGAAAAGCGCGTCTCCGACCGGTTCAAGCGCGTCAAACGCCCACCGCACGTGGGGCCACATGGTGCTGCCGCCCACGATGATAACGGTTGGCGCCAGAATTTCCAACGTGGCGCGGAAGTGAACCAGGCAGTTGCGTCGCATGGTGGCGGTGGATTCGCCGCGCTTGCTGCGCTGGTGCGAATGGGCCGAGCAGAGCAGATAGTTGACTAGCGCAAAACAGTGCAGCAGATGGACCCGGTTGCCATCGGCCAACGGAATAAACTCCCCTGCATATTCATGACCCAGCCCATTGCCAAAGAGCAGCCGCAGCGCGCTGGTAATTCCCTTCATGTGCTGGGTGCGGGCGTCGTAACCAGCTTCGGCCACAAAGCGCTGTTCATTCGCTGTACGCGTGATGGCGGTGCGCCGCTGCATCATGGTGGTGTGCGCAATGCCCGCCCCCGATTCTTGCCCCACCACGACGATGCGCAGCGGTCGGCCATCGACTGTCAAATCGTAGTGCGTGCCCGGCGCGTTGAGTTGCCCTTCGGCATAGCGCCCCAGTTCATTGGTATAAGATGCTTTGCACGCCGCACAATGGACGCAGCGAAACGCGTCCCCCGCCAATACATGTTCGGCATAATAGGCGTGTAAGGCGCAAAAGCGCCGTTCAGTTTCGGCATGGTCGCAGCGGATATCGGTCATTGTGCATCCGTTGCATCCTCTGCGATTTGGATGTTGGGATTGGCGTCGATGATCTCCGCGGCCACGGCCCACAGTTCAGGTAGAAACGCCATAACCCGCTCGCGCCGCCGCACCAAATCGGCAAATTCGTCAATGCCCAGATCGGCCAAAAGCGCATCAAAACCCGGCGTGTGGCGGGCCAAGAGTTCCGCCGGCGCGTCTTGGGTGAGGAAGTGCAGGCAGCGGGTATAGGTGACCACCATCCAGAAGATGGCCTCGCGATGCAGACCGTGTGCAATTTGCTCCAGCGCGCCGTCAATCGAAATCGAGCGCGCCGCCGGACTAATGTCCGAAGCAAACAGAATGGGCGTCTTGACCAATGCCGCAGCGGCATCAAAGGCATGGGCCAGCGCCGGCACATGGGCGGCTACCTGCTCCGCACTCATCTGCGCGCATCCCAGCAGTGCTAGCAAACGCTCGTGAAAATCGAGCCGATCATATTCAGCCAGCAGTTCGCGCGCGGCCACGTAGCGCTTGCGCACCGTGGGGTTCTTGAGCCCAGCCACGAGCAAGACGTGTGTGGTAATCCCGGTGGCAAAGACCCAGCCCATAATGTTGCTATACCACGGTCTGGTGGCATCAAGCGATTGCAGCCCGCTGATGATCTTCTCCCTTGAGAATTGGCAGCGCTTGATGACCCAGCGGCGTTGGGCATATTCTTGGGCGACCGCCTTTTGGATTTTGGTTAAATGACCGGTGGGATCAAAGATAATGCCGGGCTCTTTAAAGCTGCCGGCCATGTGCGCTACGCCGAGCACCTGCGCAGGTGTCGCCACTTCAGCTGCGGCCAGATAGGAGATTTCAAGCAGCAAATCTTGATAAATGAACTTGCCCAGCTTTACCGGCGGCGGCTCATCAAAGACCAGCATGACGTCCAGATCGGATGTGGGCGCCAGCTCAGCGCTATCCGCCAACCAGTTGGTCGAGCCGTGGAAGAAAGCGCCCTGGAAGCCAGACATGGTGCTGGCATTTTCCTTCACCCACTGACGCGCAATGGCTTTGGCCTGTTTAACCAGCATCGAGCAAATTCTCCTTGAAGGTGATTAAAGTACTATTTTATTCACTTATGTTACGCAAGCCTGGCGGAAAGTCGGCTCGCTGACGTTCCTATTTCTCTCTAGTGGACTGGCTGTCGCTGCGTAACGTGAGTTATTAATTCACAAAAACCAGCGCGGTCAGATTACCGATTTAACTTGTTAACTTCCTATCTGTACCGGAATCGTGCGCTTACGTAAACGTCAGCGCGTACACGGTGGAAGGCTGTTTGGGAAAAAGGATGTCGATCAGTAGCTTGGCAGTATCGCTGGCCCACACATCGGGGAAAAACTCGTTCAATTCAGCCAAGCTGCGGTAGCCAAAGAGCAATTGGAGAAAGACCAACGGCGGGAATCCAGCGTCCCCCTCGTCTACATGGGCGGAGCCGCGCCAGGGCTCTGCCGACTTGAGCTGGCCTTGCTCAAAGTGCAGACGCAACCCACTGCGGTAGAAATCGAGCGTGAGTTGGCCGGAATAGCCTACCAAAATCGAAGCAGCCAGTCGCTGTTCCAGCACGGGCGCAATGTGGCGGATAAAGGCCGGCACATCCGGCACGCGTACATACCACGCATAGGGCGGCGCGCCGGACCCAGCCACAAGTTTGTCGCCCAGCAGCGCATAGACTGGATGCGCCCGTCCCAGTTCAAAGCCGATGTCTTGCCATTCTTTATTGTTGCCCGCAACGGGCGGGGTCTGCTCACCCACTTTGCGGAAGAGGCGCAACAAACAGGGCAGCGCGCGCTGCCAGTTGACGTGCGGAAACAGCTCCAGCGCCAGCACAAATTGGGAGCGCCCCCAGCGCTTGGCGGCCAGCCACACGTAGCCGCACGTTTTGCCGTCGCTATCCACAATCATGTGCAGCTTGCCAATCAACCCCACCAGCGCCGGGTCGCGGCCCTGTATCGCGGGGTCGGCCCAGCTCGTTATGTGATAGCGCCAAAAGGCGTCGTCGGTCTCATGCCAAATCAGGCCGGCGGCGCGGCGCTGGTTGTAAAGCTCTTGCAAATCGGGAATGTCATCCAACATGGCCAGCCGCAGAGAATAGGGTTCAGGCTCGTTCGCCTCTTTGGCAGGGATAGACGCCAGCGGCACGCTGCGATACCCGCCCAGGTCGAGTGCATATTCATAGCCAAATTGGCGGTAAAAATAGCGAATGCCGGTAATGGCTTGCACCAAATGGCCGGCCGCCGCGCTGCGGGCATGAAACATGTCAAAGAGCGCCCGCACCAATCCACGGTTGCGATATGCGGTAAACGTGGCTACATTTTCCGGTTGGCCCACGCCAAAGGGAATGCCGCCATAGCTCCATTGGCGCCGCCAATAGCTGGTAGCCGCCACAATGGGACGCGCCGGTTGACTGGTATCTTCAACCAGCGCAAAATCTTCGGCACCCATCAGCGGAAAGCCCTGGCTCATAAAGATGCGCGCCTCATCGCCTGCGACCACGTTGAGCGGCTCGTCGTCACTATCGCGAAAGACAGTGGCGTATAGTTGGCTAATCTTGTCCAGATCGGCGCGCGTGGACCAGCGACAGATCAGGCCATCGCCCAGATCGCCGGTGTACGTAGGGTCGGCTAGGGATGGCGAAGGGTTGGCATGGTTGGGGGCATTGTGAAATGGCATTGGCATGTCACCACAAAATAGAAATGGGATATTGACGGAGCGCTTCATCGGCGCTGATCAGCGCCATGTTTTCGACCAGTGCTTGGGCAATCAGCAACCGGTACGGTACAATTTAAATCCTCAAAACTATAGCTTCGTCATAAAACTTAGTCAAGTCTGGCTCGCGTCCAGGCCAAACTGGAGCAGGCGTGAGGGGTTGGGGCCGGTGGTCGGTGGGGTGGTGACTGTGGGAGTGAGATTGACTTCCGGAAAGGAGCAACAGCCGCGCTCGCCGCAGATACGGTGCGCCATCCGTGGGCGCCCTTTATCGGCGCCGGGCAACGGCCTGCTTGCAAGGCGCGGGGGCGATTGGCCGCCGGTTGAAGGGAGCGGGAAAGAGATCTAACGCTTTAGTGCAATCGCCCCCATGCGATGCTTCTACGCTTTCCCCCAAGTGAGTGAAATGGATCTGGATCTGTGCGTGGCACACGGTCTTCGGGAACCGTTTTGGTCAACCCGTGTGCGTTGCACGTTCCCCGAGCTGGCCGGGCGCTCCATCTCCACGGGGAACGTGCGACGCACCTTGCCTCCATGCGGACAAGAATGATGGGGATAAAGCATAGATGCGGTAATTGGGAACCCAGACTCACGCTGCGTGATGCAGATCATACTCGGAGGTTACTTCGTCCCGTTCATCAATCCAGGCCCGCGCGGCCCGAATGGCCTGATCATCATCGTGGCCGTGGGCCACAAAGACGACGCGGTCACCGTCGTAGATCGTGGCAGTCACTTCCCCCATTTTGTGGACCGCCAGCTCAACTTTGTGCAGCCGATATTCGAATTTGTGGCTATAAATTTTTTGCAGCCCCACAATGCCAAAGGGCGTTAGTGGAATGTTTGTCATGATTCCCTGCTTTCTGGTAACTACTAAGCTCCTCGGGGCCCTAGCTTGTCGAAGGCCGCCGCTCCCTTCGACAAGCTCAGGGAATAGCTTGGTAGTCACGCTTTCTGAATGTATTCTCATGCCAACGTAAACAGACGCACCATCGAGGAGCGCCTGTCTATATTTAGGATATCGCACTGGACAAAAAGAGGGAACGGGTAGGTGGGTAGATCGGATACTGGCCAGATGGCGAAGCTAAATCCTGGCCAGTATGCGCCGTGGGGTCTATGCTTCGCTGAGGACAGCCACGCCCGGTAAGCCATCTAAGCTGCGGTTATTGCGCTGGATTTGATAGGCGCGCACGCCTTCTGGCCCCAAATGGTCGCAATGTTTTTGTAGCGTGTCGCGCTGGCCCACGTACTCATATTTGGGCACGCCGTAGCCGCATGAATCGGAGACGCGCGTTACGTTGACGCGGATAATCGAGCGCACGCCGGGATAGTCGGGAAAGCGCGCACGTAATTCGGCAAAATCGGGATGGTGCGGCTCGATTACTGTACCCGTGCCGTGAAAGCGCACAATGTTGGCCGGGCCGTTGAAAGCGCAGAACATGATCACAATGCGCCCGTTCTCCTTGAGGTGCGCCACCGTCTCCACGCCGCTGCCGGTAAAATCCAGATAGGCTACCGTATGTGCGTCGAGAATCACAAACGTGTCCGCGCCCCCTTTGGGCGAACAGTTGACCAGCCCATCGTCGGCCAGCGGCGCCGTGCTCACAAAGAACATCTGCTGCGCGTTGACCCAGTTGGCCAGCTTGTCGTCAATGGATTCGTATGTTTTGCCCATAATAGACTCCTTTAAAACCACAGATTGCGCAGATTACACAGATTTTTGTGCCGACTTCCAGGAAGGGCTGGAATAAAGGGTCTCACCCAGAAATGCGTTTTGCCAGCCCTTCCCGGGAAGCCTCAAGGCGAGCTTCTTCTTCAGTCCACAATAGCTCCGTACGTCAACACGCGCAGCTCACGGCGAATGGGATAGGTGGACGACGGCATGAGCTGCGTCAAAAAGATGACGATCTGCTCTTCGACTGGGTCTACCCAAAAGGCGGTGGAGGCGGCGCCGCCCCACGCATATTCACCCGGCGAGCCCAGGATTTGCGCCTGGGCCGGGTTGAGCATGACCGAAACGCCCAGCCCAAAGCCAATGCCGCTGTAGGTTGTCTCGCTAAAAACGGGCACGCCCATGCTGGCCAAATCGCCGTTGTTGGGCATGTGGTTGGCCGTCATCAGCTCGACGGTTTTGCGTCCGACAATACGCACGCCGTCTAGTTCGCCCTTGTTGAGCAACATCTGTGCAAAGCGGAAATAGTCGGCGCAGGTGGAAACCAGCCCGCCACCGCCGGAAAGCCGAATGGGCGGTTGACGATAGGCGCTGGTCATTGGGTCGTCGATCAGGCGCAGGCCGCTGGCTGGCGTGCCGCGCTTAGCATCAGCCGCAACGGAAGGACCATAGTTGGCGGCAAAGCGCGCCTGCTTTTCGCTCGGCACATAAAAGCCCGTATCTTCCATGCCCAGCGGTGTAAAGATTTGCTCAGCAAAGTAGGCATCCAGCGTTTGCCCGGAAATCACTTCGACCAGATAGCCCAGGATATCTGTGGCAAAGCTATAGTTCCAGCGCGTGCCGGGCGCAAAGAGTAGCGGCACGGTGCTCAGCTTTTGCACCATATCGGCCAGCGTCCCTTGGCGCATGTTGCGCTGCTGGTAAAGCCGTTCCACCGGGTGCGCGTCGTCATTGCCATAGGTAAAGCCGGCCGTATGTGTAAAAAGATCGCGGATGGTTACTTCGCGGTCTGGCGCCACGGTTTGCAGGTTGTCGCCATCACCGCCCGTATAGACCTGCAAATCTTTAAAGGCGGGAATAAAGCGCGAAACCGGGTTATCCAGCTGAAACAGTCCTTTTTCATAGAGCTGCAGCAGCGCGACGCTGGTAATGGGCTTGGTCATGGAGTAGATGCGAAAGATGGTGTCCTCCTGCACGGGCAGTCCACGCTCCACATCGCGTTGGCCATACAGGCGCAAATAGGCTGGGCGTCCACGACGGGCCACCATCACCATATAGCCAGGTAGGTTGCCATCATCCACATAGCGGTCCAGGTGCGGACCAATATTGGCCAGACGCTTTGGGTCAAGCCCAACCGCGGCCGGTGGTGTAAGCGTAAGCATGGGGAGTCCTTTCAGAGAGTTTCATGGCGCAATAGTCGTGAGAGCATCATGCAAAGTATACTGGTCAAGGCGCGTTTTTGAAAGTTGGTCGATAAGTTATATATAATCAGGGAACCGTGATAACAATGGATTAACAGGTAGGGCTGGATTCACCAAACTGGGCGGCCAATGCGGTCGCGTGGCGCAACCCATTGCGGCGTAGGGCCATGTATATACATACACTGTACATCGCAACGCTGTTGCCGGTTCCGGCTTCGGTCTCGATTGATGAATCCAGCCTTATCTCTTCTCGTTGCGATCTATTGAGTGGGAAGTAAACATCATCTACCTCAAGGAGCAAAGAATGGCGCGCAAACGACAATCGCAGGGGAGCTGTATGTATTGTGGCAAAGAGATGTCCAAAGGCGGCATCAGTCGGCATCTGAAAAGCTGTAGCGCTCGCCAAGACGCAATGGCCGATGCCGCGGGCGACAAAGAACAAGCGCTCTATCATCTACAGGTGCAGGACGCTGAGAGAGGCGATTATTGGCTGCATTTGGAGATGAGCGGCAACGCCACGCTCCAGCAGCTGGACAAATATTTGCGCGCGATTTGGCTCGAATGTTGCGGCCATTTAAGTACGTTTTTTATTGGCGGCGCGTGGAGCGGTATGGAAGTAGCCATGAATCGGCAAATCGACCGCGTCTTCGATATGACCGACGTGCTGGATCATATCTACGATTTTGGCGCCTCTTCCGAAACCAAGATCAAATACGTAGGCAAGCGTAAAGGCGTGCCGCTGACCAAACACCCCATTGCGCTCATGGCGCGCAACGTTATCCCCGCAGCGCCATGCCAGGAGTGCGGCCAGCCCGCCGCCTGGCTCTGCACGCAGTGCATCTATGAACATGACATGTCTGGGTTCCTTTGTGACGAGCACGGGCAAGCCCATCCCCATGATGATTACGGCGGCGTAATGGTCTATGTTAATTCACCGCGGGTGGGCATGTGCGGCTACGCTGGACCAGCGGAACCCCCCTATTAATGACAGACTGATTCCAGTTGAAACGCCATGAATTCACAACTGAAAGATCAATTTTTTTGCGATGTATTTGCGCACGTTCCCACGCCAACGGAGTGCTTGACCCCGCTTTGGACGCATGTGGATAAACGAATGTATGCGCCAAACGAATTCTTGCTTCATCACGGTGATCGGTGGAGCCATCTATTTTACATTCAGTCCGGCATCATCCGGCTTTTTTACACCGATCTCGAAGGGCGCGAGTTCAACAAGGCCTTCTTTTGGGAGGGCCACTGCATCTGGCCCGTGGCGCCCCGAGACCGCAATGAAAATAGCCTATTTAGCGTGGCGGCTCTTGCAGAATGCACTATTCTAGCCTGTCCGTTTACGGCGCTATATGCGCACCTGACAAAGCTGGGATGTTGGGCGCATTTTGCGCTGCCCTATGCCGAGCTGCTTGTGGAACAAAAGTTTGTGCGCGAACACGACCTGCTGCTGCTCTCTGCCACCGAACGGTATGCAAAATTCCGGCAAACCCATGCCGCCATTCTGGGCCGCATGGCCGATTATCAGCTAGCCTCCTATTTGGGCATTACAAACGTGTCGCTGTCGCGCATCAAGCGCGCCATGCCCGATTAACATATGTTAATGACGGCGGCAACTCCTTCTGCTATCCTTGCTCCATCACGAGTTTACAAGAAGTATAGAAACGATGGAGAAAAAAATGCAGAAGCGATCATTGATATATATTGAAAACGGTTTTTTGGCGCTGGCCACGCTAGTGTTTGGTATTATGGCGGGCTTATTTTGGACCTATACATTTAACGTGAACTACGCCATGCTCGAGGTGGATGGCGCAACCTATGCCACGGTGCAGTCGCTGCTCAACCAAAACGTGCGCCACTTTATGTTCTTTCTCTTCTTTTTTGGCGGTGGCTTTTTCTCCGTGCTGGCTCTGGCAGTAAATTGGCGACATTGGCGGCATATGTCATTTTGGCTGCTGGCGCTGGCTGCCATTATTTACATCCTTGGTGTGATTGTCTTTACCGCCCAAGTCAACCTGCCGCTTAACTACTACACCGAATCCTGGGATCCACAAAACCTGCCGGCCGACTGGGCCCAAGTGCGTACCCAGTGGAACAACGCCAACGCCATTCGCGTCGGCACATCCGGCGCGGCCTTTGTGCTGGCCCTGGCTGCGCTTGTGGTGAGAGCCTCGCGCAATGCTGTTTGAGAACGTGCGTTGCTCACCCAAATCAGAAGCAGGCGGCTAATGCGCCGCACCTTGGCCTGATCGCCCTCGCCGATGGCGTGCGCAATCAGCGCGCCGCCGTCCTGCCAATCCCGTTGGCAATGCTCAGCACCACCATAACCACCGGAAAGGTAAAGCTCATGGCGGCCAATGGTTGCGTGCCCAGCTGGCCCACAAAAAAGGTGTCGGCCAAGTTAAAGGCCACCATGGCCAGCAGCCCAAAGACGGTGGGAACGGTCAAATTGGTCAGCGTGCGCCCCCCCGGGGCGGTGAGCATGGCCGTGCGTCTGGCACTTTTCAAAAGGTGTATTGCTTTGCAGGTTTATGGGGATCTACGTCAACCGCATGTCCCCAGCACTTTCGCCCCGACATCATCTCGCATCCCGTTACGTACCGGGGACACCCAATGCGATCAATCGAGCGAGTTATTGCGCGTGCCATTTGTGATTTCTGCCAGCGCCTGCTTGATTTCCGCCAGCTCTTGGCGGATGGCGGCAAGTTCGTTTTCGCTTGGGCGGTCGGCTGAAGCCAGAAACTGGGCGGCCAGGTAGCTGCTCAGCACGCCAAAGAGACCCACGCCCACGGTCATCAACACGGCGGCCATTAGCCGCCCCAGCCCCGTAACCGGATAGCGATCGCCATAGCCCACGGTTGTAATAGTGACAAAGGCCCACCAAAGCGCGTCTTCCGCCGTTGTAATATTGGCGCTGGGCGCAACCCGCTCTATGGGCAAAATGAGCGCACTGGATACGACCAGCGTAATAAGGACAACGGTGCTGGTGGCCCACAGCACGCTGTCGGCGCGGTCCTGGATGACCATGCGCAACAGTTCACGTCTGTGGGCGCGGCCCAGAATGCGCACCACGCGCACCAGCCGAAAGGGACGCAGCCACGGCAGCGCTGGCAGGCTGCCCAGCAGATCGATCCAGCCCCATTTGAGATAAGCTTTGCGATCCGGCGCCCGCCCCAGCGTCACTGCAAAATCGATGAGAAAAATAACGCTGAACAGCCCATCGGCAAGGAAGGCCATGCGCGTGTGCTCTGAATTGGGCTGGGCCAGATAGAAATAACCGGTGGCCCCGATCGAGATCAGCGTGGCCACCAGTATAAAGATGTCATAGGGCTGGGGAGATGACGCGTCCGCACGCTGTTCGCTCATCAATCACGACTCATCCAAGACAGGCCCCGCATACGGCGCATGTTCAAAGCGACACGGCGTCTCGACTATGCGCGGATCGTCTTGCGCGCTTAGCACCTGCATGAGCTGTGTGGCCAATTCCTCGCGCACGGCATCATAGTTTGGATCGTATGCCAGGTTGTGCATGTAGTGCGGATCGACGCGTAGGTCATATAGCTCTTCCTGCGGGCGCTTGCCAAAGCCCAGCTCAAAGAGCGGCTGCACCGCCGGCTCGGCGCGGTGATGGATCATCCAGGCTTTGGTGGGGCCGGCGTCCAGATCGGCGTAGGCCGTGCGCGTATTGTCACGCAGGGCGGCAAAGTCCGGGGCGGCGGCGTGCAGATCGTCCAGCCCTTTGGGGTCGCCCATGGGCCAGCGGTCAGGTGCAAAGTTGTGGACGTAGAGAAACTCCTTGGTGCGGATGGCGCGCTGCGGATAGGGCAGGAAGCCCTCGCGCGCATTTTCCACGTGGCGCTCGCGGCCGGTGATCACAAAGGTGCGCGCGGCTTCTAGCTGGCCGCTCTCTGCACTTTCCAAAATGGGCAGCAGGCTGCGCGCCGTCATGGTGCTGGGAATGGCCACGTTGGCCGCGTCCAAAAAGGTGGGGGCCACATCCATCATGTTGACAAAATCCTCAATCACGCGGCCGGGCTGAATGCGCCCCGGCCAGCGCGCGGCCAAGGCCACTTCGCAGCCGATGTCATATAAGTTGCACTTGGCGCGCGGAAAGCCCGGAATGCCGTGGTCGCCGCTGACGACAATGAGCGTGTTGTCCAGCTCGCCCAGCTCTTCCAGCCGCTGAATCAGCACGCCCAGGCCGGCATCAAAGGCCAGACATTCACCTAGATAGTCGGCCACATCCTCGCGCACGTCGTGGACGTCGGGCAAAAACGCGGGCAACCGCCCCTTTAAGTCATCTGGCTCCAGGCCCCACAGCGCTTTGCCCGAGCCTTGTTCCCAGGTGCGGTGTGTATTGGTGGGCCCCCACCAGTAGCAGAAGGGCGCGTCATCTGGCCGGGCGGCCAGGAAAGCGTCAAAGTTTTGGCGCGTCTCGTCGTAGAGCAGCTGTTTGGCCGCCTCTACGCCCATCTCCGGCGCTTTGGCCGTCACAAAATGGGAGAAGTGACCATAGTCATTACCCGCCGGTTCATAACGCGTGCGGTTGGCGCCATAGGGGGCATTGTTGGCGCGACCGGGCGACCAGACTTTTATCGTAGCTAATGTGATAGCCCGCCTTTTCCAGCTCTAGCGGATAGGTGGGGATGGTTTCATCCACACGCGCCTTGCAAGATGGCGCCCAGCCCGGTCTGCCAGAAATATTGGCCGGAGAGAACCGAGCTGCGGCACGGTGTGCAGGAAGGCGCCGGCACGAAAGCATTGCAGAAGAGCGCACCTTCGCCGGCAATACGGTCAAAGTTAGGTGTTTCAATGAGCTGATTGAGCGAATTTGGCCCTTCATGGAAACGATAGGCGGGCACGTAACGGCCCCAATCATCGGCAAAGGCAAAACAATATTTGGTCGCATAGTGGCTTCTTTCTGTGGAGATGGAAATTAGGGAGTAAGAGTAAGGATTAGGGAGTAGGCGCTCGCTCCATCCTACCCTTACTCCCTGCTAATATATTTACCATTATAAACCTGGATGGATGGTTCGTCATTTTACGAGCTTAACCAGTTAAAGTACCTGCCGCAGCCGCTTTACGGGGCCGGTGATGCCATACGTCGCGGCGAGCTTGGCAGCCAGTGCCTCATCTCTGGTCGGGCGCATGACTTCAACCGATACATCTTTACGGACAGGAACAATTTGCTGCATGATGGCAATATATTCAGCCGCAGCTTTAAGATTGGCCGCCATGCGCCGATTGGGCATCGGCATGGGCCATGAGCGCTGCCAGCGTTGGATAGGCGGCAATCAACGGCGGCGGTCTTTTCCAATCGCTGACGCCAGTAGCCCGTCGGATGGATCGCCCGCAGGATGGCAAAGTCCACATAAGCGCTGCGGCACATTGATACTGCTGTTACAGCAGCTTCGTCAAAAGCGCTAGGGATGGAGACGCCGCACGGTGAACAATACTTCGATGGTGGGTTGAGCCCTATTCTCATTCTGCACAAGCTGAAGCAAGTCGCGGTCCCCCGTGACAATGCCAATGCGGTCGGCGGCGCTGGCCGCCGCGCACATAGCGCCAATGGCGTCATCTGCCTCCCATTGTGGTGCTTCGG
Organism: Caldilineaceae bacterium; assembly: GCA_020634755.1. Classification (GTDB taxonomy): domain Bacteria; phylum Chloroflexota; class Anaerolineae; order Caldilineales; family Caldilineaceae; genus JACKBC01. The sequence continues at coordinate 28,801 of JACKBC010000025.1, read as the reverse complement.
CAGGGCAACCCTAAGGCGGTGAGTATTTCCGCAGGCGCTCAAATTGGGGCGGCAATGTTTCCGGGTCGTCCGGTCGCTCTGCTATACAGGGGATATAGCGTCACGCGACCGGCGGGACGCCAATCGGCATCATAGACGTGAATCAGTTCATCCGGTTTGTACTCGGTGAGCAAGCGCGTCGTCATGTCCAAATAGCCATGCACGGCGTTGATGGGGCGGCCATGTTGATCGGAAATGGATTGGGGCAGGGCAAAAAGGCGCGATACATCAGGCTGGATGTGTCAAGAAGCAGTTAGTGGGGCAAAGTCGGCTCTCCTTTCGCGTACGTCTTGGTTCCAAACGTCTTTAGCGCCTATTGTACCATTGGATGCCCATTGCGTCAGTTGGCCCCGAAATTGGGGATATACCCCATCAGCATATCTGTTTGCAGATGTGGTCAATAATACGATTATACTTGGGACCCAATTCATAACCACAGAAAGCAGAGTCTGTTTTGCAAAATCTCAAACCGGGTCGTACGTTGCTCAACCTCCAACGTTGGCGCCACGCTTTCAGTTTATGCAGGGCAACATGCTGGTCCTCTCCTTGACCAATCTGTTGGGCAACTTTAGCTGCGCCATGGTTTTTCCGTATACATCGCTCTTTATTCTGGCGCTGGGCGGCAGCGCCACGCAGATTGGCTTTATCAACTCGCTAGCGCCGCTTTTGGGTTGCTGCTCTTCCCCATTGCGGGCTATGTGGCCGACAATGCCGGGCAGGTGCGCATCATTGCTCTTTCATACTATCTGTCCGGCACGTTCTTGCTGCTCTTTATTCTGGCGCCCAGCTGGCAATGGATTGCGGTGGCTACTCTTTTGCGCAGGGTGATGGCGCTGCAATTCCCGGCGCGCTCGGCGATTATTGCCGATTCACTTTCACCGCAGCAGCGGGCACTGGCATCGCGACCATGAACACCATTGCCGGCACGCTCTCTATTTTTGCGCCCTATATTGCCGGCGCCGTGGTGGAATGGTATGGCTAATTTGGGCGTGCGCGCTCTATGCAGCCATGCTGCTTCTCTTTATCAGCTCGGGCGTGGTGACACAGCGCTACCTGAAAGAAACGGCGGCCAATGCCGACCGTCGCCTTGCGCTCTCCACATGATCACCGCGTTTAAAGAGGCGTATGGCGGTCTGCCGGGGCTGTTTCGGGAGCTACCCCGGTCTGTGCTGGCGTTGACCAGCGTGATCATTCTGTGCTTTGTGACCAATGGTGTAGCCACGGCCTTCTGGGTGGTTTATGCGGTGGAAGAGATCGGTCTTTCGCCCACCAGCTGGGGCTTTATCCTGCTGCTCGAAACGCTTGTCCGCAATCTGCTCTTTATCCCCGGCGGTTTGCTGGTGGATCGATTGGGTCGTACGGTGGCGCTTGGCATTGCGCTGATTTTGGCGCTCTTGGCCATGCCGCTCTTTGTCTGGGCCAATGGCTTTTGGGCCGTGTTGGGCGTGCGCATTCTGATTGTGCTGGCGCAGGCGCTGATGATTCCGGCCTCTATTGCGCTAATGGCGGACACGGTGCCGCGGCAGATGCGCGGGCGGGTCATGGCGGCCACCGGCCAGGGCGGCGTGATGATCGGCGCGGCCGGTGGCGGCACCGGTGGGCCGGGCACCGGTTTTCTGATTACGCTGCCGATTATGGCCTCTTCGCTGGCGGGTGGATATCTGTATGCGGCTAATCCAGTCTATCCGTGGTATGTGGCCAGCGTCACCATGGCCCTGGCGGTTGTGGTGACCATCTTGTTCATCCGCGACCCGCAGCGTGCCGAAGCCTAGTTGTCTGGCTGCCTAATTTTAGAAACCCCGTATGACTTTGCTCGAGTTGTAGTTGCTAAGAAGCAGTCTAAAAAGTCACAATTGGGTCCAAAAACATGCCGGGAAAGGGCCGATTGCGCATGATGTGACCAGCATTTCGTGGCCCTTTCCCGGCATGTGACACACCTGAACCACCTTTTAGACAGCTTTACGATTCTTGGGTAACTTTGGCCAGAGGTATTGGTACTTTTATGTATGCAACCATTTAATTCGGCGTGGCAAATGCCTACATGGTTTTACATGGGGATGCGCCACTTCGGCCTTCTGCGTTTCTCTGGTCATTACCTGAACTGGTCTACCACACCATCGCCGTGGGGCTGAACCCGCTGCAATTGGTCACGGTGGGCGTCGTTTTGGAGTGCATGACCTTTTTCTTTGAGATCCCCACCGGCGTGGTGGCCGATCTTTATAGCCGCCGTTTATCGGTGCTGATTGGGTTAGCATTGATGGGTGTGGGCTTTCTGGTGGAAGGGTTGGTGGCCACCTTTGCGGCCGTGCTGGCTGCTCAAGTCTTGTGGGGTATCGGCTTTACCTTCTATAGCGGAGCTGAATCGGCCTGGATCAGTGATGAGATTGGGGAAGCGAGCCGGGCAGGCATTTTTGCGGGCGGCGCAAATTGGGCGATCAGCACGCTGGCCGGCGTTGGCGTGCTGCGCTGCTGGTCAGCAGCGGCGCTAATCGCCCCATTGTGGCGCCGCTGATCATATAGCGCTGGCCATCATCCTGCTGTGGGTCATGGGCGAGAGCGGTTTTCAGCCTGCCCAGCGTGAGGATTGGAGCATTCGTAGGGCCATGCTGCTGCCGCTGCAAGAGAGCATCCAGCTCGTGCGGGTACGTCCGGTTCTGTTCATTATTTTGCTGATTGGCATTGTCATTGGCCTCTGCCTGGGCGGCTTTGACCGGCTGAACGCCGCCCATTTTACGCAGGATTTTGCCTTGCCTGCTCTCGGCCCCTTGGAGCCAGTGGCCTGGTTTAGCATGATGAGCGGTGCTATCGGCGTGTTGTCTTTGGGTGGGGCCGAACTGGTGCGGCGGCGGCTCGATCTGATCTGACGTTGCTATTGACGTTGCCGAGCCGTCTGGGATACTCCCCATCCCCATGAGCAGCAACCAGCTGAGGTCCAAAAGCAGCACGCCTAAGCCAGCATCCGCCCAGTCAATCAGCACAATGGTTTCATCAGCCATGCTGACTGCGTTGGTTGGCACGCAGTCACCGTGATTCAACGCCGAGGGTAGATGATGAAATGAAGGTATGGCATCAACGGCTCGCTGAATCTGCTCATAGCTTGACTGATTCGTCGCAGGAACAATCTGCTGGATGTCCGCCAATTGCAGCTGAACCAGCGGAATCATTGTCTCTGGTCGCCACAAAGCTGGGGACAGATTTTGAGTTTCTATCACCGGCAAAGACTGGCTAAAGCGATGAAAATGACCCAGCACTTCCCCCATTTTCCGCAAGGCTGTTGGTGCATCGCCTTCGATTACATTCCCTTCAATAAACGTGGTGACGACAAAATGCCATGCTGTTTCGCCAACGGTGTGTTCAGCCACATATTCACCATTTTTGGTGGGAATTAGGCGTGGCGCCGGATAGCCTTGTGTTTCAAGTAATTTGAGTACACTTGCGTGTTGCTCTTGGCGCTTGGCGCTCTGTGGATAAGCATAGGTACGAAGCAACCACGGCGCCGCCCCTGTGCGGTCAATCCGATAAAGCTGTCGCTCATCCTCTTGAATCAGTGGATGTAGGACAAAATTGGCCATGCCATACGCTGGACCCACGGCATCAGCCAAGAGAGATTGGATGTCTAGAGATTGGATATCCATTTGAATTCCTTGGACACTTTGAGGTCAGTTCCCTTTTTATGTTTGGTCGGTTGATATATCACAAAAGAAATAAGGCCGTCAAACACGCCAATAACAGCTTCCGTTTGAGGTGCGCGCCAGCAGACCGTAGTCAATTAACCGGCGACGTACATAGAATGTATCTTGACAGGTATGCCAGACCGCGATTCGCTCATTGACCTTCTTCTCAGGATACGATTCACCAACCTTAAATTTCGTAATGAGATATGCCAAAACGATATGTTCCTTCTTCGGCGTGGGCCAGGAGATGATGATGCCATGACGATCCAGGTAAGGATGCAGAGCTGGCCCCAGCTTTGTGCGTACATCATTGAGAACCATCCTGGCATTTTCCGCTGAAAGCAATTTGGCTAAAGTTTGGGCGACTTCATCAATGCGGTTTCGGTCGAGCCGGTAGCGTTTCTCATTCTTGGAACCGCCTTCTTCAGCAATAAAACGTTTTTTGACCAACTGCCTCAGATGTTGTGCAACGATAGAGCGACCGAGATCGAGTTGTTCGGTGAGTTCTTGGATAGACAAGTCATCATTGGCAGCCAACAATTCTAAAATACGCAGCCGGGTCTCATCTGCCAGTATGCTCAGGGGACCCAAAACCTCACTGCGCTGGATTGGTTCCGTGCGTACTCGGCACTTAGACGTTTCCTCTACGTCGCCGGGGGCAGTTTCTAGAAAATGGTGCGGAAAAGATTCTTGAAACATAGATTGTCATCCTTAATATAATTTTGTTTTCATATATTTGCATATTTGCATAAACGGGATGGTAAATTGTGATGGGACGCTTTATACAACAGCTAAATTACAATGTATTCAAAATGGGATACTTCAAATACGTTTACAGATTGGGCTAGCAAGCGCAGATTGAGGAGGTTGCGGCCGTGTGCAGCCATATCGAAATCAAGCGAACGGATCGACCCGCTCTCGTTTCCATGCGCCAGAAACTGTACTACTCTCGCCAGTACTGCGCGCCATCGGACGTGCGCTTGAGCAACCCGAAATCGACCAGCGACCGACGCAAATAGGCCGGATCGTTATACGTGTGCCACTGACTGAGCAGCGTATTGACCTCGGCTTCGCTGTAGCGCTCGGTCAGCGCAAACTTGGCAATCAAATAGTCCAGCACGGCTTTTTGTCCTTTGCGTTTGGCTGGCCAGTCGGTGACCAGGCCGTCGCGATCCAAGAAGGGGCGCAGGGCGGCCGGCTGCTCCAAGCGGGCGTCGGACAGAACCAGTTGCGCATTTTCAGCCGTGAGCAGCTGCGACAGCGCGTACGTGAATTGGCCCACGCGCTCAGGCTGAAGGCGATAGCGCTTGTTGGCGTCGCCGGCGCGCTGCTCGCTGATAAAGCCGGCTTTGCTCAGTTGGGTCAAGTGGCGCGACACGGTGGATTGGCTCACATCCAGCTGCGCAATGATCTCCTGGGCTAGCATCTCTTCATGGGCGGCCAGAAATTCTAAAATGCGCAGTCGCGTCTCATCGGCCAAGGCGCTGGCCGGCCACACGATTTCGCTGCGCTGGATCGGTTCGTTGCGCATGGGCCAGCTCCACGGATCGGCCCATCTGAAGAGCCAAAGCGTGTGGGGATGGCCAAAGCGCGCGGCGTGTAGCTGTACATAGGGCGATGGCACGAAAATAATCTGCTGCACGCCACCCAGCTGATCGCTAATGCTGTCTGGAATCTCTGCGCGCAAAAACGCGCGCACAAGACCACTGGGCGATGTGGCGGGCCAGGTGCGCTCATTGAGCGTCAGCGCAAAGCGCATGTTCGACTGCTTCTTTTCCCATTCGGCGGCAAATTGAGTTTTCCACAACGTGCGCAGGTGGTTCACGATCAGCTGCTGCATGGCTGCTGGATCGCGCAAGAGTTGGGTTGCTTCTGCCTGCAATGGTGCATCGATTTGCGATAGCAGATCGACATCGATGCGTTCACGCAGGGCAGAAGGATTTTGCGTGGTCAAAGCATCTGCATAGGTGGCAAAACTGCTATATTCCTTTGTGGGCAGCAGGGTGGCGCCCAACGCTTCAAAGACGAGCCGATTGTGATGGCGTTGTTCGGCCGATAAGCGGCCAGCCGCGGCAGCCAGCCAGGGTTCCTGGTCGCGATCCAGGCCAGGCGCCGTGAGTAGCGCCATACTGATCAAGACATTGTAGACGGGTTCGAGGCCGACTGTGGCCTCTGTGGCCTTTGGCGCAGTTTGCGTAAATAGGGAAAGTGACATAAGGAATAGCTCCATAAAACGTGATATTCTATTTATGCAAATATTTGCATAAATAGAATATCACACGGGGATTTATATGTCAAGCGCCAATTTTAACTTTCTAACTCACGTTACGCAGCGTCGGTGGATTGTCAGGAGAGGACAGCAAAGAATTGCCAGCCTGCATTTCTGGAATGTGCAGAGTTCGACCTTGGTCCACACGTTGCGCATAGTGTAATATGGAGCAGTAACGTTTTTCAAAACGGGCAGGCATTATGGGTAAGTACGTTGGCAAAGCAAGTTCGGTACACTTCTTCAATTTTACGTACACCGCCACGGTGTTGGCGGTCCAGGCGGCGGTCTCCATGGGTGAATCCGACGCTATTGCTTGCCATTGTGAACTACTGATTTTATGTACGCAAAGAGAAATGAGGCAGGATGAATAAGAGCGTTGCTACGAATCTTATTGCATTGGCGCTGTGCATGGTGGGCTATTTTACGCCGGTCTATGGCGAACCGATCTTGATGACGGGGCTGTTTGCCTTATCGGGCGGCGTTACCAATTGGCTGGCCGTCTATATGCTATTTGAGAAGGTGCCGTTCCTCTATGGCTCCGGCGTCATTCCCAATCAGTTTGAAGAGTTCAAAGCGGGGATTAAGCGGCTGATTGTGCAGGAATTTTTTACGCGGCAGCACATAGAGCGCTTCCTGACTCAAAATAGCGAAACCTCGCTATCCGCTCTTACGGACCAGATTGATTTTGATCACGTTTTTGCCGAATTGACCGATGCCATTGCTGAATCGCCGCTGGGCGGCATGTTGGCCATGGTGGGGGGCAAGAAGGCGCTGGAGCCATTGAAAGAGCCGGTCACTGAAAAACTGAAGAGTATCATCGCCGAACTTGCGGCCAACAATCAGACGGGCGATAGGCAGAGCGATGTAACCGCCATGCTTATTAATCAAGTGGAGCAGATCATCGACAGCCGTTTGGCCGAACTGACGCCGGGAAAAGTCAAAGAGATTGTGCAGGAGATGATTCGCAGCCATCTCGGTTGGCTGGTGGTGTGGGGCGGCGTCTTTGGGGGACTGATTGGCTTGGTGGTGACCCTTGTGCAGTCTGCTAAATAGGGCAGTCTTAATTGATAACAATCACCTGCCGCTTGCTCATTTGCCACCCTTGTTCAAAGGTATTTGCGTGAACAACACGTCTCCCAACAATCGGATCCATGAGGGTGACGCTTTCACCGGAAACTTCTTCAGCTACAACGGCGTGCAGCACCCACAAAGTATCAATGGGAAATAGATTCAGATAGACGATCAGGTAGCGTTCATTTGCCAACCAGATTTCAAGTTGCTCCATTGTCGCGTCGATGGCGGCAAACGTCCGCAAATCATAACTTTGAATACAATTGACAGTGTCGCGAACAGTTGTCCCCAGTCGATCAGTGTGGCAACATTCGCGCAAAATAGCTTCGTCAACCCAAATGCCCATGTGCGCCAAAATCATGCGTAGGCACGCGGGAACACAAGAATAACGCGTCTCTTGAGGATAAAACGGCAAAGCTATGGGCATCAGAGCTATCAATTAAGAAGCGGATGGCGAAACATACACACGATGTAATTGAAAAGCAGATTCAAGTTCGTTCTCATGTGCATCGGTCAGTTTTGCGGCATTTTCGCGCACTTCATCTAGAGGCGTCCACCCTACAATGTGTCCAAATTCCATATCAACCATGACGCCTCCCACTACACCGACAATGCCATATCCTGGCGAAGTCAACACCAAGGGCACAAGCCACATTGATTGAAGCCCACTTGCTACGCGTAACGGTTGCCCTAAACCGATCAAATTACCAAGTTGATTAAACACAAAATCCTGTACAGCATTGACGGCTTCATCAACAGTGATGGGCTTTTTTAAGCTGGTTACCATCATCTTCACCTTTTATGTAAATGAGGAGTGTGCATAATTCGATACGCGAGGGCAACTTGTCTCGTAGACCCGCGTGCGACGCACTGGCCGCCATGGCGACTATTTTCCGGCTATATACGGGCCAGTGCGACGCACGCTAATCGCCTCTACTCGACTGAAACACTTATGCATACTCCTCATGTAAATATACTGAACTTACTTGCGGTAGTATACCAAGAAAACCGAGAATTGCACAGGAGGTGTTCAACATTGGCGGTGCCTTTGAATGGTAATAACCGATATAGAGACCCATCGATGTGATCTACCCCACACAATTGCTTTGCACTGCTAAACAGACGCCCCCGTTTTTTCTCGCTATACTCCATTCAGCAGTACAAACAAATTTCCCCCAATTTTTATACTTTGCTCTGTTTGAAAACGGCTGTTTGCCATCGCCGTGTTGGAAAGAACAAATAGCCGTTTTCAAACAACCGCATTGTAATTCCATGAATGGAGATTCCCATGAACATACTGACCCATCCATTCCGTCAACATCGCTCCCACCGTCTTTTGCTGGCTGGCCTTCTGGCTGGCCTGGCCGTAATTCTCTTTGGCCGCGCGGTGTTTGCCCATGAAGGCGGCTTCACCCCCAACATCTATGATCTACACCTTGACACCGTAGATCATGCCATTCAGGCCAACGCCGCTTTGCAGCAGCAGGCCAGCAGCGTGAGTGCCGCCGGTATAAATGCTCCCTGCAACGGCGGCCCCACCATTGACGGCATTCTGCTCGATGAATGCTATGTTCACAGCTTCGACGTCAACGGCACGCAAAAGAGCGTCACCGTCTGGTACACCAAAAACCAGACCGACGCCACGCGTGTGGTCGACGGCAACACGCTCACCCTAAAGCACTGGATCACCGCCGACAGCCAGGCTGTGCAAGTCGGTGAATGGTTCGAGGACGCTTGGGTGCGCTATCACACCGATTCCGGCCACCATCTGTATGACAATGGCTGTAACAACAATGTCAACGTACAGCTTGAAGATGGCGTGGGCTGGAGCGGCATTGCCTACTGGGCCAGCTCCGGCAAATGCACCATCGGCATTGACGCGCCCACCGTGCGCAACGGCGGCGGTCAGCGCACCGTCTATCACGAAGCGCAGCACTATCTGCAATATTCGTACGATGATGGCTGCTACTCCAACCTGAAAGCCAATTACGATGGCGGCAGCGACGCCGGCAACGCCGAGTTTACCGAAGGCTATGCCGATGTGGGCTCGGACAGCGTAGACCCCACCATCGACGCCGGTTATCAACTGGGCAGCAGCTACAACCCGTCCACCTCTATGTACGACAAAAATTACGGCAACCGCTTTCTCAAATATCTCATTGAGCAGCTGGGCACGGTGGGCAACCCCAACGACCCGTGGCATCATATTGACGCCATGTACGCCCACTATGCCATGTGCGACGCCCAGGATACGCTCTATGTGCTGGACGACTTGATTCCGTCGCTCAGCGGCGGCAAGTGGAGCATGGACCAATTCTTCCTCAACTTCTTTGCGGCCAACTGGGCGCTGGCCTGGGCCGACCCGGCCACTCAGTCCGAGCTGGTCTACCTGGACGATGATCCCGGCACGCACAATGGCGCGCCGTTGACCCAAAGCGCCAGCCTGAGCAGCGGCAGCCAAACTTGGTCCAGCACGTCGCCCGATGACTATGCCGCCGAATATTTTGAGATTACGCCGCAGAACGACTGCAAATATGTAGAGGTGAGCGTAGACGGTCAAGCGGGCGCCCGTCTGGGCATCAACCTGATGGCCGCCGACACCAGTGCTCCCACCAGCGTCTCTCGCTCAGCCTCCATTGGCGAAGATTACGTTCGCCTCTTTGCCGGCGCCGGCGTACACAACAAGATCGTGGCCGCCGTCAACAGCTTCCAATCCAAATATGATTACGACGTGACCTTTACCTGCGTCAGCCCGCAGGTGGAAATTATGGAGCCGCGCCAGAGCAATTTTGCCCTGGTGGGCGAACCGGCCAGCCCCATTGCGTTCCTCACCCGGCTGCGGGTGACCAGCAACGGCGTGCCCGTGCGCGGTCTGGTCGACAGCTCCTTCACCTTTGAGGCGGAAGGCGACGCGGTCAACGTGGTCCCCGGCAGCTTCCAAGAAGTGGGCGAAGAGTATTGGGCCACCATGCTGCCACCCATTAAGCCGGCTGGCACTACCTTTGTAGATTACAAAGCCTGCCTGAGCGGTACGCTGTGCGACACCGAAACCGACGCCCTGCTCTATGTGTTGCCCGGCAATTCGGACATCGGCCTGGTCTTTGACGCCAGCGGTTCTATGTCCACCGAAGATGTAACCGGCGAAGGCACGCGCATCTTCAATGCCCAGCGCGCCGGTAAAGTCGTGGCCGACCTGGCCCGCGCCGGCGACCGCCTGATGGTGACTGACTTCTCTGCGCTCAATAATCCGCCCAACTGCGGCAACACCAACATGGACTGTCAGCTCGACTTGCGCCTGCTGTTGCCCCGCACCGATGTGATTGTGCCGGCCACCATCAACGCTGCCAAGAGCGCCATCGAGGCCATTACGGCCCGCGATTGGACGCCCATTGGACCGGCCCTGCAGGACGCCAAAAACAAGCTGCTGGCGGCGCCATTCTCGCTCAACCCCAAGCACATCTTCTTGCTGAGCGACGGTGAGGAGAACGTCAAGCCGCTCTACAACGACGTGCGTCAGGAGCTCATCGACTCGGGTGTGGTTATCAATACCATTGCCTTTGGCCCCGAGGCCGATGAAACGCAGATGGCGCAGATTGCCGCCGATACCGGTGGTGAATATCGACCCGTGCCTACCACAGACAGCGGCGCCATTATGGCCGCCAGCGTCGATGAAATGAACGCCCTGGCCGCCATGAATGCGCCCACGGAAGTGCAGGCCGCCATGAGCATTCAGCGCCTGCCCAATCACTTGGGTCTGGCCGAAGCATACGACTACTTTGAGACCGAAGCGCAGGACGCTGCCCGCATCTTCTATGTGGCGCAACGCAACGTACCCGGTGGCGAATGGCGCGAATCGGTGGCGCTGGTCGACAAGAGCGCCAGCACGCTGCGCATTGTGGTGGCCGGCGACCAGCCCGATTCACCAGGCTGTGAGGGGTGGAAGCGTTACGTCGAGATCAACTTTGCGCCTGCCCTGGACGCCGATGGCAAAATCGTGCCCGGCAAGCAGGGGCGCTGGATTCCCATTAGCCCAGTTTCCAATGACCTGCCCATTCCCAGCAACTGGGAAGTGCGCAACGACACGTTCGATGACGTGCTAATTGTGACCAATCCCGATGCCGGTTACTGGTACGTGCGGGTCCGCTATGACCTGATTATCTGCGCTGCCTCTGCCAACGATGCGAGTGATTCACAGAACGTGCAGGCCGCTGCGACACAGCTCTTTGAGACTGACCGCATTGTGAGCTTCTCGGCCCAATCCACCATTGAGCTGGAAGGCCGCATCCTGAACCTGGTCAACGGCCAGGCCACGGCGGGCGACACGCTGCCCATTGTGGCCACCGTACAGACCCGTGATGGTCTGCTGCCCGGCGCCTTTGTGATGGCCCAAGTGCAGAAGCCTAATGGCACCAATGAAAACATTCTGCTGCTGGATGATGGCAACCACAATGATGGCGCAGCCAGCGATGGCATCTACGGCTGGAACTACACCAAGACTATCTACGGCGGCTCGTACAACGTACGCATTATGGCTTCGATTCCCGACCCGCTGCTGCCCGGCGCTAACATTATTCGTGAGTGGAACGGCGGCTTCTGGGTGGACGGCCCGCAGAATGACCAGCCCTGGGATGGCGACAAGGACAAAGACGGCATGCCCGATGAGTGGGAGCGGCGTTGCGGCCTGATTGTGGGCGAAAACGACGCCGGTTTGGACAAGGATGGTGATGGTCTGACCAATGGCCGTGAACTGCTTGTGGGTACGCTGCCCTGCCAGGCCGACACCGATCACGGTGGCGAAAATGATGGCTCTGAGGTTAACGGTGGGCGCAACCCGCTCTGGCCCAACGACGACAAAGTGCGCCCCTTTGGCCACATTGACGTACGTCCGCTGAATGGCCAGATTCTGGTCACCAAGATTTGCCCCAACGTCAGCGTCTACGTGTCCAAAGTGCGTGAAGAGCTGGGCAGCCGCTACATCTTCGGCCCCGAAGAATCAGCGCTGATTCCGAACCTGGACAACGACGTTATGTACTACGTGCGTGTGCTCTGCACCGATGGCGATGCCGAAGGCAAGACCAGCGACGTGCTGACCGTCACGCCCAAAGCGGACCCGGATGCTCCGGCTGGCGACATGCTCATTGAGAATGGTCTGCCGCTGGTGGCCACCAAAGAAGTGACGCTCTACCTGAGCGCCACCGATACACCGCTAGAGGGTATGGCCGAAGGCGCCAATGCCCACATGACCGACCAGCTCTCGTTCCAGAACCAAGTCAGCGGTGGTGTTGAAATGCGCATCTCCAACGACCCGACCATGGCCGGCGCTGAATGGGAGCCCTTTGCCCAGACCAAAGCCTGGACGCTGGCGTGCAACGACGGCGAAATGTGCATCGTCTATGCCCAGTTCCGTGACGCTGCCGAGAACGAATCGCTGATTGTGGCTGACAGCATCCTGCTCAACATGGGCGCCGACAGCGACAGCGACACCATTCCCGACAGCGTGGAAGGCAGCGGCGACACCGACGGCGACGGCATACCCGATGCTCAGGATCCCGACGCCGACAACGACGGCATTTCCGACCAGGAAGAAGCGGGCAGCAACCCGACCACGCCGGTCGACACCGACGGCGACGGCACGCCCGACTTCCAGGACACCGATTCCGACGACGACGGCGTCAGCGATGCCGCCGAAGGCACCGGCGACAGTGACGGCGATGGCATCCCCAACTATCGGGATGACACCGATAATAGCAGTGGAGGCGGTATGTCCGTATACTTGCCGCTGGTGAAGAGATAGTCGTTACTGTGTCTTCTCGCATAAGAAGCAACAGCCCCGACAGGAATTTCCTGTCGGGGCTGTTGCGTTAACAAGAGCCAAGCCGCGTACCTACTCAATTAGTTCAACCTTCTGATTTGGACCATCAATGAGCACCTTTATGACCAATTTCAGTAGTTCACAATTTGGGTGAGACGGGTAAAGGGACGGACATGACCACACCATAAATCTGCTCAACAGCGCGGCGAAGCAAGCAGACAAAAGCCTGAAACTGGAAAAGCAAAGGGTCGACGCGCTGAGGGCCGGGGCCAGGAAGGCGAGCCACGGACCAACGGAGGACGGCCCAAAGATTGACCAGGAGCAAGGCAAAGCCGAGCAGAAAGAAACGCAAGGCTGGGTTGCGTGAAGTCGTCTTAACGCGTACGCGGCGCAGGATGCGGTAAGACGACTCGATGCCGAAGCGAGCGCGATAGCGGCGATAGACGGTGGCGGGTTGCCAATCGAGACCCACCAACACGAAAAGGAGCCATTTGCGTCGACGTTTCTTGTCTTTGCCTGGGACCAGCGTGGCCACCACGGCCATCTCGACGGTGAGCCCCGAAGTAAAGGTGTACTGGGTGCGATAGCTCTTGCGCCCGCAGCAGAGTTGGCGGGTGCCGCCCTCTTTGCCGCGGATGGTGCAGGCCAGCACGGCCGGCTGTTTGACGTATTTGAGATGGGCAATCACCGCCGTGTTGCAGAAGCCGCGGTCCAGGTAGAGAACGTCCAGGCGCAGCTTGAGTTCCTGACTGCGGGCCAGCAGTTTTTGCACAATGGCCACCGTATCATCGGTGGGCAGCACGAAGGCCACCGCCACCGTCAAGCGCATCTGTCGATACATGACATAGAGCGTGATGATGCGGAAAAAACGGGTGGTGCCCACTTTGGCTCGGCTCCGACAGGTGTACTCGAGCAACTCTGCGTCCTTGCCATAGAAGGGCTCGTCATGTTCATCGATGGCCGCTTCCAGACCGTACCGGGTCAGCTGGGCTGGCAGGCGGGCGGCTAGCGCCTCATTCATCGCCTTTTCTTGTGCCGCCAGTTCCGCTTTGGGCAACTGCTCGTTCAGCAACGTGCGCACACTGTTGGCGCTCACTGTCTCTTCCAGATCCCGGCAGGCCGCATCTATGCTGATCCTTTCGCTGGCCGCTTTCATTAACACATCGAATAGCATGGCCGTGCTGCTTTTGTAGCCCGACACCGCCACCGGTAAGTGTTCCTGCGCCGTTTCTTGCATCATCTCCCATATATCATGGGCTTTCAGTTGCTTTTGCGGTATCATATGTCCGTCCTTTTTGTTTGCTGAATTTTGTTTGCCTAACTCTATTCAACCAAGCAAAAAGGACTTTTTCCGAGTTTTTACTTCCCTTTCATTTCAAATTGTGAACTACTGAATTCAGCAGATTACGGCCAATTATGACTTCATTACCCATATCGTCTGATACAACTAATACGCCGCGAAAATCTTTGGGCCATTATATATGGCCCCAATGCGACACATCCCGCTGATAACCATGTCCCTGTAGCACAATCCATAGCCGCAGCAATTCCAATCTAAACCGATAGCGTGGTTCGCCAGGGCGAACTGGTTCTAGGATTTCCGCTGACGCCAGTTGGTTGAATCGCTCTGCTATCTCTCGTTCGCTCAAACATTGTTGTTCTGGCAACGCCGCTTGTGCGGCTAGATAGCCGTATACCTCTGCCGGCGTAAAGGCAGCGCCATCGCGTCCAACATCTGCCGCAGCATGCAGAACGGGCCGCAGCTCTGGCGACGCCCGACCCCAAAGATAAAGCAGATGCGACTCTGCTAGGTTCAGCGTCTCATCAATGGCCGCCCGCACCTGCGCCGCGGTGATGTAGCTGCGTTCAGCGGCGTTGGCCCGATTGACCAACGTGTAACAGAGCAGCTGCAAAAAATAGGGATGCTTGCCGCTGACGCGTAACATCCATTCCAGCGCCAGGTCGTCGTATTGCAGCAAAGGCGCGACCGGCGCCGTAATTAAGTGACGGGCGTCTTCCAGCGATAAATGGCCCATGCGCCGATATTGGGCCACGTTAAAAAAGGCCGACCAGTACGTGGGGTTGAGATCGTGAAGCCGGTGCGTGCCGGCAAAGAGTACGGCCAGATTGGGGCTATGCTGGATCAGGTGGCGCAGATAGGGGAATAGCTCTGGTTCCAGCCGCCCGCGATCTACGCGCGCCTCCAGCTCTTCGAACTCATCAAAGAGCAGCAGCAGGCGTCGGCCCCCCAACACTTGCTGTATTTGGGGTAAAAAGGTGCGCTCAAAATGGACGCTGGGCCGGTCGCCAAAAGAAGTTGGCTCCGGCGGCGCCAAATTGAGCGTGGCCGCAATGGCCGCGGCCACATCCACCAGCAAGCGGCCCAGCCCCGGCTCAATGCCCAAGGCTTGGCAGTCGAGATAGACCGGCGCACAGTTGTCGCCCAGCTGCACCAGCAGCTGTTGGAGCAATGAGGTTTTGCCTATGCGGCGCTGGCCGGTCAGCACCAGTGCTACGTTGTTCCCCCGCTGGCTCAGGCTGTGGCGGATAAAGTGTAAATCGCGCTGCCGCCCCACAAATGTTGGGCTTTGCGGACGCAGTGGGGCGCCCGCCACATAGGGATTGGGGATTGGTTGAAAGGGGCCACTAGTGGGTAAAAGGCATAGCTCATCGTGATAGATAAGCTGCTGGTCCAGGCCTTCTTCATCGCGATAGCGCACGGTAAAACAGAGGGGTAGGTAGAGATTGTCAAAATGGTTATCTTGCGGCAGGGCAAAGGCAACCTGCATGCTTTCGCCCGCTGCGAGTTTAGACAATCGCTGTTCATTGAGGGCGTTTGAATCGCGCTGGGTTCCATGCTTGTTTTGGATGGCCAGTTGGATCACCAGATCGGCGGCCTGGCCGCGCCCCTGGTTTGTCAGCGCCAATAGCAAGGTCGTGGGCGAGGAAATGGCGTCATCCGTGATGGCAGCGGGCGCAAAGAGCCGCCGCGTCACCAACGTGGCTTGGATGCGCGCCTGCCGGCGCAGCGCCGCCGCCTGGCGCGTGATCACCGTGCGCCACTGTTCGGCAATGCGCAGCAGCAGCGTGTGAACGGGCGGCGACAGCGGTGCGGCTGGCTCATGCGTCAATGCGGTCAGCTGGTCTAGCGTCTGCACCAGCAGCCCCATCTGCTCGTCACTTGCATCCACGCGCGTGTAGGCAGCCAAAAAGGCCACCGCTTGCTGCAAGCGCTGCTGCGCCTGGCACAATTCAACCGCGCCAGCATCGGCGGCCTCTGCATCCGCCAACGGTTGACCCACAGCTAGCGCCGCGGCCGCCGTAATTTGCGGGATCGTCTCGGCTTGCAGCCCGTGCAGCAATGCCGTCAAGGGGCGCTTCATGGCGGCGGCGGCCGGCCACGCCGCAGCTGAGGCATTGTCCAACTCCGTCACCAGCGTACGCAAGCCGATAATCAGCAGGGCCGGTTCTCGATAGCCGGTCACTAGGTAGTAATATCCCTGGGCTAGCGCGGCGGCCACAGCATGGCCCTGTTGCTGGAAAGCGTCGACAAGATGGCGCAAAACGTTCGCTGCTTCCAGATCGGCATGGGCGCGGCTGGCCAGTTCATGGAGCGCGGGCAAGAGCGCCGCAGGCGTAGTTGGCAGCTCGGCGGCCAGCATTGCCGCGCGGCCCGCGGCTGAATTACGCCAAACGAGGCGCGTCTGCTCTTCTGCGGCCAACTGCGCCACGGTGATGGCTGTACCGGCCTGGGCGCCCAGCGTTTCTAACAGCGCCAGGTCCGCGCGGCTATAGGGCTGACCATTTTGGCGGCGCCCCAAGGCCAACACGCCAACCAATGCCGGCGCGGCTGTGGACTGTGGCGCCGTCAAAGGAACCAGGAGCGTGTGGTATGGGTCGCTGTTGGTCACCACGGCTATGCCATCCTGCAGACGCTGCCGCTGCGCGTTTGTCAACAATAAAGGCATCATCGCATCTTCAATTGGGCCATGGCGCTGGGTGGGAGACAGTTCGGCTGTTTCATCGGCCAGATAGATGACCCCATGGGTGGCATGGAGCTGTTCCGTCAAGCGAACGACCAGCCGCTCCAGCAGATCGGGCAGGTTTAGGATGGTGCGAATCTCGTGCTGGAGCGTGCGCAGCGCGGCCTGCGCATCAATACGCTCGCGCTGAAAGGCGCGGTCGATATAGCGCTGTATCACCGTGCGAATAGGGGCAAAGAGCAGCGCTGCCGTTGCCGTGGCGATAAAGATTGCCACGGCCGAGTTTGGCGTCGCCAAAGTCGGCAGCAGCCAGCGGGCGCCATAGAGGCCCATCAGATAAATGCCGGTGAGCGCCGCCGTTAAGAGCGTATAGACCATGGCGCGATTGAGAATGGGGTCCACTAGCCACAGGCGATAGCGCAGTAGCGCAATGACCAGCGTGATGGGGCTGACCATGCCCAAAAGATTGGCCAGCGGAAAGCCCACCAAAATATGCACGAGCCGCGGAATGCCCGGCTCATTGAGCGTCGGCATAATGGCCAGCGGCAGAAAACGCACCGCCGTATTGAGAAAGTTGGCGCCAAATCCCAGCAGCACCCAACGAGTTTGGGTGCGCTGTTCATAGGTGGAGACATAACGATAACGATAGATTTGCGCATAAAGGCCGGTCAGATAGCAGCCGGTGACCAAGAGAAAGGTAGCCAATAGATGGCGTTCGGCAGTTTCGCCATAGAGATGATTGAGCGGAATCCCGGGGAAGAGAAACCAGAAAACGTTCATCAAGCTCCAGCCGATCATGGGCCATTGGGTCCATGAAGGAACGAGACGACCGTTGGGAAAGAGATAGCCAATCCACAACAGCAGCACAGCACCCACCATCTGGTTGAACTCGACGGGCCAGTTCCACCAGGGATAGGTCTGTTTGAGCAGGTGGTCGATCGAGTTTTCGCCCAGGCTCAGGCTGAGCAGCGTGATAGAAACAATGAGGGCCATTATCTCTTGCGAGCGCCGCCAAAAAATAAAGACGCCCGCCGCATAGAGCGTGACGCCATAGAGAAGCGCCCAGAGTGTAATATAGCGCGCATACCAGGCCAACGCGATGCCAAGTTGCGGCAAAATCGCGGCATCGCCATATGTGGGCCGTTCCCAAGCGCCCACGGTCGAACTAGCGGGCGCTTGCAGGTCGGCGAGATAAAGGGGTGTGCCTTGAATGTGAATTGTAAGGACGACCAGCGCATAAATCAGCCAGGCCACCCACACCACGGGTAGCCACCGCTCTGGGATGGTGCGATTGGGAGATGGGGTGATGGGCTGCGTGGTCATGAGAGCGTAGTTGAGATGATAAGGTGATAGGGTGAACGGGTGACAAGGTGGCTGATGCGCCGTCGAGGGATACGGCGCAACCAATGCTGACGGAATAGGTCAACTTGTCACTAGGTCACCTTGTCATTCAATCAGACCGCGGCGGACGATAGCCAATATCCATTTTGGCCGCCGCATCCACCTCTTCCGGCATGATGAGCATGGTCGTCTTGGCGCTAACCGTGCCGCTGGCGTTGGTAACCAGTGAAGCCGCAATGGCGGCGGTGGTGTTGGGCAGCTCCATTATGACATACAAATCGACATCGCCAAAGGCGAAATAAAAGGCTTCCAACGTACCGCCCAGCGAGGTGACGGCTTTCTCCACGGCGGCGCGACGGGCAGAGGCGCCTTCTTTAAGAATGGCCTGGGCGCCCCCGGGGCCGTATGAGCCTTGGACGAGGAACTTGGGCATAGTTTGATCTCCTTTCTTACATAGATATGGGGTATGCATAATGCGCTGCTCGAATGGAAATGTCCGTGGACCCACGTGCGACGCACAACCCGCCAAGGCGGCTGCATTATGGTTGTTCCTCTAGGCAGTGCGACGCACACCAGCCTGCCTTACTAGACTGAAATATTTATGTGCACCCCTTACATAGATGGTTTATACAACCCAGCTGCTTCGCCCGCTTTGCGCAAGGCCTCCATGCCATCCTCAATGGTCAAGAGCGGCGTGGTTTTCCCCGCTTTGAGTGCCCCGCCAGCCAGGATCATCATGCTGGCGGCCGCAATGGTTACAGTGTCTGGATATTCAAGGATAGCCACCAAATCATACTCACCCATACTGTACCAGATGTGAACGACCCTGCCGCCCAGCTTTTCACCAGCGGCGGCCACGCGTTCGCGCACATCCTGGGGCGATTGAATCTGCGCTTTCCATGAATCGGCGGTGTAGGACAGTTGGTAAAGATAAAGGGCCATTGTTTTTTCCTTTGTAGTGTGTGGAATGCAGCGTGTCCTGGAGGGCATTTCATAAGAAACATGGAACAAGTTTGCAAAAAGGTCTTTCTCAGATATCGAGTATTTCAAAAACCTGCTCGCTGACAGGCTTTGATGTATCTAACCACGACTCCTGGAGGCTCTTTACGATCTGTTGGTAAGTCCCGGTAGTTTTGTAGGCGTCCAGATCCGCCTTAGTCGTAAAGTGCATCACGGACCCATATTGAGTCGGATCACTATGCGAGCGAAAAAAGTCAATATGGCGCAGGCCTGGTGTACCGCGAACCTCTGCGGCGATACCACGCGCCCAGCCCTCTGCATCCGTGCCGGGTAAGGCATGATAGGTAACCACCCGAATAATCATATGAGATATCCCCTTTTTTATTGTAGTGTTTACGATGACGGCGCGCGATACCCGGCGCTGCCCGCCATCTCCATGGCGGCTACTGCCTCCGCCGCGGTCAGGATGCTCACGCACTTCACGCTGGTGACCGCGCTGCTGGCCAGGACAGCCATCGCCAGCGCTTCCATCTTGGCGCCGTCGGGCACTTCCATCACGTTATAGATGGTGTTGCTGCCAACGACAAACCAAAACTCGACCAGCGTTCCACCAACCGCTTCGACAACCGTTGCGTTGGCCTGGAAGCGATCGCTAGGATTGTTCACATAGGCGGCAAAAGCTTGCGGGGCAAGCTGCATTTCAACGAGATAACGGGGCATATTTGGGTCTCCTTGGTTGAATTTGAAGCATTTATGCTATACTTATGGCATGATCAATTCATTAAGCGCTCCAGAACTGAAACATAAATTAGTAAATGGGGAGTCTTACGAATACTATGCGCTGGGCAAATACGTTGTCATGGCGCCAGGTATTTGTGGGAGGCGACCAACCTTCAAGTATACGCGTCTTGAAACAAGCGTAGTTCTGGCCGATATTGCGGCTGGACTCACGATTGACGAAATCCTCGCTGATTTTGACCTGAGCGACCTGTCGCGGGAGGCGATTCAGGAGGCGGTCGAACTTGCCAATCAGGCATTTCTGCAAACTACTCACAATCTTTTCGCCATTGCTGCATAACAGAAACGCAAGTTGAATGATTGTTGTTGTTGAGCAGATCCACGGTCGACGCATTAGGAATGCCGTTGCCACCTAGTATCCTGGTCAGGTTGTTTCTATCAAGAATCTTCGTCCTAATACACTCAAAAGACGATGCTATCCCCCTGTTGCTTCGGCAGGCGCGTCAGCCAACCTTGTTTCAATAAATGCCGATGATTTCTGGCGACGAATGCCGGCACATCGTTCTTACTGTATCGTTGCATTCCCATTCCCCAAAGAACGCAGGCATGAAGTACCTGATCTGTTGCGGCTCCTGCTTCGCCACCCCGAACTACGAACCAAAGCCCAGCGTGTGGGCAAAATTCTGCAAGTTACACCGTCTTCGATTGTTTACTATGGGGTTGACCAAGTCGTTCATTTTCTAAATTGGTCTGGATAGTTCTATTTGATCACATCCACTGTAAAAATTTCATTCTTTCCCCCCGACTCCACCAGTTGCCACCATTGGGCCATAAAGGCCGGCGTGGTAGAACGGCTATTCCATTCATGCCAGAAGGTTTCGTATTGGGCCAGCGTGTCAAATTCGGCTTCGAAGCTGACCAGGCTAAATTGGGAAATCGAAGAGCTATACATCCGCAGTCCGTGCGGCCAACTCATTGTGCGCGCCTCGATCTTGAGCAGGTCAAGGGCGGCGTCTGATTGGCCATTTTTGGCCGTAAAGGTGCGACGATTGGCGATCATCTGAATTCCTCCTGTGCATTCGAATGCGCGAACGATAGATTCTACAGATTGTTGTGATGGTTAGGCCGATAGCAAAACGTAGCTGCGGAAGGGGTTCCGCACGTTTTGCCGTGGACTTGGGCGGTATCAGTGCCGCACTTACAATGCCATCATAGGGGCGTTGCCCAAATTATAGCCGCGGATCGAGCCGCCGTGTGGTAAGCGTTGGGTGAGGAAGTAGTAAGAATTACTGGTGAGTCTGCGCCAGCCGATAGCCGCCGTTGTAATACTGAATCAAGTCGCGGTGGGCCGGCCCCAGCTTGTTGCGGAGACTGTTGACCGCCGTCTTGAGGCGATCCTGATTGGGGCTGGCGGCGTCTTCGGGCCAGAGGTGGGTGGCCAGTTCGGCCGGGGAAAGAGGATATCCCGCCGTGCTGGCCAGGCCAAGCAAAAGGCGATAGTCCTGAGGCGTCAGGGAGAGCGCGTCGCCTTGTAGCCAAGCGCGCTCAGTCGCTTGGTCAATCAAAATAGGACCGACGTGTAAAATTTGATAGACTGCCTGCTGGCGCACAAAGCTAGCTAACAGTGGTGAAAGCGGAACGGCGCGCCCTTGAGCCATTTGCACCAAACAAGCCAGCCGCAGGCGCGCCAGCCGCGCCGGGGACAGCGGCGTATCGGTCGCCAATAGCATTAAGGCACGCTGTTCATCGCTGGTAAGGTGACGCCATTGGTACGCCCACAGCGGCGCCGCTTCGGTATAGATGGCTGTCTGTAGCTGTTCCAAACTGTATGCCATTCCAGCTTGCAGCGCTTCCCAATAGTGATAGCCAGCAATCTGGAGAAAACAAGGGTGCGGTCCCGCCAGGTCCAGCAGCAGTTGCTGTTGGGGCGCGTTCATCTCCAGTTTGCCCAACGCCGCGATCCCGTGGAGCAAACCTACGGCCTCTTGTTCTGAAAGCAACTCCAGATGATGCGGCAGAAAAATGTTGAAAAAAGGCGAACTGAGCGCGCTCTGTTGGGCATAGGTCAACTCCAGGAGAGGGCGGGTCGAAGCCGTGACATAGACAATGCCCAGCGGCGCCACCAAGCTGCGCAGAGCGGAGAAAAAGAACTCATTGAGATGGCGGTTGCGACTCAGCGCGTCAAATTCATCTAGCAGGAAGACGACCTGGATACCGGTGCTGGTAACCAGGCGCAAATTGCGCATAAAAGTGGAAAAATCCAGCTCGTCAGTTTCACTGTCCCCAGGAGGCAAGTTGGCCGCCAATGCATATGCGCGCATGGTCATCAGCAGCGCCTGCCACAACCCGGCATAGAGCGCATTGCTGGTTTGTGTCTGCCAGGCTTCACCGCTGATGTAGACTGCGCAGTAGGGCAGCGTTGGCGCGATATCGGTCATCAACGTGTGAACAATCTGCCACAGCAGCGAACTCTTGCCAATGCGTCGCGGGCCAATGACCGCCACGCTTTGACCATTGCGCACAACGGCGCAAAGATTCTGCAATTCGTATTGGCGACCAAAAAAGTAGTCTGGATCGCGCACGGGCGTACGGTGAAAAAAAGGATTGGCTGCGCCGATAGTGGCCATAGGGTTTCTAATATCAGTACACCGCAACGGTGTTGGCGGAATAGGCGTTGGTCTGGTTTATTGAACCCGGCACTATCTCTTGCAATTGCAATCTACTGAATATTCACGACTTAGGCAGCGCCGGTGGATCGCCAGCAGAAGAGACGATCTTTTACAAGGCGATTCGTACTCTATTGTCTGGCCGCTTAATTTTTAGAAATCCCGTATGACTTTTGCTCGAGTTGTGATTTCTAAAAATTAAATGTTCGCGGCACTAGGCGTGCGTAAGTCCTAATAGAATGTACCGCGTTACGAGAGGTTGCAAACATTATATGGTAAATACCGCTTTGTTTCAATTTCCGTGTCATTCAGTTAAAATAGATTTTTGCTACAATAGACCTCTGCCGCAAAAATGGCCAGATTGATTTATTTGAAAAAGGAGCCATTTCCATGACACACCCAGGCGTCGATCAAGCCTATCTGCTCAACGACCAGTACAAAAACGCATCCAATCTCAACAAGCGCATTCAGCTGCACGCCCGTTTTAGCACCAATGCCTATGGCTGGCATCCCTGGGTCTTTGACCATGCCCTGCGCGCGCCCGTCAATGCGCGCGTGCTGGAGGTAGGGTGTGGGCCGGGCGAGTTGTGGCGCGAGAATCTGGATCGCGTGCCAGACGGCTGGCGCGTGACGCTGTCTGACTTTTCGCCGGGCATGCTGGAAAAGGTGCAGCAGAATTTGGCGGCGCTGGCTGAACGCTTTGCGTTTCGCCAGCTCGACGTGCAGGCAATGCCATTCGATAATGACAGCTTTGATCTGGTCATCGCCAACCACATGCTCTATCACGTGCCGGATATTGACCGCGGGCTGGCCGAGATTGCGCGCGTGTTGGCGCCGGGTGGACGGCTGCTGGCCGCCACCAACGGGCGCAATCATCTGCGCCAGATGCGCGAATTGCGCGTGAAGTTTCACCAATTGTACGGAACGGGCATTGCCCCCGACTTTGCCGATACCTTTGGGATGCTGACCTTTGAATTGAGTACGGGTGCGCAGTTATTGCAGCCACATTTTGCCCATATTGCGCTGCATCCATATGCCGATGCCTTGCGCGTTACGGATGTGGAGCCGCTCTTCACCTACATGCGCTCGGGACTGCTCTACGACGTGTCGGATGCGGTCCAGGCGCAATTCAAGGAGTTTCTAGCCCAAGAAATGCAGGCGGCCGGTGGCGCGCTGCACGTGGATAAAGACATTGGGCTATTTGAAGCAACCGTATCATAAGCTGAATTCGGCGTGTGGTCGGGCGTGCAGTTTCAATAGATCCATAAGCTGGATGAACCATTTTATCTGTGGGAAATACTTTCAGGCGAGGCCAAACCATGCTTACTGCATCCTACTTTCCGTACGTGTTGGAGTTGCGCCGGCCGGCGGGCACTTCGCGCGGAACGCTGCATACCCGCAAAACCTGTTTTATACGGCTGGCTCGGAATGATGCACCCGCAGTGGCTGGCTGGGGCGAGTGTGGCCCGGTGGCCGGGTTGAGCATTGACGATACGCCCGATTTTCTGGCGCGCGTTGCGCATATCTGTGCCGAGATCAACCGTGGCGTAGAGATAAATGCGCTGGACCTGACGGCGCTGCCGGCGCTGGCCTTTGCGCTGGAGTGTGCGCAACTGGATCTGCAACGCGGCGGTCAGATGCAGCTTTTCGATACATCGTTCACGCGCGGCGAAAGTGGGCTGCCCACCCACGGGCTGATCTGGATGGATGCGCACGCTGGCATTTTGCGGCAGATTGAGCGCAAGGCGGAACAGGGCTTTCGCTGCATCAAAATGAAGGTGGGGGCGTTGCCTTTTGATGAGGAAGTGCGGCTGCTGCGCGACATTCGGCAGCACTTCCCGGCCTCTGAATTTGAGCTGCGGCTGGATGCCAATGGCGCGTTTGCGCCCGCCGAGGCGCTGGCGCGGCTGCATGAGCTGGCCCCATTTGATATTCACTTTCTCGAGCAGCCCATTAAACCGGCGCGGGTGCAGCCCAATGGCGCCGAGGCCATGGCGGCGCTGTGCGCGCAGTCGCCCATTGCGCTGGGGCTGGATGAAGAGCTGATTGGGGTGAATGGGGCGCAAATTGACGCGCTGCTGGATAGCATGCGGCCGCAGCATCTGGTGCTGAAGCCCACGCAGCTGGGCGGTTTGGCGGCCACTGAAAGGTGGATGGCTGCGGCGGAGGCGCGCGGCATGCAGTGGTGGATCAACTCGGCGCTGGAATCTAACGTGGGGCTCAACGCCCTGTGCCAGTGGCTCAGCGCGTGCGATCCAGCGCGGGTGCATGGCCTGGGGACGGGGCAGCTTTATACAAATAACATTTTAGGCCCACTACGGTTGGACGGGCACACGCTGCGATATGATCCGAATGAAGCGTGGGATTGGCCGGTCGAGATGCGATAGCTCCGACGTGGATGTTTACAGCCACTCACAAAGCTCGGTGGCGTCGTCAATAATAATATCGGCGTCTTCTAAATCGCTGCGTTCACCCAGGCCAGAGAGTACGCCCGCCGTGGCCATATTGGCGGCGCGGCCAGAACGCAAATTGGCGTCTGTATCGCTGACGACCAACATGGTATTGGGAGGAAGCTGCCAGGCGTCCGATATCTTCATGAGCCCTTCCACATGCGGCATTAAGTTGCGTACATCCTCTTGGGCGATCACCGTATCGAAGAGCCCGCTGTTGAGACCAGAGCGATCCAAAAACTGATCGATGGTAAAGCGATTGCGGGTCGAAATTAATCCCAATCGATAGTGGGGCGCTAGTTCTGTAAGCGCATCCAGCACCTGTGGGACGGCTTCCATTTGCTCGGGTTTGGCGTGGCCGCGCAGCCGGTTGAAAGTGGGCAGAAAGCGCTCCAATTCTTCGTATAGCTCAAAGCGGATGAGCTGGCTCATGAGAAAATGAACGGGTACTTCGAGCATGACCAGCAGGCGATGCACAATGTGGCGGCGTTGAGCTTCATCGACCAACCGCTCCATCCACGATGTGCGCTCGACAATTGTATCAATGAGACCCAAATTGAGTTGCGCCACGGCGCCATCTAAATCAAACACGATCCCTTCAATTTTGCGACCGGCAATCAGGCCGCGAATGCGCACGGTGGTTTGGCTGGATGCGCTCTGTTCAAAGGGCTCTAAGTCAAAAAGCTTGGCATAGATGTAGGAGAGAATTGTGCGCGTGCTGGCAATGAGCGGAGTGGCCAGCAAAACGCCCAAGAGGCCAAAGACCAGCGCGCTGCTGATGACGCCCACAAAAGTGACGGCTGGATGCAAACGCACGCGCCGCCCCACCAGCCGCGGAATCAGGTTAATGGTCTCATACTGGGCCTGTATCATGTAGACCACCAGCACCACCAGGGCAAACGAAAAGCCTTCCAGCCCCAGCGTGCTGGATTTGCTGAACAGGGAGAGGGCAACGCCAATGGTGGCGCTCAACCCCGGCCCCACCGTGGGCAGAAATTCCATAAAGCCGGCCAGCAAGGCCAGACCGCCCGCATTGGGCATACCCACAATGACCAGCGCCACCCAAGTTATGACGCCGACTACCAGCGCCAATACGATCTGCCCGCGCAGAAATGCATTCCAAATCATGCTCAGCTCTTGGGCCAGCCTGCGCACATCTTCTTGCAGATCCGAAGGCACCTGATCCAGCATAAAGCGCTGCAGTTTATACATATCCTTTAGCAGCCAGAAATTGAGCACCGAAACGTAGATCACCGTCAAGATGCGCGAGGTCACCTCTCGGGCCACCAGGAAAGGATTGCTTGTAATGGAGGCTAGGATATTGATCAACAGGGCGCCGGCGTCTTGCAATAGCTGATCTACGGGCAGGTTGAGCCCACCCAACAGCGGTAGATTGGCTTGGGCTTGTAAATCTACAATCAGGCTTTCCAGCGCGGTTTGCAGCGAGTTGATCATCTCCATGAGGCGGGAGATAAAAAGGGCCGGCGTGATGGCCAGCAGGGCGATCAGCACTACGTAGAGAACGGCAACCGTGGTGGTGCGCGCCCAGCCCGTGCGCCGTTGGATCCAGTTGACGGGATAGCTGAGGATAAATGAGAGCAAAAAGGCAACGATGGTAGGCGCAATCATGACCCGGAAGGTGATGAGCAGCGCAATAGCCAGCAGCACCAGGGTCGAACTGACGATGATTTTAGTAACTGTATTCCAACGGCGTGAGGTCATGAATTGAGCGATTCTAGACTTGCGCGTTTTGCAAGATTAGAAAATCCTAAATTGGTTTAGCGGCCAATAGCGCATCCAGACGCGGCCAATGATAAATTCACGCTGGACCGAACCAAAGGAACGGCTATCGTTGCTGTTGCCGCGATTATCCCCCAGCACAAAATATTGCAGTGGCCCCAACGTTACTTTGGGTGCATCATATTCAGAAAGGTTATGGGGAAATGCTTCGTTGAGCTCACGTCCATCGATGCTCACAATGCCGTTGTGAATTTCTACGGTTTCGCCGGGCAAACCCACCACGCGCTTGACCAACATTTCATCCATAATGGGCATATTAATCACCACAATATCGTTGCGCTGCGGTGAGCGAAAGCGATAGCTGATCTTGTCGATGATCAAGCGCTGCGCTTCAAAGAGGTTTGGCTCCATGCTGCGGCCATAGACAATGGTGGCTTGGGCCAGGAAAAGATGAATGACGAGCGCCAACACCAGGGCGGGCAGAACAACTTGGATAATTTCTTGTAAAAGAAGCCAGCCTAATGGGCTGCGCTGCTCTACATGGATGATTTCGTGTTGATAGGTTTCGTCCTCCCGATCGGTGATGAGCGTAAACTCTGCTGGCGTGTACGGGGTTGAAAAGGAGCGTTTGGCCGTTGGTTGCGATTTCTGTGATTGAAACTTATCCATCATGTACTCCAAAAAGCGGACTCAAAAAGGCTGTACCGGCGTCGCGCACTATTCGGGCGTCAGTACTTCATCATTACAAAGACAACGTTATCATTACAAAGACAACGTTATGACACGATAAAAACTGTATAAATTACGCACAAGTATATCTTTTGGCAGATTTTTATCAAAATGTTGTTGCATGTCGCAAGCCGAATCATAGTTGACTCTGGGCGTTGCAAACGATATACTATAACTTTATGACGATATACCATGCGATTATCGTATACCATGCGATTACCGTCACTTGATTCACTTGGCAATCGTATAATCTATAATACCGTACAATTTATAATACATTTTTGGCGACGTTCTCTCTTATATAAGACTTCCGTAGCGCCAGTGGAGTGCCAGAAAACGGCATCGCGCTCGTGAGACAATTTTACTCTAGGCTTGTGTAAGTTCTGTTGTATTGAGTTGCATCTGCCCTATATTATTACCTCCTCGTTGCATGTAACCAGCCAGGGCAGTTCCAAAGCGCATAACCACCAAAACTAGCGGGACTGCTAAACGTCACACGGGCGGCTTTTTCCCGAAAGGCTCGGGCATGACTCACCAACAGTAGACAATATCCTGCCGTATCTTACCATCCTGCTGCATGATAATTTTGCTGTGTGACAACGTCGAACAGAATTTCAGATGATTCAAATAGTGTTAAATAGACACGTACCCAGAATATTTTTGGCGAAACTTTCGCGCATTTTCTTCATAGTCATCCTTGGCCTATTGCCTGTGGCGCCGCAACTTGCCCTGGCGAATACAGCCTCAGGTCCACTCGCCGAACCCGTACGCTCCGGTCGCCAGCAAACCGCGCAAACAGACGGCCAAGCCGCCACGCCAGAACTCTCCCTGCAAGAACAGCGTCTCGAAGAAGCGTTGGATCTCTATTTGGGGCAGATGTCCGTAGCGGACAAAGTGGGTCAACTTTTTATTGTTTCGTTTGAAGGTCAGGACGTTTCGGCCGAAAGCGATATTGCCGAACTGATTTATGTCTATCGTGTTGGTGGCATTGCCATCACCCCGCGCATGCATAATTTCACCAATGACAAAAATACAAATACCCCGGAAAATGTGGCGCGGCTCATCAACCAATTACAGGCAATTTCGTATGGACTATTTTTGCCCGACGATGACGCGCTGGATGTAGACGCGCTTGAGCAATATCAGGTGAAAGGAATTCCCCCGAGCGACTTGCGCGCGCTTGCGCGGGGTGAAGATTTAAAGCCGCTGAATATCCCGCTTTTTATTGCCGTAGAACAGCAGGGCGACAATCTGCCCAATACCATGTTGCGCCAAGGGTTCACCGAGTTGCCGCCGCCGCTGGCCTTGGGCGCCACCTGGAAGCCGGAA
>JACKBC010000024.1 GCA_020634755.1 Caldilineaceae bacterium | reverse complement strand
TCGCGTACCAGCCGATTAATTATCTCGGTGAGCTGATGTATACGTCCATGAAAGGGCGTGCGCCCCGGCATATCGCCCCAATCAGTTTGAATGGCGCGCATAGATCCGAGTCCAGGAGGGAATTGCGCACTAGGAACAGTCGTTACCGACACCCCAGACTTTGGATCGACACTGTTTCCCTCTAACAGTTGCGCGTATAGCGCCATGGTCTCCGGCTCTGGATCGATGCCCAGCTCCTCGACCAGATAGCGGCGCAGGGTATCAAACTGGAGAATGGCGGCAGTGCGCTGCCCTGTGTGCGTCAAAACTTGCATCATCAGCCGATGCCCAGCTTCGTTGCCTGGCGCCAGGGCGAGCAAACGGGATAGCGCGGCCAAACTCGCCGCCTGGTCACGGTGCGTGACATGCCATCTGGCCAGCTCCATTAAGGCATGATTCATGGCTTGCTGGAAGTATTCGCGCATAGAGGTGACCCAATGGTCAAAATCCGGTGCGTCATCGACATGAAAACCCTCCAAAAAGTCACCGACGTACAGTGAAACCGCGGCTTGGCGCTGTTGCATGGTGAGGGTGGCGTCATCCATCTCTTGGAGCAAACGTGTGAACTGCTGTGTGTCGACCCATACCAGGTTGTCGTCTAAAGTCACCGTGTGCCGGTCGACAATGAGATGATCCGCTATCACCTTCCGCAGCGAGTTTAACGCAACGCGTAAACTGGCATTGGCCTTTGTCTCGCTAACATTAGGCCAAAACAGGGCGGACAAGGAGGTGCGCCGGTGGTTTTCGCCCGTTACGGCCAGATAGTAGAGCAGGGCCTGCGTCTTGGCAGACCGAAACTGAGTAACCTCGTTGCCATTGATGGATTGACTGGGAGAACCTAGAAGCCTTAGCTGCAAGTGTGCGGAGAGTTTGGGGTCAGGCATGGCCTTGTTACGCTTTCGTAATGATTTCGTTACGCTCGCCTGCTAGAGTATAGCATATTGCATCAGATGGCACCATAACTAGCATTCCCCTGGCTTATGCATTTACAGAATGGTGGTATTGGCGAGGCAGCCTTCCGACATGGTGGATGAAGCAATGACGCAAACAATGCATGCACGGCTATGTCTGGTATCTACCCCCGGTTTGATACGCGATGCGACCTGCGCAACGATTGCGATGACGCCAAACGTGCGGCTGGCCGCGGTGGTGTCAGGAGCATTGTCCGCCACACAGCTTCTGCCACACATCCAACTAGACCTGATTCTACTCGACGCCAATTTGCCAGAAGAGGAGGTGGCGGCCTTATTGACCTGGCTAGCGGATCACGTACCCGCGGTCCGCAAGCTCGTCGCCAGAACGACAACGGCCGAGTGCGACCAGGCCCTCGCCTTTGGGGCGGATGCAGCGATGCGGCGCGATGAACTCCCCACCAAGCTGGGATTGTTTATCGCTGACCCGCTGCCATGATTTTCGATTCGTCCCCGCGATTGATTGATGATGCCTCCTCCGCATCCATGAAGTGGAATCCAGCAGATCGCAATGGTCCCTTTGCGCGGTATTTGAATGTCTCACACCCCCGGCTTTATTTTCCAACTCAGCAGTCAAGACTACCTGGACATATACGTTTGGGAAAGGACTTGCATGGCCATCAATAGGCTTGAAAACGTGACCACAAGCGCCCAGGGGACGACAGCCTCGCCGGAATCATTTGCCCAATACAGCAGCCGCATGAGCATGCGCCTGGCGCTGCCCACGGGGGGAATCGTCGCCTTGCTGGTCATTTTGCTCAACACGGATCGCGGCCTGGTGCCCCTCTCCGATGATTTGCGCTCCTTTGGTACGCTGGCCTTTTTTGCCATGCTGCCGCTGTCGGCGATCACGGCCGGGTGGGCCTACATTTTGGGTATCCGCGGCTGGAATGACCGCGTGAGGCCGGAGCGACAACGCTCCTGGTATTTTGGCTTCTTGCCGGTGGCACTGGCCTATATGTTGGTCACCGCTGGCCTGCTCGTTATCGGCATTACGCTGATCGAACGCGCCTTTCGCGAATTACAACTCAGCCTGGTCCAAGGCACGCTCCTGGCCGTTCTGGGCAGCACGGCCTTTACCTTCTGGGTGGTGGGCGACGCCATGCGGCTCGACACGCGCAAACTGTTGACGCTCGTTGTAGTCATTCTGGCCAGCGGCGTCTACTTGACCCTGATCGCCATTGACGATCCCCAATGGTGGCGCGTCTCCTTCAGCTACCTGGGCAAACTCGAATCCAACGTCAACTGGCTCTTCAACGCCACGCTAATCTTCACCGGCATTCTGCTGCTGATCTGGTACAGCTACTTTATGAGCGACTATGGCATCCTGCTGCGTCACGGCATTGCCGACGCCCGCTGGGCGATGGTGATCCGGGTTGGGCTCCTCTGGATCGGCGTGGGTGTAATGATTGTGGGCCTCTTCAAATCGCAACTGACCCCGTTCAGCTCGTTGATGCACAACACGGCAGCCTACTCCATGGCCGGGGTCTTCCTGCTCTTTATGTTGGGCGCCCGCTGGATCGCGCCCGGCTTCCCGGCCGAATTTCACGCGTTGTCGGTGACGGTGGTCGCTGTGCTGATCGGCACGATTGCCTGGGCCATCAGCGGTGGCGTCAACACAGTGGGGATGGAGATGACTGTTTTTGTCCTCGGCTTGATGTGGCTGTCGCAGTTTGCGCGCAACACAGAAAATTTAGCCATCGAACAAGAACCAGAGGCATTTGTAAAGTAAAACCCCATGTGGTTCAAATCCGTTAAACAAGGAGGTTCCCGTGCGTAGCACAATCCTAGTCACGAGTATCGCTGTTGCCGTGCTGATGACCTTCCGGCTATCTTAGCAACGGTTACTGTTAAGGAAGAGTAAGTCAACTTTTCTAGATTTGTTCTGCTGAAAAATTTTTCGCTCAAAAGGAGAAAATCTGTGAAACTGCACACTCTATTGATCGTCGCGTTGTTAGCATTGGCGCTGAACTTTATACCCGCCACCGCCCATGCCCAGGACGCCTGTCCGGCTATCCCCGCCGATGGCCCCGGCGTGCAGCGGATTGAGGGCCAGGGCAGCTATAGCTTCTGGGGCATCCCCGCCATCATTGTCGACCAGCCGGTGGTGGCGATGGTCGATGATAGCCTGGCGGCGCAGGGCGTTCAGGACGCGTTTCCGGACCCCCACGGTCAGGTGCTCGGCATGATCACCTCGGACTTCTTTACCTCGCCCTTTTCTTTTACCATCAACCTCCCTGCCGAAGGGCTCGGGGCGCAAGTAGACGTGGACCAGGATAGCGAAGCCGATGCCGGCGTCCAGATCTATCAAGTGGGCCTGGCCCAAAACCTGTTGAATACCGTTCCTTTGGTGGGGATCGCACAAGGGGCCGTCCTGGCTTCATACTATCGCGATGCGGTAACCAATGCGATTGTGGCCGGGGCGCTTGTGCTCTACGCACCGGATGATCAACAAGGCTTCCCCTGTGGCTATGGCGCAGATGGCGAGCTGTTCACGGCAGATGATCCCATTGCTGCCCTGCCCCAAGGGTTTACAGTGGCCCATATTGCTGACGGCGCCATCACCTTTGACCGCTCCCCAGTAGCGAGCGTCGAGATCTTTGAATCCCCCAGCGGCGCCAATCCGGACTTCTCGGATCAGGGCATTGTGGAGAGCTTCAATACGCTGATCGACTTCTTGCGCGAGCGCTACGTCTTTAACAACTTCGAGGGCGTCAACGATGTCGACTGGGGCGCGCTGTACGACACCTACCTGCCCCGAGTGGAAGAAGCCGAAGCCCAGCAGAACGTGGCCGAATATGCCCTTACCCTGTTGGACCTGACCCATGACATCGGCGACGCCCACGTCGGTGTAAACCTGAATCCGCTGGCAGCGGATCCTGAAGTCCTCCCCCTCGTCCTCGAGGGGGTTGCCAGATCGCGGGGCGGAATCGGCGCCGATCTGGTTGAACTGGATGATGGACGCATCATCGTCACGGACGTACGACCTGAGAGCCCTGCGGCGGCGGCCGGATTGACATTTGGCGCCCAAATTGTCGGTGTGGATGGTCTATCCATCGACGAAGCGTTGGCCCAACCGGTCCGCTTCGGCGCCTTCCCCGGTACGACCGAATCCAAGCGCGCCCTGGCCGTTCAATACCTGGTCAAACAGCCCGCCGGTACCGATCTGGAGATTGCCTATCAGCTCCCCGACAGCAGCGAGGTCATGACCATAACCGTAACGGCCGTACCCGCCATCGCCGCCAAGACTGAAAGCGCTGCCATGCCCATGGAATACCGCTTGATGGATGGCATCGGCTATGTAACGTGGAAAGGGTTTGAACGCACAGGAATTGCCACCCATATCTTTGCCGACTTCATCAAGGTGATGGGTCAGCAGCAGATTCCGGGCATCATCATCGACGTACGCGGCAACGGCGGGGGGTCGGCTCTCATGGAGTTTGCTGTTTTGTCCTACCTCTTTAGCCCAGAGAATCCGCTGAGCCTTAGCATTGCCGACCGTTACAGCTATAACCCGCTGACCAATGAATTTGTGCGCGACCCCTATACGATGCAACTCTCCGCTCCGCCCACGACGCAGCCCTATTTGGGCGATGTGGTGGTTCTAGTCAACCAACACTGTGTGAGTGCCTGTGAGTTTATGAGCTATTGGCTGCAGGCCAGCGGCCGCGCCACCATCGTCGGGCAATATACGACCGAAGGCGGCGGCGGCAACGTGAATGCCATCACCATGCCGGGCGGCTTTATCTTCAACTACACTGCGGGTACGGATATCGATAACGAAACCGATATGCCAACCTTCCAGGCCGTGGGCGTCGTGCCAGATGTGCGCGTGCCCGTGACCGAAGAGACCGAACAGCGCAAACTTGAGGGTGGGGATCCCGTGCTGGAGGCGGGGATCGACCATCTGCGCCGCCTGGCCTTCGAGCGTTTGGGGCACGAACCGACCACTTTTGTCAGCGGCACTGTCACGAGCGCCGTGCCCACCGGCTGGAAACCCAACGCCGATGGTACAGAATACACCAGCCCCGACGACCCCATCAGCCTCGGCATCATCGCCTGGACCGCAAGCGCTGAGACCGACCCCGATGCCATCATGGCCGGCACCTATCCCGAAATCGAGAAGGCGGGTGAGATCGAGACAGACCTCGGCACCTGGTCCATTTATGGCTCAGAAATCAATGGGACATACAGCGTCTATAACGTAATCGTACTTGATGGCCAGCCCTACATTATCACCGCCAGCACGACCGATGAGCGGTTGGTGCCACTCATGGCGGAATTCATCCTGGCTCCGGCCCTGCACGATTTTTCTGTGGTGGAAAGCGCGGCTCCGGCCGAGGCAACGCTAGCCAACGAGCGCATCACGCTGGCCATCGAGCTGACCACCAATCCCTGGCTCTGGACCAGTTTCACCGACCCAGTGGAGCAGTTCGATGTGGAGACGCCCGAAGATTACACAATCACCTTCAACACCGATGGCACGGTCAACATCAAGGCCGACTGCAACAACGCCCGTGGCTCCTACACCGCCGACGACAACGGCAGCCTGACCATTGAGATTGGCCCCATGACGCGCGCTATGTGTCCGCCCGGCTCGCGCAGCGATGCGTTTGTGCAGAAGCTTGGCTCGGTCGCCAATTTTTTCTTTGAGAATGGCATTCTCTATCTAGACATGATGGCCGACGGCGGCACCTTCCAACTGGCGGCAGCGTCGGAACACATATCGAACTGAGGGGACATCCACGGGGGTATCGACGCATGAGTGTGGCACGCTGTCCCCTGTGTGGCATCCGATGATGCGAACCGTAGTTTTTTTATCGCTGTTGAACGTACGCCCAACTGTACTCGTTTTACCTTAAGCCAAAGGAGACACAAATGTACCTACGCACAGTTGTAATTGCACTTGTTTTGTTGGCAGCCGGATTGTTCCCAAAGTTAGCGCCGGCGACAGCCCTGGCTCAGGACGTGTGCCCGGATATTAGCGAAACCGGCCCCGGCGTCGAACGGATCGAGGGGCAGGGCTTTTACACCTTCTATGGCATGTACATTGTCGTCGATCAGCCGGTGATCGCACTGGTCGACGCGACCTATGTGGTGCAAGGCATGGAGAATGAGTTTGCGCCGAGCGCTGGGCAAGTCATTGGACAGATTACATCAGATTTCTTCTCATCGCCGTTCAGTTACACAATCGACTTGCCCATTAGCCCAACAGCGCTAGCGTTGGATGTGGATCAGGACGGTGAGGAGGAAGGTGGGACGCAGATGTTCTATGCCGACTTGGGCCAGAACATCTTAAATATGCAGCGCCTGGAAGAGTTTACCCAGAGCGGGTTGCTGACATCGCTTGTCATAGATGCGGAGACGCAGCAAATTCTGGAAGGAGCGCTGCTTCTATTTGCTCCAGATGACGAACAGGGCTTCCCCTGCGACGCCGGTGAGGATGGCATCTTGTTTACGGAAGATGACCTGATTGCTGCGCTGCCTGCCGGCTATACGGTCGCCCATATTGATGGCGCGGCGGTCACCTTTGATCGCTCGCCAGTGGCCAACCTCGACGTGAACGAAATTGCGGCCGCGGCAACGCCGGATTTCAGCGACCAGGGCATTGTCGAGAGCTACGGCTCCCTCATCGACTTCTTACGCGAACGCTATGTGTTCAACAACTTCTATGACTTTGATTGGGATGCCCTCTATGCGGAATTCTTGCCCCAGGTGGAGCAGGCCGAAGCAGACAATAACGTGGGGGAATACTTCGTGGCGCTCTTTGGTCTTGCCCAGGAGATCCGCGATGCGCATGTCAATGTCGACCCAGGCCAGGGCCAGATCTTCAGTGACCCACAAGCCGCGGCCACGTTCAACCAGTTTTTAGCCTTTGCGCATGGCGACATTGGCGCGCGGGCCGTTGAACTGGATGATGGCCGGGTTATCATCGGTCAAGTCAGGTCAGATGGCCCCGCTGCCGAGGCAGGGCTCGCGTTCGGTACGGAGATTGTTAGTGTCAACGGCCTGCCGGTCGCAGAGGCACTGCAAACGGTTCGCTACCCGTTCTTTCCGAGCAGCGATGCGACCGTGCGCTATCGTCAAGTCGAGTGGTTGCTGAATGCCGAGCCAAATACCGAGATGGAGGTCGGCTATATTCTGCCTGATGAGACGGACATCATGACCACGACCTTCACCGCGGTTAAATCCCCGTCGTCTAGCCCCGTCCACGTGAACATGCCGATGGAGTACAAGCTGGTGGACAACTTCGGCTATGTAACGTGGCCCAGCTTCCGGCGCACGGGGATTGCCACGCACATCTATGCGGACTTCATCAAGGAGATGAACCAGAACCATGTGCCGGCGATCATTATCGATCTGCGGGGCAACGGCGGTGGCGCGACGTTAATGGAGCACGCGGTGTTGTCTTATCTGTATAGCGCAGATGATCCGTACACCCTGGCAGGAACAACCAAATTTTACTACAGCACGGCCACCGGCGAATGGGTGTCGAAATTTGACGAATTGACCCTGTCGGCACCCGCCGGGGTGACGCCCTATTTGGGTGAGGTCGTCTATCTGGTTGACTCAGCTTGTGGCAGTGCGTGCGAATTCACGGGCTACGGCTTGCAGCGAACTGGACGCGCCACCGTCATCGCCCAATATGCGTCCGTGGGCGCCGGCGGCAGTACCAACGGCGTCAAGCTGCCAGGGGGAATGCAGTTCAATTACACGGCATCCACCGACGTGGACGACGAAACGGGCATGCCGACCTTTCAGTATGCCGGTGTCCAGCCGGACATTCAAGTGCCGGTTACGGAAGAGACCGAACGGCTCAAGCTGGAGGGGCGCGATCCGGTATTGGAAGCAGCGCTGGCCTATTTGCACAGCCAAGAACTGTCTACGCTCGACTTTACGGCGGCAACATTCGCCGAAGGCAAGATTTCGACAATGGTTCCGGCAAACTGGCCTCCCCACCCATCGGGCTTTGGTTACACCAGCCCCGATGATACGGCAGGGTTGATCTTTAGCCCCTACACGCATACCGCTGCCACTGAGCCGGACGCAGTCGCAGCAGCGATCAGCGAGGAAGCCGAGAAAATCGGCGAACATGAGAGTGTGGCGGGAACGTGGTCGCTGTATGAAGTGCCCTTCGGCACCAAAGTGGTGACGCTGGCCGTGATCACGGTTGATGGCGCACCCTATGTGGGTCTGCTGGCGGCGGATGATGAGGTCATGCTAGCTGCCCTGACGGTCAATGTGCTCTATCCGGCGC
This sequence comes from Caldilineaceae bacterium, assembly GCA_020634755.1. Taxonomy (GTDB): domain Bacteria; phylum Chloroflexota; class Anaerolineae; order Caldilineales; family Caldilineaceae; genus JACKBC01. The sequence continues at coordinate 90,772 of JACKBC010000024.1, read as the reverse complement.
TCGATGGGTTTACGGTGGTTGGGGAATAATAGCAGCGAGTTCCTCCGTAACAAGTTGAATCTCGTTTGTGTAGCAGGCCGGCTTCCGTTCAGGGGTTCGGCCTGCTACACAAATCATGTACGTTTACTGATCACCCAAAAGAGAGAGACACACAGATGAAAAAGACAATCTTCACCCTGGTTCTGTTCTTGTTCGCCTTCAGGGCAATGCCTGCCCTGGCCCAAGAGCAAGACTATCCGGTGACGATCACCCCATGTCCCCCTGGCGTGATCAGCACCTTCATCGTGCAATATACCGACACGGTGGAGTGTGGCGCCGTGACCGTCCCCTTGAACTATGAAGACCCCGCCGGAGACAAGGTCGATCTGGCATTTGCCGTCTTGCGCTCACACAGTTTGTCGCCCGCGCCAGACCCGGTCATCTATTTGCACGGTGGACCCGGCTCGGCCGAACTGCATACGTTGTCGCCAGACTTGACCGAGCGCTTCGACAAACTGCGCCAGCGACGCGACATCGTAATCTTTGACCAGCGCGGCGCCGGATATTCGCTAGGCGAACTCAATTGCGCCCTGGGCACTGGGGAGGAAATCGAGGCCGAGTTCGCATCTGGAAATTTGCCCCAAGACGAATTCTTCAACGCTGTCTTTGCCCAATGTATCCAGATGCTAGACGAGCGTGGCGTCGATCTGGCCGCCTACACCACGCCTAACAACGCCCGCGATGTCGATAATCTGGCCAACGCGCTGGGCTACGACACCTATAATCTGTACGGTGTTTCCTATGGGACAAAACTGGGGCTGGAGGTCATCCGCCAACATGCGGCAGGGCTGCGCGCCGTAGTGTTGGATTCGGTGGCGCCACCGAATGTGAAGCTCTATGAACGGATGGGCGAAGGGCCGGAACAGTCATTCATCAATATCGCGGCGATGTGTCAGGCGGAACCTGACTGTGCCACGGCCTATCCCAACCTGGTCGATCGTTTGAATGCGCTCTTCGCCCAACTGGATGAAGCCCCCATCGCGGCGAAGCCCCCTGTAACGAGTGCGAATCTGGCCGCCATCCTGGGCCGTGCCAATAGCCCTAAAAATGTTTGGCAAGTAGCGTACTTCCCCCGCTTGATCCACGACCTGGAGCAAGGCGACACAACGGTTTGGATGGGGCTGGTCGATGGCTCATTGCAGCCACCGGAAGAGGCGACCCCTTTCTTACAGAATATCGACAACTTCCCCCCGACCGCCAGAACTCTGATTGCGACGGCGCTGAAATTGGCCCAAGAAGCCCAGTCATTAACGCAAACGGCCGCGGACCTGCTCAATGAGTCTGAACAACTTGTCTTGGTGGCAGATGATTCGCTGGCCAGCCTCTTTTTGCGGACGCTACATGAGCGCCGCCCGCCTGCCATCGATGCTACCGAGGACTATGATTACCATCGTGACCTTCTATTCCTCTCCTTTCAAGAGCCAGAACAAGATGTCGTTCGTGCGTTTGTCACCAACCACTTTATCGGGCTGGATGCCGACAACCTGTTGTCCATCGTCGCCGAGATGACTCCCGCGGATATTAAAGAACTCTACCGCCAAATTCGCTTCGATCCCCAGTCCATGGTTCGCGCCGCGAATACCAATAACTATTTTTTGGTGAAAGTGATGATCTGCAATGAAGAAGTGCCTTTCAGCTCACTGGAAGGCGTCGCCGAGGAGATCGCTAATTATCGAATTCCCGGTCTGGCGCGCAGCAAGGGCGACATCCTCGATGATTTGGTTGGCGGCTGTGACCTCTACCCGACCGGCACGGTGCCGGCGAGCTTTCACGAGCCGGTAACCGGCGACGGCAGCGTCCCGGTGCTTATTCTTTCCGGCACGAACGATACCCAGACCGCAACCACCTGGGCAGACGCTCTGGCCGAGACTCTGGTTGGCGCACAGTTCGTCCGCTTCCCCAATGCCGGCCATGCCGTCATACGCTTCTCGGAGTGCGCCAAGGACATCGGCGCGGCGTTTATCGACAACCCGCAGGCAGAGGTCAACAGCGCCTGCACCGCTGACCTGGCGCCGCACTTTGTGCTGCCGAAATAGCGACTGCCGAGGCCTTGCAGCCAAGGCAATATTTCGATACTAGCCGCCAATGGAAAACCCAAGTAGTTCAAAACGTTTGCTTTTGCGAAAAGATAATTGCGGAGTCTCTACAATCAGTTCTCTTTCACGAAGGTTATCGTATTGGAATTTCGTTTATCACAGAGCTCAGCAAAAGGAGATATTCATGCAGAAAAAACTACCGCTCGTACTGGCATTGATTTTGATGCTGGTTGCCAGCACCGCACAACCACTAATGGCTGCCCCCGCAACCCAGGATGACGGCCTGCCCCCGGCCCCCATTACCAACGATGAAGGTGGCCCCAAGCGGCTGGTGGGCCATTACGACTACGCCAGCTTCTCCTTCCTGGTTGCCACGAAGGACCCCTCACTGGTTCTGCTGGATATGGTCAACATTATCCAGGAAGGCCCGACTCCGACCCACTTTGCGCCGGTGGAATCGCAAATTTTAGGCTATCTGACCTCGCCACTCGCGCCGTCACCGGTCACCTATGCCTTCAACCTGCCGGCAGAACCCACTGCCACCTTGCTGGATGTGGATAATGACGGTGAAGACGATACGGGGGTGCAAATCTTCCGCCTGAACCTGGCCGCCAACATTAACGGCGATTCTTACCTGCAACAACTGGATCAGAACGGATCGATGTCCTATCTAACCGATCCGCGCACCTGGCAGATCACCGAAGGCAGCCTGCTGGTTTATGCCCCGGACGATCAACAGGGCTTCCCCGGCGGCTTTGGCCCCGATGGCCTCCTCTTCACCGCGGATGATCCTGCCGTGGGTCTGCCCCAGGGGTATACGGTGGTTCACTTTGGCCCTGACAGCTTCACCTTTGACCGCGCGGCAGAGGCGGAAATGAACGCGCTCGAACCGCCGGAAGGGGCCTCGCCAGACTATTCTGATCAGGGCATCGTTGAGAGTTTTAACAGCCTGATTGACCATCTGGCGGAGCGCTACGCTTTCACCGCCCTACGCGGGCTGGATTGGGAAGCCATTCGGGCCGAATATCTGCCCCAGGTCGAGGAAGCCGAACAAACCGCCGCTGACGACCCCGATTTGGGTGGTGCCATGTATGCCACCAGCTTGCACCGCTTGGCGCAGAGTATTCACGATGCCCATGTTGCGACCGGTAGTACTAACCCGGCTATAATGGCCACCGCCACTGAAATGGAGAATCAGCCCATCGCCACCAATGTGGGGGCCAATACGGTGGAATTGAGTGATGGCCGCATCGTGGTCAGTGAAGTGATCTCGGATAGCCCAGCCGCCAAGGCCGGATGGACGCTGGGCACGGAGATTGTTAGCGTCAACGGTGAAACGGTGGCAGAGCGCCTGCCCACCGTCATCTACAACAATCCCATCGGCACGGACGAAGGACAGCGTCTGTTCCAGGTGAATAATCTGCTCAAATTCCCGGCACCGGAGGAAGAGGACGGTACGGCCGCCGAAGTGACGATTGAGGCCATTCTGCCTGGCGATACGGAAGCTCAATCCTTTACCATGACGCCTGGGATCTACCCATTACCGGATCGCACCGCCCTGCATATTCCCCCCATGTTTATCTCCTATCGGATGATAACCGGCGAGGAGTCCACGGTGGGTTACTTGACCTGGCTGGGCTTCACGCATCCTGTGGTGACCATGGCTGTGCTGGAAGAGTTCCTGGGCGCGTTAAAGGCAGCCCCGTCCATAGACGGTATCATCCTCGACCTGCGGGGAAACGTTGGCGGCTGGGCTGACCTGTACTTCACCATAGCCTCTTACTTTTTCAATGCCGATAACCCTGTGTCCATGAACTGGGTTGATCAGGATCGCTATGATGCGGCGGAGGGCGATCTGGTGCGCGGCCCGCACCGCAAATTCCTGCTCAGCGCGCCTCAGCCAGCTCTGTACTACGGGGGTCCCATCGTCATTCTCGTCGATCAAAACTGTGGCAGTTCATGCGAGTTCTTCCCCCAATTCCTGCAGACCACCGGTCGGGCGACGGTCGTGGGCCAGTACTCAACCGCCGGGGCCGGCGGACCCATCAACCAGGTACACATGCCCTTTGACATCACCTTCCAGTACACCCAAGGCCGCTTCTTCTTCGCCGGTACCGACGAACTAAACTTGGAAGGCAAAGGGGTCGTTCCTGATGTGCGGGTGCCTGTTACGCTTGAAAGCGTCGAGGCCGTCATGCAGGGTGAAGACCCAGTCTTGGAAGCGGGCATCCAGGAGTTGAGGAAGGTGGCAGCGCAGGACGAGGAAACGACGACAAGCGAACGCGTCACGCGGACCATTGAACTAACCACCAATCCCTGGCTTTGGACTAGCTTCACCGACCCAGTACAACAGTTCGACGTGGAGACGCCCGAAGATTACACCATCACCTTCAACGGTGACGGCACCCTCAACGTCAACGCGGATTGCAACACTGCTAGCGGCTCCTACACCGCCGACGATTCCGGCAGCCTCAGCATTGAGATTGGCCCCATGACAATGGCGGTCTGCCCGCCAGATTCGCGCAGCGATGAATTTCTGACAAAGTTGGGCTTTATCTCTAACTTCTTCTTTGAAAATGGCGTTTTATATATGGATACGATGACCGACGGCGGTACCTTCCGGTTGGCCTCGGCCTCTGAACATATGCCGGCTGCCGCGGCTTTTGTGCCCGGCCCGCCGGAAATCATTGCCTGCCCGGAGTTTGTCACCACCTCGCCGCTTTTTGCCGCGGAAGTGGAAGGGCAAACCTATGAATGTGGCCTACTTGTGGTGCCGGAAAATTATTCTGCGTTTAATGGGCGAACGCTTGAGCTGATGTACATCCGGTTGTTCAGTACCGGCCAGACGCCGGCGTCCGACCCTCTGCTTTACTTATCCGGTGGCCCCGGCGGGTCGGCGGTAAGAGAGATCACCGCATATGTGTCGCTTAAGTCCAATCTGGACCTTATCAGGCAAAGTCGAGACCTTGTGTTCTACGATCAACGCGGGACGGGGATGTCGTCCCCGCTGAATTGCGGGGCAGCCCAGGCCGCCACAGCCGCGTTGATCGAGTCGCCGGAGATTGGGGAGAAGCTTTCAGCCCTTGAAAGCGGCCCCCGAGCCATGGTCTTTGATGTTGGCTTCTGTACCAGAACCTATATCGAGGAGGCCGGCGTTGATTTGGCTCACTACAATACCCTTGTCAGCACCAAAGACATTGCCAGTTTGATGAGTGCGCTGGGCTATGAGCAGTTTAATCTGTATGGCACCAGCTACGGCACTATCCTGTCTCAGGCTACCCTGCGCGCGCTCCCGGATCGGGTCAGGAGCGCGGTCATGGATGGCACCGCACCGATATCGGAATCCGCCACAGCCGGCTCATACATTGAGCAAAATGAGCAGTATGTGCGTCTCTTTGAACAATGCGCCGCCGACCCGGCCTGCAATGAAGCCTATCCCAACCTGGCTGAGCGTTTCACGGCGCTGCTTAACCAACTCCAGGAAAATCCAATTGTTTTGGAAGATCCGATCATCCCAACAGGTCGGCTAGTCCGGACTTTTGGTAGCTCAATGGCCCAAATTGACGTACCGTTCTTTCGCAAGCTGATAGATTATAACAAGAATGTCTCGTATTATACCCATAAAGAGTTTAGTATTGTAGAGCAGGTTCCCCGGATCATTCTGGCTGTGGAAGAAGGTGACCTTGAATATATAAGAGCGCTCTTTGGCAGTATCCCGGATCTACCGGCAGCGGCTGAACCGGTCTTTGAAGTTCCCGACGAAGCGTCTATTGTACCGGATAACGATTATATCGCCCCCGCCATCGAGACACTGTTGGCGGAAGCCCAGCAAGTACCCGCGGTGGCCAATGCCTCTACCCCAACAGAGCAATGGGTGGCCCTGGTCATCAATAACCTGGTGACGCGGCTGCAAAGTGGGGAAGCGCAGGCCGATGTGGTGCTTGATACGGCCGATTTAGGAATCTTGCCGGCTAAGGGCCGCGATCCTCAGCTGCTCATAGACTATGCCAACGAACACCTGCCGAAGGAGCTGGCGGCCCGGGCCAATGCCCTGGTTGAGCCGATGTCGCCGGCTGATATTCGAGCCACGATGTGGCATCTTAATGAGGTGGCTGATGCCATGCGTTTCTCCACCGGCCTTGCGTCTAGTTTTAGTCAAGAAATTTTGTTTGCCACAAATTGTTCTGAGGATTTGAAGCTTAACACAGCGGATGCTGTGGACGAGGTCGTTGCGGCGGCTGCCTATCCGCAATTCGCCGCAGGGGGTGTTGAAGGTGGCAAAGAGCTATTCGCATTTTATGAGCTTCTCTGTAGCTTTTTCCCAGACACAATCATCCCCCGCAGCTTTATCGAGCCGGTGGCAAGCGACATCCCCGTCCTTCTCTTACAAGGCGATTTGGATGTGAATACCCCGACCTTGGCGGCACGAGAGGTGGCCAGTCACCTGACCAATAACACCTTTGTACTGTTCGGCACGGAGGGGCATGTGGTTGCCGCTCTGTCTGCAACCTGTCCGGGCACCATCGCCACCCAATTTCTCAATGACCCCACAGGTGCGCTCGATGTAAGTTGTGCCGAGGCGTATGTAATTGACTTCGTATTGCCTGAATCGGGCGCCACCACAACCTCCACAACAGCGGATCGTGTTACCAGCGCCATCGAACTGACCACCAACCCCTGGCTATGGCAAAGCTTCACCGATCCGGTCGAATCCTTCGAACTGGATAACCCGGAAGCCTACACCGTCGCCTTTAACAGCGACGGCTCCGTGAACATCGTGGCCGACTGTAACAATGCCAGCGGCAGCTACACCGCCAGCGATGACGGCAGCTTGAGCATTGAAATTGGGCCGTCCACGCTGGCCGCCTGCCCGCCGGAGTCCCGCAGCGAGGCATTTATCCAGAAACTTGGCTTTGTCTCAAATTTCTTCTTTGAAAACGGCATCTTGTATCTGGACACCATGGCCGACGGCGGCACCTTCCAACTGGCTTCGGCGTCGGAACACATGCCGTAACCTTTCCGCTTCAATCGGTGCTAGCTGGGTAGACATCCCCTCGATGGTAGCGAATTTGGCGCTGCTGCTGTGCGGATCGATATGGTAACCGGGCAGTATGACTGAACTTGACCGGCATCTCGACTATGCCGGTCAAGTTAGATCTCGTTCAACGAGTGTAACTTCAAAGGAATAAAGGCAAACCCATGTTAGATCCAATCGTTCGCGATTATCTTTTTCACGATTTGCGGCTCAAATGTACTCGAGACAAGCTGATTTTAGGCGGCATAGCCGTGGCGGTTGTGATTCTGGCGTTTTTGGGGTGGGTGGATGTGTTGGAGGGTCGCAACCCGTTCGTCATTTGGGTCTGGGTCCCCTACTCCATCGCTGGCTCGCTCATTGGCTATTTCATTCTGGCCTTTCTGGATCGAGAACGAAGGGTGCGCGCCTTCCATCTGCTTACGATAGTGAGCGTGATGGTTGTTGCCGGACCCGCTGCCGCCTTCTTTAACGGGCTGTTCGAGGCGCCCATCAAATTCGTCACGGTGGGATTCTTTGAGGAGGGGATGAAAATCGTGCCGGTGCTTTTGTTGGCGATCTATGTACCCAATCTGATCCGTACGCGTAAGGACGGCATTGTCTATGGCGCGCTGGCAGGCATGGGCTTCAACATCATTGAAATTGGCTTCTACATTGCCAAACAGTTGCACGAGAACTCCTTGCTCGAGTCCTTATATCTGCATTCGACCCGCTTTGGTCTATGGGGCCTTGGCAGCCATATCATCTGGTCGGCCTTTGTGGGCTTGGGCATCGGCTTTGCCGCCGAATCGACCAAGCATGGCTGGGCTAAGTGGAGCCGCGCCGTCTATTTCTATCTCATCGCAGCTGTTTCCCACAGCTTGTACGATTTGGGTCTCAATGGTCTTGGTATCATCGTCGTGAGCCAGATCGAGTCTATGATTCGTGGCATCGACCTTAGCGACGTGGCAACGGAGGTGTATGGTCCTGGCCCGATCAACGACGGTATGCGCTATGGCGTCTACGTCTGGACTATTGTGCTGATCATCGTGATGATTGTGCAAATCCGCAGATCCTTTCGCTTGGAAAACACGATCCAAATCGACGAACTTTCCACCGAGGATCCTGATGTGATCACAGAACCAGAGTTGCAACAGCTCAAAGGCGAACGCCTCTTTTTCAAACGCCGGTACAATGAATTTCCGAAGCAAGTCGGCGCAAAGATGGTGCTCTACCAAAACATGCTGGCCATCTTCAAGCACCGCATACTACAACAGCATCTCTCCGGCGCTAGCGCGGAACCCGTTGCCGCGCTGCGCGGGGCCATTCAAGCGCTCAGAAGCCAGGCCGGTTAATCTACAACAAAGGAGAAACCCTGGTGAACAATCTCATTGACCCCGTGGTGCAAAATTATCTTTTCTACGATTTTCACCGTAAATCTTTCCTCGCCAAAGTGATCCTGGCCGTGCTGGTGGCCGCGGCGCTGATCTTTTCCTTGCTGTACGGGTGGAGCGCCTTCTTCGACGACCTGCACCCGCTGGAGGTTTGGCTGTGGATTCCGTACGCGATCATCGGCTCGCTCGTGGCCTATTTCATCCTGTCGTTTTTGGACCGCGAACGCCGCGTGCGCTTCTTTCATCTCGTGACGATCCTCAGCGTGCCGCTCATCTTGCAGCCGATTGCCTCGTATCTAAACGACCATTCGCCAGCCAAATTTTGGACGGTCGGTTTTTATGAGGAAGGACTGAAGATTCTGCCCGTGGTCCTGCTGGCCATTTACGTGCCGAACTTGATCCGTACACGCAAGGATGGCATCGTCTATGGCGCGCTGGCGGGCATGGGCTTCAACATTCTGGAGATGGGCCTTTATCTGGCCCGCGTCTTACATGAATATAGCATGATCGAAACCTGGTACCAACAGTCCACCCGGCTGGGCCTCTTCGGGTTTGGCGGTCATATCATCTGGTCGGCTTTTGTGGGCATGGGCGTGGGCTTTGCCGCCGAATCGACCGCACACGGCTGGCAGAAGTGGAAGCGCGCCGTCTATTTCTATCTTATCGCCGCCGTTATGCACAGCTTGTATGATTTAGGCATTTCGTCGCTCGGTATGGTTGCCATCGTGATGATCGAGTCATTTTTTACCGGCATCCCAGCCGAAGAAGCTATGCAATCGCTGGACACAGGATCCGGTCCAATCTATGACGGCATGCGCTATGGCGTCTATCTGTATACCATTGTCCTGATCATCATTATGATCGTGCAGATTAGACGCTCCTTTGCCTGGGAAAATACCATGCAAGCGTACGAATTATCCTCGGAAGAGGAATCGGTGATTACCAAAGCGGAACTAAACAAGCTCAAGCGCGAGCGGCTCTTTTTCAAGCGCAAATATACCGACGTACCCAAGGAAGTCGGCGCCAAGATGGTCCTCTATCAAAATCTATTGGCCATGCAAAAGCATACTGCGGCCCAACTGGGGAACTCCCTCGATTCAGTTGGGCCGGTTGTTACGCTGCGTGGGGCCATTCAAGCGCTCAGAAGTAGATAGAGAAAATCGGATACGCTTTACTCACTTGGAGAATTGTACAATGAATTCTATACTGCGGTTGAAATGGAAACCGGACTTTCTACGTCAGACAAAAACTCCGGCTTCCATTCAGAGCGAAGTATAATGAGCGTAATGATCATGGTGCTACGTTCCCGACGGCAAGCCCAGATAGGTTTTGTGCTGCTTATGTTAATTAGCGTTGCCATAGGATGCACACCCCTACGCCTGTTGTCGACCAGCACAGACGCAATTTCAAAACAGCCCCACGGCCTTTCGGTCCGGATCCATCCCATTGCGATTGGACCCATCAACTGTTACCTCATTGAGAGCGCCGAGGGACTGGTGCTAGTGGATGCTGGGCTGCCGCTACTGGAGCAACCCATCCTGAACAAAATGGCGGAGATCGGCCGCGCTGATCTGCGACTCATCTTTATCACTCATGCACATATCGACCATTATGGCAGCGCCGCCGCACAGGTGCGCTAATTGCCGTGCACCGCGCCGATGCTGAGGCCATGGCCAGGGGCGCCACGGCACTGGGTTCGGTGCGCCACCTGCCATATTAAGTCTCTAATGTTGTGCTGCCGTGGATTGAACCCATGTTGACCATCGAGCCCACGCCCGCCGATATCCTGCTCGGAGACGGCGACCGTCTCGATGAATATGGAATCGATGCGTTTGTGATGCATACGCCTGGGCATACGTTGGGTTCAGCCAGTCTGATTTTAGAAGATCGGGTGGCGTTTGTGGGCGACTTGATCGCTGTGCATCAAAGGGGCCAGGGGCAAAGTTCTTTTGCCGACGACTGGGCTGTACTGGCAAACAATTTGGCGAGATTGCAGCAATACGTCCCGGAACTCGTGTTCACTGGACACGGCCATCGCCCGCTGACCAATGCTGAATTGCAACAGTTGTACGTCCCGGAAAGTGCCAAGTTTCCCAGCATCTTGGGTCTGGATCCAGATATTTTTACCTGGCCTACCTCTAAGTAAGCAGTTGTACAAAACTATTTTTAACTATCAATTAGAAAGGAAAAAGACATGCAACATTATCTTGCGTTATCCACTCGAATACGGACGGTAGCCCTCTCTCTCCTATTGTTGATGGGGCTGCTAAGTGCGCTGTTGCCCGCCACCGCCCTAGCTAGCACCGCATCTGCGCCACGTCAGGATACCTATTATGTGGTCCAGCCAGGTGATACGCTGGCTAATATCGCCTACAGCTACGGCACCACCGCCTATGCGCTGGCACAGGCCAATGGGCTGGCCAATCCCGATCACATCTATGTGTGGCAGCAGCTCTACATTCCCTCTGGCGGCTATGGGAAACCGGCCTGGCATGGCGGCTATGCGGGCGGTTGCGCCAATCCGTACTGGGTCAAATATGGCGACACGCTGTCGGGGATTGCACGCTACTATGGCGTCAACATGCACGCCCTGGCTCAGGCCAACGGCATTGCGCATCCCAGCCATATCTACGTCGGTCAGGTCATCTGTATTACCTATGACTATAGCGGACCCTATTATGGGGATGGCCAACATTACACCGTGAAAGCGGGTGACACGCTAGCCAATATTGCTATTTGGTACGGGACGAGCGTCCACTATTTAATGAGCCTTAATAGGTTGCACAACGCCAACTACATTTATGTGGGGCAAGTTTTACGCGTGAGTTAACACATGGTGGAGAGGAGGTGAACATTTTCACCCCCTATTAGCAGCATGTTGATGCCTAGACTATTCGCTTGTACCAAGCAAAATGATGTTCAGAGATTTATAGCAGACTCTGTCAGCGCAGAATTGGACAAGGTTATTGCTTTCTAACGCCACCACAACTTCAGACTCTGGTATGTTCAATTGTTTAAATAGTCGACCCTTTCCGAGACGCCCTGCTCCGCCACGCCGCAATTTTCCTCTAGCCTGAGACAGTAGTTTCAAAGCCGCATAACACAATCAAAGTCTTGAAACTTGTGTTGTTAGTAGGTTGTGAGATTGCTACAAGTTGATACTTTTGAGCCAACCCATTTTGTTACGAGCACCCTGATTCTAGCAGGGCAAACGAAAGACCGGCAAAAAATACTCGGTAGCGGGAATAGATTGGGCGCGAGAGATGTCTTACCATGAGGTAGGGCATCTCTTTTTTGTTGAGCGGTCAGCAGTTCAGCCGGTCAGCTTTCAGCACTTCAGCTAAAAGCTGACTAGCTGACCGCTGTTTTTTCCCGGAGGGCAAACATGACGAGACAGGTGGACGTGTTGGAGCGGCTGGTGGGGCAGGTGCGGGCGGCGTGGAAGAGCGCGTTTGGCGGGGAGCTGCCGGCAGACCTGCGGGCGGTGGCGCTGCGCGACATTTCACTGATGGATGTGGTGGATCAGGTGTATGCAGAGATTACGGCGCGCGACCCGGAGGATCCAAACCATTGGCACTGGCTGAAGGATCTGTATGTGGATGATGAGAAGCTGTATGCGGTGACGGTGTCGGCGGGCCGGCTGTACCGGTGGCCGGTGACGGTGAGCGGGAGCCACGTGACGGTGGGCAACCCGGTGGCGGTGGAGATTGAATTTGCGCCGGTAAATGCAAGCGCATTTGCTGCGCAAATGGTGGTGAAGCGCACGGAGACAGGGGCATATTGGGGGTATGGGGTGCTATGTACGGCCACGCTGAACAAGAAGGGGATTCTTGATTCGCGTGGCCTTTTTGATGCCTTTGTGACGAAGTTCCAGGGCGATGGCCGCGAATATATCAACGTGATGCATATAGACGGCTCGGCCAGCCGGATCGGGGAACTGCGACAGATTGGGCGGGATGACAAGACGCTGTGGGGCATTTACAAGTTTGATGAGGACCCGGTGGCGATGGCGGCGGCTAGGACATTGGCCAACGACACCGAGGGGTATTGGGGCGGCTCGATAGAGTTTGATTTGGACGGGCCGATAGCGTGGATTGAGGTAGTCGAAGGGATTCGGCTGCCGGTGACAACCGATGGGACGCTGCTGGGGTATAGCATCGCGCGCAATCAGGACTGTGCGGCATGGTACACGGGCGGCGGCGTGGCCCAGCGGGAAATTCAACAGGCAAGGAGAGTCAATATGGCGATGAGTTCACGAGAGCGTGAGATTGCACTGGAATTGTTGGGCGATGCGGAGCTGGTGGAGGCGTTGGAGCAGCGGCTGCATAACACGAATCAGGCGCTGGCAGATGCGGTGACCTATACGATGCGCTCGGCGGGAACGAGCTCCGAGGGAGTGGGTCACGATGTAGCGAACGGTGCTGGTGAAGAGGAAGCGGAGGAAGAGGCTGAGCGGGAAGATGGTAATAGGCAACGTCAACGCCAGGCGGCGGATGCTTCGACCCATTCGACGTCCCAACAAGTTGCGCGCTCAGGGACCGCAGGCTCACCAACCGATGGTTCGACAGGCTCAGCAACCGAGAGCGGAGTGCTGCGGGTGGTGACGGTGCAGCAGTTTCGGGAGCTGAGTGAGCAAGTGGCAGGGCTGGGCCAGCAGGTGGCGGGGCTGGTGGCGCGGGCGAGCCAGGTGGAGAATCGGGTAGCGGCCTTATCGGGTCCGCCGGAGCTGGAGATTGACGCCGAGGTTATCGACCAGGTGCGGGGGCTGGTGCTGGCGTCGGCGGAGATGCAGGATTTTGTGCAGCAGTTGGTGGGGCTGCGCGGCGACCTGGTGCGGCAGAGTTCAGAGTGGCAGGATGCGCTGCACGCCCGGGTGGCTGAAATCCATGGCCGGTTCGAGGGGCTAGAGGCGCGCACGGCCACGACGGAGGAGCGGCTAGACGGTCGCGTGGCGGCGCTGGAGCAGGATGAGGAGCGGCGCTGGCAGGAGCATGAAGCGGCCAAGCCGGCGCAGCCGGGGGTGAAGGTGAGCGTGCGGCCGCGGCAGCACAATCGCGAGGCAGGGGCTGGACAGGAAAGTGGGAAAGGTCTGGCCAATGGCGTGCTGAGCGGAGAGAGTAGCTTTGTACAGCGGGCGCGGGCGCAGAGAGTAGGCGGGAAGTAGTGGGTGAGCTAGTCAGCTTGTCAGCCGGTCAGCCAGTCAGCCGGTCAGCGTTTAGCTGAGAAGCTGACTAGCTGACTGGCTGACAAGCTGAAATGCTGAAAGCTAATAAAATAGGAGTGAGTGAATATGACGCGAGTGATGCGGCCGGCCGGGTTGGTGGGGTCGGCGATGTTGCAGAATATGACGACCGGTGGTTTCGCAGGCGATGTGGGCAGTCAGTTGGTGGACCCGGTGCAGTATCGGGCGCTGGCGGTGGGGCAGCGTAGCGTATTTGGCCAGCAGTGGGGCTGTTGTCCCCCTTTATTTGGTGAATGCGTAGATGATGAGATTGTGACGCTCTTCCAGGGCATGGATGCGGTGGAGCCGGCGCTGCGCTGGTTTGGCTTTCGGCGGGCGCACAAGAAGAGCGTAAAACGGGCGTATCTGACCTATGTGGCGCCCAGCGGGGCCAGCATTGGGCAGGCGACCGATGGGCTGCCGAGTACTATCTGTGGGCCGGGGCAGAAGGTGGAGATCGGCAAGCCGTGCTACATCGAGTTCTGTGGCTTTGGCGAAGTGCGGCTCATGAGCCACGAGCTAAAAGATGGGGGCAATGATATTGCGTGGTGCGATGAGCGCGATATTTACACGGTGGATCTGGGCGACGGGCCGCGGCTAGTGCAGAACGACGAAGAGTGGTGGATGGCGATTCTGTCTAACCAGATGATGGAGATGATGGCCACGCGGCTTTTGGTCGGTGACTCAACTTCGCGCTACAGCAGCACGACTATTCCCAACGACTCGGATGGGCTGCTGAAGCTGCTGACCATGAGCTATGACTGCGTGGGCAATCCCACGGTGTTGGACTGGGGCGGCAATCCGGCCTGTGACTACACAGCGGCCAATGGGATGAGCGGCATTTCGCTGAATGGTGAAGCCGTGACCGGGCGGCGCTACGCCACTAACTTATACACGACCATGCGGCAGATTTTCCGCGAGAACCTGCGCAAGTTCCGCATGACCAGATTCTTGGGCGGGCGCGGTGATTTGCAGTATGGCGATATTGGGCTGCTGATGCCGGACTGGTTGGCCGAATGCCTGATTGAGTGCGGCATTTGCCACGTGATCTGCCGCGACGACTACACGCGCCGCGATAGTGAGATTGCGGCCATGAAGTACGAAGAGTGGCTGAACGGCGGCGAAGGCTATGGCGTGCTCTACTTTGACGGCTTCCCCGTGCCTATCATTCCCTACAACCCGGTGGACTGGAGCCAGGTGGGGGCGGATGGCAATACCTCGGGGCTGCGCGGTCTGCTGGAAAACGCCGACGGTACGGCTAACATCCTGATGCTGTGGCGCGGCGTAGGTGGCAACACTGGCCGGCGCTTCCTGATTCCCGAATACAACGACCTCTCGGACGGCAACAAAGAGACGGCCGCCAACGGGCAGGTGCAGCTCTGGCTGGATGAGTGTGGCCGCTGCTACACGCTGAATCTGGCCACGGAATGGCGCTGGTATAGCGACTATCCCTGCGTGCAGACGGTGATCACCAACGTGGCGTGTGATGCCAAGTTTGAGATTTGCCACTATCCGGGGCAGATGACGGCGCTGGACCCGATGTGTGGAGAGCTGGTCAGCTAGTCAGCTGGTCAGCCGGTCAGCGGTCAGCTAGTCAGCCGGTCAGCGGTCAGCTGAGACGCTGAAATGCTGAAGTGCTGAAGTGCTGAAATGCTGAAGTGCTGAAAGCTAAAAAGGAGGGTGCATGTGTTGCGGATATAGTTCGGCGGCGGCAGCGAGTGATCAGGGGCTGCTGCTGGACAAACAGGCGGAAGCGGGGGCGGTGGTGAAGCTGGTGTACACGTGTGCAGAGCGGCGCACGACGGCTTATGCTATTGGGGGGAAGATTTACCAGTTTGGCAACAACGAGCGGCGGCGGGTAAACGGGGTGGCGGCGCGACTGGCGCCCAATTTCGTAGATGCAGGTGGGCGGTTCTATGGCTGCTTTGAGCGGTTTGACGCGGCGAAGCATAACCCAGATGGTTCGCCCAAGCTCACCACAAGTGGTTCACAACTGGCGTCGGATGATTTGACGGTGCTGGCAGGGGTGGGTGTGGCCAAGGTGGAGATCCTCAATGGGGCCGGTGTACATACTTATGCGGATTTGGCCGCCATGGCCAAGGCGGCGCTGGCGGGGTTGCTGGCAATAAGTGAGAGCCAGGCGCAGGAGCTGATTATGCAGGCGGCCGCATTGGTGTAAGCGAGGTTGTAGATTGTCTGAACTTCTGGGCAGGGAGGAGAGAGAGCGTGGGCGATGTAGTTATTGTGGGAAAGTTGGGCTGTCACGATGCACTACCCACGGGGCCGGCAGGGACAGTGCTGACGGTGGGGGCAGATAGGGCGCCGACGTGGTTGGCGAATGCGGGGAGCGCGCTGGTGGATTTTTGTGCGCTGCCGGACGCGGATGTGACCTGTCTGGTGCGGGCGCTAGACTTTACGCAGCTTACGCCAATGCAGGTAACGACATTGGGCGAGCTGCTGCGTGGAGAACCGGTGACCGATGTGTTTGGCGTGAATTTAGGGTATCTATTGGTCGAGTAGTCAAGTGGTCGGATGGTCGATTGGTCGACTACAGGATTATTCGACTATCTAACCACGAGACCACGAGACTAACGGACTAACAAACAAAAAGGAGTGACGAGATGATGCAAGTGGTAACCCCTCAAAATTTGGGGAATGAATTTGACCTGGGCGTGATTGAGGCAAACAAGATCCACATTAAGGTGGATGGCACGACGATTGTACGCAATGGGGATGGCAGCGTGACGGCGTTGGGTCAGGTGACCAGCCTGTCACTGGCCGGGGCACAGCTGACCTTTACAGATGAGACCGGCAGCGCCACCGTGATCGATTTGGCGCCGGCAGTGGATGTGGCAGAGACGGTGACGACGCTGGCGTATGATGCGGGGAGCACAACGTTGACCTTTACGGATGAGGACGGGAACCCTACAACCATAGATTTGTCGGCGCTGACCAGTGATATATACCTGAACGGGGCCACGTGGGATGCGGCCTCGATGACGTTGACGCTGACCGATAATGATGGCGCTACGCCGGATGTGGTGGTGGATCTGTCCAGCTTGCAGGGGAGCATGACGGACAACGGCGACGGCACGTATTTGTATGATGCCGGCGACGGGACGCAGACGACCATCAATACCAATACGCCGGCCAGCGCCGACGCCGGTAACCTGCTGGCGACCGGGACGGATGGACGCCCGCTGCTGGACCAGATAGCGATTGCGGCGCTGGCCACGGTGGACGTGCAGGATGCGTTTGGCAACCACCTGTATTACGCCTTCCCGTAGAGGCTGACTAAATTCGTTTTGAGACTTGCGGTTTGAGATCTGAGATTTGGAAAGGTGGCTCTATAGGGAGTCACCTTGTTTTAGAGGAAGGTGAGACGATGGAAACACAAGTTGTGACGGTGGATAGTTTGGGTGGGGATTTTGACATTGGCGGCATGGAGGCGGGCAAGATTCAGATGAACCCGGACGGCGTGCGCGATGGGGTAGTGAGCGTGCTGCTGCGCTATCAGGCATAAGGATTATGAGGGTTTATGGCATTTGAATTTGAACGGGTAGTGGCGGCGCTGCTGGTGTTGGTGGCTACGGGGTTGAGCGTGGTGCTGGTGCGCACGCTGGGGCTGGAAGCGTTGCGGCAGACGACGCCGGGGCGTGAGCATATTTTAGCGTCGGCGCTGCAACTGGCGTTGGTGGCCATGGGCGTGGGGGGTGCGGTGTGGCTCCTGAACGTCAACGCCGCCATTGTGCTGACGCTGGTGGCGATTCTGAGTGCTGGCATCAGCCTGGCGCTGGACCGCAGTGCGCAAGATGTGATCGCCGGGGTGAAGCTGGCGCTCTCGGGCCACGTGAGCGAAGGGCAGTATGTGGTGATTGGGGACCATGAGGGCCGGGTTGCTGAGATGGGGCTCTTTACGCTGACGCTGGTGACGAGCACGCGGGCAGGGATCGTGTTGTCGAACTCGGTGGTAGTGGGGCAGGTGATGCAGAACAAGAGCCTGTATGGGGGGCAGGCGGTGGACGTGGCGGTGACGGTGCAGCGGAGTGAAACGTATGAGCGAGAGCGAGTGCGAGCTGTGCTGCGGTCTGCGGCGGGCCAGGTGGATGAGGCGTATGGGGACCAGGTGATTGATCCGTCGGTGTATTTGCGGGAGCTCGAGGCGTTGGGTGATGTGTGGCGGGTGCGGGTGTATGTAGGGGATGAGCTGAGCGCGAGCTTTGTGCGGGATGCGTTGGCGCAGCGAGTGGCGGAGGAGCTGGAGGAGGCGGGCTTTGCATTGGGGACGGCGCAGTATGTGCAAATGGCGTGACAGGTGGCGAGATGAGCAGAGGAGCCAAATTTGTAATCGGGCTGGGCGTGATTGTGATGACGCTGTGGCCAGTGTTTGGAGAGCTGGAGCGGGGCGGGGGTGAAGCCGCGCGGGTGCTGGAGGTGCTGCGAATGGTGGCGCCGGGCAGCGTAGTGTGGGCCGAGCTGGTGCGTGATGGGTTGACGGGAGAGCACACGAGCTTGGGAGCAGCAGCAGAAGGGGAAGCAGGAACAGAGTCAGGGGCATCGGCTGGGGTCTCCCGTGCAGCCGATGCGGAAACTGATGAAGAGCAGTTTGCCTTGGCTGTGCGGGCCGAATCGCCTGCGGAAAATGTGCAAAGTGATCCAGATGTCCAAGATAATCCAAGTGTGCCAGACGTTGCAATCCCAAGTTCAACGGCTGAAGGTAGTGTTGTTGGTAGCGAGAATGGTTCCTCCTTACCTTCTTCTTTTTCTGAGAATGTGGTTGATGACGCAGATGACATTGGGGCGATTCGGCAAAGTGATCTCCTGGGCGCGGCAGCGGAAACCGGCCTGGGTTCAATAGCCACACCGCTGGGGCCTGGGCCGGCTTCAGCGGTGCTGGCAGAACCAGGGACAGCCGTTCAGGAAGCGGCGGAGCCGACTGCTTCGACGTCCCAAGCAGAGCTGCCACCAACCGCTGGAATGTCATTTCTCGATGTCTCAGAGGCGACAACGGCAACGCCAACACTCATATCTACACCCACACAAAATCCTAACCCCATTTTTACATATACAGCGACGGCAGCAGCGAGAGCGAGAGCGACGCCGCAGCCGTCGCCTCTTCCGGTGCTTTTGACGTCGACGTGGACGCCGGGGGCGATAGCAATGGCCACGGCGACATGGACGGCGCAGCCATTGCCGACAGCGACGCCGGCGCCCACATGGACGGCGACAGAGGCTCCTGCGCCGACTGAGACGACCGCAGAGACGCCTGTACCCACGTGGACGCCGCAGCCGTTGCCGACTGAGACGGCCACGTTTATACCCACCCCCACGTTCACGCCCATGCCTACGCCCACGGCGACATCTACATTTACGGCAACGCCGGCGCCGGTGGTGGGGGTGATTGAGTTTGCCTGGGCGGCCGGTGGTTCGACAGGCTCACCAACCGGAGGCGGGCAGGCGAACACGGTGGAGCCGGTGACCGGCGTGGGGATTGAGCTGGTGACGAGCCAGGTATATGCCATGCATCCCAATGGGAAATGGGTGCGGCTGAGCGGGGGGACCGAACTGACGCTGCGCTTTGACCGCGCGGTGAGCGAGCTGCGCATGGGGCTGCGGGACGTGGACGGGCGCGGCGGTGAGCTGGTGAACAACATGAGCCCGGAGCCGGTGGGCGTGACGGGCGATCTAGAGCTAGATCCAACGAACAACGAAGTGCGGCCGCTGGGTGAGAATCGAGCGGGCGAGATTGTATATCGGGATGTGAGCGCAGTGCAGCTGAGCGTGCAGCCAGCGGGTGGGGTGATCGAGCTGGCGTATTTGAGTTTGGTGGTGGGGCAGTAGGGGGTGTTTCGACAAGCTCAACACAAGTGTTTCGCGCGAAACACCTGAAACATTCAAAAAGGGAGCAAGCAATGGGATATCAGAATCAGGGATTTCCGAAGCGGCAGCCGCTGCGCCGACCGCAGGGCGGGGCGCGCTCCGGGTCGCGCCAGATGCAGCGGCAGCAACTACAGCCGGCGCAGCCGTTGGCGGCGGGCTGGGAGGAGGTTCAGCGGCAGGCGGTGAAGCGGCTGCGGCAGCCAGAAGTGAAGAAGAAGCTAACGACGCTGATTGTATCGGTGGTGCTGCTAGTGCTGAATGATGTATTTAATTTGGGGGTTGACCGGCAGACGATAGCCTGGCTGGTAGGGCTGGTTGCGACATATTTGCTGGGGCAGGGGCTGGCGGATATTGGGAAAGAGCGGGCGATTATCCAGGCGAAGGCAGGGACAGCAGAGCATGTGGAAATTGATTATGACGTGGATTATGGGATGCCGATGGCGGGGGCTTACTGGGCGCCGCCAGGTGGCTCACAAGTGGGGCCAGTGGGCGGGCCCCAAGTGGGTCTACAAGGGGGGCCGGCAGCGGGCTATCCGCAGCCAGCCCAAGGCGTTCCCGTGTTTGAGGGAAGCCCCGGCGCCTACGGAGATCCAAGAGTTTCGGGAAGCGCAGGGGGTCAAGGAGCGCTCGCCGGCGGGCGTGGCGGTGCGCGCGGTGCGGAGTATCAATTAGGCCAGGCTGGCCAGAATCATCAAGCTCATCAGAGCAGAGGGCAACATTATGGCTGAGGTTGTGATGGATGAAAGGATGTTGGAGCGTTTGCAGGCGGTGGCGGTGCAACTGGACGCGGCGCGTGGGGGCTTGCATGAGGTGGTGGGAATTGTGCGCAAGGGGCAACTCCTGCCGGCGCCGACGGGGCTGGAGGTGAGGGCGGCGGTGCTGGTGCAGCGGCAGTTCTCTGGTTCCATGCAGAAGCTGAACATGGCGATTCAGCCGCTGGACGGGCAGCCGCAGGCGGGCGATTTGGTGTATGTGGTGAAGGAGTTCTTTACCACGGAGCTGGGCAGCTGGGAGCTAGACGACAAAGAGTTTGGGGTTGAGCCGTGGGCCAGAGAGCGCTATTTGAAGCCGCGGGGGGCGCCAGATTATTTTGACGATGCCGGCGGCGACCATCATCTGTTTGGGGCGGTGATTGGTGAAGATGGGGAGCTGAAGCGAAATTTTCCGTTTATGTTTTCATTCCCCGATGGGCTGAACCGGCCGGTGACCAAAGAGCAGAGCGGGTGGGCCTGCGTGCCAATTTACAGTAAGTATGCGCCCGACCAGGGCGAGCGGGGGGCCTGGGTGTGGCATCCGAGCCCAGGCGAAGCCGAAGGCGTAGCAGAGGGGCGGGTCTTTGTGGAAAAGATGGAGGGGGGCTCTTTGCCGTGGGGCCGGCACGTGAGCATGTTTGCGGTGTGGCAGGAGGTACGGGTTAGCTAGTGAGCGAAGAGAGCTAGTCAGCCGGTCAGCTTGTCAGCTATCAGCCTGTTTGCTCGTAAGCGGGGCTTTTGTGCCAAGCGAGAAGCTGACTGCTGAAAGCTGCGAAGCAGCGTGCTGAAGTGCTGAAAGCGCAGCGTGCTGAAAGCCGCGAAGCAGCGTGCTGACAAGCTGAAAGCTCAAAAGGAGCGAAGATGGAAAAGCAGGATGGGCCCAAGCATATATATGGGCTGCATGAATTTGGGGGTGAGCATCACATCATTGAGGCGGGGTGCAGCGGCTGGGTTGTGGATACGGTGGAATTGAAAAATGGGGTGTGGGCCAAGGATTACAGCGGCTACACGGAAAAGGGGCTGGCGATTCTGGCGCGGCTGAACTGGGGCTATGAGCCCGATGGCACGATTCCGGAGCGCAGTCTCTACAATGAGTTTGCCAAGCGCTGTGCGGACTTTGCAGAGCAGACTGCGGGCTGCTCGCGCTGGATTATTGGCAATGAGATGAACGCAGCCTGGGAGCGACCGGGCGGGCGGGCCCCTTCGACAGGCTCAGGGACCAATGTGATTACGCCGGAGCTGTATGCGGACTGCTTTACGCGCTGCCGAGAAGAGCTGAAGGCGGCGCAGCCAGAGGCGGAAGTGATTGTCGGCGCGGTGGCGCCGTGGAACATTGAGAGTGGCGACTGGCTGGATTACTTTCGGCGCATCTTGTATTTGCTGGGGCCGGATGGCCACGATGGGATTAGCCTGCACACCTATACGCACGGCGCCGACGCCGCGCTGATTTACTCTGACGCCAAGATGGGGGCGCCGTATCAGGACCGGCACTTTCACTTTAAGGCCTATCAAGATTTTATGCACGCGATTCCAGCTGAGCAGCGCGGCGTCAGCGTGTATATCACCGAGACGGACCAAGATGTGCCGTGGGAGAACGCGAACAGCGGCTGGGTGCGGGCGGCTTATGGAGAGATTGACTGGTGGAACAGCCAGCCGGGGCATCAGCCGATTCGAGCGCTCTGTCTGTATCGGTGGCCGAATATAGATCGGTGGGTGATTGAGGGCAAGGCGGGCGTGGAAGAGGATCTGCGGCAGGCGCTGGCGCATCAGTACGCGGCGCCAGCGCCCATGGAGGTGCAGCGCCGGCAAGCAGAGATTCTGGCCAGGCTGAAAGGCGTGCAACCCAAAGAGCAGGTGGGTCCGGCTGTCTTGGACCGGCACGCGACGCCGCGCGCGCGGGTGCTGCTGCCGCTGAATCTGCGGCGCAGTCCGGGCTATCGGGGCAAAGAGGCCAGCGACGTGGTGCAGGTGCTGGCCATGGGCAGCGAGATTGGGCTGACCTTGGGGCCGCTGCACGTGCATGAGTTGACCTGGTGGCAAGTCTCGACTAGTTCGACAGGCTCACCAACCGGCTCGACTACCGAAGATGCCGGCGATGGGCTGGTGGGCTATGTGGCGGAGCGCTCGCCCACGGGCGTGCAGCTCTTAGAAGGGCTGAGGTCGGCGCAGCGGGATCTGCTGGTGGAGCTGGCGGCCGAGCATGGCATTGATGAGGGGACGCTGCGGGCGGTGGTGGCTGTGGAATCGGGTGGCGCAGGCTTTCGCAACGGGCGGCTCTTGGTGCGCTTTGAGGCGCACGTCTTTTTGCAGAGGTGTGGGTTGGGGCAGGCCGGTGACTATTTTGCCGTGGGCGAGCCGACGTGGACCAAGCAGATGTATCGCACGCGGCCAGACGAAGAGTTTCGGCCGTATCATGGCGACCAGGACCATGAGTGGTATGCGTTGGAAGTGGCGAGCCGGCTGAATTGCCAGGCGGCGTATGAGAGTGCTTCATACGGGGCGCCGCAGATTATGGGCTTTCACTGGCAGAGCCTGGGCTACGCTTCGGTACGCGATTTGGTGAGTGACTTTGAGACGGGCAAAGAGGCGCAGGTGCGGGCGATGGTGCGCTTTATGGAGCTGAGCGGCTGTGCGGATGCGCTGCGGCAGGGAGATCTGCTGGCGTTTGCCAAGAAGTACAATGGGGTGGGGCAGGCCGTGCATTATGCGCAGTTGCTACAGGGGCGGATAAGGCAATGAGGTGGTAGGAGAGAAAGGGGATTGTGTGGTGGGGCAAGACGAGATGGCGGAGCTGAAGAGTCAGCCAAATTGGGATGCAGCGCGGTATTGGCAGTTGGCGAAAGCCGTGCTGACGAAAAAGCAGCATGATGTAGTGCGGCTGCGCTATGACGATGAGTTGAGCATAGCACGGAGTTATGGGGCGGTGGGGCGGATATTGCAGATTGGACGCGGGCAGGTCCAAGGACGTTTGCGCTGGGGGCTGCGGGCCATGGAGCGGGCGTGGAAGGAGCAATATGGTGATGAGCTCATTGTGTGCAGTGGGGAATAGTATGACTGATTTGTTGTGGGCAGGGGTATTGGTGGGGCTGGTGGCATTTGGCTTTGCCGACAGCATGGCGCTGCGGGCGGGGCCGTTTGGGCTGGCGGGCTGGGTGCGGCGGCGCATGCAGCAAGCGAGCAGGCCGGCGTGGGTGCAAGAGGGGGCGGATTGCGTGTTTTGCTGGGGCTTTTGGGGCGCAGCGGGGGCGGCGTTGCTGCTGCTGGTCTGGATCGGGACGCTGAGCTCGCTGGGCGAAATGGTGGTGGTGTGGCTGGTGGGCGCGGGGGTGAATGCGTTTTTGGCGAAATATGTGGGACATTAGAGCGGGTCAGCCGGTCAGCGGGTCAGCTAGTCAGCGGGTCAGCTAGTCAGCCGGTCAGCTAGTCAGCGGTCAGCTTAGCTGAAAGCTGAAAGCGCAGCGTGCTGACCTGCTGAAAGCTGCGAAGCAGCGTGCTGACAAGCTGAAAGCTGAAATGCGAAAAAGGAGCAAGCGATGAGTGTGCAGCAGGTAGTGACGCCGGGTAATTTGGGCGCTGAGTTTGATATGGGGCTGGAAGAGGCGAATCAGATCCACGTGAAGGTGGACGGGACGACGGTGGTGCGGGCGGCGGATGGGACGCTGCAAGCGGTGCAGCTGGTGTTGAATGGGGATGGGACGGTGAGGGTGACGCCGGCCGATGGGTCGGCGGCGTGGTCGTTTGATCCGTGTTGCAGCAAGCCGTGGGAGAAGTATCAGGGGAAAGTGTGTGGGGAGGTGACGGTGACGCCGGTGGTCGGGGTGGATCAGTCGCGGTATGACTGGTCCGTATGGACGCTTGACGGGTCTGCGATGATGATGACGGCAAGTATAAATCGGCATCCAGGGGTTGGCGGAGATGGACCGATGGTGTTGGGGGCGGAGATGGAAACGACATCTCCGGTAAATCAGCCGGTGGTATCGCTGATTCAGCTAGGTGGATCGGGGGCGTGGGCTACGGCCGGCGATGGGCTGACTGATGTGCAGACGGTGACGTTGCGGTTTGATAATGCGGCTGAGTATGTGAAGTTTGCACTGTTTGGGGTGCGGGCGAGTCACGGTCATTATCTTGATGGTTTTTCACGAGCGCCGACGGCGTATGGGACTAGTGTTCTTAATTGGGATGGCACAACGTTGACGCCGGCAGTTGCAACGACGATTAATACATTGATTGAATTTGACTACACGGATGATCCGTTTGATGAGTTGAGCTTTACGATCCATCGGACAACGGGATTTGTACATGCTGACCCGGGGATTAATCAGTTCCAGGTGCTTACTAAATATCTGGGCCCAGCGCCCAACACGAGTGTTTTGGAATTGTTTGTGTGGGATGATGATGGGACGACGCTTTACCAGAGCGTGCTGGACGGGGCAATGGTGACGAATCCGACGATTGTGGCGTGTCCGTAGGGTGGGGATGACAGGGCGACAGGATGACAGGGTGACAAGTGTGTTTCGATAAGCTCGACACAAGTGTTTCGCGCGAAACACCCAAGCAAGTTAGTCAGCGGGTCAGCTAGTCAGCCGGTCAGCTAGTCAGCCGGTCAGCCGGTCAGCTGAGACGCTGAAATGCTGAAGTGCTGAAATGCTGATAGCTGAAAGTTAAAAGGGAGCATGGTGCGATGGCAGAGCAGAAGATTTTAGAAGCAGAGCAGGTGGCGGGCTATGGGCCGGCCGGCTGTGGGGTGGTGGCGATTGCCAATGGGCAGCCGGGGCAGAGCCTGGGGATTGGTGGAGACGGCAAGCCGGCGTGGCTGGATTGCTGTGTGGAGGTGACGCAGAATCTGGACGGCACGATTACGATTCAGGTGCAGAATGATGATCCGGTGGTTGTGCATCCGCCCATGACGGTGACGTTCAATGATGGGGCGGGCAACAGTTTTGATGCAGCGACGCAGACGCTGAACATTGATTTTCCCACCGATGTGCTGTTGGAGAGCAGCACGTTTGATAACGCGACCGGCATCCTGACGCTGACCATGAGCAACGGCGATGTGCATCAGGTAGACTTGTCGGCCTTTTGGCCGGTGCATGCGGATCAGGTGAGCGTGATGGGAGACGGAACGGCAGGCGACCCGCTGCGGGGCTATGCGGTGGAGCCGGCGACCGGGCCCGGCCCGGGTGGGGGTGTGACTGAATATATTGTGACGCGGCCAGATGGGAGCACATTTGTATTGCCAGTGTGTGACGATTGCCACCCAGCGGCGGCGCTGACCAATAATGCGGCGGCTTTTGCGTGGGATGATGCGACGCAGAGCGGGAACATTCCGCCCGTGACCAAGGCGACGTTGAATCCAGATGGCTCGCTGACGATTACATTTGGGGATGGGTCGGGCAGCGTGACGCTGCCGGCGCCGGTTGGTGGGTCTGGTCATCCAGCGGCGATGGTGACGTATACGGATACGGCTTTCTCTTGGGATGGGGTGACGCAGGTGCTGAACGTGCCGCGGCTGAATCTGGTGACCAGTCAGGATTTGACCAATGGCAATCGGGCGAGCCTGAGTGCGGACCGGACGGTGTTGCAGATTCCAGACCCCATCTTTGCGCGGCGTCAAAGCACGGCGCTGAATATCTTTGTGCCGGCCGATGTGTTTGTGCCGATGGTGGGGCTGACGGACGTGTCTGTGGACACGCTGCCGGCCAACACGATGACGGGTAGCTCCAACGATGTGATAGAGATTCCGATTGATGGCTGGTATACGATACACGGCAGCGTGGGAACGGATGATTTGATCAACGAGAATGAAGTGCTGATGGTGACGCTGACGATCAACGGGGCGTATGCGTCGCGGGGCAATGCGCAGCCGGGGCAGATTGTGGGGCTGGACAATGCGCCGATTGCGACGCTGCCGTGGCAATTCCTTGGTGCGGGGGATCTGATAGGTGTGGGAGCGCACACGAACAAGGCAGGCGGGCTGTTTATTGATACGGCTTTTGTAGGTATTGAACTGAAGATGGGGGCATAGAAGATGGCCAAGAAGCAGAGTCATAAGCTGGGTAAAGGGAATCGGGCGCAGGTGGGTGCGCTGGGCGCTGCATTGTATAGCGGAGCTTTGTCTCAGTATGGGGTGCGGCAGCGTGAGGGCGCGTTTGGGCGAGCCGGCACGGTGAATGAGGCGACGATGGTGATTAACATTGAGCCAGATGGCGAAGTTACGGTAACGCCGGTGGGCAATGAGGCGCTGAGTGCCGAGATCTTGGCGGTGATAGCGGCGGAGTTTGCGGGGTTGACCGGGTCCGAGGTAGATGGGGCGGAAGGGGACGAGGCAGCGGCAGCGCGGCCAAAGGCCAGCACCCGCCGAAAGCGCAAGACGCGGGTAGGGGGCTGAGATGGTGGTGTGTGAAGAGTGCAAGCCATGTGAGGCGCAGCGCCCGCCCATAGGGTTGGAAGATTTTCGGCGGGTGCTGCGCTATAACCCATACTATTTCTGGCAGATGGCACAAGAAGAGAAGGCGCATCCGGATACGCCGATTCCGCGGTATGGGGATGGGGCGTGTGAGCATGTGGTGTATGAGAGTGGCGGAACCGCGGGATTGGCGGGCGGGCGAGAGGATGTATGGCGAGCAATTGTAGAGTTGAGCCGGCGTTGGGTGGCGTATGCAGACTTTTTTGCGGCGCCGACCTATGCCTGTTTTGAACAGCGCTTTTATGATGCATATGATTGGCTGGATGGGCCAGGGGCGCAGCGCTGGGCCGGACAGAGCGGCAAGGGGCAGATGGTGGCGCCCCACAAGTATGTAGAGGCGGTGGGGGTGGAGCGGTTGGAGAAGCTGGCGACCGTGGCGGTTGATGTTGAGGCGGATGTGGCGGATGAAAATGGGGATGGGCTGCCGGATACGGTAACGGTGCAGATTGGCGACCAAAACGTCACCGCTCAGGCTGAACTGTCTGAGTTGCTGGCTTTCCGGGTGGGGGGATCGGGCGATGATGTGGATTTTTGGCAACGCGAAATTCGGCCGGCGTGCTTTGCACGGTTGGCGGATGGGCGGGTGCAGCTGGCGTTTCGGTCATGGTTGGCGGTGGCGCCGGCGCTGTACGCGGGCTTTGCGCCAGCCGTGTTGGATCCGGCGGACCTGAGCATCTACATAGACGAAGTGGAAATTTGGCGACGCTGGCATGATCCTTGTGCTGGCGTGCTAGTGAAGCGTCGTGAGGTCTGTAGCTGTGGGAGTAGCTGCAGGTGTGGCGTATGTTATGCCTGCGAGGTGGGGGCGGCGTGCGTAATGGATGGCCAGAAGGGGCTGCTGGAAGTGGATAGGGCCGCTGTGGCGCGCTCGTGTGGAGGAGAACGTATCAATGGGGTGGTGGTGCATTATCTGTCAGGTGATTGTGGGAACGAGACGGTGTTTGCGCGCGGGGTGGCGGGCTTGCTCAATTGCTTTTTGTGTTGTGATGGGACGGCGTGCTGCGAGTTGAACCATTGGCAAACGGATTTGGTGGGAGCGGCGGCCAATGGGACCATAGCGACGCGACTGCGCGATGAAGAGTTGGTGAATCCGTTTGGGACGACGCGCGGCGGGGTGGCGGTGTATCATGCGCTGCGCAGTCGGCGGCGGATGCGGGGGCTGCGAGTGTGAGTTTAGGAGGCGCCAAAAGCGAAATTATTTCGCTTTTGGCGCTTTTTGTTTAGGCCATTCCAAAAAACAAAATATCCAGCATGGCCTGCAAGCTAATCCAGAAAATCGATCTGAATTTGGGTATTTATTTTTCCTGGATTAGCCTTAGTGGCGGATGAGGGGGAAGAGGTGGAGCAAGTTAAGATCTCTACAATCTTGAAATGGTTTGCGCAGAATATGAATCCCTGGAATGGGGTCTATGTTCCACTGGTTGCTGTTGGGTCTGCATCGAATGTGTGTGCGCAGACAGATGCGTAAGTTACAGGATGATGTTAATTTGGTGGATAGAGATAACTCGATGTCAGCATTATCGGTTTCGGCAGAGCCGGGTGGGGTTACCCAGGCGAATGTGTAGTCAGTGTCGGGCAGAAACTGATTGGCTTGGGTGAAGGTGATGCCAAAACGCTTCTCGAACGCGAAATCACCTAGACGACTTTGCACGAACCAAGTGGTGCGGTCGATGGGGGTGATGGGTTCATAGTTGGGGATGCCGAAGATGGAGGCGGCAGGGTCGAGAAAGACGCCGGGTCCATATTTGGATTCAGTGCTGTCATTGAGGATGAGCGCATGGGAGTAGGCTTCGTTTTGGGCAAAAGGGTTAACGTCTTGCCAAACGAGGGTGATGGTGATGACGCGGGTGTCGGTGATGGGGTCTGGTGCGTTTATGGAGAATGAGGTAGGGGCGAAAGCGTCCAGCTCTTCGTCTAGGTCAGGTTGAGGAGCTTCAGCCAAAAAAAAACGGGTGGGGGCAAGATCGGCTCTGCGCGTAAAACCAGAGGTGAAAGCTTGAGTTGGTTGTGCGTGTCGGCGGTGGCCATGAAGGTGATGCGGGCGACGGGGAATGTTGGACAGGTGTTGTCGTTCCAGCAGCCGCTGATGTGGGCTTCAAGCCAGGTTAGTTCATCGTGGTTGGCGTCGTATTGGCGCTGGCGGTTGGGGGAAATGGGTTTGTTGGTCTGGCTAATGGTTTCAATGTTGGCTTTGCTGGTGGCTTCGGTAGAGGTGACCAGGCTGACATATTGGCGCCAGATTTGATCATTGATGGGCTGGGTTGGCTCATACAGGTCATAGAAAAAGCCGCCGTTCCACAGGTCTGGATGATTTTGGTAGGTGATTTGCCAGGTCCACTGGCCGATTGTATCCGTTATGTGCAGCGTTTGTAGGAGTTGAACGGCTTGAGGCAGGGTGACGTTATCGGCAAAGTGAACTTCGACGGGGTAGGGCTCTTCTTGTTGGGCGTAGTTGGGGCTGGCGGCGATGAGCAGGCCGGCCAGCAATACGATGAAAAAGGCGAGAGGGTATAACAGTTTGTGAGACTTGCGTTGCATACGGATGCTCCTGTAGTTGGATGGACGGGGGGTCCAATTGAATGTATTGTACTCGGAAAAGCGACAAGGACAAAACAAGGGATTAGTGATTAGGTGTCGGGATTAGGCGGGTGTAGTGGGTCCGACCTGTCGGTCGGGGCTTTTGTGCGGGGCAAGGTGGACTCGCTGTATTCCTAATTCTTAATCCCTAATTCCTAGAAAAGCGTAAGCTGTGAATCGGGCAGCTCTTTCTCCTTTCGGCGCTGCGGTTTTTCGGTCAGGCCAGCGGGGGCGTGCTGCTGAATCCACTGTTGGAATAGGTTGATGGGCTGCGAGGTGGCGAGGGCGCGGGGTGACGGGGTGGCGACCGGAGCGCTGTCGAACGGGACTTCTTGGATGGGTCCTTCCCCTTCTTCTTCGTCTTCGATATCTTCGATGTCTTCGATGTCTTCCCAGCTGGCTTCGGCTTCGGCAGCGGTGGCGTCGCCCAGGAGGCCCGTGATGCCGTCGAGGGAGAGGTCTTCACCGGCCAGTACTTTGTGGGCGAGTTCGGCCAGGAAGTCGCCACTGTCTTGAGATTCTTGGGTGATGGCGCTGGAGGCGTTGTCGCCATACAACATCAAAGCGGCCTGCATCTTGGCGCCCATGAGAGCGAGGGCAGATTCTTCCATGCTGCCGCGGTAGACGGGGAAGATGACTTTGACGCCTTGGGTTTGGCCGAGACGCCAGACGCGGCGCATGGCCTGCCAGAGCGTGTAGAGCGAGTAGGAAAGCTCGTAGAAGATGGCCGTAGAGAAACGGACAAGGTCCATGCCGGTCTCGACCTTAATGGGGTTGACTATTAAAACATCCATGTCGCCCACGTGGGCGTCGATCCATTTCTCGCGCTTGGCCGGGGCGATGGAAGCGGGCAGGATCTGGGCGCGTAGGCCGGCGTCTTGCAGCAGCTTTTGGATGCGGGGTTGGATATCGCGGGTACCGGTCTGCCGGATAAAGACGATGCACTTGCGGCCGTGCTGTTTCTCGTGGCGGGTGTAGTCGATGAGCCACTCTTCTTTGGGGAGCAGGATGTCGGGGCGCTCGATGGCGGGATAGAGGGCCAGCGGTTTGCGATGGCCTTCGCCTAGATCGGCGAGGAGCTGCTCTTGTTCAGCGAGCTGTTGCTCGAAGTCGGTGAGGTCAAAGAAGGAACGCAGAGTGGCAAGGTTGCAGAGTGGCAAGGTATCAGAGGCGTCATCACCTGGTGCGGCCGGATTTTCAAAGAGTTCGTCGACGAGGCCCTCCAGCTCGTCGACCAGGTTGTCAGCGTCGTCTTCGTCGGGGTCTTTCTTTGGCTGCGGATCGAGGAAGAAGTTGGGCAAGTTCCAGACGCCGTAGGCGGCATGGGTGAGCGGCTGGGGCTGGGTGACGGGCAGGTTGTTCTTTAGGTCGGCCAGATACTTGAGTTCCTGGACGTCGTTGTAGAGGCCCAGGGCCGGGTGGGTCCACTTGACCAGCTCGGGGCGGAAGGCGCTGTTGGGGCGGCTGAGGGTGTTTTGCAGCCAGACGCTGAGCAGCTTGGCAGCGCGCAGCTTGTCGTCGGGGCCGCCCCTTTCGTAGCAGGCCAGGATGTCGCCCATCATGGTCTGATCTAGGAACTCATATTGGCGGCGCTGAGCATCGGTCATATCGAGCCGGACCACGGTTTCGCGGTAGTCGGGCATTTGGTAGCCGAGGTCGGCCACCTTGACGAAGACAGCAGACTTGAGCAGCCTGCCGAAGATTTTGGGCGAGATGCCGGGGATCTCCTTGGCGCGGTTTTGGTAGCGGCGCTGCCCAGAGAATTTGCCGGTTTCTACTTCGTCGTCGTCATCCTGGGCGCCGACGCTGAATTGGAGACGGCCAAAGTCACGCGCCCAAGCCAGCTCGGCGCCAAACTCGTAGCGCTGGCGCACCCACGAATCCATCTTGTGGCGGAGCCAAAAGATGTCTGTGGACTTGCCGCCAAAATAGGTACCGGTGGCGTTGATGACATATTTGCAGGCCTGGGCGATGCGGTGGTAGGCGGCGGCCTGGTCGGTGGACTTGGCCTTGAACTGGTGGACTTCGTCGGCAATGCAGGCCTTGAAGAAGCCGCGCATTTTGCGGCTGATGTAGGTGGCCAGGGGCCAGCGGCGGAAGCCTTGATATTCAAAGAGGGGGGCGCCGCAGATGGCGTCGGGGTCGCTCTCGCCGTAGGCGTTGTTGCCGCTTTCATCGCCGGTGAAGCGAGGGCGCTTGGCCTGGCAGAAGAGTCTTTTGTTGGGCAGATTAGGCGGTAGGGGTACGCCATCCTTGTCGACCAGACGCTGCCCGCAGTGAGGGCAGAAGTGCTCGACGACAAGGGCCTGTTTGACTTCGTCGGTGATTTCGTCGCGGTAGGTGTGCAGGCGCTCTTTTTGGATGGTGGCGTGCTGCCAGCCGGAGCCGAGCTTGATGCGCTCCTTGGACATGATGAGGACCGGCTTGGGATGTTTGGCGGGGTCCCAGGTGCGGTGGAAGTTGATGAGGTCCGCCAGGCTATCAATGTTGAACGGGTCGGCGCCGGCGACGTCCCGCACTTCACGCGCCCACTTTTTAGTGATGTGGCCGGGGCAGATGATGATAGCGGGATAGGCGTCGAGCAGCTCCAGCGTGGCCAGCGTGATCGCCGATTTTCCGACACCCATCTCGCCTATCACATCGGCCCAACCCTGATGGCGAGCGGAGCGAGCGGCGGCGATGGCTACATGTTTCTGCGCCGGCAGCAGGCCGGTGGCCTTGCGACCGGGCAGGCGGCGCCCACGCATGAGGCCGGCCAGCTTTTGCCACTCTTCTGTGGTGGGCTCGACATAGAGGGGTGTATAGGCGTGCTGGACAATGTGGGCGATTTGGCCGGCATAGTTGTCGAGGAACTGTTGCATTTGGTCGGTGGTGCTGATGTGCTGGTGCTGGCCGTTTTGATCCAGGGTGAAAACAGATGTGCTAATGACCTCGCGCTGGGTGGCGGCGCGTTTTAGGGCTTCGGCGGGCGTGAGCTTGGTGGGGTCATACTGGTGGCCATCTGCGTCGAAGTGGGCTAGCGTTTTGGTGGCGTAGCCCTTGGCAATGAGCTGGAGCGGTTGGCCAGCGGCGTTGACCTGTTGATTGTCGGTGAGGGTGACGGTCCCCATTTGGCCGGAAGCGATTAAAGAGCCCAGGTGTCCAATCTTGAGCGGCACGACGGGCCGGAAGCGGGTTTCGTCTTCCAGCTCGGTGAGGCGCAGCCAGCGGGTGCTGTGCAGGGCGCTGTGCTGGCTGGCGGCCTGGATGATTTCTCCGTGGGACAGCACGGGCTTGAAGAACTTGATGTCCTGGGGCCGCTTGAGGGCTGCCGGTACAAAGAGATCCCACTCACCTGGTAGGGGAAGCTCGGGAATGCTCGATGGATTGAAGCAATAATTTTCGAGGGTTAGCTCCATGCCTTCATCGCGGATGGCTTCGTCGCGCATGTGGCCGGTGATGATGATCTGGCGGAACATCTCATACTCTTCGGCGGGGCAGCGATGGACTTGCAGATTGTCGAAGTAGGCGGCGAGAGAGCGGCGCACATTGCTTTTGCGCAGGATCCCGACGGGGACCACATAGATGAGCAGCCCGCCATCTTGCAGGCGCATGAAAGTGTTGCGCAGGAAAGTGTATTCTAGGCGAGGTTTGGCGTCGTCGACATTGCCGGTTTCTGTGTCGTAGGGCGGGTTGAGCAGCATGAGCGACCAGGCGTAGCGGGACATGGTGACATCTTCATAGGAGGCGCAGAAAGTGGTATCAAGATTGGTCTTGGCGACTTCAGCGCGTGCGGGCGAAAGCTCGATGCCGTGGGTGTGGGGGCGGGCGCCCTGGTTGGTCAAGGCGGATTTGAAAGCGGCGAGGGCTTCGCCCTGGCCGGCGCAAGGGTCGAGCAGCGTGAGCTGGGCGCCACGGTCGGCGCGCAGGGCGGCGGCAATACGTTCAGTTGTGATGGGCGGCAGGGGGTAGTAGCCCAATTTTTCGATACTGGCTATGCGGGCCATGGTCGGTCCTTTCGGTAAGAGTTGCAGAGTTGCAAGGTGGCAAAGTTGCAAAGTTGCAGAGTTGCAGAGTTGCAAGGTGCAAGGTGGCAAGGCTTCGGCGTGAGTTCAGCCGAACGGTTGGAAATAAAAAGCGCCCGACCGCAGGATGCGATCGGGCGCTATTGGATTGATTAGAACTTGGTTTGTGGGACAAAGACTTGGGCGGCGAAGATGATGGCCATGAGGTTATAGCTGGCGTCCCAGACGCCGATGACGTGTTCGATGTCGTCGCCGGCAATGTCGAAATAGAATTGTTGAGCGAGCGCAATGGCGTCTTCTAGTTCGTCGGCGCCATGGTTTTCTTCGTTGTTGGCGGGGTCGCCAGTGAGCAGATCGATAAAATAGTTGGGCATGGCTGATTGTCTTAACTTTCGTTTTGGTTTGGGGCCGGTGTAGAGCCGGCGGCGTTTTGGCGTTGGAACTGTTGGACCTGGATGATGAGGTTCATAAAGAGACTAGTTACATCTTGGAGGCTGGTGAAATCTTTAATGGTGGCATCAAGGCCGCGTGGTTCGTCATGGGTGTTAAGTTCTTCGTTGATGATTTGGACGCGGAGGCGCAGGCGATAGATGGTGGCCGGGTGGTTGGTGATGCTGATTGGTTTGGGCATGATGGTTAATCTTCTTCTTCGGGGGGCGTGAGCTTGAGCCGCTCGGCTTCGTTCCAGCCGTGGTGAGAGACGTGGTTGTAGAGACTGAGAATGTCGTTGTAGTCACCTTCGGCAATGCAGATGTCATCGCCGTGGGGCGCGGTGAGATCCACGAGATGATTATCTTTTGTGGGGACCGGCCGGTAGAAGATGATGATTTCGTAGAGTTGTTCAGGCATTGGAGGGCTCCTGTAAGAACTAGAAAACAAAAGAGCCCCGGGGTGCGGGGCAAAAAGAAAAGCAGCTCATCGCAATGAGCTGCTTTTCGGGATGAATCGTGGTTTGAGGCCAAGGTTGGGGTGAACCTTGGGGGTGCCAAAGATTGTACTATCAAACAAATGTTCTGTCTAGTTTGAGCGTTCAGCAGTTCAGCTAGTCAGCTAGTCAGCCTGGTTGCTCGATAGCGGGGCTTTTGTGCGAGGCGAGTGGCTGATTAGCTGAAAGCTGCGCAGCAGCGTGCTGACTAGCTGATAGCTGCGCAGCAGCGTGCTGACTAGCTGATAGCTAGTCTTTGCTCTTTGAGTTGCTGCTGGATGTGTTCGAGCCAAGGGAAATCGAGGTCGATGAGCCAGGCAGCGAGACAGTCCCCATAGGCGTCGAGATGGGTGAGGCCGAGGCCGGAATCGAGGCACTCTTGCCAGAGGGTGGGCGCCCAGGCGGGCAGGATGGGGACGTCGGTGTGCTGATTGATTAAGGCGGCAAAGCGGCGATGGATGGCGGGCAGGTGGTCTTGCAGGAGCTGGTGGCGGGCTTGGGTGACGGCGGGATCATACATGTCGCCATACTCCAGGGTGTTGAGGCCGCGGGGGTCGCAGACCAGGATGAGGCGGGGTTCGCGAGAGAGCGAGACCATGTGCTGATAGCTGGAGGCGGGCAGCGGATTGTAGATGGTCTGCATTTTGACGCCACCGCGGAAGGCGCCTTGGGTCCACGGGGTGTAGAGGGTGGCTTTGGTATTCTTCACGGTAGAGGCCCAGATGGATTTAAGCGCCTGTGGTGGGGCCGCTGTGGAGATGTAATAGAGGACGCCATAATCTTGATCGACGGCGGCGCCAAGGGCCGCTGTGCGGATTTCGGTGTTGGTAAAACTTGTGTTGGTAGACATGATCTCAATCCTGGAAGTAGGGAGTCCGACCTATCGGTCGGATTGGGGGCTAGGCTGATGGCGAGTAATGACTAGGAACTGGAGCGTGGCGGGCCGGATGATTTCGTTTTGCGGGATGAATTGGTTGATGCCCAAATCAAATGTGTCGATAATGCGGTTGGCTTTTTCTTTGGTGACATGCTCCAGGCTGGCGTCGCTGGTGAGAATGCAGTCCATGGTGACGCGGATGTTTTTGAAGCGGCCGGTGGCTTTGAGCGCAAAGGCAATGGGGCAGCAGCTTGGATAGCCTTTGTGTCCGGGATGATCGGGTGCGATGCTTTGAAAGTAGCGCTGCCAGCGTCTGGCTTTGGCGATGTGTTCTTCGGTGACGTGGATGGTGATGATATGAAATGGTTCACACTGTTGCATGGTGTTGCTCCTGTTCGTCGTTGGTCCAGATGTGGACGTTGTCGGATAGTCTGGCAATGATGGGCATGACCTGGGCGGGCGTGAGCCCGCCGTGGCCGATGCCGGGAAAGGGCAGGTCGACGCGCGCGGTGGGATGGTCTGCGAGCCAGGCGCAGAGCTGATCGACGCTGGTGGCAATGAAATGGGTGGTGCTGGGCTTGCGCCAATCTATCTTGGTTTGAAAGGCGGCGATCTTGGCCGTTGGCCAACGGGGGCTAACCAAGAGGCCATAGAAACGGGAAGCGCAGCCGTTCATGCGGATGGCTGCGCCGAGTGCGCCGGGCAGCATGGGGAAGCGCTGAGCGGCCTGGAGAGCGATACCGGCGCCCATGACTAGGTCGCCGGTTCTTTTGAGGGTTGAGTTGGTGGTAATACAGAAAAGGTCGGTCTCTTCATAGACCGACCAGATGTCGCCGTTGACGAGTTGCATGATTGGCTCCTAAGAAATAAAAAATAAAAATTGCTTTTAAACTCCAGCAGCGGCCAGCCGCTGCCGCCATCTCCCAAATTTGGTCCTCGGTCCGGCGGGGAGGGGGCGGCAGTTGGCCCGCTCCCCTGTTTTTGTCAAGGGAAAAGCGCGTCGTTTGATCAATGAAAATCGCGTCAAAAAAGGATTAAGAGAAAAAAGTGATCAATGAAAATCGCGTCAAGTGATGAAGAAATGACGCGGAAAAAGCGCCAAGAGAAAGGTGTTCCAGGTTGCATGTAGGCCATCTTCGTCCATCTCGGATGCGGGAGCCAGAGCCGCCGGAGCGGGTGGACGGCGATAGTTCAGCGAACGGGTTGACAAATGGGCTGCCGTGCTAAACTGAGCAGCGGGCGAGGGGGAGGGAATGTCCATCCCGTCAGCCGTCACCGTCGCCTGCGTTGTGTGCAGCACGGCTGGGGCCCGTTTGTCAACCCTGAGCGAGTGGTCACGGCGAAAGCGCGTTGGCCTGGCGAGCGTCGTCCGCTGTAGATGCTGGGTGAACAGTGGCAGCCTGGGCCTGGCGAAAGCGATAGGAATCGCCGACAAACTCGAGGATATGGGCGCGGTAGGTGATGCGGTCGAGTAAGCCGGTGGTGAGTCGTTCATCACCAAAGATCTGGACCCAATCGCCAAAGGGCAGATTGGTGGTGATAAGGATGGCCACGCGCTCATGCAAGGCGGAACAGAACTGAAAAAGCAGTTGGGCGCCGGTGGTGGAGAAGGGGATATAGCCCAACTCGTCCAGGATAATGAGCTTGTGACGCAGGGCCTGGTCAATGAAGTGGGGCAGGCGCTGTTGGTTCTGCGCTTGTTGCAGGTCGTTGATAAGCCCGGTGACGGTATAGAAGCGGGTGCGGTGACCCTCGCGACAGGCGGCCAGGCCCAGGGCGATGGCGAGATGGGTTTTGCCCAGGCCGGGCGCACCGAGGAGAATCACGGGCTCGGCCTGCTGCAGGTAGCGGCCACGGGCCAACTCGAGCACCCGCAGCTGATTGAGATGAGGAATGGCGTCAAAGTCAAAGTCAGCCAGCTCCTTGCGGAAGGGAAAACGGGCTTCTTTGATGCGGCGCTGGCGCTGGTTGTGGGTGCGGCGGTCCACCTCGCGACTGGTAAGGGTGGCCAGATATTTCTCGTGCGACCAGTGGGCGCGGGCCGCCTCTTGGGCCAGCGTTTCATATTCGTCGACAAAGGCTTGCAGCCGCAAGTTATGGAGCTGGGTGCGCAAGACCATTTGGCCGATGCGTTCGCCGGCTTGCACCGGGGTCAAGGATGGAGGGGGACTCATACCACACCTCCTAAGAGTTGGTTATAGCGTGCGACCACCAGCGGTTGGGCGCCCAAGGTCCTGAGCTGCGGGTGGTTGTCGAGGGCTAAAGTCGGCAGCGCGGGCGTCGGGTCGAGCAGGCGATGGAGACAAAAGGTGACGCCTTCCAGATGGGCCATGCCCACGGCCAACGCTTGGGTAATGGCCTGTTCGACCGCTTCGGCGGGCTGTTCGGCGTGCAGCATGAGAATCTGAATGAAGCTGCGCACGGCGCGACTCTCTTGCTGGGCCGCCGAGGCGCCCTCTGCGTTGGCCCGCAACTGGGCCAGCAGCTCTTCATAGACTTGCGGCCAGAGGGCGCGCCATTGGCGCATGGGGGTGGCATGCTCAAAGGCGCCCGGTCGTTCCGCCAGCAAGGGCAGATAGTGGAGCGGGTCCAGGATGTCCTGTTCGCGGGCATAGCAGCGTGCGTGGTGCGCAATGCATGCCGTCGGCGTCAGAATTTTGATATGAAAAGGATAGGCTTTCAACACCAGATGCTTCTGGGCCAATTCGACCGGCACTGAATAGCGGTTGGTCTCAAAGACGACCTGGCTGTAGCGATTCAGCGTCACGTCATGATGGCTGCCACAGTCATACGCTGCAGGGACTGGGCGCAGATGGGGCTGTTCATTGCGCCACATCTCGCCGATGGACTGCGGCTGGCGGTCTACACGTCGCACCTCGTCGGCTGTACACGCCGCCAACAGCTGCGCATTCAGTTCGTCATAGTTCGCCACCTGCAGCAGCGGCGTCATAAAGTTGCGGCGGGCATAGCCCACCCCATCCTCCACCTGCCCCTTTTCGTTGCCCGCTCCCGGTGTGCAATAGCGGCTCTCGAACAGATAGTGGCTGCGAAAGGCCACAAAGCGGGCTTGCTCTTGGCGGTTGCGTCCTTCCAACACCCGCTGCACCGCCGTTTTCAAGTTGTCGTAGATGAGTCGCTGCGGCACGCCCCCCCAGATGGGCAAAGGCCGCCACATGCCCCGCCAAGAACGCTTCCTGCCGCTGCGTCGGAAACGCCATCACGAAGATCTTGCGCGAATAGCACAGCCGCAGCACAAAAAGCTGCACCGTCACCGCCGTCCCCGCCAACATCACCGTTGCTTCCCCCCAGTCTACCTGCCCATCCGCCCCCGGCTCATACGACAGCGGGAGGTAGACCGGCGGCCGTCGCCGCCCTTGGCGCTGCTGGCTCACATAGTGGCGCAAGCTTGATTCGCTGCCCCGGTAGCCTTCCTGCTGCAACAGTTGATAGATCTTATGTGCCGTATACCGCTGTTTGCGCGGCTGCTTCTCGCTCTCCGCCAGCAATTCATCGATGCGTCCTTTGTACGGCCCCAACACCGGCGCCGCCCGCGGCTTGCTCAACCGATATGCCCGCGGCCCCGCATCTTCTAGCGCATCCCGTATCGTCCAGTAGCTATGCCGCAGTTCCTGTCCGATCTGACGCATGCTTTTGCCTTCTATATAGTAGGCCCTTCGAATTTGTTCGCGTCTTTCCACTTCTAGCATTGCCTCCTCCGCTATAGTTTTTGAGTCTGCTTGCCGACTCGCCACTATAGCGTATGCGTTTGGATTGACGCACTTTTCAATGATCTTTTTCACACCCTACTGACGCGCTTTTACTTTAGCATAAACACTCCCCTTGCCGGACAAAGAGAGAAGCAGAAAATTTGGGGGCTTGGCGAGGCAAGGCGCCGCTGCTAGAAGATGGCAGGGTGAAGGGGTGAAAGGTGTGTTCGCAGTCCGACTGGCGGGCGGGGAAACATGTTAGGGATCGGTGGGTGTTACTTTGATGAGGTTAGTTTCGATGATGATTACTCGCTGTATGTATGGCAGGTTGAGCAGAATGGTTACGTTGCGCGGCGCATGGGCGGGGAGATTGGGTTGTGGTCTGATTGCGATAATGGCGCCGGTGCTGCCGTGGTATGGGTGCTGAGGCTGATTGATTATGACGGTGTCATTGGTTTGTAGTGTGCGCATGATCTGGTTTGGGTGTAGTGATTTGAGGTGGGGTGACGGGGTGACAGGGCGAAGGGATGACAAGTGTTTCGCGCGAAACACCGATTTCTTTGCTGCGCAAATTAAAAAGCCACCGGCATAGGGCCGGTGACGATTGCGGCCGCCAGGATCTGGCGGTCGTTGCTTTTTGCTGGCGCTGACGACTGAGCACAAAAAAAAGGGCGGGGCCGCAGCCCCGCCCAACCACCCGACCGCCGCTAGGCGGCCGCCCGAAAGACGGACGGGAACCGGCCCCACGCACCCAGGACAACGGAGCGGGGCGCAGCGACCGGCGCCGGCGAGGCCGCACCACCCAGCGCCGCCACGAGGAGGGAAGAGACAGCGCCGACAGAAGAGGCAGAGGAGCGGAAGAGGGGCACCCAGCGCCCCCGGCCAGCCACCAGCGGCGCCCCGACCAGGCCCGAGACCGGAACCGGCACGCCCCAGGAAGAGCCGCCAGGCGCAGCGCCAACGGGACAAGAAGCGCCGACCACGCCCGAGACCCAAGCGGAGAAAGCGGTGGCCGAGGAAGCGGAGCGGAAACAGAAGACAAGACCGAAACCGGAAGCAGAGCCCCGCAGCGAGCGGACACGCACGCCCGAGAAGCGACCAAAAGACCAAGCCCGAAAACAAGCCGAACGAACAGAAGAGAGAGAAAGAGAAGCAGACACGAGACACCCCCAAGGGAAAGCGGGCGGAGAAAAAGCCCCCAGCCGCGCCACCCGCAACGCCGACCGGAGGAGAGAGGGGAGAGAACCCCCCGCCGGGCAACGCCCGACGGCAAGTGAATACAGCGGGCTAAGGTGAACCGGAGCCTGGAGGGAGGGGGGCTGTATCCCCGACCGGAAGGGCCCCGCCGTAGGCGTAAGGGCGCACTGGAGCGCCCGCACCGGAGCGACTGAGTGAAACGAAGGTAGCGAGGAGCGGACGAACGAGTGCCGAAGGTGATCCTGCCCGCTGTACACTGCCGGAGATCGGGCGTGACCCGGGTACGGGGGGATTCTTTCACCTTGCCCGGTCGGCAGGTTGCGAGGATGGCAGCGGTCTGGTGGGCTGGCCGCTTGACTGATGGGGGATGTCTTGGGCTTCTTCCTCGGCGTTTGTTCTAGCTATTATGGGCTGGGCGGTGGCTTCGTTAGGCTTGTGCGTGTAGCTGCAGGGCGTCGATCCAGGCTCGGATGGGCGCAATGTATTCCGGCATTTCGCCGCCGTCGTTGACGTCGTAGTATGCCTGAGTTTCGCTGTCGTTGAGCATATCGCTAATGGCGTCTGTGGGGATAGGTGGGATGGGGCCAGCGGGGGCCAGCTGGCTGAGCCAGGTGCGCACGGTGTCGATGACCGGCTGCCACCCATCGGGCTGGAGCACGCCTTCGTGGATGTCGATCTGCACGCTCGCCGCCAGGCGCTCGATCTCCGCAGCCGGTGTGGGGGCAAAGAAATCTTGGGGGGCATTGCCGCGCGCGGCATCGAGCAGCGCGTTGGGGATGGGTCCGGCGCCGGGGAACGTGGCGAAGAAGACAGACGCGCCGGCAAAGAAATCGGCGGGGCAAAAGGCATTACCTTTCCAACCGCTACGCTCATGGGCGGCGGCTTGGATATTGTGGACGAAATGTTGGATATCTGATCCTTGGAATGTGTGATGCGAAAGTTTGAAAAGGAATTTGTTCATGGTAGTTGGTAGTTGGTTGATTAATCAAAGAGGGAGAGCTGTTGATAGCGGGCGTTTTGCAGGAGCTGGATGAGCTTATTGCAGCCGTCGATGTTGGATTGAGTTTGGCAAGAGTCGGTGCGGTTGCGTGCGTGTTCTAAGCCTTGGATGCTGCTGTCAATGGCGGCGTTGCGGGCCTCTTGGCGCGATTCATAGGCGTGGGGCGACCAGATGGAGGGGCCGCAGGCGGCGCCGCTGATGGGTGTGACGTAGCTGCTGCCGGCGGCCCAGAGGCCATTGGGGGCTTGGGCTAGATGGATCTCGGCGTAGTGGCGGCTGCCGGCGCCGGCGCTAATGGTTTCGGTCTCGTAGTCTTTGAAGACGCCATGCTGGTTGGCTTCCTGGTTGATGTCGATGCCCCAGAGGGCGGCGACTTCGGCCAGACACTGAGGGGAGTGGTAATAGTCTTTGCTGTATTTTTCTTTGATGGCGTCTTGTTGGGGACCGAGATCGATCATGATGTTATACCTGTGCAATCTGTTCATCGGTGAGCATTTGGTAGAGAAAGATAGTGCAGGGATCGATGGATTGGCCAGAGTCCCATAGCTTGATGATTTTGACCGCATCGACATCGAGATGGAAGTGCTGGGCGGAGCTGGTGGCGATGCGCTGTTTGGAGACGCGTACGTCAGCGAAGCGCCCAGTGCGTTTGACGGCAAAGGCGATGGGGCAGAACTGGGGTAGCCAGAGATGAGCGTGCTGAATATCTGTGCGTACTTTGGTATGGCGGATGCGTTGGGCCTTGAGGATGTCGATGGGTAAGATGTCGAGTTCCCACATGATGTAGGGCTCGAAGCCGAAGCTAATGATTTTGTGTGTGTTGATCATAATCAGGAATCCTTGAAGTAGTTGAACTGTTGGCGGGCCTGGTCGATGGTGATTGTAGCACGACAGACGGGCAGAGCTGAGCGG
Organism: Caldilineaceae bacterium; assembly: GCA_020634755.1. Taxonomy (GTDB): domain Bacteria; phylum Chloroflexota; class Anaerolineae; order Caldilineales; family Caldilineaceae; genus JACKBC01. The sequence continues at coordinate 48,774 of JACKBC010000024.1, read as the reverse complement.
GTGCGTTCTTGCGCTTTTTGAGCTGGCGTTCAAAGGAGCGATCTACATCCTTCCAAATGCGCACGAGGGTGAGCGAGCAGCCGGCGGCCAGGGCGACTTGGGTGAGGCGGGCGCCCTGGCCGGTGAGATGGGCATTGAGGCGCGGGGCCAGCTCGTGGGTCCAGCCAAGATAGTGAGCTGCGTGTTTGTAGGCGGGATGGATATGGAAGAGATAGCAGTAGCCTTTGGGTTTGGAACGCGCCATTTTGGGGCCTCAGAAAAGTGTGAAAAATTAAAATAAGCCGATGGCTCAGAGAGCCATCGGCTTATTGGTTTATGCAGCAACTGCATAAAGTTAGGAGGTTGGTGGAGCGGCTTCTTCTTTTTGGTCTTCTTCAGAGAATTGCCAAGTTTGGCCTTTGATGGGCTTGACGCCGTGCAGATCGACGATGGCGGTGCGGGTGCGGTAGCCGGCGAGCCGGCTGGCATTGAATAAGGAGGCGGCGACGTCGGTGGCTTCCTGGGTGATTAGGTCGTGGGGTATGCGGTCCTTGGCGGGATCGATGGCTTCCATGGTGGTGACTTTTTGTATGTATGGCGTGTAGGAGAGGACGGCGCCGTCGTCTGGGATGCGGGCGAAGGCCTGGGCGGTGGTGACGCGGTAGGCGATGTTGTTTTGGTCTTGGTCAAAGCGGACCGAGATCTGCTGGGAGACATAGACGGTGGCGCCAATAGGTGCATCGGTAAGGAGGTCGTCAAGGGTTGTGTAGTGAATGATATGCATGGTTATGTACCTGCTTTGGTTTGCCATATTTCAATATAGCTGTTGGTAGCGCGGTGTTGGTAGATGCCGGCAATTTGGGGATTTGTTCTGGCGTAGGTAGTGAGCTTGATGCGCACATGATTGCCTTGGCGACCGACGCTCCAGGCTTCGGGATCATCAGGCGCGACGGGCATGAAGCGAAAGACGGGCGAGCTGTCGCTGTCGATGACGATGATGGTGACGTGGGTGGGCTCGCCCAAGGCGACATAGACTTCGCTGTTGAGGACATGGTTTTCCTTTATTCACCGAAGAGGGTATTGGCGTCTTCCTCGTCGATGTACTCTAGCACGGGGATCTCTTCGTCGGTAGGCGGCTCATCGTCGGGCAGGTCAGCAACGCCGGAGGCCTGCGCAGACGTATCAGGTGCAGTGTCAGCAGTGCCGGCAGCGCCAGCAGCGACGGCAGGGGCAGCAGCCGCTGCCTGATTGGCCAGCAGGGGCGCCAGAATTTCAATGGTGGGTTTGCCATTGCGGGCGGTGGCGGCGCGCAAGCGACAGGCGTGGCCGGCCCAGTCCATGACAAAATCGGTATCTGTGATGGTGACCAGGGCCTGGGCCTGGGTGACATTGAGGGGGAGCTGCTTGGTTTTGCCGTGGAACCAGAGGACTATTTTCTCAACGTGCTCTTTATCGAAAGCAGACCAGAGTTTTTCGATGGTGACTTTTTCGATAAAGACGTTGACGGTTTTGCCCTGGAGGTCGTGGGGATGAATCCAGCGGGTGGGAAAAAGATCGCTGACGCGCGGGCCTTTGTTGGTGGTTGGTGGTTGGTTGCTAGTGGTTGGTGGCTGCTGGCGGGGCTGTCTCTGCGTGCGGTTGCGGGTCGTCCTGGCTTGGCCGTTGGATGAGGCCGGTGCTGAGTTGGTTGGCATGGATATACTCCTTGTGATGTGGTGTGATGTATAGTTGAAGAAAGTGCAGCACGAGCTGCAGCGCAGACTTGAAAGCCTGGGCGCGGCCTTGCTCGATGCGGCGGTTGGTTTGGATATGCAGACCGGAACGCTGGTCAGCAAGAGTGGCGACGTGGGCGCGGTTGTGGGCGCGCACGAGCTGGTCGACCAGGGCTAGGATCTGCTGCTCCAGCAGCAGATCTGGATCTAAGTCAGGCCGCGCGGCGCTGACTGGCGTTTTGGTGTCTAGGGTCATAGGTTTCGTGCCACGTCCTTTCGTCCATGACCATGGCGTCGGTGGCCATGGCGGCGGCATGGTCGCTGTAGCCTTGCTGCTTCATGGACTGGAAGATGTCTTCCGGGTCGTTGGAGGTGCTGAGCAGGGGCATGAGCAGATCTTGGGGCAGCGGGTGGGCCTGGGCCAGCCAGAGCGAAAATGCATACATGTCGGTGAGCGATTTAAAATCTGTGCCTTGCATAGACCAACGGGTGGCGCAGAGGTCTTTGGGCACGCGCCAGGTGCGCGAACCAAAGACGGCGACGGCATTGCCGTTGGGCGTGAAGAGAAGCAGCTCGTTGGCGTGGCTGCGGGCATGCTCGGCTTCGGCGTGAAACTTGACATTGCCGCTGATGCGTTGGCGCAAGTGGGTGGCGAGCACACGGTGCAGCAGCATGAGGGCAATTTTGTGGACGCAGAAGGGATAGCCGTTGAGGGTGAGGAGCCGGTCGCGAAAGAACTGGCAGGTGCAGGTCTTTGGGCCAAGCGTGACGTGCTTGTTGAGCGCAATCGACGTGGTGCAGATCCAGCTGCCGGCGCGGGTATCATAGTCGAGGGCGCCAGAAAGCACCAATTCCTGGGCCTCATCGATGATGCGGACGGCGTGGGGGTGTTTGGTTTTGGCCTGTTTGGCGGTGGTGGCCACTTCGTATTCGGTGGGGCGATAGAGAGTGCGGCCAAAGGGATAGTTGGTTGTAGACATGGTTTGTCTCCAGTGAATAGAGCTAGTCAGCCGGTCAGCCGGTCAGCGGGTCAGCCGGTCAGCTAAAAGCTCGTGAGCGGGGCTTTTGTGCGAGGCGAGTGGCTGACCTGCTGAAAGCTGCGCAGCAGCGTGCTGATTACTGATCGGTTGATGCAAGTTCATTGAGCAGGTCGGCGGCGGTTTGGGCGCCTTTCTTGTAGACGGTGACGCAGACCAACTGGCCGGCGGGATCGTAGACGGCCCAGCTGCGGGCGCTGTATTTCTTGAAGGTGTACATGTGTTCTAGCTTTCTTTCTGTTGTTGATTAAAAAGCAAAAGCGCCCGCCTGTATGATTCGACGTCCCAACAAGTTGGGCGCTCATCATACAAGCGGGCGCTCTGGGTTGTGCTGCCGGCGTACTTAGAAAGGTACGTCATCGCCTTCCATAGTAAATTCGGGCTCTGTTTGGCGGTGGCCGGCGCCGTTGGCGCTGGCGTTGTTGACGCCGCCGCCGAGAAAGATGATCTGGCGGGCATTGATTTCGAGCTGGGCGGCGGGTTGGCCGTCCCGGTTGATGTAGGCGCGAGCTTCCTTCATTTCGCCTTTGGCCAGGATCTGGCGACCTTTGGTCAGATACTGGCTGCACACTTCGGCCTGTTTGCCCCAGACGGTGATGCGGAACCAGGTGGTTGATTCCTGGGGGGTGCCGTCCTGGGCGGTCCAGCGCTTGTTGACGGCGACAGGGAAGTCGGCAACGGCTTGGCCGGAGGGCGTGTATTGCATGCGGGGGTCGTCGCCCAGATTGCCGACGATGGTGATTTCCTGATACATGGTTGATAGTCCTTTCTATGACTAACTAAAAATTAAAATGCAGTTCTAAAACAAGCTTTTAAAACAATACTCCCCTCCTCAGCAGCGGAAAGCCGTCGCCGCCATCCCCCAAATTGGGGCCGCGTCCGGCGGGGAGCGGGTGGCAGTTTGCCCGTTCCCCTTGCCGGACAAAGAACCATCAGAAAATTTGGGGGCTTGGCGAAGCAAGGCACCGCTGCTATCCCTCGCCGGGCTCGGGAACCGCGCGCGGGATTAGGGAGTAGGAATTAGGGATTAGGCAAAGCGGGCCTGAGTGGTATACAGGGAAGGGTAGCGGGCGCTGGCGGTGGCGGCGGCGCTCCGGAGCGGCGTTGTTTAGGAGATCGGGGGTGTGTTCGCGGTCCGACCTGCGGTCGGGGAAACACCTGCGCGCGATTTGGAGGGTGTGGGGGGCATCCCTCGCCGGCTGCGTGCGGCCGCACGCCGATAGGCGACTGCGCCGTTGGGCGCAGGTCCACTTTTGGCGGGGAGGTACGTCCGGGGGAGAAGGTCGAGTTGTCTCGCTCATCTCGGGGGGCGTGGGGGCTTCCCCCACATCAACAAAGCGGGAGAGCAGCGACCACGGCTAGAGGTACACAAAAGCCGACTGCGCCAGGCCCCTTAATGGGGCCTGGCGCAGTCGGCTTTTGTGTCCGCGCGTAGGACAAATGTTGCAATTAGCTATCAGCCAGTCAGCCAGTCAGCGGTTAGCTGACTAGCTGATAGCTGAATAGCTGACAAGCTACTAAGCAAAGTGGCGGCGGTATTCTTGGACCTGGGCTTTGGTGGCGTAGGTGCGGCGGGGTGAACCTTTGGCTTGATCGGTAATGGTGCGCACCTTCAAAGGCTTGTTGCCTCCGGTTCTTACGTAAACTTCATTGATACGATCCAGCTGATCCAACGAGATGTAGTTAAACTCTTTGCCGACAATGCCGCCCGTGTAGCCATCGGCAGCGGCCAGGGCTACGTAATCAATGGCGGTATCGTGGTCGTAATTGTTTTCGTTCTCCGGATCAATGTCGGATTCGTAGCGGCTGGCTAAGTCATGATCGTAGCTGGAGGGGATCAGCTCTGCGCTATAGTCCCAATCAGCCTGATCGTTTTCGTAGTAGTCGTTATAGGCTTTGGCCAACGTGCGCTGCACGTGGGCGAGTCTGCCGATCTTGTGCTTGGCAAAACGGGTCTTATACTCTTTCAGCTCGACCATTGCACCGCTTGGCAAAATGGCCGTGTGATCATCCTGCATATAGGCCAGCACAGTTAAACGCTTGCCCGTGATCCAAGTGATCATATTTAGCGGCACGTCGTGATCTTCGGCTTTGGCCACAGGCTGTACAAAGGGCATGTACATTTGTTCTAAATCTTCGGGCCAGCGCTCTTGATCGTCGTCATCGAGGAAACCGATCACGCCTTCCAACGCTGAGGCGGGCTGATACTTGGGCGCAATCTTGATCGGTTCTTCGGGCGTAACATCCTCTTCTAACCACGCCAAACATTTGGCTAAAACTTCGGCGTGTTTCTGTTCGGTAGCATAAGACAATTCAACCCACTTGCCAGACTTTGACGCCTTGGCCAGCTTGATAAGCTGTTTGTACGCTTCGCCTTTGCGCTGGATCAACGCCCACAAGTGCATGCGGTAGGCTTGGGCGGCGGCTTGGGGATCTACTTGGCGAAACTGAAACGTTTTAGAATCTTCACTGAGGGCAAAGGGATTGTTTAGACAGTGGGACAATTCCGGCTGATTGTCTATGTTGATAAAGATCATGTGCTGATCAAAGTGATGAACATTAGCAATTGGTTTAAGCGTAATCATGGTTAAAACCTCTTTCAAAAGATAGTAAAAATAATGGCCAGTATGAAGGGCTGCGGCTGCCGCTAGGCGGCCACCACAGCAGAGAACAAAGACGGCTACGCAGCAGCGACGGCGGGAACCCAGCGCCAACCCGCGGACCAGAGGCCAGCGGCGGCAGCGGGCGACCAGGAGCCACCACCGGCCAGAAGGGGCAGCGCCGAGGGCGCAACACCGCCCAGCGGAAAGACCACCACCGGCACGCCCAGCGCCGCAGCAGCGCCCACAGCAGACCAGGAGCCAGAGCCAGACGAAACCCACGGGCGACCGGCAGAGGCGCGACGCAGGGCCAGCGGGGAAGAGGGCAGCGCCCCCACCACCGCCACCAGACCGCAGCCAGCGCCAGAGGCAGCAACCGCGCGCACAAAGGCCAGCGACCGCGCAGCAAGGCGGGCGGGCGCGGGCAGCAAGCCACCGCGCACCGGCGCACCACCCGCCCACCAGGAAACAGACGCACCCGCGGCAGCAGCGGCGGAGAGGGACGCCAGCGGCGCAGAACAGGACGCAACCGAACCAAGACCAGAGGAACCAAAGGCCGCAAAGACCGAAAGCGAGCCAGCCCCCCCAAGAGCCAAGGCAGAAGAAACGGCCAAAGAATCGACGCCGAGCGCACAACCGGCGGCGACGCCACGACCAGAGGCCAAGGCGGACCGGACAAGAGACGAGACCAGCGGCGCCGCGCCAGCCGGAGCCACGCGCGGACCACAGAAACCAACCAAAGGCAAGGAAGAAACGGACACAGGAACACCCCCAAAGAAAGAAAAAAGAAAAAGCAACCGCAGGGCGCAGCACCCCGCACCCACCCGCCGGAGGGCAAAAAGAAAAACGCGCCGGGGGCCAGGGGGCGCAAGGGGCCGAGGGAGCCAAATAAACAAAGCGCGCTGCCGTCGCACGGGAGGAGCCATTGAACAAGAGATCCGGTAGTGCGCAGAAGGCACATCGGATAAAAGGCAGCGCAACCCAAGCGCCAGGAGGAACGGTGGCGGGGGGCGGAACTATGAGATCATTTTTTCGTAGAGAGCCATCATATAACCAGCCGCTCGCCCCCCGACACGCAGCCCCCTGGCGTAGCTCCCGAGGATATATTTTCCCCTTGCGCCGCCGCAGTCCCCCGGAATACAATATTTTTTGCCTCCGGCGGGGGGATCTATCAAACAGTTCTATATGGACATTTTCGGCATACGGGGGCCGCAGGCGCCCGGCTGCCGAGGCAGGGTAGGACGGAAAACAAGTGCCGATGGATTGTACAAATCATATGGACATACAAGGCGGGAAGGAGAGCACCCGCCCGGCGGCAGACCGAGCGCTGGAGGCGCGTTGAATCGCCGCGTGCGCTTTTGGAACTTGTTATCAATCTGGAAAGGCGTTGAAGGGCAGGCCGCCGCAGGAGGAATGGTTTGGCATATTGGGGCGCAGTGGCTGTACTATCGGCAGGCAACGGGGAGTTTGGCCTTTTGGAAAAGATGCTGAGCCCAGGCGCGCAGCGGCGTGGGGCCGGGGAACCAGACTTGTTTATGGGTGGCAAAGGCAAACCAGTTGGGACCGGTGGCCATGAGCTTTTGGCGGTTAGCGGTGGCGGCGATGACAACGCCTAAGCGACATTCGGTTTGGCCTTCGATCCAGACAATGGCGCCGGTGATGTCGCCGGGCAGTTCGCCGTAGAGTCGGCTAATGGGATGAATGAAACGATAGCCGTCGCCATTGCGATGGCGGTAGGCGGCGCGTGATGGATAGAGCATGATTTTTCTCTTTTCTACAGAAAGCACCAATGGAACAAAACAAACTGTCCACCAAATCAGCAGCGGCCAGCCGTCGCCGCCATCCCCCAAATTTGGGCCTCGGTCCGGCGTGCGCCAGCACTTGCCGGACAAATAGAAAGCCAGAAAATTGGGGGGCTTGGCGAAGCAAGGCGCCGCTGCTATTTTTAAATATGGGTTCTGGAGAACATAAAGAAAAAAGAAGAGCGCCCCGGGTTGGGACGCTCAAGAAGAGGAAGGTTTGCAGAGGGCCTAGCTGGCGAGATTACGCAACTGCACAAACGTACTGCTGCATTAGGCGTTTGGATTCCTGCCTACATGTTTATCGCGGCCCACAAAATCGCCGCCGCCGGTATCGACGCTGCCCTGAATGACGGAGCCGCCGTCGGTGTTGATCTGCGTATTGGATGCGCCACCGCCGCTTGCCTGCACGCCGCTGATTTTGAGGTCGCCCTGAATTTCGGCATCATTAACGCGAAGGCCGGTGACGTCGCCTTGGCCGCTGGCGCTGATATTGCTTAGATCCAGCGAGCCGCCTTTGATTTTGTTCAAGTCTACGCCGATGACCTGGCCTACTTGCGGCGCCCGCTGCTGGATGAGCTGCATGAGCTGCTCGGCGGCCTGCAATAGCGCCTGGTCTTGGGCCGCGTCGGCCTTGGTCAGCTCTTCGGCCACTACGGCGCGGCGCGTGGCCGATTCCGGCTTACTTTCCAACACGGCCAGATCCACGCCGCCAAATTTGCGCTGAATCAGCGTCTTGATGCCGGCATAGGCCTCTTTGACGGCGCCTTCAGCAGTGCCTGTGAGCCCGGCGGCCGCCCCGGCGGCCAGGGCGGTGACGATGAATGTAATGGGTTCCATACGGTTTGTGCCTTTCGCTAAAATGGGCGGGACGACGCTTGCCCCGCCCTATGGTTTTGATGCGCCCCTACGCACCACGCGTCTCGTGACAGTTCCCTCCCCTCCAGGGCTCAGCTTTACCCAGAAGTCGAGATGGAAGGAACTCACGGGGGCGGACACAAGGTTGGTGGAAGAAATTTCATGCATTGTGGCAATCTCACGGGACACCAACCTCATGTCCCTACGGTTGGGTGCCATGCGTAGGGACATGAGGTCTGGCGGGATGCCGTTTTATGCAACGCAGTCGGTTTGTTCCGCCTGACCTCGTGTCCGTCTTATCCCGCCAGACCTATGCCCCAAAGATGTGGGTAATGGTTAGCCTCCAGGTAAGATAGGGACGAGTTAGGGACGCTCCGTGAAATAAAGGCCGCTTCAAGTGCAACGCACGGCGCGCGCATTGCCTATGAGTGCAAAGGCGGCTGGCGCCGGGCGACGCACTTTGCGCTAGAAAAAAATTTCGCGCGGGCGCTGACGCGCCCTTTGCAGGTTCGACTTTCCCACGCCCAGGCTAGCCGCTATCTGCGTTGACTTCCCCGCAGAATTCAGGAGTTCAGAAACCAGCAGCCAGAAACCAGCACTCAGGACTATCGAGAGCTGGGGACCACCACACACCGAAAACCCATGCTGCCGCTCCCGTCGAGCGGGTCGCTCCAGTCGCGCGCCGCAGAGGTGGCCTCTTCCGCATCTCGCCAAAATGCGCCGCCAGCCAAATCTCCGGGCTTTTGCAGCAACCATTCATACACGTTGCCGCTCAACTCTTCCACGCCATAGGGCGAGGCGCCGCCCCCAAAAGAGCCGGCGGCACTGGTGCTGCCGATTTCGCTTTCCTGCACGTTGGCCAGGTCGGCATCCGCCGCCTCGCCCCACGGATAGCGGCGTTGGGGCTGGGAATTCTCGATAAGAGCAGCGGAAACCGGCTGGCTCCAATCTATATTGGCCAGGGGCCGCGGCGCGGCGGTGGCCGGAATTTGCAGACCACCCACGGCGGCTTTGCGCCAATCGGCATCCAGCGGCAGCGTGATCACGTAGTCATTGGGCAGCGCCGCGTTTGCCCGCATGGTTGCGGTCAGCCAGGCGCAGAAAGCCATGGCTTCGTACCAGGTAATGCCCACCACCGGATGGTTGGGCAGATCGTATGGATGGTCAAATTGATAGGGAGCGGTGCGCGGCTCATCATCAAACTGGCCTTTGAACCCGCGCTCATCCCAATACCCAGCCTCAATCGCCTCCGCCCAAAACGCCGTCTGTTCATAGCCGCCGGCTGCCACAAAGTGGGCATATTGGGCCTGCGTCACCGGGTAGCGCGCCATCCAGTAGGCGTAGGGCAGCTCGGTCTGGCGATGCTCAGCCATGGGGTTCAAGAAGGGACCGGGCGGAATGGAGCAGAAGTGCATCGCCTCCACGGTCATCACGTGGGGGCGCGGGTCGCCCAGTTGGGCCAGGCTACGCCCAGCCAGGGCGCGCTCCAGCGCCGGCAGTTGGCTCTGCTCCACCACGTGGACCAGGCCGCGCTGCACGCGTTCGAGCTTCCCTTTGTGGCGTGGCGGCAACGGCGAGAGGGTGGCGCTTTCGGTCAGCAACTGGCCGGCCAACTGGGCGCCCCAGGCGTCGGCCTCAATCCACTCGGCGTCGGTGGGCTCGCGATAGCAGAGCGCCTCGGCCAGCGCCCACAGATCTGACCCCACCGGGCCGGCGGCGGCGGCGCCAGCCAGCAGCAGCACCTCGCGCCAGCGCTGGGGCTGCTCGCGCGCCAGCCTGGCCAATTCGTCGGGATAGAAGGCGGGTTGGGCCAGATGCAGCGCAGCCAGATATTCTTGAAAAGTGCGGTGGGGAAAGGCGTAGAGCTGACCCCCTTCGGCCACCAGCAGCCCGGCTCGCTGCTCCAGATAGTCGATAAGCTGACGCACGTCCACCTTGTCGTGCATGGTGAAGAGCGCAGCCAGCAGCTTGCTCTGTTCAATGGCGGCGCGCTGATTGTGGTCCGGCACGCGGGCGTGGGCGTCAAAGGCCAACTGTGCCAGCGTCGCCAACATGCGCTCTTTGCCCACATCTAGATAGGCAAGTAAGCTGGGTTGCACCACACGATAGGAGTGGCTATCGTCATCGCGCACCACCCGCTGCTGCTCCCACCAGTCCAGCAGCAGATCCACCGCCTCTTTGTAAAGCTGCTCACGGCGATTGGGCAGGCTGCCCCGATAGGCGTGCAGATTGGCCATCAGTGTGAGCAGCAGTGGCTGTTCAGCCAGGGCGTATAGCCGCGAGTTGCGCAGCACCGTCTGCTTGAGCAGTTCGGCGCGGCCGCGGGCGTCGCCGCCGGTCAAATCGCGCTGGCGCGCGGCCTGGCTATACCAGCGGTCCACAAAAGCCACAATCTGCGCCTCATCAAAGGGTTCCAGCAGCGCTGGCGTAAAGCCTTCCAGCCGCCACGCCGCCTGCTGATAGGCGTAGGTGCGGCTGGTGACCACCATGCGGCAGGCCGGAAAGGTGGCGGCAAAGCTCTCTACCATCTGTCGAATCTGGGCGCGGCGGGCGTCGGCCTCGGGCACTTCATCCAGCCCATCCAGCAGCAGCAGTCCGCCCGCCTGGCGCAACTCGTCCAGCAGCGGCTGGGCAAAGTCGGCCAGCCCCAGCTCGGTCAACTGCTGGCCAATGTGGTTGAGCAGGTGGGTGACGTTGGCGGGCTGATCGGCGGCGGGCAGATGGGTGGCGGCCAGGTTGCGCAGCACCACGCGCACCGGCAGCAACGCGCCGTGGGTCCACGGTTGGGGTTGCGCCTTTTCAGCCTTGTCCAGGTGCGCCTCTTCTGGGCGGGGCAACGGCGCGGTGAGCGCAGCCAGGTTGGCGGGGCGTTTGCCCAGCAATTCGCCGGCCAGACAGAGCGCCACAAAGTTGACAAAGGCGCTCTTGCCGCTGCCCGGCGCGCCCAGCAGCACCAGCCGCTGGTGGCGGTCAAGCTGCTCCACGGCCGAAAGCTGGTGCTGGGCGCGGACGTGGTTCAAGAGCGTCAGCCCATCAAAGCAGAGTTCGTCGCGGCCCTCCACCGTGCTGGTGCGCAGCGCAGTATAGACCTGATCCAGCGTCAGCGGCGTCTGGTCCGGCCGGTTGCTCAGTGTGGCGTTGCCAAATTCAACGCGTCCCGCGCGCTGGTAGAGCGCGCTGAGATAGGAGGTGCGCAACGCATCAGCACGGGCGTCGTCCACCGGCGGCGCCCCGCCCGCGTTAATTTGGATGTGCTGCGCTTGGATGCCTTCCAGGTTGATTCAAAAGTGTAAACCACTACCTCAGGTAGTGGACTAAATAGCGGTTCGACCGATGTATTGGGTAGCCATGTAACGGGTATTATGTATCAACCTGGAAGGTGCGAAACTAACAGGAGATACATAATGACCCGTCAATTCAAAAAGCTATCGCATTCGTTGTATGAATGCAAATATCACGTCGTGTTTTGTCCAAAATATCGATATAAGATTTTGGACACCGAAGTGGCGCAATATATGACGCAGAAGCTCTACGACCTCTGTGGCCAGAAAAAGGGGGTAGAAATTCTGGAACTGAATGTACAGCCGGACCATGTGCATATAGTGTTGTCGATTCCGCCCAAGTATGCGGTGTCGCAAGTCATTGGCTTTCTCAAAGGCAAGACGGCCTTGGGCGCCTTTGACCGTTTTCCCGAATTGCGCAAACGGTATTGGGGCCAGCATGTGTGGTCACGCGGCTATTGTGTAAGTAGCGTCGGCCTAGATGAAGAGCGCATCCGCAAGTATGTCAAGTGGCAGAACAAGCGGGATCAAGACAATGATGCTACACAAGGCAAGTTGTTCGACTAACCACTAATCAGTAACAGTGCACCTTCCAGGTGCATCAATTCAAGCCACCGGTTTTACCGGTGGTTGTTGACTTGAAAGGTGGGGGCTGTGGTTGCATCAGGGCGATGCGCGGCGGCCACGTCGCTGATATCGATCTCACCGGACACTTTGGCCTGGCGCACCTCCACGCCCACTACGTCGCCGTCGCCCTGGGCGCTAATCTGGCGCAGGTGGATGGCGGCGGCTTCAATATCCTGTAAAGAGACACCGGTGACGGTGGCGGGCGCGGCGCTTAGCGCATCCAGCAGCGCCTGGGCCCGTTGGCGCAGCTCGGCATCCGCCGCGGCCGCGCTGCTGGCCAGCCCCTGCGCAATGATCTGCTGGCGCAGGGCGCGGCTCTCCGGCTGGCTCTCCAGCTGGGCCACGTCGGCGCTGACGCTGGCGTAGCGGTTGGCCAGGTAGGCTTTGAGGCGGGCGTAGGCCTCCTGCACGGTTGGACTCGCACCAGACGTAAGCGCGGCCGCGCCGGCGGCCAGGGCGGTCACAACAGGTTGGATGGTCTGGTCCATGGGGCAATTTCCAGATGGTGCTAGATGGTTGGCACGGGCGATTCGGATTCGACGCAAGAGGTGATATACTTGGCTATTATCGCATAGGCCTTTGTAAAAAAATAATTGGGCCAGGTATGCGTCTGCGTATTGCGTATTGCGTGTACCGGTCGAGCAGTTTGCTGGTGGTGGCATCGTTATTTCGTTTACGTGGCTAAAGACGATGTGACCCGCTAAAATATTTCACCGCGAGGAATTATGCCAACGATTGAACTCATCGCCAACACGCTGTGCATGGGGGCGGTGCGGCAGATGCAGACGGAATGTCCGGCGGACGTTGCCCAAGCCTATCAAGTGCTGCTGGACTATCTTCAGCGGCGCTATCCCCAGGTGGAATTGGAGGGTATCCAGAGATTTCCCGATTCGAAGCTGGGACAAGCTTCTTTATTAAAGGAGCTGACTGCCGCCCACGCCGATCAGGATCCCGACCTGCTGGCGGCGGCGTTGACGCTGTTGGACGCCCTGCGCGCTCATGCCGACGCCGCGCCCACGGCCCAATCCATTGGCGTGGATCTGGAGCAGGTAGAGGCGGCAAGGCTGCACATCTTCGACGTGATCGGCGGCGATTTGGCCGTGCGCGTGCGCAATAGCCGCTTTGCGGGCGAGATGCACATTGGCCGGACGCAGGCCGGGGATGGGGCCGGTGCGGAAGGGGCGCGCACAGGCGACGTGCTGTTCCAGGGCAATCAGGCCGACGAAATTCACGTGGGTGATAAGATTGGCGGCGATAAGGTCGGTGGCGATAAATTTGATGGTGATAAAGTCGGTGGCGATAAAGTCGGTGGCGATAAAGTCGGTGGCGATAAAGTCGGTGGCGATAAAGTGCTGGGCAATAAGTATGTGGGCACAACACCGCAGCTTGATCTAAGCAAATTAGAGGTGGCCTATCTGAAGAGTCTTTACGCCGAGTGCAACGAGCTGCCGTTGGCCCACGATGGACCGGTGGACCAGACAGGGCGTCGCTCGCCGCGCTTGCAGCGGGTCTATGTGGATTTGGATATAGATAAAAGGCCTACACAGCAGCTTGTGCAACAACGCTTGGCCGCGGTACAGGTGGACGTGCACGCGTTGCGGGCGCAAATTGAACAGCTTCAGGATGATAAGCCGGCCAAAGGGCGCGGTTCACGCACCCACTTACGGTTAGAACAGGGGATGGATGAGCCGGATGCGGTCAATTGGGAGCTGCTCAACGGGCTCAGTTCGGAAGCGCTGGAGCAGGTGGCGACGGCGCTCCAGACAACGCCAGATGCGCTACAGGCCGCCTTCGTAAACATGACCGCGCTGGAAGCGATTGGCGCCAACCCACAACTGGTCATCCTGGGCGATCCGGGCGGCGGCAAGAGCACGCTGACGCGGCGGCTGGCCGGCGTGCTGGCATCCGGCTGCCAGAGCGAATTAGATGAGATGGAGGCGGGCTGGTTGGCCGAGCTGGATGCGCTCTTTGGGCGGCGCTTGCTGCCGGTGCGCGTGGTGCTGAGCCGCTGGGCGGCCCATTTGGACGCCCAGACGCAAGGTGTGGCCGATGACTTGATTACCGAGTGTGTGCGCATTCTGCAGCAGACAGCTAGCCTGACCAACGACCGTCAGAAAGAACACTTTCTAGAGCGGTTGACCGGCGCAACGCCCAACGCCCTGATTTTGCTGGACGGGCTGGACGAGGTGGCCGATGGGGTGCAACGGGCTACGCTGCTGGCCAGCGTGGCGGACTTTTGCCGCGGCTTTGGCCACGTTCCGCTGATCGTCACCTGCCGCATTCGGCCCTATGCGGCGTGGCAGCAGGCGGGAGAGGCGCTGGCTCTGCCTGATTTCACGCTGGCGCCGCTGAGCCGGGCGGCGGTGGGTGACTTTATTGAACGCTGGCACGGTGAGCTGGTCTACGCTGGCCGCTATCAGCCGGAGGCATCGGCAGCGGCCAAGGGGCGGCTGCTGGGCGCCCTGGACGACCCCAATCGCGCCGAGCTGCGCCACATGGCGGGGACGCCGCTACTGCTGACCATGATGGCGCGCGTCAACCACGCCAAGGGGCTGCCCAACAGCCGCGCCATGCTCTATGAAGAGTATGTGGCGCAACTGCTGTGGGAGTGGGAGCGCACCAAGCTGGATGAAAAGGGGCGGCCCACCAACCTGGAGGCGCTGCTCAACGGGGCCAAAATACCCAAGGGCAGCCTGGAAAACGCGCTCAACCGGCTGGCCTACAGCGTCCACAATCCGGCGGAGCAGCGCGATACGGTGGATATTTCGCACCACACCATGCGCGATGCGCTGGAGGCGATCCACCCAGGCGACAAGCCGACCAAAGCAGAGTGGGTCGAGCGGGTACTGGCGCTGATGGATGAACGTACGGGGCTGATTTATGCCAAGGACGACCGAACCTATCACTTTTCGCACCGCACTTTTCAGGAATATCTGGCGGCGCGGCAGATGACGGCGGGCAATTTTTTGGCCAAATTTAGGGAGCGTATCGATCAGGAGGCGTGGCGCGAGGCCATCTATTTGGCCCTGGGCTATCAGATTGCGGTGCATGCCGACTATGACAACGCTTTGGCCGTCTTTGATGAGTTAATGCCCCGCAATCCAACCGCCGCATCTGAATGGCAACACGTGCTGCTGCTGGGCAATGCATACGTGCATCTCTTTGGTCCCCTGCTGGCGGGACAGGCCGAACAGAAACGGCGGGCGGAACAGGTGATTGAAATGATGCCGAGGCTGCTGACCGCCGCCCTGCAGAACGGCGCGCTGCCGCCCGCCCAGCGGCTGGACGCTGGGTCGCTGCTGGCCCACCTGAGTGTGGAGCCGCCCGGTCTGGATGACTTTGTGGCCATTCCCGGCCAGCCATTTAAGATTGGCCGCTATCCGGTCACCAACGGCCAGTTTCGGCGCTTTGTGGCGGATGGCGGCTATCAAGACGACCGCTGGTGGAGCGATGCAGAAGGGAGGAAATATCGCGACGACGAAAAATGGACCGCTCCGCGCTATTGGGATAGTATGCGCTTTAACTGGCTCAGCCAGCCGGTGGTGGGCGTGAGCTGGTATGAGGCCAATGCCTATTGCGCCTGGCTGACCGAGTGGCTACGCAAAGAGGAGCAGATTGGAACGGATGCAGAAGTACGTCTGCCCACCGAGGCGCAGTGGATGACGACGGCCCACGCCGATGAATACGAATATCCGTGGGGCGCCGATGAATTTGACACCAGCCGCGCCAATACCAGCGAGAGCGAACTGAATCAGACCACGCCGGTGCACATGTATGCCGACGGCGTGACCGTCGATGGCGTGTGGGATATGAGCGGCAACGTATACGAGTGGAGTGCCGATGTGGATGAGAGTGATGGTTGGCCGTGGTTAAAGGGCGGAGCATATTGGAGAAGTGGAGACAACGCAACCTCTGCGGCGCGCAACGGGGGCGGCCCGGTCGACAGGGACGTCAGCGTGGGTTTTCGGTGTGTAGTGGTCCCCAGCTCTCGATAGTCCTGAATGCTGGCTTCTGGATGCTGGTTTCTGAACTCCTGAATTCTGCGGGGAGGTCGACGGAGAGAGGGGCTAGCCTGGGCGTGAGGTTGTCGAATCTGCAAAGGGCGCGGTAGCGCCCGCGCGCGAAATTTTTTTCTAGCGCAAAGTGCAACGCACGGCGCGCGCATCGCCTATGAGTGCAAAGGCGGCTGGCGCCGTGCGTTGCACTTGAAGCGGCCTTTATTTCACGGAGCGTCCCTAACTCGTCCCTATCTTACCTGGAGGCTAACCATTACCCACATCTTTGGGGCATAGGTCTGGCGGGATAAGACGGACACGAGGTCAGGCGGAACAAACCGACTGCGTTGCATAAAACGGCATCCCGCCAGACCTCATGTCCCTACGCATGGCACCCAACCGTAGGGACATGAGGTTGGTGTCCCGTGAGATTGCCACAATGCATGAAATTTCTTCCACCAACCTTGTGTCCGCCCCCGTGAGTTCCTTCCATCTCGACTTCTGGGTAAAGCTGAGCCCTGGACGGGAGGTCTCTGCACGGGATGTGTGGGGCCTCTCCCTGCTTTGGTGCAAAGCGCCAAAGCTGTCCCTCTCCACCCTGTGGAGAGGGACGCGGCGCACCCCAAGGGTGCAGAGCAGGGAGAGGCCCCCACGCACGCACGCTGCGTTGCCCTTGGAGTGGTCGTCACCATGAAAAAATATCGTCATCTCTATCCGCAAGTCTATGAATGGGAAAATCTGCTGGGGGCGTGGCGCAAGGCAGCCAAGGGCAAGCGCGGGCAGCCGCCGGCGGCTGCCTTTGAGCTGAATGCGGCCGAAAATCTGCTGGCGCTGCAAGACGAGCTGCTGACAAAGCGCTATGCGCCCGGCGGCTACGTTAGCTTCACCATCCACGAACCCAAGCGGCGGCTGATCAGCGCGGCGCCTTTCCGCGATCGGGTAGCGCATCACGCCCTGTGCAACGTCATGGAGCCGCTCTTTGAGCGCCGCTTTATCCATGATTCGTACGCCAACCGCAAGGGCAAAGGCACCCACGCCGCCCTGGATCGCGCCCAATATTTTGCCCGCCGTTATCGCTACGTGTTGCCGTGCGACGTGGCGCAATTTTTCCCCGCCATTGATCACGCCATCCTCCTGGCGACCATTGAGCGCGTCATTGTGGACCCAGACATGCTGTGGCTGTGTCAAACCGTAGTGACTAGTGGCGCGGGCGTGTTGAGCGAAGACTACATCCCGCCCTATTTCCCAGGCGACGATCTTTTCGCCGTCAACCGGCCGCACGGGCTGCCCATTGGCAACCTCACCAGCCAGTTTTGGGCCAATGTCTATCTCAATCCGCTGGATCATTTTGTCAAGCGGGAGCTAAAGTGCCCGGCCTACGTGCGCTTTGTGGATGATATGTTGCTTTTTGGCCATGACAAAGCCACGCTGTGGCAATATCGGACGGCGCTCATCCACTTTTTGGCCGGCTTGCGGCTGACGCTGCACGCGACGCGCTGCCAGCCGCGGCCGGTCGCTGAGGGCATACCGTTTTTGGGCTTTGTGCTCTATCCGCACCAGCGGCGACTCAAGCGGCGCAAGGGGATTGCCTATCGACGGCGTTTGCGCAGCCTGTTGGTCGCGCAGGCCGCCGGCGACATTCCGCTGGCCAAGGTGACGGCCTCGGTGCAGGGCTGGGTTAACCACGTGCGCTATGGGCAGACGTATGGATTGCGCCGTAAAATGTTGAGCGAACTGTAACATGAATGAATCGCCCATCTTTGCGCGCGTCCAAGATCTGCTGCGCTGGCTGCTGCCCGCCACGCGCAAATTTCCGCGCGAATATCGCTTTACGCTGGCCCAGGAGGTGACGCGCCACGGCTTTGCCCTGCAAGAGGCGCTGGTGGCGGCCGGGCTGGATCGGCGCCAGGCGCCGGCGCATCTGCTGCGGGCCGATATGGCGCTGACCAATCTGCGCAAGCTGCTCTTGCTTTGTTATGAGCTGGAGTTGCTGAGCGCTGGCCAGTTTCGCCACGTGAGCCAGATGACGGCCGAGGTGGGGCGGCTGCTGGGCGGCTGGCGCAAGAGCGCCGGTGAGCGGTGAAGAGGTGGGCTCGGTGCGGCCCGACCCAAGCGTCGTGTTGCAGACGCAGGGGCCGGGCCTCGTCGATATATGCCCGCACGGGGCCGCATAGCGGGCCGTGCAGCCAGGACCGGGTCGCGCCATCTCTCGATTGTGGCCTCGGGCCAGCGGCGCATCGTGCACGGCGCTGGCCATTTCCGGCGGGGACATTTATATCTCATACCATTTGCCGAGTCAAGCGCCATGAATACGCGCAGAGCTGACAGGTTTTGAAAACCTGTCAGCTCTTGTACGACACATGAAACTTGACGTGACAGTTGGCATAATGGATGGCAACGGGAAGCAATGGGGCTGGATTCCCACAGCAAAACCGCTGCCTATATCGCCAACACCGTTGCGGTGTTCTGAAATTTATACGACTTGCGCAGCGCCAGTGGACCGCTAGAACGGGAACGCATTGCACACGAAACTGTTCTTCCCCTAGGCTTGCGTAAGTCCTTACGTTATATGATGACTCTGTGCTCCGCACAACCGCCATCATACAAGTCCTAATTTATCGAGAGGCGTGGACCACCACACACCGAAAACCCATGTTGTTGTTCCTGTTGTTCGGGTTGTTCCTGTTGCGCGCCGCAGAGTCGACCCGGCCCTGCGGCGACACACGAAGTGCGCCGCCGCGTGGAGATTGTACCATATGCGCGGTCAATCTGATAGCGGCGGTGGGGCCTCTCCCGTGACGGTCCCCTCAAGGGCTAAACATTACCCCCATCTTTGGGACGCAGGCCTCGCGGGGTAAGACGGACACGAGGACAGGCGGAACAAACCGACTGCGTTGCATAAAATGGCATCCCGCCTGACCTCATGTCCCTACGCATTATGTCCCTGCGCGTGGCGCCGAACCGTAGGGACATGAGGTTGGTGTCTCGTGAGATGGATAAAATGCGTGAAATTTCTTCCACCAACCTCGTGTCCGTCCCCGTGAGCGCCACCCATCTCGACTTGTGGGTAAAACTTAGCCCCTCTAGGGGAGGCTTCGGCGTGAGCTCAGTCGAACGGGTTAGGGAGGGGTCAAAAAAAATTGGCGCGCGGGCGCTGACGCGCCCATTGGGATCGTTGACCTTCTCACACGACGGCTTGCATCTCTCTTCGCTCCTGTTTCCCGCAGAATTCAGGAGTTCAGAAACCAGCAGCCAGAAATCAGCATTCAGGACTATCGAGAGCTGGGGACCACCACACACCGAAAACCCAAGCGGTCGTACCAGCCGTACGGGTAGTCCCTGAAGCGCGCCGCAGAGCGCGCCCATTTTGCGTCATGTCCCCAACTGCCGCCGCGAAGGATGCGGATGGTGTAATCATCGGCGTTCAAGTTTTCGCGTTCGTCATTCAGAATATACGGATAGGCAAAATCTGGTGCATCAGCTTTTGTACCCCACAGGCTGCGCGTCCACTCAAAAACCGTTCCGGTCAGCTCGTCAATACCATAGGGGTTGGCGCCGCCTGGGAAGGCGCCGGGAGCGCTGTTCTGGCCAATGCGGTTTTTGGAATAGCTGAGGGCGTTGGCGTCAAAGTCGGCGCCCCACGGATAGCGGCGCGTGGGGGTGGGGTTGGGAACCATGTCGCCAGGCTGGACCGCACTGCTCTGATAAAATTCGGCCAGCTGCCGGGCGCACAGTTGCGTCATCTGTGCGGGCAGCTGTAGAGCGCCACGGGCGGCTTTTTCCCATTCGGCCTCGCTGGGCAGGTGGATCTCATAGCCGGCGGGCAGCCAGCCCTGGTTGCGCCCGCGGCCGGTGAGCCAGCGGCAGAAGGCCAGCGCCTCGTACCAGTTTACGTCGACGCAGGCGTGGTTGGGCAGCGTCCACGGTTCGCCGCGGTCGTAAGGTTTTGAGAGCGACAGTTCGGGGAATTCCCACTCTTCTTTATCGCTGTTCCACTGCGATACATAGCCGCGCAGCACGCCATCCGCCCAGCAGCCAGCGGCGGCGGCTTCGGGCCAAAATGCGGGGTTGGCGTAATTTTCGGCGGTGGCAAATTGGGCAAACTGGGCGCAGGTAATGGGAAAGCGCGCCATCCAGAAATCATAGGGCATCTCCACCTGGTGCAGCGGCTTTTCCCAGTCGTCGGCCTCCTCATCGTCAGCGGGGCTGCCCATCATAAAGGGACCGGTAGGAATCAAGCAGAACTCCATCTGATCAACCTTCATTATCGACTCTCTAAGATCGCCCAGGCGGCCCAGCAGGCGGCCCGCCTCCACCCGCTCTTTGGGCGTTAAGATTTGGTCTTGGCCCAGAGCGGTGGGCAGACAGGTGCGCAGCCGTTCCAGTAGCGCTTGCCCATCGGGTCGGCGCTCCAGCTTGGGGCGGCCAATTTCGTCCAGCGCCTGGGCGGCCAGCAGCGCCACTTGCCAGGCGGCAGCGTCGGCTTCTGCGGCCACAGTCTGCGGGCAGAGCGCATTGACGGCCGCAATGGCTTGCCCCAGCGCAGCCTGGCCCAGCGACAGCAGAAAGACCTCGCGCCAGCGCGTGGCGTCTTTCGTAACCAGCTCGGCGGCGCTGCTGGGGTAGTCGGGCAGGGTGGTCAGGTGGCAGGCGGCCAGATATTCCTGAAAGGTGCGGTGGGGAAAGGTGTAGGCGTCGGTTTTGTGGCGGATGAGCAGCCCGGCCCGCTCGCGAATATAGCTAATAAAGTCGCCGGCCTTGTTCCAGTCGTTGCGCAAATAGGGCGCCAGCCACTGGCGTAGATCGCCTTCGGCAATGTCGGCCGTATCGCCCTCGGCCTCTGTACTCTGTCCGCCGTGGGCCTTGTAGGCAGCCTCATAGAGCCCTTCCAGCAGATCGCTCATTTTGAGACCGGGCAGCGCCAGTTCCTCCAGCAGCGTCACTTGCTGGCCGTCGCGCCCCTCCCAGCGCTGCAGCAGCAGATCCACGGCGTCGCGGTAGAGTGCCACGCGGTCATCGGGCAGTTGGCCGGTAAAGGTGTGCAGTTGAGCCATGACGGTGAGCAACAGCGGGCGTTCGGCTAGCCCTAGCAGGTCCGCGCGCTCCAGCGCGCCCTGCAAGCGTTGGAGCCGCGCGTCGGCGTCGGCCTGGCTCATGCGGCTGCGATCGGCCAGCCGCTGATACCAGTTTGTTACAAAGCGGTTAATTTGGCCGCGGTTAAAGGGGGCCAGCGTGGTCTGGCGAAAGTTCTGGAGCTGCCAGGGCTGCCCCACATAGGCATAGGGCCGGCAGGTGACCAGGTAGCGGTGGCGCGGGCAGTGGCGGCTGACGGCGTTGACCATGTCGACCACCAGCTGGCGCTGGGCGGTGGGTGCTTCGTCCAGCCCATCCAGCAGAAAGAGCAGCGGTGGGCCCTCGTACGGACGCTGCAGCGTGCGCTCCAACTGGGGCCAGAACGCGCGCTGCCCCATCTCGTCCAGCAGCTCTGGCAGATAGCGGCGCAGCAGGCTCACGTCGCCCTTGACAATCTCATGGCGGCGGGCAAAGGCGGCCACCTGGCGCAGCTCAATGCGCACGGGCAGCAGCGGGCCGTGGCTCCACGGCGCCATGTTGGCCAGCAGACTGGCGGGTTCCTCCTGCTGGCCGGCGCGGGCCAGCGTGTAGGCGAGATGCTTGACAAAGGTGGACTTGCCCGAGCCGGGGTCGCCCATCATGAGCAGGCGGGGGGCGTCGTTGGCCATCTCCTGGGCCGGAATGCGCTCGGTCTGGTGCAGGGCGCGCATAAACTGGCGCAGCTCCTCCTCGCGTTCAATCTGGCGCAGATCGTTGGTGTCCAGGTCGGTGTAGATATCGGCCAGCCCCAGCTCACTGCCCTGGTCCGGATCGGCAAACTGGGCGTGGATGGTGGGCCAGGGCAGCAGGTTGCACTCGGCGGCCACCTCTGCCAGATAAGCGGTGCGGGCGGCAGTTTCGGCGGCCTGCTTGTCTTCGCCAATGATCAGGTCGCGGCCGACTGTGGTATCCACAATTTGGGTGTTGAGACCACCGGCTTGGGGCTGGCCAGCCCGTACGTTGTGAAGTTTGGCGTCGTTTTCGACAGCCACATCTTGGAGGCGGGCTCCCACGTCCGCACCCTGTACGTTGTCCATGTTGAGATTGCGCGCGGTCACGCGCGCCAGATCGACGCCAATACGTTGCGCCGCCGCCGGCGCGTCCTGGCGCACCTCGTTAGCCAAAGCCAGCGCCAGCTGCGCCAGCTCGGCATCATCAGCCGCGCCGGCCTCGGCCAAGTCCTCGGTCAGCAGCTCGCGTACGTCCACCGAGCCCGGCTTGCGTTGGATGTCGCGTAAGCGAATGTCGGGGTAGTTCGTGGTCAGATGGGCGAGCAGCGCCTGGTGGGCTGCGGTCAGCGCGGCAGACGGCGTGGCTTTGCGGGCCTGGATGGCGGCGGCCAATGCGTCGACGATCATAGCGACGATGGCGGTGGTCTGATTCATGGATGCAAACTCCGCTGGTTGAAAATAAGTTGGATCACAAAAGGCAAGGATGGTCCAATTATACATGAGACGCGCTAAATGGCAATCATCTTTCAAAATGGGCGCTTTGGGGAATGTCATAATTTTGACAAACTAGAACTTATGTTCTATAAATTAAAAACAAAATAGGCATCCACGATTCTTCGCCCCTGCATTGCTTCTCACGCTGCATATTGCTGCTTCGCCAACCCATTATCCACTCAACACTTCACCTTTCGAGGAAAAAACATGGCCCGCACCAAACGTCAACGGCTGGAGAGTACGGTAGCCGCCATCCAGCGCCAACATGGAGCGCGCGCCCTGCAAAAGGGCAGTGAGTTGCCTGCCCAGCGGCGGCCGCCCCACGTCAGCACCAGCTTTGCCGGGTTGGATGCCATTACCGGCTGCGCGGGGATTCCCTTGGGCCATGTCACGCTCTTTACGGGGCCGCTGGGCTCGGGCAAATTGACCGTGGCCTACAAGGTGCTTATGGGGGCGCAGCAGGCGGTTAAAAAGTCAAAGTCAGCGGCGCCCGTAGCCATCCTCAGCCTGAACCAGCAGCTGCATGTGGACTATATCCAGCGCTGTGCGGTGGATTTGACGCGCCTGGATATTTACCAGCCGCCGACGCTGGAACAGGCGGTGGAGCTGCTCTTGTATCTAGCCGCGGGCAACGTGTATCGGCTTATTCTGGTCGACAGCGTGTCGGATCTGCTGGCCATGCCGTCGCTGGCGCGGCAGCTCAATCGCGCCTTGAGCAAGCTCAACCGGCTGCTGCACGCCACTCAAACCGGTCTGCTCTGTATCGGGGAAGAGTCGGCGCCGTGGCTGGCGCGCCTGCTGCACTGGGACCAGATGGCGCCGCTGCGACGGATGGCGGGACTGCACGTGGACTTTGACGTGCAGCAGTGGTTGGACCGAGATGGCCAGTGGCGCGGCTATCGGCGGCTGGCCACCGTGCGCAAAAGCCGCTGGGCCGCGGCGGGCGCCCGCGCGCAGATTGACATTGAGTTCAACGGCACGGTGCGGGCAGCTTGACAAGGTGAAAGGGTGACAGGGTGACAGGGTGACTTCGACAGACCCTTCATCCTTTCAAAATTACCATGAGCGTCCTCTGCACGTACCTCCCCAATCTGCTACTCAATCTGACCTATCAGGCGCGGCCGGCGCTGGTGGGCCAGCCGTTGGCTATTCTAGATAATGCGGAACGGCTGCTGGCGCTTTCGGAGGCGGCGGTGATGGCGGGCGTGAACTTGGCGATGACGCCGGCACGGGCGCAGCTGACCTGTCCGGAGATTGCGTTTCAGGAGGCCAATTTGCCCGCCTTTGGGCAGACGCAGCAGGCGCTGCTGGAAACGTTGACCGGGTGGGAGCTGCCCACCGAGGAGGCAAGTTGGGGACTGGCCTATGTGGATTTGCATCTGGTGAGCCGGCAGCGGGAGGATGTGCAAGCGCTGGCGGGGGAGTTGGGCGGACGCTTGCGGCGGACGCTGGGCGCTGAACTGACGCCCTGTCTGGGCTGGGATTCGGGCAAGTTTACGGCGCGGGCGGCGGCTATGCGTACGTTGCCGGGGCGCATGAAGCTGATTGACGCGGCCCAGGAAATCCCTTTTCTACAACCGCTGCCCATTACGCTGCTGCCGCTGCCACCCAAAGAGTTGCGCTGGCTGGACCGGCTGGGCATCCGCACGCTGGGGCAGTTTGGCGCGCTGCCTACGGCCCAAGTGCAAACGGCGCTGGGCAAGGCCGGCGCCGCCGCCCAACAGTGGGCGCTGGGGCACGATGCGCGACCGGTGGTAAACACGGTAACGCAGCGCTTTAGCCCCATTGGTATACCCTTTGGCCAGCCCCTGCACCAGTTGGACCCAGTGGTGACGGCGCTGATGGCGACGTTGCAACCCTATCTGGCGTCCTTTGCCGTCTCCTGTCGCGGCCTGCAGCGGCTCGATTTGGAACTCTGTTTTGGGGATGCGGAGCGGATTTTGTCGCTCACCTTTGTGGAGCCTACGGCCCAGGAGGGCCGCGTGCGCAATCACCTGGCTAACCAGTTGCAAACGCTCATCTGGCCGGAGCAGTTGACCAAAGTGACGATCACCAACCTGCAAGCCGCGGAACTGCCGCCACCCACGCAACTTCGGCTTTTTGAAGAAGCGCCCGCCGCCGTTGATTCGTCAACAGAATGGCTGGCCGGCTTGCGTCAGCGCTATGGGGCGGTCCTCTTGCGCGGCGCCATAACCGACCCCACCCATCCGCTGGCCCACCGTCGGGCCGCTCTCCAACCCGTGCCATGACGCGCTTGCCCGCTGACCCGCAACCCATTGCAATAACGTTATCTTCTCAATGTCGACCCCTGCGCCTGAGCTGGAGACAACATATCTTTGTCATCGAACAGATTACCGATGAGTGGCGGGTGGAAACAGATTGGTGGTTAACAGGCGGCGTGCAGCGTCGGCACTATTTCACAGTCACCACAGTCCAGGGCGCGCTCTTTGTCATCTATCAGGACTTGTTGGCGGATCAGTGGTTTCTGGAGCAGATTTATGATTGAGCAGGGGGCAAAGGGGCAAGACTGACTCACCGACAATTTATTCTTTTCACCGCCAAGAGCGCGAAGATCGCCAAGGTTCGCAAGGGTTTTGCGTGTAATCTTTGCGCCCCTTGGCGTTCCTGGCGGTAAAATGAGATTTCTCACTAACCAAAGAGCAAAGTCATATGGCTTATGTGGAGCTGCACTGTCACTCCTATTTTTCGCTGCTGGACGGCGTCTCCTCGCCAGAGGCATTGGTGGAGGCGGCCCGCGCCCACGGTCACACCGCGCTGGCGCTGACCGACGCCAACTCGCTGGCCGGCGCCGTGCGCTTTTGGAAGGCGGCGCAGGCGGCCGATGTGCATCCGGTCTTTGGCGCGGAGGTGACGCTGGCGGAGGGCGCGTCGCTGGTGCTGCTGGCGCAAAACCAAGGCGGCTATGCCAATCTGTGTCAGCTGATTACGGCCAGCCGCCTGGACCAGATGGCGACCGATGGCGATGGGGATGTCGCGGATGAGTGGCCGGGCAAGATTGAAGCGCGTCTGACTTGGGAGTGGTTGTATCAGCACGCCGACGGACTTATCTGTCTGACTGGTGGGCGGCAAGGGCCGCTGGATGCCGCAATCTTGCGCCATGATTTCGCTGGCGCGGCCTCGCATCTACAGCGTTTGCAGGAGATTTTTGGCCCAGCGCACCTCTATGTGGAGCTGCAACACAACTATCTGCCCCAAACGCACTGGCTCAACGCCCAGCTGGCTGGATTGGCGCAGCAGTTTGAACTACCCGTGGCCGCCACCGGCAACGTCTACTACGCTCATCCAGAGTACGCTCGCCTGCGCGATTGCGTCACGGCCATTCGCCATCAGCAGACGCTGACGGCGGCGCGGCGGGCGGGCCATTTGGCGCTGAACAGCAGCTATTCTCTTTGCACGCCGCCAGAGATGGCGCGGCGCTTTGCTCCTTATTCGCAGGCGTTGGCCACAACCGTGGAAATCGCCCAGCGCTGCCGGGTCTCACTCGACTTTTCGCAGCAGCGTTTTCCTCCCTTTGTGCTAGCCAGTGGACGCAACGAGTTTGCCGAGCTGTATGAGCGTTGTCACACCGAGCTGGCGCGCAAGTATCCCGACCTTAACCCGCTGGTTTTGTCGCGCCTGGCGCACGAGCTACAGGTGATTGAGGGGGCGCAGTTGGCCGGTTTCTTTCTGCATGTGGCGCATCTGATGGCTCATGCCGCCAGCCAGGGCATTCGGGGCCAAGGGCGCGGCTCAGCGGGCAACAGCATTGTGACCTACCTGCTGGGCATTACGCCCATTGACCCGCTGGCCCACGGCCTACTCTTTGAGCGCTTCCTCAGCGCTGACCGCTTTACGGCGCCCGATATTGACATCGACTTTGACACCAACCGCCGCGACGAGCTGATTGCCTATATCTATGAGCACTTTGGCCGCGACCACGTGGCCATGGTCTGCAACCATGTGACCTATCAAGCGCGCAGCGCTATCCAGGATTTGGGCAAGGTGCTGGGTCTGCCGCCGGCTGAACTCGTGGCGCTCAGCCACAGCGTGGATGCGCACTCAGCTAGCGCCGCGGCCGAGCAACTGCGCACGCGGCTGCCCCAAGATGCGCCCGCCCACCACCCGCTGCGCCTGCTGTGTGAGCTCTTGCCGCAACTGGACGGCGCCCCGCGTCATCTGGGCATCCACAATGGCGGCATGCTGATTACGGCGCAGCCGCTGGCGCAGTTGGCGCCGCTGGAGCCGGCCACCATGCCCGGCCGCGTGGTGGTGCAGTGGGACAAAAACGCCGTGGAGGATTGCGGCCTGATTAAGCTGGATGTGCTGGGGCTGCGCGCGCTCAACGTCATCACCGACGCCCTGGCGGCCATCGAGCGCAGCGGGGTAGAAGCACCTGATTTGACCACGCTTGACCTGGCCGATGCAGAGGTGTACGCCATGATTGCGCGTGGCGACACGATTGGCGCCAGCCAGGTGGAGAGCCGGGCGCAGATGGGCTTTGGCCCGCGGCTCAAGCCAGTCAAATTTACCGAACTGATGATGCAGGTAGCCATTGTGCGCCCCGGTCCCATTCAGGCCGGCAGCGTCAACCCGCTACTGCGGCGCCGAGCCGGTCAGGAAGCGGTGACTTATGCTCACGCTTGCCTGGAGCCCGTGCTGCACGACACCTATGGGGTGCTGCTCTATCAGGAGCAGGCCATCCAGATTGCCATGGCGGCCGCCGGCTTTACGGCGGGCGAAGCGGACCTGTTACGACGCGCCCTGGCCCGTGAAGATGAAGCCACCATCTTTGGGCCGCTGCGCCAGCGTTTCCTTGAGGGGGCAGCCAAACAGGGCATTGACGCGGCGGAGGCGCAGGCCATTTATCAGCAGTTGGCGGGCTTTGCCGGCTATGGCTTCTGCAAGTCGCACGCCGGTTCGCTGGCCCTGGTGGCTTATGCCCATCTGTGGCTCAAGCGCTACTATCCCGGCCCCTTTTATGTGGCTATTCTGAACAACCAGCCCATGGGGTTTTACAGCCCCGAAGTCATCATCAATGACGCCAAACGCCACGGTGTGGCCATCCTGTCCCCGGATATTCAGGCCAGCGACTATGCTTATACGCTGGCCTATGATGCCAAAGGCGCACCGCATCTGCGCACTGGGCTGCGGGCGGTGAAAGGCATGGGCAACCGGGCGTGGGCGCAAATCGCGCGGGTCCGCCAGGAGCGGCCATTTGCTTCCCTGGCAGACCTGGCGCGGCGCAGCAAAGTGCCACCCGACCTATTGGAGACGCTGATTATGGCCGGGGCGCTGGATGCGTTTGGTGAACGGCGGCAGTTGCTGTGGCAGCTGAAGCAGTTAGATTTGCGCACCCACACGTTGGCGCTGCCAGCGATGGAGCCAGATATTGCGCTGCCGGCGTTGCGCCTGCTAGAGCAGGTGGCATGGGAGTATGAGCTGATAGGATACTCGGCGGCCACGCAGATCCTGGCGCTTTACCGGCCGCAGTTGCGTCAGCAGCACATTCTGAGCAGTTGGGAAGTCAAGGAAGCGCCGGCGGGACAGCGCGTGCTAGTGGCTGGGTTGACCATTGTGGTGCAACGTCCCGGTACGGCCAAAGGCGTGACCTTCCAAACCCTCGAGGATGAGGCGGGTACGGTGGACCTGGTGCTGAAGCCGCGCGTTTATGAACGTTTGCGAGCGATCGTGCGCGGCGAGCGCTTGGTGGTGGCCAGCGGCACTGTGCAGCGCGAGGGGGGCGCGGTTAATGTGTTGGTGGGATATATGTGGGGGCTATCTGCTATAAGCGGACATCCAACCCGCTAAAAATCAATGACCATTTGTGCAAACAGCTGTTCTAAGATTTGCGCGAATGGGGTTGGTTGTAGCACAATGGCGACCAATCCTCTATACCCTTCCACAATGTTGAGCGCCCGTAGGGGCATGGGACGAACTGCATGAAGGAGAGTGTCCAGGTAGAACTTGTCTGCCAAAATGAGAACTGTCCCAACTATGCTAAAAGTCAGAGCGAAAAACAGCATAACCTCCAGAAATTTGGATTTACCGCCAAAGGATGCCAGCGCTATATTTGCAGCACCTGTCGCCAGACCTTTAGCGAGCCATATGATTATGATGCGCTTCTGTTTGGCAAACGACGAACTGCCCCCGAAACAATTCTGAATATGCTTGTGAAAGCATCCATAGATGGTATTTCGCTGTTCAGGTTGACTAAGCTGACGGGGCACAAAGAGGATGCAATTCGGTCTTGGGCGTATGAAGTAGCTAGCTATCGGGTCTCTGAAGAGATGGTGGAGCGGATAAATTCGCATTTGAGCGAACGAAATGGATTAAGCGAAGAGGAATTGAAGATCTTTTGGGCTTTTATTGAGGCGAAAGAACAGAACCGCCGCCGGTAGTAGCGGTTAATATTTAAGCAATATCTGTAGAAACAACAAAGCCCCGTTCGAGGCCTAGGAAACCAAAACGGGACTTTGTAACGTTCTACCGCACCTTAACATGAGAATAGCAGTGAATACGAGATTAGGCAATAAATTAACTGCCCACGGCCTTGCCGCGCCTCCCACATCGGTGAGGTAAGAGCTGGGGGACAGGGATTTGAACCCCAACCATCTGATCCAGAGTCAGACGTTCTGCCGATTAAACTATCCCCCATCAATGCTGAAAAGTATAGCATAGGATGGGGGATAGGGCAAAATCTTTATGGAAAACAGCATGATTCTCCGGCTAGATTTCGCGTAGTACGGCAATGGCGTTTTGGACGCGCGCCAGCACTTCTGCACGCCCCAACACGGCCATGCTCTCGAAGAGCGGGGGGGAGACGGTTTTGCCGGTAATGGCGGCGCGGAAGGGGCCAAAGAAGCTCCCTGCTTTCAGATCGAGTTCATCGGCTTTGGCTCGAAAGGCAGCTTCCAACGCCTCGGATGTAAATTCCGGCATTTCCCGCATCATCTGGCTCCCTGCCTGGAGGGCGGCAATGGTTTGGGCCGCATCTAGCTTTTTGCCCAACAACATTTTGGGATCTGCGTAGCTGATTTCGGCGGCGGGCATAAAGGCCCAATCGCACAAATCGGCCACATCGGTCAGGCGCTTCATGCGTTCGCGAATCAGCGGAATCAGCGCATCGAGCTTGGGGCTGGCGAGCAGTTCGGCTTCGGTCATCCCCAGCGCCGCACTTAGAAAGGGCGCAATGCGCATTTTGAGCGCACCGGGCGCTAAATCTCGAATGTAGACGCCGTTGAGCCAGTCCAACTTTTCATAGGGTAGGGCGGCGGGCGCGGGATTAATGTCTGCCAATTGGAAGCGCGCAATGGCTTCTTCGGGTTCAAAAATTTCGCGCTCGGCGTCAAAGTTCCAGCCAATATTGGTGAGAAAGTTGTGCATGGCTTCGGGCAGGTAGCCGGCTTCGATAAATTCGTGAACCAGCGCCAGATATTCTTTGCCGGCCACCACCTTTTTGCGTTTGCTCATTTTGCCCTTGCCGCTGGGGTCCAAAATGACGGGCAGATGGGCCACCTGCGGCATTTCCCAACCAAAGGCATCATAGATAATTTGGTGAATCGGTGTTGACGAGAGCCACTCATCTGAGCGTAGGATGTGCGTGATCTGCATGAGATGATCATCAACTACGACGGCAAAATGATATGTGGGCAGGCCATCGCTCTTCATAAGAACCGGGTCCGCGGGCAGATTTATATTATCCCAGGTGGTCTGGCCGCGGATGAGATCGTGAATGGTGGTGACGCCTTCGATGGGCACCACGAGACGCACAACCGAGGGACGGCCCTCGGCTTCGTAAGCGGCGATCTGCTGCGCCGTCAAGTTGCGGTCGCGGCGGTCGTACCCTTGGGTAACCCCTTTGGCCTTTTGCTCTTCGCGCAGGGCCGATAGCTCGTCCGCCGTCATGTAGCTGCGGTAGGCGTGGCCGGCCGCAATCAGCTGCTCAATGTATTGTTGATATAGCTCGGCGCGTTCGGTCTGTATATAAGGACCATACGGGCCACCCACATCGGGGCCCTCATCCCAATTTAGCCCCAACCAGCGCAGCCCCCGCATAATGTCTTCCAGGCTGTCTGCGCTAAAGCGCGTCTGGTCTGTATCCTCAATGCGTAAAATAAATTGACCGTCTGTGTGGCGTGCGTAAAGCCAGTTGAAAAGCGCCGTGCGCAGACCGCCCAAATGAAGATACCCTGTGGGGCTGGGAGCAAAACGCACGCGCGCCGGCCCTGAGTGAATATTCTCCGCAGCCAGGCTCGGAGATGAAAGTGTTGCTATTGTCATGCTATTATTCCTATTTCAATCGCTTGCAAAGATGTCCACTCTGAGAGTACCATAGCGCATTCCGAGCGTCAATTCTCTCGTGCAGAATGTTCAGGCATGCGTGAGTTCGTCATACATGAGCTCGTCATTTAGGGCCAAACTCTGCCGAATCTGCGTGGTAAGCTGGCCAAAACGCGCTGTGCCCAACATGGAAAGGTGACGCGGGTGCGGCAAATCAATGGCAATTTCTGCTTCAATGGCGCCGGCGCCATCGCTCAAAATGAGCACGCGGTCCGCCATAAACACGGCCTCATTAATGCTGTGGGTGACCATGAGAATGGTGCTGGCATGGTGGCGCTGGATGCGCAGCAATTCTACATTGAGCCGCTCGCGCGTGAGTGCATCCAGCGCGCCAAACGGTTCATCCATGAGCAGCAGTTGAGGTTGTTGCAGCAACGTGCGCGCCAGCACCACACGCTGGCTCATGCCACCCGAGAGCTGGCGGGGATAAGAATTGCTGAAATCGGCCAGGCCCATAAGCGCAATCAAATTGTGGGCTTGCTCTAGGTCGGCGGCAGCAATCTGCCCCTTTTGCACTTCAGCCGGCAGCAGCACATTCTGCAACACTGTGCGCCAGGGCATGAGGTTGGTCTTTTGAAAGACCAGCCCAACATCAGGGTGGGGCGCCATAATCGGCTGGCCGCGCCATGAGACTTGGCCGGTGTCGGCGGAAATGAGACCACCAATGATGCGCAACAGCGTGCTTTTGCCGCTGCCGCTTGGCCCCAACAAACAGACAAATTCGTCTTGATAAACCTCAAAGCTGACCGATTGCAGCGCGGCGACTCGTTTGGCGCCTTCCACAAAGGTTTTGCTGATGCGGTCTACTTTTAGCAATGGTTGCATGGAAATATTGGTTTGTATCTGTCTATGTCACTATTTGTCTGAAGTGAGAAATTGATTGGTAAAAAGTGTGTCGGCTTCCAGAACTTCCGACACCAAGCCAATGCGTTGCATAAACGCCGCCGCCTCTTGCCAATCCGCTAGATTGGTGATGCCCAGCGTCTGATCAACCGCTGGACGCCAGTACGCCAGTGAAGCGTCAAAAATAGCTCGATTGGCATCCAGATTCTCGCCCCCCGCTTCCGGCACAAATTGCAGCGCAATCTCGAACGCTTCATCTGGATGCTCCAGCGTATACTGGATTGCCTGCGCAGTTGCGCGCACCATTTGTGCTGCCAATTCTGGGTTGTCCTGGATTGTTTTTTCATTGGTAATCAGGCCATTGGCCGGAATGTGCAAGTGATCATCCAAGTCGATTTGGGTGGTTTCAATGCCGGCCTGCGCCAGTACAATGGGCCCATTGACGCCATAATCCACTGCGGCATCCACCTGATCCTCACTCACGGCGGCGGCTTGGGTAAATCCAATACTTTCCAGCGTAATGTCGGCCTCGGTAAGCCCACCGGCCTCCAAAATGCCGCGCAATGCGACGTACGATGCGCCAAAGGGGCCCGGGATGCCAATGGTTTTGCCCGCTAAATCAGCTGGAGTGGTAATGCCTTTGGCGCTTTTGGCGAAGATAACCACTGGGTATTTGGTGTACCAGTTCAGCACATAGCGGACGGGCAAGCCCTGCGCGCGCCCCAGAATGATCTGATCGCCACTGCCCACCATAAATTGCAGCTCGTCAGTGCCCACCAGCGCCAGATAATCATTTTCAAAGCCATAATCAAGCGCAACTTCCAATCCTGCGTCGGCAAAGAATCCCTTTTCAATGCCCACATAAAATGGGGCAAACTGCACGTTGGGAATATAACCCACGCCCAAACGCACGGGCGCTAGCGGCTGAGCAGATGCAGCTGCATCTGTATCCGTTGCTGGCGCGCCCGTGTTGGGCGTTAATGCCGCGCAAGCGCTGATCATAAAGACGGTAAAACTCAACAAGATGATACGAATCCGGTTCATTGCATTTTTCTTTCTATTACAGCTTGTATGATGGCGGTTGTGCAACGCCACGGTGTTGACGATATAGGCGTCGGTCTCGAGTGATGAATCCGACGCTATTGCTTGCCGTTGCGATCTACTGAGTATAGAGTTATGCGTCGTTCTTTTGCCAGCGCAGATAATAGGCTTCCAGAGCGGATACAGCCATGTAGAGCGTCTGCGCCAGCCCGATCAGGCTAATAATGGCGACGAACATGAGCGGTGTATCCAGCACGCCGCGCGCCAGGTTAATGAGAAAACCGAGACCGGCGTCTGCACCCACAAATTCGCCCACTACGGCGCCCACCACAGAGAGGATGACGCTCAGCTTTAAACCGCCAAAAATGGTCGGTGCGGCCGCCGGTAGATCGAGCAGGCGAAACATTTGCCAGCGGCTGGCGCGCAGGCTGCGCATCAAATCCCGCAGATCGGTATCTACGTTGCGAATACCCACAATGGTGTTGACCAGCGTGGGGAAAAATGTAATCAACGCACAGACCAGCACTTTACTAAGCAGGCCACTGCCAAACCAAATCAGCAACAAGGGCGCAACGGCCACAATGGGAACGCTTTGGCTGGCCACAATAAAGGGCGCGATGATGCGTTCGGCGCGCGGGTTTTTGCCCAGCAGATAACCAAGCAGAAATGCGCTGCTCAGGCCGAGCAGCAACCCAAGCAACAGTTCAGAAAGAGTCACCCAGGCATGACGTATAAGCGTCCCTTCGCTGAGCGTGCTTATAAATTTGCGCAATACTACATCGGGCGCCGGCAATATAAACGGTGGATATTGGCCCACTTTGACGATAAGCGCCCAAAGTGCAATGAGCAACACAAACCCACTCATTATGGAAAGCGGGCCGCTGTAGGCGCTCGTCCATTGCATTGGCCGAGCAGCGCCCTTAATTTCTGCGGTTTGCTTTTGTGGCTCCTGTTTAATGGCGACTCGCGCGCGGTCAGCCGTTGCATCTAGCGACATAAGGGATTGGGCCTTATAGGTTGTGTTCTCGTAAAGTTCCTTCGGGGAAGAGTGGCAGGACAGGAGTGGCGGCGCGCACAAAGTGCATCCACCGTGGACGCCATGTGCGGTCTGGATTGTCAGTGGATAAGTCGTGATAAAAAACGGGGCGCAGCAAGCTGGCCCCGGTGACAATCCAGATCAAACCTGTGCATCAGCATTGGAGGTATACAAAACCAGAGCAATGGCCAAAGCTATGCTCTCTTTGCACACCCGTTTACTATGCACGGGTTCAACAGGATTCCTTCTCCCATCCGGACTATACCGTCGGCGGTGGAATTGCACCACTCTCCTGCTACTGACAAGTTGTGGCTTGCACAGCAGCTCACGGGCTCACTGGCGCTTTTGAACAAGCATTTGTTGCATAACTCCCCGCCGGCCCCACGAGTTTGTATGCTCTCCGTGGGTTTCGCATAGATAAATTGCGTGCTTGGCAGTTGGCAATAGCAACAAACGAATTCACCAGATCACCGTCGGTCGGGAATTGAGAAACAGACGCTTTCTCTCACCCTGCCCCGAAGGTCCATTGATTATTCGATTGATACAGCAATTAAAAGTATAGCGAAGAGGCGTCGGGTGGTCAAGTAAGAAGGAATACTATGCAGATGGGGTAAAGTTTAAAACTGCTTATAAAGGCGCCAATGGTTGGCGCCCGGCGCAGAATGATATTCGAGGGTATCCAAAAGCTGTTTGGCTATAAAGAGACCGTAGCCGTGCGATTGCGGTTCATCAAGATTGGGCGCCGGAATGGCATCCAAATCGAACGATTGCCCAGTGTCATAGATGTTGATTTCAATGGCCCGTGGGTTTGACTTTAGTTCAATTTCAATGTTGAAGCAGCCGTTTTCATGCCCATAAGCGTGCTGGATAATGTTGAGACAAACTTCATGCGTCGCCAACTGGACATTGTATCCCAGATCGTTCAAATCTGGCGCTGGCTCAACTTTTTCCAGGGCAGCCGCGATCAATGTACGTATGAGCGCAAGATTCTCATACTTCGCCGCAAGCTGAATCTGAATTGTGTCAGGGGGCCGCATTGTAAATGCTATACACCTTTTAGAACCATCAGCGTTTGATCATCATCCTGGGCGCCTTCCGCTTCAAATGCCGCTAGGGCTTGAAATATGGCATCAACTATTTCCGACGCAGATTGATTAACATGTGCATCAACGAGTTGGAGCAGGCGGCCCAAGCCAAACATTTCACCATCTTCATTGCGGGCGTCTGTAATCCCATCAGAGCCGACCACCAATGTATCACCTGGCAATAGATAAATTTGGCGCACAACGCTCTGATTTTCCGGCAGTACACCGATGGGGGCGCTATCGGCTAGTAACAGTTGCGCCCTCTCCGCATTACGCCGAAAGATGACCGGTGAATGTCCAGCATTTGCATATTGCAACATTCTGCGTTCAGATGCAAATTGACCAACGAATGTGGTAGCAAATGCATTCGTACTTGTAAATTCTTCGTATAGATCTCGATTGGCATAGTCTAGCATGGCGTCCGGCGTTGGCCGTGCTAACACATTGAGGCTTGTGCGCAGCACCTTGCGCGCCATGGTCATCAAAAGTCCGGCGGCCATGCCTTTGCCAGAAATATCGCCCAGCGTAAATACCAGCTCATTGGGCCCATGCAATCTGAAATCGTAGAAATCCCCCGTTACTTCATGGGCGGGTTTGGAGCGAACACAAACATCAAGCCCCGAAACTTTTGGTGCACCAGCCGGTTGCAGATTGTCTTGCAGGTCACGGGCCAAGGCCAAGGCCGAACTGAATTTTTGACGTTCAGCATTGGCCTGAAACAGAAGTTTTTTACTTTGTGTAAGCTCCGCCTGCATCAATTGCAGCTCATGTTTTAGCGTGCTAACATCACTTTCTAATTGGACGGCTGGATCATCCAATAGCGTTAGATCTGCGCGCGTACGTTTCTGCGTACTTTGGGCGTGCAACAGCGCGGGTTGGGCTTCCGGCGGCAGCGCATTGTATTGGGCAGGCTGGAATGATATATGGGTGATCTGCCAGCTATGCAGCGCATCAATGCAATTTTGGATAAGCGCGCGCGGCGTTTCGAACCATCTCGGTGGGCTAAAGAATGCATTTGGGTGAAACATGGGAATTGTTCCAACAGATTATGAATGGGTTGTGATTATGAGTTTAAGCCGCTGATCAGAGGCTGTCTTTGGGTTTGAAATTGTGCAATTGCATCATGTTCAGAATCGAAAATTTGGACTGCTTTGTCCAAGCGCGTCAGCTCAAAAATCATGTGTACTGGTTTGGGCAGATTGCATAAAAGCAGATCGCCACCATATTCACGACAGCGCTTCATGCCTTGTATCAGTACAGCCAACCCACTTGAATCCATAAAGCTTACGTGGGATAGGTTTACGATAACTTGCGTGGATTGCTGGCTGGCAATCTGCCCCAGTTTGTGTTTCAGGTCGCTTGAATTGGTCACATCAATACGACCTGAGACGTTAAGTAGGGTTACATTGTCGATGGAGCGGGAATGGAAGATCATTTAAAGCCTCGTCGTGCTTCGCGCAAAGGTATACTGCGGTTGAGATGAGAACGTCGCCGTCTACGGCCATTTCGTGTACGGCAGCGCTTATTACAGGAAAAAGCCCAACATCCTACCCATCATATCTTTAAGCCGATGTCCAATCATGGCTGGGCTGGCTTCCGACAGCAGGAAATCGTCGGTAATCTGTGTATACTCTCCTGTTTCTGCGTCAATCAACCGAGATTTATTGACAATTCGGTTGTTCAGCTCAACAAGTTGGCCCACATATGTGTTGCGCAGAATGGTGCTATTGCGAATCGTGGCTCCTTCATCTACCACCACATGTGAACCAATTACTACATTTGGCCCCAGCTCTACATCTGGGCCGATTTGAGAACCTTCTCCTACAAATACGGGAGGAGTGATGCGCACAGATTGATGGATAACGCTGTGCGGCGCCCGCCATAGACCATTGTGCTTGTGCTGCCCATCGGCATACAGCTTATGAATTCGTGAAGGGTTGCCCTCTGGCGGCAAATGCATTAAAGCGGCTAGACACTCCTCCTGAGCCTCTTTATAGGCGGGGAAGGAGTGGAGTGGATTCCAGTACCCATCGATCTCGAAGCCACTTACTTTTTGACCCTCTGCAAGCAAGACGGGAATCACCTGTGTGGCAATATCACACAGGGGCTCCACTGGGATTTCCTGAAATACTTGCGGCTCGCAGATGTATGCGCCAGTTGCTTGGAACTGACGTCCGTGAGCGTTGTCACCAAGCCTCACGACGCGGGAATCTGCGTCGATCTGTACGGTCTGCGCTAGGTGCTCTGCATCCATGCATCTGGCTACTATCATGGTGATTTGCGCATTCGTCCGGTAGTGATGCTCCAACGCAGCGTCAATATTAAAATCGAAAAAGCAATTGGCTGGAATCACAAGGAACGATTCGCGATGAGTGTCCGCCCACTCTTTTAGGATCCCCGCACTACCCTGAGAAGTGTCTTGGCGCAGATAGGTCAAGTTAACGTTCCAGCGTTTGCCGTCTTTGAAATATTTTTCAATTTTGTTCAGGTGTGAAGGCTGAACAACAGAAATGTCCCGAATACCATAGCGCGCCAGCAATTCAACCGTGTAGACCATGACGGGGCGATCAACCAGCGGCAATAATGGTGCTGAAGAGCAGTTGATTAACGAAGAAAGCTCTGTCTCTTCTATCGTGGCGATTAAAAAGGATTTCATACCAGTTGTGCCTCTATTTTTGAACTAAGACTCACGCAAGCCTGGAGACAAAACTGAGTCGTTGAACATATGAATTGCTCCGAACAGCTTTAAGAGGTCAAATGGGTACATTGATGTCCGTTGGCGTTTTTTGCCGACGAAGCTCCATGGCGTCTTCAATAGAGCCACAAATTTTGAAAAACTGGTCTAATTTAAGCATACGAAGCACACGCATAATCGGCGTGGGAATCGCAACTAACCATATTTCCCCCTTCTGTTCACGAGCCTGCTTTGTAAGTGACAAAAATGTGCCAATGGCCGTGCTATCTAGAAATTCAGCGCGCGCCAGATTGATGATCAGGTGCGGATTTCGGGCTAGCAAGTCGTGGGCCTTGTTGGCAAAATCAGTGTGATTGCTGGCGTCCAGCCGACCGGCCAGATTTAAAATTCCAGTATCGTTAAGATAGAGAGATTCAGCATCGGGCAGGAGCGTGGACGGAATGTTGCCGCGGTGCATTGTCCACCATTGCCACCCGAAAAAGTAGCTAAAGCGCAGCAGGTCCACGGCATAGCGTTTCCAAAGCCGGCGTGGCTCTTGCACCAGTCGGTGCATCCATTCCAATCCGGTCTGCTGCATCCAGGTGGGCGCACGCTTGGTGACGCCGGCAATAAAATCAAATGTGCCGCCGACCCCCATCATAACCGGAATGGACAGCTCTGCCGCATGACGATAAATCCACTTTTCCTGTTTGGGATTTCCAAAAGCCACCAGCAAGATATCCGGCTTGGCGGCTCTGCAAGCTTCCACAATTGCTGGGTCCATCTTTTCCAGGGGCGCCTGTGGCGGCGCTGAAATGCCCACAATGTTCAAGCCAGGGTTTTGGGCACGCAAAATGTTGGCCGCACGTTCGGCCACCCCGGGGGCTGCCCCCAAGAAGTACATGGAGTAGCCTTTTTGGGCGGCGCGCTGAGCGAGCGCCGGCACCATATCCGCACCCGTGACGCGTCCTTCGAGCGGGACGCCCAACAGGTGTGCCCCCCACACCAGCGGCATGCCATCGGCGGTGGCCATGTCCGATTCTTGCAATATGCGACGCAGCTCAGCGTCGCGCAGGGATTTTACGACAAAGTCTGCATTAACGGTGGCGATCTGATGGCCGCGGCCAGTGGCCCGCCCATGTGCCACAAGCTGGTCCATGCGGTCTAGCGCTTCGTCCATGGTTACGTCGTCAATCGGTGTCCCGAGAATAACCAGCAGCTTTCTAAACGTAAATGGGCGATGCAGCCCAGAGTTTTGTATATGCATAGCGGATGACATGCTTGCCAACAGCATTTAGTCTCTCCTGAAATCAAAATCACATTAATAGGACTTACGCAAGCCTCTAGGAAAATTGCCGGGTCAGCTATGTTATGCGCTCCTAGCAATCCACAGGCGCTGCGTAAGCCATGATTAAATCAAAATCACGTTGGTAACTTGTCAACAGTCTCTACAGTTTAGTAAGCGCCGCGCCCCAACAGAACGGCGGGTATTGTCTTCCATATGATTTCAATATCCTGACGAATGCCGCGTCTGGCCACATATTCCAAATCCAATTCCATCCAGCGTTGAAAGTCTAAATCGCTGCGGCCAGAGACCTGCTGCAAGCCCGTAATACCCGGCACGGCTTCAAAACGACGCACAAATTCGAACTCATATTCGCTTACTTCTGTGGGCAGTGACGGGCGCGGCCCCACCAAACTCATGTCGCCTTTTAATACATTGAAAAATTGAGGCAGTTCGTCAATACTCAGTTTACGAATAAGGCGTCCCACGCGCGTCACGCGCGGGTCGTTTTGCATTTTGAAAACCGGACCGTCAGCCTCATTCTGCTGGAGCAGTTCGGCTTTGCGCTGCTCGGCATCAGTATGCATGGAGCGAAACTTGTAGCAGGTAAACGGTTGGCCCCATTTGCCGACGCGCGTCTGCCGAAAAATGGCCGGCCCTGGCGAGTCCAGCTTAATCGCCAGCGCGGTAAGCAACATAAACGGCAGCAAAATCGGCATGGCCATGAGGGCAATAGTCAGATCCAACATGCGTTTTAAGCTGCGTCGAACCTTCATGCTGATACACCACACTGCCACCTTCAACATAAAGCGCTGATGCACATATGAGCGGCTGAACCGTTCATATGTATAGCGTTCCAGATTGCGGAGAACTTTGTAATCCATATTGTAGTTTGTGCTGTGCGTAATCATGTTTTTACTTCCTAAATCCCAAACTATATATTATCAGTACACCGCAACGGTGTTGGCGATCCAGGCGTCGGTCTCGATTGATGAATCCGACTCTATTGCTTGCTATTGCGGTCTACGGATAATCAGTACACCGCAACGGTGCTGGCGATCCTGGTGTCGGTCTCGCTTTGAATCCGACTCTATCGCTTGCTACTGCGGTCTACTGATTGCGATCTACTGATTATTGCGAGCCGTGCGCACCCAACCTTGTTTGTCAAGCCCAAGGAGAATGCGCAGGTATAACCAAATTTTCCAAGCCACGAAATGTGGCGCATAGAGAAGGGCGATATAGACCTGTCTGGGGGAATCAGCCAGAAGTAATCCAGCGCCAAAATAGGCAATCTGTCCAACAAGCAATCCAATTCCTAAGCCGATGGCGCTAGCAGATTGCATAAACAACGCCATCAGCAGATAAAGCAAACTGAATCCAGCCACAATGGAAAACGGTGGAATCATGTGTTCAATAGCCGCATCTATATATACAAATGCTGGCAGCTTGGGCTGTTGATGCGTCCAGGCCATTTTTAGCAGACGGGGTACATACCTTTTGGCCATATCCAGCCTGCCCTGCTCCCAGCGAATATTCTGTGTGCGTGCGTCTTTAAGCTCGGCTGGCATCTCGGCCCACACTACGGCCTCGTGAGCAAATGTGACCCGCTCTCCAGCCAAAAGCAGCGACATGTGATACTCAATATCCTCGGTAACCGAGGCCGACCATTCATGGGTGCGCATAATGGCGCGATGGAACACCATGCCGTTGCCTTTCAAGCCCACCGAGCACCCCAGCGCCATGCGGGCAAGTGGTCGTAAATAGTGCAGTGCTGTCAGAGCCACATAGCGCAAGCTGGTATTCCAAGAGCGCTCTGGATGCAGCACGGTGTAATATGCCTGAATGACGCGTTCTCCATTGGCTAAATGTCGGTTCATCACGCTGAGAAAATTTGTGGACACCACTGAATCTGCATCCAGAATAATGGCTGCATCAAACGGCTCCTTATTCTCCTCAATACGCTGTAACAGCCATTGCAGCGCATATCCTTTGCCCAACAGATTTTGGTCAAAACGCTCATGGACCGTCGCTCCACACGCTCGACCCACCTCCGCTGTGTGATCTGTGCAATTGTCCGCCACTACATGCACAGCAAAGTGCGCAGCCGGATAATCCAGCGCGTGTAGGCTTTTGAGCAGATTGGGCAGCAGCTTTTCTTCATTATGCGCCGGTACCAAAAAGATGAAGCGATGGTGCTGGGCTGGCGTTAGGCCATCCTGTTTGCCGTGCTGCAAGATAGCCGTCACCGTCAAAAATAGAAGATAGAGAATCGTAGCGGCCAGGATGAACCCAGCTGCCCAAAAAGCTATGGAAAATAGCAAAAACAAAATGTCCATCTTTATACGGCTTCTTCCAAGAGCGCATGTTGAATATACTCATGTAGGCGCTCGGTGTAGCTGACCAGATTGAGATCGCGATGTACGACCTGCATGGCGGCGGCGCCCATTTTTTCCGCCATCTGCGGATTGTCCAACAAAAACTGAATGGCATTGCGTAATGCTGCTGAATCTTCCGGTAAAACATATAGTCCGGTTTCGCTATCTATAATAACATCGGTTTGGCCTTTTGATTTGGAACAAATTACTGTTTTTTTCATGGCCATCGCTTCTAAAATAGCCGTAATGCCGGCTTGAAAGTCAACATCGTAAAGTGGCATGACCATAAACAGGCAATCGGCGTAAAGCTGTCTTAATTCAAATTGGGTAAATTTTTGGACGGTCACATTGGAAGGCAGTTCTACATGTTGGGTTGTATCGCTGCGTTTAGACCAGGGGCTGGCCGCCGCAATCACCACCTCCACATCCAACCCGCGCACGGCTTCGATCAGGGTGGGATAATCGCGAAACTCTAAGCCCACCGAACAGATCATGCGGCGGGGGGCGGGCGTTACGTTTGTGGGTGAAAAGAAAGCGGCATCGACCATAAACGGGGTGAGCGTTACTCGATGGGCCGGCACGCGCCACCGTTCTTCAATAAAATGTTTTTGCCAAGAAGAATAGACCAAGAAACGATCGATGTGGCTCTGGACGCCCAAATAGTCAAAGAAAAGCATCTTTTTGCCCACCGACAGAATATGAACGATCATAAAGTGCTGTACATTGTGGCGTCCGCCCAGCTTTAACAAGGCCGCCAGCGGAATCCCCACTTGTTCACCGTCGGTAAAAATAACTCTGTATTGTTTGCGTAGCAGAAAACAGACCCATGCCAACATTAAATTGGAGCCGCCCAACAATGTGAGCAGTTGCCCAAACCAGCCGATCTGTGCTCGCGCCGCATTGTAATCCAGCAGGTCGGCATCAAAGCGGCGCGCCATCTCTATATAGTCTGGATTTGGGCGCAAACCGTTGGCTACATTCTCTTTTACTTGGGGCGAAATCGTTCCTGAAACGGTTAAAAGCACTTGGGCCATGCTGTGTAAATCCTTGTAAGACCTGCTGAGTTCGGAATGAACTGGCCATGGAAATATAAAAAGTACAATCAGTAGAGTACAATTGCCTGAGATGGACTGGATTTGTCGGTTGCCAGTGATGCCAATTTCATCAACGCCGTTGCGTTCTACTAAATGTGAAAAGTTCCAGAGTAGTAAGAAACCAGATTTTTGACATTGTACCCAAGCGTTCTCTCTGGTAATCCGCGGGTGCTGTATACATCCTATGTATCTCTATGGTGTTGTGGCGGTGAAGGGATGGTCCTCAAGACGCGCAATTGAGTGCGTATGATTATTTACGCGCTATACGCCACATTCTGATGAAATTGCGGTTGGGATGTGAAAATGCCATCGGCACTCTGTTTGAGTATCTCTAGCAGGCGCGCCGTATTCTTTTGAGCGTCAAATTGCTGACGAACCAGCGCTTCGGCATTTTGGCCCATATCGAGACGTAACACCGGGTTCTCTGCCAGAAGGCGCATTGCGTCCACGAGATCCGCAACATTACCGGCGGCGGTTAAACAGCCGGTTTCGCCATTGCGCAGAATTTCAGTGACGCCTCCTACATCGGTGGAAATAAGGGGTAGACCCGCGGCGCCTGCTTCAGAAAGCACCATGGGCAAGCAATCACCCAGCGTGGGCAGGCAGAACACATTGCAAGCATGATAGAGCGCCTTTAGTTCCGCACTGTTGGGCCGCATATTGTTGTAAACCGTGACGCCCTTTTCTGGGCTGAGTGCATGTTGGGTGACAATGTGCAACTCAACGTTCGCGGCCATTTGTTGCAATTGTGGCTCGGTTGCACTGGCCAAATTCTGCCGAAAGGTTCGAAATGCCTCCAAAAGCAAATGGCCGCCTTTGCGCTCCAGATCGCCACCCACAAACAGGAGTTTGAGCGGCTCTGCCAAAGTGTGCGCGGCATGAGGGTTTTGCCAATCACTGGGGTTAACGCCGGGCGGAATTACCGTGATCTTTTCAGCCGGTATGCAATAATCTGCAATGAGCCCTTGTTTGGCCCAGGATGACCAAGTGACAATATGTGTGGCCTGAGCATATGCGCGACAATTGAGCCGCCATTTTAATTGCTCCAGCCACTTGGGGCCTTGCTCGTGTTGGTATTGCGCGCCCAAAGCATCATATTGTAGTGGCGTTGCGTCCAGCGAAATGACGCTGGGAATCTTCTTGACCCAGTTCGTTGCCAGCACAGCCGGTACTTGGGTATGAAAAAAGAGCGCATCCAAGCGGCTGCTTCGCTGCAGCGCCGCAATTTGGCGGCGTGCACGGAGCCCGGCCCGCACGGTCCAGTTGCTTTTGTAGATGGGGATACGCGCGGCAATGCCGGTAACGGCTTCTTCAACCAGCGCCCACTTTGCCTCAACGGTTGGATCGG
The DNA here is from genome assembly GCA_020634755.1 of Caldilineaceae bacterium. Lineage (GTDB taxonomy): Bacteria > Chloroflexota > Anaerolineae > Caldilineales > Caldilineaceae > JACKBC01. The sequence goes on along the minus strand of JACKBC010000024.1, from coordinate 5,208 downwards.
CGGGTACATTGTGGCGTAGATTTTGGGTATGCGTGCGGTGTCCCAGTGTCTGTTCCAGCACAAAACCTAATGTGTACTTCTTCATAGTAAACTTCTTATTGTGTAAAGCTTGTACGATGGCGGTTGTGCAGAGCACAGAGCCTATCGTTAAACTTGTATAATAGCGGTTGTACGCAGCACAGAGCCTATCGTTAAACTTGTATAAAACCGGTTGTGCGCAGCACAGAGCCATAAACTTAATGTCTTACGCAAGTTGCGCGTAAAATTATTGGCCAGCGATTCGTGTTCCTCTTGGCGTTCCACCGGCGCTGCGTAAGTCGCGTCTTGAAGGCCGCGTTCAGCATAAAAGTGGCTATGGCGCTGTCTCCTCTTGCCATATGGTGGCAATGTTATCGATGTAAAAAGTGTTGCGATACCCTTCATCGTTTTTAAGATATAAGCCCGTGAAATATTCAAACTCTGGGTCATAGAGAAGCTTCTTAAAGAGCACAATGACCTGCACCCACGTATTTGGTGGAATAGACCGGCTGAGTTCCAAGTGGTAAAGCCTGGTTTCAGAATAAAGTCCTTGGCCATCCGCTTGTACAGGATTGTCTGCTGCAGACCAGAAGGGATTGCTGTTACTGCCCACGATGGTGATCGCCAGCGCTTCTGTGTCGATAAAATCTCCGCCGCCGTTGAGCCAGAAACTAACCCCAATCACTTGCCCACGCGGATAGCTTTCGGCGGCGTCCGGGCGCACGGTGAAATAGAGCTCGCCAAAATCCTGTTCGGGGGTGATTGCAATAGAGGTGGCGCCGCTATCAAGCTCGTTGGCAGAATCTAACGGTTCAAACCAGTGCGCTGTGGATTGCAGATCATACGACATGCCAAAGCTCTGCGCTAGATCCCAGTTTTTATTAAGTTGGTCGTCGAAAATATAGACTTCATGCAGTTGGGTTTCCGGCGCGATGAGCGCATCGGCCTGTGCGGCCACGGCTAATGTGGGCGTTGCCGCCACTAATTCCGCTTGCGTTTGCACTGTTGCGCTAGCGATAGAATCCAATGCTGTCTCATTGGTTGCTTGCACGTTGGCCGTGAGACCTGTGTCTATGCTCAAAAGGGGGATCACTGTTGGCGCCGGTCCCACCCAGGTGGGCGCTTGCTCCACTTCGTTTGAGCACCCCGCCAAGATGAGCAAAAGACAAACAGCCCCTAAGAATTTGCGTAACATAAGCGTGTTCAACACTCTATTGCTCCAGCCCCACCGGTGCTGGCTCAGCTTCCCGAATCTCAATGACCTTGCCGGGAACACCCACGACCGTTGCCCCATCCGGAACATCTTTGATGACCACAGCGTTGGCGCCAATCTTGACATCGTTGCCAACCGTGATGTCACCCAGCACCCGCGCACCGGCGCCGATAAACACATTGTTGCCAATATCCGGGAAGGCCCAGGTATTGCGCATGCCGATGGTAACCGCGGCAATCACGCTACAATTGCGCCCCATGTGGCGAACTGAAATGACCGTTCCGCTGGGGTGGGCAATATAGAGCCCGCCCTCAATATAGCCATTAATTTCCAGGCCAAAACGAAAAAGTATCCAGCGATAAATCGGGCCGGCCAACGGAATCTTATTTTCCTGAAACCAGGTTGCTAGCCGAAACCAGGCCATGGCGCGCAATGCGACATAGCGATAGAGCAATTTCAGCATCTGGATAGTGGTTAAAGACGCCGGATCGGCGAATTGACTCGGAATCACCCATCTGGCTGCGTCTTGTCGAAACGTCTCGAACATATACACCTTTGGCCCTATTGGGGGCTGCGAATAAGTTGTAAAAATTGTTGCCGATCGCCCAACTCATCGGCAATGCCCTGATAGTGACATAAATTAAAGATGCCGCTGTAGGCGTATTGCGCAATGTTAGCCATTTGCAGGTTGGCGCTAACTGCCGCAGCGCGCTGCATAATGCCAATGACCATCGTATAAAGCATTTTGCGCGAAATGCAGAACCGCGCCAGCATTTGTACAAGCGGATGGCGGCTTTGAAATTCAGTGGCCACATTGTGCAAAAGCCAACTGTGCCCTTTGTCGCGAGCAAAGACTACATCATAGCGACCGTATAGATACGGTGTGCGCATCCATGATGCAAAGCTGCGGTCTGCATAATGGTACCCAATCGCGCTTGGATTAAAGACAAACTTGACGCCCTGGTCCGCCATTCTGTATGCCAGATCTACATCCTCAGCTCGATTAATGGTCTCATCAAACCCGCCGGCAGCGCTAATTTGCTCTTTTGCCACCGAGGCGTTCCCTGTATAAAATTGGCGCGCCGTTGGTTCCCAGACCCCGTTCTGCATGTCGTCGTACTGCTTGTACAACATTTGTTGTTCCCAATAAACCCAGGGCGCCATGCGAAAATCAGTTGGCGTCCGCATGGGGCCTAATACGGATGTATAGGGAGCCATATCTGCTGTAGCTGGCCACATGCTCAGCAATAAATGTGGAAATGGGCACAATATCATCATCCATAAAGAGCATCAGTTCACCCGTGGCTACGGATACGCCATGATTGCGGGCCGCAGCTGGACCTTGATTGTCTTGCCGCACGGGCCGCAAGAACAAAGGCGATTTAAGGGTTTGGAGATATTCAGACGTACCGTCGGTTGAGCCATCAGACACGATTATTACTTCAAATTGGTCAAATGGGTAGGTTTGCTTTTCAAGACCGGCAATGGCTTGTTTTAGCTGCGTTAACCGATTGTATGTAGGAATAATCACGCTTACTTTGGTCATATTCCTAGAGTCTCCGAATGATTTGGGCCGGAACCCCCGCCGCTAGTGTCCGGCAAGGGATATCTTTGGTCACGACACTACCCGCGCCGATTACGCTGCCGGCCCCAATCGTAACCCCGCGCAGAATAATGGCGCGTGCGCCTATCCAAACGTTTTCTTCGAGGATGATTGGCATCGATGGTGGTTTTTCCAGACGCCGTTCTGGCTCTACACAATGAAAATCGTTATCCATCATGATTACATAAGTTCCAATATGGCACCGAGGCCCAATATGAACATACTGGCTGGCCGAAATCGAGCAACCGTAGTTGATATAGGCGCTATTGCCAATTTCTAGTATTCCGTTCTTGTTGGCGACAAGTTCTATTTTGGTGATGGTGGAAACCAATCTGACGCGATCGCCTATAATCAACTGTCCGTTGTTGGTAATCGACGGTCGCCCCCAAATTCGCACTCGTGAGCCTACTTGTGTAGCATGGCGTAGATACCACTTTGCCCGCAGCACTGCATTGATATTCCCCAATGTTTTGCTGTTCATGTTTTGTTATATGTTGAGCATCATAGCGCTAATCAAGCAATGGACATCCATCTGTTTTGTTATCCATGGGTAATGTACGGATTGGCCGAGCCGGTATACCACCCACCATTACATTGGGCTCTACAGAGCGCGTCACAACAGCGCCAGCTGCCACCACTGCTCCTTCGCCGATTGTTACGCCCGGTAAAATTGTGCTGCGTGCGCAAATCCATGCCCCGTCTTCGATACTGATCGGTTCGGTATATGCAGTGCCGGCCCGTCTCGATAAAGTACCCATGTTGTGTGTCGTTGTTAGCAACATAACGGCGTGTCCGATGGACACGCGATTCCCCATAATAATGTTGGCGCCTAAATCAAAAAAGCAGTCCACGTTGATCCAACAATCTTGACCGATAACCAATCTTTGATACAGGTCGGAGTTCCCCGTAATGGTTGGGGTGCCCCACAAAACCGTACCGCTCCCAATGCGAAACCCGGCCCAGCGCAGCACAATGCGACGCATGCGATTCCCTGTGTAGGAGGGCAGGGGCGCCAAAAGCGCCCGCGCCAATAGCAAGCGCGGATGAAATCCAGCCAGTTCAGCATAAATGCCGCTGCGCATTCTATTCATAGCTTTGCTCTGCCGATACAAAGACAGGAACGGGCACGGGATCCGGTTGCCAGGGCCACCGCTTGCTCTTACGCTCACCGGTTTAGCCGCAATGCGTTCCAAGCCGTTAAGGAGACCAAAGACAACGCCCAGATACAGCATGCTTTGCGAATCCCAAGACATGTCAACATAGGCATACGTAAAGTGCATAACGATATAAAGAGTTGCTGTCATGGCAATAGCCTTTGTATCGGGATCCGGCATACGCCACGTTACTTTTGAACCCACCATAATACTCCGCCCTACAAGTAGCATCATCGATAGAAAGCCCAGAAGACCCGCCTTCATCCAGATCCACATAATGGAGTTATGAACAATGTACTCCCACCACACAAAAAAGCTAATATCCGGCATGGGTACATTGATGAAGAATTTTTTCCCAAAGCCGACCCCCGTTATGGGCGTTGCATGAATGGTGAAACTAACATTCGCATTTTCAAGAATACGATATACATTGGATAAATCGTCAGCGCTGCCTTCTGAGGGCGCAATGACTGAGCGGATGGCTTGGACCGGCATGGCAATTGCACTGCCACTATTCCAGAATATGGCAACATACCCCAGAATGCCGATGAACAGCGTAGGCATGATAAGCCAAAATAATTTGCGATTTTCCTTGTACAGCGCAAGCACCATAAAGGCAATGGCAATAAAAAGGGTTAGGTACGCGGCCCTGCGTTGGGTAGCCAAATAGGTGATGATCACGGGCAATGCCATGAGCGGCAACACCAACCGTTTGGGCCACGACGCCTGGAATAACCATGCCGTAAGAATGAGCACAAACAGGGTGTTCATGTGAATGGCGGCTGAATGCTCTGTAATGGCTTCCACGCCGATCAAGCTGCCATGTAGGACAACGAAAAAGTACTCGGTGCCAATAATCCCTTCTACAAATAGCGCTGTCATGATGACCCACATGAACTGATTGACATGCTCACGCGTCTCTATAAGATTGCTGGTCAAAATCATAACAAGAAAGAGATAGAAAATCGGGCGTGATTCCCATAGCGCAATATTGATATCGCCGCCAGTGCCCAAGCCATATAGCAAGCCCAAACAGATGCTGACCGTAAACAGAATGACCGGCCCAAAGAGAACGCCTGTGAAGAATTCAAACTTTCGCCGGATGATGCCGCGTCCGATCCAGCCCACAGCCGTCAGAACCAAAAAAAGCTCCAGCGGGCTAAAAATTATGGCGCTGCCCATATACAATATGGATTCAGCACTTGATAGGTTTTTTACAA
>JACKBC010000023.1 GCA_020634755.1 Caldilineaceae bacterium | reverse complement strand
TTTTGCCTATATCGGCAGACTGGTTTTTCTGCTGATTGTTCTCTATAGCGTCTCCATGGCCTTTGCCTATGTGCAGAGCTTTATTATGGCGGGCGTTGCGATGGATGTTACCTACGATCTGCGCAAGGAGATCGATCTAAAATTGAGCCGGCTGCCGCTCAAGTATTACGATGGCACCACCCACGGCGATGTCCTTTCCCGCATTACCAATGATGTCGACACGATCAGCCAGACGCTGAACCAAAGCCTGTCCCAGATGATCACTTCCGTTGCCACCGTCGTCGGCGTTCTGATCATGATGCTGAGCATTAGCGTGCTCATGACCGTGACCGCGTTTCTGTCGGTGGCAATGTCATTTGGTCTGGTCGGCGCGGTCCTCAAGACGTCGCAGAGATTCTTTCGGGCACAGCAAGCGTTGCTCGGTACCATGAACGGCCATGTCGAGGAAATGTATGGTGGCCACACCATTGTGCAAGCCTTCAATCAACAAGAAGATTCGATTGCCCACTTCGATGAGATTAACGAACAGCTCGCCGACAGTGCCTGGAAGTCGCAATTTTTTACGAGCATTATGCAGCCGATGATGCAATTTGTCGGCAACATCGGCTACGTCATCGTGTGTATTTTGGGTGGCTACTTGGCGGTGAAAAAGACGATTGAAATCGGCGATATCCAATCGTTTATCCAGTACATGCGCAACTTCACGCAACCGATCACACAGCTTGCCTCCATCTCCAATACGCTACAGCAGACCGTCGCCGCCGCCGAACGCGTATTTGAATTTCTCGATGAGCCCGAAGAGAGCCCCGACCCCGGTCTGGCCTCGGCCGGCCAGGTGACGGGCCGTGTCGTTTTTGACCATGTCGCGTTTGGCTATGATGCCGATAAGCCGATCATCCATGACTTTTCCGCCGCCATCCACCCAGGGGAAAAGGCGGCCATTGTCGGTCCAACCGGCGCCGGCAAATCGACAATTGTGAAGCTGCTGATGCGCTTTTATGATATCAACCACGGCGACATCAAGATCGATGGCCACAGCATCCACGACTATTCCCGCAACGAGTTACGCTCGATCTTCGGCATGGTCTTGCAGGATACCTGGCTCTATCACGCGTCAATTCTCGACAATATCCGCTACGGAACCTTTGGCGCGACCCGGGAACAGGTGATCGCCGCGGCCCAGGCCGCCCATTGCGATGAATTCATCCGCACGCTGCCCCAAGGCTACGACACCATCATGAACGAAGAGTCGGACAACATCTCGCAAGGGCAAAAGCAACTGTTGACCATTGCCCGCGTCATCCTGGCTGACCCAAAAATCTTGATTCTCGACGAGGCCACCAGCTCGATCGACACCCGGACCGAAATCCTGATCCAGAAAGCCATGGATGCGCTAATGCAGGATCGGACGAGTTTTATCATCGCGCACCGGCTTTCGACGATTCGGAACGCCGATTTGATTCTCGTCATGAATCAGGGGGACATTATCGAACAGGGCAAACACGCGGATCTGCTTGCCGCAGGCGGCATTTACGCGGGTATGTACAACAGCCAATTTGAATAAGGTCAGTTCTTTGGGAGCTCACGCGGTGGATAAAGAGCTAGCGCCGGTTGAGTAGGCCCGGCAGTTTGGGCCGGGTGCCCTATGGGCGCGAAACCCAAGCGGGTCAACCCCTTGAGATCCTGTTGAGCCATAAAGTCTAATGAAAGGTAAGCCGAAATGGCATCCAGCATCACAACGAATCAAAAGACAGAGCAGCCAGCGGCTGATAATCACGAGTCTGGCGAATACGAAAAAGAGTTCACGCCCAAAACGGCAAAGCGGAAGATTAGTCGATCGACGGTCATCACGGCGCTGATTGTGATAGTCCTTATCGGCGCTGGGGTTGCAGGTTACTTTATTTACCAAGGCACCTTCTATTATCAGACCAATAATGCCAAGGTGGACACCGTGATCCACCAGATTAGCGCAAATACAACGGGACAACTACTCAGGCTCTACGTCGCCCAAGGCGAGGCTGTTGCCGCGGGACAGGTGCTCGCACAGGTGCAAAAAGGCCCACTCATCCGCTCACCCATCGACGGCACGGTGACCAACGTCATGCCGCAAGCTGGCGACTATGTCAGCGCCGCGGATGTCATCCTGGTTGTCGCCAAGACGTCGGATATGTATATCACGGCCAATGTGGAAGAAACGAATATTCTCAAAATCAAGGTAGGGCAGCCCGTAGCAGTCTATTTGGATGCCTATGGCCGGAATTTTGATGGGTATGTCGCGGAAGTCGCTTCGGTAACATCGACCAAGCTGAGCGGTACCGTCTCCAGCTTTACAACCTCCGGTACGTATACCAAGGTAACGCAGCTGATCCCGGTCAAGATTAAACTGGCTGATAACGTGGATTTGACCAATATCATCGGCACCAACGCGACCGTGAAAATTAGGATCAAGTGAACGCCAACCGATTCCAGTTCAAAAAGCGATCCACGGAGTTTCACAAAGACACACGAAGGAATGGCTTTTTTCTTCGTGTGTCTTCGTGGATGGCGAAGCCGCCCGTTGCATGCTCTCTTTTTTGAAACTTGCTTGAACTTTACTGTGCATGATGAACCGGCGCCAATCGATAGACCGGTGTGGACAGCCCCTCCTTGCGCGCTTTGATCTGGAGCGCCACGTAGAGTGAGTAGAAGCGCGACCAGGCCAGATTGCCGCCGTGGATCCACAGACCGGGCTGTTGCAGCGGCTTCCACATGTTGCGCAGTTCCCCTTCCCACGGGCCGGGGTCACCGTGCGTATCCGAACCGAGTCCCCACACCTTCCCCACTTTGTCGGCAACTTCTTGAGAGATTAGCTTGGCTATCCCCTCATTGGCCGCACCATAACCCGTGGCGTAAATAATCAGATCGGCAGGCAGTTTGCTGCCGTCGGTCAGGACGACGCTTTGCTCCTGAATGCGCTCGATGCCAACGCCGCTGCGCAGCCTGATGGCGCCAGAGATAATCAGTTCCGACGCGCCGACGTCGATGTAAAAACCGCCGCCATTGCGGATGGCCTTCATGCCCTGCCCAGACCCGTCTACGCCAAAGTCAAGCTGGAAGCCCGCGGCGGCCAAGCGCGCATAGAAGTCGGCATCGCGCTGCTTGAGTTGGCGGGTGAGCGCCTGGCCACCAATATGTTTCAACGCAAAGGGCATCGACGCATCGATCAGGTCCGCGCGCTCGGTGGTGATGCCCGCCGCCAGCGCCGCTTCCGAGTAGAGCCGTCCAATGCCAAGCTCCATGAGCGACTCCGACCTGACCACCGTGGTGGAAGAGCGCTGGATCATGGTCACATGGGCGCCATGTTCCCACAGATCGGCGCAGATATCGTGGGCAGAGGTGCCGGTTCCCAGCACAATGCACTGCTTGCCCGTCCAGCCTGCGCCGCTGTAGAACCGGCTAGAATGGAACTGGGCACCAGCGAACTTCTCCGCGCCGGGGATCGCTGGCGTGCGCGGGCTGCTCAATGCGCCGCCAGTCGCCAGCACAAGCTGCTTGGGCTTGAGCACTACCGATTCACCATCCCGCTCGACCGTCACCGTCCATTCCTGGGTGGCTTCATCGTAGGCGGCGTGGCGACAAACAGTCGAGGACCAATAATTCAGTTCCATCACCTTGGTGTACATCTCCAGCCAATCGGCGATCTTGTCCTTGTGGGCAAAGACCGGCCAGTGGTCGGGAAAGGGAATATAGGGCAGGTGGTCAAACCAGACCGGGTCGTGCAGGTAGAGTGATTTGTAGCGCTTGCGCCAGGCATCGCCGGGCCGTTCGTGCTGGTCGAGGATCAGCGTGGGGACGCCCAGCCGCTTCAAGCGCGCGCCCAGCGCAATGCCGCCCTGGCCACCGCCGATGATGACGCAGTAGGGTTGTTCACTATAGCCAAGGCGTGCTTCTTCGGACTGGCGTTTTTCGAGCCAAGTTTGGCGACCTTTGACCACTCCGTATTCCCCGCCCATAACGCGCCGCGGTCCGGCCTGCTCCTCATAGCCATTTAGCTCTTGCAGCGTGGTCAACAGCGTCCAGCACCGGCCATCTTTGAGGCGAAAGATGCCGCGCCCCCGCCCGACCGCGGTCTCGAATGAGAACCAGCCTTCGACGACACCATCTTTCTCTGTGGCCGGTTCGGTCAGTGTCCATTTGGCGGGCTGGGTTGTCGCCAGTGTGGCGGCCAACATATCGCGGATTTCAGCGTGGTTCTCCATCGTGACAATGCTCCAGGTAAAAGCGAGCAGATCGCGCCAGTAGCATTCGTCAGCGAAGAGGGCGAGGGCGGTGGGGATGTCGGCGTGGGTGAGGGCGTGGTCGAGTTGGGTTAACCATTGGGTGGCTTGGGCTGTGACGGGATCGTTTGAATAGTTCATATGGATGACTCTTTTCCAAATCTGTGGTCCGTGAGCGGCGAGCGACAAAACGCGTCGCTCTTCGCTAAGGTTGTCTAAGATTCTGATGAGTATAAAAGATGTCGCCCTATCTTCCAACTGTTTGATTTTGCCGTTGATCTGAGCGCCGCGACGGGTCGCCGTTAGGATGTAGGCGAGCGAATTGACAGCGGTCCCAGTGCTGGGTATACTGGCGTTAGTTCGCTGAATTTGCGTAAGTATAAAGTATCTAGGTGCTCTGTACGCCGTGGTTGCGGAGTAAGAGGTTCAATTGTAATGAAAGATTGTGTGTTGCGATTTGAACCGAATTGATATGCCAGTTGATAAGATGTAAACGCTAAAAATAGTGGCTGATAAAGGAAATTTAAGATGTCGTTTGAATCATTTGATCCACTAAAGGCAAAAAGCCTAGCTGATACAGAAGTGGCTGCACTCGCGCAGAAACGGGAAATCATGAATATCTTAGGATCATATGTAGGTTGGTATGATCCATTCTGCGAGCTTATTCAAAATTCGCTAGATTCTCTTGATATTAGAGCAAGTGAACAGGAATTAAGTTACGAACCTAAATTGTGGATTACAGTCAACTTAGAGGAGAACTCCTTAATAGTAACTGATAACGGTACAGGCTTAAATGAAAGAGAATTTAAGCAGTTTCTATGTCCAGATATTTCGTTTAAGTCCGGGAAGACACGAGGACATAAAGGGGTTGGAGCAACCTATCTTGCATATGGTTTCAATTTCATCCAAGTTGCGACACGGATCGGCGATTTTTCAGCCGTTGGGAAAATGGAAGGTGCACGTAGATGGTTAACCGATGATAATCCTTCTGGAAACCCACAAATAGTTTCTGATATCTCCGGAGCTAAAGATTGCTACTTTTCGAGCGTAGATCGAGGTGTTTCCATATATGTTAAATTTGATAGGTTGACTCAACCAGGTGATTTGAGTTGGTTAGTTACCGACAAGGCTGAGAATTGGTTCAAAATCCTAACTATTAAGACAGGATTAGGAGCATTTTACCCGGAACACACCATCAAAGTTACTGTAAAAGTTATTGATAGGCAAGGTGAAGAAACAATTTATTCGCATCAGGGCATCGGATACTACCTGCCACATAATGTGGTTCAGAAAGCTGCCTCCATTAATGAAATCAACAAAAAGAATGAAGAATTGTTCAAGAAGAGAGGGGCTAACTTTAACCCTCCCGCAAAATATACAAGTCTTGACGCGATTTACGAACAGTACAATGGCCAGGATCTTCTAGACTTAGATGAAAACGATACTATCAGGCTTACACCATCTGAAAAAGAGATTATTGCAAAGCATAATCCCGGAATATATGTCGTATTCGTTTATTCTTTAAAAATTTGGGATGCTATTAATGAAGACTTACGAGTAAGAAGTGGACAACAAATTCTCTATGGTGGGATCCAAATCGCGGCTAACAATATGCCACAAGGGGAAATGATTCAAATACCTCTATTTAGGAACATTGGTAGGCAGAATCAAATTCACGCTTTGATACACTTCGAAGAATGTACACCTGATTTGGGTAGAAAAGGATTTCAACGTGAGATTGTTGAATTCGCAAAAGAGATTTCGAGAAAAATCGCGGATGGTCCACTTTTGAAGTTGAGAGGACATCTTCGTGCCAACACTGGAAAAAAACAAAATCTCAGACGCGAAACTCAAGTTGATAATTGGAAGCGGGAAATGGAACTGCATGAAAATGCGAATCCATTAGAAATTATAAACAAGAATTTTTTTCTACCTTCAAACCACATCTCAATAACATCGATACCGACACGGGAGCAGGATGTAATTGCCTTATTCAACCAATTACTGGCAGGAGGGGTAATTCGAGGTATCAAAGTTATGTCAACAAATGAAAGATTAACTTATGATGGCCTTATTCGAGTTGTCGTTGAACCACCGTCTGAACATCATCTTTACGATAGGGTAAATAATCCGTTAGGAATTGATGCTGCTACGATAGAAGAATTTGATCTGCCTTTCAAAAGCGCTCCAAGAATTCTTGAATATAAATTTTCTCTTGATGGGCTGATTGAAGATATTGATAATGGGAACAAAAACTCAAACGACATTAGCCTGGTAATATGTTGGGAAACGGGAGAACTTTACAAAAAAAATTACCATATATCATCTTTGTTAGATCCGGATAACTTAAGCATCCGCGAATATCATGGTATTACTCACGTAATGACAAACCTGAACACAAATCAAAAAGAAATTGATCTGATCGTTTTAGAGGAACTAATTAAATACCTGAACGAGCCAGAGATCGAAATTAGGAATCAGATAAAAAAATATGAAGAGTGAACCAACTGCGGATCAACGAATTTATTGCCGTATTCGGTTTAATTATAAATTTATGAACATGCAAGAAGATATATTGGAAACTGCTGAAGCTTATGAACAAAGTTGAGGTCACTTTGGCAGTCAGCAGCTAGGAACTAATTCTCATCTACCCACACAAACTTCACCTTCAGATCATTACAATGCGAAAACGACAAAAATTTGTCATGCTGTAGCCGTCCCACAACAATGCCTGGTGCGATCTGTTGGTTCGCAGCAAACTGACAGATATCGGCTTTACTAAACTTTTTCCGCATCGCAACAAAATTTCGATAAGCCGTGGGATCGATCAACAAGTCCGCGGCAAATTGATTTGCTTCACGTTCTTTCTGTGCACTGCGTTCTGGATCATCCGCACTCTCATCCTCAATAAAAATATCTTTTTTACCGTGCAGCAAAATATGGCCGGCTTCGTGAAAAAACGAGAACCAGAACTGTGCATCCTCTTTATACCGTAGACTCAGTTGAATGAGAGCCTTCTCAGAGGTAATCCAGCGGGTTGCACCACTGACCTTGGTCTGTTTCAATTGTGGCACCAAGACAAGTGCAACCCCTGAAGCCGCGCAAAGCTCAGTCGCTCTACTCAAAAAGACAGCGGGTGACTCAACCGTCAACTTGCGAATTTCGACAAGCGCGGCCTGAAAGCGCTGCGCATCAAATGGCCGACAGTAAAGTTGCTGCGCGTCTACCTCGCCTTTCCGCAACCACGCGGCCAAGGCTTCGGGTGTGCTGGAATAGGCCAGTGACTTACGGAAGACCACGCAAGGATTGAGCCAGACGTCGTTCCACTGTTTGGGCGATGCAACGCCAAAAAAGTTGAGCAACTCTTCGATTTGTGCAACTTTGTCGCTCATCTTTTCAATCCAACCCCGTTTGATCATTTCTGCAACGGGCATTTGTTCCAGCCACTCAATATTTTCTTCTAAGCGCATACGTTCCGTGGCGCGCGCCAATGCTTCACGGTAATTCTGTTCGCGATTCATCCAAAAACGCGCAGGGACATTCAGTACTCGCTCCAACTGGAGGGCTGTTTCCGGAGTTATTGCAGCCTTACCATGAATAATCTCGTTCACAGTTTTCTTGGGGCGTCCCATCCGTTCCGCTAGTTCGGCTTGGCTCATCCCATAGGATTCTATCGTTTCCAACACGGTCTCACCAGGGTATGAGACCATGTCTGGCATATAGCTATTTTTGCTCTGTCTATTCATGGGTATCCTCTATGCCCAATACGATAATCGCGGTAATCCGCGTCCAATCTAAACCGCCATCTGCTTTGGTTGGGATGGGTTCTGTTGGCACGAAAAGCAAGCGATAGGGGTGATCCAGATCAACTGAAAGTTGACGGCTCGATCCCCCTTCAATTCATGGCAACGCGGTCCCGGCAAATTTCGCAAATCTTCCAAAGTCACTGCGGCATGAAGCTCATCCAATCGACGCCGAATCAGCCGCGCCCGCCTATCGCCGTGCCGACGGACCAAGAGCGTGGAGCTGTTGACCTCTTTTTCAAATTTCCTAGCGCCGAATGCTATGTCCACAGTATACCAAAAAAAGAATGATTAACGTCAAGGGTTAATGAGAATTGTAGCTGATTGTTCGGTAATAGTCAAGAAAAAGAAGTGATTTCTATTTTCTATCGGGTTGAGACGATTCCGTCGTTGCTGATGAATACTAGAGTCTCGTTGGTGCTGAGATGCTCAAAATGGCTATTGGATACTACAAATAGTCATGCTATAATCAAACGAAATCTGAACCTCAGACTATCTGAGTAAGTAGATTTCATCCTGAGCGACAGCCCTTGTCGATTTCCTTGGAGAGAAACATGACGTTTGACGATATTTTTGACATTATTTCCGAAAATGAGATCCGCCTCCGAGGGCATCGATTTGGGATTGAGGACGTCTTATTTTACTTCGTGGATGGCTATTCTCCCGAAGAAATTCAGACGCAGTTGCCCACGCTCTCGCTAAAAGAAATTTACGCCACCATCACCTACTATCTCTACAACTTCACAGAGGTTCAAGCGTATCTAGCCCAGTTGGAAAGTCGGCAAGAAGAACGCTATCAGGAGAGCAAAAAACATCCTTCTCCAGTTGCTGAACGGCTGCGCCAATTGAAAGCGAAACAAGCCTCCGCGGTAACGGCATAAAGATCCGTTATCTGCTTGATGAAAATGTGTCCCAATCCTAAAGCAACCCCAAAATCTCCTGTGCTGCCTCATACAACTGGCGCTGTTGTTCATAGTCCCGCTGATTCTTTTTAATCGTCCCATCAAACTTGGGAGCGCGTTTGCGGATCTCAATTTCCGCTTCGATCTGTTGCTTGGTGAGTTCATATTCCACATGCAACAGATTGCGCTTGAGGGTGCGGTAGATGCCGATGGATGCGACATTTGGTTTTGGTAAGAATTCGTTGACCTGTGTGCAAAACTCACAGTCACAGGCCAATTGGCCCGTGCGTGACCAATCTTGGGGTGGCTCAGGCGGCGTGGGAAATTCAGCCTGGAGGCGCTGCCGCACCGCGTCGACAAAGCGCTGGACTATTGCTGGATCATGAGCCAGTTGCTCGAGATCCAAGCGTGCCTCAACGACGGCACGCCCATACGTTGTGATCAGGAATTGTTTGTCGGTATGCTCGGCCAGACGGGCAATCGCCTGTTGCGCGATGTCTGCCATGTCAAGGCCGGCGGTCAAGCGAATCAGATAGATCAGTTCTGCCTGTTGATTGCGCATTTGATCATTGAAACGTTGCAACTCATGCACATGTCTGCGCTGCTCAGGTGCAGTGGTTGGCTTGGCCGGCGCTCGCAGCGGTCGGGTGGCGGCAGTAAGGGATTGTTCCCAGCGTGATGCAACCCATTGTGTTATCACGCCCCGTCCCTCATCGGAGATCGACTTGCCGGTCTGCAACAGCGTATCCAACCATTGCATACCGCCCTGCGCCGTCAACAGCGACTGGATGTCGTTGGCGAAGTGGTGCCAGCCAAACGTTTCGGCGACCTCGATCAGGGCAACCGAGTCCACATCGAATGACCATCCATTGGCGCGCCGCAAGAGAAATTTCTTAAGCAGATCGATATCGCCCAGTTTGATCAGTTCGGCGATAAGGTCAGTTTGTGCATAGAATAGTGGCGAATCAAGCAGATGGTAAGCCAACTGAATCAACGGTTGGCGCGCCGCTTCGTCCAAATCCGGTTGGCCTGCGAGCGTTTGCTTCAGCACATGAATGCCATAAGCAGTATCCATACTCGCCACCAACGCCAGTTCGCGTTCTTTGGGCCAGAGAATAACCGCGCCGCGATGATACCAGAGATCTTTGGTGGCGCCTTCGTTGCCGGTCGCCTCGGAAATCGCCACCTCGCGCCCCGGTCCATCACGCAAAGGGACTTTTGTGACCAGAGCCTCCTCGTCTAATTCCAGTTCTTTCACCGCGATTTTGTCACCGTCGGCGGTAATGAAGGCATGTGCGTAGACCCGTTCCTCATCAACGTCATATTCTTCAAAGTCGTCCTCATCCGTGTCATCGTCGTCTTCGTCATCCTCATCCTCTTCGTCATAGTAGTCGTATCGGCTACCCCAACCATAGCCATACCCCGTGACTTCGCCATAGCTCGCTTGATGATAGGTCACCAAACAGAGGTAGGCCTGACAGCCACAGTGCGCGGCGGCGTTGAGCAAGACCGACGCCTTGGCAAAATCGCTATGTTTCAGATTGGCGATACTCAAGTTCTGCTCAGAGTAGCTGTGCTCCAGCAGATAGGTGAGGATGGGCGATGCGTCTGGATCGGCTTTCCAATTTTCGATAGCTTGCTCGATCTCACTCATGACGCCCAACTGTTGCGCGAGATCTGGCTGTTGCTCGCGGTTGGTGATGGCTAGGTTGTAAATCAGACAGAGACGATATCCCGCAGTAACGGGCTTGACCTCGTGGTAGCAGTCGGCGTAGAACGCCACAAAGCTCGATTCAAACAGGCCGTTGTCGGCAAAGGAGTAGCGCTTGCTCTGCCCGGCATGGCTGATGATCAACTCGCCGCCTTGATGTTCCGCGGGGAGGTTGACAACCAGGGTGGCGAACATGTTGGGGATCTTTTCTGTATCCCGATGCGCGGCGAAAAAGGAGCCTTCTTCGTAAATAAGTAGCTTGTAGGGTTCAAAGCTAATTTCGCAGTCAACGAGACCCAACTCCTTGCCAATCTCGTCAGCCGCGGTTTGGATGGCTGCGTGCCATTGGGGATTGGTCAGTTCGAACTCTGTGGCGCCCATCTGCCAATTCTTGCGCACATCGGTGTCGACAATTGTCGCCTCGCGGCGGCCAAAGGGTGCCTGTTCGCTGCGTTCGATCAACGCCTGTGCCTGCTGCGCAGTCAAGGGCAGACCAATGTGACCAATGCCCGCAACGGTGAGTCCAGGCGGAATCGGCGGCAGGGTGCCGCTGACAGAAAAGGCACCTGAACCTTCGATTTGGTCTAACAGGTTGAGCAGGGTTTGCATGAGTGGTCTCCGATAGGTGCAACGATCAAAGGGTCACAAACATCTATAGCTGCGCGCATATCACGTCAAGGATTGTGCGCTCGTTTTCATGCGCCCACGTAAAGAGCATTGCCGTACGACAACGGCAGAAACTGGTCGTGCTGTAGCGTTCCACAACGATGCCCGGTGCGATCTGTTGGTCCGCCGCAAACTGACAAAAAAAGTTAGAATAAGCTATCATCCTGCTCTAAGATTCTAAGAACCATGCGCGCGATGGTTCTCGGAATACCCTCCCACGTCCTTGGCGTCAGATTGGTCAGGAGCACGATATCAAGTTGATCATCGAGAAAACGCTGGTTGAAGGCACTGGCACCCGGCAGACCGCCGCTGTGTGAAACCCATCGATGGCCCTCCACGACTCCTACCCGCCACCCGTACGCATAGTTCTCCCGTTCGGGACGGTAGTAGGCCGTGTACGACTCCCGCGAGATGAGCTGCCCTTGTGTCAACGCCCAATCCCAACGCACCAGATCTTGGACAGTGGAATAGAGGTGGCCACCTCCAGTACAGACCGGTGTATAGAGCGCCGGTGCATTGCGCACAACATCATCCTCGTCGCGCTGATACCCCATTGCTCGCTTTGGAATGATCGCCTCTGGCACATCGGGCCCTGTCTCTTGCATGCCCAGCGGCGTAAAGATCGCCATCTGCAAGAAATCATCATAGGGCATCCCGGCGACTTCCTCGATCAGCTTCGCAAGTAGAAAATAGCCAACGCCCGAGTATGCAAACTCTGTCCCAGGTGCAAAGAGAAGGGGCCGGCTGAAAAAGCGTTTCAGCGTGGCATCGAGCGTCGTTGGCACGGCCATCGTCTCCGTAAATTCAGGCAGAGCCCACGAGTGCATGAGGCCCGATGTGTGGGTGAGCAGTTGGTGGAGTGTGATGTTTTCCCAATCGGTTGGCGCAGCTGCCCAGTGGGCTGCAACTACATCATTGACGCTGAGCAGCCCGCGTTCCTGTAGGATCAGAATGGCCATCGCCGTGAACTGCTTGGTGATCGAACCAATCCGAAACTTTGTGTCAATCGAATTCGGGATGCCCCACTCGATGTTGGCAAAGCCGCGGGCAGCCGCATAAAGCGGTTTTCCTCGATGCGCCACCATGATGGCACCATGAAAATTGGCAGCATCGAGGATAGGTTCTAGTGCCTTCGGATCGAGATGAGCCGCATCCCCATGATGCGGCTCGCTATTTCTAATCACCATAGACCGCCTGGATCATGGCATTCACATAGCCAAAACTGTACGCATAGGATTGATAGGTACCCTTTGGATCATCAGCGGTACGCGGGACGTGATCGGGATCGATACCGTAGGAGTAGCCGGTCTCTTTGAGCGCTTTTAGCACGCGATACATGTCCATGTCCCCTTCATCGGGCAGGGCCTCGCGGAAGCTGTAGCGTTGGCCGATGATGTTGCGGTAGTGCACGAGGAAAATCGTGTTGCGACTACCAAAGTACTCAATAAACGGATAGATCTCCTCGGCGGGGTTTTCCAGCATTTCCGCAATGGAACCGACACAGAAGTTCCAGCCGTGGTACGGACTGCGCTGGATCTCGATAAAGCGCTTCATGCCCTCAAAGTCGTTGATCACTTTGTCAACGCCCCGATAGCCGGGTGGCGTGGCCGGATCTTCCTGCGAATTGCCCATGCGCACCTTGTATTCTTCGGCCACCGGAATCATGCGCTCGAGCAGATACTCGATCCGTTCCCAGTGCATCTCGGCGGTGACGCGCCCGGCGTCGGTCAATGCCTGCTGTTGCGCGGCCGGAATCTGCTCCAGGCGGAACGCGGTGTAATAGTAGCCGCCGCGTCCTTCTTCGGGCGTGGTGCGATCAATGGGCAGGACGCACGTGTTGTAGCGCAGTGAATTGATGCCGGCGCGCGCCGCCGTGCGGATCATTTCACAGACGATATCGATTTCGCGGTCGCGGTCGGGGCTTTTGCCATATTGAATGATGTTGGGGAAGCGCTCGTAGATGGGCAGCAGGCTCATGTCCAGCGTCAGGCCGAAGGCCTCGTGGCGTTCTCTTTCTTGGAGCAACTCGTCGAGCTGCCAGCCGCAGTCGGCGTGGAAGGGAAAGTATGCGGCTTTGTGACGCACACCGCACCGCTGTAGAAAGCGCAACTCGGCATCGGTGGAACCAAAGCCCTGAGTGCGCACGTACATGCGTCCGCCGGTTTGCGCAGTAGATGAGGCGCCGCCAGCCGCAGAAGCCGCCGCCTCGCCGGCCGCATAACCTTGTTCGAGTGGATCAGATGTTTTCATGTGGCTCGTTTCCTTTTTCTGCAAGGTTTGGAACCTTCAATCGTATTGCCTGACTATTGGGTCTCTGCGTCTGAATACGGTGTGGGCTGCCCTTCCTTGACACTGTTTTGCCGTGTCCGGCCGGTTCACGAATTGGCCCAAACGATGGCGGAGATGGCTGGGGCTAGGTGAGCATTGTAGGTAATGATGGTTGGCGATATATCAGATGTTACTTGGTCTTTCCTATAATTTCGTGTTTTCATCTAACTCTATGACTTCAACACCAAGCGTATTCTTAACTGCCACCAGCTCGGGACTCAATCTACCTTCAACAACAAGCAGCGTCTTTATGTCTTTTGCATCCTGCGCTAATGCATGCTCTGCTTCCATCACTACCTGATATTTAATGCATTGAAACATCCCGCGCCGCAGGTCAGCCTCAGTTGAAATGGCGGATTTTACCTCAACCGCAACACGTTCCGTCTTGTAGAGAAAGTGGATATCAAGACTGTCACCAGAAGCCAAAATATGCTCTATTTTGACCGAAATCGGATTGCGCTTAAGACCAATCAATGCTGGATGGGCCGCGACTCTTTCCTTCAAGGCTTTATGCTGTTTACCTTCACCACCTCCGAAGTAGGTCTGCGAGTTGAAAAGTTTCGTTATTCCCTTATCTGGATCAAGAGGTTTGGGTGGGTCAAGTGATAGTTCTCTAAGAACTTTCGGCCAGTGAGGATAAACGTATACCTCGCTTAGAATGGTATTGACGATAGACCGCTTTTGCTTGAGCGGCAATTGACTAAAATTCTGCTGTTCGGGTAGAAATGGCAAAATGCCTTCACCTGGAATACCCAAATTCTTGTTGACCACCAGGGCTTGAATTTTTGGGATTGCTTGATTCCATTCAGTCGAAAGTTGGCTAAGCGTCTCACCAATGCTGGCCAATACATAATTCAAATTTCGCGGGTTGGGCATTTCTAGCTCACGGGCCAATGCTTCATAGGTGATTGTTTGCCCAGCGATTGCCTGGCGAACCAAAAGCGGTAACGCCCGCCGCGCCCGTTGCTGATAAAGCTTGTCGCCAAAAATGGTTCCTGCAGTTTCTGCGGTTTCCATCATTCCTCCCAAAAGACGTCATGATTCAGGTAGTGCTTTGAATCTTAGTTCATGATGAACTCCCGCTCCTCGTAGCAGTTAGTCAGGACTGTGTCGATAATCCATCTTAATAATGATCGGCCACTAGGCCATAAAGGGATTCTCCACCCACGGAAACTTGTGCAAATCGACCCGTGTATAGGGGATTTGCGTAAAGCGCGGCGCCACTGAGCCGGGCGAAGCCATGTAGAGGATCTCTGACGCGACCGGCTCAAAGCCCGCATAGAAGTGCTGGTTGGATTTGACGACGAGCAACTGTTTTTGGCTGATGTCAATGCCGAAATTGGTAAAGACCATGGGGCCAAAGACCTGGACGCGCTTGGTGTTGACGATGATGTCGATGCCGTTGCAGTGCAGGCAGACCGCGGTGCCACACGGAATGCGCATGGGTTCGCCCTGCTGCGGCCATTCCTGAATCATATTTTCGATAATGCCGGTCACGGTGACGTGCAGATCCAGCGGATCGCCCGAGACTGGTCCCATTTTGCCGCCCAGCCGTAGGTCGAGCGTGGCGCCCAGCCCGCCGGCCATCGCCACGTTTACCGCAATTGGGTCCCACATAAGCGCCACGGCCGCATTGTCGATGCCCCGCTCCAGCAGCCGCCGCAGCACAAAGGTGGAATCGCTGGGCGCGCCGCCGCCGGGATTGTCCGCCCGGTCCGCGGCCACCACTGGCCACTCTTTGATGGTCAGCGCCTGATCCAGCACCTCGTCGATGGAGAGGTTGTTGGGGGCGAGCTCATGGCGCAGGCTGAAGAACTTTTGGCCCAGTTCGGCGGCCACCGCGGTGGCTTTGGCCTTATCGCCATCGGTAATGGCCAGCGCTGCCGCGCCGCAGGTCGGCACGTTGGACCAGGGGAAGCAGTGGGCCAGCGACACCGAAAGAATCCCATCCTGCCCCTCCATGGCCAGCATCTCATCCACCAGCCCGCGCATGGGCTCAAAGGGCGTGGCAAAGAGCCCGATCATCTTGCAATCATAGAGCGCCATGGTCGGCTGGGTCTTGCCCTCGGCGGCATCGGCAATCAGCGTAAAGAGATCGTCGGCCCGATTGACCACGTCGATGTGCGGATACTCTTTATAGATGACAATGGCGTCGGCCTGCGTAATCATCTCCTGCGTCACATCGCAATGCAGATCCAGTTCCACCCCGATCTTGGTCTCCGGTCCCACCAGCGCGCGCACCCGATTGATCATGTCGGTCTCGCAGTCATCATAGCCGTCGGCCACCATGGCGCCATGCAGGTTAAGCAGCACAATGTCCACCGGTAGCGCGGCCCGCAATCGCTCCAGCAACTCATCGCGCAGACTTTCGTAAGCGGCGCGCGTCGTATTCCCCGCCGGCTGCGCATTCGCATATAGACTGAAGATAAAGTCCCAGCCGCGTTCGACCGTGCGTTTGTGAAAGTGATCGATGGCGGGCGAGATGCCCTCAGCCGGGATCGATTCGGCGCGCACAATATCAAAGTCGGCCATGCCGGTGGGCATGGGAGAGAATGTGTTGGTTTCGGTGGCAATGCCGCCGCTGAAAACTTTCATTGTGCTCTCCTTTGTTTTGCCGTCGTTCGGTCCGCATTATCAGCAGACTACAGTACCGACACGACGCACGATTTTGGACTTAGGACCGCGGACTGCGAATAATTTACCGGCCCGCAATGCCCGACATCTGAATCCCTTCCAAGTAGTAGCGTTGGGCGCTAAAGAAGAGGATAATTAGCGGCAGCAGCATGACCGTGGATGCGGCCATGAGCAGATTCCACTGGGTCGAATAGAGGTCGGAAAAGCCCTGCAATCCGATGGCCATGGTCCACTTGTTCATATCGTGCAGATAGATCAGCGGCAGCACAAACTCATTCCAGTGGGCAATGATGCTAAAGATGCTGACGGTGGCCAGCGCCGGTTGGGCCAGCGGCAGGATAATTTGCGCGTAAATCCGATAGTTGCTGGCGCCGTCAATGCGCGCCGCCTCATCCAGCTCCAGCGGAATGGTGAGAAAAAACTGGCGCAGCAGGAAGATATTGAAGGCGCCGCCGCCCAGCCAAAAGGGCACGATCAGCGGCAAGTAGGTGTCGATCCAGTGCAGATTGCGAAAAAGGATAAAGGTGGGGATCAACGTCACCACGCTGGGCAGCATGAGCGTGGAAAGCACCAGCGCAAAGAGAAATCCGCGCCCCGGGAAGCGCAGCCGCGCAAAGGCATACGCGGCCATGGAGGCCGTGACCAGCGTGCCCAATGTGGCCCAAAAGGTGATGGTTAGCGTATTGAAGAAGAAACGAATAAAGGGCAGCGAGGTCAATGCTTCGGGATAGTTGGCCAGCCGTACCGGGTTGGGGATCCAGACCGGCGGTAATTTGAAAATCGCGCCCGGCTCCTTGAGTGATGTGGAGATGAGCCAGGCCAGCGGCGCCAGCATGACAATGCCAATCGCGGCCAGCAGCAGTTGCCAAAGCAGTTCCTGCCACACCGGCAGGTGGCCGGTCCCAATGCGGTTGCGTCGAATTGTGATCATTCCTTCACTTCCCCTTCGTAAAAGACCCAGCGATCAGACAGCTTGAACTGAATGTAGGTGAAAATGAGGATAATAATAAAGAGCACCCAGGCCAGCGCAGAGGCGTAGCCCATGCGGAAATTCTCAAACGCCGCCCGGTAGAGATAGAGCACGTAGAAAAGCGTGGCGTTTTCCGGCCCACCCTGCGTAATAATATATGCCTGCGTAAAGACCTGAAACGCGCCGATAATGGCCAGAATCAGGTTAAAGAAGATGGCGGGCGACAGCATGGGCAGCGTAATATTGCGGAACGAAGCCCATGCGCCGGCGCCGTCAATATGCGCTGCTTCATAGAGCGCGGGCGGAATCCCTTTGAGCCCGGCCAGCAGAATCACCATTTGGCCGCCGATGTTCCAGAAACTCATAATGATAAAGGCCGCTTTGGCCAGCCGGGGGTCTTGCAGCCAGAAGAGGCGCGGCAACCCCAGGGCGGATAGCGCTGAATTGGCCAGCCCAAACTCAGGGTTGAAAATCCACAACCAAAGCAGCGAACTGGCCACGACGGGTGTAATGCTGGGCAGGAAATAGACGGTGCGATAAAAACGGATGCCGCGTATGTTTAAATTCATGGCCATGGCGGCCAGCAACGCCAGCAGTAGATGTAGCGGCACGCCCAGGAAAACATAGTAAGCCGTATTGTAGAGGCTTAAATAAAAGCGGTCATCGGCAAAGAGCTTGGTATATTGCTCCAGCCCGACCCAGCGCGCCGGCGTCACAATCTCCCAGCGCGTAAAGCTGATGAGCAGCGACGCGATCATGGGGCCGGCCACAAAGATGAGAAAACCCAGCAGCCAGGGCAGAATAAAAATATAGCCGTCGCGATACTCCTGCCACAGCAGGGGACGGCCAATCCATTTGCGAATCAAGGGTGAATTTCTCCTTGGGGTGAGATGATTCGGGGAAATGATTTGATGATGACTGACGGACCGTTAGAAGCCGCATCAGCTTTGAATGTTTATTATAGCCCAATGGGAGGGTTTTTCACTATCAGGAGCCCAATGAATTGGCTGCTTCTTTTAGCGCCGCAGGCGCGGGTCCAAAATGTCGCGCAGGCCATCACCGAACAGATTAAAGGCGGCCACCAGCAGCAGAATCCCCATGGCGGGCACGCCCGTCAGCCACCACTGGGTGGTGATGTAGTTGCGCCCTTCGCTGATCATGACGCCCCATTCGGGCAGCGGTGGCTGTGCGCCAAAGCCGATAAACGAGAGCCCGGCCACGCTCAAGATGGTGGTGCCCACGTCAAAGCTGGCCTGCACCAGCAGCGGCGCTAGCGTATTGGGCAGCAGGTGGCGTAGGATAATGCGTCGGTGTTGGCTGCCGCTGGCGCGCGCCGCCGAGACAAACTCCTGCTCGCGCAATGAGAGCACCTGCCCGCGAATCAAGCGTGCATAGACGGGCCAGGTGACCACCACCAGCGCAATGAGCGCATTACGCAGGCTGGGCCCCAAGGCGCCGGCAATGGCCATGGCCAAAATCAGGCTGGGGAAGGCAAAGAAGATGTCGGTGACGCGCATGAGCACTTCATCCACCCAGCCGCGCAAATAGCCGGCCAACAGCCCAGCCAGCGTGCCGATCATCCCCGCAGACAGCACCACGGCCGTGCCCACCCAGAGCGAAATGCGGGCGCCGTACAACATGCGGCTGAGCAGATCGCGCCCCAGCTTATCGGTGCCCAGCCAATAATCGGCCGAGGGCGGCGTCAGGCTGGCCGAGATATTTTGAAAGAGCGGATCGTATGGACTGATCAGCGGCGCGCAGAGCGCCAGGGGAATAAAGATCAGCAAAATGGCCAGCCCAAAGGCGGCCGTTGGCTCGTGGCGCAGACGACGCCATAGGTCAAAACCACGGGGTGCGGAAAGTTCCATGCCCTACTCCGACTGTAT
Organism: Caldilineaceae bacterium; assembly: GCA_020634755.1. Taxonomy (GTDB): domain Bacteria; phylum Chloroflexota; class Anaerolineae; order Caldilineales; family Caldilineaceae; genus JACKBC01. The sequence goes on along the minus strand of JACKBC010000023.1, from coordinate 81,396 downwards.
GCGAGGGTCAATAAAGCGATATCCAATGTCCACTATTGTGTTGACCAGCGGATAGATAAAGGCCGCCACCAGCGTCACGCCCATTACGGCCGGAAAGTCCAAACTGGTTACAGACGTGGTGGCGTAGCGCCCCAGCCCCGGCCAGTTAAAGATGGTTTCCGTCAGCACCGCGCCGCTGAGCAGGCTGCCAAAAATAATCCCAATGGTGGTGAGCACTGGCGGCATGGCGTTTTTCAACACGTGCCGCCAGACCACCGTGCGATAGCTGAGCCCTTTGGCGTTGGCCGTGCGCACATAGTCCTGGGCCAGCACTTCCAGCATGGCCGAACGCGTCATGCGCACCAGCACCGCCGTGGAAAATGCGCCCAGCGTAATCGCCGGTAGAATCAGATGGGCCAGGCTGTTTTGAAAGACGGGCCAGTTGCCGGTGAGCAGTGAATCCACGGTGAAAAGGCCGGTAATATCAGCGGGCGGATTTAGGGTGGAATCGAGCCGGCCCGGTCCCGGCAGCCATTGCAGCTGGCGATAGAAAAGCCCCAGCAGCAGCAGCCCCACGTAAAAGACCGGCAGCGAACCGCCCAGCAGCGCCAGCACGCGCGCAAAACCATCGTTCCACTGGTTGCGATTGATGGCCGCCCACATGCCCAGCGGAATCCCCACCAGCAGCGACACCACCAGCGACGCCATGGCTAACTCAATGGTGGCCGGCAGATAGTCGCGCAGGTCCAGCAGCACGGCGCGCCGCGTGCGGATCGACTCGCCCAAATCGCCGCTCAGCAGCCGCCGCAAATAGGTCAGATACTGTTCGACCACCGGTCGGTCCAGCCCCATTTTTGTGCGGTAGGCTTCAATCTGCTCTGGGCGCGCGTTCTGGCCCAGCGCATTGGCCGCCGGATCCACCGGCACCAACTGGGCCAACATAAATGTCATGGTCGAGACGCCAAGCATCACAAAGATGAGCCCGGCCAAACGGCGGATGATGAAGCGAGTCATGGGTTTCGTGATCGGTGATTGGGAGTAGAGGAGTAGGAGAGTGGAGGAGTAGAGAAGTGGAGGAACGTTGACGAGATTCCCTCCACTCCCCTACTCCTCCACCGCTTCTACTCTTTTGTGATCAGCGCAAACGTAATGCTTGGGGTATCGACTGGATCATAGACAAAGCCATGCACGTTGCTGCGCAGGCCAAACGTAGTGGTCGGCTGATAGAGCAGCACATATGGTCCATTGTGCTGCACATATTCGGTCAGCTCTTTGTATAGCTCAATGCGCTTGGTTGGGTCTTGCTCGGCGGCGGCGGCCTTGCTCATCTCAATGGCTTTGGCGTCATCCCATTCGTTGCGCCAGGCCAGCGAGCGCGCCTCATAGTTGGTAAAGGGCGTGGCGTTGCCGTCGGGATCGGGGAAGTCCGGCCCCCAGCTCATAAAGACCGCCTTGCCTTCTTGGGCGCGGTAGACATTGAGTAGTTCGGACGATTGCAATTGTTGCAAATTGAGCACCAGACCTACTTGCGCCAGATCGTTCTGAATCTTGGCCGCCAAGGTGCTCCACTCGATACCGCCAGGGCCAGTACCCACCGGCACCATTGCATCGATCTCGGTGCCTTCGGCTACGCCGGCCTTGGCCAGCAATTCCTTGGATTTTTCAATATCTTGCGTAAAGGGATTTTCACCCGTGTGGCCCAAGAAGCCAATGGGGATGAATTCCTGTACCAGTTGGGCATTGCCCTTGAGCAATGCAATCAGCTCGTCGTAGTTGATGGCGTAGCGGATGGCCTCGCGCACGTCGGGATTGTCCAACGGCGGCTCGGTGGCGTTGAGCCCTATGTAGGCCAGCCCTGTGGATTGGCCAGAAACCAATTGAATATCGGGGTTGCCCTGCAACACCTCAACCTGCTCCGGCCCCAAGTCCTGCACAATGTCGGCATCGCCGGTCTCAATGGCGGCCTGCAAATTGGCCAGTTCCGGCGTGTTCTGCATGACCACGCGCTTCATGGCCGGCGCTGCGCCCCAGTAGTTGGGATTGGCGTTGAGCGTAACGCTCACGCTGCGATCCCACGCGTCCAGCACATAGGCGCCGCTGCCCGCCGAGTTGTCATTTAACCAGCTTGAACCCATGTCGTCACCGGCATTGGCTTCCACCACGGCCTGCTCCACCACGGCGGCCAGGCTAAAACTGATGATGGACAGAAAAACCGGCGGGCTCACGCTTTTGGGCAACTTGACCTCAAAGGTCTGGTCGTCCACGGCGGCCATGTTCTCTTTGGTCAGCTGCGAAACATCGGTGAAGAGGAAGGCCGGCGACATGTTCAGGTCAATGGCGCGGCTCCACGAATAGAGTACATCCTGCGCCGTAACCGGGTTGCCGCTGGCAAATTTGGCGTTGGGGTTCAGATGGAACGTGAGTACCCACATGTCGCCATCCTCGGCCACGTCCCACGATTCGGCCAGCAGCGGCTGAATTTCGGCGTTGCCCGGCTCAAAGCCGACCAGCGTCTCGTATATGCTGCCCACCACCTGAATACCGCCAAACTCATAGGCCACGGCCGGGTCCAGCGAGATCAGGTCGGTCAGGTCGGCAGCAAAAATCAGCGTGTTGGCGCGCGTAACTTCGTCTGACGCCGCCGGTTCCGCTGCGGTCTCGCTACTGCTGGCCTCGCTGCCTGTCTGGGCTGCCGGCGCTGCACAGCCGGCCAATATGCCCAAAACGAGCAACATGGCCAGCAAATAGCTGCCGCTGCGCCGTAAGTTTCGTTGCAACATAGTTTGCTTCTCCTTGTTGAGTGTGAAAGTCTATCCAAAAATCAGCTGTGAGGATCGCGCTGCGCCGCGCTGGAAATTACGTCCTGACTTATGCGCGCCTGTGAATTGCCAGGAGGGCCACACAGAGATGAATCGGCAATTTCCTCGAGGCTTGCGTAAGTCCTTCAGTGCTCTGATGGCTCTGTGCTGTGCACAACCGCCATCATACATTTCCTATACAGTACAGAGAATTTTCGAACAGACATCTAGTGAAAAGAAGATGATTCAGAAGAAAATCGGTGTTCCTGTGTAAAACAGTATATGCAGAATCGTAATCGAAAGTCGAGGGGGCGTCAAGTGCGGGCATGTGGCGCGAGGGGTTGTGAGCAGATTGGGCAAGGTGTATAATGGTTCAACGGCCAGGGGCGATACATGATCAGCACAGCGCCAACATGAGTCATGCCCAGCGTATAATCAAATGCCCGCAAATAACGAATGGTGGTAACGGAATGCAGCAAAAACCAAATATCCTTTGGGTTTCGTTTGAGGATTGCTATCCTTATTTTGGTTGCTATGGCGACCCGGTGGCGCATACCCCCAATCTGGACCGGTTGGCCGCCGAGGGGTGCCTGTGGACCCACGCTTTTTCCACGGCGCCGGTCTGTAGCCCGGCGCGCAGCGCGGTGATCACCGGCATGTATCCAGTTTCCATTGGCACGCACCATCACCGCACCAGTACGGGCGCCAACTATGATTTCCCGCACAATTACGAGGCGGTGGCGCCCCACTACGTCAAATGCTTTCCCGAATATCTGCGCGCCGCCGGTTATTATTGCACCAACAACGCCAAAACGGATTACCAATTTGCCCCGCCCGTCACCGCTTGGGACGATTGCAGCTCGCGCGGTCACTGGCGCAATCGTCCCGACCCGCAGCAGCCTTTCTTTGCCGTCTGGAATCTGACCCAAACCCACGAGAGCGGCATGTGGGAAGACAAATGGCCCGATCTCGACGTTGATCTGGACAAAATTGAAGTGCCGCCCTATTTTCCCGATACGCCCAAGGTGCGGCGCGCCCTGGCCCGCATGTACGCCAACATCGAAGCCAACGACCGGCGACTAGGCGAAATTCTGGCGGAGCTGGCAGAGGACGGGCTGGCAGAGAATACGGTGGTCTTTATCTGGACCGACCACGGCCCCATGCCGCGCGGCAAGCGCTGGCCCTATGATTCGGGCATTCGCAGCCCGCTGATTGTGCGCTGGCCCGGCGTGCTGGAGCCCGGCGCGGTCAGCGCACAGCTGGTCAGCACGGTGGACCTGGGGCCGACGGTGCTGTCAATTTGTGGGGTGGAGTTGCCATATCATCTGCAGGGGCAGCCCTTTCTGGGCGCAAAGGCCGCGCCGCCGCGTCAATACGTTTTTGCCGCCCGCGACCGCTACGATGAAATGTATGACACCACGCGGGCCGTGCGCGACCAGCGCTTCAAATATATGCGCCACTATCATCCCGAAGAGCCCTATATGCGCTACAACCGTTATCGCAACATCCATCCCATTATGCAGGAACTGTGGCGTCTGCATGCAGCGGGTGAGTTAACTGGGCCAGCGGCGCAACTTATGCAGGGCCAGCGTCCTGCCGAAGAGTTATACGACACCGCGGCCGATCCCCATGAAATTCACAATCTGGCCGCTGAACCCGCTTATGCCGATGAACTGGCCCGGCTGCGCGCCGCGTTGGATGCGTGGCAACGCGAGGTCAACGATCTGGGCTTGATTCCTGAAGATGTGATGGTGCGCCAGATGTGGCCGGACGGCGTGCAGCCGCTGACGCTGCCTCCCCTGTTTTTGGCGTTGGGCGGCAACAATTTTGGGTTGGCTGACAGTCCCGATGGGGGCGAGTTTGAGGGGCCGATCCTGTTGCAAATGCAGAGCAATACCCAGGGCGCATCCATAGCCTATACAGTTGAGGAGGGAGACAACGTTCATTGGCAGCTCTATCACGAACCGTTGCGTCTGCCCACCGGCGCCACGCAGATGCGCGCCAAAGCCATCCGCATTGGCTATCAAGAGAGCGATGAAGTGCAAGCCACATTCATGGTTCGATGATTGTGTGAACCGCAGGTTGATTTGTAGAAAAATCTGTGTAATCTGCGGTTCACGATTTCACTCTACTAAAATTCAATCTACTGAAACGCCAGCGAGCCATCTTCACGCCAGGGGAATGGGCGATGCCAAGAGCGGAACGGGAACTGGCCAAAGATTTCCGTGTTCAGATCGATGCCCAAACCGGGCTTTTCGGGCAGCTCCAAATAACCATCCACCAGCTTGATGGGCTCATCCACCACGTCGCGGCGCGGCGATTCATCATCGGCGTGATACTCGAGGATAATGAAGTTTTGCGTGCTGGCGGCAAAGTGCACGTTGACCGCCGTGGCCACGGGGCCGCACGGGTTATGCGGCGCCACGCTGACGTAGTGCGCTTCGGCCATGGCGGCAATCTTTTTGGTCTCCCACAGGCCGCCGGTTAAGCAGATGTCGGGCTGAATAATGTCCACGGCTTGCAGCTGAAGCAGTTCGCGGAATTCATGGCGCGTGTAGAGCATTTCGCCGGTGGCCAATGGCACCGGGCTCTGTCGGCTCACTTTGGCCAGCGCATCGTAATTTTCGGGTCGCAGCACTTCCTCTACAAACATGGGCTGAAACTGGGCCACCACTTGGCACAGCTCGAGGGCCCGCCCCGGCTCAAAGATGCGGGCGTGGGGGTCCAACCCAATGTCTATATGATCGCCCACGGCCTCGCGCACGGCGCCCACCCGTGCTTCCACGGCCCGCAGCACCGCGTTCCACGCCATTTCCTGATAGCCATCGGGCAGCGGGCTCAGCTTGAGCGCAGTGTAGCCATACTTCTCAATCAGCTTGACGGCATTATCGGCCAGCTCCTCCGGCGTAGAGCCGCGTGGCGACTGGTAGACGCGCACCTTGTTGCGGCACTTGCCGCCCACCAACCGATAAACCGGCAGGCCGGCGGCCTTGCCCGCAATATCCCACAGCGCGTGCTCAATGCCGCTGATGGCCGCGTTGACCACGGCGCCCCCGGGAAAGCGCGAGCCGGCGTACATCAAGTTCCACAGCCCCTCTACATCGCGCGGATCGCGGCCAATGAGCCATGCTTCAAAATCGCGGATCACCTCCACCGTGGCCTTGTCTGGTCCGCACGAATAGGCTTCGCCCACGCCGTGGATGCCTTCATCGGTGTGTACTTTGACAAATGGCCAGTTGCGGTTGGAGATGTTGACCAGAAACGTTTCAATCTTAGTAATCTGCATGGCGCTGAGTTCCTTTATTTGGCGTAACTATTTCTGTTGCGCCAGGGTTGAGCTTGTCAAAGTCCATGTCCTCTGAGCGCCCAAGCATCCAGCTTGGTGGGACCGTTTGGTTGCTCAGGAGACGCCTGAATAGTTACTATTTATCAACAAAAGCTGTAGCCCATCCTTTGGTGTCAAGCGTTAGGGCATCATCGCGGAGGAAGCAACTGCCCACGTCAAGCCACCCCGCGGAAGCGGCGATCCGCCCAATGCTGGGCGAACTGTATCTGCAGCACGTAACGCGTGCGATCGGAGGTGTTGGGCGCGCCGCGATGCCAGGTTTGGTGATTGGTGAGATAAGCATCACCCGCCTTGCAATAGATCGACTGGGGACCGTTGCCCTCGAAGAGTAGGTCTGTGGGCGGTTTGCGACCGGAGTAGTGGCTATAGGGCACATATTGGGTCGGGCCATGCGCCTCATCATCAATATCGCTGAGCGCCACCTGAATGGTGAACCACAGCACCGGCATGCGAATGCGCGCATCGAAGCGAGGAATGTCGGGCGGCAGCGGAAATTCAAGCACATCGTCCACATGCCAACGGGAGATGGCCTGCCCCGGCTCGTTGCGGATCACATTCATGGCGTTGAACTTGGCTTGAGGACCCAGCACCGCTTCAGCAATATGCACGACCGCCGGGCGGGTGATCAACTGGGCAAAGAGCGGATCGGCCTCGTGACAGTGGCGCAACACAAAGGTCGTGCCCGCCGCGTACGAAGTATGCTTGCTATTGGGGTCGGGGTGGCGGGCAAATTCATCAGTCTTGGCGCGCAAGGCCGTCACCTCTTCTGTCGCCAGTAGGTGAGGGATCACTGCACTACCTTCGCGAAAAAACGCTTCCGCCAGCGCGGTCAGTTGTTGGGGGGAGGATGTGGTGGGAGTGGTCGTGTTCATCTCTAGGTTCCGTTTTCTATACTAATGTGTGTTCCCTCATACCAAGTTGGCGCTTCGTATTCACGGCGCTACCGCCGCGCCCGCATGGCCGCCACGCTAAAATCCGGCGAGTTGTAGAACTCGAAAATGTCAGCCTCCATTGCGCGCACTGCGCCGGCCAGCCGCAGAATCTCATCGGCATGTGCGTTGGGAATGCGCACGCAGCCGTCGCCATCGGCCAAGATCAGATCGCCGGGGCGGACGCGCAGCTGGCCCACGGTGATCGGCGTGTTGATGCGCGTCACGTTGAAGACGCCGTGGCCGGGTACGGCGCCCCACGCCCAGATCGGCAGCCCCACGCGTTCTATGCCCGCTAGATCGCGCACCGTGCCATCGACAATGGCGCCGACCACGCCCAATCGCTTGTGTACCGTGGCCATACCGTCGCCAAAGCTGGCGCCCCGCCCCGGTCGCGAGTCGACATCTTTCAACACGGCCACCAGCGGCCCTGGCGTTGCTTCCAGGATTTCATAGTAATCGGGCCAATCCAGCGCCGGTGTATCTGCATCGTTGGTCGTCACCTCGGCGGTGACGGCGTAGCCCACCACCGCCCCCAAATTGGGCAGCAGGCAGCGGATTGTGTGGTCGGTGTACTCTTCGTTGGGCAGCCCGCCGTGACGTACCAGGGCATTGAAAACCGTAGCGGAATCAAGCGCTCTCAGACCATCCAGCGTTGTTTGACTGACAAGGTGCATGGTTGCTTCCTTCTTGGTTGGCTTTGGGGAAACCGCAACTATCTGACGCAGATTGCGTCAATCATACTATCACGCAATCGGTCAATAGCAACAACTGTATAATCGTTCGAGATGATTCCCAAACCACAAAGGCCACAGATTGGGCTAAATTCGGAAAGCAGTCTGCGCCATCGGCGTAATCTGCGGTTTCCTTCTCTTAATTTTGGCTATGTGGGTGGGTTGGGGTATAATCCCATTATACATGGTTTCGGGGCGTAGCGCAGCTCGGTAGCGCGCTTCGTTCGGGACGAAGAGGTCGGAGGTTCAAATCCTCTCGCCCCGACCAAAATTCGTGTAACTATATCCTTCTCAGGCAGAATTGCCCGTTAAGACTCTTTTCGCAAGGGTTTTAGCGGGCTTTTTTGTTGCCCCAAAATCACAACACTACACTGCATCTACCATGAAACTTTCTGCCGTGATTGATGGCTTTTGGCTCGACCGAAGGCGCGAGCTTAGTAAAACCACCGTGACCAACTATAGCCGATTTTTTAAGTACCTGATTGCGTTCACAGGCGATGCTGAGTTTGGCGAGATTACCACTCGCGATATACGCCGATTTCTTGAGCATTTATTGCTGGACCGAAATTACAGCAAGCGTAGTGTACATGATGCCTGGATACCGCTCTCAAGCCTCTGGACGTGGGCAGAAATCGAACTAGGTACACCCCATATCATTCGAGGAAAGATAGCCGTCCCGAGCTTTCCAGAGAGCATTATAGAGCCATTTACCAAGGGGGAAATCAGAGCGCTGCTGATAGCCGCGGAATACTCAACGCCCTGGAAGTCACGTAAAGGCAAACCAGCCAAAAGCCTACGCCCGACAGCCGATAGAGACAAAGCCATATTGCTTGTACTGCTTGATACCGGCATCCGCGCCAGTGAGTTATGCAATCTCATGCTTTATGACTATGACGACCAGCGGGGGCGCTTGCATATCCAACATGGCAAAGGCGACAAGCCGCGCGCGGTCTACTTGGGCGACAGAGCCAGGAAAGCAATTTGGCGCTACCTTGCTGAACGTAGGACCAAAGCAACCAGTCCGCTGTTTGCCACAAAGACAGGCTCACCCATCGAGCGCAACAATTTGCGCCGTACCTTGCAGGCGATTGCAGATCTAGCAGGTGTCCAAGACTTAACCGTTCACAAATTCAGGCACACTTTTGCAATTACGTTTCTGAGGAATGGGGGCAACGTGGCGGAGCTACAGCGCATCTTGGGGCATACAACAATTCAAATGTCTCTCCACTATGCCAGACTCGCAGAAGTGGACATTGAAGCGGCTGGAAAATCATACAGCCCCGCCGACAACTGGAAGCTATGAGAGGAATTGAGAGTATGACCGACCAACCACAACCCTTGAAGATTGAGAAGCGACTCCTGAACCGCCGTGTGCAAATACGTTCGTTCGACTGGCAGCGCACCATAACGGGCCAGCTTGTGCGAGTAGAGCCGTACTATTTCATTTTGCAGCTAGACAATGGTGGACTTATCGCTTTACTCAAGCACGCGTGCAGCACCATCGCACCCGTAAAGGCTGATAGTTCAGCCGATGATACTTAGTGTTTTAACCCCTGGCCGGTGACAGCACCACCGACCAGGGGCATATCCCATAACCGTTGTAGGGCAACGGATAGGGCTAGCGGGTAGTTTATCATACCTGGCCCCTTACACAACCCCTCAACGGTCTTTAGCTGGCCAATAGGGCCAGAGAGGACCATATCCTTATGAACAAACAATCGAATATCACAATTGCCGACGCCCGCGCGGAGTACGTCGCCGCGCGGAATGAATGGGACAAGGCCGGCGCAACAGTTCACCAACTGTTGGGCGCGCTCGAGCACGACTTAATCCGCTTTGCCGGATGCGTCGAGGGCTATGCAGCCGGGTGGAATGACGCCCATGCCGCCCTCGCTGCCACCAATGGCCATGTATCTGGCGAGGTGGTGCAGCATGACGCCGAAGGTTGAAACACGCAAAGTGGAAACTCGCGCTGACACTGCCCACGTGCAGATTGGCGACGGTGTAGTCGTGATTGGCCGCTGGCCGGATCCTGAACCGTATCAGGACTTCATTTTTTCGTTTGCTGAGTGGTGCGCGTTTGTCGCCGACATTGACACCGAAATTGCGCGCCAGTTGCAAGGGGGTGAAGGAGATGACGAGCAATGTTAGCACTATTTTTTCTGTTTCTCCTGGCTGGTCTGGCGTGCGAAAGTCGCGGCGGCGCGGGCTGCTTTATCTTCGTCGTCATCATTGCATTGGCCATAGCCGCGGGGAGGTGAGCCCATGAGTGAAAAGTACTACGACCACGTTGCGTATAAGGCCCAGCAGCAGCCAACTTTCGCGGCGTGGGAAGCAGTTGAACAGGGGGAGATCGTCAAGGCCTCGCCACAATCGGTTGTAGAGGTCCAACCCATCCCTATAGCCCTGGAGTCAGGCGTCAGCGCCAAACAGACTGATACCGCCCTCACAACCGCCCAGGCGACGGGAATCAGGCTTAGGTACATGTTGGTCTTAGCCGTCGCCTTTGGCCTGCTGCTGGCCATTTTGGGCGCCTGGTGGGGCGTTACGGGGCCGGGGGCGTCTATCGTGCTGGGCATGTTTGGAACCGTCACCGTGGGCGCCATCGGCTTTATCTGGCTCAACGGCCAGGACCATAAGCACAGTGTGCATGGGGTCGAGCGCCAGCGGGGGGAGATCGCCAAACACGCCATCAATCAGCAAGCCGACATCAACATGGCCATTGTAGACAATGACCGGCTGCGTATCGAGCTTGACCATGAGTATCGCATGGAAAAAATGAGACTCTACCAGAACCACTTACGGGGGTCCGATAGTGAATAACGTACAGGTTTTACAAGCAAAGAACGCCCAGCTACAGGGCGAACTGAGACGCTTTTATCGTGTGGCTAACATGAGCCGCGCTGACAAGACTTTGCGCCTGGCTGTGAAGAACGCGCGCCAGATGGTCGAGTGGCGATTCCGTGGTGACGCCATCAGCCAACGGGCATGTTTGGAAATGGGCATGTCACGCAGGGCATGGGAGTGGGGGCGCGCGCTAATGATGGCAGCGCGCATCCACAACGGGAGCGACATCACAGAGACGAGCTTTCAGGCATGTATGGAGGCCATCAACGCGGCAGAGCGCGCCATGAAAAAACACGGATTGCAGCCGGTTATGATTCGCTTACCACGTTGGGCGGCTGCGCAACAACGCAAGCAATAGGGCGAGCAAGGGAGTGTGCAAAGGAGCGAGCAAACAAGCGTTCAATTATTGCACACTCTCGACTGAAAGTGCGCGGCAGGGGAGGCTATTAGTAGGGCAATCCAGGCCGCACATGTCGCCAAATAGCAACTTTTGGAGATATAACACATGGACAATCTACGACAACGGGCAAAACTTGAAATGATGGCCGATGACATAGAGGAGGTACTTGCCACTAACCGTATAGTGGCCAGAGTCGAAGGCGGAACCGTGACGCCTCGCCTAATCAAATTCGAGATAGATACCCGCGCCAGCATTGACCAGGTTCGCCCACTGGCTGGCGCAATAGCCGTCGCACTTGCAGCGAGAGAAGTGCGCATCTACAGAGAAGATGGCGAAATCTGCCTAGAGATACCGCTAGGTGAATCGTCGCTGATGCGCGTCACTGCGCTTATGGAAGAGATAGGCCGCGTCCCTCACCAGACCGCCATACTTGGCAAAGATACCCGTGGAACGCCGCTGCTGCTGCGCATGAATGGCCATACACTAATTGTCGGAGACCACGGGTGTGGCAAGACGGCGCTGCTGCGCACAATAGCGGCAACGCTGGCCTACTGCAACAGAGACCTACATTTCGTGATTGTTGACCCGAAGATTAGAGGGCTAAAGGTACTATCTCGGTTCCCCAAGGCAGACTTCTTTGAGTGTGCGCCGGATGCCTGGCGCTACGCTGCGAATCAGATAGCGCCCACTGTGGTTGTGGTTGATGAAATAGCCGACTGTGGCGGTATACCCGATGGCCTATTCAACGTCTCTAATTTGCGCATCATAGCGGCCACACAGAAGCCCGAGACGGTGAATCACCCACTGTTCAAGACTTGCATTCTTGGTAAAGCTGAGGAACATCCAGCGACCAGGAAGCTAGCCGGACGCGGTGACATGTTGCTTTGCTACGGCGGTGAACAGGTGCAGTTTCAAGCCGCCTGGCTGGGCGCAGATGAAATCAGAAAACTTCTAACGGAGGTGTGGCAATGAAAGCGGTTATCACAGCAATCTTATTGATTTTCGTCGGCGGCATCGGCTGGCGCATAGGTGGAAGTCTGAGCAGTGACGCTATGGGCATGGCCATCGGCATGTTGTTCGGCATTATGGCGGGCATACCCACGGCGCTTCTCATGCTGGCCAGCGAGAAGCGGCGCGACGACTACCACCGAGAACACTATGGTCAACCACGGCGGCCACAACTTGAAGCATTGCCGCCGCCGCAGGTAGTGAACAACATTACAAACAATTTTTACGCAGCGCCAAGGCAGCCACGAGAGCGCCGCGCGGAGGTCGAGACCCGCAATGCTTTGCCCGGTCCGGCGCCCGAGATGCCCGCGCCGCGCCGATTCAGAGTAATAGGAAACGAGGAGCAAGTAGACCGATGAAATATCTAACTTTCAGAGCGAGCGCCCATGCCGTTATGCTGGCCTTTGCCGTGGCCAGTCTGGATAACGTTCACAAGTTCTTTGCCCATGCTGGGCATGATGGCCTTGCCGCGTGGGCGCTCGCCGGGGCGTTGGGTGCTGCGCTGGTGACGCTTTCAATCATGCTGACCCACATCGACCGCGACGCCGACCGCCGCGCGTGGGCGACGATGGCGGCCGCCGCGCTGGCCGTGGGCGTGTTGTCGGGCTCTTTGCAGACTTCCACCTATCGCGAGACGTTGCAGCCGCTTACGGCCGCCCTGCTGGGCTTTGGCGTGCCGCTGGTGGGCGAGGTGCTGTTGGCCCTGGCCGTGAGCGCCTACGAAAAGAGTCAGGCCCGCGCGGCATATCGCAATGTTGGACAACTGGTAGAGGGCGCCGTAGCTGGCCAGCTCGCCGCCGCCGTGGATACCTTCGACGGGGCAGCCATTCAACGGCATGTGGAGACCACCATTAACCGGTTGGCAAAGCAGGCGGTCAACCATGTGGCCGGGCAGGCGATGGCCTTTTACGTGGATTCAGTGCAGCCTGTGGAAGAGCCCGAAGCCGTTCAGGGTGAGCCCCGCGCGGTGGTCGATGTGAACGCAAAAACGGGGCGATCTGCTGAAATTGAACCGAAACTGAACGCCGAAACTGATTGGGTTGACCAAGGCAACACGGCCAGATCGAACGCAAAGTCTGAACGCATGGAGCAACTTGTTCAGTTTTACGGCGAAAACCCGAACGCAAGCCAAGCGGATGCAGCCGACCACATTGGACGGTCAAAAGCAACAGTCAACAGCTATTTGAAGGAATTGGAAGAAGCTGGCCGGGTGCATGTGAACGGCAGTGTTCAGGTTTTGGGATAGAGCCAAGCTCCGCGCGGGTCCATTCTGTATATACAGGGATTCAGAACATATGTGTCCAGCTACGCGCCAGAAATTTGCAATGTTTAACAATCCATGTTATACTGTCTATTGCACACAGCTAATTGGTAAGGTTCGACTGTTCTTTATGTCTTTTTGCTGTGCGTTGAATAAAATAAGTGCCTGTAGGATTACCACAGGCGATTTCTGTCTAGCCCCTAGGATTACCAGAGGCGGGACGCGGTCGCCGCAGGCACTTCATAAATGCCCACCGCACACCACGGCACTATGCCGGTTTTCTGTACCCGTATCGAACGGCACAAGAATTCAGATGTGTATCCGGCGCCAAAAAACGAGTCCACTTAATCCGACTCGCATAGGTCGCCAGTGGGCATACATAAATGCCTGGCCACTCAAGGTGATTGTTCCTTACCGTTTCGGTGAGTATTCCCGCGGCGGTTTTATGAGTACCCGGCGACTACAGCAGGTTCCTACGGGCACCCTGAATATGTCGCCGCACCGGGCATACATAAATGCTATTGCGTATACTCGGGTATGCTATCGGCATACACTGTTCTGCTATCGAATAATTGATGGCGGATTAAGAGCAATGTAAAGGCGGCTTTTGACTGCTAGTGGATTACCACGGGCGGTGAAAGTCGCCTTTTTTATTTTTCAGTACCACATTAGGGAGTAAAAATCATGGTTCTAACCGATTTTGTGGGCGTGCGAATCACCCCACGCGAACGCCAAAAATTGCTGGCCATTTCGCAGAAAACGCGAAAACCCGGCAAGATTTCGGCAGCGCTGCGATGGCTAGTTGCTAATGCGCCAGACGTTGAGGAGAAAACACCCTGTAACCATGACGAGGTATCGCAAACCAGAAAAAGTTGCTGACCCACGAAAATGCAAAACGCACCTATGGTTCGCGCCCTGGTGCGTCAGCAATTTGCTTATTCAATTCAACCTCCCAAAAGCGGCAGAGGTACTTGCATTGTACACCGGGCCGCACGGGAATGCAAGTGGAGCTTTCATTTTAGATGGACGAACAGAAGATATTGAGAGTCGGAGAATTAGAATCTATTGGTGGCGTGCCGACAGACATAATTCCTGCGAAAATATTGATGCCCGGTTTTGATGCAGCATACCAGCGGGTTCAAGCAAATTTGACCAATTTGGCCAGGGTGCTTGTACTGCAAGCAACGGGTGGAATACGCACGGGCGTTCGGTTGGGCGGTTCAGCAATAGCCGTACCTAGCACTGCTATGGATACGACAATTTACAGCTTTAATGTCCCGAATACAGGTTCAACGCCCGAACTGATGTTTCGAGATCTGGACAGGATGGAAAAAGAGCATCCTAAACTTGAAAAAATATTGGCAACCTGGCTTGAAGAGCGACGGCCCAAGTGTAAGCCAGGCCCGAAACCACTAAGTGAATGTGAGACTATGGAATTGTTGGAATCATTTTGGAAAACAGGTTTGACACAGAAAAAATATTGCGAACTCAATTTGGTTAGCCGCTATCAACTGCAAAAATCTGTTAAATGGTATCGGGAGAATTTTGGCGATGCCTGAAATTGCTAACTATTTTCAGGCAATTTCAGGCAGCGCACACGATATAATGTAGATATGGAGGTGATTTTATGAGAAATCGCGTAATCGTACATCTGCTGCCCGAAGAGCGGGCGGCTTTGCTGGAAATGTCCAGCGCGGATGTTAGACCGCCGGAGGCGCAAATCAGGTATTTGCTTGTGTCTGAAGCCGCCCGGCGCGGTCTACTGAGTCAAAAAAATAACACTGGCGCGTGTGAGTTTGCCGACCGCAGCGCCAGTGTTATCACGGCCACAAACTAACCATTGTCCACAAAAAACAAACCGCTAGTGTTAGCGCACTAGCGGGGCGTTCGGTGGGCAACAATCAATTTGAGGTGTATTTATGATAGCAGATTCAAGGCTGAGTGTCAATACTCAGCCAACAGACAATGCCGCCAAAATCTGGCTGCCTGAAAACAGTCAACCCCTCTATTTTCTTCGACCGAAAAACGCTCAACAGGTGATTGCATGTGCTGTCTACCATTACCACCGACCACCGCACAGTAAGGTCGGCTGGTCCGACCGCGCATATTTATTACAGAAGCCGCCGGGGATTGCGTGGGATTCTGACGTTATCCAACGCCTGGACGCTGACAACGTGACGTTATTAGCCGTCCGGTTGAAGACCACCGGAACAGTTTACTATTCCACATTAGAGAATCTGTATCGGCATGGCAAATATCAGAATCGCCCTGCTGGCCTCCAATTGGTGATGACATTGCGCTACTGGGCCGTGGAGTTGCCAGAAGTTGAACAGCCCGCCGCACCAGTTGCCGAGCAATTGTCACTTTTCGGGGGTACAGCATGAACACCCTCAAATGTGCGCTCTACTATGCCCGGCTGGGCTGGCATGTTTTCCCCGTCCACAATCCCATATTCGATGCGCGCGGCGTATGCACCGGCTGTACATGCGAGCATTATCGACGATCTGACGAATGCGCGCGCAACCATCCGCATATCTACCTAGGGCCAGATGGTAAATGCGACAACCCCGGTAAATGTCCGCGCGTGAGATGGGGGGAGAAATCCACCATTGACCCGGAAACCATCCGTAAATGGTGGGGCCGCCCGTGGCGTGATGTGGATGTAGAGACCGGCGAGGTTATCGAAAACATTCCCAATATCGCCGACGATTGCGGGAAATCTAGCATTTTGGCATTTGATGCAGACACATACAAAAATCAGGTGGGCGATTTGCTGGACATCATCCCGCGCGGTGACCAGGAAACCGTTACCGCGTTGACTGGTGGCGGCGGTACGCATTTGGTCTACGATGCCCAGGGCAAACCCTATGGCAATTCAACACATGGGCTAGACCCTGGAATAGATATTCGCGGCGTGGGTGGGTATATCGTGGTTGCTCCGTCTGTTCACAAATCGGGGCGGCGCTACATGTGGGAATCCGGCTATGAGCCCGGCAGAATTCCGCTAAGACCCATTCCCGACGCGCTGGACGCCATTTTGAGCGCTGCGCATGGTAATCGTGTCAGATACACGCCCGGCGAGCCCACAGCCGCGCCAGAGGCGATTAAACGGCAGGCCGGTTTGGTTGACCAGGTGATTGAGCGCGCGGAGCTGGCCGCCGACGCTGCGCAGCCGTATCTAGGCGACGGCTTGCGCTGGATTTTGAGCCAATGCCCATTTTGCCCCGAGTCTGACCGTCATGCCGACGATGGGACACCATTCATTGTAGTGTTGCCCGATGGCCGTATTGTGGCCGGTTGTCACCATAACCGATGCAGGCAACGCATAGCCGCGGCGGGCGTTTCTGGTTGGCAGTTGCTGCGCAAGCGGGCCGGTATGGAACGGCAGCCATTTGTGCGGCGCCAGGTCATTGCCACAGTTTCGGCAATGGCGGGGGCCGCCCTATGAATGATGAATTGCAATTCAATGTGACCGACTACCGCGCGGAGGATGGCGGCGTGTTGGATGCATGGGCCGATCTGTATGGGGCCAACTGGCTGTTTGTGACGGGTTACGATTGTTGGTTCTACTGGAATAGTACGCACTGGCAGAAAGATGAACAACGCGCGTTGCAACGACAAATCGAGGCATTGTTGGATGCCATGAACCAGGCTGCCCGCGCAGAGCTGGCCGCAGCAAAGGCCGCCCGCGATGATGACGCGGTGGCAATGCTCAAATGTTACGTAGGTGCTACCAAACGCAGCAAATCGCGCGTGGCGTCTGTTGTCGGCATGGCCGAAGCGCGGCGCGCGGTTCCGGCTGACATCCTGAACAGCGGCAATGTGTTGAATCTCAAAAACGGCCTGCTAGACCTGACCACATATGAGATACGCCCGCACAGCCCAACGGACTATCAAACATATCTGCTAGATTACGATTACGATCCGGCGGCGCTCGCCCCGCGGTTTGAGCAGTATTTGGCTGAGGTGCAGATTGATGAGGAAACCGGCGAAACTGACGGCGAGCTATGCACGCTGACGCAGGAATTGATGGGCTACTCTTTAACCAATGAGACCAACCACGAGGCCATGAGTTGGCTTTCCGGCGAAGGCGGCAACGGCAAAACCGTGCTCATCACCGTGATTCAATGGTTGTTGGGGCCGTTGTGCTGTTCAGTCGATTTTCAATTTATCGGGATGCCCGGCAACTATGATATTGCTGAAATTCAGGGAAAACGCGTCATTTTCTCGACGGAATCCGAGCGGGGCGGCAGAATGGCCGAAGGTTACATCAAGCGGATCGTATCAGGTGAGCGCATCAACGCACGCCCGATCTACGGGTCACCATTTGAGTTTAAGTCGACTGCGAAAATATGGTGGGCCATGAATGATAAGCCCATTGTGCGGGATACCGGGAACGCGATATGGCGGCGGCTCAAGCTCATTCCATTCAACCGTACATTTAGCGACGGAGACCGCGATGTAAACCTACTACAGACGCTAGAGGGCGAATTGTCCGGCATCCTTAATTTTGCGCTAGATGGCCTGCGCCGGTTGCGGCAACGTGGCCGGTTGCCCGAATCGGCAGCAGTGGCTGCTGCGGTCGCTGAATACAAACATGAATCGAATCCCGTGTCGCAATGGGTTGATGAAGAGACAAGCCCCATCAGTGGAATGTTGACAGTATCAACCGGCACGCTACAGAAATCGCTATATGAGAATTATGCCGCATGGTGCAACCGCAATGGACGCCAGGAATTGAACAGTACGAATTTCGGCAAGGAGCTAAAGCGGCTGCGAGTCCCACACAAACGCGGCAACGTTGGGATGATTTACGCATTGCTGCTACACGCCGATGGGGGAATTCGTGTATAGTTTTGCAAAACTATACACGCCATTTTACTCGAGTGGGCGTGTATGGCGTGTATAGTCGTGTAGGGTTTCCCTATTGTTATGCTCGTAGCGTTTTTTAGAAACGCTCATAGACAAACAATAGAAAAACTATACACGACTATACACTACTCGAGTAAAACCATACACAAACCATACACGAACTATACACGGTTTGAGGGAAATCAATGGAAATTCCACTTTTTAGAACAAGAGGGCTGCCTGAGACGGCCACTGCACCGGCAACGCTGACCGAAACGCCAGCCGACATTGTCGACGCTATCGGAGAGACGGTGACGGCGTCGGTGCTGTGGGAATTGCGAGCGCGGGCGGCGTCCTATGGTTGGACACTGAGTTATGAGCAAACGCCCGGCGGGTATCATGTGCAGCGGCTGCACGCGCCGGCTGTAGTAGATGAGGAGTTCGATAATATAGGGAAAGTTGACCATGCCAAAGATATGCTACCAGGATAAGAATTTCAGGCGCTCCACACTTGAGCAGATAGCCATTGCCAACCAGATAATTGAAGAGTATGACGCTCAGGGCTTTGACCTGACATTGCGACAACTTTATTACCAGATGGTTGCGCGCGACATGATACCGAACAATCAGAAAGAGTATGACCGGCTGGGCAGAACAATCAATGACGCGCGCATGGCCGGGCTGATAGATTGGGAACATATCGTTGACCGGACGCGCAACGTTAGAAGCAACGGGCATTGGAGCAGCCCGGCCGGCATCATGCACGGTGCGGCGCAGAGCTATCAAATTGACAAATGGGCAACGCAGCCAAACAGGGTTGAAGTGTGGGTTGAAAAAGACGCGATGGTTGGTGTAATCGAGTCTATATGCAGCCCGCTTGACGTTGCTTTCTTTTCATGCCGTGGCTATACGTCTCAATCAGAAATGTGGGCAGCGGCGCAAAGGGTTAAAGGTCATATCAGCAAAGGGCAGACGGTGATTATTCTGCATTTGGGAGACCACGATCCCAGCGGGATAGACATGACCAGGGACATTGTAAACCGGCTAGAAACATTTATGGGCGGCTTGGAGGTCAACCGGTTGGCTCTCAATTACAATCAGGTAGAAGAGCACCGACCGCCACCCAACTTTGCAAAAGAGTCAGACAGCCGTTTTAGGGCGTACCATGCCCAATTTGGCCCTTCTAGCTGGGAGCTTGACGCCTTAAATCCTACTGTAGTGAGAGATATTATCGTTCCCGCAGTAGAGCAGTTTAGAGACCCGGACCTATGGCGGCAAGCCCAAGAACTGGAGGCGGAGCAGCGCGCCCTGCTGGAAGCGGCCGCCGATTCGTGGGACGATGTGACCGACTTTCTATCAGACATTGGCTTGACCAACTTTGACACAAATGGGGGCGTAGAATTATGACCAGCGAAACATTTCAGGTTGTGAGCGAAGTATACCGGCAAGCCATACGCGACGCCACGGGGGGCAACCCCACATTGGCGGCAGACGCGCGGGCCTGGTTGGACATTTGCGCCCCCGACTGGCGCCAATATGTGAGGAGCGAACACAATGTATTATCTGTCAGCAGAGCTTCGGCGTTTGACGTACGCAGACGAAGCACATGAGCGCGAGCAAATGGCGCTGAAAACTGAGGGGCAAGCGCCGCCGCCCGCCACTTTTTACGAACTGGAGCGGCTCATCACGCGCATGAGCGTGCCGCCGTTGCCGGTGCGGACTTTCTCCGGCATGTGCGGCGACCTGGAAATGATGGATTGTATCAGCATTTGGGTGGTGGAGGAGCTATGAGACTAAATCGGCGGTTGTGCGCCCTAGAACAGCGCGCGGAGCATATCGAGGATTTGGCATTGCAGCGCCTGACTGATGAAGAGTTGGAACAGCTCATAGCCTGGTTAGATGCACCGGACGCGGCAGCCGATGCACCAATCCGGCGTTTTATCGAAGTGCGTGACGAAGTAACACAGGGGCTAACATGGCCAAGCAAAAGTCGATGACACTACGCACGCTGCATACGCCATTGTGCGGGCGGCCCCCGGTCTTCGCTAGCGACTTCGACGCCATCCAATACGCGCTGGCCCAGGGGGTTTTTGTAGACATAGTCCGCGCGGAGCAACGTCTTGCAGCCCTCCGCGCGGATTTCGGGCCGGCATGTTGGGCGGTGTGGCTTGGTGAGCTGGCGAGGGTAAAAAATGACTGATAAATCAACAGAAAAAAAGTTAAGTGCAGCGCAGCGCAAATCTATTGAAACGCTAATGACCACCGGCAACACGGCGGCGGCCGCTGACGCTGCTGGGGTGAATCGTTCAACGGTCTATAAATGGCAGAAAGAGCCCCATTTCATTGAAGCTATGCGCCATGCCGAAGCAGACGCCGTAGCCGGTCTATCGCGGACGCTGGCCGGGCTGGGCGAGCTGGCGGCCGCCTCGCTGCGTGATGCGCTGGCCAGTGACCAGAAAATCAGCACGAGACTGCGCGCCAGTGAAATTGTCATTTCAAACTTGCTGCGGCTGCGCGAGCTGGTGGACTTGGAATCACGCCTGACGGCATTGGAGGAAATTACGAATGCGCACCAAAGCACGAATCAAGAAAATTGAGGCCAGCATCCCGCCCGACTTATGGAAACGCGAGGTTGTCTCACTGCTAAAAAATGGAACGTTGACGATTGAACAGATCGCCGACGAACTAGGCCAGGAGCTGACAGCCGAAATTGAGCAGCTATTAAACAGGGAAATTGCAGAGCATGAGTGATTACAAATTGACGTTGGCAGAGCGAGAAACCCACCTAAACCTATGCGCCGACAGTCGCGGCTGCTGGTTGGTGTTTTCAGATGACCCGGTGATGATTGGCCGGTTGGACAAGATAGCGCAGGCCGTTCGCGTGGAGGGTGAGGGCAAATATTATGAGCTCGACGCCAAGCAGGTCACATTGCGCAAAAAACGCACCACAACGCCCGCCGAACGGGCCAGACTACAGAAACATGCGGCAAGTGTCTTGAACTCCTGAAATAACAGGGGCTACGGGGCTCAGAATTGAAATCGCGAGGTTAGCATATGGCAACATTTGAACTACGCTTACAGGCCAGCGGTGACGATGTGGAAGAGACGGTCTCAACCGGCAGCGTGGCCGAAACCGGCCTGACGCTCGACATAGGCCGCGAGCACATCGCGCTTTGGTTTGACAACGTCACCATCGACCAGGGCTCGACTATCAGCGCCGCATATATCGAATTTGTGGCCAACGCCACCGATTCGGCAGCGTTGACGCTGGACGTTTTTTTTCAAGACAGCGACGACGCCCCTGCATTGTCCACCAGCGATTTTGACGTGAGCGGGCGCACGGCGCGCACCACGGTTACGGAGTGGACGCCCGCCGCCTGGACAAATGGGTTTCCGTATCAGACGGCGGACCTGGCCGCGGCGCTGCAAGAGGTGGTCGACCGGCCTGGGTGGGCGTCGGGAAATGCGATCTGCGTAATCATTGACGGCGACGGCGGCAG
Source organism: Caldilineaceae bacterium (assembly GCA_020634755.1). Classification (GTDB taxonomy): domain Bacteria; phylum Chloroflexota; class Anaerolineae; order Caldilineales; family Caldilineaceae; genus JACKBC01. The sequence continues at coordinate 59,743 of JACKBC010000023.1, read as the reverse complement.
CCTGCGACGGCGGGCCAAATCCTTCGACACCGACAGCGGCGCGGCTGCCCTGCTGCATGTGGATTACGTTAGCTCCACGATTTTTGAGGCGTCGGGGTCGATGCGCATGGGGATGCGTATGGGTGGTGCGGCCATCCATGAGGCCAGCTATTACCCGGCTGGCGCAATGCGCACCGGCGTGCGCATGGGTGGGGCGGGGGTATTGTCCACCGATTTTTACCCGGCGGGGGGGCTGCGCAGTGCGGTGCGTTTGGGTGGCACGCCATACACCTACGCCGAATATTTCGCCGCTGGCGGTATCCGCAGCGATGTGCGCTTGGGTGGAACGGCTGTGATGAGTACGGCGATAACCGACGCCTCACGCAATGCAGAGCCTGCGCGCCTGGTGGGAAGTCACAACGAAATCGTTTTACTGGCCCCCGCGCGGCTTGCAGGAGCGAAGTTAAACAATGGGTTATAACGATATGCTGGCGCTGGCGGCCATCCTTTTAATTTTCGTGGGTGGGCCGCTGGTCTTTGCGATAGTGCTGGCCATCGCGGGCCGGAACGATACATAACAACACGAGGGAAAAATGGCAACATACGACATTCAACTTTCCGATAGCGCCCACGACGCCGAAGAGAGCAGCGGCGGCAGCATGACGCTGGACGGAAACGGGCTCGACATCGGCCAAAACACAGTGGGCGTCCGTTTCCGCCTGGACGTGGCCAAAGATTCGACGATTGACACGGCTTATATTTCGTTGGTGAGTCGCGGCAACTACGCGGATCCGTGCCAAGTCAACTTTCAAGCGCAATTGAGCGAAGACGCGCCCGCCATCACGAGTACAGATTTCAACTTGACCAACCGCGCGCCGTTTACTGGCTCATATAGTCGGACGCTGCCGGCGTGGACCACCGGCAACACATACACCGTAGACATTGCCGACATACTGCAAGCGGTGGTCAATCAGGCCGGTTGGGTGGCCAACAATTGGGCATTCCTGCTCATTACAGGAGAAGCGGGGCGGCGGTCAGCGCATAGCTACAACAGCGCGCCCGCCAGCGCCCCGGCGGTGCATGTGGAGTACAGCGGGACTACGTTTGCCGCGTTCGGGTCGATGCGCATGGGGACGCGGCTGGGTGGCGTGGCCAGCACGAGCGCCCTATACAACGCCGCGGGCGCAATGCGCACGGGCCAGCGGCTGGGCGGCGTTCCCACATTGGAAACCACGTTCACCCCCACCGGTTCCATGCGCAACGCCATGCGCTTGGGCGGGACGGCATACGTGAGTGCAGATTCCCCGGCCGTGGGCCACATACGCACGGCGGTGCGGCTGGGAGGGCGCGCTACCGTCGTAAATGCCAAACCTTTTTACGTTCAGCCTGCCCGCATGGTGGGCGCCAAAATGAATTACTAATTTCACACAACACGAGAGGTTAATATTATGACACACGAAGTATTAGAGAAATGGCAACCGACCGACGACAGCGAAATGGGCAAAATCGCCGCCCGCCGCGAGGCTGCGCAAGAGCGTGTCGAATACTGGCGCAAAAAGGTTGAGGAAACCAGCCGCTTGCGCGTGGATGCGACGGTGGCCGCCCAGCGCATCACCGCCGAGAGTGACCCGTTTGAGGTCGCGCGGCTCCAAACTGCGCTGCCGGTCATCAGCAAAATTTTAGAGCTACAAGAGCGCGAGCACGACAGCGCGCGCGGCGATGTGAGCGGGGCTAGCGCTTCATTGCGCCGGCACAATGACGACCTTATGCAACAGATCGCCCGCTTGCGAGTGTGTGCAGCATCGGAGCTGGTCCGGGCGCAGGAAATTTTAGACGCGGACCTGTTGCGCATCTGCGGACACCAAAACATACCCCAACCAGCATAAAACGGTGGTTGTCGGTGGTGCGTGGATACCCCATGCACCACCGACAACCCCATGCGTTAGGATGATTTATGCAAAAATGTGGAGCAAAGACCCGGACGGGTGAAACGTGTAAAAGTTGGGCCGTCACCGGTTCCAAGCGCTGCCGAATGCACGGCGGCAAGTCGCCCAAGGGGATAGCGTCGCCGCAATTCAAAACGGGCCGTTACTCTAAGCACGTCCCCACGCGCCTGGCCGCGCGGTATCTGGAAGCCGAAGATGACCCGGAGCTGATAGAGCTACGGGCTGATGTGGCGCTATTGGACGCCAGGATAGCCGACCTGCTCGCCCGCGTGGATACCGGCGAAAGCGGCCAGGCGTGGGCAGACGTGGGGGCCGCATTTGAGGACTTGCGCCAGGCCAACCGAAAGGGTGACGCGGCAGCCGCTACAGGCGCATTCAGACGGCTGGAGATGCTGATAATCAAGGGAAGTGATGACCGCGCGGCATGGGCTGAAGTGTTTCAACTGGTGGAGCAGCGACGGCGCACAGTGGAGAGCGAACGTAAACACATGGCGGCTATGGGGCAGCTCGTGGCGGTTGATAAAATGATGACGCTGGCCGGGGCTTTATTGGCGGCCGTCAAGCAACACGTTGACGACAAAGAAGCGCTGCGGTTGATAGCGGCGGATTTTAGCAGGTTGACCGAAGGCGACAAGAGAGATTGACCCTAGAAAAACGAAAGGGCCTCGGTTATTGCTCCGAAGCCCTTCCATTAGCCTATACTAGATGCCACACGGTTTTACTTATCAGTATATGGAGCAGTTGCATAGGGATCGAAAATGAGCTTACCCACTTCAAAATTATCATAATAGTCATAAATCATAGCGGATATGAGTGAAGAGTCGGTCGTTCCCCACCAGTTTTCTGTAGTGTCAATATCACACCCGTCACCTGAAATTACACCAATTGCATGAGTGGACGTGTTATTTTGTATGTTGTTGAAGTTGACAACGGAGGCGCAACCAGACAAGAGAATTGCTGACGTACTGTGATAACCCGGCGGCCAGCTTATAGATACGGCAGAATTATTTGATATGGTGTTATGGTCTATGGTTACAGAATAGTTTCCCGTAACAACAATTGCACCAGAATTGTTTGTGATTCTGTTATGTGAAATCATAGAAACGCCATTGCTTCCACACTGATTAATAAGTATCGCAACACTGGTATTGCTCACGAATTCATTCGACTCAATAATATTTCCTGGACACGAACGTACTATGCCAGGATTCGATAGCATACCATTGCCCTGAATCAGTGTATTGGTTAGAATGTTAGTTCCAGATCCTAAACTTATTTCACCGGTGTTGCTGATTACACGTCCAGACTGAAATGTAGCCGTATATCCGTTCCCTGCGTTAAGCCAGAGCGGTCGAAGGTTGTTACGTAGCGTAATATTTTCCAAATGTGGCTGTGCATTATCAACTTCCAGCGCGCCAAACGAATCATATGTACCCTCGGCGCCCTCTATGATTGCATAGTGAATTGAGGAGCGGTCTTTACTTGTGGCGGCAATGCGAATGCCACTCCAAAAGCCGCCGGAATTACTTGTAAATGTTACAGGGGCATTTTCAGTTCCTTCCGCAATGAGTGCTCCATCGACTCTAAGGTATTGGTTTGAATCGAAGTGTAGTGAGACATCGCTAGGAACTGTCAGGGTCACGTGCTCCGACACTAAAACGCTACTTGGTACTATGTATTTGCACCCAGAGACTAACGTAGTATCAGATGAAAGTACTCCGGACAAGCTGCCACAAGGGGTAGCCGTGGGCGTACTAGTTGCTGTTGGTGTATTAGTAATGGTGGCCGTATATGTAGGTGTTGCGGTGGCTGTTTGTGTTGGTGCGGCTGTTTGTGTTGGTGCGGCTGTTTGTGTTGGTGTAGCACTAGGCGTATTTGTAGATGTCGCAGTAGCTGTTTCGGTGGCCAGTGGAGTTGGTGTACTTGTAACTGTGGGCAAGGTAGTAGGAGAATTAGTTGGGATTGCCGTTATGATAGCCTGTGGTTGTGCATTATCGGCAACTAAGGGCAAAAAAATACTGGTTTTCGCATCTTGAGCGTAAGCGGTTGCCACATAAATTGTTATCGAAAACAAAAATATCGATACGATAGTTATAGTTTTTGACATCAGGTTTCTCCTTTTTTTCAGATGCTAACGCTCTAATTTTATTTCGTATGCTGTTATTTTTGGTACGGTTTTCTGGGCGCCTAGTATGGTCTCATAGGTGACTTTGCCCTCTACATGGCCAAAAATCGTTACGATGTCATCCTCAAGGAAGGTTTGGTACGAATCGTATTCGACCAGAATTGTGTCACTCCAAAAACCGTTGTCATTGGTCATGTCTACCCTTAGCATGTTGTTGCTAAAACGATTCTCAATCACTTGCCTGACTTTGCCCTTAAGTGTGATATTTTCCCCCGCATGGCCGTAGGTATAGCGGGCAAGCTCTTCATAATCAATCGATACAGCATCACGTTTTAATGAGAAAATATTTGGCGTCGGGGTTGGTGTCGGGCTAGCTGGTAATTCAATTGTAATCGGCATCCACAGCACGCCAGAGGAAAATAACGCAAATAAGAGAATTAAAAATGCCACGCCTATAATTCCAAAAAAAGTTGGCCAAGGGAATGGCGCTGATGTGGGGTGGGGCTTTTTCTTATTGTCTGAAATCAGTTCAAACGGATCCATAATTATTCACTTTCACATATGGAGGAATGGCGAAAGATGCAATAATCGATAATTTGGCTGCGGATGGGAGTATGACGAAAGGAAATCAATGTGGGTGCTTGTAGGATAAGCCGCGCCAACGCCAATGTCAACGGATAAATATTAACGTTAGCTTACAATGAAAAAGACCTGGCCATTGTGACCAGGTCTTTTGTCTTCAAAATCTATCTAAACCAAATCATCGGTTACCCCCACCTTCACACTATCAAGCACGTAATTTTGCGCCGTGGTCTCTATCCGCTTATGACCTAACTGATTCTGCGCCAGGCGTATATCAGTCGCCGCGAGTTGCGTGCCAACGTACCGGCGAAAGTCATGGGGCTTAATGTGGTCAAGCCCAAGTTGGCGGGCGTAGCGTTGCACGATCTTCCATGCAGATGAGCGCGTGATTGGCGTATTGGATGGATTACGCGAGCCCCGGCCAGAAAAGCCGGTGAAAATGTACTCGGAGCTGATGCCCAGCCCGGCGCGCGTCGATAACCAGGCGTCAATAGCAAGCCGTGCTTTTGTTCCTAGCGCGCGCGGTTTTTCCTCCACTTGGTTTTTACCGGCCACATAGACAACCCACCCGCTTTTACCATCTTCATCAGTGTGCCATTCTATCTGTGCTTTGGTGAGCTGCACCGCTTCACTGATGCGTAAGCCTGACGTGGCCAGCGTGAGCAGCAACGCTTTGTGCATTGCGCCGGCAGGCGTGGCCGCGTCTGGGGCGTCTATGATGCGCTGCATATCCTCTTTGCTAATGCGGGTCCGCGCGTGGACGTTGCGCCGCTCTTTGGCTGCCTGCTGCTTCAGCCCTTTGACGGCTTTAAAATCATCGGCCACCGCGCGGCCAATATAGCCCTGCTGCGCTGCTTCAGCCATAACGCCACGTATGGCCGCCAGGCGCTGGTTAATGGCGTTTACGCTGTAATCTTTGGATTCACCATTGGCGGCCGTGTAGCCGGTCTCAAACAGATGCAGACGCCAGCGGGCAAGCGTGGCGGGGTCTGTGGCGGATGCGAAGTTACCGGCAAAGTCGCAGTAAGCAGCAAAGTGCATACGGTACTGGTCAATGGTATTGGGTGACTTGGTTCCGGCCAGGATGGATGTATCGAAGTGGCGGGCGCCGGCGATTTCGTTGGGGCTGGTGGTTATGATTGCGTTCATCGGTCATACTCCAAAATAGATAATAGGGAAACAAAATCGTCATTTAGTTTCCCTAAGTATACACGTTAAATATTACTTTGTCAACATCTAATACGTAATATATTGACATTAAAAAAACTTCGTGATATACTATCCGCAGTAACAAATTAATGGCTTAAGTAAGAATTAGGGCTCAACCATGACCGACAAGCAAAAAATCACCCTATCATTAGACGTTGATGCACTTGAGATATTGGGTAACGCGGCCAGCGAACGTAAGCGCGGGGAGTTCATCAGCGAGCTGCTGCGCAAGTGGAATTTTGATAAAGACCATCCACCGCGCGAGGGGATTTTGGAAGAGGTTGTCAAGCGGTTGGATCGGATTGAATCGGCGGTGAAAGCATAGCAATTTTGCCGGTTTGACAGTCTGCCGATTCGCGGCTACACTTGGCACATTAACAACTGAAGGTACAAAAAAGCCCGTGCAGTGCTGTAACACTCACGAGCGCGATTACCGATGGGTTTGTCATCGGCAATGGGGAAAGTATACCATAGCTTGTGCAACCATCGGTAAATAGCCGGTGGTTTTTTATTTACCACGGCAAATACTATATACCTCATCGTTAAAAAGAGTTTTAGCGACAGGAGAATATAGTTACTCGAATGGTTTCGGGGCGTAGCGCAGCTCGGTAGCGCGCTTCGTTCGGGACGAAGAGGTCGGAGGTTCAAATCCTCTCGCCCCGACCAAAAAGCACTTCGCAGCAGCGAAGTGCTTTTTTTGATTATATATACTGCGGTTGGGCATAGTTGAGAAAATTTCTGCTTAATTATACCCTAGTTAACAGAAACCTATCCTGCTACTTGTCCCGCTGACTATAAAAGCTTTTATTATCAGGTTTGGCAGCTATGTTTACCATATGAAGTAAACGGCCAAATGTTGGTCCACACCCTGGGGTCGGGTGTGGCTCCTATCATAACAAGAATATATGGCGAGCCGTTGAATTGAGAAGAGGGCCAGTTGCTCGACATTTTGGTGAATAAAAAAATCGGTTGATATTGGGGCGCGCTTAAGTAGAAAAACATGACCCAATATCAACCGATTTGCATAAGATGGTAGTCTGAGCATCCGTTTTATACGGGCTCTTTGTGTTTCCCACCGAGAAACTTTACCAACTCTTTATCCTGCTCATGGCATAGTTGTTTGGGCGCGGCAGGCCGGCCTTCAACCCAGTTGGTTAGAATGATAAATAACAGCAGAATAATTGGAGCGACAATGTCACTTTTGTCTATGAGGAGCGTCCAGTGTAGAGGTTGCATGATGTGCTGTCTCGATGAATTGGTGCAAAAAGGTGGCCGTTGGCTACCGCGCTTTGTATAAGGCTAATCCAGAAAAATAGATATCCGAATTCAAATGGATTTTCTGGATTAGCTTGTAGGCCATGCTGAATATTTTATTTTTTGGAATGGCCTAAAGGAGAAGAGGCTATAGGCTGGCAGCCATTTTTTGTAGATTGTGAGTATATTGTATAAGATTGGGTACCTCAAGTATATAGTACTGTAGTACCAGTTGGGCCTCTTTTTTCGCCAGGGCTTACGTAAAGCTGAAGGAGGGAATTCTCTGGTCGGTGCTGCTTTTCTGGTCTAGCATATCATTGATGGCGCGCCCGTTGCATGTAATACCAACTGCGTTGCCAAAGCCATGAATAATTTCCGTATTCACAGAGTAAAAGAATGAATCATGCATGGTCTTGGCAAGCCAAATGGTATAACAGGAAGAGTAGAGATAGTGTCGCCTCGGCTCAGGCTATCTTTGTGATAAGCTTTCTATGAAATCTCTGATACGTATGGCTTGGTTTCTATGTTTGTTTTTCGCATCCGCCGCGCTGCCCGCATTAACCGGGCAGGCACAAATCGCAAACCCTATTTATTTGCCCCATGTGTTCAAAGAGGCGGAGAGTAAACCTCGTCCCACGGCGACGGCGGCCGCGGCGTTTACGCCAACCGCCACGGCAACATCCACCGCACCCATTGTGCCAACCGCCACGCCTCTGGCTACATCAACATTTGCTACGTCAACACCTTCGCCGTCTGTAACGGTGACTGTGGCGCCAACTACGACAAATTTAGCGACCGCGGTTCCAACACCGAGCCGCACAGAAACGCCAATCCCGGCGCCACCGGGCTACATTCTGTCCACCAGCAGCTGGATGACCGACACGGTTGGACGCCTTCACATCTTTGGCGAGATCAAGAATACGGGTGCTACGTCTATGCAGTTTGCCTACATCACCGCAACGCTATTCGCCAGTGATGGGCAGCGTCTGTCTATGCAAACCGTTATGGCGCAGCGCCGCGCAATTGGCCCTGGCGAAATTTCGTGCTTTCATGTGGATGTCCGGTATCCGGCCAACTTTGCATACTATACGCTAGGTGGGTCCTACACGGCTGGTGGAGAAATAGTGGCGCCACCTACTGCGGTTGAGGGACCGCTGTTTGGGTTCAACATATTGGGCTATCCGCTCATAAAGGGGGAGGTGCGCAATGACTCCTCCATACAGTATGCGGCCATGGTCATTGAAGGCGTATTGTATAATGATGGCCAGGTGATTGGATGTGGCTCTGACCGCGGCTCCTATACGGAGAACACGGCTTTGTCTCCCGGACAATCTTTTCCATACCTGGTCGAATTTCTGCCACCGCCGTCACTTCCCATCGGCGCGTCTGCGCTTAGAATCAATGCCTACCCATAAAAATGTGAATAGTTAAGCGGCCAGACAACTGGGTTCTGGTGGCAAAACGGCTTCATCATCGCAAGGAGGGCAAGGATTCGCAAAGAGATTCCTTTGCAAATCCTTGCCCTCTTTGTGTGCTTGGCAGCAGAAATCGACTTGTGCAACAGAAACTAGCTGTTCTCTGTGGCCGAGGCGTGCAGCGCCAAGCCATTGGTAACGCCGCCAAAAGTATCGAGCGGAATCAGGCGCGCATTGGGAAATCTGTCGGTCAGCATCTTCTGGAAGAATGGAATGACCGACGAACCGCCAGTGGTCACGACGGCATCGATGTCGCCGGCCTTTAGGTTGGCGCTGTCGATAACGCGGCGCAACCCTTGACGCACGTCCGATGCTTCTTCGATCATGGCGCGGTGAAAATTACGACGCGTAATGGTTAATGCCAAGTCAATATTTTCGGCCCGAAAGATAAAGGGCGTCTCTTCATCATCGGTTAATCGACGCTTGGTCTGCTCAATCTGTTCAAACAGGGCAAAGCCATGATTGCGCGTAGCCAATGTTTCCAGCGCCCGAAACTTTTGCGGCTCGGGGCTGTACTGGATGGCGCGCTGGATCACTTTGAGCGCATCGGGTCGCGATAGATTGGGAATGGTCTGCCACTGGTAGAGATGGCTGGCCAAATCGGGCGGAAACGGCATGGGCCGGTCATCATAGTTCACGTCAATGGGCGCGTCCGCACCAAAATGAGGCGCGACCAAGTGGCGCATAATGGCGCTATCCAGATCGTCACCACCCACCAGCACCCCCTCGGTGGCCAGGATTTCGTGCCCGCCCCGACCATCGGTTTGCAAAATGGTAAAATCCAGCGTGCCGCCGCCAAAGTCAAAAATGAGCGCGGTTTCAGGCTGTTTTACCTGTTTTAGATAAAAGGCGGCTGCCGCTACCGGCTCCGGCACAAAGTCTATATCTGTAAATCCGGCCAGAACAGCCGCTTCACGCAGCCGCTTCTGCGCCCGCCGGTCTTCTTGCGCATCTTCACAAAAATGCACGGGCCGCCCCAGCGTGGCGTGGGTAATCTCCTGCCCCAGATGCGCACTGGCTTGCATTCGCACGTGGCGCAAAATCAGCGCGATGAGCTCTTGCAGTGTGTAAAAACGACCAAAAATATCCGTGCCGGTATATGAATCGCTGCGCAGACCGGTCTTGATGGATTGCAGCAGCCGCCCACGAATGCCCACGTCATCTTCAATATAGGTGTCATAGATAATGGTCACGTTTTCATTGGCGTCCAGCGAGGCCACCGTGTTGGTAATGACGCCCACCACTTTATCCTCAAAGATAACTTCGCGGCCGGTATCATGTTCCAAAAAAGTCTTTACGGCCTCGACGCCCAGGCTGCTTTGCTGCGCGCGATTGATGTAGATCATGGAGCGCAGCAGATTGGGGCTGCTGTTGGTGGCGTCCAGCGGAATGGGGCGAATGGACTGGCCGTCGTAAAAGGCGGCGGATGTATGCGTGGTGCCAAAATCGATGCCGATGCGGGGTGGGGGATTGTTTGTTGCAGAAGGCAAAATCGATTCTCCTTTTGTATAGCGGTACTTCAATATCAGTAGATGGCAATAATATCAATAGATGGCAATGGTAAGCAATCGCGTCAGATTCATCAATCGAGACCGGCGCCCGGATCGCCAACACCGTTGCGGCGCACTGAATATCGGTCAAGCGCAAAAATCGGTAGGTGAATTGACAATGGCAGCCATGCCCGCCTCCGGGCGGCGGACATAGGTGTGACAGTATATCATATCAAAAATCGTTGTCAATACCCTGAGAAAATGCCGTTTGCCGAAGTGGCTTGTAATGAATATGGTAATACTTTCTGTAACGGATAGTTGCTGTTGCGGCCCTATGATTTGTGGTGTAATGATGTCATGGCGATGCCTGCATACGCTTTGGCAAAATAGAAACACGCGGATAGCGAGTTCCAAAAGTTGTGGGAACAAGCCGCGTGGGTGCAACGTCTTCAATGCGAAGCTTTAGCTGTCAGTCTCATATTCACTAATCTGCGCACATTAGGAAAATCGGCGCCGCAGATTATGCAGGTGCACAATTGTATTCTGTGTAATCGGCGGTTTTTTGTGTCATTCAGTCATAGCGGTTCGTCTGTTGCCTGACCGCGTCAATCCAGTGATTCAAGTGAGCATCAACAACATCAAACTAAATGTGATTTACGTAAGCCGCACAGAACTGTTTTACACGTGCGGTTAACGTAAGTCCCAACCAGAGTTGTAAGGAACAAATAGGATAGAATATCATGCAAAAAAGTAACATAATCATTACTACGCTTACCGCCGTGGCCGTCATTCTGGTCAGCGGATTGTTTCTAAATGGGCGTTGGCAAACCGCCACGCCGGTGTATGCACAGAATGAAAGCAGCAGCGCGGCACAGCGTTATATCACCGTGGTTGGCGAGGGCATTGTCAGCATACAGCCCGACATTGCTAAAACCACGATCGGTGTAGAGACCATTAAGGCCACCGTGAAAGAGGCTAGTGACGAGAATCAGCAGACCATTGCTCAGGTGCTGGATGCGCTTAAGGCTGCCGGGGTTGCCGACGACGATATTCAGACGGCCGGGTTTAACATTTACACCGAACAGTTTTTCCCGCCCGAGAGTGGGCCACAAGGTGAGGCGCAATATCGCTATCACGTCACCAACCAGGTCCAGGTGACCATTCGCGACATCGACAAAGTTGGAGACGTTCTGGATGCGGCTATTGAAGCTGGCGCCAACAGCACCTATGGCGTCGAGTTCCAGCTAGAAGATCAGGAAGCCGCCCGCTCAGATGCCCGCGCCCTGGCGATTGATAGCGCCAAGGCCAAGGCCGCCGAGCTGGCCAAGCTGACCAATGTGACCGTGGGCCCGGTGTTGAGCGTCAGCGAAGTAATTGGCAACGGCCCATATTTCTCCGCCCCCAGTGTCCAGGCCTATGGATTGGGCGGTGGTGGTGGCACGCCCATCTCCGCCGGCGATCTGCAACTGACTATGCAGGTGCAAGTAACCTACGCGCTTGAATAAACGCCTGAATAGCCTGGTTTCCTGTACGCGGCCAAAAGCCACAAAAATCCCTTCTCCCTGCGAGAAGGGATTTTTACAACCGTATGATGGCGGTTGTGCACCGTACAACCGCCATCATATATGTCTTAGTCGTCGTCCAGAAATAAGTTGGCGGCTAAACCTGTCAGGTCTCGAAGACCTGACAGGTTTAAATCGACAAGTTATTTCTGGACAGACCCTTACTATTTGCAGAATAGAACAAAACTCAACACTATGAGCGCATCTAAAAAACTCAAACAAATCATATCGATGGCGTTTATGATAACGCCGCTTCTTTTGGGCGCTTGCATGGCGTTTCCCGATCAAGTCCGGCCGGACCAACAATCCAGCCAAACGGGTACACCTGCTGGCGCAGGTACAGACCAGCTGGCGCCGGGAAATGAGGCCAGCCCGTCGACCGCGTTGGAGGCGGCAAGCGGCCAGGATCCTGCGCCTGCCATTCGCTGGCATCGCGAGGGCGGTTTCGCTGGATTTTGCGACGATATTGCCATTTATCCCACGGGCGACGTGACCATCAGCACGTGCCGCGGCAATCAATCGCAAGAGCTGGCCCACATCCATCTGGACGCCGAACAGCAAGTTACGCTCAATGATTGGCTGGTTCAACTTCAATCCTTCAAAATGGAGGACAAAGATCCGGCCGTGGCCGATGCCCTGACCATGCGCGTTCAATTTAATGGTGCAGGCAATGCTGCCGCCAGCGTAGCGGAGAAAGCCGCTATTGCCGATTTTGCTCAGAATTTGCTTAACAGGCTTGGTGAATCGCCCGCCGGCTTATTGGGGGTGGACTATACCAATGCGCAGAGCGGATTGAGCCTGCAATATGCCGCCGACGCCGTGCGCTTTGAAAACGCCCGTCCAGCAGTGGATGGCGCGCTGGCGCAGCTGCCCAACACCGTCTCCTTCATTACCGGTGAGCCCAATTTTGCGCTGACCATTACCTGGTTTGATCTGGCGGCAGACGCCACGCTGCGCAGCTTTATCGATGCGCATAGCGAATGTCCAGATACGACCGCCACGGGCGGCCAGCCTTTTCAGATCGACGGTGGCGAGGCGCTGATCTTTCCCAATGCACCGTGCGGACCATATGGCGCCACGTATCTTTTTACGCTGGTGGAAAGCCGTGGCTATCGCGTTACCATTGAAAGCACGGCCAGCTATGATGAGATCCTCGACAATGTGGAAGCCATCTTGAATACGGTGCACTTTGTGCCATTCCACGCCGCTGAATCGGCGCCGGCGCTTTGCCCGCCGCCCACCGATGATGCGCAGCTGCTGCTCGATGGCGCCAACGGCTACTGCTTGCTCTACCCACACAGCTATATTGCCGCGCATCTGCCCGACGGCGCCACCGAATTGGTCACTCAATCGCTGATGAACCACACAGACCCGCGCGTGAGCATTGCCGTAGAAGAGGCCAACGGGCGCACGCTGGAGCAGGTGGCCGCGGATTGGGAAAGCATCTATGCGCACCAGGGCATTGAGAGCGAGCGCGGCTCAATGACCGTGGATGGCGTTGCGGCGATTATGTTGGACAACCTGCCCGGGCAGGATTTGAACCGGCGCGTGGTGTTGGTTCACAACGACCGCGTCTACAGCTTCTTCTTTACGCCGCTGGGCGACGAAGGGGACGCGCGCGCCAATATGGAAGCATTCTATCAGGGCGTCCTCGATTCGTTCCGCTTTTTAGAGACCGCGGTTGCGCAACCGCTGCCGCGTCCAGATGCCGCCGATGTGGTCGAGACCGCTGTGCAATTTATACAGGCGTTGGTCAACGTCAACATGCGCAGCGGGCCGGGCGCCGATTATGGCATTGTGGGCAGCGTCTTCGCCGGCCAAACGGCGCTGGTCACTGGCGCCATGCCCGACGGCAGTTGGTGGCGCGTGATCTGCCCAGACGGCAGCACGGGCAGCTGCTTTGTGGTCAACGATCCCAGCTTGACGCAGCCCACCACGCCGCCCGACGATGCCGCGTCGCTTGGCGCTGCGGGTGAAGCCACTGTGGAAAGTTTGAGCGTGAACCTGCTCGAGTCGTTCCCCGTTCAGGTGCACGCCGTGGTGCGCGGCCAACTGCCCGACGCCTGTTCTTTTATCGAAAGTACGGGTGTCTATGTCGAAGGGCCAACCTTCCACATTCGCATGACAACGGCGCGCCAGCTCAATCAGCGTTGTGCGCCCATGCCGACGCCCTTTGAAGAGGTTGTGCCGTTGGACGCGACCGGTTTGCCTGCGGGTGAATACGTGGTGCGTGTAAACGATCTGACGACCACCTTCACCCTGAGCGTTGACAATGGTTCAACCGCGGCTGCGGAAACGTTGCTCTATGAAGACACTGCCGCCGGCTTTGCCTTTGAGTACCCCGCCACGTGGACGGTGAGCGGTGGCGAAAGCGGCGCTCGTGGCGCCATTACCCAGCTGGCGGCGCCCGATGGCACGCAGCTCGATGTGTCGGTGCTGGACTGGGATCCGCAGAACGACTTGGATGCTTATGTGGCCACGCGCAAGATCGCCTGGGATGCATCGGGCATCACCATTGTGCAGGAAGATGCGTGGACGTTGGACAGCGGCCAAGCGGCCATGCACTTTGTGATACGGGGCGCCGATGGCGCTAGCACCGGCTTCTACCTCTTTGCGGCGCTGGCAACGCGTTATCTCACGCTCAGCGGCTCCGGCGATTTTGATGTATTGAACGCCATTGGGCAATCGCTTCGCATTACGGAGTAATCGATAAGAAAGGCGAATGGGGGGATGCGAATAGCCGGCCCTCATTCGCTTTTACTTTCCTCACGCGTAAATAGACTCTCTTGGCCGTGCGTGATACTATGTATCTATCCTGAGCTCCCGCCATTTGCACATCTCCCCAGCATACGCACAACAGAAGGGTCAACAACATGCTCTATCCACAACAGAACGATACGCGTAACCTGCTCGATCTTTCCGGTATTTGGGATTTCCAGATTGACCCAGATGAGGTGGGCGAAAGTCAAGGCTGGTTCAACGGGTTGGCGGCGGCGCGCCAAATGGCGGTCCCATCCAGTTGGAACGACATTTATGACGACCTGCGCGATTACATGGGCGCGGCCTGGTATGTGACCGAAAGCTACGCGCCGGCGAGCTGGCGCGGCCAGCGCATTGTGCTGCGTATTGGCTCGGCCACGTATGCGGCCAACGTGTGGGTCAATGGCGCGCCGGTTGGTGAGCACGAGGGCGGCCATCTGCCCTTTGAATTTGACGTGACCCGCCATATGCGCTGGGATGCGCCCAACGTCATTGCTATACGCGTGGAGAATCACTTACAGCCCAATCGCGTGCCGGCCGGCAATGCGCAGGGCGGGCTGGCCATGTTTATGCGCAACTTCCCGGCCACCACCTATGACTTTTTCCCCTATTGCGGTCTGCATCGGGCTGTTTACCTGTACAGCACTCCCTCTACTTATATTGAAGACATTACGGTCTCTACCGATATTGATGCAACCACGGGGCTCGTTACGGTCGATGTGGTAGCATCCGACGCCACCAACGGTGCGCTGCACCTGCGCAATGGTGAGACGCAATGGCGCGGCTTGCTCCAATTTACAAATGGCCGCGCCCAGGCGCAGCTTGCGGTTGATAACGCGCGCTTTTGGTCGCCGGACGACCCGTTTCTATATGAATTGAGCGTCATCTTGGGGGAGGATGACGCGCCCCAAGATCGCTATCGCCTAGATGTGGGCATCCGCACGGTGGCCGTGGCGGGCGACAAGCTTCTGCTCAATGGCCGGCCCATCTTCTTAAAAGGTTTTGGCAAACACGAAGATTTCGCCGTGTGTGGCCGCGGCACATTCAACCCGCTTATTGTCAAGGACTATGCGTTGCTCAAGTGGATTGGCGCCAATTCGTTCCGCACGGCCCATTACCCCTACGATGAAGAGCAGATGCGCATGGCTGATCGGGAAGGCATTCTGATTATTGATGAAATCCCAAACGTGAGCCTGCAATTTGCGGGCGGTGATGACGCGGTGGCCGAGCGGCTGCGCATGTGCCAGCAGCAGATGCATGAGCTGATTGCCCGCGACAAAAGTCACCCCAGCGTGATTATGTGGAGCATTGCCAACGAGCCTATGCCGCCCGACATGATGAAGCGTTTTGCCGGCGGCGAACCGGAACCGGTGGATCCCAAAACTACCGCCTTCTTCCAGGCGCTATACGACCTGTGCCGGCAAGAGGACCCCACGCGGCTGGTCACGCTGGTGGGCGTTATGGGCGGCCCGGTGGAGTGGATGGAAGCGGCTGACGTGGTCTGCATCAATCGCTACTACGGTTGGTACGCCCAGAGCGGTCAGCCGGATGCCGGCCAACAAGTGCTGGAGCAAGAGCTTGACGCGCTCTATGCTCAGCTGGGCAAGCCTATGCTCATTACCGAATTTGGCGCCGACACCATTGCCGGCAGCCACAGCCATCCACCCGAAATGTGGAGCGAAGAGTACCAGGTCGATCTGATCCGCCGCTATTTGGATAGCGCGGCGGCGCGGCCGTTTATGGCCGGTATGCACATCTGGAATTTTGCCGATTTCAAGACCGCCCAGGCCACCATGCGCGCTAATGGCATGAACTACAAAGGCGTCTTTACGCGCGCGCGCCAGCCCAAAATGGCGGCCCACTTTTTGCGTGAGCGCTGGACGCAGCCGGGGTCGGATGTGCCAGGTGGATGAAGGGATGACCAGGTGGCAAGGTGGCAAGATGGCAAGGTGACAAGGTGGCAAGGTGGCAAGGTGGCAAGGTGACTGGATGAAAGGGGTTTGTAGATGATACGCGTTGCAGATTATCAATTATTCCGCCGGCACTTTTCCCAGGCGGTGCAGGCAATGGCCGCCAGCGGGCGCAGTTCGATTTTGGCGCCGCTAGACGATGGCGCGGAGTTTGAGCTGGTGCTGCACACACAGGAAGAAAACGTGCCCGCATACACGCTGCCGGATCCGCTGGCGCTGCCCAGTGGCCAGCCGGTGCAGGATGTGGAGACGTGGCGTACGGTGCAGCGACCGCGGCTGTTGCAGCTTTTTGCCCAGGAGATCTACGGCGCCACGCCTGCGCTGGATTTGGATATTTCATTTGAGCCGCTGTCGTATGCTGAAGACGCGCTAGATGGGCTGGCCATTCGCAAAGAGGTGCGCGTCTGGTTTCGGCGGGCAGGTTATCAGTGTTATATGGACATCTTGATCTACTTGCCTCGGCAGGCCAAAGAGGAACCGGCGCCTCTCTTTGTAGGGCTCAACTTCATGGGCAACCATACCATTCACGCCGACGCCGGTATTACGCTTTCCACCAACTGGATTCCGGATCGCTCGCCCGATCCGCAGAACCCCGACGGGCGCGTCGTCAATAATCGCGCCACTGAAAAAGCGAGGGGCGCCAGCGCCAGCCGTTGGCCGGTGGAAATGATTCTACGCCGTGGCTATGGGCTGGCCACCATTTACAGCGGCGACTTGGACCCGGATTTTGACGATGATTTCCAGAATGGCGTGCATCCGCTGGGCTATAAAGCTGGTCAAACGCGGCCGGCCGCGTACGAATGGGGTACGGTGGCGGCGTGGGCGTGGGGCTTGCAGCGCGCCATGGACTATTTTGAACAGGATACGCAGATCGATGCGGCGCGCGTGGCGGTGGTGGGCCATTCGCGCTTGGGCAAAGCCGCGCTGTGGGCCGGTGCTCAAGACGAGCGCTTTGCCGCCGTCATCTCCAACGACTCGGGCTGCATGGGCGCCGCGTTGACGGTGCGGGCATTTGGCGAAACGCTGGCCGCCATCAACCTCAATTTCCCGGCCTGGTTTTGCGAGAACTGCAAACGCTATATCCGCCAACCAGAGGCGCTGCCGGTGGATCAGCACATGCTGCTGGCGTTGATCGCCCCGCGCCCCATTTATGTGGCCAGCGCCGAGCAGGACAAATGGGCCGACCCACGCGGCGAGTTTCTGGCGCTCAAAGCGGCCGAGCCGGTGTATGCGCTGTTTGGTAAGGATGGGTTAGGGGTAGATACAATGCCCGGCGCGGATCAACCGGTTGGCAGCGTCATGGGGTATCACATGCGGACCGGTGGGCATGACATTACGGCATACGATTGGGCGCAATATATGGATTTTTGCGATAGCACGGTGATAGGATAGAGATTATTTGTGCGCACATGAGGGTTGGGCGATACGGATATCTTTTTTGAGCGCGCGGATAGTATCCCGCGCAACCTGTTGCCCAATACGCTGGCGCCACCGTTGGTGCAGGTCAGCTTCGACGAGGGTGTCGCCGCTGCTTATCCCTTTCTTCGTTAGGCGGAGCGCAAGTCGTTGCGTTGCACGCGGCATAAAAGTAGACTCCATTATGATATTCAATGTGTGACATAATTGCTCCAGATATAGTGAAAGGAGCAAACGATGAGTAATCAAGTAATAATCGCCGATGAAGTTACTTTTGAACAGGTATTCAGCCTCGCACAGCAACTGCGCCTCAAAGATCAAGTTCGTCTGATTGCCCGCCTTGCCCCCAAGGTTGAATGGATGATCGAAGAAGTGGAGTCAGCTACACAGGTATTAACGCGTAAACCACTACGTGGATTACTTGCTGATCGAGGCCCTGCTCCATCCGTCGAGGAAATTGATGAGGTGCAACACGAAATGTGGGCAACCTTTGGGCAAGAGTAGCTATGGCAATTCGAGTCGTTGCGGATACGCATACAATTTTGTGTCGTAACTGTGTCAAATAGCTGTCATAAGTACGCCGTTACTTTGTCTATCTGACCAACGAGAAGGGGTTGTCACGCAGCAGCGTCAATCAGGCAATCTGTGGGCTGAAGTTCTTGTATGAAGAAGTGCTGAAGGTTGAATGGTCGGTCTTTGGCATCCAGCGACCACGTACGGCCAAGAAACTGCCGGTTGTGTTGAGCCGTGCAGAAGTGTATCGCCTCTTGGCGCAGCTGCGCCCAAGCGCGCGCTGCCCGCCTCCATAAGGAGATGGCCTTTCTGATCTGATTTGGCCCAACGGGTGCGGCGGTTTTGCGCACCCGATTTTGTGTTACTCAGCATCTGCATTCACCGTTGGCAGTTGCTGGCGCTTGTTGAGTTTGCTCGCCATTCACCCCCGATTCTGCTAGACAAGGGGTTGTTTTTTCAGAAAATCCCTGGTACAATCCTGGCAACTTAGCTGCATTTACTCATCCAGGCACATCTGCCTGTTCCTTAATTTCCATAGAGAGACTATTCAGCGTTGACCCGGCTTTGTCCAACAAGGGATAACCAGCGGCTCGATCTTTGCCTCGTTAGCACCCTTTTCTCGTTGCGCCCCTGGTTATCCCTTTCTTCGGTAGACATCGGCGTCATGGCAATGAATAATACACTCCATTGAGTGCGGATTGAATTTAGACATATGACACGCAACAATTCAAATATCGAGGATTTGTTCACTGTTAGCTTGTTGCAATTCCATAATATTTGTGGGCCTGAAAGTCTTAAAGAAACAGTTCAAGAAGAACTGCAAACAACTCTTGAGATTGATAATGATATCCCCTTACTGTTCGTTGGTCAGTTGTATCCCCTTATCGTGAATTCACCACAAGCCTACTGGAATAGACAAGTAGCCACAGAGACATTTAGTGGATTATCAGATCTTTACAAACAAGATTCTGATAAATTTATAACAGCATTGATGGCTTCCTTTTATGAATTTTTTGCTGCCATCAACGCATATCAGAGCATAATTGATACGTACTTGGAATTAAAAGAGGTTGCTTTTGAAGAAAGTCTTAAAACAAGGCTATTTCGAAACTCAATTTACACTCGTATTTGTGAAGATTGTTTGATGAACTTTTACCGTTGCATCCGTAATATTTTTAATGAATATAGCGTTAAAGAATATTCTAGCCAGAATACTTTAGGAGCTATTATTCCTGCTCTTGAGAAAAATGGGTTTTCTGCTTTAGTTGACATTGATGTTGACGTTCGCAATGCAATAAACCATGGCAATGTAGCAGCAACTGATAAGGAGATCCGTTTTAGGTACAGGTCAGGTAGTAGCTATCAGAGTAAGAGTTTGCAAATTTGGGAATACGATAACTTAATTGACACTACACTTGATATAGCCACTGGTATATGGGTTGGAGTTTTGAGATTTTTCTGTAATTGTCCAAATGCTACGCAAGGGATTCTGTCTCAGAACGTTTCAAAAGAGGTCATATTTGAATGGTTTCGTCTATTCTATAAAACTGAAGAGACTCAAATTCAGTTGATCGATGAGGCCATCCTTGGCGACTCACAACTGAACCTGAGAATACAAACATCGATTGCTGACAAAAATTTGCTAATGTTAGCTCTAACAGAAATTGCAAAAGGTGTATATGCCATTTTCCCGGAATATCAACGATACCTAATCGGCTACCAGCATTCAAGAAGTATCGGTGGATTTATGCGATACACTCAGCAGATGATGCAAACACACAGTTTCGATAATATAGCCTTGATCAAGGCTGTTCTCGCCAGCGGGGATGTACTGGTTTGGGATGTCCGACCGGGTGGGGTTAATGAACGCGCTTATAAATACCATGTTTTTCCAAAGGTTAGCGGCAGAAACTGGACCGTTACTAGCATTTCTGATTGTAGCACGGGGCCATACAAGAGAATCAAAGCGCAATTAGTTATTCGGGAAGTGCTCTCTGACAAAATATTGAAATCTATTATTCAATGCGTAATTGACGAACTTAAAGTGCTATACACCCCTGAAAACCCACACGAAGATGTACCTTTTGGTGAAATAGAAGCACATGCAGTGTTTCTAAATGTTCACTATCAAAGTGATCGGCGTACTACGTTTACTCTTTTACCTAGCAATGAATATTTTATTTGCTGCGCATACTACTATCAGACTTCTCAAATAGGTAAAATGACGGATGGGGGAATTCCAGCAAATTTGTGGAAGCAGCTGCGAAAAAGCAACTATAGAGGTATAGAATTAGCTTGGAATCCAAATCGGCAGATGTCGTCATAGAACTCAAATTGTAGCATGCAAATATGCCTAACATCTGCGCTACCGGATCAGGGGGTGATCAGCGCGTTTTTGCCTGGTCGGTTTTTGCAGGCGTTTCGCTCGCAGGGCGTTGGTCGGTCCACGCCCCTGGCCGGTAAGCTCTGCGTTATAAACATTATATTTATAACCACATTGTCTATGATATACTTCTTGTATCAATTTGTGAGATAATCATAGGCAATGCACAATATGACAAAGATTTACTTGGATACTTGCAGCATCCAACGTCCTCTTGATACATTAAACCAAACCCGTCTTCGACTGGAGGCAGAAGCCATATTGGGTGTGTTGGCACAGGTGAGAGTCGGAAATGTTGAACTGATTTCCTCAACTGTGCTGGAACTGGAAACCCAACGGAATCCACTTGCAATCCGACGAGAACATGGCGAACAGATCCTGGCACAAGCAACACGCATTGTGATTGTCGATGAACAAATCGAACAGCGTGCGCATTATTTTGTTCAAATGGGCATCAAAATCATGGATGCACTTCATTTGGCTGCTGCAGAAGCCGCTGAAGCAGATTACTTTTGTACATGTGATGATCGTTTTTTGCGGAGAGCCAAGATGATTGCCAACTTGAAGATACGTGTCTTTTCTCCGTTAGAATTGATAGAGGCGATAGAAGAATGATTGCGGAACCACAACCACTGACAGAAATTACCCAAGAAGCATTGCGCCTACTCTATCGAGAGTTGGGACTTGTTAACACAATTCGCTTTTTGAACCAATTTACAACAGGCTTTGGCAATTATACAGAAGAGCGCAGAGGTCTTCTAGAAAATCAAACGACAGACGAGATTCTTGCTGACCTTCACACTTACCAGGCTAGGCGCAGCCCGCGCCAACAGGATCTTACCAGCCGAACATCCGCTGGTGCTGATCAGCTTTCCTAGCGCGGTTTTGGTGTTTTCGCCTCGCTTGATTCTTTGTCGGGACTGGTTGTTATCGGCTCTTAGTCGCTGGCAGCACAGCGTGGCGTTCGGCCGCACACGAGAGGAGAGGACTATGGATACACATCATGACTTTGCAGATATTAACGGCACGCGACTTCACTATGAGACGGCCGGTTCAGGAGACCCCCTGGTGCTCATTCATGGCGCGACGCTCGATATCCGCATGTGGGATGACCAGTTCGTGTCCTTTGCCCGCCATTATCAGGTTATCCGCTATGACATGCGCGGCTATGGCCAGTCGGCGCTGCCAACAACGGCGAATTATACGCCAGCGGACGACTTGATGGCCCTTTTGCACCATCTCGGCTTGACACGGGCGCATATTCTAGGGCTATCTTTGGGCGGAGCAGTCGCCATAGACTTTGCGCTCACGTATCCTGAGGCAACGGATACACTGATTGTGGTTGATACCGGTTTGAGAGCGTTTCAATGGGAAGCATTTGGGGCAATATTGTCGCAAGTGCAGTCTGTGGCAATAACCTCTGGTATTGAAGCGGCAAAACGCCATTGGTTAAATGGACCCCTATTTGCGCCAGCGATGGAAAATCCGCAATTGGCTGTTCGCCTCAAACAGATAGTGACAGACTATTCAGGCTGGCATTGGGTCAATAACCAGCCGCCGCCGCCGTCGGACTCGTCTCCCATTGAACAACTCGACGGAATCCATCTCCCGACACTCATTATTGTTGGCGAGCGTGATTTCCCTGATTTCCAGACGATTGCTGAAATCCTGTATCGACGTATTCCCAATGCGACCAAGGTCGTTATGTCAGATGTTGGGCATATGTCAAACATGGAAGATCCAGAACGTTTCAATGAAATTGTGTTGGGTTTTCTAATGGATAAGCAATATTAGACGGTGATGCTTGGCCCAAGACGTTCGCAATTTGTGAATAAGGCTCATATTGAAAATAGAGTTTGCCAATCATAACGCGGCCTAACAATGCCATGTGTGCCGACCCATTAAGGTCAGTTTTTAGCGCAAGGCTTGGTTTTAATTGAGGTTGTCATTAGGCGGCACAATGGCGGCGTTAGCTGCAATAATATCGATTCGATAGGAGTTTCAGAACGTGTATCACTACATTGTTAAACGAAAACTACGCAAGGTATTTGCGGGCCTCAATGCAGGCAAAATTGAAGCTGTCACTGACGAGCTCTCCGACCAAGCAGTTCACTACTTCATTGGTCAACACGCCTTGTCCGGCACGCGGCGCACTCCGGATTCAATTCGCTTGTGGTATCAACGCTTGTTGCGACTCCTGCCCGACATCCACTTTGACCTTGAGAATATTCACGTCCAGGGCTTTCCATGGGCAACTTTGGCAGCCGTTCCGTGGACAGAATCCAACTCCGGAACAGACGGCGTTCGCACCTCCAACGAGGGGCTGAATCTTGTGCGCATAGCCTGGGGGCGCGTGGTTGAGGTACGCATCTACACGGATACACAGGTGCTTGTGGCCACGCTCGATCGTCTGGCCGCCGCCAATGTGACCGAGGCGCACGCGCCTCCCATCATTTCGTAGGCGCGTGCGGCGGCCTCCCCCTTCGCTCAAGCGGCGCTCAAACGGTTTGGGGCCGCGGCCACGGATTGACGTTTATCCAAGGATTAGAAATGGGCGCCCCCCAGTGAAAAATCGCCACCGCGATTTGGCCCCAGCTGCTGTGGCGGCTGCGCGATTTTAGCCGAGGATTCTATCCTGCCGCCCTATGCGCGCCTCCAAATCCAAATGCACCCTATCGCGGCCCGCGATGGACAGCAATTTGAAAAACCGCCCTATGCATTGGTATGTTCTACGTAGGGCGGTTTTTCTATGTTACCGCATGACTACCGGCAAATAGAGCGGCCGGTCTAGCTGCCCGCCGCCCGGTTCATCACCATCATCCAATCCCGTGGGGATGCAGGAAACGGTGGCATCGCCATTGAGCGGCGTGTCGGGGTCATCGGTCTGTACCACGGCCTGGCCGCTGGGCGCGCCAACGGCGCGGTGGATCACCGTGGCCTGGTTGGTTATGCATGGGTTCGTAGCCAGATTGATGTTGGCAATGACCACATCGAATTGAACCACGGCTTCGCTATTGTTGCCCGGCAGCACGCCCAGATTAATAGTCACCACGGCGTCACCGCTTGAGCTGCCCGCAACAATGACGCCCTGGCTGGTGGTGAGTGAACCCGCCAAGAGCGTCACCCCCGGCATGAGTGAATCTTCCAGCACCACATCCACAGCTTCGACCGGTCCGCGATTCGTTACGCGGATGGTGTAGCGCAGCGTGTCTCCAACCGAGAGGTTGCCGCTGCCATCGGCATCATTCTGGAGCGCATCGGTTTTGAGCGCCACCAGCAGCGGATCGTCAAAAGGCACAGTGGCGTCATCTGCATTGGAAAGCGGATTGCCATCATCGTCTACGCCCGTGGCGGTGACCACGTTGTAGTGCGTCTCGCTAATGGGCGTGGTAGCGGTCACAAACGCGGTGAACAGACAGGTGTAGCGCCCGCCCACGTTGAGCACCTGCGGCGCCGTACAATTGCTGTTGGGCAAATTGGCGCGGTCGGTCAAATCGCCAAAAGCCGAGTCGATGAGCGAGGTGATAGTTACGACGTCAGCCGCGCTCAGGTTGGCCACGGTGACGGTGTAGGCCACGTCGGCGCCGGTTTTGGGAATCAGCGTTTGGTCAGCGCTTTTGATGACGGCAATTTCCGAAGGCAGATCGGTAAAGCTCACCTGAGCGCTGTCTTGGGCCGTGGCTACATTGTTTTCGTTATCGTGGGCCGTGGCCGTAATGGTGTCGATTTCGATGTCACCGGCATTGCCCGTGACCGTGGCGCTAAATGTACATTCGTAGACGCCACCAATGGCCAGCAGCTGGGGCAAGATGCACGCGCCCTGGCCATTCAAGTCCCCGTGTACATCGTCCACCAGGCTGGTCAGCGTCACCGGTTCGCTGCTCTGGTTTTGCACCTGTACGGTAAAGGTGAATAAGCCGCTGGGCTCCGGCAAGGCCGCGGGCGCGGCGCTTTTGGTCAGCGCAATCACCGGTAGCACATCCACAAAGGCGCTGTCTTGGGCGGGCGGCACGGGCACTTCGGTTGGGTCCAGTGCGTTGACGGTAACTACATTGGTGGTGTCCTGGTTGATCTGCGTAGTGCAGGTGTAGCGCCAAATCTCGCTCAGATCGAGGTTGCTGTCCTGATTGAGATCGCCCACATTGAAGCCGCCGCTGACCCTAGGCGTGACGGGCGCGCACTGATCGTCTGTCACTTCCGCATTCAAGAGATAAATGTTGCCAATGTTGGATACGTCATAGCTGTAGGTGACCACGTCGCCCGCCGCGATCTGCGTGGCGCTGGCCGTTTTCTGGACGGCGATGTGCGGGTCAATGCCAAAATAGTGGCTCAGATCCGCATCGGTGACCACCAGGTCCGGCCCGCTGACATTGGGCGTCGATGCGGTGACCGCGCCCGTATTGCTGTATTGGCCGGCCGCAGCCACGCCGCTGGCCGTATAATGCCACTCTTCGCCCACGTCTAAAATTGTGTTGGCGTTCGCATCGCCGCTGACGTAAGCCGGGCTGACGCTGGCGTCGCTGTCGCTCACATCCACTGTGGGCAGCGGGGCCGTCCCAATGTTGCGCACCACATAACTCCAGGTGATCGGGTCGCCCACGTGAATCAGCGGGCCGGTGAGCGTATCGGCATCGACTCCGTTGGTATATTTTTTGATCTGAATGTTGGCGACGACATACGTATAGCGCACCGTGCCGGCGGCGGCAGCGCTGGTATTAAATTGAGCCACGGCGGGTCCTTGCCCGGTGACGGTAAAGGCGCTGGTGGCGGCAACGGGCAGCGAGATGGCGCCCGCACCGGCAAAGAGGGCCAGCGTGGGCGTATCCGTAAATTGGACTGTGTTGGCCAGCGGCACCGAGACCGGTCGCTGACCGCCGGACGCGCCGCCATAATCGAGCGCGCCGTCAAAGGCCGGCACATTGGGCAGCATTTCGGCCACCATGCCGTTGGCCGTGGCGGTGGCCGCATTGGGCAGATCGACGGTCAGGTCGACTTCGTATTCGATGTTGAAGGTGTTGACCGCCCCATTGACATTTTCATAGCCCAGCGTACCGCTGACATCGCCGCTGAGCGACACTTCCACGCCGGTGAGCACGCCCACCGATGGGTCAAATTGTGAAAAAGTTAAATTGGCCGCTGGCCCCTGAAAGATGAGCGAGGGCGCCGTATCCGTATACGTAAT
Organism: Caldilineaceae bacterium; assembly: GCA_020634755.1. Classification (GTDB taxonomy): domain Bacteria; phylum Chloroflexota; class Anaerolineae; order Caldilineales; family Caldilineaceae; genus JACKBC01. The sequence continues at coordinate 33,897 of JACKBC010000023.1, read as the reverse complement.
GGTGGATTGGGCGTTGACCGTGTGGCGCAGGACGCCGGTGAGGACCAGGGCCACAATAAACGCCAGCCCGGTAATGCGCAGGAGGCGCGGCGCGCGCGTGGACAACTGGCTAAAACGAACGTTCATATTTCTCCTTTATAAGGACTTACGGCAGCCTGAAATAAAAGTGATTTGGTGAAAGAATCTGGCGAGTCTTAACAATCCACAGGCGCTGGGTAAGCCGGGTTTATGTGATTTGGATAATCATCTATTGATGATAGGATCAGGTATTATTGGTGACGGAGATTTATGAAATAAGTTGCGGGGAAATAGGTGATGCTTATCTCATTCCCCACAAACAAACCAATCAATTGTCAACCAGAAAGGACCCATCATGTCCCGCCCCAATATTATTCTCATCATTACCGATCAGCAGCGTTACGATACGATTGCGGCGTTGGGCTTTCCCTATATGGAGACGCCGCATCTGGATCGGCTGGTGCGTGAAGGCGTGACCTTTACCAATTGCCACATTACGGCGCCTTCATGCGCCCCGTCGCGCTCCAGCCTTTTTACCGGCTACTATCCGCACACCACCGGCATTTTGCGCAATGCCGATCAGTGGCAGCACGCCTGGGTCGAAGATCTGGCCGACGCCGGATACTATTGCGTCAACATGGGCAAGATGCACACCTGGCCCATGACGACGCCATTGGGCTTTCACGAGCGCTATGTGGTCGAGAATAAGGATCGCTATTTGGAGGCGCGTTACTTTTTTGATGAATGGGACAAGGCGTTGCAGGCGCGCGGGCTGGTCAAGCAGCAGCGCGATCTATACCGCCAACTGCCCGATTATGCCGAGCGGCTGGGCGCATTTGAGTGGAATTTGCCAGAAGATGCCCATCCCGATATGTTTGTGGGGGATCTGGCGCTACGCTGGATCAACCTAAAGCCCAAGCGCGACGAGCCAGTTTTCTTGCAAATTGGCTTCCCCGGCCCACACCCGCCCTATGATCCCACGCCAGAGTTTGCGGCGCCCTATATGGCCAAGGAACTGCCGCTGGCTGCGGTGACCGATTCAGAACTGGCCGGTCAGCCGCCAGCCTTCCAGGCCATGCGCGTCCACAACGCAGAGGTGGACCACGATTCCGTGGTGCATCAGCTCAACCCAACCGCGGCCCAGCGTCACCGCCAGCGCGCCTACTACTTGGCCAACGTAACCATGATTGACCAGAAAATCGGCCAGATTTTGCAGGCGTTGGATGCCAAGGGCTATCTGGATAACGCGGTGGTCATCTTCACGTCGGACCACGGCGACTGTTTGACCGACCACGGCCACAGCCAAAAATGGACCATGTATGACACGATTACGCGCATGCCCATGATTGTGTGGACGCCAGGCGGATCGCAGACCCATTTTGACGGCGGGCGGCAGCTAGACGGGCTGTGCCAGCTCATGGATATTGGGCCGGCCATTTTGGAGCTGGCCGGCGTAGAACCACCGGCCACCATGGAGGCGGAATCGTTGCTGCCGGCGCTGCGCGGTGAGCCGTGGGTGGGCCGCGACCATGTCTTTGCCGAACATGGCCGCGACGGTATTCTGCAAGAGGCTGAGTTCATGACTATGGTGCGCAGCCCAGAGTGGAAGCTGGTGCACTTTCTGGACGAGCCGTATGGTCAGCTCTTTGACTTGGTGAACGACCCCGCCGAAGTGCACAATCTGTGGCACGACCCGGCCCATGGGGCCCAAAAGCAAGAGCTGCTGGACGTACTGCGCGAGTGGCGCATCCGCAGCCAAGTGCGCACCAGCGAGTGGTCGCGGGCGTGGCGCTAGGCAATAATTGCCGAAACAACTGCTTCAAAAACTTTATTTTTGCCGGATAAGAAACTGAGTTTTGCCAAAAGCTCAGTTTCTACTGTTCGACATGGTAGCTTTGGCTGACTACGCGGAAAGAGATGCGGCCAACGCGCCAACCACAGTTCTGCTGCGTACAACCGCAGTTCGTGTTATTTGACATGTGACTAAATAGTCACATATAATTCTTTTTATGGAACATGAACCGGTTTTTCGCGCCCTGGCAGATGCAACTCGTCGACACTTGCTTGATCTCCTTTTTGCGCGCGATGGTCGCACGCTCACCGAGCTAGAGTCGGAGCTGCCAATGACGCGGTTTGGGGTGATGAAGCATCTGCGCGTGTTGGAAGAGGCCGGACTGATCTCCACGCGCAAAGTAGGGCGCGAAAAGCTGCACTATCTAAACCCAGTTCCCATCCAGCTCATCTCCGACCGCTGGATCAGCAAATATGCGGCGGCACGCGTAAGCGCGCTTGCCGATCTAAAAACAGTGCTTGAAGGAGTAAATGCCATGTCCGCAGATGCGAGACCCCAGCTCGTCTATCAGATCGTGATTAATGCACCACAAACGCGGGTGTGGGAAGCGATTACCACGCCAGAGTTTACCGCCCGCTACTATTATGACTGTACGCTTGAGACCGATCTTACCGTTGGCTCGCCCTTTGTCTATCACAAGCAAAGCGGCGCCCCCATTGTCGAAGGGGAAGTTGTGCTGTCCGACCCGCCCAATCGGCTCGTTCACACCTATCATTCCTTCTGGCCCCCCATGAATAAAGACGCCCCGACCAAAGTCACCTGGGAGCTGGTCTCAATGTCCGCCAACGTCACCAAGGTGACCGTTGTGCATGAAGACTTTGAGGGCGAGACCGCGACCTACAAGGGCTTGCAGAGTGGCGGCTGGGCGTGGATCCTCAGCAACATGAAGACGCTGCTGGAGACCGGCGCGCCAATGCCGCAAGAGTATTGAGTGATCATGCAAATTTAAACGATCAGTAGATCGCAACGGCAAGAGCTAAAGTCGGATTTGACAAACCAGACCGGCGCCTAAATCGCCAACACCGTTGCGGTCTACTGACTATGGAAAAGGAGCTTGCTATGAATTGGCATAAATGGATTCGCCAGAGCCATCGTTGGCTCTCCGTTATCTTTACGCTGTGTGTGCTCGTCAACATTGTCGTCAACATCATTGCCGCCGAGCAGGAGCAGCTTGTGCTGTGGATAGGTCTTACAACGCTGTTGCCGCTCTTTCTATTGCTGTTCACCGGCATTTACCTCTTTGTGCTGCCCTATTTGGGCAAACGGCGCAGCGGACAGCGGGCGGGCTGAACAGATATGTCCTGGCAGATCGGTTCGATTGGTTGGGCAAGACGGTATTGCTACACTTGAATAAAGAATTATGCACGACTCAGTTATTTAAGGGGTGTATATAAATATTTCAGTCGGGTAGGGGCGGGCTAGTGTGCGTGGCGCGGCCCAGAAGAACAGCCGTCATGCAGCCGCCTGGGCGGGTCGTGCGTCGCACGTGGGCCACGAACCATTTCTACTCGAGCCGCGCATTATGGACGACTCAGTTATTTAGGAGCAAATGATGAGCAAAAAAAATGCCAAGGTTGATTTCTTTTTTAGCAAACAGGGGCAGTGGCAGGAAGCCTATGCAAAGTTACGATCAATCCCGCTTGCGTGTGGCTTGACGGAAGAGTTAAAGTGGGGTAAACCATGTTATACATTTGACGGCAACAATATTCTTTTGATCCACGGATTTAAGAATTATTGTGCATATCTGTTTCCCAAAGGAGTATTATTAAAAGACCCCGAAGGGATTCTTGTGCAACAGACAAAGAATGTGCAATCGGCGCGCCAGATTCGCTTTACCAGTGTCCAAGAAATCGAGGAGCTGGCGCCCGTTTTAAAAGCCTATATTGAAGAAGCGATTGCCGTGGAAAAGGCTGGGCTGCAAGTAGAGTTTAAGCAGACGGACGACTTTGAAATGCCGGAAGAATTTATCAATAAGCTGGAGGAAGTACCCGGTTTGCAAGATGCGTTTGCGGAATTGACCCCCGGCCGGCAACGAGGATATCTTCTCTATTTTGCGGGCGCCAAACAGGCCAAAACGCGCGTGGCCAGAATAGAAAAATATGTGGATCACATTCTCAATGGGAAGGGCATAAATGACGAATAGCAGCGCCATGAACCCCGCAATCGATCTCTATCTTGCCGAGGGCTGTGGGCGTTGTCCGCTGTGGCAGACACCTCAATGTAAAGTGCACGATTGGCAGGCGGAATTAAAGGCTTTGCGTCCCATTCTGCTCAGCAGCGGGCTGACCGAAGAGCTGAAATGGAAAATGCCCTGTTACACCTTTGAGAATAATAATGTTGTGCTGATGAGCGCGTTTAAAGAGTATTGCGCGCTGAGTTTCTTCAAGGGCGCATTGTTAAAGGATCCCCAGGGCATTTTAGAAAAGCCTGGCGAAAATACGCAGGCGGCGCGCCTGATTCGCTTTACCAATGTGCAGCAAATTGTGGATCTGGCGCCGGTGATTGGCGCCTACATTGCAGAAGCCATTGCGGTGGAAAAAGCCGGCCTGACGGTCGAATTTAAGCCCATAGACGAATTGGCGATCCCCGCCGAGCTGCAAGCTAAATTTGACGAAGACCCTGCTTTCCAGATGGCGTTTGAAGCGTTGACGCCAGGGCGACAGCGTGGCTACATCTTACATTTTGTGGGGGCCAAACAGTCGAGCACGCGCACATCGCGCATTGCAAAATATATGCAGAAAATTTTCGACGGCCAGGGCATGTACGATCGGTAATGTTATTCTGCGGTCGAGATGAGAACCAAAGTTTTCAAGGGGAACAGAATGAACGAAAACATTCAAAACGCATTGCAAGAAGACAATCTGGTCGATATTACGGTCACCGGCCGCAAGAGCGGACAGCCGCGCAAATTTGAAATTATGCTGCGCCGCGATGCCGGTCACTACTATATTGCGGGCCGACCTGAACCAAAAGATTGGTACGCCAATATGCTGGCCGAGCCGGAAATTACGCTGCACCTCAAGCAGAGTGCACAGGCCGATTTGCCGGCCACCGCCCATGCGGTCCTGGATGCCGCCGAACGCCGCCGTCTGTTTCAGCACTTCTTTGGCGGTTCAGAGATGATGGACAATTTGGAAAACTGGGTGCAGGGCGCCAAACTGATTGAGATCCAGCTCGAATCTTGACTGTGATCTCCAACGCGATCATCACTCCCCACGCAATTATGACGCCCAGCGCGACTATGATCACAGCATCACCAACCGCCCATCTTGCAGGAGAAGCGCATGTCTTTGACCGATAAGTGCGTCACGTACGAGGCGTTCGGCGCCATCGGCGATGGCGTAACCGATGATCTGCCCGCCATCTGTGCGGCTCACGCCCACGCCAATGCCCACCACCTGCCCGTCCGCGCGCGTCCCGACGCCACCTATCATCTGGGACGCCAGGCGCTCACGGCCATGATTGCTACCGACACCGACTGGAATACCGCGCGTTTCACCATCGACGATACCGACGTTGACGATCACAAAGCGCCGCTCTTTGCTGTGCGCTCGCTGTTAGAGCCACTTCAGCTGCCGATTGAGCGGCTCGCGCGTGACCAGCAGCAGCTGGATGTGCGGCCAGCGCATGATTGTCACGTGTTGGTGGAAAATGACCACAAGCGACTCTACATTCGGCGCGGCCTCAACCAAAACGCGGGCGTGGCCCAGAATGATTGTTTTATCCTGCGCCGCGATGGCTCAATCGAGGGCGCCATTGACTGGGAATATGATGTAATCACTCGTCTCGAAGCGCGTCCAATCGATGAGACGCCGCTGCAGATCCGCGGTGGCATCTTTACGACCTTTGCCAATCGCATGCAGCAAGAAGAGGGGTACAATTACTGGGCGCGCAATATTGAGATCACGCGTTCCAATACGGAGATTTGTGACCTGGCCCATTATGTGGTGGGCGAAACCGCGGTGGGTCACCCTTATCGCGGCTTTCTCAGCGCCAGCCAGTGCGCCAATATTACGCTGCGCAACTGCTTCGCCACCGGCCACAAGATCTATGCCACCATTGGCGCGGTGGGCAAGCCGGTCAACATGGGGTCGTACGACATTCACGCCAACCACGTGGTCAATTTCCAGATGTTCGATTGCCGCATGAACCACATCTGCGACCGCACGCGCTGGGGAGTGATTGCCACCAATTTCTGCAAAAATATTTTGCTGCAAGATTGCACCCTCTCGCGCATGGACACGCACATGGGCGTCTCCGGCAGCTACACCATCCGCGGCTGCACGCTGGGCCACATGGGGCTCAACGCCATTGGGCGCGGCCTGCTGACGGTTGAGGATTCGACGCTGTATGGCCGGGCGTTTGTGAGCTTTCGCAGCGATTATGGCAGCACCTGGGACGGTGAACTGGTCATTCGCAACTGCCGCTGGATTCCAGCCTGTGGCGAAAAGAGCTGGCCCGCGCTTGTTGACACTCGCAATGACGGTATGCACGATTTTGGTTACGCCTGCTCCATGCCGCGCGCGATTACCATTGATGGCCTTTGGGTAGACGATAGCAACCATCCAGATGCGTATGATGGGCTGTATTACTTTGCCGACCCGGATCAAACGCCCGGGGGCAGCGAGGCCATTCCGCTGACGCCCGAAAGACCATTCCCATATGCCAAGTGCCAAACCTTGCACGTGCGGAACGTATCGACTGTCAGCGGGCAAAAACCGCATATCTCGCCCAATGCCGAGCTGGGCCAAATCATCCAGGTTGTTGAAGAAGAGTAAAACGTACGATGACAAGACCCCCGGCCCCAATTGAGCCTTATACATCCGGGTTGCTGGAAACGAGCGATGGCCACACGCTTTACTGGGAAGAAGTTGGCAACCCCGACGGCACGCCTGCTCTGTATCTACATGGCGGCCCTGGCAGTGGATGCAGTGCCATCGCACGCCGTAATTTTGACCCCGACGCCTATCGCGCCGTGCTGTTTGATCAGCGCGGGTGTGGGCGCAGTCGGCCGCTCGTGTCTGCGCCCGATGCGGACTTGCGTACGAATACCACGGACCATCTCATCACTGATATTGAAGCTTTGCGCGTGCAGCTGGGCATTGAGCGGTGGGTGGTGGCTGGTGCTTCGTGGGGCGTGACGCTGGCCTTGGTCTATGCCCAACGTCACGCCGCCAGGGTGCGGGCTTTGGTGCTGGGCGCGGTGACGGCCGGCACGCGTCGCGAAATCGCCTGGATTACGCGCGCGATGGGCCGCGTCTTTCCGCGGGAGTGGGAACGATTTGTCGCGGCTGTGCCGCCAGCTGAGCGCGATGGCGATTTAGCAGCGGCTTACGCTAGACTGTTGGCCAGCCCCGACGCCGCCGTGCGTGAGCGGGCGGCAGAGGCATGGTGTCGTTGGGAAGATACGCATGTATCTCTCATGCCGGGCTGGCAACCAGATACCCGTTACGACGACCCCCAATTTCGCCTGATCTTTGCCCGTTTGGTCACCCATTATTGGAGCCACGGCTGCTTTCTGGCTGATGGTGAAGTTCTGGCCGGCATGGATCGTTTGGCCGATATCCCCGCCACGCTCATTCATGGGCGCTGGGATATTTCCAGTCCTTTGGATACGGCTTGGATGCTGCACCGCGCCTGGCCCAAGAGCGAATTACAGATTTTGGATGGCGCCGGACATGGCGGCATGGGCTTCTCCGAAGCGATGAAGGCGGCACTGGATAGTTTTCGCCATGCCGCTTAGTTCTTGAGGCGCGATTTATACCAAGTCGTCTTCAACACCATCAGCGTCTAGAAAGGAGTATCTGATGCACTCTACAAACTATTTCAACACGTTGATTGAGGTTGCCGAAGATTGCCGTGCCGCGGCTGGCGCAATACCACCAGAGAAAGGCGGTAAGAAAACGGTGGCCAATCTGCAATATGAGATGTTGCAGGAGCATCCCTATCAGTATACATCCGACGATGTGCTCTTTGCCGTTTTTGCTACCCGCAAAGAGATTCCACAAGAAGAGTGGGACGAGCAGCGCGCGCGCTTCTTTGCCAAAGGACAACCCTGCTTTCGCGCGTCGCCGCTGCCCAAAACATATGGCTGGGGCATCCACAGCAATGTCGAGGGCAAAATTGCCATGGTGGGTGTAGAGACCGCAGAATACCAGAAATTGATGGCCGATGAGGCCGTTGCGAAGACCAAGGCAATGCGCTCAAAACGCGCTTAGGCCCCAAGCGGTTTGGCTACATTTCAGCCCGCCAGGCCGTGGGGATGTTTTCTCCATAGACCACCTGGTTTGTGCCCAAGAATCTGGCCAAGTTCCGCAGCGCCCGGCCCAGCTCACGCCCGGCTTTTTTGGTCATGGGCGCGTTTTCCTCCGCATAAACATTCTCCACATAGTAGCGCCCTTCTTTGCGATCCATGCGCGAGTCGATGCGGCCAATGAGCTGGTCGCCATGCAGAATGGGCAGTACATAATAACCATATTGACGCTTGGCCTTGGGCACATAGATCTCAATACGATAGTAAAAGTTAAAGAGCTGTTCCGTGCGCACCCGGTCACAGATTAAGTTGTCGAAGGGGGAGAGCAGCACGGTGCGCCCGCGCCAGTCGCCCGCTTCGATCTGCTCCAGCAGCGGCAGCCGGTCGGCGTGAATGTACCAGGTCTCTTTCCACGGCTGGCCTTTTTCCACCACCTGCAATGGCTCCACTTTGCCCTCTTTGACCAGCTGTTTGAGCACCTGCTCCAGCTTGGGATATTTACTGCGAATAAAGTGTTGCCGAATGTGGCGAGCCGAGCCGGCCCCCAGACTACGTAGCGCATGTTGGGCGGCAATATAAGTCAGGGCCTCTGGTTCTAGCTCGTGGCGCGGCGTCCACTGCGGCATCCATTCCTGGGCCAAGTGCCACAGCTTTTTGTTGCCGCTGCGCCCGGCCACGGCCAGCTCTCCGTTGAACCAAAGGTGCATGAGCACCATGCCCACATTGCGATTGCCGTTCCAGCCCGATGATTGCCATTCGCGTTCGATGAGGTCATCAAACGCCGCCGTGCTTTGGGCGCCAACCGCATGCAGCCGCGCATATATGTGATCGCGCTGAGCGCCATTGGTCTCGACCCATTCCTGATCTTGGGGATATTTTTCAGCGTGGCGCGCCATTTGGTGGCGAAAGATGGGGTAATCTTCAGTCAGCACAATGGAGGCGCAGTGCGCCCAATATTCAAAGAGCGTTTTGTCCTGCCACAGCAATTGCTCCAGCACGGCTGGGTCAAATTTACCCAAGCGGCTCCAGAGCACCAGCAGTTCGGTGCGCTCTACGGCGCGGATGGGGTCGATCTGCACGCAGCGCAGATCGCGAAAGAGTTCCAGCATACCATTGGCAGTAGGGCGGGGACGTGGGCCGGTGAGCCGTTGGGCCGAGATAGCCAGGCGGCGGGCGATTTGTGGTGAAATGGTGCGCATAAGGTTATTTCCACTTCTGTAAAAAGGCGGCCAATCGATCACTCATTGGCTCAATCTGTTTTAGCGGCTGCGATGAACTGTACGCTACATAATTGATAAACATGAGGGTGCGTGCGGCAATCAGCGTTTCCAATTCGTAGAGGGACGAGGCCGGCCAGGGCAGAACTGTATTATAGCCTTTTTCAAAAGCCGCGGCCAAGGCTGCATAATCAGCGCGATTGCGCCCATAATAGAGCGTTATAGCCACATCCTGTAGCGGCGAACCAATCATCAAATCTTCAAAATCGAGCAGGTAGAGAGTGCCTCGATGGACATGGACGTTCCACATATGCAGATCGCCGTGGATGACGTGTTGTGCGCTTGTATTGGCATTGAGGCGGGCCAACAGCGGTTTAACATGAGCCAGTGTTTCCTCGATAATTGTCATGCGTTGCGGTGGGAAGAAGGAGCGATACTTTTCTGCATAAATCACCACCGGCTCATGGGGATAATAGAATGGTTTATTCCAGCGCATGGGCTGGAAGTCGGCTGGGGGTTGAAATAAAGCCCCATGCTGATGAAGTTTGGCTGAGATCGCGCCCAGTTTGGCATAATTTGCCACCGTCAGCCGCGCGTCTAGCGCTCTACCCGGTATCCATTCAAACAGGATGCAGCGACGTACTTCGGGCACGCCTGCGGCTTCCGCCATGGTAATGGGGCTGCCGTTGCGATTGTGGATAGGTGTGGGGACGTGCAGATCGGTATCACGCTGCAAGGCGGTGAGCCACGTTATTTCGGCCAAATTGTCCGCGAGCGTGTGTTCACCCGGTGTGCAAATGCGCAGTGCATACTTGGCGCCATCGACTGTGTCTATGCGGAAGAGGCAATTTGTGTGTACGGCGATCAACCGAATACGGCTCACGGTTAGGGCGTATTGTTGCAATGCCGCAGCCGCCAACCGCTGCAAGCGGCGCGCCTGACCACGCTCTGTCAATTCACCAAATGGCTTCACGGCGTATCCCCGGTCCCGATAAGATCCATAAATTTTGAGCGGAAGCTCGTATTGTTTGCGGTTTCTACGAACTTAACCAAAGAGACATTCGGCATCGCTATTGCACTTTGTAAAATTGTGCTGCGTTGTTACCATAAAGTCCTTCATATTCATCGGCACTCAAAGTGGGCGTGGCCTGCTGCATGACCATAAATGCATCTTCATAGGCGCCACCCAGCAGCTCTACCGGCCAGTTGGAGCCCCACATCATGCGCGCTGGGCCAAAGTGTTCAAAGAGCAGATCCACCACCGGCTGCATCAAAGGGGCCGCTGGTTCGGGGTACGTGTAGAGCAGCGCCGATGAGTATTTAATGTGGATATTGGGATAAGCTGCCAGCGGGATCAGCGCGGCGGCCCAGGCGTCAAGCTGCTGAGCGCGGATGGGCGGGTTGGCGCAGTGGTCTAGGATCATGGGCAGATTGGGGTGTGCGGCGGCCAGCTGGGCCACGGCTGCAAAGGCTTGATAGCCCACCAGCAGATCGAGCACCAGCCCGCGGCGCGCCATTTCGGCCAGGCTGTTTTGGGCGGCGGTATTGTCCATCCAGCTATCCGGCGGACCAACGGGTGAGGTGCGCATGCCCACGAAATAATCGCTTTCGCCATATTGGTCAAACCAGTCAAACAAGTCGGGCTGCTCCAATCGGCAACCCAGCACGGCGGCGCCCACATACTCATATTGCCGGGCCAACTCCAGCCACCAGAGATTGAGTTCATGGGACACGCCCGCCTCAATGATGACGCCTTTGTCCACACCACAGGCATCAAAGTGGGGCTTAACATCGGGCGGCAAAAAGCTGCGGTGCAGCAGGGGCTTGTCCTGAACCCAAGCATGTTTGGAATAGGTGGCCCAATCCCAAAAGTGCAGATGGGTGTCGATGATCATGGGGATCGCTCCTTTGTGGGTGTCGGCACTTGCGCGGCTTCATTTAAAATTTGGGGCTATGGTTGCTCCCTTGGTGAACTGACACGTTTCATCTTTCCACCGCCAAGGGCGCGAAGATGCGCAAAGGGTATCCGAGTAGATTCTGCGCGTTTCCTTGCGATCTTTGCGGTAAATGAGATTTGTCAGTCAACCAGGGCTTCTCCCTTTGAATATACAATAATATACGTAGTAAGTAAATTACCATCCGCCGTTGTCTAGGGCCATGGCGAACTTGGTAATCGCAACGGATAAATCCGGCAGCTGACAATGAAAAGCCGCCGCAACGGCTAAATGACAAGCGGTTGAGAGCGCTTTGCCGTGTCAGCCGCGGGTTTTAACCCTGCTGTTTTATGGTTCGCGCTGGCCCTAGCCGTTGTCCGAATAGCGGATATGCACAAAGGTGATAACCCACGTCTACAATTCAAGAGCGGTTGGTTGACCAATGTAAAACAAGAAGTGCGGTCGATATCGTGTTCAACCGCACTTCTTGTTTGTTTGCCGTTAAATTGACTGCTTATTGTGATTACTGGAAAGCGGAGGCTTTGAATGATTATCCATGTTTCCCACTTCTTTTAAAGCGCTTTCGTAGATCGGACTTTCGCCAGCCAGAGTAGAAGCCATATTGATTGCAGACTGCTCGCGTTGGCGAGCCACCGGCGTTGCGTAAGTCGTGGTAGAGCTACCGTAGCAAGCGCAGTTTCATGTCTCGAAAGAGCGTTTTACCTTTCCACACATTTAGCCCCACGCGTCCACCGAGCCAGGTTGCGTTGGTCAATTGATTCACCAACGCACCATCCATGTATGTGGTGATCGAATGGCCGCGGGTGGCAATGCTCAGGGCGTATTCGTGGCCATGTTCCAGCGGATAGTCGACCACGCTCAGTTTCACTTGCTCGGTGTTGCCCTGTGCATCGAACGTTAAGCGGCTAATGGCAATGGCCTGCCAGCCCATGAGCAGATCGACCAGATACCAGCCGTTGGCCTGCTCGTTGCAACGCAAGAGAATCTGCGCGTTGCCGCCAGCCAACGGCGTCACCAGCAGCGATAGCTCCAGGTCTTGCCACTCCAGTTTGCCATACGTAAGAAGTAACCCGTTTGCATAATCTTCGCCAACTAATCCATCAGACCCCACACTTTTCCATCCGGTGGGTGTGGCGCCCGTGGGAACGGATTGCCGATTGGCAAGCCAGCCGGCAAAGGCGCCATTGAAGATTGGCTGCCACGGAATTTCGCCGCCGGTGCCGGCAATGGTCTGTCGGAAGTCCGCTGGAATGTGATCGGGGCGCGCAATACCTTGGTTATTCATTTTTTCAAACTCCTTTCGCAATGTTTGACGTGCATGATGCAGGCGACTTTTGACCGTGCCCAAGGGAATGCCCAATACATGGGCAATGGTTGCTACGGGCGCGCCACTGAAATAGTGTAGCGACACGACGATTTGATCCCGGGTGGAAAGGGCTTGCAAGGCCAGCGGCAGTCGATCTAACCGGGCCGCAGCATCTGTAGCTTCTGCGTCTGGCTGCACGGCCTTTTCTAACAGTTCGAGATTGGCAACCTGTGCTGTACGTTGCTGCCGTCTGCGTAACGCTACATTGGCCACAATGCGATAGAACCAGCCGCCAAATCGCGCTGGTTCGCGCAAATCATCTAGCTTATGTAGCGCCAGCAGCCATCCATCCTGCACCGCATCATCGGCTTCATCGCGATCGCCCAGAATGGTGTATGCAGCGCGCACGGCCGGCGTTTGGAAACGTTGTGTCAACGTTGCCCAAGCTGCCGGATCACCAGCTTTGGCTTGTTCAATAATTTGGTTAAAGTCATCTGTCATCACGCAACTCCTGTTATCGCAGTGAATGCATTCACTATAAAAGATACCAGAAATTGCAAAAGGTTCGATGGGAAATTGAAGTAAGAGTCAAACTGGTTGATTAGGCGATTTATAGGGTGCTCATCTAATCAACCAGTACTGGGTTACTTCTGCGTTACGGCCAGGCCTGGCTGCCATTTGGCGGCAATGAGCATGGTGATGGTGAGGTAGGAGAGGAGCAGAAAGGTAGAGAAGAGCAGCGATACGGCTGCGGTTTGCGGGTGCTCTAGGGGGTTCAAGATGCGGGGTGCAATGTCTTGCAGCAGCCCATGGGGGTCGGTCAGGAAATCCCAGCTGTTCCAGCGCAAAAAGCGGCCAATGTAGATGCCAAAGCCGCTGACGGCCAGGGTGCCCACTACCAGCAGCCAGCCAACCAAACGCCCATAGAGCTGCTCGGCTAAATTCTGCATAATCCAGAGTGATGCATAGCCGACCGAAAGCCCATTCCAGGCAAAGGAGAAGATGAGCATCAAATCATACCAGATCGGAATGCTGTGGCGAGGGGTCAAATGTAGAAAATCCGTCACGATGTACGGCGCATTGGGGAAAAAGGCCAGCCACACACCTACCACCGGCAGCACAATGAGTGGTGAGTGCAATTCCCAGCGCACCAACCACCAGAGCAAAATGGCGCAGCCAAGCGGTATCCAGGCCAGAAACAAGTTCCAAATTAAGAAAATGTAGATCCACGAATTGCTGTACATTACCCGGAATACGACCATGACAATGCTCAATAATGTCGAGAGAAACAGCAGCAACATCAACAGCAACCGATCGCGATGTTCCATCACAAAAGTATATAACGAGCCTAATTTGTTCATTCTGCACTCACATTGATACCAGTACCGAACTATTCAGCACCATAAAAACAGCCAGTTCCCGTAACAAACGTCAGACTTAACTATAATGTTCCAGGTGAGAAATTGTGCTTTGCAAGCGAATCAGATATTTGCTCCGAATACCAGAAAGTCGTACACTTGAATGCTATGCAGCGCGTTTTACACCCCAATGGCGTCATCACCTACACATTTGATTCATTAGCCAATCAATCCGTCTCTGCCCATGTGAGCACACGACATGGCGGCGTTTCTCCTGCGCCCTGGCATACGCTCAACTTTAGCGTCAAACGGGGCGATGAACCGGCGCGCGTGCAGGAGAACCGGCAGCGTTTTGCCGATGCCGTGGGCGTCAATTGGCGCGACGTGGTTTATGGCCACCAGGTGCACGGCACCACGGTGGCCAAGGTGGAATCCAGCGATGCTGGCCGCTGGTTCGACGCCACCGACGGGCTGATTACGGATGCCATTGGCCTGCCGCTCAGTTGGGTCTTTGCCGACTGTGTGCCCGTACTGCTCTACGATCCAGTTCGCCACGCACTGGGCGGTTGTCATGCCGGCTGGCGCGGCACGGTGAATGGCGCGGCCGTGGCCACCTTGTGGGCCATGCAGGCGGCCTATGGCAGCGAGCCCGCGCAACTGCTGGCCTGTATTGGGCCCAGCATTGGGCCCTCATCCTATGAGGTGGGACCCGAAGTGGTGCAGATGGCGCAAGCCAAGTTGCCGCGGCCAGCGCGCTTTTTTCGCTATCCCAACGGACCGGAGCAGAACGCATACTTTGATCTGTGGCAGGCCAATGCGCAACAACTGATACAGGCCGGCATTCCAGCCGCGCAGATTGAAATTAGCGCCATTGATACGGCCCAAAGCACCAATGATTTTTTTAGCCACCGTGCCGAACATGGGCAATGCGGTCTCTTTGCCATGTTGGCCTGGCTCACCGAGCGTTAGGGGGAGATTGCGCACGGGGCGTGACGCGCTGTGCCTGATTTCCGATTCCCTGTTTCTCCACGGAAAGCATCACCATGTATAAAAGTTGTGTACTCTGTATGCGTTTGGGCCTATGGGCACTGATCGGCCTCCTTGTTGGCATGATGCCAGGGGCCGCCCATGCGCAGAATGGCCCCCTGTCGGGCCCGGCTGGCTTGGTCAACCCCAGTTTTGAATGCACCAACGGCTATTATGCTGTCACAAATAGTGATGGCGTCGAGGTATTTGTGCCCAATGGCTGGCAGATGGCTGAAATAATGGGTGCGCCCGTGGTGGCCAGCGCGCGCATCTTTTTTGCCGGCAGTTGTGATGGCAGCGCCCACGTCGAGCGCATTGATGGCATTGACAGCATTGTTGTGCGCGCCAAAGATATTGAAACACCACCCGATCCGGGCAAACCATTCGACGTGGCCTTTTATCAGCAAACCGATGTGATGACGGGGACGGCTTATAGCTTAAGCAGCTGGATGCTCAGCCTATGTGGTGGCAGCGCCGTCCCCAGCGATTGTCCTGAGGAGCAGTATATTGCCAAAATGGCCGGGATTGACCCCACCGGCGGCACAGATCCGCTGGCGGATACTGTGGTTTGGGCGGAAAACCGCGACAACTTTGTGGATGAAAATGACGCACGCGTGGGGTGGAGCAATGTGCGGCTGGGGGTGGTGGCGCAAGGCGCCAAGGTGACGGTTTTTGCCCGCGTCAACAGCCCGTCTCAGCATCACGGCAATCACGCTTTTATCGACGCGCTGAGCCTGGTCAAGGCGCCCACTGCCCAACTCACCATCTCCGGAACCCAAGTTTTGAGCGGCACAACGCTGTTGCCCAATACGTTTCAGGTGCGCGGCAGCAGCGCCAAGCTGCATTGGGCTGGCGAGTTGGGGTCGGACATTGAGGCCATTGAGGGTGGCAGCCATCAGCTGCTCTTTGATATCCAGGTGCGCCAGCAGGGC
The DNA here is from genome assembly GCA_020634755.1 of Caldilineaceae bacterium. Classification (GTDB taxonomy): domain Bacteria; phylum Chloroflexota; class Anaerolineae; order Caldilineales; family Caldilineaceae; genus JACKBC01. Next base: position 17,980 of record JACKBC010000023.1, on the reverse strand, counting down.
ACAAACTCATGGAACGACCTACTCACCGATGTTGTGGGTGCGGGCTGCCATCGTTATGAAGCACCCGGCGTCAATGTGAACTATGAGTTCCGTATTCGGCCGCGCGCCGAGCAGCTTTCCGCCGGCGTTTTTCCCAATCAGCGCTATCCCGGCGTTTGGAGCGAACCGGTTACCATCCAATTCCGCGAAGCCCCCAGCGGTGTGGGTCTGCCCCTGGGCGACAATCTATTCTTTCTGCCCATTACCAACCGCCCCGGCGCCGAGGGCTGCTAGTATACGACGGCCTAAGTTCACCTACGGTTAAGCAGTTCGACTTCTCCGAGAAGTCGAACTGCTGACGCCACGGCCAACCATCGGTTTATTTACGCCGTTGTCTACTAGCCATTCATGGGCACACATCTGACCAGAAAAGTGTGTGGCTGAACCCACCTTGAAACTGAGCGAAAATCATGCGACTATCCATTCTTGACCAATCTCCCATCCGCCAAGGCGGCACGGCGCAACAGGCGCTGCAAGAGACATTACAGCTGGCCCAACATGTAGAGGCGTTGGGCTACCATCGCTTCTGGGTATCGGAACATCACAACACAACCAGCCTGGCCGGCAGTGCGCCCGAAGTTCTATTGGCTGCGGTGGGCGCCGCCACGCAGCGGATCCGCATTGGGTCGGGCGGCGTTATGTTGCCCCACTACAGCGCCTTTAAAGTGGCCGAAACATTTTCGCTGCTTTCCAACCTATATCCCGGCCGCATTGATCTGGGCGTGGGCCGCGCGCCCGGCTCCGACATGCGTACGGCGCAGATATTGGCCACCGATGGCCGCCCCAAATTTGAGCGCTTTCCCACGCTGGTGGAAGAGCTGCGTCTGATGCTCACCGACCCCAGCTTTCGACCGCGCATTACGCCGGCGGCGCCCAGCCCTCCGCCCATCTGGATGCTCGGTTCCAGCCATGAAAGCGCGCTGCTGGCCGCCCACTATGGCCTGCCCTATAATTTTGCCCTCTTTATCAATAGCCAAATGAGTTCCCAAATTTTTGAACTGTATCGGACCCAGTTTACGCCATCGGAGCAGCTTGCCGAGCCCACCACAATGCTCACGGTGAACGTGATTTGCGCCGAGACCGAGGCGGAAGCCAGGCGATTGGCCATGAGCCGCCAGCTGCTCTTTTTGCGCTTTGCCCGCGGCGAACAGGAAGTGCGAGTGCCGCCGGTAGAGGAAGCTGAAGCATACCCATACAATGATCAGGAATTGGCTTTTCTGCATAACAAATTTTATCGGGCGGTCGTTGGTGATCCACAGCAAGTGAAGCAGGGGCTGTTGCAGCTGGCCCAGGAGTTTGGCGCCGATGAGATTATGACCGTCACCATTACATATGATTTTCAAGCCCGCCTGCGTTCCTACGAATTGTTGATGGACGCGTTTCAGGCATAATCTGGTTTCTCAATAGCCTAAAAAGCGCCAGCGTGCTATACTGATTTTGACACGACTTGCGCTTGGCTTTGCTCGGGCGGGCGCCCTTTTTCAGGCAAGCGAATCAACGCTTGTTTGCGCCCATTCGCACAGCGCCAGTTGTGTTTGAATGGTTAACAAAATTTCCATGCCCAACCGCCGTCATCTAGCTCTTTAAGTTTGATGATGGCTCTGGCGTTGCCCAACCGCCATCATCTAGCTTAAAAAGGTATTCCCATGTCCACACTTGAGATAGCCGCCACAGATATTGCCACCAACCTGGCCAGCGTGCATCAGCGCATAGAGGCCGCCGCCCGCCGCGCAAATCGCGAGCCGTCTGAAGTGACGCTGGTGGCTGTGAGCAAAACCAAACCTTTTGCGGTCATCGAGGCGGCGTTGACCACCGGGCAGGTCGATTTTGGCGAGAACCGGCTGGAAGAATTATGGCAAAAAGTCGAAACGGCTCAAGAAAAAGGGCTGGACGCCATCCGTTGGCACATGATTGGCTCTATTCAGAGCCGCAAAACAGCGCAAGTGGTGGGCCCTTTTGCGCTGGTGCATTCGGTGGACCGGCTCAAAATTGCCGAGCGGCTGGACCGCGACTCTGCCGCCGCCAATTGCGTAATGTCTATACTGCTGCAAGTCAATGTCAGCGGTGAGGAGAGCAAACATGGCTTTTCGGCGGCAGAGCTAAAAGCCGCGCTGCCCGCCCTCAAGCAGCTTACCAACGTGCGCATCGAAGGGCTCATGACAATGGCGCCTTTTGTGGACAACCCAGAAGAGACGCGGCCCGTGTTCCGGGCTATGCATCAGCTGCGCGCCGAATTGCAAGAGCTGGCTGCGCAGCACGATTTTGCCATTGGTTCCCATCTGTCCATGGGCATGACCAATGACTTTGAAGTGGCCATCGAAGAAGGCGCTACCATTGTGCGCATCGGCTCTGCCATCTTTGGCGAACGATAACAGCGGAGAAATATTTATGTTGGCGGATAGTCGAATCACCTTTATTGGCAGCGGCGCCATGGGCGAAGCTATGATCAAAGGCGTGTTGGCGCAAAAGCTGACCGGCCCCAAACAGATTACAGCCAGCGATCCCATTGCGGCGCGGCGTGAAGCACTCGAGAGCGCCTATGGCATCTGCACGGCCGCTGACAATGCGCAGGCCGTACGTGGCGCCTCCATTATCGTGCTGAGCGTCAAGCCACAAATCTTTGAAAAAGTGACGCCCGTATTGCGCGGGCAGATTGCGCCGGAGGCATTGGTGTTGAGCATTATGGCCGGTGTTTCGCTGCAAACCATTCAACGTGGCTTGCAGCACGAACGCGTGGTGCGCTCCATGCCCAATACGCCTGCCCAAGTCAACATGGGCGTGACGGCTTGGATCCCGGCCGCGGCGGTGACCGAGGAGCAGCACCGCCAAACGGCGACGCTGCTGGGCGCGCTGGGCGAGCAGATTCGCGTCGACAAAGAAGATTTCATCGACATGCAGACCGGGTTGGGCGGTTCTGGTCCCGGCTTTGTCTTTTTGATTATTGAAGCCATGATCGACGCCGGTGTCCAAATGGGCTTTAGCCGCGGCGATGCGCAGACTATTGCGCTGCAAACCGTTCTGGGCAGCGCAGAATTAATGCGGCAGACCGGTGAGCATCCGGCGGAGCTCCGCAACAAAGTAACCAGCCCAGGCGGTACCACTGCGGCCGGCATCTATGAGTTGGAAAAGGGCGGGGTACGCACTGTGATTACCAACGCCGTGTTGGCCGCTTATCGTCGTAGCCAGGAGTTGGGCGCAATTAGTCAGAAGGGGTAGCGCGTCGGGAATGCTATCATGAGTATCAGTAGATCGCAATCGCCAGAGATAGCGTCGGATTCAACAAATGAGAACGATGCCTATCTTGCCAACACCCTTGCGGTGTACTGAGTATAAAGAAGGATAAGAATATGGGAATTATTTTTTCATTGCTGGCCCAGCTAGTGGGGCTGTATACGTTTGTTTTACTGGCGCGCATTTTGATCAGCTGGATCCCGAACATGGATCCCTATCATCCAATTGTGCAGCTGCTCTACCAAGTGACCGAGCCTGTGTTAGACCCTGCCCGCCGTCTCATTCCGCCCCTGGGGATGATCGATATTTCGCCGATTGTGGTCTTTATCGCCTTGGGCATTTTGCAGGATGTGTTACGACAGCTTGCGCGCGGATTTTAATCTTTACGCGGCTTACGTTCACGACTTACGCAGCGCCCGCAGAGCGCCAAACGTGAACTGGGTTGTATTCGATACACTTTGGGTCAAGGCTTGCGTAAGTCCTGACGTTATGTAGAATTTCACCATGAGGGATAAATGATGAATTCAACAATTACGCGCATGATGCTTTTAAGCGTCTGTTCTTTTCTGTTGCTGGCCTGCCAGTTAACGCTTTTGGATCCTGAAAACGCCAGCGAGCCCGGCGCCGTCAGTGAAGTGCCGGATGCCAGCGCAGCGGCGCTTTCCCAAATGGAGCAGGCGCTGGTGCAACGCTCGACCGATGACCTGGCTGCCGAAATCGGCGTGGCCGCTGACGCCATTACGCTTACAGAGATCGAGGCCGTCGATTGGCCCGACGCCAGTTTGGGGTGTCCACAGCCCGATATGATGTATGCGCAGGTGATCACCAGCGGCTATCGCATTGTGTTGGAGGCCGACGGTACAACATACGACTATCACACCGACAGCAATCCAGATGGACAGCTTGTGCGTTGTGAAAGCGAAGAGTGAGATAGGCGCCGCCGGTTCTGCGAAAACGATTTTTCTCTATCTGATTTTACGTTAGTTGCCCAATGCTTGCTCTATTTCAGCGGCCAAAATTTCAAAAGTGGGGGCGCCGTTGAGCGGACGGCCGTTGATGGCAAAACCAGGCGTGGCGCGCAGCCCCAGACGCCGCGCTTCTTGTTCACCGGCGCGCACTTTGCGCACCATCATGCCCGAATCTAAACATTGGCCAAAGAGGGTCGTGTCCAGCCCCACGGCCTCGGCATACTGTTTGAGCTGGTCTATTTCCAGCCCGCTGGCCTGTTCATATAGATAGTCGTGGTATTCCCAGAATTTTCCCTGGGCCGCCGCGCAGTGTCCTGCTTCTGCGGCTTTGGGCGAAAGCGCGGTAATCACCGGAAAATCCTTCCACACAAAGCGCACCTGGTCGTCAAAGGTGGTAAACATCTGCTCGCGAACAGAGCTATTGTGCCAGGCGCGGCAGGCCGGACAGCCAAAATCGGCATATTCAACCACTTCCACCGCTGCATCCGTCGGCCCAATGAAGGGGTCTGGCACAGCGTCCGGCGCCAAAGCTTCTCCACTAGAAGTCTGTTGCCAGGTCACATAGCCCAGAAACAGCAGAAAAAGACCAATGCCCAGCATGGTGAATAACCGTTGTTTCTGTTTGGCGCGGTTCTGCGGCTCACGTTTCTGGGTGCGCTTTTTGGGGTTCATAAAATTGCGATCCTCGAGTTTGGAGATATTCTGTAGTAGTTAGTAATCCACAGATGTTGCCAGGGTTGCGTATATCTCGCAAATCTATCTGGCCGGGAACATTCTCCCATCTTCAATAGTTACAAATGCAATGATAACACGCGACCGATTTGAAACCTTAGTTGCCGAAGCGCTGGACTCCATTCCGCAGGCCCTGTGGGACGCCATCGACAATGTGACGGTCAGCGTGGAAGAATGGCCGCGGCCCGATCAATTAGCGGCGGCGGGCGTGCCGCGTGGGAATTTACTGCTGGGCCTTTATGAAGGCGTGCCGCTCACCCGGCGCAGCGGTGGATATGGCTTGCTGCCACCCGATCATATTACGATTTTTCGCGGTCCCATCTTACGCGTCTGCCGGCCAGATGACGAGGAAGCCGTGCGCCGGCAAGTACGGCGCACGGTGCTGCACGAAGTTGCGCACCACTTTGGCATTAGCGATGACCGCCTGCATGAAATTGGTGCATACTGAGTTTGGGCAGGCGCAATCTATTTTTTGGAGAAGCATTATCTGGCAACGACGTTATCTGGCAACGACGTTATCTGGCAACGACGTTATCTGGCAACGACGTTATCTGGCAATGATGTTATCTGGCAATGACGTTATCTGGCAATGACGTTATCTGGCAATGACGTTGGCGATCCGGGCGTCGGTCCTGTTTGTGAATCCGGCCCGTTGCAATCTGTTGAATCACGACTTGCGCAGCGCCAAGCTTGCGTAAGTCTCATGCATAATGGAGAAATTTCAATGAGTCCATCTCTATCCCCCCTATTGGCTCGCAAACGTTTGGCAACGCGGCCAACGCCGCGTTTACTCGGAATTCTGGCCATCTGCGTGCTGGTGCTGAGTTCTCTGCTGGTGGCCTGCCGCGAGAATCTGCCGGCCATGCCCGAACTCCCTGAACTGCCGGATTTATCGGACATTCCCGGCATTCCCGCGTCATTGCAGGATTTGCCCGGCTTGATTGGTGAATTGGGACTGCCCGATTTGAGCCAAATTGCCAATTTGCCTGGACTGGATGCGCTGCCATCGTTGCAGGATGAACCGGGTGTGCTTACCTTGCAAGGCCCGACGGAGCGGCGTGTGGGGCTGGGCGAACGCATTCCCGGGACGGATATTGAATTGGTCGCGGTCAACGGTAGTGAAGCAGAGTTTCGCATAGCAGGAATGCGCAGCGTGCGCGTGGCCGGCGACTCGCTGGATTTTGATGGCGATTGGCCCGGCATAAGCGGCGTCTCCTATTCCGCCCGGCTGCGTCTGTACCACGTTGGCAGCGATAACATTCGGGCAGCCGGCGTGCATCAGCTGGTCATCCGCAACATTCAGCCCGTGGAAAACGCCACGCCGCTTGGCGCATTTACGTTGAAATTCCCCATCGTGACTAGCGTAAATAGGGGAGCCCAGTTCAAAGGGCTGACGTTGGGCTATGTGGGCGAAGACGATCGCGGCGCCCAAATGAGCGGATTGCCGCAGGGCGATTACCCATATCGCAAAACTGGTGATAGTATTGTGTGGAATGGTCAGCTTCGTCCCGATATTCCTGCCCAATACAGCTTCCGCGTGCTGCTTTATAGCGCAGATAGCCTGCGCGTTGGCGGGATTGTTAACATTTCGCTTCCTGGCTCATAAACATATTTGCATCGCCTATGGTAAATAACCAGCTTACCAGCAGATCGCAGCTTTCCCAAGAGAGTCTTCATAGCCGAGTCAAAGCCATTGACGCCACATATTACAACATTACCAATGTAGATGGGTGGCCGATTGCCGGTTTACTTGTGCTATTGGACAGTGGCGGCCACGCCGTGCGCGCTGAACTACAGTTTGCCGATGGCATTGACGAGCAGCAGCAGGATATTGCGTTGCGCCAAGGCAAATCGCTGTTACAAAGACGTTATGCGCGCGCCATCGCCAATACGTCTACGCTTGAGTTGCGCGTTCTAGAAACGTATCAATACAAAGAGTCGCTGCACATTCAGCTGCCCATTAGCATTACCGATACGTCAGAGGGCTATTTCAACTGGTTGCACGGGATACGGTGGCCATATTGGGCCGCAGGCGCGGCGCTGCTCTTTGCCTTAATAGTGGGTATTATTACGCTGCCCACTCTGTTGCGCGGTACCGGCACGACCGGTGTGGTGGAAGTAACGCCAGCCGTGGGCCAAAGTGAACAAGCCGTTGAGGGCCAGGCTGCAACGACCGATCAATCCGCCGCCGTAGTACCCGCTGTGCAGCCTGAAGTTCACGTTGATCCCTTTGTGTCACAAACCAATAATCTGCCCACCAGCACCAATGCCAACCCCAATTTGGCCGTGGGCATGCGCGTACGCATCCGTCCCACCTATGCGCTTTCCCTGCGCAGCGAGCCCGGCGCCACGGCCGGACGCGAGCTCGGACACATGAAAGATGGGGAAGAAGCGCTCATTATCGGCGGGCCGTACTGGTTGGAGGGCAATTCGGACACGATTGTGTGGTGGTACGTGCAGCTGGACAACGGGGTGGAAGCTTGGGCGGCGGCCAACACCAGCGAATTAACGCTGCTGGAGCCTGTGCAGTAGATAGAACGCCGGCCAGCGGTTGAAACCGCCGTCTGCTAGAAGGAAGTACGCTGAAGCGCACTATTTGTCATCATCTTGGCCAGTACAAAAGCGCTACAATAGCCTCACTTTAGCGCGGTCAATGTGCAGCGTCATGTCTTGCCCCGGCGCGCAATTGGCCAATGCGGGAAATTCATCCGCCGGTATATCAAATTTCAAAAGCTGTTGTTCCTCGGCTACCTTCACCGTAATTTGAAAATAGCTGCCTCGAAATGAACAGATCTGTAGCGTCCCTGTGACTTGGCGGTCGTTGCTATTTGCCTGGCCTGTTGGCATGACAATGCGCGCGGCATCGGGCCGGATCAGCAGCGTGTATGGGCCCGGCGTCCGGCTTTGCATCAAGGCAAAGGCGCCTATAGCCGTCTGCGCCTGTTGCGGCATGGACGCTGTGACCGTGGCCGGCAGCAAATTGTCAAACCCCAGAAAACGCGCAGCAAACTCATTGGCCGGCTGGGTGTAGACGTGGGTCGGTGTTCCCACCTGCTCCACGCGGCCTTTATGCATGAGCACCAGCCGGTCGGCAATGGCAAAAGCCTCTTCCTGATCGTGCGTTACATAGAGCGCCGTTACGCCCACGCGCTTCAAGATCAGCCGCAGTTCACTCATCAACCCTTCGCGCAGCGTGCGGTCCAAGCTGCCCAATGGCTCATCCAGCATGAGCAGACGCGGGTTGGGCGCCAGGCTGCGCGCCAGCGCGATGCGTTGCCGCTCGCCGCCGCTCAATTCAAAGATGGTGCGTTCGCCATAGCCGCTTAAATTGACCAGCGCCAACATTTCCGCCACGCGCTGCGCAATTTCCGCTTTGGTTTGTCCGGCCATGCGTAGACCAAAGCCAATGTTCTGCGCCACCGTTTTGTGTGGAAAGAGCGCAAAGTCCTGAAACATAAAGCCAAAGTTGCGCTGGTAGACCGGCACCGTGGCTAAGTCGCGCCCCAGAAAGCGAACCGTGCCTGCATCAGCCTGCTCCAGCCCAGCTACAATCCGCAGCACCGTCGTTTTGCCGCAGCCGCTTGGCCCCAACAAACAGACAATTTCGCCTGCATCCACGGTCAAATCGATGCCGTTGATTACGGGAGTTCCTGGAACGTAGGATTTCTGAATGTTGATTAGCTCGAGCATGACTCTGTTTGGTGGGCTGGACGGATGCTTTGCGTAATTCTCTCATACGCGTACGGTGATCAAAATTCTGCTTGGCCTTCGATCCGAAAGCGCTCAATAAGCGACAGCCCCAGAACCGAAACCAGCATGAGCAGCGTACTCATGGCCAGCGCCTGCCCATAATTGAGCAGTCCTGGGCGGCTCAACGCCTGGTAGATCACGACCGGCATGGTGGGAAAATCGGGGCGGCTGATGAGCAGCGTGGCGCCAAACTCGCCCAGACTAATGGTAAAGGCATAGACGGCGCCCACCACCAGGCTGGGCAGCAGCAGCGGTGCATCGATTTCCCACCAGACGCGCGGGGGCGATGCCCCCAACAGCGCGGCCGATTCACGCAAGCGCTGGTCCATGCTGCGCAAGGCGGGCAGAAATGTGCGCAAGACAAATGGGGCCGCGATTAGGGCATGCGCCAGCGGCGTGAGCAGCAAAGAGGTGCGCAAAGGGCCCATGGCAATTATGTAGCCAAAGCCCAATGTAACGGCCGAAGTGCCCAGTGGCAATAAAAAAATTGGATCCAACAGCGCCAGCAGCCGGGCAGTAAACCGTGATTGCATGGAATAATTGGATTGCCGCGACTTGGTGAGCAAATAGGCGGCGGACACACCAATCAACACACTAATAAAGACTGTGGCTGCCGCGTAAAGCAAAGAATTGCGTATAGCCATAATAGGTGGCACAAAAAAGGCGCTTTGGCGGCGGTTGACGGCCAGCTCTAAATAATAGCGCAGCGTGAACCCTTCGCCGCCCAGGGTAAAGCTGCGCCAGGCCAGCGCCAATAGCGGCGCCAGCAGGAGCAGCGTGGTAATCAGCACAATGATGAATACGGTTTGCGCCGAGAGGGCCAGCCCGCTCTTTTGGAAATCGTGCCGCGATGAACGTTCGAGCGGAGCCGTGGCGCGCGCCTGGATCCGCGTGTAGACAAACATGGTTGAAAAGGTAAAGAGCATCTGGAACAGGCTGAGAAAAGCGGCCGTGGGTAGGTTAAACAGATTGACGGCCTGTCGATAGATTTCCACCTCTAGCGTGGCAAAGCGCAGCCCACCCAAGATGAGCACCACGCCAAAGCTGGTAAAGCAGAAGAGGAAAATTAACATGCCAGCGGCCAAGATGGCCGGCATGAGCAATGGCAACGTAATCTCGCGCAGCGAACGCGCCGGGCTGGCTCCCAGAACCGCAGCTGCTTCACCCAAGCGCGGATTCAGGTTTTCCCAAAAGCTGCCTACCGTGCGCACGACCACGCTGACGTTGTAAAACAGGTGCGCCAGCAAGATGCCCCATATTGTGCCGCTAATATCCACCGAGGCGTTGGCCATGCCCGGCAACGCGCGCAGCCCCTGGCTGAGCAGACCGTTGGCGCCAAGCAGCGCCGTAAAGGCCACCGCCACCACCACAGTCGGCATGACAAAGGGCGCCGTAATGAGGCTGCGCAAAATCAATTTGCCCGGAAACGTGTAGTGAGCAAAGAGATAGGCCAGCGGCAACCCCACCAGCAGCGTTACTGCGGTGGAAGCCAGTGCCTGCCAACAGGTAAACCAGAGTACCTGCCACAGAAATGGCTGAGCCAGTAGATCACCAATTGTGCGCCAAGATGCCGCCTGCTCTCTGCCAAAACTGACGCGCAAAATGGCCAGCAATGGATAAAAGAAGAATATGGCTAAAAAGAGCAGGGGCAAACTGTAGAGCAAAAACTGCCCTACCTGCCATGTTCGATGATAGAAGCCTGTGCTCGCTTGCATAATATATATCCAGGCTGATACGCAGTAGATCGCAACGCCAAGCGATAGGGCCGGATTCACCACTCGAAACCGACGCCTATCTCGCCAACACCGTTGCGGTGTACTAATACCGTGTAGAGCGCAACGCCAAGCGATAGGGCTGGATTCACCACTCGAAACCGACGCCTATCTCGCCAACACCGTTGCGGTGTACTGATACCGTGTAGATGGCAACGCCAAGCGATAGGGCTGGATTCACCACTCGAAACCGACGCCTATCTCGCCAACACCGTTGCGGTGTACTGATACCGTGTAGATCGCAACGCCAAGCGATAGGGCTGGATTCACCACTCGAAACCGACGCCTATCTCGCCAACACCGTTGCGGTGTACTGATACCGTGTAGAAGGGTTCTGCTTCGCTAGCGCAACATGACCTCGGTCCATGCCATAATCCAATTTTCGCGCTCTGCTTCAATGGTTTCCGGTGCAATTTGGACCGGATCGGTCACCACTTCCGCAAATTTTGTAAAGACTTCAGGCAGAGCGGCCTTGACATTGGCGGGAAAAACATACATTTGCAGTGGAACGTCTTCCTGAAACGGCTGTCCCAGCATGAAATCTACCAATGCCTGTGCTTGCTCTGCATGCTCCGTTCCGTCGAGAATGCCTACAAATTCGATTTGCCGGAAGACGGCGTTGGGCAGCGACAAATTGACGCTGGCCGGCTCAGTACGTCCGTCAGTAGCAAAGACCACATCGGCGGGCGGGCTGGTCGAATAGCTCACCACAAGGGGGCGGTCACCGGCGCCGCCAGAGCCAACCGTGAACTGTTCAAAATATGCCTCGCTCCAGCCGGTGGTGATCAACACGTCGTTTTCGCGCAGGGCCCGCCAGAAGTCTAGGTATCCATCCTGGCCATAATGGGCCACGGTTGCGGCTAGAAACGCCAAGCCCGGCGATGAGGTGGCGGGGTTTTCCACGACCAGCAGCCCTTTGTACTCTGGCTTGGTTAGATCATCCAGCGATGTGGGCAGCGGCAAGTCGTGCTCATTGAACCAGTTTTGGTCAGCATTCAGATTGACAAAACCAAAATCAACGGGCAGCAGTCGATTTTCTGGATCGAGCTTTAGGTCGTCGCGCACATCTGCTAATTGTGGTGATTCATATGGCATGAAGATGTCGGCGTCCAGCGCCCGGCTAAGAAATGAATTATCCACGCCGAAAAAGAGATCCGCCAGCGGCGCATCTTTGCTTAGAATGATGCGATTGAGCGCCTCGCCTGCATCGCCCAACTGCAACACTTGTAGCTTCACGTTATGCGCACTCTCAAACTGGGCCAGCACATCTTCGCTCACATTGAACGAATCGTGTGTGGCTAGCACAAGCGTCGTTGGCGAATCTTGCGCAGTGCCGGCTTCATTGGTCCGCCCAGATGGCAGCGGTTGACATGCGCTCAGTAAAAATAGGGCGATTAACAGAAACACATAGCCTAAACGAATTTTCATTTTGATCATTATCTTGTTTCTCCCTGTTTGCATCTTTGCCTAGCAGAGCAACTATGCATACATGCTCATTTACACCGAATATGAAAATTGACAAGGCGCAGGTGGGCTTCGACAAGCTCGGCCTTTGCCGACCTGAATCGTTACCAAACCAATATAAAAAGCGCTTAGCCAAATCTGGAAAGGCAAGCGCTTCTTGTCTGCTAGTCGTATAGTTCCTACGCTGGCATTATCCAGATCAGGTTTGCGGGTCGGCAACGCGTTAGTGCCCTCTCAGCCCGGTGCATCCGAGCTCCCCGTTTGATTAGTCTCAATATACGTCAATCTATGATTATGTGCAAGTTTGGTGCGGCAATCGAGACAACCTGTATCGGATATACGGCAAAATGCTATAGGATTTTTTTGTAAAATATGGTACCCAGGTCCTATTGCTATTCCTGAGCACTATGCTAATATAATAAACAAGTATTGATTACTCATTATTTGTAAAGCTATTTAAATGAGTCTCTACATACGTTGAACGCATCGCACATTGCCGCCCCCGTTCTACCACACACAACAGTTCAATAATTCCTCGTATCGATTAGAGTCTCTCTGGAACAAACTGTTCACACAGCCCTGATTATATAACCGACGCCATAATGGGCGCTTGTTTGGCATTCAACAGCTCGTCAGCCTGTTGGGCTAGACAAGGGATAGACAGATTGGGGCCTATTAAAGAGAGGGAAACATGCGTGCATTTGTGCTGGGCGCGGGTGGAAATCTGGGGGCCATGCAGGTTGGCGCCTTGCGGTCACTATTGGAGCGAAATATATATCCTGATTTGCTGGTTGGCTGTTCAGTGGGCGGACTCAATGCTGCTTTTCTTGCGCAAAATTTGTCGTTGGAAGGTGTCGAACGTCTTAAGCAGATGTGGCTAACCGTCCGTTGGTCTGATGTCTACCCGGATAGTCTACTGGGAAAAGCGTGGCGTCTGTTGACTGGCAAAGATAGCTTGTTTGACAACCAGAACTTTTACCGCTTTTTGATGAGCAAAGGGCTCAAGCCTGATTATACCTTTGGCGATATTCAAGGCGCCCAATTGTCCATAACGGCCGCAAATCTAAAGAGTGGACGGCTGCATGTTTTTGGTGACTCCATGCAGGAAAGGGTGATCGACGCATTGATGGCGACCACCGCGTTGCCACCTTTTCATGCCCCGTGGGAAGTTAATGGCAAGCGCTATATTGATGGCGGCGCCGTGACTTGTTTGCCTATTCGGGTGGCAATTGAGCGAGGGGCGACGGAAATATACGTTCTGCGCGTGGAGCAAAATGAACAGGGCGGAGAGGATGTGGCCAAACATGGTGTGGTTAATGTGGTGCGCAATAGTATTCACAACATGATTCGCGCCCACGCTGATTACGATCTGCTGCTGGCCAGACATACGCCCGGCGTGCGGATGCACTATGTACAATTGACGGCGCCAGCTGGTTGTAGTCGAAATGTATTAAAGACGATTCCCGATTTGATCCAGCAAGGATTTCAAATCACAGAGGCGACGTTGCAGCCTTCATTTAAGATGCCCATACCTAAAAAGGCTTTTTCTGTTGAGTCTTGGCCTCAGTTACATTATGAAAACGCCTTGCAGTCGGCCTAAGGAATCTGCTTTATTCGGTGGCGCACTTTGGACAATACTTGGCATTGGAAAGTTCGAGCATATGCTTTCCACAAATCGCAAAGGTAACTTCAACCCGGCTGCGCAGAAATTTTTGCTTTACAGCTCCTTCCAAAATGAGATCGCGACAGTTGCTCGTCAAAAGCAATTCCGGCACAGGGCAGCTATTGCATAGCTTGCGTTGCCAGTGGCGTTCGTTTTCCGGGTTATTTTCTACAAGTCGACATGTTTCCTTATTTTTGCCTCGAAAGTAGTCTCCATAGAAATAAGGACAATTTACAGGTTTATTCATAACGTTATCTTTTGCTCATGCAGGTAGTGGGCTGAAATTAACGAGGCTCTCCGTAAGAATGCACAATATTCTGATTGAATTTCAGCGAGCAGCCCCATGAGCGTTTTCTTGATCTGGCCGCACCAAACGAAAAGCCGCTAGCACTATGCTAGCGGCTTTTTATTATAAGGTATGTATTCTAGTTTCCCTAGATATGGGGTGTAGTCGTCTGCGTAATGTTATGACTTGTGTTACGCAAGCCTAGAGGAAAGCCGGCTCGCCGCCGTTGCTGTTTCTCTCTAGCAGACTGGCTGTCGCTGCGTAACATTATGACTTATGTTACGCAAGCCTAGAGGAAAGCCGGCTCGCCGACGTCCCTGTTTCTCTCTAGCAGACTGGCTGTCGCTGCGTAACGTGAGGTTATGATTCTAAATCATCATCTCGCATAATACGAGCATCGATAAGGAGGAGTGCTTTTAGCTCTTTCTGGCGACTTTTCTGTTCCGGCAAGAGATATCCGAATTGTCGTTCTAAACTGACCAAAAATTCGAGTTCATGCTGCAATAGATGAAATTGGTCTGGTGAGAGCGGCGAATCGATTAAGCCCATCTGGCAAAGACTGTCCAGATAAGAGTCGTAATCGGTCAGGTCCTCTGACCCTATAGCAAGCTCTTCCACGTCTGAAACCTGCCATAGCTCCTGAGTTTCTTCAACTCCGCTGGCTAAGCTCCATTGGTAAGGATCATTTTCCGGGTTTACGAGCGGGTTATGGCTCATCTTGGTCCCATGCAAATGCTCGTAGGGATCCGAGAGCGCAGTTAGACTTTCTGAGATGGGAGCCTGGCCGGCATGTCCGATATCGCTCTTCAGCATATAACCAGAGCCACTGTAGTGTAGCAGGCTATATTGATGGAGAATACAGTGTAGATCGTCCGGTGGCGTCATGTCCATAAAGGCGCCATTGGCAACAAGTCGGGCGGCTAATTCCCATGTCGGCATAACATCCCACTGGTGGCGATTCTGTCGGATGAGTTCTTCTGCCATGAGCGCCAACTTAATGTTTCGTTCCTGAATTTCAGAATCTACGCGGGCTTCGCGCGGTTGTAGGCGCAAGGTATAATGTCCGGCACGGGCGTCATTTACCCAAATGAGCAGATCGTCACGTCCTTGGCCGCCAAGCTCTTCTACCCAGCGTACAAATTCGGCTCCCAGCTTGAGCGACCAGGTCTTGCGCTCAATGTATGCTTCCGCCTCAATGGTTGGCCCCCCTAAGAGATCAACCTTCAAAACCCGCCCATTGGAGCGGTGGGTCTGAAAGAACTGTGGAAAGAAAGCCGCATGCTCCAGTTCGTCCATGAGGAGAAAGCCTTGTTCGGTTTCCTCCGTTGTAAGCGGATGACGAATCCAGTTGTTTTGTAAAAGATTCGACAGCCAGCCATACTTTCCCTGTCCCATGGGCACTGCTTGATACAACTTTTCCAAAGCTCGACGGACCAGCGCCTGGGGCTTCTCGTTGGCGGATGGCAAATACTGGGCCGTGCGCTCGACCAGTTCGTCTATGGTAACTGGTTGATCGACGGTTTGCAGTACATTGGCAATTGATGTGAAATAGTCGGGCATGATCCCAACATTGGTATTCTCATCAGTTGACGTTTGCTTGGCGCTGTTGACTAATAGGGAGTTGCTCATTTCGATTCACTCTCTCCACCATGTTAAGGTGTGGATGTAAAATTAAGTTCTTTAATCAGCGTCAATTCGCTGTGGTTATAGTATATTACAAAAGAGCAGTAAAAAGTCTTACGGGTTGCTGTTGTTTTTTGTTACTACTTAGATTTATACTACTTAAATTTATGATGAATTTATACTTCAAGACTTAAATTATTATTGCTGCTGTACCACTTACGCAGCGCCCGTGGATCGCCAGGAGAGCAGAATATATCTGACCTGATAATTTCCCCTCGAGACTTACGTAAGTCCTAAGCTGTGATGCGGTCGCTAGTTCTATTGTAACGAAAATATGAAACTCTTTTCATTACAAATTACTGTCAATTAATAGCTTTGTATGAAATATATTTAAGGCTTGAATAAGCTGCGAACATTTCCCGCCCAATTGTAGTCTAACTCTGTTCGGTTTATCAGACGGAAAAACTGCAAGCTTTATATTATTATGACTGGCGCGGCCCGGTGGCGTGCAGCGAGAGGAGTATTCTTCTTACAGATGGCTTTTCTGGCAGGCTTGCGCAAGTCCTGCTCATCGCACGACTTACGCAGCGCCTGTGGATCGCCAAGGGTGTATACCATAGCTGACCTGCCACTTTTTCCTCTAGGCTTGCGTAAGTCCTGCTCATCAAAGTGTTTTCCGTTTCTGGGCAAGTCAATAACCTATACAATTCGTGGGATTATAGAAAAATGAGCCAATTTATTTTTTCGCCCTTTATTAAATCACTAACATGCTTGCGCTGTTCTCGTGCCTATAGCCGTGCTGATTTTATTACTGAACATTTTCAATATGTGTGTAATTGCCGCCCCAACCAGCTCAGCGATGTTGGGACGCTGGATGTGCAGTACGATTATGCCGCTATTCAACAAAGTATATCGCCCAAACACATTCAACAGGATGCCGACCGATCCATTGGGCGTTATTGGCCACTGCTCCCCCTTGCGGCGCGCACCAGCTTAGCGCCTGTAAGCGTGGGGAATACACCGCTCTTGGCCGTTGACCGATTGGGTGAACTGTTGGGGCTTTCAGCGCTCTATGTAAAAGATGATGGCCGCAACCCCAGCGCGTCACTAAAGGATCGGGCATCCGCCATTGCGGTGGCATTGGCGCAAGAGAACAGGCTGCCCGTTGTGGCGACGGCCAGCACGGGCAATGCCGCCGCGGCTCTGGCTGGGCAAAGCGCCGCGGCTGGTCAGGATTGCGTGATTTTTGTGCCCAAAAGCGCCCCCCGCGCCAAGATCGCCCAACTATTGGTCTATGGCAGCACAGTGCTAACCGTGGATGGATCGTATGATGACGCGTTTGATCTCTGTACGGCGGCCTGCAAAGAATTTGGCTGGTTCAACCGCAACACCGGCTACAATCCGTTTATGACCGAAGGCAAGAAGACGGTTGCGTTTGAAATTGCCGAGCAGCTGGGGGACGCGCAGCAAGGAGAGAACGCGAGCGTATTTGTGGCCCCGGACGTTGTATTTGTGTCTGTGGGCGATGGATGCATCATTGGCGGTGTGCATAAGGGCTTTAAGGATCTGCTGGCCTTGGGGTGGATCAAAAAGATGCCGCGGCTTTACGGCGTGCAATCCACCGGCAGCGCGGCTTTGTACAGCGCTTGGCGCGGCGACGCTGAATTTCCCCAGCTCGTCCAAGCCACCACGCGCGCCGATAGCATTAGCGTCAATGCGCCGCGCGATCCGATCAAGGCGCTCAATGCCGTGCGCCAAACCAATGGCGCTTTTGTGGCCGTGCCAGATGAAGCCATTTTGAACGCCATGTTGCCGTTGGCGCGCCTCGGCGGCGTCTTCGCTGAACCGGCGGGGGCGGCTGCGTTTGCCGGTTTGCAGCAGGCGGTGGCCCAAAAGCTGGTGCAGCCGGACGAGACCATTGTGGTCATCAACACCGGCAGCGGTCTCAAGGATATTGATGCCGCCATGCAAACCACAGGCGAGCCGATGGTGATTGCGCCCACCTTGCAGGCCGTGAGACAAAGTTTGGGACTATAATGTGCTCAAAGGCGACATGAGTGTCTTGGGCCCACGTCCACAAGGCTCGGCGAAATAGAGGCTTTGCGGGATCTGAGGGAGTGACGTAAGTTGCACTTGATCTCCTCTGACGACTTATTTTTTATTTTGTGGAAAGTGCCGGGGACGGCAAACCCTGAGATCCGGTTAAACCACAATAGACTAAGGGTCTGTCCAGAAATGACTTGTCGATTTAAACCTGTCAGGTATCGAAGACCTGACAGGTTTGGCCGCCAACTTATTTCTTGACGGTGACTTACGATGTTCAAAGTAGAGCGCGCCCATGATCGTCTATGACATCCAAAAGCTGACCAAACGCTATGACGGCCAAGCAACACCCGCCAACGACCAAATTTCCCTGCAAATCAACCAGGGCGAAATCTTTGGCTTTTTGGGC
>JACKBC010000022.1 GCA_020634755.1 Caldilineaceae bacterium | reverse complement strand
AATCGCTGCCATGCAAATAGCGGCTGGCCTCAGTCACCATGGCATCTACATCCAGCCGAAAGTTCACATCTTCGGGCCGCAGCAGAAGCCGGTCATCGGCAAAGCGCACCGCGATCGGCTCTTTGTAAATTTGCTCCAAATGGGCGCGGATTTCCGTCGGATCTTTGAGCGTGCTCAAGTCTAATCCAGCCAAATAGACGCCGGGCGGGATGGGCGCGGCGTATGCTTTAAACTGTGTATAAAAACGCGACAGCGAAAGCAGACTAATTAGAATAATTGTAAAGGTAACAAGTTTACGCACAAGAACATTCTATACCCGACAGGAAAATAGCCCAAGTACAATCATGCGAATCGCAGTTGCGCTATTTTCCTACTCCCACTCAATCGTCGCCGGCGGCTTGCTGCTAATGTCATAGACCACGCGGTTGACGCCATCCACCTCGTTGACAATCCGGTTGCTTACTGTCGCCAGCAGGTCAAAGGGCAGGCGCGCCCAGTCGGCGGTCATAAAGTCTTCGGTGGTGACGGCGCGCAGGGCAATGGCGTTGGCATAGGTGCGCCCGTCCCCCATGACGCCCACCGAGCGGATGGGCAGCAGCACGGCAAAGACTTGGCTGGCCTGCCGATACAGATTGGCGGCGCGCAGTTCATCGAGAAAAATAGCGTCGGCCTTGCGCAACATCTCCAACCGTTCCCAGGTAATGTCGCCCAGAATGCGCACGGCCAGCCCCGGCCCGGGGAACGGATGGCGCCACACAATCTCCTCGGGCAACCCCAGCACCTCGCCCACGGCGCGCACCTCATCCTTAAAGAGCGTGCGCAGCGGCTCCACCAGTTCAAAGCGCATGTCTTTGGGCAGACCACCCACGTTGTGATGCGTCTTAATGGTGCGGGCGTTGCGCGTTTGGCTCTCGCTGGCTGATTCGATGACATCGGGATAGAGCGTGCCTTGGGCCAGGAAAGCGGGCGCCCCTTCTGCGCTGACCCACTCTGCGGCCAGACGCGCGGCTTCATTTTCAAAAATGCGAATAAAGCGGGCGCCAATGTGTTTGCGCTTCTCTTCGGGGTCAGTAATGCCGGCCAGGTCGGTGAGAAACTCTTCGCTGGCGTCAACGGCAATCAGCTGCATGCCCTGATGCGTCTCAAAGGCGTCGATGACCTGCTGGCGCTCGTGGAGGCGCATCATGCCGTGGTCCACAAAGATGCAGGTGAGCCGATCGCCCACGGCGCGATGGACCAGCGCCGCCGCCACCGCGCTATCCACGCCGCCGCTCAACCCGCAGATCACGTGGCCGCTTGCGCCCACCTGCGTGCGGATGGCGGCCACCGTTTCGTCAATAAAGTGACCGGGCGTCCAGTCGCCGCGGCAGCCGCAAATGCGCTTGGCAAAGTTGTCTAGCAGCGCGGCGCCGTGGGGCGTGTGCACCACCTCTGGGTGAAACTGAATGGCATAGAGCTGGCGGTTTTCATCGAGCATGGCGGCCAAGGGCGAGTTGCGGCTGTGGGCCACGGCGTGAAAGCCAGGCGGCAACCGATCTACGCGATCGCCGTGGCTCATCCAGACCGGCAGCGCATTGGGCAGGCCGGCAAAGAGCGCGCCCGCTTCGGTGACTGTAATCTCAGCGGGACCGTACTCACGTTCGGATGAACCGACCACGTGGCCGCCCAAGTGATAGGCCAGCAGCTGCAAGCCATAGCAGATGCCCAATACGGGCACGTTGCTTTCCAATACGGCGGTGGGCAGCGTGGGCGCGCCATCGTCATAGACGCTGTTGGGGCCACCCGAGAGAATGATGCCTTTGAGGCGCTGCTCGGCTCGCAGTTGTGACAGCTTTTCGGCAGCTTGATCCCACGAGATCAATTCGGCATAAACTTGGGCTTCGCGCACGCGGCGGCAGATCAGCTGGGCATATTGGCTGCCGTAGTCAAGCACGGCAACGGTTTCATGGGCAACGGTCATGGAGTGGTTTTCCTTGTGGGGTGGCGGGGGCCGCTCCTCCCCCTGGCCCCCTCCTCTCCACTTGTGGAGGAGGGGAAAGACGTACGAAGTGCGTCAAGGGGGAGGAGCGGCCTGCGCCTGTATAATTATTTTTTCGCTATCCAATAAAGTTGCGTTTTAGAACATTGCGATTACAATATGCGACTGTTTTACAAACATCCAAACGGCGGTCGCAGTTCCCGCCTTAACAAAACACGTACTTACGCAAACCTAAAAGACAGTTTCCTTGGTAAAGGAATATTCATACTTGGCGCTCTCACGGCGCTGCGTAAGTGTGCCACAGGAGAATTTTACAGTGACTATTCATAACCCGACAAAAGACGGAGGCTCTTCATTGGCGGCCGCGCGCTTTACCATCGGCGCGGCGGAAGGTATCCAAGCCGCGATCGTTGTGGTGGCGGCATATATTGCGGCCCAGATGCTTTCTGACATTGCCAGCTTGAAAATTGGCGTGGTGGGTGGGCTGGCGGTGGATATGGGCACCTTCATCTATCCCATTACCTTTTCATTGCGCGACGTGGTGCACAAGATTTTGGGCAAGCGCAATGCCCAATTATTGATCATATGCGCGGCGGTGATCAATCTGCTCATGGTGCTCTATCTCATGTGGGCGGCCGGCGTCACAAGCGACCCCAATTCATTTGGCGGACCCGAATTTAGTGCGGTCTTTGCGCCGCTGTGGCGCATTGTGGTGGCCTCCATTACGGCGGAAGTCTTTAGCGAGCTGACCGACACAGAGGTTTACCACTGGTTTGTCACGCGCATTACGCATAATTATCAGTGGCTGCGCGTCCTGGTCAGCAATGCCATCAGCGTACCCATTGATAACATTATCTTTGTCCTGATTGCCTTTGCGCCAGTGGCCTTCTTGGGCGATCAGCTTGTGGATTCGTGGAGCGCCACCTGGGAGATATTTATTTTTAATCTGGCCGTCAAGTTTGGCATTACCCTCTTGAGTCTGCCGCTGATTTACGTAGTGCCGGACCGTGACTGGACCCAGGATGAATAGGGTTGGACAGAGTGAGTTGGTTTAGGGCAAAATAAAGGTGTTGCGTAGTGCGTGGTGCGTGCACCGGTTGACGGAGTTGAATCGGGAAACTTTCTTGGTTGGTTTAGGCCAAATGTGGACTGCAGGGCGGGTATCCTTACCCGCCGGTTTTGGTTGGCAAATGCAGTCTGTCCGAGAACTGGGCATCGGCGGTTTGGATGAACATTCATAAATTGTTTCGGTAATTGATGCCTCTGAAGCCTGCGTCTGCTAGAAAAAGCCCGCTAAAGCAGGCTGTTTCTAGAGTGCACTTTCGCGTACTTTGGCTGCTAGGCGCTGGTTTTAACCAATGCCGTCGTTTACCGATTTAAATGATTAACTTCCATGAAAACCGCCCTACGCAAAGGATGCTAGCACCGCGTAAAGATACTTGACAGTTCACGCACTACGCATCACGCAACAGATCTACCTAGCCTGAAGCAAGCCGTCTCACACTTTCGTTTACGAAAATACGCAATACGCAAAGGATGCTCCCATGACTAAACCCAAAATCTGCGTCGTTGGCTCCTCCAATATGGATCTTGTGACCTATACGCCGCGCCTGCCCAAAATGGGCGAAACGCTGCAAGGTAGTCGCTTTCAGATGGGCTTTGGCGGCAAGGGGGCCAATCAGGCCGTCATGGCGGCCAAGTTGGGCGCCGAGGTGCTGATGGTGACCAAGCTGGGTGATGACATTTTTGGCAAAGACACGCTGCACAATTACGAGACGCTGGGCTTTGATACACGCCACGTGCTCTTTACCGATAAAGCATCCACCGGCGTAGCGCCAATTTGGGTAGATGAGACCATTGGCAACAACGCCATTATCATTGTGCCCGGCGCTAATGATCTGCTTTCACCGGCCGATGTGGAAGCGGCGCGCGGCGCCATTGCCCAGGCGCAAATTGTCCTCTGCCAGTGGGAAGTGCCGCTGGAAACGTCGCTGGCCGCGTTGCGCATTGGCCGCGCCGAAGGCGTCATGACCATGTTCAACCCGGCCCCCGTGCGCACCGATCTGCCGGCAGAAGCTTTTGCGTTGAGCGACATCTTCTGCCCCAATGAGACTGAAACCGAGCTGCTCACCGGCATGACCGTGGAGACGCTGGCTCAGGCCGAAGATGCAGCGCAAATTTTGCTGGAGCGCGGCGTACAAAATGTGATTCTTACGCTGGGCGAGCGCGGCTGTCTGCTGGTCAATCGGGAGGAAGTGCAACATGTCCCGGCGCCCTCGGTCAAAGCCATTGACACCACCGGCGCCGGCGATGCTTTCTGCGGCAGCTTGGCCTACTTCCTGGCCAGCGGCTTCTCCATGGTGGATACTATGTCGCGCGCCAATGTGGTGGCAGCCTCCAGCGTGCAGCACCCCGGCACCCAAACCAGCTTTCCAGAGCGGTCGCAAATTGCCGAGGAGTTGTTTGAGAAATAGGGTATCCTGTACCGCTCAATTTTGTTATAATCTATCCTAATAGATTGCGACAATTGTTATGCTGACCAGGAAAAATGAAAATGACGCAAGCCGAAATCCTATATGAATTTGAACAGATGTCTATTCAACAGCAGCTGGAGATTCTACGAGCTGCGCTAGAGATAGTTGAATCGACCTTCAAGCGTCCACAAGACAGGAATAACGAGAAGTTACCATTAGCCGATGCAGCCAAGATATTATTGGCGGATTATGAAACTGATGGTGAACTGACAATCTTCACCGCGCTGGACGGAGACGAGATTCATGAAACGTGGTGAGATCTGGTGGATCAATCTAGATCCCACTGTTGGTGCGGAAATTCGCAAGACGCGTCCGGCCATTATTGTAAATGATGATGAGATAGGTTTACTCCCCCTACGCGTCATTGTTCCAATAACAGACTGGAAAGAGCGCTATAAAGTAGCTGCATGGATGGTAAAACTAGAGCCTAGACCGGAAAGTGGCCTGTCAAAGATTTCCGCGGCAGATGCATTCCAGGTTCGCTCTGTATCTCAAGAACGATTTGTCAGCAAGTTGGGTCAACTTGATATTGATACAATGACAAAAGTCAATGCGGCTTTGACAATTGTTTTATCACTCGAGTAATCTGTGAATTAGAGACTTAGGGACTACGTATCACAGGCATATTGCCTTTCTACGACCCACGAAAAGAACTCGGTGGATAAAGGATTGAGGCCATTTATCTGAAACTCCACCTGGCTGCGCAGAATCGAAACCCATATGGTCTTCAACGTCCGCGATCATCTCGTCCAAATCAAAACCGACTTTCCGTACGCGATTCGCCAGCTGACTCACGTCTGGATTCCCATGGCGGATGGCGTGCGGCTGGCCGCGCGCATATGGTTGCCGGTGGATGCGGAAGCCAGCCCAGTGCCGGCGCTGCTCGAGTATATTCCGTACCGCAAGAATGATTCGACGGCGTTGCGCGATTCGATCCGCCACCCCTATTTTGCCGGGTATGGCTATGCTTCTGTGCGCGTGGATATGCGCGGCAGCGGCGATTCTGAGGGCGTCATGCTGGATGAATATGCCCAGCAGGAGCTGGACGACGCCGTGGAAGTGATTGCCTGGCTGGCGCGCCAGCCCTGGTGCAGCGGCAACGTGGGCATGTTTGGCAAGTCGTGGGGCGGTTTTAATGCGCTGCAAGTGGCGGCCATGCGTCCGCCGGCGCTCAAGGCCATCATCACGCTCTGCTCCACAGACGATCGCTACGCCGATGACGTCCACTACATGGGCGGCTGCATGTTGGGTTCGGCCATGCTTTATTGGGCGTCGATTATGCTGGCCTATAACGCGCGTCCGCCGGATCCTAAATTTGTGGGGGAGGCGTGGCGCGCCATGTGGCGGGAGCGACTGGAGCAGACGCCGCCCTTTGTGGAGCAGTGGGTGGCGCACCAACGTCGCGATGCCTATTGGCAGCACGGCTCGGTCTGCGAGGATTTTGCCAATATTGAGTGCGCGGTCTTTGCCGTGGGCGGCTGGACCGATGGCTACACCAACGCCATTTTGCGCATGCTGGAAGGCTTGTCTTGCCCCAAGCTGGGGCTAATCGGTCCGTGGGCCCATGAATATCCCGAGGTGGCGGTGCCGGGTCCGCAAATTGGCTTCCTGCAAGAGTGTCTGCGCTGGTGGGATCACTGGCTCAAGGGCGCCGAGACGGGCATTATGGATGAACCGCTGCTGCGCACCTATTTGATGGAAAGCGTTCGGCCCGCCACATTTTATGAGTACCGCGCCGGACGCTGGGTGGCGGAAATGACGTGGTCCTCACCGCAAAGCACAAACGCCACCTATTGGCTTGAACACGGTCAAAAGCTTGCTGACAAACCACCCGCTGATGAACAAGGTATGCATTGCGCCCCGGTGCAAACCCACGGGCTCTATGCCGGCGTCTGGTGTCCCTTTGGGTCTGAGGGGGATCTGGCATCGGACCAGCGCGTGGAAGATGGCCTGTCGCTCTGTTTTACGACAGAGCCTCTGCGCGAGCGCAGCGACTATCTGGGCTTTCCCGACGTAACGCTGACGCTGAGCGCGGATCGACCCGATGCGCTGGTGGCCGTACGCCTGTGCGATGTGGCGTCCGATGGGGCATCCACGCTGGTAAGCTGGGGGCTGCTCAACTTGACGCACCGTGAGAGCCACGAACATCCTGCGCTGCTGACGCCCGGGCAACGCTATACGGTGACGGTGCGTCTCAACGCCATTGGCTACACCATGCCGGCCGGTCATCGCTGGCGGCTGGCCATTGCACCCACCTTTTGGCCCCATGCCTGGCCTTCACCCGAGCCGGCGACGTTGACGATTTATCCGGGCCACGGAACGCATTTGGCAATGCCGGTGCGCCCGCGCGCTGAAGCTGTAACGCAACAGGATGAGCAGGTGACCTTCCTGCCACCTGAAATCTCCCCTTTGCTGACCACCAAAAGCTTGCGTAACGCAGAACGCATGCGCACCATTCAGAATGATTTAAAGAGCCAAGTTGTACAGCTCACAGATTATTTGGATGAAGGGGCAAGGCAATTATTGCCAGACGGTATTGAATTTGAGCACGTTACCAATGACACCTATACCATTGCCGAGGGGGACCCACTTTCGGCCCGCGTGCGCTGTGAGCACACGCTCAAGTTGGGGCGCGGCGACTGGCGGGTGCGCATTGAAACGGCCAGCGAAATGAGCGCAGACGCCACCCATTTCTACCTGGAAAATACGCTGACCGCCTTTGATGGCGAGACGCCGTTTTTTACGCGCACGTGGCAAAATTCATTTCCGCGTGCATGTGTATAGCGGCCATTGATTCATCGCGCAATTGCATAGCTCAACATGGGGCTGAAACCCGCGGCTGACACGAAAAAGCGGTCTCAACCGGTTGGCAGCCAGTCGCGGCGGCTTTGCATCGTCGCTTGCCGGATTGATCCGTTGCTATCACCGCGTACGCGATTGCCCCGCATTGATTCATAGGGCCAGCGCGTACCATAAAAATGCAGGGTTAAAACCCGCGGCTGACACGGAAAAGCGCTCTCAACCGCTTGCCATTTTGCCGCGGCGGCGGCTTTGCACCGTCGCTTGCCGGATTTATCCGCTGCGATTACGAAGGTCGCAATGGTCCTACATTGATTCACGCCACTCCTTGACATGATGCCACTCTCTCTGTTATAACTCACGTTACGCAGCGACAGCCAATCTGCTAGAGAGAAATAAGGACGTCAGCGAGCCGACTTTCCGCCAGGCTTGCGTAACATACGTTATAAAATAGACATTATCGGTAATAAGGTCATTTAAAAATCGTACGCTGATTCACGCGGATAGACACAGATTGTGCAGAGAGAATCAGCGTTTATCGGTGTTCATCCGCGCACCCAATCTTAATGCCGATTAATCTCTAATGTCCGTAGTGCGTAACGGTTCAAAATCGGGTTAGATGCACAACGCAAAACCAGCACTTGAAGCCCAGCCTCGTTACGACACGCCAGCGCTGAAAATCGCCCAAAAACGCGTTCCCCAATTCCTTAGTAATTAGTAAGCGTTCAGAAATAAGTTGGCTACCAAACCTGTCAGGTCTACGAGACCCGACAGGTTAAATCTACAAGTTATTTTTGAACGATGACACTGCGGTTGAGCTGAGTAGCATAGCGTTTTTGTATCCACATCCAAGTAGAATTTGAATAACTATGCAGGTGCTCGGGCGCAGAGGCTTCGGCGTGAGTTCAGTCGTTCACCAAGTGGTTCCAGAGCCACAGCGCTTGTCGAAGCCCACCTACGCCTTGGCGCTTTGCCGCTCGTGCAACGGTTGCAGAGCAACAACGCTTTGTGAGCTGACAAGCTCAGGTCGCTTAGATGGCAACAGCGTAGCTATCCGTTTTACGTTGATGCCGCGTTCCCCATTGTTCAATATAAACAGATTATGGATCAATTTAACCAAGCTCTTATCAATGGCATTATGCTGGGCGGTTTTTATGCCGTCATGGTGCTCGGCTTTTCGATTATTTGGGGCGTCATGGGCGTCATCAACTTGGCCCACGGCGAGCTGCTCATGGTGGGCGCCTACCTGACCTGGATGCTCAATAAAGGCTGGGGATGGGAACCCTTTGCGGCCATTATTATTGTGGCGCCGGCCATGTTTGCCCTGGGCTATGGGCTGCAATATGTGCTTATCAACCGCATTATTGAACGGCCGCCGCTGATCTCGCTGCTGGTTACATTTAGCCTGTCGATTATCATTGCCAACGTGGTAAAGCTGATCTACACAGCCACGCCGCGCTCGGTCAACACCATGTTTGATGGCTTCTGGCGGCTGGGCAATATTACCATTCCGGTGACCAAAAGCGTTGTGCTGGTGGCCGCGCTGCTGATTATGGCCATGCTGCATCTCTTTTTGCAGAAGACGCGGCTGGGCAAAAGCATCCGCGCCGCGGCGCAGAATCGCGAAGCCGCCCGCATTGTGGGCATTGAAATCAATCACGTCTACGCCATTACCTTTGCCATTTGCGTAGCGCTGACCGGCGTGGCCGGCATGTTGATCAGCCCGACCCAAGCCGTTTTTCCCTTTATGGGCCCGCCGCTGACGCTCAAGGCCTTTGCCATTACGGCGCTCTCAGGGTTAGGCAGTATTCCCGGCGCGCTCATGGGCGGCATGATGCTGGGGCTGGTTGAAATTTTTATCGCCACGTACGTGCCCGGTATTGGCACCAACCTGGGCATTGTGGCCTCTTTTGTGATTCTGGTGGTGGTGCTGGTGACGCGTCCGCAAGGGCTCTTTGGCGGGTTGAAACCAGTGGAGCAGGCACATTGAGGTGGGGGACAAATCCCTGTCCGCACTATGATTCATATGATTTTATGAGGGCTATGATTCTGCTTGTAGATGTTTGTTGTCATTTCACACTCCCTATCCGCGATCTGAAATCATAGCTCATCAGCTAATCATATGAATCATAGTTTAGACGTCTGCATAGTAATTCCAAACAGAAATTCCCATGAAAAGCGTAATAACAATCTGGCAACAATATAGAATGGGACGGTGGACGCTGCTGCTGGTGCTGCTCTTTTTGCTGGCGCTGCCGCTGCCTAAGTTCGTTGGTCCCAATCCCAAGATGATATCCAATGCGCTGCTCTTCTCCATGACGCAGATGTTTATGCTGATTACGCTGGCCAGCAACTGGAACCTGATCGGCGGCTTTACGGGCTATGTAGATTTTGGCCACGCCGTCTTTTTTGGGCTGGGCGCATACGGCACGGGCGTTATGATGGCCAAGGCGGGCTGGCCTTTTGCCCCGGCGTTGGTGATTGGCGCCCTGGTGGCGGTTATTTTTGCCCTGCTGATTGGCTCGGCCACGCTGCGCTTGAAAGGGCCTTATTTTTCCATTGCCATGCTGGGTACCTTTGTGGCCATGCGCGAAATTGTGCGCGTGGCCAAACCACTGACCGGCGGCGGCAGCGGCCTGACGCTGCCGCCCTATCTCAACCGCCCGCTCTTTTACTACATTACGCTGGTTATGGCCATTCTGGTGATTTGGTTTATCTGGTGGCTACGCGGCACGCAGTTTGGCGCTTCGCTCATTGCTATCCGCGAGGATGAGGTGGGCGCCGAGATGCGCGGCATCAACACGACGCTGCATAAGATTGTGGCCTTTAGCCTGGCCGCCTTTTCCACCGGTGTTGTGGGCGGGCTGTGGGCGTATCAAAACACCTTCATCGACCCCGACGTGGTCTTTTTTGAGTCGCGCACGGTGGAGATGGTGATGATGACCATGCTGGGCGGGTTGGGCACGGTGGCCGGCCCAGTTATCGGCGCCGCGCTTATCTATTGGCTGCGTGACGTGGTATGGGCCAACTTTCTACAATTTCACCTGATTGTACAGGGGCTGCTGCTGATTGCCATTGTGCTCTTTTTGCCCGAAGGCCTTATGGGTACGCTGGGTGACCGCAGCAGCACCAGCCTGGGCCGGCTGTGGGGGCGCTACATGAACGCGTCCCCGCAGACGCCGCAGGAGGCACAGCCATGAATACGCCCCACGGGCAATCGCCGCTTTTGGAAGGCCGCCAGGTGAGTAAAAACTTTGGCGGGTTGGCCGCGCTCAGCAATGTTGACTTTGCCGTCTATCCCGGCGAAGTCATGGGGTTGATTGGCCCCAACGGCAGCGGCAAAACCACGCTGTTCGACTGTCTGAGCCGTGTGCAAGAGGTCAGCGCTGGGCAGATCTTTTTCAAAGGCAGTGAGATCACCCACAAAAAGCCGTATCAGGTGGCGCACATGGGGCTGGCGCGCACCTTCCAGGTAATCCGCGTCTATCGCAAGCTGACCGTGTGGGAAAACATGCTGCTCAGCCCGCAGTGGGGCAAAATCACGCCCAGCCAGCTCTTTAAACCCACGTCCGAGGCCATTAAGGCGCGCGCCCGCGAACTCATCGGCTTTTTGCTGTTGGATCACGTTATGGATCTCAAAGCGGGCAACCTTTCTGGCGGCCAGCGGCGGCTGCTCGAAATTGGCATGGCGCTCATGCCCGATCCCGATTTGATTCTGCTGGATGAGGCCACCTCCGGCGTTAACCCCACGCTGATCGAAGAGATCAAAGATCGCATTCGCACGCTCAACCAACAGCAGCATAAAACCTTTCTGCTCATCGAACACAACATCCACTTTATCAGCGACTTGTGCAGCCGCGTCTTTGTGTTGAATTATGGTGAAAAGCTGGCCGAAGGCACGCCCGCCGAGCTCATGGAGAATGAAGAAGTGATCGAGGCATATTTTGGGGCATAACATGAATCCAACTCCCCTCCTTGAAGTCCACGATATCTACGCTGGTTACCAGGTTGATCTGGACATATTGCGCGGGGTGAGTTTGGATGTGCAATCGGGCGAAATTGTGTGCGTCATTGGTCCCAACGGCGCAGGCAAATCGACCGTATTCAAGGCGCTGTATGGCTTTGTTCCGGTGCGTGAAGGCAGCGTGCTGTTCGGTGGACAAGATATTACCAACATTCGTCCACAAGAGGCGCTCAAAGCGGGCATTACCATTGTGCCGCAGTTGCGCAGCGTCTTTCCGCAGATGACCGTGCGCGAAAATTTGGAATTGGGTATGTATTTAGAGCCCAATCAGACGCGTGTCAACGAGCGCATTCGCTACATTTTTGAGCTATTTCCACGCCTGGCCGAGCGGGCCAAACAGAATGCCGGCACCATGAGCGGCGGTGAACAGCGCATGTTGGAGATTGGCCGCGCCCTCATGTGGGAACCCCAATTAATGCTGATGGATGAACCATCGGCAGGGCTGGCGCCGCTAATTACCAAAAACATCTTTGAGAGCGTACGCCGGCTCAATGAAGAGATTGGGCTGACCGTGTTGATGATTGAACAAAACGCGCGGCAGGGGTTGGAGATTAGCCATCGCGGCTATGTGTTGGAATTGGGGCAAAACAGCTATGCAGGCACCGGACGCGAACTGCTGGCGAACCCGGAAGTGCGACGAGCATTTTTAGGCGGGTGATATAGACCGACTCACCTGCTTGGCCGACACATTTAATTAGGACTTACGCAAGCCTAGAGGAAAAATCCGCAGATCAGGTATGTTATGCTTCCCTGGCCATCCACGGGCGCTGCGTAAGTCGTGTTAATCTTTCTACCGTGAAGATAGGCAGAGTTCCGCGCTGCGTATCCATCATACTAGGGCGCCAAGATTCGCAAAGAATTCTCTTGAGGGATTCTTTGCGAATCTTGGCGCCCTTTGCGGTAAAAAAATTGTCAGTCAACCAGCTTACTCAATCTAAATCTTGATTCACAGAATTTAGCGTCTCCAACATGCCAGCCAGGTTCTGATCCCACTCAATCTGATCGTGAGTCTGCAATTCCACCACAATGGCGGGTACGCCTTGCGCCGCTAACCAGTCGGTGGCGTCGCCGGTGACCGTGTATGTGGTGAAGTCGGCCTGTAGGGGATAACCAGCGGCCGCGGCATATACCTCAGCCAGTGCATCGGCGGCGGCAAAACGACCGTTGCAGTGGCCGGGAAAGACGCCGGGGGCGGCACTGTGCCAGAAGACGGTGGCGACCACGGGCTTCCCGTCCATCAAAAAGTCGCGCAGCACTTGCGATTCCACCTCTGAAAAGGGCGCCGACCCGCCGCTGATCTCGCGCACGCCCCACCACGCTTCCGCCTCCCAGTTGCAATCCCAATTGCGGTTCAAATCCACATTGTGCTGATTAAAGCGCCCGGCTTCGGTTTCGTCCGCCACCTGCTCTGACGTAAAGCGGCTCAAGGAGCCGGTGACGAGCTGCAATCCATCTGGATTGGCGGCGGGGACGATTTGCAGCGTCACATTGGGCGGAATGGCGTTGGGATGACGCGTAAAGTAGTCAATTGCTTCATAGGCCAGCAGCACCGTGTTCCATTCATACCCGCCGTGGATACCCCCAATAAAAGCGACGCGCTGCGGACCATTGCCAAAGGTATATGCGCGAATGGGATGTCCCCCCGTGGAAACGCCAATGAGCTGAGACGCAACACCCTCAACCTGCTCGCCAGCGGGAATTATGGGCTGCGCCGCCACAGCCGAACCATGACTTGTAATGGGCAAAAACGTGGAAAATATGGGGGCGCCCACCACGGGTGCACTATTAAAAGCGCCTATTGCTATGCCAATAATGGATGTAGCAAAGAGCAGCCAGGCTGCATAATATTTACGCAGGTGAGTGCGTCGTTTTTGAGATATATGTATTATTGAATCGAACACTTGTCTACCCAAACTGTGTATCATAAACAAAGTGGTTTGGCGTAGAAACCAGCTTTCTGGCAGAAATCCGGTTTCTATGGTTTCTGTTTGCAATACATGGAGCTTACGCGCCGCAAACCTGCCGCAAGATAAGCATACCTGATGCCTCGACCACCGTAAACGGCTTAACTATTCATCCAACTATAGTACAAAAGACGACATAATAGTCGACAGGTTACGTACAGTTGGAGGTTCATTTACATCTGCCTACTTGATGCAAAGTCACCTTTTTATCTATGTCTCTCTCTACGTATGAGAGACGTATATGTTTTGTATAGGTAGTTGAAAAACTATAACAGTTTCCTGACAAAGTTGTTATTGTTTGGACAACTCTCTTGACGGTGACGCTTTTTATGTGATAGCCTGATTGAGTTATTTTTGCGCCCAAAAAGTCTGTGTAATTGGATGGGGAATCCAATATTAGTAGACCGCAATGGAGAGAGTCGGATTCAAATGGCGGGGCCGACGCCTAGATCGCCAACACCGTTGCGGTGTACTGAATATGGCAAAATAACAGTGGCTCAAGGAGCGATAAATCTATGGATAAACAGCAGTTGATCGAAAAATTCGAGCAGCGCCGGGCGCACGTGGCGGTGGTTGGCCTGGGCTATGTGGGGTTGCCCCTGTGCGTGGCCTTTGCCAAAGCGGGCTACAAAGTCACCGGCATCGACCTGGATCCCAACAAGGTCGACGCCATCAATCGCAGTGAATCGTATATTGAAGATGTGCCATCGGCGGCGCTTGGTCCCATTGCGGCCACCAGCGACTACCGCGTCATCGCACAGTGCGACGCCGTTACCATTTGCGTACCCACCCCGCTCAACAAAACGGGTGATCCCAATATCTCTTACATTGTGAGCGCCACCGCGCAGATTGCCCGCCACATGCATCCCGGCATGGTCATCGTGTTGGAATCGACCACCTATCCAGGCACCACAGCCGAAATCGTGCTGCCCGGTTTACTGGAACACAATCCCGATTTACAGGTGGGCAAAGATTTCTTCTTGGCCTTTTCCCCAGAGCGCATTGATCCCGGCCGCGCAGATTGGACGGTGGAGAATATGCCCAAGGTCATGGGGGGCCACACGCCAGATTGTTTAGACGTGGCCAGCGCCTACTACAGCCAAGCCATTGGCGCGCTCGTGCCGGTCTCTTCGCCCGCCGCCGCCGAAATGGCTAAGCTTTTTGAAAACACCTTCCGCTCGGTCAATATTGGCCTGGCCAATGAGCTGCTGCTCATGTGTGAAAAGCTGGGGCTGGATGCCTGGGAAGTGCTGGACGCCGCCGCCACCAAACCCTTTGGCTTTATGAAATTTACCCCGGGCCCGGGGCTGGGCGGTCACTGTATTCCCGTGGACCCGCACTATCTTTCGTGGAAGCTCAAAAGCGTCAAGTACAACGCGCGCTTTATCGAGCTGGCCAGCGAAATCAATACCGGTATGCCTGCCTACTGGGTGCAAAAGGTGCAGGACGCACTCAATGAGGCGGCCAAACCAGTGAAAAACAGCCATATTCTGGTGCTGGGCGTGGCCTATAAGAAAGATGTGGGCGATATGCGCGAATCGCCGGCGCTGGATATTATCCATTTGCTGCGCGCAAAAGGCGCCAACGTGCAGTATCACGATCCGCATGTGCCCCACTTTACACATGACGAAATGGCCATGATCTCCGTGGTCGATCTGGAATCTGCCGTGCGCCAGGCGGACTGCGTGGTCATTGCCACCGACCATTCCAGCTATGATTGGCACTTTATGGCTGAGAACGCCGCCCTCATCATTGATACACGACGCGTTTTTAGCCCCGAGCGCAAACATACGCCCGCGGCGAACAGCGCGGAAGACGCCGGACATCGCATTCCGGTCACAGCATAAATTCTGTTGTATATTACGGGAACCAGTTTAGGGTGTGATTGGGTCACCTGGTTCGGATTGGGTTTTGGGTATGGCGTAGTACGTAGTGCGTATACCGATAGCGCCACTTGAATCGAAACAAGTATCTTATCCGGTTCACGCGCCACGCCATATGTTGATGTTAAAGTTTAACGCAGCTTTTTGCAAACCAGTTGGTTAAGAAACGAGTTTTACCTGTTATGACAACTTATCTCCGTTCTCATTTGAAACAACTGGAATCGGAAGCCATCTACGTCATGCGCGAGGTGGCGGCGCAGTTTGAGCGGCCGATTCTGCTCTTTTCTGGCGGCAAGGATTCGATTGTGCTGGCGCACCTGGCGCGCAAAGCCTTTTATCCGGGCCGCATTCCTTTCCCGCTGCTGCATATTGATACCGGCCATAACTTTCCGGAAACATTGGCATTTCGCGACCAGCTGGTGGACGAACTAGACGTACAGCTCATTGTGCGCTATGTGCAGGATTCGATTGACCAGGGCCGCGCCGTTGAAGAGACCGGCCCCAACGCCAGCCGCAACGCGCTGCAAACCGTCACGCTGCTGGACGCGCTGGGCGAGCTACGCGTTGAGGCCGCCATGGGCGGCGCCCGCCGCGATGAAGAGAAGGCGCGCGCCAAAGAGCGCTTCTTTTCGCACCGCGACGAGTTTGGCCAGTGGGACCCCAAAAATCAACGTCCCGAGCTGTGGAATTTATACAACGGGCGCAAGCATCCGCGCGAGAACTTCCGCGTCTTCCCCATTAGCAACTGGACTGAAATGGACGTGTGGCAATATATTTATCACGAAGGCATCCAAATGCCGTCGCTCTATTTCTCGCACCGGCGCGATGTATTTGTGCGCGAAGGTGTGTTGCTGGCCGTCTCCGACGTGGTGCAGCCGCAAAATGGCGAAACGCCGCAGAATAAGATCGTGCGCTTCCGCACCATTGGCGACATGACCTGCACCGGCGCCGTTGAATCAACCGCCAGTTCGCTGGCCGATATTATTCAAGAAGTGGCTTCGGCGCGCGTGACCGAGCGGGGCGCCCGCGCTGACGACAAGCGCTCGGAAGCCGCCATGGAAGATCGCAAAAAACAAGGATATTTTTGATTTACGAGCTACGATTTACGATTTTATTTCCCCCCCGGCCCCTCTTCTTGCCGGAAAGGGGCGTTAAGAGGCGACTTCGTAAATCAAAAATCGTAAATCTAACAGGGTTTATATGCAATCATGACAATCGATACGATTTCTGAGATTCAGACGCAGACAACGGCTGCCGAGGTGGATGACAGCTACATTTCTATGGACATGCTGCGCTTTACGACGGCCGGCAGCGTAGACGATGGCAAAAGCACGCTCATTGGGCGTCTTCTTTATGATTCCAAAGCCATTTTTGAAGACCAAATGGAAGCCATTGAGCAGGTGAGCCAGCGCCGCGGCGATGCAGAAGTAGATTTGGCCCTGCTGACCGACGGGCTGCGCGCCGAGCGCGAACAGGGCATTACCATTGACGTGGCCTATCGCTACTTTGCCACGCCCAAACGCAAGTTCATCATTGCCGATACGCCGGGGCACATTCAATACACGCGCAACATGGTCACCGGCGCTTCCACCGCCGAACTGGCCATTGTGCTGATCGACGCCCGCAAAGGCGTGTTGACCCAGTCCAAGCGCCACGGCTTTTTGGCCTCGCTGCTGCAATTGCCCCACATTATTGTGGCGGTCAATAAGATGGACCTGGTCGATTACAGCCAGGATGTATACGACAAAATCGTGGAGGAATATACCGATTTTGCCTCCAAGCTCTCGATCCAAAACCTGATCTTCATTCCCATCTCGGCCCTGCGCGGCGATAACGTGGTGGACAAGAGCGACAATACGCCTTGGTATCGCGGCTCCACGCTGCTGCACTATCTGGAAAATGTGAGCGTGGGCGCCAGCCGCAACCTGGTCGACTTCCGTTTTCCCGTCCAGATGGTGTTGCGCCCGCATCAGGATTTCCGCGGATTTGCCGGGCAGATTGCTTCCGGCAGCATTGCGCCGGATGAAGAGGTGGTGGTGCTGCCCTCTGGGCGCGAAAGTCGCATCAAATCAATTGCATCGTTCGATGGCGATTTAGCCGAAGCGGCCGCGGGCGACTCGGTCACGCTGACCCTGAACGATGAAATTGACGTGAGCCGCGGCGATATGATTGTGCGCAAGAAGAATTTGCCCACCGTCTCCAACCGCATTGAGTGCATTTTGTGCTGGATGAACGAAGAGCCGCTCAACCCCAATGCGTCCTACATCTTGCAACACACAACGCACCAAGTGCGCGCCTTTATCTCTGAGCTCAACTATCGCATTGATGTGGATACGCTGCACCGCGAACCGGCTGACACGCTGCACCTCAACGAAATTGGTCGCGCCAAGATCACCACCACGCGCCCGCTCTATTTTGACCCTTACCGGCTCAACCGCAGCACGGGCAACTTTGTGCTCATTGACCCCAACACCAACGTGACGGTGGCGGCCGGCATGATCCGGCGCCGCTCGCGCGATCTAGAGGAAGTGGTGGCGCACGAGCCGGAACCCACCGTTGACCGGCAACGCTCTAGCGACGTGGTGTGGGAGAGCAGCAGCGTCACGCGCGACATGCGCGAACGGCGCAACGGCCATCGGGCGGCCGTGCTCTGGTTTACGGGATTCTCGGGTTCGGGCAAATCGACCGTGGCCAAGGCGCTGGAAAAGCGGCTGTATGAGATGCGCTGCAATACCATGATGCTGGATGGCGATAACGTCCGCCACGGTCTCAATGGCGATTTGGGCTTCTCCGACGCCGACCGCAAGGAGAACATCCGCCGCGTGGGCGAGGTGGCCCATCTCTTTTTCGAGAATGGCAACTTGGCGCTCTGCACCTTCATCTCCCCCTTCCGCGCCGACCGCGAACTGGCGCGCGCGCTGGCGCCGGCCGGGCGCTTCCTGGAAATTTTTGTAAAGTGTGACCTGGAAATCTGCAAGCGCCGCGACCCCAAAGGGCTTTACGCCAAAGCGCTGGCCGGCGAAATCAAAGAGTTTACCGGCGTTTCCTCACCGTACGAAGAACCCACGCATCCCGAGATCGTCGTGGAAACAGATCTCCACAGCGTAGAAGAGTGCGTGAATCAAATTGTGGATGAACTGACGCGGCGGGGGTTGTTGGGGGTGTAACATCAAAAAAGTGACAAATAGCTACAAAAACGCAAAATTCATGGCTATTTTGTGAATTCTGTGTTTTGTGGCTATTATTTTCCCCATACGACATACGCAACGCCTGTGGATTACCAAGAGGAAGCCCATTCGCATTCGAACCAATTTTGACTAAGGCTTGCGTAAGTCACGCCCCATAACGTCATGTAAGCAGAAACAGTGTCATCTGGCAAGCTGCAATGGAAACATCGCCCCATCACCATGATCAAAATAATGCCCAAGATGACTATATTGTCTTTGGCGCGCCACAGATCGAAGATGATGAAGTGGCGGAAGTGGTCGATTCGCTGCGCTCGGGCTGGCTAGGGACCGGCCCCAAGGTGGCCGCGTTTGAAGAGCAATTTCGGCGCTACATTGGCTGCGACCATGCCGTGGCCCTCAACTCATGTACGGCAGGTCTGCACCTCTCCATGCTGGCGGCGGGCCTAAAGCCGGGCGATGAAGTCATCACCACCCCCATGACCTTTTGCGCCACGGTCAACACGATTCTCCACGTGGGCGCTACGCCTGTGCTGGTCGATTGCGACCGCGCCACCTGTTTGATTGACCCTCAGCGTATTGAAGACGCCATATCGCCACGCACACGGGCCATTGTGCCCGTCCACCTGTGCGGACGTCCGTGCAACATGGATGCCATGATGGACATTGCCCGGCGTCACGACCTGATCGTGATTGAGGACGCTGCCCACGCCATTGAGGCGGCATACAACGGGCGCAAAGTGGGCAATATTAGCCACTTTACCTGCTTCAGCTTTTACGTCACCAAAAACGTAATTACCGGCGAAGGCGGCATGGTCACCACCAACAATCCCGATTTTGCCGCCAGAATCAAAATGTACGGTCTGCACGGCATGAGCCACGACGCCTGGGCGCGTTATTCCGACAACGGCTACAAGCATTATGCGGTACTTTTTCCCGGTTTCA
The DNA here is from genome assembly GCA_020634755.1 of Caldilineaceae bacterium. GTDB lineage: Bacteria > Chloroflexota > Anaerolineae > Caldilineales > Caldilineaceae > JACKBC01. The sequence continues at coordinate 83,859 of JACKBC010000022.1, read as the reverse complement.
AGTATAATATGATGGATATTCAGGCGGCCATCGGCATTCACCAGCTCAAGCGGGTGGAGCCGAACTGGCAGCGGCGCCAGCAGATCTGGGCTCTCTATAATGAGGCATTTGCCGATCTGCCCGTAGGGCTGCCGGCGCCCGTGGAACCCAACACCCGCCACGCCCACCATTTGTACACGCTCTTCATTGACGAAGAGCGTTGCGGTCTTGCGCGCGACCAGTTCATACACGAACTGCACAAGCGCGGGATCGGCGCCGGCGTGCACTATGTGAGCGTGCACCTTCACCCCTATTACCAACAGACCTTTGGCTACCAGCCCTCAGATTTCCCCAACGCACGGTGGATCAGCGAACGCACGGTTTCCATTCCGCTATCGCCCCGGTTGACGGATGAGGAGGTGGCGCGGGTGATTGAGGGGGTGCGGGGATTGGCTCGGTGAGGAGACGTTCAATTTTGGCCTAATCTTAGGAGATTTTTTTGCGTATTCTTTTAACGGGGATTGCGGGCTTTGCGGGGAGCCATCTGGCCAACTATCTGCTGAATGGCTTGGTGGATGAGCAAAACAAGCCGGAGGGTGACGCACAGCCGCTTGACGTGCATGGGGTCATCCATCGCCACGAGCATCGGATTCAACACCTGCGGGAGCAGCTGACGCTGCACCGGGGGGATCTGCGCAATGCGCTGTGGGTTAGCGAACTGATTCAAAGCGTGCAGCCAGATATGCTGTTGCACCTGGCCGCGTGGAGCGATGTGGGGGGAAGTTGGCAGCAGCCGTGGACCACCTATGAGCTGAACATCCAGTGCCAGCTGCATCTGCTGGAAGCGCTGCGCCGCTGGCAGCCCACCTGCCGCACGCTGATTGTGACGTCCAATGAGGTCTACGGACTGATTCAGCCAAGCGACTTGCCCATTGATGAAGAGACCCCCTTCCGCCCCAACAATCCCTATGGCGTCAGCAAAATTGCCCAGGACGCCATGGCGCTCCAATATTGGAACAGCCACCAATTGCCCACCGTGCGCGCCCGCAGCTTTAATCACATTGGTCCCGGTCAGGCCGATGATTTTGTGGCCAGCGCCTTTGCCCGCCAGCTGGCCGAAATCGAAGCCGGCCAGCGTCCGCCAGTCGTCCAAGTGGGGAATTTGGAAGCGCAGCGCGACTTTACCGACGTGCGCGATGTGGTGCGCGCCTATTGGCTGCTGGTGAACCGGGGCCAGGCCGGCGCCGTTTATAACGTGGGCAGCGGCCAAAGCCACTCTGCCCAATATGTGCTGGACACGCTGCTGGCGCTCTCCACGGCCCGTGTGGAAATTCAGCTGGACCCCCATCGGCTGCGTCCCAGCGATGTGCCCATGAGCATTTGTGACAACCGGCGACTCGTGGCCGCCACCGGCTGGCAGCCCCAAAGGCAGATTCAAGAAACCTTGCGCGACCTGCTGGACTATTGGCGCAAGAACGTGCAAAAAGATTAGGAGAGCAAACATGCCAACCGCCCTCATTACCGGTGTGACTGGTCAAGACGGCAGCTATCTGGCTGAGTTACTACTGGAGCAAGGCTACACCGTAATCGGCATGGTGCGGCGCACCAGCACCATCAACTTTGACCGCTTGACCCACATTCAAGACAAAATCGAAATCGTGCAGGGCGACCTGCTGGACCAGATGAGCCTCATCGGCATCTTGCAGGACTATCGTCCGCAGGAAGTATACAACCTGGCCGCCCAAAGCTTTGTGCCCACCAGCTTTACCCAGCCCGTACTCACCGGTGAATTCACCGCCCTGGGCGTCACGCGCATGCTGGATGCCATCCGCCTGGTCGACCCCACCATTCGCTTTTACCAGGCCAGCAGCAGCGAAATGTTTGGCAAAGTGGTGGAAGTGCCGCAGCGCGAAAGCACGCCTTTCTACCCCCGCAGCCCCTATGGCGTGGCCAAAGTCTATGGCCACTGGATCACCGTAAACTATCGTGAAAGTTACGACATGTTTGCCTGTTCGGGCATTCTGTTTAATCATGAAAGCCCGCGCCGCGGCCTGGAATTTGTGACGCACAAAATCACCAACGCCGTGGCCAAAATCAAGCTGGGGCTGGCCAGCGAGCTGCGGCTGGGCAACTTGGATGCGCGCCGCGATTGGGGCTATGCCGCCGACTATGTGCGCGCCATGTGGCTCATGCTGCAACAGGATGCGCCCGACGATTATGTGGTGGCCACCGGCGAAACCCACAGCGTGGAAGAATTTGTCAGCGAAGCCTTTAGCTATTTGGACATGGACTGGCGCGACTATGTGGTGCAGGACCCCCGCTACTATCGCCCCGCCGAGGTCGACCTGTTAGTAGGCAACCCCGAGAAAGCCGGCCGCGTGCTGGGCTGGGAGCCCACCGTCGACTTTCGCCAGCTGGTCCAGCTCATGGTGGATGCCGACCTGGCTGAACTTCAGCAGGAGAATGGGATTAATTAACGACATTGACCTACTTTTTCCATTTACTGACGTATCTGTTTAGCATGAACATTCGTATAAGATAAAGAACCAAGATATTTATCACTTACCAAGTTTGAAATGAACAAACAAATAGGTCATCGTTGACTTTAGCAGTATGGTATATAGACATGGATATAGATGAATCGAAGTGGCTTGACAGTCAGACGTTCTGGAAAGGCAAAAGGGTAATTATTACAGGGGGTGCTGGCTTCCTAGGTTCATATGTAACCGAAAAATTGGTTGAGCGCGGAGCGGCTGAAATAGTAGTGCCCCGCAAAGAAAAATACGATCTTCGAAGTCTGGACGCAATAAAATCTCTCTTATCAGACGCTTCGCATCCGCAGAACGGAGCAAATGGGCCGGTAGATATTGTAATTCATCTTGCTGCACATGTTGGCGGTATAGGCGCTAACCGCTTACATCCCGCCGAATTTTTTTACGATAATTTGATGATGGGAGTGCAATTGTTGCATGAAAGCTGGCTCAGCGGCGTAGGCAAATTCGTGGCAATTGGGACAGTTTGCTCCTATCCTAAATATGCAGCCATCCCCTTTAGGGAAGATGATTTATGGTCAGGTTATCCAGAAGAAACCAACGCACCCTATGGTCTGGCCAAGAAAATGATGCTCGTACAAAGCCAAACTTATCGGGAGCAGTATGGCTTTAATTCGATTTTTCTATTGCCCGTAAACTTATATGGACCTCGCGATAATTTTGACCCAGAGAGTTCGCATGTCATCCCTGCACTCATCCGTAAATGCTACGAGGCAAAACAGCTTAATGCACCACACATTATTGCATGGGGAGATGGTTCTCCAACCCGAGAGTTTATATATGTGAAGGATGCAGCTGAAGGTATCTTGTTGGCAACGGAAAGATATAACCAAAGTGCGCCTGTAAATTTGGGAAGCAGCAATGAAATTAGTATCCGCGAGTTAACCGAAACTATTGCTCACTTGAGTGGGTTTAAGGGAACCATTGAATGGGATGTGTCAAAACCCAACGGTCAGCCACGGCGGAAATTAAATATAGAGAGGGCGAAAGAGTTTTTTGGATTCGAGGCAACAACGAAATTTGAAGATGGCCTGCGCGAAACAATTAACTGGTACAAAAGCAATACGTGTCTAAACTCAAAATAGCTGCACATGATCAAAAATGGGTTATATAACTTTATCGGTGGAGTCTTTAGAATAGGGTTAGCAATTATTTCGGTTCCAATTCTTATTCGATTAATTGGTATTGAACAGTATGGTATATGGACTTTAGTTTCCGCTGCGGTATCGGTGATTATTCTGGCTGAAGCAGGATTATCTATATCGGCCACTTTTTTTTTAAGTGGAGATTTGGCTAATCAAGACAACATAGCCTTTGCAGAACACTACACAATTATTTTGGGTACCATGTTTGCGTTGGCCACTTGTGCGTTTGTCGCTATGTGGTTTGGCGCCGGAAATCTAGTAAAATTTTTCCCTAACCTAAGTATTGACCAAAAGGAAATCGCCATTCAGGCCGTCCAGATTGGTGGCGCAGTAGCCTGGACACGTATGATTCAGCAGGTGTTTGTAGGCGTCGAACAAGCATATGGCCGCTATGATACTATTAATCTATTCAATATAGCTCAAGCCATTCTGTTTCGAGGGGGCTTGCTTCTGGTGGCATGGAGGGGTGGGAACATTGTGCAAATGATGTACTGGCAGGCGCTGGTGAGCCTGGCGGTGTTGGTGGCACTGGGCACGATTGTCTGGTTACGCTTGCAGCAAACGCAGCTCCGCTTTCGCTTAAAGTGGCGTCAATTTGGACCTGTCTTTCGCTATAGCTTAATGACCTGGCTCAGTTCGATCGGCGGCACCTTTTTTGGCCAATTTGACCGTCTGGCGATTGGCGCCATCCTCACTCCTTTGGATCTGGGTATCTATGGCGGAATTACTGATATGACCCGACAAATCAATTTTATCTCAGCCCTGCCTACGCAACCGCTTCTACCTACGGTGGCCCATCACGCGTCGACAGAGCGTGCGGTGACTTCAGCCATTCAGGAGAAAATTCAGCAGGCTCTGCAGATAAATGCATTTGTAGCTTTTGGTTTAGGCAGTGCCATGCTGATCTTTGCGCCCTTTATTTTGAACGTGGTCATGTCGCAAGCGACGACGGCGCTGAATCTGCTAGCCTTTCGCATTGCCATTGTGATTTATTCCTTATATTCCCTGAATGCAGTGGGTTATTTTATCTTATTAGGTTCGAATCGCGTACGGCTAAATATGATCATTGTCACAGTCAGTGGATTTCTTTCACTAGTTGCAATTAGTGTTGGCGCACTATACACTGGCATGGTAGGGGGCATTATTGGAAACAGTGTATATATGGGCACGTTACTGCTTACAGTCATAAGTCTACATTGTTATGGAATTAGGCTTGACTTAGCTTTTACATGGATCAGCGTGCCGACAGCCATTTTAGGAGCTGCATGTATTTTGTCCATGTCTCCATTTGTAGGGCAATTTGAGTATCAGATTGCCATTGTGGCGATTCAATCCATATTATTGTGTATATGGTTTATAAGAGCACAAAAGCTTGAACCGCGCTTGATAATTAATCAGATTGTACATAAGTTGCATCCGAATCAGTTGTGATGAGAAGTTACACGAACACAACGGAACATGAATGACATGATTGATGACTACTCTGGTCATTCTTGGTATTTATAGGCACTGTGCAAGTTGTGATATTCTGCTATACACCGATTGTCTGTTCGTAAGTTCTTTGTGCCAAACCAATCTGCTAGGGGCAACGACAGGATTTAAATCTGAATTTATCAATGGATCCTTACTTGAAAACAGTGGTTTACTCTTCGTATTATCACAGAGAGCGAAATTTTTTCATATATCCCCCATAGTAATAGATATGGATTGCAATGAAATCATTAATCAAAAAATTCTATTATTCTTATGTTCGCGCTGACTATCCACTTCTTCCTCTTACGAAACATCTCCGTCGACCATTACGCTGGTATTACCATCTCTCACCTGTATTGCAGCATGATACCCAGTTTCATTGGAAGCCATTTCTGCTTAAAACCATTCATAAGACCTTTATTCAGAATATCCCACAAGATTTTACAATTTTTCATGATCAGATACGCTTTCGCAGCTATGGAACAGACATGGCCCTTCATGGGTATTATGTAGGCGAAATCGAATATCATCTCATCCAATTTCTTGCCAACTGTATTGAACCTGATTTTGTCATGTTTGATGTAGGGGCCCATCATGGGCTTTTCACAACGATTACAGCATATATCTTAAAACAAAATGGATGGTCTGGTGTTATTCATAGCTTTGAACCTTTTACAGATAATTTTTCACTCTTGCAGCATAATGTTTCTCAAAATAATGCAGAATCTTTTGTAGAGCTTTATCCGTATGCAGTCGCCAACCAAGTTGGCGAACAAAATTTTATCATCAATCAGGATGAAAATAGCGACAATGCATTACAAAGCGAAATTGAACTTGATCGCGCCCAGCGCAATACGATTTCACACAAAGTGGAAGTCACCACGTTGGATTCGTTTATGCCCCAGGTGGATCATGTAAACTTGATCAAAATAGACGTACAAGGTGGCGAGCCATTTGTGTTGCAAGGCGCACAAAATCTTATTGCAAAATATCAACCCATCATCATTGTAGAGGCAGTGCAAGATCTGCCAAGTACCAAAGAGACGCAAAAATTTCTATTAGAAAACAACTATGATATTTTTGGGGTGACGCAAGATGGAAAACTGTGTGAACCTAATTCGCAAGCCGTCTTTATCTCGTGGGACTGGGTTGGTATTCCCCGCTCGCGCCATTTTAATTTTGTTCCGTAATGAATTGCGTTGTTTCCTGCTAATCAAACTAAGATGAAATTATGGTCCGGTCTCAGCTCTTAAGCACAAGCTGCATACTTCTATTTTGTGTGTTAAATGCTTCTACCATCGTGAGCAGGCTATACATAAATTTAGGGAACATTTTTTTACTAGACGGCCAATTGCGACCAGGAGAAAATGATTCTGTGGAATTGGCCAGGCAGATGTTCAATCTCTCGGTTGAATCTGGTTATGAGACACTTGATATATTGATTCGCCAAGCAGAAATAGCGTATTTACAGGGAGACTATGCCGCCGCCGCAGAATCTTATAAGAGAGCGTTAAATCTATCACCCACTAGCCGTTGGATACGTGAGGAACTTGCTGATATGTATGGCCTCAGCAAAAAACCGCAGCAGGAAAAGGCAGAGTGGATATATCTGGGTATTTCCCCAGAAAAGATGATAAAAAATGGCGACGATGCGCTACATATGCACATGTACGGCGATGCGTATAAGTGGTTTACACGAGCGATCCGCTTCAACCCTGGTTTGCAAAAATCATTAGCCTTTCGCCAAGCAATTACGGGGGCCATTAGTAGACACAAGGATGCGGACGAGCTTATAACCAATTTGAGAGACTATGGCCAATCATTCAAGATTTACCCAGTCTCAGAGCGTGTAACAGTTGCCGGGCAAGAACTATTTTGGCTCTCGGAGATTGGAGATATTCCAGGCATCGGACTCGTGACCTATGGCACAGCGTTGGGAAACAGTTCATCACGCATGACGCAAAGAATTGGCTATATGTTGTGGAATGGCGAAGTTGGTATGTTTTTTAATGCAGCTACAGAAGGATGGTATGATATTTCTGTTAATCTGCAACATAGCTCGCCTCCTCCGGTGCTGATGCAGCTGCGCATTGATGAGACGTTGATAGATAATATAGATTTGCAAAAGGGAGATAATTCTTGGGAGGTATTTTCACATCTCATCATGCTACAAAAAGGTATTCATATGCTTCACATTGAATTTAAGAATGACAATGTGATAGATGGAAAAAACCGAGATGCTGCTATTGAATGGATCACCATTCAGCGCGAATCCGATTAATTTGTAGGAATTATCTATGCGTGGATATTTGCTCTTTCTGGTGCCGACCTTCATTGCATTGCTATGGCTCGTACCCCGCTATGGCATGCGGCAAGCGCTGGTTGCACTCTATGGGTTTCATTTGATGTTTGCCTTTGATTTTGCCGCCCTGCTACCGGGCAATGTGAACGTGTTATTTGTACATCTTCTTCTTCTCGCCTTTGTTGGTTTGAACAGTCTTTATGCCATCAAAACGGGAAAGTTCCAGATTTCTCCAAGAATTATATTTGTGGTCATACCTGCGATTATCCTAGTCTTGTGGATGTCTTTAATCACATTTGTGAATCGCAGCAGCTATTGGAGCATGGGCAGAATAAGCACCTATGTAATCCGGCTATATCTCGTTGATGCACTTGCTATTATAGTTGGAATATACTTGGCCCACGGTCAGACCGGACAACGTTTAATTCATTTTGGTCAATTTTTGTTTTTTGGCTGTATTTTGGACAGTATCGTCGCAGTGATACAAACGGCTAGTTTCGGTACGTTCCTATCAAGCAATAGTTCGGAGTATTATCTTGGGATTTTTCAACCGCTCGGTGAAAAATTCCTCGAGCGCCGGGATCTCGCTGAACAATCATTTGGATTTACTGAAGGAGTTCGCACAATCCAACTTGGCGGAATGAGCTTCTACCGTGGATGGGGTACATATGACGGGGCCATGGTATTACTTATTATTGCAGCCGTAGTTGCAACATTATGGGTGACGCAACCAATAATGCGGAAGTCTAAATTTCTATGGATAGTGCTGCTCTTTAGCTGGCTAGGTGTCATAGTGGCTTTTTTTCGCACCGGTTTAATAATACTGATGACTTTAACTTTTCTACTTTTGCTGCTGCGTTTCCCAATTAGGTTAAAGCCTAGAATAATTATTCTAAATGCATTGCTATTGATGGCAGCAACGAGCATTTTTGTAATTGCTATCACTTTAGTCACACCATTGCGCAACGTTGTAGCGGCCAATCTTGACGGATTGTGGGGGGAACGAGGTCAAAAGGAATTTTTCACGGCAAATGGGCGCCTTTCGCTATGGAGATTCGTTATTGCAGAGGCAGCCGTACATCCCTGGACAGGCAGCGGGGAGCCTATTACTTCCTGGAAGGCGGGATGGGGCTTAAACAATGATGCTGAGCTCGAACTTTCAGCACATAGTACGCCACTAGAATATGTTTACAGGGGAGGAATTATCCCTCTTGGCATCTACATTGCATTGAATATATATTGTTTGGTTCGGCTAGTCCAATTAACATTTCACAAACAGCTTGACGCCAAACAACGCGTCATCAATGGCTCTGTACTTTTGGCTTTCCTCGCAATGTGGTCTTACCAACAACTAAATGATATTAAAGTTCCACAGATCGCAATGGTATATTGGATGATTGTTGGTTTTGCCTCAGCATATTCCTGGCAACCATTTTCAAACAAGACATTTATCCAGGAAAAAAGCGATGTCGGCTGGAATAGTCTAACCTATACAAATGCAAAATATTTGCCACACTAGGTTCCGTTGACATTTGAATCCCACCGATTGAAATCGGTGTCTGCTAAAGGAACCCGGCTCAAGCCGGTTAGAAGTTAGTGCGCTTTAGCGTACTTTGCTTAGCAGACTGGCGTTTCAATGCTAGGCTTGAAAAAGTGAAGCGGAATAAGCACAGTGTCGATATAATCTAAGCTATGCTTATTCCGCCCTCTTCGAAAACAAGAGTTATGAACAAATAGTACACTTATGCAAACTGGCCTACTCTATTTTTTCCTTCATATTTTGATGCACATACCAATTCAAGGATTTAGATACTTTGTTTTGCGAAGATTGGGGATGAAGCTGGATAAGACAAGCACAGTCTACATGGGTGGGACTATACGAAACCCCCAAGGCATTACGATTGGAGCCTATACGACAATTGGGCACAATTGTACGCTAGACGGCCGCTCGAATATCTATATTGGCGAGAACGTAAACCTGTCGTCTGAAGTCATGATTTGGACGGTTCAACACGACCCGCAATCTGCCGATTTTGGGGTCAAAGCTGAGCCCGTCATTGTTGAGGATTATGCATGGCTCAGCACGCGTTCGATTATATTGCCCGGCGTCACCATCGGCAAAGGGGCTGTGGTTGCAGCAGGCGCTGTCGTAACGAAATCTGTTGAGCCTTACACTATCGTTGGTGGAATTCCAGCCAAACGTATTGGCAATCGAAGCAAAACACTAAACTATCGCCTAGGCAAACCAACCAGTATTTCATTTGTATAAACCTATAAAATAGATTGTAAATGCCATGACATCGTCTTGCGAACCTAATCTATCCTGGCACAAATATCCTGAACCGCTAACTTTGCCTGCCCCCGTGGTACATACGCCATCTTTACCGTTGGTCAGTATTGTGACTCCTTCATATAATCAGGGGCAGTTTATTCGAGATACGATTGAAAGCGTATTGGAACAAGAATATCCGAACATTGAATATTGGGTGGTAGATGGTGGCAGCAACGATGAGACCATCGAAATATTACGCGAATTCGAATCTGATCCGCGTTTTCACTGGATGAGCGAACCAGATGGCGGCCAAGGCGATGCCGTCAATAAGGGCTGGCGACGAGCGCAGGGTGAAATATTAGGATGGCTCAATTCGGATGATACTTATCTGCCAAACGCCATTGCCCAACAGGTTAATTATTTGCAGACCCATCCGGAAGTTGATGTGATTTATGGGGACGCTGTCTTTATTGACGCCGATGGCAACCGTATCGGCAAATATTGGGGGCGGCCCTTTTCCCAATACGAGCAAATTCGCACCTCATGCATTCCGCAGCCAACGGCATTTATCCGGCGCTCCATGCTAGATCGCAACGGCACTATTGATATCAATCTAAATTTTGCTCTGGACTACGAATATTGGCTGCGCGCATCGCTCCATAGTACGATTAAATACCATAGACTGGAGGTTGCTACATATCGGATGCATGAAACTTCCAAGACAGTGGCTGATCCTACCAAGTTCAATCCTGAGTTGGAACGTATCATATTGAACTTTCTAAAATCGGAAAACTTATCCGAAGAACTACATGCAAATCGGAACAAACTATATGCCGATGTCCTGCTGCGCATGGCTATTAATTATGTGAAAGCAGATAAAGTGCAGGAAGGCGTTGCGTTTTTTAGAAAAAGCCTAGGTTATGGTTTGCGGTTGCGCTCCTTGCTCTTTTGCCTATATCTTTGCGATCCCAGCAGCGGAAAACGATATGCCCAGTATATCAATGAAAAGTGGTCAAAAAGAAAAAGTGCCTCTTAAAAACGCCATACGATATTTCACCAATTTTAATCACCACTTATGACAGATTCATTAAAGCGAGTGTTGTCCATTACAGGGGCTTTCCCCAAATTACCATGCGGCGTAGGCGACTACACATATCAGTTGATGAAAACATTGACCCAGTATGTGCCTGAAATACACATACTAACCTTGAAACATAATGCAGTGATAAGTAATCCACAGGCGCCCCTGGGGATGCATATACATTCAGAAATACCCGCTTGGTCTTTACAGAATATGCCTGTGATCACCAAAGTCTGTCAGCAGGTTGCCCCAGACATTGTTCATATTCAATATCCTTCCACATTTGGTAAAGGCAATCGTACCGTTGCTGCCAATCTGGTGGGCATTGGGTCAAAAAAATCATTGCCCAGAAAGACACCCGTCATCACAACATTACATGAGTTTACCGAGCGCAGCCTAAGATGGCGGTTACGCGCTATTATCAATATACTAACAAGTGACCATATTATTTGCGCTAATCGATTTGATGTAGATGCGGTAAAAATAGTCAGCATGGGGCGCAAACGAGTCAGTTATATTCCGATAGCTTCGGCGATTCCGGTTGTTGCCCAATCGGATGCAGAGAAGAATCAGCGCCGTGAGAGCTTACAGATTAGCGGCTCTGATATCACCATTGCTTACTTTGGCTTTGTTACGGACCAAAAAGGCTTTGACGTTCTATTGCAGGCTATGCATTTGCTGCGCGCAAAGAAGGTGCCTGCTAAGCTGCTAATTCTTACAAAGTTGGATCCCCAAAACAGCTATCATCGCGCTCAAATTGAGCAAATCGGGAAGCTGGGGATTCAAGAAAGCTGTCTATTGGGGGAAAAACATTATACTGAGCAAGAAGTTTCTGCATTTCTTCAAATTGCGGATTTAGCCGTCTTTCCCTTTGCAGAGGGCACATCGGACCGGCGCAGTTCTATGTTGGCGGCTTTGCAGCACAATCTGCCCACTATCACAACAGCGGGCCGGAGTACACCCCCGAATTTTATTCATGCACAAAATATGCTTTTTGTGCCACCGTCCAGGCCAGATTGTCTAAGTGAATCCATTATGCAACTGATTGCAGATGCGGATCTGCGCCAACGGTTGCGTCGGGGAGCCAAAGAGCTTTCTGTCCATTACTCATGGGATGCCATTGCACAACGCACGCTAGAAGTCTATCACCAGTCGACCAGTTGAGGTTAACACGAAGAGAAATTAGGACAAGACGACTTATAGCTCAGCCAGAATACATCACGATAAAGCAACTTCTCACAAATATGTGGAAAGCAATTTAATGAAAATTCAACACACCGTACAACGCATGTTAATGTGGCCCCCATTAAACGCGATTCTGAAGCTAGGGATAAAGCCTGCTGTGCATATATTGCCAACACCTCTCGTGGCAAAAGTTCCTGTAGTGGGTCAACTCACCTGCTCCTTGCCCAACGGGAAATTTGTGAAATTTGAAGCCGATGGACTAGACAAAATAGCTGCCACCATGTTTTGGTTTGGCATCGACGGCATTGAAGGGGCTACCACACGCCTATTCTTACAGCTTTTGCCTCAGGTAAAAACCTTTTTGGATATTGGCGCCAACACGGGTATTTATGCGTTAATGGCGGCAGTGTGTAATGATGACTGTGAAATCTACGCGTTTGAACCTGTACCCTCCGTTTACAAACGATTACAAGACAATATCAAAGTGAATCAACTTCAAAACGTACATGCCATCCACGCTGCTGTGACCAATTCAGACGGCAATACGCCCCTTTACGTGGAAACGGGCCTTCGCTTGCCGCTGGGTGCCTCCATAAAAAAGCAAGACAGGCATGACATGGGCGCGCCCATCCAAGTACCGGCCGTCATGATTGATTCACTCGTGCGTCAATATACCATTAATCGTGTCGATCTCATGAAAATTGACACGGAAACGACGGAACCTGCCGTATTGGAAGGCGCGTTACAAACCATTGACCGTGATCATCCTTTGATCATATGCGAAGTGCAATATGGCCAAACTGAACAAGCAATCCACGATCTGCTTGATGATAGAGGGTATCAATATTATAGAATTACAGAAGAAGGTTTGGTGCATATGCCCCAGATCGAAGGTGATAAAGATGGGGTAAACAATAACTGTATATTTGTCCCGCAAGAAATGCTCGCTGACAATGGGATTATTGTCACACTCCTCAATCAACACGCTGTGTAATCGTACCCTACTAAATTTTTCTAGACTTGGCCATCTTATCATATGCATATAGCGATTAGCACGTTGGTTACACCAGCCCAAAAACGCGGCACAGGCAACTATGTAGTGAACCTTCTACAAGGTTTACAACATATTGATGCCGAAAATCAATATTATCTCTTTATCGGTCGTGATACAAAACACCTTTTTAATATTACAGCACCCAATTTTCATCCGATTTATTTATCATTGAGCCATGATCCACGTTGGCTGATGCGCCCCCTCTATTATGCTTGGCAAAATAGTCTCATTGCTTTTCAGCTAAAGAAATATCAAATCGATGTGCTTCATCTACCCAACCTACTTCCCCATTTTGTTCGGTTTGTACCAACAGTCGTAAGTATCCTGGATTTGACCGAATATAAGTCCGCCAAATATGCACCACTTCGCCAAAGTTATCGCAAATTATTACCTCACGTCCTAGCAAAAACTGCCGACCGGATTTTGACAATATCAAATAGTTCAAAGAGGGATATACATGAAATTACCGGAATGGACCTAGATCGAATTGACGTGTCATATTTGGCATCAATGCTGGATGAGACAACCAAGTCCAGCTTCTCTGTATCTGAACTGCCCGCAACGGTAAATTCCGACTACATCTTGTGTGTAGGGAGTGCCCTTCCGCACAAAAATATGCAAAGAGTGCTTTCAGCCTTTGTGAACCTCAAACATCAGAACGCGATACACCATAAGCTTGTTTTGGTTGGAAACAGAAAACAGAACGCACAACTCTTAGAAGAAGCCCATATTTCACATACACTGTCACAAGAGATTATCCTTACTGGCTATGTATCCGATGAAGAACTATCTGCACTCTACCGCAAAGCCACCGTTTTTGTATATCCATCTCTTTATGAAGGTTTTGGTCTTCCTATCTTAGAAGCAATGACCTGTGGAGCACCGGTAATTACAAGCAATGTATCTAGCCTGCCAGAGGTAGCCGGAAATGCAGCCATCTTAGTAGACCCATATAGTGAACAAGAAATTGCCCAAGCCATATTAACTATCGTTCATGATAATTCCTTCCGACAACAGTTGATAACAAAGGGAATAGAACAAGCCCAAAAATTTTCATGGGAGCAGTGCGCAATTCAGACACTAAGTACTTACGCGAAAGCGGCATCTTCTTCTTAGTGGACGTGACCATATTGACTAGACTGACGTATATAAGGGTATACAAAGGCTTCAATTTAATACTCATCACTATGATCAAAGCAAATCAAACGAACTCAGGCAGCTTTTTGAATAAGCAAATTAAAATTCTAGGTACACAGCTTTCTCTATACTCCAGTGACGAGCTGCTACAGATCATTGAGCAAACGATTGTGAATCATGAAAAGCGCCTGATTCTTTCCGGTAACATTCATTCTTATAACCTTGCTTACACCCAGCCATGGCTACAGCAATTTATCAATCAAGCAGATGTAGTACGCTTAGATGGTGCTGGCGTACGTTGGGGCGCGCATATTTTAGGATATCAAACTCCCCAACGCATGACGTGGGCTGATTTTGCTTGGCAATTGTCCGAATTTTCCGAATTACACAACTTTTCATTATTTTTCCTTGGTGGAAAACCCGGCGTGGCCGAGCGTGCAGGGCGTCAACTAAAAGAGCATAATCCTAAATTGCAAATTGTCGGTGTAAAACACGGCTATTTTGACAAGTCCACCAATAGTACCGAAAACAATAATACGATTCGGACAATAAACGCTTTATCGCCTAATATTTTGATTGTGGGATTAGGTATGCCATTGCAAGAAAGATGGTTGAAAGAAAATTGGTGTCATCTTGACGTCAACGTAGCTCTGACCGGAGGCGCAGTATTTGACTATATTTCCGGTGAACTACAGCGTGGCCCTAAGTGGATGACCGATCATAATCTAGAATGGCTTGCGCGTCTTGTCATCGAACCGCGTCGCCTGTGGAAAAGATATATTCTGGGCAATCCAGCATTTTTTGCTAGGATTTTAATGGAACGTTTATCTTCAAATCGTTAACTATATCGGGACGTACGTCAGGCTTGCATAAAAATTGCACGAACACAGTCTAAAGTCGTCTATTGCCACCAATAGGACCTTCGCTCGAACAGGGGTATTCCGGCGAATTTGAGTCCTATTAAACATCACAAAACAAAATTTCTAACAAAAACATTTTACTAATAGTACATAATATATATGAGTATACATACAACAGAAGAAGTGGTTAATGCAGATTTGTCCCCCTTACCAGAATGGGACTTGGACACTGAACTTGATCTACGTCAGTACTTTCAATTACTGTTTAGCTGGTGGCGCGAGATACTCGCTTTAACCATCGGCGCGTCGTTGCTGGCATGCTTTGCGCTGCTAACTATACGACTCATCTCGATTCCGCTCTATGAGTCAGCCGCGACAGTTGCTATCGCGCGCGTTAGCAGCGATGTCACTTTCGATGAGCGCTTTCGCACGCAATCAGATGAATCGCTCGCGGTTCAACGTACAAATGTAGATTCAAGACGCGCTTCTCTTGTGGGCTTGGTGAAAAATGGAGCCATTGCTCAACAGGTCATTGCCGAATTAGGCGATAGCCTAAATGAAGAAGAATCGGAGCCAGAAATCCTTTTAGAAAAAATAAATGCGAGCATAGTATCTGGCCAAAACACCCGCATCGAAAGCGACCTCATCCGCATTACGGCCACGGCGGATTCGCCGCAGAAGGCCGCGGCCATTGCCAACGCTTGGGCGCGCAACTATGTGCAACAGGTCAACGCCATTTATGGCCAGATGCCGGCAGAGGTGCTCGAATCCATCGACACCGAGGTGAACAATTCAGAGGCCCAATACCAGACTGCCCAAAGCGCGCTAGAGGAATTCCTGGCCAACAATCAGGTCAAGATACTCCAACGGCTCATTGATGAAAAGCGCGGCATTATCAATTCGCTCCAGGTGGGCAAGCAGACCGCCGTCGATACTATTGTGAGCGAAGAGCTTAAAGCGCGCAGCGATGCGATCTCGGCCTACATCCAGGCGCTGTCGGCCAACCGGCTGCTGGCCTTTACCAAAGAGCAAGAGGGCAAACAGGCCATTATCGAGGCGTATATTGACGCCCAAGTACAGAGCCGCCTGCACGCCGTCGAAAAAGATCGCGAGGCGCGCGAGACCTTCTTCAACCATCTGACCGATGCCCAGTTGGCCTCTACCACCGCCGTGTTTGATCAGCAGGTGCAGAGCCGGATTGACCAGTTGCGTCAACTATATGCCCAGCAAAACCGCTTGCAGACGCTGCTGGGTCAGGCGCAACTACTGCAAGACCAGATTCAGCAGGGGGGCGAGGATGCGGTGGCAAGCAATGCCCTGGCCCTGGCCCTGCTCAAGGCGCAGGTGATGGTGGCGCCCGAACTGCCGCCCAGCGAAGATATCTTCCAGCCGGAGCCGGCCGCGCAGCGCTTGATCATCGAGCAGCCCACGGCCCAGCCCACACAGCCCGCCGTGACCAATGTGGCAACGCCGCAGCCACCCGTGGTCAACGTGCCCGTGGTCAGCGCGCCGGTGGTCAACGTGCAGGGCGATGCCGCCCAGCCGCGCAACCAGGTGCAGATCAACGTGGATGTGGCGGCCGCGGCCGCGGCCGATGCGGCCGGCCAACGCCAGGATGTTGCGGGGCTGATCGGCGCGCTGGAGGATGGGTTAACCCAGCTGGATACGCGCATCCAATCGCTTTCGCAGACCCTGCTCACCGGCAACGACTATCAACTGTTGGATCAGATGATGGCGTCTGAATTGGGGATTTCCGGCGCGATTTCAGACACGCTGCCCGCGGCGTCCGACCAGGGAGAGAGCGTAGCCCTTTCGCAGCGCGTGGCGCAACGCTATCTGGATCTGTTTGATGTGGGCGGGCTGGCGGCTGATGCCGAACCGCTCACGGCCGATTCGGCGCTCTTTGCCAAAATTCGCGAGCTTTATCCTGAACTCTTTACGCCGGGCGACTTGTCGGCGCTGGCCGAGGAGATTCCCGCTGATAATCCGCTGGCCGTGCTCAGCGTCACCAAAGCGCAAGAATTGCTGCAATTGCAGGGGCTAGAAGATATTCCATCCTATACTGCCGCGGCCGAGCCGCTGATCCAGGCCATTAATAAGCTGGATACGGAGATTCAAGGCTTAGAGGCGCAGCTCGAATCGGAGAGCGCCCGCCAGCGCCAGTTGACCCAATTGCGCGATCTGGCCTGGGAGACATTTAAGACGCTCAGCACCAAAAAGGCCGAGCTGGATCTGGCCCAAAGCGCCACCAACAGCGAGGTGCGCCTGGCCGCCCCAGCGGTGGAACCCATTGAGCCGATTCAGGGGCCAAGCTTACTCATGAGCATTCCCATTGCGGGGATTGTGGGCCTCATGCTGGGCATCTTTGTGGCCTTCATCGCTAGCTTTATGGGCCATGAACCGTTCTTGCGCCGCCGCCAGACCGATCCAGCCGCTGCGTCCGCCTAATGCATTTGCCCACATTGCGGCCCCTGATCCGATGGGGGGAGCCCTTTTGGATAGTGCTGCTGGGGGCCATACTTACGCTGCCAGGACGATTTGTGCCGCTTGCGTGGCATCCGTATGTGCTGGCAGCGCTCTTTCTCTTTTGGCCGCTGCGCTGGTGGCTCCAGGGCGCGGGCACACGCGCCACGCCGCTCAACTGGAGCATCTATTTTATACTGCTCTGGTTGCCGGTCAACCTATGGGCATCGGCCGATCGGGCCACTTCTTGGCAGGCCGCGGGCTATTTGCTCTTTGGCATTGGGCTTTTTTTTGCCTGCATCAATTGGCCAGTAATGCAGGTAGAACCACAGTATATTGTGTGGGGGCTGCTGCTGTTCAGCGGCGTGCTGGCCATCTTTGCCCCATTCCTGGTTGTTCTGAAACCGTTTCGGCTTTTTCATTTGCCGCTCTACGACTATATCCAATCCTTGACGCTCAACATCGGTGAAACGATTCACCTGAACGTCTTAGCTGGTGCGCTGGTCTTAATTCTACCCCTGTGGGCAGCATTGACGCTGCAACCAAAATGGACGGAACGGCGCTGGCTACGGTGGGTCAGCGCCAGTGGCGCGCTGCTGTTGTTGATCGTTATTGCCATTACCCAAAGCAGAGGCGGCTATTTAGCGGTAGCCGCGTCGATGATGATGGTGTTGGTGCTGCGCTGGCCGCGACTCTTATGGGCAATCCCCGTCATCCTATTGGCAATCGCCGGCACAATTTGGTGGATGGGACCACAACCATTTCTGGAACTATTTAGCAGCGATGGTTCGCTGGGCGGGTGGGATGGCCGGGTGGAAATCTGGACGCAATCGCTCAATGCGCTATACGACTTTGTTTTTACCGGGTTGGGCATTGGGACCTTTACGCTGGTCATCCCGCTGCTCTATCCGCTGCGCGTCAACATTGAAGGATATCCACACGCCCACAATCTGCTGCTGCAGATTGGGTTGGACTTGGGGCTACCGGGGCTCATTGCCTATATAAGCATCTTGCTAAACTTGGGCGTCATGCTCTTCGTTTCATGGCGACGCGCGGCCAGCGCGCTGGACCGCGCCTTGGCCGTGGGGGCAATTGGCGGCTTGGTGGCCATGCTCATTCACGGCACGCTGGATGCCGTCACGTGGGGCACCAAGTTTGCGTTTCTACCTTGGGTACTTTTTGCGTTTGTCACAAACCATTATTTGAAATTTCGCCGAGCTTAATATATTCTTTCTGAAGCTGTTTCTCATTCCGCACGCACCAATGCGTAACCTTTACGCATTACGAGGCGTATACTTCAATATCAGTAGATCGCAATGGCGAGAGATAGCGTCGGATCCAGCAATCGAGACCGACGCCTAGATCGCCAACACCGTTGCGGTGTACGGAATATCAGTAGATCGCAACGGCAAGAGATAGCGTCGGATCCAGCAATCGAGACCGACGCCTAAGATCGCCAACACCGCCGTTGCGGTGTACGGAATATAGAACAAATCAGCGCAAATCATTTGAATTTATCCAATCGATCACTGCCTGTCCACCATCATCCAGAAACAGAGGAATCAGCTGAGCAATGTTCAAGCGGTTTAGCATCAACTATATGGTACTCTATTCCTGATCGATAGCGTCATGGTTCAGATGGGGCTGGCATGGGCTATCCATTTGCGCTTTATCATCCCCTTTGGTCAGGAAGTGCGCCCGGAGTACATTCCCATTGGATGTACGTGCCGAATTTGAGCATGACATTAGCGTTGGCTTGCTGTGGGCGGCCCTTTTCTCTTCTTTTCTTGTTACACGCCGCGGCGCATCATCTTCTGGATCGATGAATTCCAGCGCATTGTCATGGCGCATACTGTGGCGGCTCTTTCGCTGGCGGGCCTGCTCTATCTGGCCAATATTCCGCTGCTGCGTCTGATATTCGTCTACTTTTCACGCTCACGTTGGTCATGTTGCTGGGTTATCGCATTGTGCTGCCGTGTCATCGTTTGCAAAGCAACGGCAATACCAGCATTAGCGCATTCTGGTGGTGGGCGCCGGCCTCCATTGGGCAAGAAATTGTTAGCGAATTTAAGCGTCAACAGTGGCCCGGCATTGAGTTTGTGGGCTTTGTAGATACGGCCCTTTTAAGCAAGACACGCACGTGTTGGGGCTACCGTTTGGGCAAGCTGGAAGACACAGCGGAATGTACGTCGCGATCATGCGATGAAATTATTGTGGCCCTGCCAGAGGCGCATACGCATCTGGCCAACAAGTGGCGCGCCTGCACGAATTACCGGTCCGCTTGCGCATTGTGCCCGACTATTTTGACCTGGCTTACCACGGCGCCACGGTGGAAAATCTGAGCGGCATTCCGCTCGATTGGGCTACGCGACCCGGCCATTGATGGCGTGCAGCGTTTTGCCAAACGCCTGCTGGATATTTTGGTTTCGCTAATCACCTTGCTAATCACGTCACCGTTGTTGGCGCTGGTGGCGCTGCTCATCAAGCTGGAAGATGGCGGTCCATCTTCTACCGTGCTGCCCGTGGGCGAAAATGGCAAGCTGTTCCACATGCTCAAATTCCGCTCCATGGTGGTTAATGCCGACCAGAAGCTCACGGAAAACGTGCCGCCGGAAAAGTCTGCTTCCGCCCTTTTTCACAAAAAGCCCAATGATCCACGCGTCACGCGCATTGGGCGCTTTCTGCGCCGCACCAGCATTGATGAACTGCCTCAGCTCTTTAACGTGCTGCGCGGCGAAATGAGCTTGGTAGGCCCACGGCCAGAGCTGCCCATGTTGGTCAAAGAGTATGAAAACTGGCAGCGCAAGCGTTTTGCCGTGCCCCAAGGCATTACCGGCTGGTGGCAGATCAACGGACGCAGCGACAACCCCATGCATCTGCACACCGACCAGGACCTTTACTACATTCAACACTATTCACTCTGGCTGGACTTACAGATTCTCTGGCGCACCATCGGTGCCGTGATCCGGGGCAAAGGCGCCTATTGAGTACGCGCCGCCGCGCATCTATGGCTGGCTTACCTCAGCAAGTGGGCAATATAGATCCTGTTGAAGACAATCATCAGGGAGCCGCAGAGGAACATTAACTATTGTGTAAGTGATTAGAAAGAAAAAAGCCAAATTATTTTTGATACAATATGGCGAGCGCTTTATTTCGGCGCTCGCTTTTCTATTTCACGGCTTACGCTCTATTGCGATCTATTATTGCTCGCACGTCGCATTGCAGACAACCAGGAGAGAAACATTCATGACCATAAAGTTTGGGACAGATGGCTGGAGAGCCGTCATTGGTGAGGATTTTACCTTTGAAAACGTGCGCAAAGTGGCCCAGGCAATTGCCGAAAAAACGCTAGATGACGCCACATTGCGGCAAACCAATGGCCGTGCGGCCCATCCTGCCACCATGGTGGTCGGTTACGACACGCGCTTTCTCAGTGACCGCTTTGCCGCAGCCGTGGCCGAAGTGTTGGCGGCCAATGGTGTGCAGGTGTGGCTGGCGCAAGGCGATGCCCCCACGCCCATTATCAGCTACGCCGTTACCGACAAAGGCGCTTCCGGCGGCGTTATGATTACGGCCAGCCACAACCCACCGCGCTACAACGGCCTTAAGCTAAAGGCCGCCTATGGCGGTTCAGCCAGTTCGGCCGATGGCAAAGATGTTGAAAATCGCCTTCGCACCCATGCCGAGCAGGGACTAGCGCCCAAAGTTATGGATCTAGAAGAAGCCAAACAAAAAGGGCTGGTGCAGCTTTTCAACCCATTCACAGCTTATGAAGACCATCTGCGCACCTTGGTCAACTTTGAGACAATCCGCGCCGCCAACCTGTCGGTAGCAGTAGACGCCATGTATGGCGCTGGCCGCACCCATTTGGCCCGGCTGCTGCAAGATGCCGGCTGCCGCGTGATGGAGCTGCGTGGTGAAATGAACCCCGGCTTTAATGGCTGCCATCCTGAACCCATCGCGCGCCATTTACAGCCCCTATTGGACGAAATGGCCACCGGCCAATATCAAATCGGGCTGGCCACCGATGGCGATGCTGACCGCATTGGCGCCGTGGATCCTGGGGATCACTTTGCCGACCCCACCTTTGTGGACCCGCACTGCATTATGGCGTTGCTGCTTGAATATCTGGTGCATGATCGGGGCCTGCGCGGCAGTGTGGTTAAAACCGTAAGCACCACCCAAATGCTCAATCGGCTGGCCGCGCGCTATGATCTGAAGATTCACGAAACGCCGGTGGGCTTTAACTATATTAGCGATTTGATGATGCAAGAGCAGGTGCTGATCGGCGGCGAAGAGAGCGGCGGCATAAGCATTTTGGGGCACATTCCAGAGGGTGATGGGCTGCTCATGGGGCTGCTGCTGGTGGAAATGGTCGCGGCGCGGCGCAAGACGCTGACGCAGCTCTTGCGCGAGCTAATGGATGCGCCGGACGTAGGGCCATTCTGCTATGCCCGCAATGATCAGCCGGTGCGTCCGTTTGATAAGGCCACGCTGGTGGCGAGCCTCATGTCGGCCGCGCCGGATACGCTGGCCGCACAGCCCGTCAAACGCGCCAGCGACCGCGACGGCGTTAAGTTTACGCTGGCCGACGAGAGTTGGTTGCTCATTCGCCCCAGCGGCACCGAGCCCGTGCTGCGCATCTACGCCGAGAGCCGTAGCGATGCCCAAGTACAGCAGCTTTTACAAGAAGGCGCCGCTCTGGCGCAGGCCCAGATCGAACAGCTGCAAAGGGTAGCGGCATAAGACAGAAAAAGAGAATCGGATGACAAGATGCGAAAAACACATCTTGTCATCCGATTATTTTGCGCCCTTTACCTGCTCCACTTCTTTCAACATCTCCTGGACCGATTGACGCCCAGCCTCGGTCGTGGCCCCCAACATGAGCATCAGCTCCTCCAGGCGCTCTGTGTCATCCAAGCGCTGTACAACCGTACCGGTGCGTTCATCGCCATTGTCGGTAATCACGCGCTTGTTCACTGTAAAATGTTCGTCGCCAAATGCGGCCAATTGGGGCAAATGGGTGATGCACAGCACTTGATGCCCATGAAAAGGCTCCTGGTTGGCCTGTTTCTTCTTGGTCGTCTTGGCCACGGAAAGTTGCTCTTCTGTGAGCTTCCACAGCTTTTGTCCAACTACAGCGCCCACGCGACCGCCAATGCCCTGGTCAATCTCGTCAAAAATCAGCGTTGGGGTGGCGTCGGCATGGGCCAACACGCTTTTAAGCGCCAGCATAATGCGCGCCGTTTCACCGCCAGAGGCCACCTTGGCCAGCGGACGCATTGGTTCCCCAGGATTGGCGGTCATTAAAAATTCGACCTGATCCACGCCGGTGGCATCAAACGCGACGCGCCGGTTATCGGGCAAATAGGCGCCTTCGTCCTGTGCGGTTTGATGGATGGCCACGCTAAACTGGGCCCGGTCCATGCGCAAATCGGCCAATTCAGTCACAACTTGGCGCGCCATTTGCTCACCAGCCACTTGCCGCTTTTGGCTCAGGTCTGCCGCCAACTTGCCAATTGCGTGCAGCAATTTATCTTCAGCGTCTTCTAATTTGGCGGTCTTCACTTCCCAATTGCTCAGCTCATCCAGTTCGGTCTGCGCCTTCTCGCCAAAGGCATTGATCTGCGCAATGGTATCACCATATTTGCGCTTCAGCGTATTGATCAGCTCTAGGCGGTCTTCGACCTCCTGCAAACGCTCGGGATTAAATTCAAGCTGTTCACCGTAATCTTGCAGCGCGCGGGCCAAGTCGGCGAGTTGCTCCAGCAAACTTTGGGCGGCTTCAACCGTCTCTTCCATGTCGGGATCAATGCGCGCCAACCGTTCCAATCGGCCCACCGACTCACCTACCAGATCGAGCGCACAAGGTGTTCCGTCGCCGCTTTCCTCACTGAGCGCAGCTTGGGCGGCTTGTGCCAGCGTAATCAATGTTTCCGCATTGCTCAGCCGGCGACGCTCCGCTTCCAGCTCACCTTCCTCAGCGGGCTGCAAATTGGCGCTAAAGATTTCATCCACCTGATAATTTAACAAGTCCAACCGCTGGGCAATGGTGCGCGCATCGCGACGCAATCGACTTAATTCGGTGCGTACGCCACGCAGCTCGCGCACCAGCTCCGCCACGCGGGCGCGTTCCGGCAGCAGACCGGCGTAGCGATCCAACAGGTGAATGTGCGTGCGTGGGCGCAGCAAATTCAGATGTTCGCCCTGGCCGTGAACATCAATCAGCAAACTAGAAATATCACTCAAAATTTGCAAATTGACCATGCGGCCATTGACCCGACAAATGTTGCGCCCACTGGCCCGCACCTCACGGCCCAACTGTACCCAGTCCGCACTGTCCGGGTCGTCCAACCCCTGCTCTTCCAAAATGGCGTAGATTTGACGGCCAACTTCATCGGCATCAGCCTGTTCGTCGGCTTTAGCCGCTGCTTCCTGCGGCTCCCCCTTGCGTTCTGCTACCGGTGCAGGTACTCGAAAAGTCGCCTCGATGGCGGCCATATCGGCGCCGGCGCGAATCCATTCGGCGGACGCGCGATCGCCCAGCAACATGCCCAGTGCGTCAATAATAATCGATTTGCCCGCGCCCGTTTCGCCGGTCAGAATATTCAGTCCCGGACCAAAGGTCAGACGCAGATCATCGATAATGGCAAAATTGCGAATATGCAATTCGTGCAGCATAGTCTTTTCGTTGTTCTTATTGTGCTAACTTCATTTGCGCAAAGAGCATTTCGGTATCTTCGCGGCGACAGAGCAATGAGCCAGGCGTCATCACCGCGGCGCTGCCGGCCGCCACACCGTATAGCATGGCCTCGTGCGTAGAACGGCCTTGCGCCAACGCCAGCACGGCGCCACCCACCATGCTGTCGCCTGCACCCACTTTGCTTTGAATAGGCACGGTGGGCGCCCGTAAAAATTCGCCACCTTGGGCCGACGCCACAAACGCACCCTGGGCGCCCAGCGAGATCAACATGATTTCACATTTTCCGTCTCGAATCAGTTCGCTGGCCACGTCGTGAATCTGCGCCTGTTCGGTAAATTTGTGGCCCATGAGCGTCTCCAATTCTACAATATTGGGTTTGAGCATAAAGACGCTCTCATTCAGCGTTTCCCACAGCGCATCGCCCGATGTATCCACCACCAGCCGCGTATTGGTGCTGCGCACAAGACGAGCCACACGGGCGTAAAAATCGACCGGTACACCAGGAGGTAGACTGCCGCTGGCCACAATGTAATCTACATTGCGCGCCATCTCGCCCAGTTCGTTTAGGGCGTCCTGCCATTCTGCTGGCTGTACATCCGGCCCGGGCATCACAAATCGATATTGCAACGTGGTGGCGTTCTCATACACGCTGAAGCTTTCACGCGTCCACCCGGCAATGGGATGCGGGTGGCACACTATCTGCTGTTCATTCAGCAGCGACTGCAAAATGCGCCCATTGGGCCCGCCAGCCAAAAAGAAGGCGATTGAGTCACCGCCCAGTTGGTGAATGGCGCGCGACACGTTGATGCCGCCACCGCCCGGTTCATGCTGCAAGGCGGCGCAGCGCAACTTATTTTCCGGCACAACTTGTTGCGTTGTTGTACTTTTATCGACCGTGGGATTTGCCGTCAACGTAATAATTGCCGTCATGCCGTTTATTATAACATGGGGCGGGAATGCACCAGAAGTATGAAGCGAAAAGTAGATGAGAATATTGGGGCTGTACGCAAGCTAAAGTTTTTTCCTGTTTGCGCAAGAATACAAACTTAGTAGCTCTATCATATTGGGAATTCCTGAGAATGCCTTTTTTACGACACGCCAAAGGTGGATAGAGGCGAAAAAAGGGCCAAGTCGCAGCAGACTTGGCCCTTTTTGTGTGATTTTGGCTATGCTTTGCACTTACTCATGCACTTACCTGGTTGTGTAGGGCAGATAGAAGTAACTCTGGAATTCTGTTCGCACAGAACCTGCATCAGAACTTGTACCACCTAGCTCTACTTCTTCAATCCAGTACGTGTAGTGGACGCCGGTCTGGGCCGTCATATCGGTAAATTCATACGTGGCGCCGGTCGTCGTGCTGCCGCGGCTGGGAATCAGCGTGTCGGTAAGCCGGATGGCTTCTGCACGTTGGCCGCTGGCGCCGCGCCACACGTTAAAGCCCAGCGTCCCAATTTCTGAACCAGTCTCCCAGTTAACGATTACCTGGTCATTGTTCACATGAGCCGCCATCTGGATCACCTCAATCGCGGTCGGCGGATGCACGGCGGTGGGCAATGGTGTGGGCGTAGCCGTCACTTCATGGCCAGCCACCGGCACAGTGGGCGTATTGGTTGGCGTACTCGTGGCCGTCGGCGCTACCGTTTCGGTTGCCGTGGACTCAGCCGTTTGTGTTGCCACCGGTGTGTTTGTGGCGGTCGGCGTTGCCGTTTCCGTTGGCGCAACCGTATTGGTCGGCGTGGGCGTCGCTGTTTCCGTGGCCGTGGGTGCAACGGTATTGGTTGCAGTCGGCGTCTCCGTGGAAACAGGGGTGGCTGTTTCTGTAGGCGTTGGCGTCGGCAACGGCTGTACACACTGCGTCACAACCCCAATGGAGTCGGCCGCATAAAAATACCAGTTGGCATCGAACGGCACAGTAAAATCAAGATATTCGGTCATCTGCTGATCTTGCACCACTTCATGTGGCAGCGTGGCGTCATTGGCAGCCCACCAGTTACGACGCTGATCGTCGTTTTGGGCGAGCCCGTCGTCATCCAGCACGATGATTTCAAGCTGCTGTCCGGTCGACACCGCCCCAAAATCGACAGCGGTTTTGTTATAGGAAGAAAAGGTACATTCGCCCGTGCAGGCCCACACGCGTTCGCGATCTTTGGTGCTGTACACCTGCTGACCATTTTGAGTAGCTCCCGCTTCCTGATCAAAACGGAACGGGCCGCGGCGCTTGACAATAAACATGTCGTAGCCCGCCGGCAGCGTATAATCGCCAGGATATTCACCTAAAAAGGTGATTTCAGGCAGCTGATCCACACAAAACAGCTCACCACTGACGGGGCCGATGCTATCTTCAAATACCTCGGGGGACTGAGCATTTGTAGAAGCAAAAAAGACAATGAGGAGAACAATGGCTCCTACAAAAACAACAATGTGTTGAGCACTCACCTTGGTGCGTAGAGATTCTAGTGCATTCATGTTAACTCTCCGTTGAATCCTTAAGTATAATTTACTATGCTACGTTTGGTTCTTGGCATTTTGTCCTATGGTGCAAACTTACATTTATCATACGCCCAAGTGCTACATTTGTATTGAACGGGTTGATGTCATTATGTTACAAAATGATGTCAATGCATGCAGGACAAAAGTCAGATCCTATTCAGTCCAATAATTTATGCTATAAAAAAAAGAGCCCCAGGCGGACGCCTGGGGCTCTTTTCGCACAACACTACAACTTCGTATTGGGCAATCTATTATTGGGCAATCAGCGGCAGATAAAGCATTCCGCTAAATTGCGGCTGCACCATACCTACATCTTGGGTTGTTCCGTCTAGCCGCACTTCTTGCAGCCAATACGTGTAGTGAATTCCCTGCTGGATCGCCATATCGGTATAGCTGTAATCGGCCCCGTCGTTTGCGCTCCCCTTGGCCGCAATCAGCGTCGTGGTTACTTGGATCGCATCTGTCCGAGTGCCCGTAGTGCTGCGCCATAGCTGGAATCCCAGCGTTTGTACTTCGCTGCCCGTTTCCCACAGCAGCACCGTACCACCGCCATGCAGCGTCGCCGTAAAGCTGACCAGATCGATGGCGGTCGGTGGATGCACAGCCGTGGGGATCGGCGTGGGCGTAGCTGTGACAGCCGTGGGCAAAACAACCGGCGTATTGGTAGCCGTTGGCGTTGCGGTTGGTGTGTCCGTTGCCACAGGCGTCTCAGTTGACGTTGCAGTCGGCGTCTCAGTGGGCATGGGCGTTATGGTTGGCGTGCTCGTCGGCAACACCGTATTCGTTGGCAACACCGTGCTCGTTGGCGTCAGCGTAGGGGTCGATGTGGCGGTCGGCGTTTCCGTCGGCGTCGGCTCGGGCAGCTGCACACAACGCGTGATCAGCCCGATCGAATCGGCCGCATAGAAATACCAGTGACCTTCAAAAGGCACGGTGAAGCTCAAGTCTTCCACCATCTGCTGATCTTCAACAATCAGATAGGGCTGCATTGGGTCGTCAACCGCCCACCAATCGCGGCGCTGATCGTTATTTTGGGCCAAGCCGTCATCATCCAACACCACAAAATCGATACGCGCACCGGTCCCCAATTCACCCAAATCGATGGGCACATATTTAAAGGCGGTAAAATCGCATTCACCCGTGCAGGCCCACACGCGCTCACGATCTGCCGTTGTGTACTGTGTGACCCCGCCACTTGTTTGACCGGCATCTAAATCAAAGCGAAATGGATTGTGGCGCTTGACCACAAATGTCGAGTATCCGTCGGGCAACGTATAGGTTCCGGGATACTCTCCCAAGTAGACCACGCTGGGCAAGGTCTCAACGCAGGCCAGGTCGTCAAGGGATTGTGCTTGTGTATGGACGCTGAACAGCGCCATCAACAGGAAGGCAGTGGCCAATACAGCGCCAATTTGTAGAACTTTCCAATAGGGTCTTCCACTTACATTGTATACAGGTTTCATCTTTCCCCCAGACCCGCACAGGCAGATAGACCAGGCTTTCGACCTGTGCGGAACATTCTGCCATACGCTATAACTTCTATTTGGCGCCAATCCAATTAGCAGTTGCCTCCTTCTATTGCAGGGGAGGCAAATCGAATTGCGATTTTCACCATAGTACAATGCAGGGGTCGGGCTTCGATCCGGTGGCAATGGAAGACGCACTGCATTCACGCCATTGTGCAATGGCAAAAGCGATTTCACTAAGTCTGTCTGTACATTCTCTGTGCAAACCGACGCATCAAAGACTGCTTACGATTCAAACCCGAATTTGTGGATAGAGTCTCAATCGGTTTTCTGCTGAAACCGCCTCTTATTCAAGTATGGCACAGATCATGGGACATTCTACTATATAGTAGAACAGTTTTTACCTAGCTGATCGACCAGTATTTTGTGCTACACTTTATAGATGCGTCACGTAAAGTAATTCATACCACAGGCTGAGGCCTATGTCTCATAGGGCAAGCCCGCTATTGCAGATTTATAAATTAACACCGGCATAGAAGTTCGACTTCTCGGAGAAGTCGAACTTCTGGGATGCTAGGACTATTTTGTTAATACACAAAAGCGGGCTGAAATCAGAGTGCGCTTTAGCGTACTTTGGCTGACAGGCGCTGGTTTCAACCGGTGTCGTATTACTTTAAATAATGTGGCCATCATACCTTTTGGCTCTATAAACACATTTGACAGGAACACACAAAATCGGGTCGAACCGTATCTTTCAAGCCGCTACGCCCGTCATCAACAAATGGGTCGCTTTATGTAGCAGACGCAGCGGACGCTTTGCGCCGTCAGTGACCGAAAATATCGGTTGCGCTCACCAAGTTCGCGCTTGTCTATGGCTCGTTCGCATTCTGGCAAAACCAATGGCGCGGCGCAAGTCGTGTTAGCGTTTCGTAATACACATTTCCACTAAAGTGCAATTAAACTATGCGCATGGGATATATATACATTGCGCTGACAATTTTATTTACTGTTTATGGACAGCTGACCCTGCGCTGGCAAATGGCCCGGGCAGGAGAGTTGCCCCCAGCTTTGACGGCCAAGCTCTTTTTTCTACTCCAACAATTTGCAAATCCGTGGGTGCTTTCGGCATTGGCTTCCGCTTTCATTGCTTCGCTCTGCTGGATGGCGGCCATGACTAAATTTGAGCTGAGCTTTGCCTATCCATTTATGAGCCTTTCCTTTGTGCTGGTGATGTTTATTTCTCTCCTGGTGTTTGGCGAACTGTTCACCTGGCACAAAGTGCTGGGCACGCTGGTCATCATGGGCGGCCTTTTTATCATGACGCGGTAGCATGCCGGCGCACACAGCCAGTTGAACCCAAAGCGACAAACCCGTTCATAGCGTAATAAATTCAAAATGAGAAAAGCCGATCCACCAAGTCTGTTATTATCAATAATTATTGTCAATTGGAACACAGCGCAAATGCTGTCAGATTGTCTGCAATCGCTCTATGCAACGCTCTCCGTCAATCGCTCGATCCTCCATGGGCCAATGAGCAGCTCGCACCTGTTTGCGTTGCCCAGTTCCTGCGAAGTTCTTGTGGTGGATAACCGTTCTACCGATGACAGCGTCGCTATGCTGCGGGAACAGTTTCCCTGGGTCAAAGTGATTGCCAATGCCGAAAATGTCGGTTTTGCGCGCGCCAACAACCAAGCCATTGCCCAGAGCAGCGGCAAATATCTCCTCCTGCTCAATCCTGACACCGTGGTCAAGGCAGGCGCGGTCACCACGCTGCTAGCCTTTATGGAGGCGCACGATAACGTGGGCGCCGTGGGACCGCGCCTGCTCAATGCCGATCTCACTTTGCAGCCTTCGTGCAGCCCGGCGCCCACGCTCTGGCGCGAGCTGTGGCGGCTCTTTCATATGGACCGGCTCCATGCCTATGCCGAATATCCAATAGCGCGCTGGTCGCTGCATCACGCGCACCCAGTGGACATTATCAAAGGCGCCTGTTTGTTGATACGCCGCGATCTATTTGAGCAGGTGGGCGGTCTGGATAACGCGTTCTTTATCTATTCCGAAGAAGTGGACCTTTGCAAACGTATCCAACAGGCGGGCTGGCAGCTCTATTGGGTGCCACAAGCAGAGGTGATCCATTATGGTGCGCAGAGCACCCAGCTGGTGGCGCGCGAGATGTTTCTAAATCTATACCGCTACAAAGTGCTCTATTTTCGCAAGCGGCATGGCGCGCGCACGGCCGCGCTCTACAAAGTGGTTTTGCTCTTGGCCAGCCTGGCGCGGCTGGCGGCCAGCCCTTTTGCATGTGTCGGCCACAAAGCACAGCGACAGGATTGCCGAGCCCTCACCGCCAACTATTGGCGCCTCCTCTGTTTGCTGCCTGAATTTTAATATGCGTATTCTGTTTCTGACCCAAGTTCTGCCCTACCCGCTGGATGCCGGCCCCAAACTGCGCGCCTATTACGTGCTGCGTCATCTGGCTCAGCGCCATGAAATTACGCTGGTTTCCTTTGTGCGCGCCACCGATACAGCCGCATCCGTGGCGCATTTGCGCAGCTTTTGCCACGCAGTTCATACCATCCAAATGCCGCGATCCAAGCTGCTAGATGGCGTGCACCTGTTACGCAGCCTGATTACCAATCGCTCTTTTATTATTGAACGCGACTGGACCACGGCCATGAGCGGTTTACTCACGTCAGTCGTAGAGCAGGCCGGACCATTTGACGCCATTCACGCTGACCAGCTTTGGATGGCGCCCTATGCGCTTTGGCTGAAGCAAAAGCTGTTGCCGGCGGCCCAAACCGTCTTGGATCAACACAACGCGGTCTTTATGATTCCGCAGCGGCTGGCCAGCAGTGAAGCCAATCCGCTCAAGCGCCAACTGTTGCAGATGGAGGCGCGCAAGCTGGCCCATTTTGAAGTGCAAACCTGCACGCAATTTGACCACGTGGTCTGGGTAACGCGTGATGATTTGGCCGTTTTGCAGGCGCAGGCGGCTCAGCACAACCTAATTCTGCCCAACGCCGGCATTATTCCCATTTGCGGCGATGCCGAAGACAAGCCCATGCTGGCAGCCCGCCAGCCGGCGCGGCGCGTCACCTTTCTGGGTGGTCTGCACTATCCACCCAATGCCCAGGGCATTAGCTGGTTTGCCGAACATGTATTTGGCCAGGTGTTGGCCCAAGCGCCCGATGTCTGTCTAACCGTGATTGGCAAACAGCCGCCGCCCCAGCTTCAGAAGCTGGGCATTCCGCGGCAGAATTTGGATGTGACCGGTTTTGTCGATGACCCCACACCCTATCTGGAGGAGACAGCCGTTTTTGTGGCGCCGCTGCTGGCCGGCGGCGGCATGCGCGTCAAAATTCTCGATGCGTGGATGTGGGGGCTGCCGGTGGTGAGCACCCGCGTGGGCGCCGAAGGCATTGAGCTGTGCGACGGCCAAAATATTATGCTGGCCGATGAACCGCAGGCTTTTGCCCAGGCCGTACTGCATCTCTTGAACCATCCACAACGCGCGGCGCAAATGGGCGCGGCGGGGCGACAGTGGGCGCTGGCCCATTACGATTGGCACACTATGTATAAAAAGTGGGATGCTATTTATGCCGTACCAAACCCAGCTGCCGAAGACCAGGAGAAAATCCACAACCGAATTGGTGGATAGCTTCATACACTACACAAGTTTTTCAACACGACACAAGTTTTTCAACACGACTTACGCAGCGCCTGTGGATTACCAGGAGCGCATAACAAAGCTGACTTTGTAATTTTCCTCAAGGCTTGCGTAAGTCCGTTAGATCTATTCCTTTAGATCCATAATGGCTCTGGGCCTGGCACAGCCGCCATCATACAAATTTTACAAGATAGACGCCGTACATTGTACTCTGCACCATCGGAATGGCGTGACGTTTCAAGAAGGACCATTCCGGTATGCACATATTATTTATATCGCCATACACGCCCAATCTGATCCGCGTGCGGCCCTATCAGCTTATTCGTGCGCTGCGTCGGGCCGGCCATGCGGTAACGCTGGCTACGCTCTGGCGTTCGGCGACGGAACAGACCGAGCTGGAAGCATTGCGGCAACTGGGCGTAGAAGTCATGGCGCATCCTCTTTCCTCTGGCCGCGCCGCCTGGAATGCCCTGGCGGCGCTGGCGGGCCCGGCGCCCATTCAGGCCCGGTTTTGTTGGCATCCCGCGCTGGCGCAAGACCTAGCTACATTGGTCCAGACGCAACAATTTGACGTCGTCCATGTGGAGCATCTGCGCGGGGCGCGCTATGGGCGGCACGTACAATCAATTCTTCAGCACAGCGCCGATGCAGAGCGCCCGCCGGTTGTGTGGGACAGCGTGGACTGCATTTCGCATCTCTTTGCGCAGGCGGCGCAGCAAAGCCGTTCGCTCCAAGGTCGGCTCATGACCGGGCTAGAGCTGGCCCGCACCCGGCGCTATGAGGGCCAATTGGTGCGCCAGTTTGATCGGGTGCTGGCCACGGCGCATACCGATGCCCAAGCGCTAAACGCGCTGGCGGGAACGCCAGACAAGGTGCACGTGCTGGCCAACGGCGTAGACCTGGCCTATTTTACCCAGAGGTCGGCCATGCCGGCTGCCGCCAACGATCGCCCTACGCTGGTTTTCAGCGGCAAAATGAGCTATCACGCTAACGTCACGGCGGCGCTGCATCTAGTGCAGGACATTATGCCGCTGGTGTGGGCCCAACAGCCCGATGTGTTGGTGCAGCTCGTGGGCAAAGATCCACCGGCATCGTTGCGCAGCCTGGCCAATCTGCATATGGGGGCGGACGGGACGCCACGCGTGATCACCACCGGCACCGTGCCGGATTTGCGTCCTTATTTGCGGCAAGCAGACTTGGCCGTAGCACCTGTGCCATACGGTACTGGCATCCAGAACAAAGTGCTGGAGGCAATGGCTTGTGCAACGCCGGTGGTGGCCAGCGTTCAGGCGGCATCCGGTCTGCGCAGTCAAGGCGGCAAAGCCGTATGCGTAGCCGATGGCGCGGCTGAATTTGCGCAAGCCATTCTATCGCTGCTGGCCGATCCCGCTTGTCGCCAGCAGCTTGGCCAGGCCGGCCGTCGCTATGTGGAACAGTGGCATTCGTGGGATGCGGTGGGTGCGGCGCTCATCACGATTTATGGACAGCGCATGATTTATGGACAGCGCATTAAGGTCTATTAGGAGCAACCGTGTATCAATCGTCAAAGCTTAATTTGCATCCATTAAACCCAGCCCGCGGCTTTAGCTTGATAGAGCGCCATTCTGCTTTATGGGTGATTATGGCCATTGCCGTGTTGGTGCGCGTGGCGGCGGCGCTCTATCTCGGCAATACGGTGGACGTGCTGCCCGGCATTCACGACCAGATCTCCTATGACGCGCTGGCGCAGCGCGTGATAAACGGTTTTGGCTTTAGCTTTGCCGAAATGCACTGGCCCATTACGCGGCCAGGTGAGCCCACAGCGCATTGGAGTTTTCTCTATACGCTCTATCTGGCTGCGGTCTATTGGGTGTGTGGCGTAACGCCTCTAGCGGCGCGGCTGCTACAGGCGCTCATCGCCGGCGTGCTGCATCCGTGGTTGGCCTATCGGCTGGGGCGGCGCATTTTTGGACCAGGGGCCGGTTTGTGGGCGGCCATCATCACGGCCGGTTATCTCTACTTTATCTATTATGCCGGTGCGCTGATGACGGAGACCTTCTACATCATCGGCATCTTATGGTGCCTGGATCTGGCTTTATCTATTGGGCAGAGCGAAACGGGCGGGTCGCCGCGCGACTGGCTCATGTTGGGGCTGGCGCTGGGGATCACGCTGCTGCTGCGGCAGGTCTTTATGCTCTTTACGCCCTTTCTATTTGGCTGGCTGCTGTGGCAGCTCAAGCCGCACAGTCGACGCGCGTGGCGACGCATTGTGCAAAACGTGGCGCTTTGTGGACTAGTCGCCGCCTGCTTGATTTTGCCGTGGACCGTGCGTAATTATCTGGCCTTTGATAAGTTTGTGCCGCTCAACACCAATTCGGGATATGCCTTTTTCTGGGGCAACCACCCCATTTACGGCACCAATTTTCCAGGCGTATTGCCCGACGACGGCCCCACGTATCAGGAGCTCATTCCGGGCGAATTGTGGACGCTCAACGAAGCAGAATTGGACAGCGCGCTTTTGCAGCGCGGCCTTGGCTTTGTGCGCGCAGACCCGCAACGCTATGTGTGGCTATCGCTCAGCCGCCTACGCGAATATTTCAAGTTCTGGCCATCTGCCGATTCGGGGCTCTTTAGCAACATGGCGCGCGTGGGTTCTTTTGGCCTGCTGTTGCCGCTACTGCTCTGGGGCATGGGGCTCTGCATCTGGCGTATCTACTGGCACCCCACGGACCAATCTATAAACCGCAGCGGGCTTTTGTTAATTACGCTCTTTGCCGCCGTCTATACAGGCGTCCACCTGTTGACGTGGACACTTGTGCGCTATCGGCTCCCGGTGGATACGATTTTTGTGTTGTTCGCCGCATATGCACTGGCATCGGGCCTGAGACGTGATGGAAATTTAGCGTCATAAGTGCACACATGGCTTCATCCGCCAGGCCAACATACCGCGGATGGTAATCGCCGCCGCCCAATGGCAATGAATCTATTTGAGACCGAAGCCAATCTCACCGGCACGATTGTGTTGTACGGATTATCAGTAAATTGTCATAAGTAAAATACAGAAAATCTGCTAAACTATAATTATCAGCAATAGATGACTCTGTGCGCCGCACAACCGTCATCATTACATTCATGAACAAGTCCCTACATCCCATGATGGGGACGCATCGAAAAGAAGAAATCCTGTTCATCCAGATCGCACCATTCAATATTAAAGTGAGGTGGACCGGGAAAGAAAGAATCCAAAATCAGTAGATCGCCATGGCCAGAGATAGAGTTGGGCTCATCAGCCGAGACCAATGCCTAAATCGTCAGCGCCATTGCGTTCCACTGGAAATTCGAGGAGTAGGAAATGCTTTCTTCCGCGGACATGGCGCCCATGGATATGATCCGTAGCGCGCGCGTTTTGTCAAGCTCGCAATCCATCCACAAGCAAGTGTACATTGCTTTGCTCGTTGTAGCCGACGCCCTGATGCTTGCACTCGCTTTTACGGTTGCCTATTGGTTGCGCTTTCAAGTTGGTATTACGATTTCTCCAGACGTTGCCCCCTCCATTGAAAAATATCTTCAGCTCGTTGCCATTCTTTTGCCATGTTGGCTTTTTGTATTTATGCTTTATCGCCTTTACGATATGAATTTGTTGCTGGGCGGCACGAGTGAGTATAGCCGAGCTTTTAATGCCAGCACCACGTGCATGATGCTGGTGGTGCTGGTGAGTTTCTCTGATGAGCGCTTTGTGATTGCACGAGGCTGGCTGGCTATGTCTTGGCTATTAGCCAGCTTTTTTGTATGCTTGGCGCGCTTTGGTCTGCGTCACGGCGCCTATCTTCTGCGCCGCCACCGCAACTATTTTGTCACGCCGGCCATTATTGTGGGGTCGAATCGGGAAGCCATTGCGCTGGTCGAACAGTTGCAGCAGACGTCCTATTCGGGCTTAAAGATCATGGGCTATGTTGAGGCGCATGATGGTGAAGATCTGGGCAAAATGTTGAGCCAGGATTTTGAGCTGCCCCGGCTGGGCACGCTCAATTCGCTGCCGGAAGCCGTGGCCCAGCTGGATATTCGCGAAGTGATTGTGGCCAGCACGGCGCTCAGCCGCAGCCAATTGCTGGCGCTGTTTCAGGCCCTGGTCAAGTTACCCAAGGTGGAAATGCGCCTTTCATCCGGCCTGTATGAGGCCATGACCACCAAGGTGAATGTAAGTGTGGTGGGCGCGGTGCCGCTCATGAGCCTGAATCGGCTGCGCATTCGCGGGCTGGAATCGCTCTGGAAACGGCTGCTAGACTGTGTGGTGATTGCGGTGGCATCACCGCTGCTCATTCCGCTCTTTGCGCTCATCGCCCTGCTGGTGAAGCTCGATTCGCCGGGTCCGATCATCTACCGGCGGCGCGTCTTGGGTGTGGGCGGCAAGCAATTCGACGCCTTCAAATTTCGCACCATGGTGACCAATGGCGATGAAATTTTAGCCCAGCAGCCATGGCTGGCGCTTGAGCTGGCGGCGAACCATAAATTGCGTGATGATCCTCGAATTACACGCACGGGCAAATGGCTGCGCATGACCAGCTTGGATGAACTGCCGCAGCTGCTCAACGTCCTCATGGGCCAAATGAGCCTGGTGGGGCCGCGCATGATCAGCCCCGAGGAAGCCAAAGAGTATGGCATCATGAGTTCAAATCTGCTAACGGTCAAACCGGGGTTAACCGGGCTGTGGCAGGTTTCGGGCCGCTCCAATCTTTCTTATGACGAGCGCGTCAAGCTGGATATGCATTACATTCGCAACTATTCGATCTGGCTCGATCTGCAAATTTTATGTATTCAGACGTTGCCTGCCGTCTTAAAAGGCCGGGGTGCATACTAAGGGTCTGTCCAGAATTAAAATACCCATTTTGAATGGAAGCTCAAGCCATTCCAGAGAGAAGAGTCTATCGTGATAGATACTTATTTTTCTGGAATGGCCTAAATTCTATTATGAACAAAACAGCATGAATAAGCAGGAAATCGAAATCTATCAAGCCTTGGCCGCCGGCCAAAATGGCCCTAACCAAATTGGCGCCTACCTTGTGTTCGAAGTGGAACACGTCACGGGTCCCGTGCGCTATGCGCTGGTCGCCGACACCTATGGCGACAGCCCCAAAGGCGCCAAGGCGTGCCAGCTTGTGACGACCCAAATGTATTACGCGCTGGCGCAGCAATCGCCCATCCCCATTGGCCAGCAGCTGGTGAATGCCTTCAACGTGGCCAATACCGAACTGCACGAAGCCGCTGTACAAGACCCGGCCCTGCTCGATGCCAGAATAACGGTGGCGGCGGCGGCCATTGTCAACGGCAATTTGCTGCTGACCTATGTGGGTGACAACGTTGCCTATCTCTTGCGCAATGGAATTGCCAAGCCGATTTCGTTAAATCATAAAAACTTCCACGTTCCCGGCACGGCCAACTTACCCAGCAGCCTATTGGGCATGAGCCGCAACATAACGGTCAACCGGGAAATTGCGCTGTACGATCGCTTTGATGCCAAAGAGACGGCGCCGGGCCATTACAAGACCAGCGATACGCTTTCCCTACGCCCCAACGATTCACTTCTGATCTGCTCAGGGGAAGTGGTGAACCGGCTGTCAGATGACGAAATTCAGGCCGTCTTGCGTGAGGCCCAGCCTGACGATTTTGTAAACCAATTGATCGATACGGCAACGACCCAAATTGGGTATCGCGCCATGACGGCCGTTCTGCTGCACCTGCAAGAAGTGACCACACGCGCCGCCGGCTCCAATTCGCTAGTGCGCCAATTGATCATGGTGGCTGGGGCATTGGTCGTCATCAGCGGTATCTTCTTTGGCCTCATGCAACCCACATCCGCCGTATCGCGCGCGCTGTCCGGTATGCCCGACATGGTAGCCGCGCTCACGTCCAATGCCGGCGCCCGTTCCAACGTAATGGTGGTGCAAAGCCCTATTCAGCTAAACATGGCCACCGCCACCAGCGCGCCCGCACCGACTTTGGCCGCAGTGGCCCAGGCGAAGGCCGTGCTTACGCCCGCCGCCACAGCCACCACTGCACCTGCGGACGAGCCTGCTGCTTCGGCTGAACTGACAGCGGTTACGCCAGCGGGCAATGAGCCCACTGCTGAACCCGTACGCGTGCAGCCAGAACAGCCCAACGGTGCACAGGCCGCAGAGCTTTTCTCCAATATCACTATTACGCCGCCGTCAGATACGGCGTCTACCACGCCGACGCCCACAGTGGCCACAGAAGAAACGGCTGCTACCGCTGAGCCGACCACCACCACCATTGCAGGCAGCGAACCGGCGGCCACAGCAACGGCCACACGCACGCCACGCACGGTTGTGCAGGCCCCCGCCGCGGTTGACGCGGCCACCGCCAGCGCGGACGATGATGCAGTCACGCCAACAGCTTCTGTGGCGCCATCTGCTACGACGTTCAGCACGCCCACCAGCACGCAGCAAGCCACACAAGCCGCTCAGGCAACCGATACCGTCGCGCCAACCAATACGGCAGCAAACACCGCGAAGCCAACCGCCACTACAACGCCGCGCGCGACTACACGCCCGACGCAAACAGACGAGCCGATCAGCACAAATACACCACCCCGAGTGGCGCAGGCGGCGGCAACAACCGCGCCAACTCGCACGGCAACCGAAACAGCCGCCGTAGCACCAACAGTAACGCCAACAGCCACGACGCGTCCGACCAATACGCCGCGCCCTACAGCGACATCGACGGCCACGGCCCTAGCAACCGTCAGCTCCGCAACGGCTACAGCCACGCCGGCTTCGACTCAAACATCAATTGCTACTAGCACGGCTACCGGCACGGCAATAGCGAACGTCCCGGCAACCGCTACTAATACGGCACAGCCAACGGCCACCAGCACGGTACAGCCAACGGCCATTACAAAAACGACCGCCACGGCGCCCGTCGTCACGCCCATTCCCACGGCCACGCCAACAGCCGACGCACAGGCGGTACTGGCCGCCGATGTGCGAGCAATTGCGCTGGCCTTTATATCTACGCCCGCGCCAACCGCCGCTTCCCCATCTTCTCAGGCTGGCGCAACGACCACAGCAGACGATGCCACGGAAAGCAGCGACGCCGCAGCACAAACGCCGCTCCATTTGAGCGATTTGAATCCCGTGGCCTATCTTGCCTCTGTCTTGTTATCCACGCTCAAGACGGCTCCTGTTGCGACCAATACGCCTCTGGCCCAAGCAAACAGCGCAGCCACAATCAGCGCGCTGAGCACGCCCACGCCCGCCGCTTTGGAAAATGCGACGGCAGAAGATGTGCTGGCGGCCAAAACCGCCGAGGCCAAGCGCGCTTATGATGAAATCATTGCCACCTTGACCGCCATTCCGCACAGTACGTCCGTTCCCGCCGGTGCGTTGACGGCCACGGTGGGCGCCGCCCTAGACGCCGGCCGCGCGGAGGCAACCGGTACGCCATCGCCCACACCGACGCTCGTTGCGGGGACGCCCACGCCGTCACCCACGCCGGTATTCCGTCCCCAGCAGGCGGCAGCCGCCAGCGTTCGCTCGATTGAGCCCGTGCGCCCACAGCCCGGCGAAGCAGGACGCAGCTTTTTCAGCTTTGAATGGCGTGCAGATGGCCCTTTGCAAGATGGTCAAAAGTTTGAGCTAGTGCTTTGGCGACCGGAACAGGATCCGCTCAATGATGGTTTTGGCCTGGCGGCGCCCACGACCAATACGCATGTCAATGTCGACCTGGACCGGTTGGACAACACGCTGGGTGGGCTTTTTGATGAGGGTGAATATCGCTGGGGCGTGCTGCTTGTGACCGAGAATCCTTACCGGCGGTTGCTCTATTTGGGTGGCGGGAGTCAGTTCTTTTACGATACCAGCTACAGCCAGCGGCGCAGCAAATAAAAACTTTAATCATTTTGGAGTTACGCACTTCAGTGCTGCTCAGGAGAAGTTCGACTTCTCTCATAAGTCGAA
Source organism: Caldilineaceae bacterium (assembly GCA_020634755.1). GTDB lineage: Bacteria > Chloroflexota > Anaerolineae > Caldilineales > Caldilineaceae > JACKBC01. Next base: position 44,078 of record JACKBC010000022.1, on the reverse strand, counting down.
CTTCTGGGTCAACTGCGTAACTTCTCTAATTTACCAATAATCAGTAGATCGCAACGGCAAGCGCTAGGGCCGGATTCACCAATCGAGTCCGATGCGTATCTCGCCAACACCGTTGCAGTGTACCGATAATAGAATAGATAGATATTGCATGATCATCACGAAAACACCGCTGCGCATTAGTCTATTTGGCGGGGGAACCGATTTCCCCAATTTTTACCAAGAAGAAGAAGGCTGTGTTCTAAGCACGGCCATTGACAAATTTATTTATGTCATTATCAAAGAGCGCTATGATCACAAAATCCGCGTGGGGTACAGCGACACCGAACTAGTCGACCATCTCGACGCGCTCAAACATGAATTGGTGCGTGAATGCTTGCGTAAAACGGGCATTCACCAGCGCATCGAAATTGCCACCATGGCCGATATTCCATCGGCGGGTTCTGGTCTTGGCTCCTCCAGCACAGTAACAGTAGGGCTGCTGCAAGCCATGTATGCGTATCTCAACATGCCGCAAAATCACGAAGCGCTGGCGCGCCAGGCCTGCGAAGTTGAGATCGACATATTAGGCAAGCCCATTGGCGTGCAGGACCAGTACATTGCGGCCTATGGCGGTCAGCGCTTTATGCACTTTTCGGCGGCGGGCGTTTCGGTCAAAAGCATAGACATCCAGGCCGAAAACTGGGCAACGCTCAACCAAAATCTCATGCTCTTTTATACCAACATTACGCGCCGCGCCGAGACTATTTTGGACGAACAGAATAAGAATATTGGTCAGCGAATTGACCATTTGCGTACGCTGGCTCAATTTGCCAAAGAAGCTTGTACTTTATTGCAGCAGGGCAACCTGCATGAAATCGGTGTGTTGCTGCATGAAAGCTGGCGTGTAAAACGTGAGCTGGCCAGCCGCATCTCTAATGAATATCTGGATGCGCTCTATCAAACGGCGCGCAAAGCCGGCGCCCTGGGCGGGAAAATTGCCGGCGCCGGTGGCGGTGGCTATCTGCTCTTATATTGTCCCAGCGCACAACAGCCACAGGTGCGCCAAGCGCTCCATTCACTATCCGAACTGCCGTTTAATCTGGAAAGGAACGGTACACGCATTATATTTGAACAAAGGTAAGATCCCCCACACCCACCACCCTCGGGAGAACCATCCCACGCTTGTGTTGAACACAAGTGCCAGCAGCATGTGCTGCTCAACATTGTAGCCGGAGGATATAGTGTCTTACCCATATATTGAATACACCGCGCAAGTGAAGCAGACCCTGGATCGCTTGCCGTGGCCGCAGTTCCAGCAAATGGTTTCTCTCTTCCACCTGGCCCGTTTGGAAAGTAGACAGATATTTGTACTGGGCAATGGAGGCAGCGCCGCCACGGCGTCCCACATTGCCTGCGATTTGAGCAAGAATACGCGGGCCGCAGATAAGCCGTATTTATCCGCACCGCACCTGAAGGTAATGTCGCTCAACGATAATATGTCGTTGTTTTCAGCCATTGCCAATGATGAAGGATATGAAAACGTATTTGCGCACCAGCTCGAAAATGTGTTGCAAGAAAAGGATGTGGTGTTGGCCATTTCCGCCAGCGGAAATTCACCCAATGTGCTCAATGCCGTCAAGCTTGCGCGCGCGCGCAATGCGCAAACGGTGGGCTGGAGCGGCTATGATGGCGGCGCGCTTGCGCATCTTGTAGATATAGCCATAGTCGTCCCCAATTGGTGCATCGAACAGATCGAAGACATCCATATGATGATGGGCCACATGCTGACGATGACGCTGCGCCAAAAAGTACGGGAAAAGAGCCATGAACATCCGCTGGTGAGTACGCCAGCGTAAAAACTGTGCTTAGTAACTCACGTTACGAAGCGACAACCAGTCTGCTAGAAAGCAACAGGAACGTCGGCTCGCCGACGTTCCTCTCGGCTTGCGTAACATACGTTAGTAATGTATTCAATGTCATTAAGGTAAGGCCGCTTCCAGTGCGACGCACGGTATGCCACGCGCATGCGAGAACCAAAATGGCGGACCCCGTGCGACGCACTTTTCGCTCATTTTATGACATTGAGTAAAGTAATGATGCATAGCTGCCCCAATCGTAGCCCGCCAGGAAACTATCTCTTGGCATTTCACACCCCATGGGAGCCATAAGCATGAACAACCTTGCCGCTATTTTTTTAGACCGCGATGGCGTCATCAATCGCGAACGCAGTGACTATGTGAAGAACTGGCGCGAATTCCAATTTCTGCCCAATGCGCTAGCAGCCCTGCGCCAAATCGCCACGCTACCCGTGCCGATTTTGGTCATGACAAACCAATCGGCCATTGGGCGCGGTATTGTCTCACGCAGCGCAGTGGACGCCATTCATCGCCAGATGCAGCACGAAGTGGCAGAAGCCGGTGGGCGCATTGACCAGGTTTTCATGTGCCCGCATCGGCCAGATGAAAATTGCGCTTGCCGCAAACCGCGCCCCGGTCTGCTCTTGCAAGCGCTGCACCAATATGATTTGCCGGCGGCGCACACCGTTTTTATTGGCGACTCGTTCACCGATTTCCAGGCCGCACAGGCAGCCGGCTGTGGTTCCATCTTGGTGCGTAGCGGCTTGCAAGGCCCACAGTTAGCTGCGCTATTGGCCGACCAGCCACCTGTGGATCTCGTCGACGATCTGGCGGCGGCGATTTCACTCATTTTAAGATGAGAATGCGGGTTCCGACGTCTAATGTACAAATTGTTTCTGATAAGCCGAAAAGGATAACGACATGGTGACAAATAAAGCGGTTTATATTTGCAAGATTTTCGAAAGAAATGGGTAGTAACTTAATACATCAGTAATTAGTCCTATACATCGAGACTTGCATGACGGCGGTTGTGCAGCGCACAGAGCCATCACTGCATGTAAGAAACTTGCATGACGGCGGTTGTGCAGCGCACAGAGCCATCACTGCATGTAAGAACTTGCATGACGGCGGTTGTGCAGCGCACAGAGCCATCATTGCATGTAAGAACCTACACACAACGCAAACTCGCGCAGCGAGCGCTGTGGCCGCCAGGCTTGCGTATGTCCTATCGAAGCCGGCTAGTTACTGATCGAGGATATCATGTCAGACATAGCATCATTTACCAATTGTCCCCACATTGGATTGCGCGAAGACCGTAGCTCCATTTATATGATGCCCACACCAGCACACAGCTGCTTTGTGCGCGGTGTACCCTTTACGCCCAATGCCGAACATCAGCATGGATTTTGCCTCCAAGCCAATCATCTCAATTGCCCGCTTTATAGCGGGCCCGTGCGCGTTGAACTTGCCGGCGCGCCCGGCATTTCCCCCGCCGCACCAGTGGACCATGGAGCGCCCAATGGACACAATGGGCAACCGCGCCCAATCGGACGCGTCCTTTCGGGCAACATATCGTTACCGCCCGAACCGCCCCAACAACGCGCCGGATTATCCACCAACGCCTTATCTGCATCCACACCGCGCAGAGATGAGACAGAGCCTTTAAAATCGGCCAATCCAAACCAGCCGGTTAACAATACGCCCCAAACTCATGCAGAGCCGACATCACAAAACCCATCATCCACAGATAGCCGCATGGGCCAGGGCGCTCATCAATACATGGATGCAACGTCCGCAAATAGCGCGCCCTTTAGCGATGCCCAGAATGCACACTCCGGCCAATCGCCCTACGTGACGCCACCGCCCCCCTTGGTGGGCTACGAAATACCAGGCCAAGGCGCGCCATACTACGGTGCATATGCGCCCAGGCGGCGCCGAGCCCGCGGGTTGTTCACGCTGCTTACGCTTCTGGTTTTGCTGGCGGCAGGCGCAGGCTATGCGGCCTACACCAATCAGTTGCAACCTGTAATGGCTGCCGTTACCCAGAAAGCCGGGGTCGTGACAGATATGTTGGCAACCCGCGGCATTTTGCCGCCCTTTGCCAATGGCGCTGGTGCGGCTGACGGACAAGCCGGTACGGGGCTGTCCAATGGTGCGAGTGAGCTTCACGGCGCCACGACCATGACACAGACGGGCGAAATCACGGCCACAAATGGGCTGACTAATACTGTTGACAATGGTGTGGCGGTCCAGATTGCCGTGCCGATGGATGCGCATCCGACGCCCAAGCGCTTAACCGCCGCCAACAGCAATGATACATCCGCACAGTCCACCAATACCATTTTGGCAGCGCTGGCAACACCCACCAAGGACAATGCGCTGCTTGGGCCACAACCGGCTGAGCCAAACAATGACGCGCAAGTCGCCGGTACGAAAGTTCCAAGCGCAGCCGTGACGCTGGCCCCCACCGCCACGCCGACGGCTTCTGCCACGGCAATGGCCGCGCTGCTTGCATCGCCAACGGCAGCCGCTCCCGGGGTGGCTTCTGAAGGTGATAATTCTGAAGATAGTAAATCTGGCAGTAGCAATTCTGAAGATGTCAATACAGCCGCGCGCTTTGTCACGTCCACGCCCGAGCCGGACGGACGGGCGCTCAGCCTGGTTCCGCTCAATGGCGACGCCGGTTGGTGGAAGTCCAACGATTCGCGGCGCAATAATCTAAACGACTCCTTTTTATATTCCGGCTTTTTTGAAGGCGAAACCTACTTTTCGGTAGTGCGCTTTGACTTGAGCCGTATTCCGCGCGGCGCCCCCATTCGCGAAGCAACCCTGGCGCTCACCGGGCTATCCGATGAACATCTGCGTCCCGATGTGCCCGCCATTTGGTATCTGCAACTTATTGCCGCTAGCGATTTGGAAAGCCTGGTGCTGGCCAACTACGATGCGGCCATTAGCGCCCCGCCCTCCATGATTCTTTTTCCAGAGCTGCACACCGAGGACCTGGCTGCGGACAAAGTCAACTTCTGGCAATTGGATGCCGCCGCCCGCGCCTGGCTAGAAAATCAGCTGCTGTCTGGAGCAGACTCTTTGACCGTGCGCATTTACGCGTCTAGCGCCGAGGCGGAAACGCTCTTTGCCTGGGACTCGGGTCGCGGCCCCGAATCGGGCGGTGCACCACCCGAGCTGTTCCTCACATTGGGACCGCGACCCGATGTGGCCCCGGCGCTGCCCACCGAAGAATTTATAGTGGCCACGCTAACGCCCGTGCCAGAGAATGTGGTCACGGCGGTGGCGCAGGCGGCCACGGCCACCACCATTGCCCAGACAGTGGGTACGTTTACGCCGGTGCCGGGCCGCATCTTTACCCCTACACCGTTTCCACAAAATTTGGCCACGGTACAGGTCGTGGCGCGCAACAACGGGCTGCCGCCGGTATTGTTAGAAACGCCCACGCCAGCCAGCCCAGAAGAAGAGCAGGGACGAGCGCTCTATGCCACGGCCGTGGCCCAAACAACCGGAACGTTTACGCCGGCGCCGGCAAACTACGTAACGCCGGTGCTGATTTTGCCCTCGCCGCCGCCGGAAAATGTAGCCACCGTGGCCGCCCTTGTGGAGACGGCCACGGCAGAAGCCGCGGCGGGTCTGCCCACCGCCACGCCGCTGCCATACAACGCGGTGATTGCTGAATATGTGATTGCCACGGCGCTGCCGGAAAATGAAGCGACCGCCGCCGCCAATGCGGTGATCCTGGAAGCCATGGTGCAGACGACTGGCACGCCCACGCCCCTCCCGTGGAACGTGGTTGTGCTGACGCCAACGCCCACACCGACGCCGCAACAATCGCCCACCAGCACGCCGCTGCCGCTCATTGTGCCCAGCGGCAACTTTACGCCGACGCCGACACCCACGCCAACCTTTGATGTACCCGATCAGCTGCCGGAATTTTTCCGCAACAAAATACTCTTTATTTCTGACCGCAGCGGCCAGGATGAAACATATGCATTAGATCCAAATACGGGCGAGCTGTTTGGGATTACACAGCCGTGGGTCTATCCGCTGGCGCGCAACCAACTGGCGTTTTCACCGGATGGGCGGAAGGAGGCCATTGTATCGCCAGACGCCAACCGCTTGCGTCAGATACACATTCGCTCTTATGAGTACAATACAACTCGCCAGTTGACCACCTTCTCTGGCGGCGAACGCAGCATGAGTTATGATCCGGCCTGGTCGCCAACCAGCGAGTGGATCGCCTTTGTCAGCGCCAATAGCGGCAATGATGAGATCTATCGCATCCGGCTAGACGGCAGCGTGACTGAACAATTGACTCATAATGAGCACGTTTGGGACAAACATCCCAGCTTTTCGCCGGATGGACAGAAGATCGTTTTCTTCTCAAATCGCACTGGTCACAATCAGCTTTTCATCATGAATGCAGATGGTTCTGACCAGCATAACATTAGCAACAACGAATATAACGATGCCTACCCAGTCTGGACTCGTTAAGGATTTCGCCAGAACAAGATATTATAACTTGCATGATGGCGGTTGTGTTGGACACAGCGCCATCATGCAAGCTCTTGAGGATTTGTATAATGGCGCTTGTGGCGGACACAGGGCCCTTCTTTTTCATCCAAGGAATTAAGCGTTATGGACAATCTAGAACTACGTTATTATCTACGCCCTTTGCTTAAATGGTGGTGGTTTTGGGTGGTGGCCACGGGCTTGGCAGCCGCCTCGGGCTATCTATACACCAAGTCGCAGCCGCTGGTCTACCGCTCTAATTCGACCATTATGATTGGCTCGGCCATTACCGACCCAAACCCCAACAACAACTCGATTTTTCTATCGCAGCAGCTGGCGCGCACCTATGCAGATATTGCCACGCGTGATAATGTGCGCCTGGCGACCATGATGGCATTGGGGATTTCAAGCTTACCATCTTACAGCGTGGCCGTCGTACCAAACACGCAGCTCATTGAGATCAGCGTCGATGCGCGTAACCCGGAGCTGGCTTATGGCGTGGCCAACGAATTGGTGAATCAGCTCATTTTACAAAGCCCCGCCGGTCAGGAACGCCAAGGGCGCCAAGAGTTTGTAACCCAGCAATTGGCCAAACTGGAGCAGAGCATTCTGGTCACAGAGCAAGAGATCAGCAAAAATCAGGCGGAATTGCTGGACATTCTCAATGCACGTCAAATTGCCGACAAGCAAAAAGAGATTGCCACGCTAGAAGACAAGTTGGCCACGCTGCAAACCAACTATACAGATATGCTGGCCAGCACCCAACGCGGTGCGGTTAACACCATACAGGTCATCGAAAAGGCATCCATTCCCACGCGCCCAGTCGACACCAATTTGCTCTTTAATGTGGCGCTGGCCGCCGTAGTGGGGTTGGTGTTGGCCGCAGGCGGCGCCTATTTGATTGAATATATGGACGACTCGATCAACACCAGCGACGATGTGCGCATTCGCCTGGGCATCAACACGCTGACCGCGGTGCCGAAAATGTCGGATACCAAATCGGCGGTACTGACCGGCAGCGTACCGATTTTCAACTCCAAACTGATCATGCTTTCCAACCCCAAGTCGTCGGTGGCGGAAGCATATCGCGTGCTGCGCACCAATCTCCAATTTGCTTCCATTGATCACCGCATGCAAATGCTGCTGGTCACCAGCCCAGAAATGGGCGATGGCAAATCGATTACTACGGCCAATTTAGCGGCGGCGCTGGCCCACGCCGGCAACCGCATTATTGTGGTCGACGCCGATCTGCACCGGCCCACGCAGCATCAACTTTTCCATTTGATCAACAATGTGGGACTTTCCACGGCCTTGCTGGGCAACCAGGTCGATTTTGACCGCGTCTTGCAGCGCACTTCCGTCCCCGGGCTGCGCGTGCTGACCTCCGGTCCGTTGCCGCCGAATCCGGCCGAATTGCTTGGCTCGCAGCGCATGTTGGAACTGCTGACCCGACTGCGCGACGAAGCCGACACCATTCTCATCGATAGCCCGCCAGCCACGCTGCTGGCGGACGCCGCCGCGCTTTCCGTACGCACCGATGGTGTTTTGTATGTGCTGCGCGCCGGCAAGACGCGCGGCGAAGTGGCCAAACGCGGTTTGGCCGCGCTGCGCCAGGTCAATGCACATCTGGCCGGCGTTGTGCTCAATGGAACCTCGACAAAGAATAGCGGTTACTATTATAATTACGATGCATATGGGTATGGACATACGGGCAAAAACAACGAAGAGTATGGCGTAGCCGTGCTGCCTGGCCCGAACAGCGGTCAGCGCAAACGAATGCCCTCGCTAACCGGCAGCTGATTATTGACATCTTCATAATCAGCGACAGAGGCGCATCGGCATCACCACTGCTGCAATCATCAAGCTGATTATGAAAACCATTTTAATTGTCTGCACCGGAAATATCTGCCGTTCGCCCATGGTGGCCGGGCTGCTAACGCGCTACATCGAGACCGCCCATCTGGCCGATCAACTCCTTGTAAAGTCTGCCGGCACCGGCGCGGCGCCGGATATAGCGGCCAGCGCGCATTCGGTAACCGCCCTGGCGCGCAAAGGCATTGATATTAGCGCTCATCGCTCCCAGCGCTTGTCGTATGATTTAATTCAAGAAGCAGATCTGATTTTGGTGATGGAGGAAGCGCATCGCCGCCACATCTTCTACCAGTCGCCCGAAAATCTGGACAAGGTCCTGCTGCTCAGCGAACTGGCTGGACTGCAAGGCGATATTGCCGACCCCATTGGGCAAGACGAAGCGGTCTATCGCCGCACGTTGCGTGAGATAGAAAATATGTTGGTGGTCGGGTGGCCGCGTTTACTGCAACGGCTGGGGATAGAAAATGGATAATGCCGCCAGCCCGGCGTAAAAGTCTCCGGGCCAGCTCTCTACATAGTTGCGCCTTCGCTGGGGGCTCAGGTCGGCGGCGCAAATAAAGCCTCTGGCAACACCGACGAAAAATTATTGCGTTGTCGACAACTTTTTGTCGATGTTGACGAGTAAGCACCTATTTCGCCCTGGCGATCCAAGGGCGCCGCGCAAGTTGGATTATGGCGCGGCTGTGGCCGTAGAGCCTTTGACAAACTCTAACACCTGTAACCCCTCAAATTCTTGGCGGTCCGCTGCCTGCATGGCCCGCGTCAACTCGCGCACCACAATATGTTGGGGGTCCGTGTACCACTCGTGTGAATAGACCAGCCAGACACGCTCCCGGTTGGCAATGAGCTGCTGCATATGCGGCACATCTGCTTCCGTCATCTTGGGCTCCAAAACGCCCCGATCAAAAAGGTCAACGGGCGCCCCGCGCAGCTCCACATCCCGTTCATAATGGCGAAAATAATAGTCAAAGGGCAATTGCACCCAAGTGGCGTTAAAGATAATCATATCGCCGGGCTGTGCCTGCGCAGCCAAATAGGCCGCTGCTTTATCCCAATCCTCTTTGTGAAAATAAACATAGTAGGAGTGCAGCGCAAGCGCGCTCAGCATCAGGATGCCACCAATGCTCAGCCAATATCCAACCTGCGCCGGGTCCATTATGGCACTGAGCGTGGCTTGCACTGACCGGGGCCGCCAGGACGTGCGGACCAAACTCGCCCGCCGTCCAATTTCCACAATGCCCACGGCCATTAGCAAATAGAGGGGAAGCGTCACCCAGATCAGCGTGCGGTCATAAAAGAGCGGGCGGCGCAAACTCACGCCCAGGGCAATCAGAATCGGTGCGCCAAAGAGCACGCTCAATAGTATGGCGCGGCCCGGTTGGCGTCTTTGTCCATAAACGCCATAGACGGCCAGCCCCCCAAAAAGAAGATCCGCCAGTGGATAGAGGGGAAACCAGCGCGGCAGATGGGCCAGGATCAGCGTATGCAGCGTGGACAGGATCGAATCCAGCGTGGGCGGCGCGATCCAAAACTCAGCATCCACCCCGCGCGCTTGCACCACAAAGGCCCACGCCCACACCGACCAGATAAGCAGCGCCAAAAGCTGAAACAGCAGCCACTTGCGCATAAATCCAGCCCAGACCAGGTTTTTCAGGCTGGGCAGATCGGCGGCATGTATGCGCGCGGTAGACTGGAGAAAGATAATGAGAATGAGGGCGAAATTGAGGGCCAGGGGGAAATAGACGGTGGCCGTGTTGTGGGTCAGCATAATGACGGCTTGGGCCACGGCCAGCCCCAGCCAGCGCCAAGTTGCTGCCCGCGGGTTTCGCAAAAGGTGGGCCAAAAAATAGAGCGCCGCCACCACGGCCAGCGTCAGAAGCGCATACATGCGCGTCTCTTGCGCAAAGCGTACGTGGAAAGGCGCCACAGCCAATATGAGCGCGGCCATGAGCCCTACTTTGGCGTCATAAAAGGCTTTGCCTGTGGCATAAAAGAGCGGAATCGCCAACGTCCCACAGAGGGCAGAGAACGCGCGCACGGCGCCTTGTAGGTCGCCAAAAGCGTCGATCCAATAGTGCAGCAGCATGTAATAAAGCGGCGGATGCTGGTCGATGCGTATGAGCCACTGGACGATTTCCGGCACGCTGTGCTGGGCCACCCAAATGCTAAAGGCCTCATCCAGCCAAATCGTTTTGGCGCCAATTGCCCAAAAGCGCAAGCCGGCGCCCAATGCAACAATCAGCACCAACCATAAATGCCCGGAAGCCCGCCACCTTTTTACCATGAGCCTACAATTCGCAAACCGAAAATTCTACCACTCTCCGCCCTGATTGGCTTCAATGCGGCTGTCGCGCTCGGCAGTGACGCGTTGCAGATCCAGGATGGTGACCACACCATTATTGAACTCCATGAGGCCGCGCTTGCGCCAATCGCCCAGAATGCGGTTGACCCATTCACGCCGCGCGCCCACCAGCGATGCCAAGTCGGTCTGATTGAGCGACAGATCGAGCACGTGGTACACATGGCCGTTCTCTTCTGTGCGCACGCCATATTGTTCATTATAAAGCAGCAAAATATGCAGCAGCCGCCCCGCGGCGTCAAACTGCGCCACCGATTCAGCAAAAGCGGCAGTCCAGCGTAACTTTTGGTTGAGCAGTTGCACCAAACCCAGCATCAATTTGGGGATATTTTGCAAATGATGGGCAAAAGCCTCGTGCGACATGACCAATAGCGTCACCGCGTTAATGGCTTTTGCGCTGCTCTGCCGTGGCGCGCCGTCAATGGCCGACTGCTCACCAATAATGTCGCGCTCGCCAAAAATGGCAATGGAGGTTTCGTTGCCAGATGGGCTCACTTTATAGATGCGCACTTTCCCTTTAAATATAATATATAGTTCGCGGCTTTCATCACCCTGGCGCAAAACAATCTCATCTTTGCCATATTCCTTGGGGCGCAGGTCTTGGAGAAGCAAGTTCAATTCCGCGTCGCTTAATGCGGCAAACAGCGGAATGCTCTGCAGGAACTCGATTCTGCGCGCCAGCGTCTTTTCAGAAGTGCGTTGGCTCATGGCGTTCTCCTCTTCAAAACTCAGTACACCGCAACGGTGTTGGCAATATAGGCGTCGGTCTCGATTGTCAATACACCGCAACGGTATTGGCAATATAGGCGTCTGCTGTTCTCAGGGGGGATGGCAGCGTTCGTGAACGCCTATTTCACCAAATTGTGAACTGCTGAATTTCAAGCGGTGGGCGACGCAAGCGGTGATGATCTACTGTGGCGAAATGGACAGACAAGGTGTGTTCAAATGCACAGCCACCTTGAACTGAGTAGGTATAATGCCAGCAAAGCAAGTGTTGATTATTGTATAGTGGACGAAATTGCCCCCTTATTGTAACATGTCTTGCAGCTCCATAGCCAGATGCCGGGTTTCGTTCCATTTTATTGCTCATCCCTCATTTATATAGACGCGAGACACCCCATGAATCTTTTCACCTGGCTTTTCCTGGGTCACCTTATTGGAGACTGGGTTCTGCAAAACGATTGGATGGCACAAAATAAGCAGAGCGCGCTCCTCAATCTTTCATGCGCCACTCACTGCGCTATTTATACGCTCACGCTTACCGTCACGCTTTGGTTCAGCCGCTCCATTACCTACACCTCTGTACAAATCAGCCTCTTTTTCATCCTTACCTTTCTTTCCCATTATCTCATTGACGCAACCAATGCCGCCGCCGGCTGGTCGCGCCTCTTTCAGCAGAGCAATTCCATCTTTGTACGCATCGTGGTAGACCAGACCTTTCACTTGATGATAATTGCGGTCCTCATTGAGTTTCTTTTGGTCTAAGTTCGTGGCTATGCTATCATCGCCCTAACAAACCCACCTCCTATATGAGAGACCATCCCAGAGATCTTCAGGACAGGTCCGAAATTGCCGCAGAGGAGATAACATTCTCATGTTGCGAACGAGCGCAAATATCTCGACCAATGACCCTCTGGCAAATCGCCGCCAAAGCCGCATCATTGCTGGGCTCACGTTCGATTGGGCCATGCTCGTATTCAGCACCATCTTTTTAAGCGGGCTCTATCTGGACGGCTGGGCGCACAACCACGGGCGCGTTGACAATTCGTTTTTCACGGTTTGGCACGCCTTTTTTTATGCGGGCTTTGGGCTGGTGATGTTGCTGTTGCTGGGCACGCTGTTGTGGAATCGCGCACAGGGGATGAGCTGGCGCAGCGCGCTGCCCAACGGCTATCAGCTTGCGCTCTTGGGCGTCTTCATCTTTGCGGCAGGAGGCGTGGGCGACCTGATCTGGCACGAGCTGTTTGGCATTGAGGAGGATTTTGAAGCGCTGATCAGCCCCACACACTTGATGCTGGGCGCCGGACTGGCGCTGATTGTAAGTGGCCCACTGCGTGCAGCATTGGCTCGTCCCCATCAGCGTCCCACCTGGCGCGAAATCGCCCCGGCCCTCGTGGCCACGGCGGCGCTGATCTCGGCTTTCACCTTTTTCATGATGTTCGAACATCCGCTGCACAGCACGGTGGCGGGGACCGGCCAGCGCGAATTTTACAGCGATGTAGGCCAAGTAGCAGGCGTCACCGGGCTGATGATCACGGCGGCGCTGCTCATGGGGCCAGTGCTGCTGATTTTACGGCGCTGGCATCTGCCGCCGGGGAGCCTGACGCTTATCTGGGGCATCAACACAGTGGCCATGCTCATCATCAACTATGAACGTGTAGAATCGATGTGGATGGCCGCCGCCATGCTCGTTGCCGCGGCCCTGGTGGATTGGCTGCGGTTCAAATGGGACATCGGACCCACCAACCTGACCAAGCTACACCTCTTTGCTTTTCTGGCCCCAACGCTCTTCTTTGCCGCCTATTTTGGCGCGCTCCTGGCCCTGCGCGGCGCCAGCTGGTCCATCCACTTGATTGGCGGCGCCATTGTGCTGCCCGGCATTACCGGCTGGCTTTTGAGCTATCTGGCCGTCGAGTAATACCAGCTGGAGCTGTAAAACCAAATGGCATAAATTGTGGAGGATGCACGCAAGCCCCAAGCAGAAATCGTCCGTCAGCGCGACGTGCTTCTCTAAATGCGGCATTGACGCGGCATACGTCCTCTTACTCTTACTCTGCCTCTGCTTGGCGCAGAAACTCCTCAGCCTTTTCGATGAGTTCACGGTTGCCCACATAGAATGGGGTGCGCTGGTCCAGCTCGGCCGGCTGAATATCCAAAATGGGCTGGCAGCCATCCGAACCATATCCACCGGCCTGTTGGGCCAAAAAGGCCAGCGGAGCCGCTTCATAGACCAGATGCAGCCGGCCGTGAGGCAACTGCGCGTCGCGGCTGTCTGCCGGGTAGTAAAAGACGCCGCCCGCCAGCAGATTGCGATGAAAATCGGCCACCAGCGAGCCAATGTAGCGCAGCGAAAGCGGCTTGCGCTTGCCTTCGCCCTGTAGCCAAGTTGTATAGTCGCGCGTCGGCTGCGGCCAATAGGGCCAATAGCCTTGGTTGACGCTGTAATATTGGGGCGCTTGCGGATAGCGGATATTGGGATGCGACAGCAGAAATTCACCAATAATGGGGTCTAATGTAAAGCCATGCACGCCCTGCCCCGTTGAATAGACCAGCATGGTGCTGGAGCCATAGACCACATACCCGGCGGCCACCAGCTTGCTCCCCGTTTGCAAACAGTCTTCCAATGTGCCGCGGCCGCTTTGAGATACGCGCCGATAAATAGCAAAAATTGTGCCAATGCTCACATTGTAGTCAATATTGGAAACGCCATCCAGCGGGTCATAAATCAACACATAGTTGCCGGTTGGGTAGCGATCCGGGATGGGGATGATGTGCGGCTGTTCCTCGGACGACATTACGGCCAGGCGGCCGGTGTGGTCGTTGAGCCGGTGGATAATCCGTTCGGCATACTGGCCCACCGGCTGTGGTTTACTTACCCGATCATAATCGGCATCCACGTTATTTAGAATTTCGGCCAGACCAATGCGATTGGTTTGGCTGGCAATAAATTTGGCAGAGAGTGCTAAATCGTAGAGCAAGCCGGTCAGTTCGCCAGAGGCATTTTCCTTTTGCAACTGTTGCTCAAAAATAAACCGTTCAATGGTAATGATTTTATCCGCTGTTACCCCATTACGTATGGCCATTGTATGCTTCCTTCATCATGGTTTGTGGTTTATTGGCGCAGGCATATTTGATGCTGCTTTTAAACAGAGCAAAGTTTAATCTGGATAATCACTAATGTAGTATCTATAATGTGACGATAGTACTACATTTTGGGGCCGAAAACAAGACTTAATTCAAACAAAGCTACTCTGTAGCATACAGCCGAGTATAATGGTAATAATTGGACAAAATATTGTAGACATAGACCCGCGGTTCATTGACGCCAAGCACCTCCACAAACAGAGCATCGTCGGCGCCAGACAGTGTGCGCCACACCTCGGCATTACCCGGCCCGGCGTTGTATCCAACCAGCGCCGAAATAATATTGTCATCCAAATAATCGCGCACCCAGGCCAAATAATAGGCGCCAAATTTGATATTCACATAGGGTAGATAAATCAGATCGTGTGTGAAATTGGGATACCGCAAGCGCTCGGCCACCCAGTCAGCCGTATCGGGGATGATTTGCGCTAACCCTTGGGCCGCCGCCACAGAGCGCGCGCTATCATCAAATTGGCTTTCCTGACGCAGCAGGCTGAAAAAGAGCAGCGGGTCAATGTTATTGGCCTGCGCCTCCTGCTCAACCACCTCAGCAAATGGACGGGGATAGGCCAGCTGTTGCAGATAGACGGGTGCATCTTCCACCAGCCGCGCCGGGCTGGCTTCGATGAGCGTCACCGCGCTGAGCAGCGCCAACCGATGTAGCTGCAACCGTTCAAACTCCAGCATCAGCGAAAAAAGCAGCCGCGGTTCATCGCGGTGGCGCTGATAGAGGCGCGTCATCACGCGCGTCGCATCGCTACGCAGGCTCAAGTCTTGCAACAACCGCCCCAGCGCCAAGTCTGGATCCTGCGCCACGCTGTCTGGCAGCGCAGCAAGTGAATCCGCGCCATCCGGCTCCACCCAGGTGGCGAGCCACGCTTCCGCAAAGGCCAGCGAGCCGTCGTCATCAGGATTTGTGGTGGCGCGGTGAGTCAGCACGCGCAAATTGTCCATGCGCGCCGAAATGTGCTGAGGGTCCTGCTGCAAACTCTCCTGCGCCAGAATGCCATAATAGACATCGGGCGCCGTTTGCTCTACCTGGCGCCACTGCGCCGTGGCCTGCTCGAGATCGCCGGTTTCGGCATAAGCGCGGCCCAGCCAATAGTTAACGGCCAGCGTTTTGTAGTCGGGATACTGCTCTTGCAGCCTGCTGTACATCTGCCGCATCTGCGTCCACAATTGAGTGCGATAGGCGCCCAGACCAATGGCATATAGTGCATCAGGGGCGCGTTCGCTCTGCGGGAAAGTATCGGCCAGCGCCAGCAGATCGGCCACGGCCTCCAGCTCATTGTTATCCCACAGGGCGGAGACACCACTGCGCCAAAATGCTTCCGGCGCCAATGGGTCATCGGGCATCAACCGGGCAAAGGTTCGATAGGTGCGGCGCGCCCCCACCGTATCGCCAGATACAGCCTGCACGGCGGCTTTGTCTAACCATGTTTGGCCCACACAGGTGCAACTGGGATATTGCGTCAACGTCCGTTCCAGCATGCTCAGCGCCGAAGCATAATCGGCGGCGCCCAGGTAGGCCTGCGCCAGCCCGTGCATGGCCAACCCAGCCCGCTCATCCGCAGGCGAAACGCTGGCCAGATATTGCTCAAAGGCATCGATGGCTGGATACCAAGCTTCGGCTTGCAGATCGATATAGCCGCGCTGATATAGATCAAACGGCGCGTCGCGATTAATCAGCTCAATGAGCGCCAAATAAGCGCTGGCATGCTCGGGCGATTCGGCTGTCGCCGCGCGCCAGTGCTCAATGGCCGCGTCTGCATTGCCGGCCGTGGCCAGCGTTTGCCCCAGCCGATACTCAATGTCGGCGCGGTAACCGGCATTTTGGGCCAGGGCCAGAATCTCTTCATACGCCGCAGTAGCGCGGTCAAAGCGCTCTGCGTTTTGAAAACTGGCGGCGGCGTCTTCCCACAGGCGCACTTTGGATATTGTGTCTGGCGCGGCGGCAGCGGCTGCTGCATAAGCATCACCAGCATTGCTGTTATTCCCCAGCGCCACATAGTTGGCGGCAATCTGCGCCTGTGCTATCTCGGCAGTGGCGGGGTGCTGGGCCAAAAATGTTTGATACACATCGATGGCATCTTGGTAGCGCCCCAGGCCCGAGAGCGCCTCGGCGTGCAGAAACAGCACTTTTGTTGACAGCGGTTCCGGGCTAGCCAACTGAAATGGCGCGGCCACTTCTTGCAGTTGGGCCGCCGTTGCTGCCTGGTCCGCCAGCAGCGGAGAGGTCAACAGCGCCTCTAGTCTGGGCAACGCTTCCCCATAAAGCTTGTCGGCCAGGTAAAATTTGGCGATTTCAAATTGGGTAACGGCGGCTTCGGCATCGGTCAAATCTGCTCCTTCGAGCAGCGTTTGCAGCAAGCCGCGCGCCTCGGCAAAATTGCCCTGAGCAGCAAGGGCTTGGGCCTGGCTCATCACCTGCGCGGGAGAAGCCGCGGCCGAAATGGCTGCGGCCGCGACGGGAGCGGTTGCCGATGCCGACACCGTAACCGCGGCGGATACAGCAGGTGCGGTCGCCGTGGCGTCGCTGGCTCCAGTTTGCGGGGCCGATGCGCTCACGGTCGCCGTAGCCCGTTCACCGGGCGGCAGCGCTTTAATGGCCAACTCAGTCGTTTGGGCAGCGGTCGCGGCGGATTTCGTAAGCACCGTGGCGGTCGCCGGCACAGGAGCTGTCGCGTCATCGGCTCGATCGCGCCCGCAGCTGGCTGGCATCAACGCCAGCAAAAGCAGCAGAAACGGTAAAATAGGGGTGTAGGAAGTATAGGGCTTCAAATTGTTTGTTTTTTTATCTCGAAAACGGTATGATTAGGAAATACTGGCCGGTTGTTCGTGGTGAAAAATAGTTACCAACTGTTATAGATACGGGTATTCAAAATCATGTCAGTTTTAATGCAATCTACTTCTGCGGCTGAGTCACAAGATACGCAATATGAGTTGGTGGTGGGCATGGAGGTCCACGCCCAGCTGCTCACAAATTCTAAAATGTTCTGTTCGTGCGCCACCGATTATGCCGGAGCGCCGGCCAACACGCGCGTCTGCCCGGTCTGCCTGGGCATGCCGGGTATGTTGCCGGTGATCAATCAGGCCGCGGTGGATTCTACCATTCGCACCGGTTTAGCGCTCAATTGCGAAATTGCCGAGCGCGCCGTTTTTGACCGCAAAAATTATACCTATCCCGATCTGCCCAAAGGCTACCAAATTTCCCAATACGAATTGCCCTTTTGCCAACACGGTGGGGTCGATATTGACCTGCCCGATGGCACGACCAAACACATTCGCATCCGGCGCGCGCATTTGGAAGAGGATACGGGCAAGACCATCCATTCCGGCCTATACTCGCTGGTGGATCTGAATCGCGCCGGCGTGCCGCTGCTGGAAATTGTGACCGAAGCCGACATTCACAGCGCCGACGAGGCCTATGCTTATCTCACCAAGTTGCGCACTATTTTGCGCTATCTAGGCGTCAACAGTGGCGACATGGAAAAGGGTGCTCTGCGCTGTGAGCCCAACATTAGCGTGCGCACGCTGGCGCAGAAAGCACGCGGTGAATATGGCGTCAAGGTGGAAGTCAAAAACCTAAATAGCTTTCGGGCCGTGCGCAGCGCCATTGCCTACGAACAGGCGCGCCAGATCGAACTGCTGGAAAATGGCGGCGTAGTCGAGCAGGTCAACATGGGCTGGGACGAACAGCGGCAGTGCACCGTGTTGCAGCGCAGCAAAGAGAGCGCGCACGACTATCGCTACTTCCCCGAACCGGATCTGCCGCCCATGCAAATTACGCAAGCGCAGGTGGCGGCTTTACGCCAAACGCTGCCAGAACTGCCCGATGCCAAACGCGCCCGCTACATGCAGGGCTGGAACATCCGCGCCGTCGACGCCGATATTTTGACTAGCGAAAGTCTGGTGGCCGACTTTTTTGAGACCGCCGTACAGGCATATGGCGCGTCTGCTGCTGATGTAAAAGCCGGCAAACCGCAGCGGCTGGCCAACTGGCTAACTAGTGAATTTTTCCGCTTGCTCTATGCCGATGGCGAAGGCCAGGACTTGCGCCAGATTGCAACTGTCAAGGTACAGCCCGCTCAGTTTGCCGCCTTGCTTACGCTGGTAGATGACAAGGTGATCAACATGACAACGGGCAAAAAGGTGCTGGAAACTATGTATGCCAGCGGTGACGATCCCCACGCCGTTGTGGATCGCGAAGGGTTGGCGTTGGTCAGCGATACGTCGGTAATCGATGACGCCATTGCCCAGGTGCTTGCCGCCAACCCCAGCGAGCTGACGCGCTATCGCGATGGCGAGACCAAACTCTTTGGCTTTTTTATGGGCCAAGTCATGCGCGCCACCAAAGGCCAAGGCGACCCGGATGCCGTGCGCCAACAACTGCAAACGCTCTTAAACAACGAAGCATAGGAGTGGATTGTTCCATACGGGACTTACAGGGTGGCCAGGAGGCAGAGCTGGGCCATCCGGCAACGTATAGAGAACGCAATTAAATGAAGAGTGTGTATACGTGTTTCAGTTGAGTAGAGGCGATTAGCGTGCGTCGCACGCGGGTCTACGAAACATGTTGCGCTCGCGTATCGAATTATGCACACCTCGCAATTAAATGCGGCATGATACCGGAACGGGCACAAATGTAGGGGCACGAGTAGCCGCGGGATAACGCGTTTCCGCCTGGCTCACGGTATGCCGCCGCCACTCATGCCCGTACAGATCTGCGTTCTTGATTAGGGGTCTAAGCAAATCGCCCTTAACATGACGTAAGGGTAACAAAGAAAAGGCTGACTGTTGCGCACAGTCAGCCTTTTTAATTGCATCTCAGCCTAAAACAAAAAAAACACCTCGCTCATTACGGGGTGGTCGTCGGCTCCGCAGTGGGCGATGGCAGTGGTGATGTTTCTGGAGTAGGTTGGGTTGTCGGCTCAACGGGTGTCTGATCCGCCGGTGGTGGTTGCGGCGGCAGCGGCGTATCGGTCGGCGTGGGTGGCGGGGGTGCCCCTCCGATTACCTTAACCGGTATGACCAGACTGATTTTGTCTTTTGAATCTGACACCTCTACCGTAAAAGTATAATCTCGCTGACCATAAGCAGCATCTTCATTGGAGGGGGTGCCTGATAATACGGCTAAGCCATTGCCCTGTTGGGCAATGGCTAGCCAATTTTGAGGCGGATTACTTGAGAAAGCCGTAACAGTGAGTGGGTCACCATCTATGTCAATGAATTTTAATGTGTATCCCTCATTCACTTTTGCCTGCGGATTGGGAGTGCCACCATCAAGCTGCGGCGGATCGTTTACCCCCTTCACATTAATAGTAACAGTTATCGAATTGTTACTATTCACTTTGCCATCATTGGCTCTATAGGTGAATGTATCATTGCCAAAGTAATTCTGATTGGGAATGTAGACAACTGACCCATCATTACGGAACTCGATTATGCCATGTGCAGGATTGGTCTCAATGACTATCTTGAGAGCATCTCCTTCGGCATCAGTATCATTCCCCAAGATAGAGTTTAACGTCAACTCAGTATCTTCAGTAGCATCTAGAACTGGGTCAGCAACCGCTACTGGCGCATCATTCACCGGCGTTACAGTTACGGTCACGGTGGCTTCGCTGATCTTCTCACCATCCGAAACCACGTACTTGAGCGTATCCGTGCCGTTAAAGTTGCCATTTGGCGTATATACAATGGCGTCACCATCAATGCGGGCAGCACCATTGGTCGGCTGCTGGCTAATCGACTGAATGCGCAATTGCGGTCCATCCACATCCACATCGTTTGTTAGCACCGAAATCCGCACTTCGGTCTCTTCCGCCGTACTGCTGGCATCATCTACGCCACGTGGCGCATCATTTACCGGCGTCACGGTCACGGTCACGGTGGCTTCGCTCGTCTTCTCACCATCCGAAACTACGTACCTGAGCGTATCCGTGCCGTTAAAGTTGCCATTTGGCGTATATACAATGGCGTCACCATCAATGCGGGCAGCACCATTGGTCGGCTGTTGGCTAATCGACTGAATGCGCAATTGCGGTCCATCCACATCCACATCGTTTGTTAGTACCGAAATCCGCACTTCGGTCTCTTCCGCCGTACTGATGGCATCATCTACGCCACGTGGCGCATCATTCACCGGCGTTACCGTTACAGTTACGGTGGCTTCGCTCGTCTTCTCACCATCCGAAACCACATACTTGAGCGTATCCGTGCCGGCAAAGTTGCCATTTGGCGTATATACAATGGCGTCACCATCAATGCGGGCAGCACCATTGGTCGGCTGCTGGCTAATTGACTGAATGCGCAATTGCGGCCCATCCACATCTATATCATTTGCCAGTACAGAAATCCGCACTTCAGTCTCTTCCGCCGTACTGATGGCATCATCAACCGCTACCGGCGCATCATTTACCGGCGTCACGTTGATGTGGATGTACGCAATATTCTGCAATCCACCTGGATCGTGAACGGCATACGCAATCACATCTTCGCCAAAGAAGTTGGAATTCGGCGTATAGATAATGGTGTTGCCCTGTTGCACAATCGCGCCATTGTTGGGCGGCACTCCAACGGTCACCGTTAACGAGTCACCATCCGGATCCACGTCATTGCTGGCGGGTTCAATGACAACATTCTGGGCGTCTTCCGCTATTTCCACAAAGTCATCATTCGCCGTTGGCTGCCGATTGATAGTAGGTACTGGCGTAAACGTCGGCGCCAAAGTCGGCGTAGACGTTGGCGGCACGGTAGCCGTAGCGGTTGCCGTGACCGGCTGGCTTGTAGGCGTAGACGATGGCGGCTGCAAAGTACTAGGAACGGTCACCGGAACCGTCGGCTTTACAGTCGCCGTGCTGGACGGTTTTGGCGTAGCCGTCGTCAACGTGGGCAGTACAGCCGATGGCGGCGTATCCACCTTGGTTGGCGTGCTCGTAGCCGCCGTAGTTGGCGCACCAGTTCGCGTTGCGGTCGGCGTAGCCGTCGCCGCTGTGGCCTGCAGCTCAGTAGCCGTGGGCGTGGCCGTCTTGGTCGCCGTAGCCGTGGGCGTACCGGGCAGCGGCGTCGGACTATTGGTTGCGGTAGCGCCAGGAGGCGTGGCCGTATTGGTGGCCGTGGGCGACTGCACAATGGCGCCAGTTGTGGGCAAAGCCGTTGGCGTGCGCGTTGGCAGCGGCGTATCGGTAGGCAGCACGCGCGTTGGCGCGGGCTCACCGTCGCCTCCACTAGGCGAATTCCCCTCATTAACAACAGCTGTGGCCGTAGGCAGGGCAGTTAAGGTCGCCGTGGGGGCCAAAATGTCGGCCTGTTCATTCGTGGCAACCGCTGTTTCAGTTGGCGTTTCAGAAGGCAACGCAATGGCAACTTCGTCCGCATTCTCGGTAGGCTGCGCCACCACATCTTCCGGTGTATTCTCAACAGTCGCTTCCGGTTCCACAATGGGCGCTTCGGTCGGTGCGACGACCGTTTCAGCCTCTACAAGGGGCTGATCTGTAGCAGTTGACTGGGGTATGGGTGTGGCTGTAGCCGTTGGGTCACCCGGAGTTACGGCGGCCACATCACCCTTTTGCGAAGTTTCAGGCACCTGCGCCAGGTCACGCAAACTGGGTACCAATCGAGCACCAAACTGGACCAGCAACAGCAAAATAAGCGCACTGGCGCCCGCCAATGCTAAGGAAGAACCAATTTGCAGACGGGGGAAGCGATCGGCAATCCAATTGAACCAGCTGGTGTGTTCACGCGTTGAAACAGTCTCTTTGCGTCCCTGTTTTTGCAAAGAAACTGCCACTTCTGCCATAACGCTCTTATGGATGCGTTCAGCCATTGCCCGTGGAATATCCTCGGATGGCAGCTGTGTTCTAAATAAATTTTCTAAATCTTGATCCGAAAATTGAAACTTATCCGTCATTCTTTAATATCCGCGTCTTTCAACACGGCCTGCAATCTACTTCGTCCCCGGCTTAATAACGATTCAGTAGCTTTATAAGATTTCCCTAAAACTTCGGCCACCTCATCGACTCCCATACCCACATAGTAGCGTAAAATTAAGGCTTGCCGGGACGTGTCTGGCAGTTCATTAAGCGCTTCTTGCAACTCAATGCCCATGCTAGTGGGTCCGGAGGTGGAGATCGTTTCTGGTAGCTCGAAGACTTCCTTCCGTTTACGCCAGAAATCTGCTACTTTGCGTTTTGCAATTGAATAAATAAAAGTTGAAATCGCTGCATTTCCGTCAAAATTGCCAATCGCTTGCACCGTGGCAATCATCGTGTCGCTTAACACATCCTCCACATCTTCCGTAGAAGGCAAATTACACCTCAAATAACGATATAAGCGGGGGCTCCACTCATTGGTAAGCTGTTGCCATGCTGCCTCGTCGCCATTTTTTAAGAGATGCAAAAAATCATCTGACGATCTTCTTCCAGCCAGATGGGTTGTTTTCTCATCTTCGATTATGGGCGCAGGTCGCCGATTGACAGCAACCTTTTTGCGAATGTTTATCATTCGAAGAAAAGTCAATACAGTGCGAGAACGCTATAGATATACCTGGTCGCGGCTTACGTGCTTTTGTGAAACCACATGTACTAATCCACCAGTATAACATAATGTCCTCCATATGTCCTCAAAATGACGATGGAGTTTTCTTGATAATTTCTTCTTATGCCCACAATTCGCTAAAAACAATCAAAATATTTCATACAGACTGCTGTTGTCGTACTCTTCTGCTCAAAACTTACACAAACCTCGACCAACTTTATCTTTAATGCAAACGGATTCACTGTTGGCAATCCGCAAGTGCTGCGTAAGTCATGGGCTCATATTTCCGGCAAACGTTATATTTCCTTATGTTTTCTAATACATTTTGACTGTATTTATATACGACAGTGTACCATTTCCTTAATGTTAAATGTCTTGCAGTATCCTGACATTTACTATTTTGCACCTATACTATTTGGGACCTATGTAAACCGAGTCGTGCTAGCGCTTGCCTACTAATGCATCATGCAACAACTCTAGATAGTTCGAGCCTCGTCATCGAGGCTCGCATGGACACAAGTATAATCATCCATCCGTAGACGCTACATAAGTCGTGTTGCTCAATTCGTACAATGTAATTATATTAATTACACGATGGAACTATGCAATGCGAGCCTAGGTACAGCATTGGACATAAGTTGTTCTACTATATTAATCGTATATTAATCCCAAAACCTTCGACATCTTTTCATATATCTTTATAATTGGCCAATTCATCGCGCAAACGTATAGCCAGCGTACTCTTGGCATAGAAAAGTACGCTGATGTAAACCAGAAATTAGTCATTAATCCGTTGCAGATCTGTCTTATAACGCACTAATATCCGATACCCATCGTTCCATGGCGCCTCTGTGGCAAACTGGCTGACCACACCGGTGACGCGCCAGATTTCCCCTTTGTTCACATAGGGACGGCGCCAGTCCAGGCTGCTGCGGACCGTCACCCGCACGGCCGGCGCGTCGGGAGCAGATGGGTCGCTCAAATAGATGCTATCTCGACTCCAACCTTGGACCACGCCCTCAAATGTTACCAAACGCGCCTCTAACGATTCGCCAATCTCTGCTACAGCAATAGGCAGCGGCTGCAGCGGGTCATCTGGGCCAATGCGCCAGATCTGGCCCGGCTCTTGCAGCAAAACTTCCATTTCGCCGCGGAACGTGTCTACCATGCCGCGAACCAAAACCCAGTCTCCCTCTTGCAGCGCCGGAAAATTCCCGCTGCGTAAATAGACATTGATCCCGAGCCCCGCCAATGGGCTTTCGGGATTGGGCGCCGGTTCGGCCACATACATGCTGTTGTTAAACAGCCCGGGCGGCGCGATCACCACCGCCCTAAATTCGACCCAGCGATCCAAGCCAACTAGTTTGGCCGCGGCCAGCGAACCGGGCGCCCCTGATGCTTGACCATGTGTAGGATCGATGCCGTGACTTGAACTATTGGCGCTCTTGGCGCCGCTGGCCGCCGAATTGCCGCTTGCAACGGGCGGCTGATCGGTGCGATTGTCACCAGTTTGGGCTGGGGTCGACGCAGCCAAAATGCGAATCGGAGCCGTAACGGCAAAGTCACCATCGGCCTGAGTGACCACGCCAAAATAGAAGCTGTCCGGCTCAGCGTCCAGCGTCACGCGCCAGCGTCCATCCGCCGGCGGGAAATCGAGCTGCTGCACGGGAGTGCCGTTGCGCCACAGCGACAGCCCAGCGACTTCTCCCGTTTTGTCACCGTAGAAGAGGTTAAACCGCACATTGCCAGCTGGCTGCATCTGTTGTCCCATCCAGCGTGTCTGGCCATCGGGCAGTTCGGCTTGGAGGGTGAGCCAGATGGTGGGGGCGGACGTAAGCCAGCCGCGGCGCGCCTGCAGCGCCTCCAACAATTGGGGCAGATTGGGGCCAGCCGCGGCCAGCCCCGTATAGCGCGGCGCCGGTGGCGAAAGGCCCGGCAGCGGGGGATTGGTGTTGCCGCTCGGGATAAGCGGGGCTGCTGCCGAGCGCCACCGTTTAACCAATTGGCTTAAATTAGAGGGCGCCTCCAAATCATCGGCAAACGTGGCCACCACACCCGCCATAATCGGTGGAGTTTTGTTGGCCCACTGGGCCACACCAGCCCCGTTGAGCAAAAACTGGCGCAACCCGGCCTGGTCGGCAAAAGCTGTGGGCTGCGGGCTGTAGATAATGGCGTCATCGCCCGCTTCACTTTGCCATGCCCAAGCTGGAATACGGACGGGCTGCGGTTGCGCAGCCGTTGCGCCCACATTTTCCATAAGCGCCACCGCTAGCTCATTGGAAGCGCCCAGCGGATCAGCCAGCGCTATAAAATCAAGCCCGACGGCGCCACTAGCTGCGCCAAGATAGTGCGGCGGCGCCGTGTAATCGGCTGTAAAATTGCTGTATGCCCCCAGCGAACCCCACAACGCCATGAGCCCATGATCCAAATTGGGATGCGTGGTGGATGGGATAATGGGCAGACTGCGCGTTTCAAATGGGTGCGGCGGGGCCGCCAAAAAGCGATGCCTTACCTCGCGCACGGTGGGGAATTGGGCCCCCGGCACCCGCTGCAAAGTGAAATCGCCGCGTGCGTTTAGTTCACCGGTCAGGCCCAGCGCGGCGTAATTGCCCGAGCCATACGCCACGGCGTCTTCCACTTCCCCGGCGGCGTTAAGCAATACCACTTCATCACCGCCATCTTTGAGCGCCCAAGAGCCGCTGGCTAGATCGGACCGTTTGCTCAGGCTGGGAATCGCGGGGTCGCTATCATCAAATTGGGCGTCGGCGCCACGGCCCCAGCGCTGACGGAAGGCAGCGCCATTACGCGCAATCAAATACTTTTGGGCCGGCGCCAAGCTCACATTATCTGGCAATGCATACATGCCTTCGCCGCTGCCGGGAACCTCGGCATCCCCAATGGATCTGCCAGCCAGCGCCACCACCTCCGTTGAATTGTTGAACAGCTCAACATATTCCTCATCACTGCCGCGATAGGCGATCTCATCAATTTGCAGCGCACCGGGCGCCGCGGCCAAAGGCCACGTGGCGCCTGTTATGACGGTGACGGTGGCCGTGGCCGTTGGTGCAGCGGGCAGCGGCGTGATTACGCCAGCCGTGGCGGTGGCTGTCGCCACAGCTGGCATGTAGGCCGCGCCGGGCGTTCCGGCATCACCCAAAGAACCTGGCCAGGGCGTGCTGCCTGCTGCCCAGTTGGCCGCATCAAACCCCGTGCGCTCCAGGCTAGCGCCCCGTGGCGCCTTTAGGCCGGTATCGCCGCCCCAGGCCATACTGTCTATGGCTTGTCCATCGGGGCTCAGGAGCAGCAGTTCATCGGCGCTATTGGCCAACGAAACATTGCTGTAAATATAAGCCGGCGCCACGTTGCCGTTGAGCGAAGCATCGCCATTGCGCGCCAGCACCAAGTATTGGCCCGGCGCGATGAATAGATCCGCCGCAATCTGATGGCTGTCACCGCCCAGGTCGGCCAATGTCCAGCCGCGCAGATTGACGCTTTGCGGACCAGGGTTATATAGCTCGATCCATTCGCCGGCTGCGTCGCCCACGGCGGCTGGGTCGATCATCAGCTCAGATAGATAAAGCCGCACCGCTGGGTCCAACGTGGGGACGAGCGTTGGCGCCACGGCCACAAGCGTGTTTGTGGCCGTGGGTGTGGCCGTATCCACCACAATGGGCGCCACATAGGCCGCGCCAGGGCTACCCAGGTCGCCCGCCGAACCGGGCCAGACGCTCTGCGCGGCATACCAAGGTTGGGCGGCGTCGAGCAGATCGCGCTCTAGGCTGGCGCCATTGGGTGGCGTTAGCCCCACGCCGCTCTCCCACACAAAGCGTTCCACTTCAGCGCCATTGGGGGCCAGCAGAATAACTTCGTCATCACCGTTGGCCAGGCTAAAACCGCTGTAAACATAGTCGGCCTGCACGCCGCCATTGAGCGCCGTATCGGCGCTGCGCGCCAGCACTACATAACCGCCCGGTGGCACAATGAGATCGGCGGCAATCGTGTGGCGGTCGCTGCCCAGGTCGAGCAGCGTCCAGCCGCGCAGATTGATCGGTACGGCGGCGCCATTCCACAACTCAATGTATTCACCCGTGGTATCGCTGGCCGCATTGGGGTTGGCCATAATCTCGCTCAGATAGATTGGCATGGGGCCGGGCAGCGGTGTGGCGGTATCGACCACCAGCACTGTGGGGGTAAGCGCTGGCGTCGGCGATTGGCCAGGCGCGACAACCGGCGTGAAGGTAGGCGTAGCAGTGGCGACCGGCGGCGTATACGCCGCGCCGGGGCTGCCCCAGTCTCCCGCAGAGCCGGGCCATGCACTCTGCGCCAGCGTCCACACGGCCGGATCATCGCGATTGGTGCGCTCCAAACTGAGCCCCGCCTGCACGGTCAATCCACTAGCGCCGCCCCACACCACGCGATCCACTTCGCGTCCATCGGGCGCAAAAAGCAGCAGTTCGTCGGCGCCGTTGGCCAACTGAAGGCCGCTGTATACATATGCAGGAGCAACGCCGCCATTGAGCGTCGTATCTGCATTGCGCGCCAGTAACAAGTGCTGACCGGGCTGGATGAATAGGTCTCCATTGATTACGTGGTTATCCGTACCCAGGTCGGCTAAGCGCCAGCCGTTTAGATTGATCGGCTCCGTGGCAAAGCTAACCAGTTCGATCCACTCGGCTTGATTGTCGGCGGCAGCTTTGGGATCGGCCAACACTTCCGCAATTCGAATGGGCGGCAGCTCGACGGGAGCCGCCGTCGCCGTGGCCGTATCTGCCACCACGGGCGTGGCGGTCGGGCCCACCGTGCCGGTGACAACAACGGTGTTTGTGAATGTTGGCGTTGGTAATGTTGGCGTTGGTAATGTTGGCGTTGACGTGACGGGTGAGACTGTATTGGTGGGCGTAAGCGGCGCCGTGGTGGCAGTCGATGTGATTAGTGGTGTCATGGTTGGCGACTCAGTCGGTGTGAATACGGGGGTGAATGTAGGTGTCAATGTAGGCGTCAATGTAGGCGTCAATGTGGCCATAGCCGCAGGTGTAAATGTACGTGTCGGTGTAAAGGTAGCCGTGGCGGTGGGTGGCGCAATGGTAGGAGTGAGCGTAGGAGTAGTCACAGGAGTAACCGTAGGAGTAATCGTAGAAGTATCGGTTGGCATCAATGTTTCCGTCGGCGTTGTCGTGGGTATCTCGGTGGATGTTTCCGTGGGCAGAGGAGTGTCGGTCGGTATGGCGGTGGGCGTTTCGGTGGGCAACGGGGTATCGGTGGGAGCAACAGCACAAGGAACGGCGGGCGAAGCGCTGTTGCGCGGTTGTGGGGCGCCGGCGCTGAAGTCGCTCTGGTTTTGGTCGGTATCGGTGCAGCCGCTGCCGGAGCGGAAAACGGCGGCGCTATTGGCGGCGCCGCCGGCTGCCCCCCCGCCTTCAAATTCGGTGGCCGCGCCATAGCCGACAAAGTCCACAACATTGGCGTCACCACTACCATTGATGGGGTTTGTGCTGGATGCCAACGCCACTTTGCCTTTGGTGGCGCTCATGGTAATGGCGCCCACCACGTTGGGCGTTTCCAGCGCGGTGCCGGCATCGCTGCCACCGGTTCCGCTGGCCTGCTTGATCAACAGATAACCCCCTGGCGCCACCTGCCCGCTCAGTGGCGTCACTTGCCAATTGGTACCATCGGCAGCGGCATATTGCACAGACCAGCCGGCGAGGTCAACCGGCGCGGCGCTGGCATTGAACAGCTCAATAAAGTCAGAGTTGAGCGTGGCGCCGCTGTTGCCGCCGCCACCATAAATCTGACTAATGCGCATAGATGGCGATTGGGCCAGCGTCTTTTCCCAGTGCACAGGCAATAGCAACCCTTGGATTGAAATCATCATCACCAGCAATAGCGTAAAAGAGGCTCGAGATTTAGCTGAAGCAATACGCAATACGGACAGGCTTTTCAAAGCAAGAGGACAAAGCAGCAGCACCTGACGCTCCCTTATAGATACATTAGCGACATTGATGGAATTTGTATGATGGCGGATATTTATAGAAAGTGTCGGCTGGCCCTTTCTATAAATGTGCCCTGGACATAGATGTACCCTGGTTATAGCTATGTCCGGGCATGGGATAGGTCTCTTGTACAATATGACCCAAATAGAGCTGTGTCAATAGTACTTTTGTAGGAGATCCGTCTTGGAAAAGGTGCATTCTTTTACGGCAGCGCCGCCTAGCGGATTCGCTTTTCTCTGAGCAAATTCCATCAACGCGCCGGGTGTTTGCACATGGATTTGGTATTGTGCATAATAAGCATAAATAGTTTGCCAATGGCCATTAGCGCCGTGTAAGGCTTGCGTTGGGCGCAAATATTATCGCCACGACGCCGCGTCCCCGCATCTGGGTATCTGATATGTTGAGTGCCGTAATGGAATTTTGACTATGTACATCCCATTTCTTCCGCTTACCCAACGTGCTTCTATATTGGGCTTTTTGCTGGCGGCATTTTTGATCGTATTGGTGATGATCAACGGCAGTTCCATTCTGATTCCGATTACCATCTCCGTTGGGCTTTGGCTCATCATCAACGACCTGACCAACGTTATCCATCGCATCAAAATTGGCCCCTTCCAATGTCCGCGCGGTCTGGCAATGATTGTGGGGTTGGTGCTCATTACGTTTGTCATGCTGCGCGTGGCCGGGGTGGTCTACTTTAGCGCCATTGACTTTATGAGCCGATGGCCCGAATACATGAAAAATCTGGAGGCGCTCATCGCCACCATTCCCAATCGGGTTTGGACGACGCTGCTGGGCAACGAGGCGCGGCGCGGCGTGGACGTGGTGGATCAGCTCTTTGTCTATGGCGCCGACTACTTTAGCACCTACATGACAACGCTCATTGCCAGCATGGCCAGCCTATTTAGCAATGCCATCTACGTGGTGGTTTACGTCATCTTCTTGCTGCTGGAGCAGGAGACATTTTCGGCCAAAGCGCGCAACATGTTTCAAGATGACGAGCAGCGTGGTGAATTTCAGATCATCATGCGCTCGATTCACGAGCAGATTCAAACCTACATTACGGTGAAGACGATTGTGAGCCTGATTACGGCCCTGGTCTCATTTGCCGCCATGATTTTGTTTGACCTGGATTATGCCGTGGTCTGGGCGTTGCTCATTTTTATTCTCAATTTTATTCCCAATATTGGTTCGGTCGTGGCGGTGGCCTTTCCCGTGCTCATGGCGCTGCTCCAATTTGGCGACTGGACCACCGTGGGCGCGTTGGCGCTGGCCTTGATCATTATCCAGATGATCAACGGCTACTTTATCGAGCCGCGCATGATGGGCAATCAGCTCAATTTAAGTCCCTTTGTGGTGCTGGTGTCGCTGGGTGTTTTTGGCGCCATTTGGGGCATAACGGGCATGTTTTCAGCGTACCGCTCACGGTAATTTTAATGATCGTCTTTAGCCACTTCGATTCGATCGCGCCCCATTGCGGTTTTGCTTTCTGGCGATGGCATAGTACACGGGGGTTCAGATCGACGAGCTGGTCAATGGTGGCGCCTGCTATCAACACACCAACCAAGCATTACACCCTGAAAGAGTGGACATGGCAAATGTTATCTGAACAGAGATCTATCCCAGCCCGTCTCAGCCAGCAAGAAGTCTTGCAGCGTCGCGTCAGGGTCTGGGGCAACGACAACATCGATTAAAAACTGGGCGCACCTATTGGCAGACTGCTCGGACCAACCTTTTTACGCTTATTACTTAACAATATCCTGTTTTAGGATGGGTTCTGGCGCTCATCTCCATGGGGCGGCGCTTGTGACGCCTTCGCACCAGACGGTATCACCCATCAATGCGCTGATCAGCACGTTGCAGGAGATTCGCGCCAGCGCCAGCTTGACCGGCATTTCGCTGCTGGCCACGCTGGTGCGTCACCGCTGTGCGCGATGGGCGCGGAGGCGGGAAATTTTGCCCGATGAAGTCGTGCAGGGTGATCTTGTTGCAAGCGTGCGCCCTGGTGAGACCAAATTGTGTGGATTTGGTGCGGTCACTGCGGGCAATGCTGGAGATGGATTTAGCGCTGCTCACCGGTGAGCCTGACCTGATTCGCAAGCAGGAAGGTGATGCCCCGTTGCTGGTTCTTTTTGCGTCACGGCGATGGATATTACGTGGCTGAAAAGGTGGTGCCGAAAGTTTTGCTAATCAGCTCATACGGGCCGCCGCGCGCACCATGTCCATTGTGGAAACGCCGCTGCAAAAAAGATCAACTTTCTGGTTGTTGGTTATGCTCTTTTGTGGCCGTCTTAGTATTCTGATCTTACGGCCGCCCTGTTGGAAGCGCTTTAAACAATGCCAGGTGATTGCGGCCGTTTCACCGGCCAGGTGCCCCATGGCCTCTTTTTAATGATCAGGTGGCCTATGAATATTGGGCGCGCCAAAGTGGGGCAGCAGTGCGCCAGCAGAGACCATCGCCGTTGAGTCGCTCAGCGTTAAACATCAACGTGCTTTGCACCGATAAGACCGGCACGCTTACAGCCAACCGCCTGCTTTTCTTTAATGAAATTTATCCGCTGACGCAACCTGCGCAAAACCGAAGATGCCATTACCACCTAACTGGGCATTTTGTGCGCAGCTTCGGCCCAAAAACAAAAACCAGCGAATATTGTAGGCGGCGCCCTGGCACGAAAGCCCACGGTGGATGGTGAAGTGGCCTTTGCCTTCGCGAAAATGGCGCCGGCATTTCCGATACAGCGGAGCGCCGCGCAGGTTTACGTGCTGGGCGCAGTGAAATGCTCAAACCCGCGCTGGTGTCCGAAGCGGCCGTTATCATGCCCGACCTGGACCGGCAGGTGCAGGAGTGTCCAACCTGCGGTTGCGCGCTGCTCTTTTTGCCTACGCACCGGATGCCCTTTCCTGCACAATGCAGAAGGTCAACTGCTGCTGCCGCTGCCTGCCTGCTGGCGCTGATCAGCCTGGAGCGATGAGCTACGCCCCATACCGGGTGCCAGAGACCATTGCTGAATGACCGCGCCGGGCATAGAGCCCAAAGTAATTCCCCGTGATAACTGCATACAGTAGCGGCGCTGGCCAAACAAACTGGTTCATTTGACGACACTGTTGGTCTCTGGCCCGGAGCTGGCCCACGGAGCTCCGGCCGAGCTGGATCAGGCGGTGCCGGAAGCATCCATCTTGCCGCATTACGCCCGAACAGAAAGAGCGCCTGGTCGATTTCGCTGCTGCGTCACGGTGATGGCGTAGCCATGATGGGCGATGGCGTCAACGACGTGCTGTCGCTCGCAGGCTTCGCTGGGGATTGCCATGCAGTCGGGCAGCAGCGCTACGCTAACGTAGCCGACATGGTGCTGCTCAACGATCTGTTCGAGGCGCTGCGCCCGGCCTTTAGCGAAGGTCGCCGCATTATTGCCGGCATGTCCAGCGCGCTGTATCTCTTTTTGGCCCGCTCCACCACCACCACGCTCTTGATCATTGCCGTGACCATGATCGGCCTCAACTTTCCATTTGATCCGGCTCAGGTAGCGCTGACCACATTTACGGTAGGCATTCCGGCCTTCTTCCTGACGCTGTGGGCCAAGCCGCGCGTTATAGAGGGGGATATCTTAAGTTCGTTGGCGCGCTTTGTTATTCCCGTGGCGCTGTTGACCATGCTGCTGGGCGTGGGTGTCTATCTCTTTGATTACAACGGCGCCAAAAATGCGGCCACGGACTCATCGCTGCCGCGCAAAAGCCTACAGGCCTATTTGGACTATACGGGGGTTACGCTGGATGACGCAAACCTTGGTGAAACGGTGGGCACCGTTTCGGCCCAGGGCGCCCTTTCCACCTTTATCTCGTATACGGCCTTTATGCTGCTGCTCTTTTTGGAGCCGCCCTTCCCCTTCTTTACCGGTTGGCGGAAAAAAGTGAGCAGCGATAAACGACCGGCCTGGCTGGCGCTGATTCTCTTTGGCGTATTTCAAATCATCTATTTCATACCTGCACTCGGCTTCTATTTTGGCATCTTGCGCAAGCCCATGTTTGTGACTGTGGGGCTAATACTTTTGGCCGTTGTCTGGATGTTCCTGATACGCGCTATTTGGCGCTACCATTTGTTTGAACGCTTCCTCGGCATGACGATTCCAGCCGAATAAATCTATATGGCTAACGTCTGACGTAGAATAAGCGTCAGACGTTTTTATTTAGCGGCTATGCAGAATCAATAGACCGCAAAAGTAAGGTATAGAGTCGAATTCTATGAACTGGACCGACGTCTATAACGTCAAGACCATTGCGGTGTACTAAGAATAGCCACTGATATTGTATCTACATATTTTCTAAACAATTCCGGCATAATTCATTAAGATGTAGCTGCTAAACTAGAGACAACAGCAACAAGCAACGCCGACATAGAATCGGTGCTGAGAGTAATTTCCAACCGTCATACACAATTCGCTTGCTGCTTTTACATACTTACTCCGGAGTAAGTGCGAAAATACAACGAGGAGAACACAATGAGCTTTAAACCTACAATGCGTATTATGGCGCCCACGCTCGCTGCCATCATGTTGATTGCGGCCGCCTGCGCCGGCAATACCAGCACCACAGATTCAACCGCGGCATCGGCGCCAACCGCCGCCGCGACGGCCACTGAGCCAGCGGCAGAGGCTGCGACGGCAGAAGAAGCAACGACAGAGCCGGCCGCCACAGCCGCAGATACAGAAGCCACTACGGAGCCTACTGCGGCCGCGGCAGAAGAAGCCACGGAGCCAGTCGCCGCCGTGGCCATGACCAAGCTCAATCTAAACACCGTTACAGGTGACGAACTGCTCAATACAATCCCGGGCTTTGGCGACCGCATGGTGCGCGAATTCCAGGAGTATCGGCCCTACATCAGCATTCAGCAGTTCCGCCGCGAAATCGGCAAATATGTAGATGACGCACAGGTGGCCGACTATGAGCAGTATGTCTATGTACCGGTGGACGTCAACGAATCCGACGCTGAAACGCTCAAGCAGCTGCCCGGCGTGGACGATGCCATTGCTGAAGAGCTGATGGCCGCGCGGCCGTATGATTCTAATGACGCTTTTCTAGCCAAACTAGCCGAATTGGTATCGTCTGAAGATGCCGCTGCCGCCAGTGGGTATCTGGCCCAATGAGCAGCGAACGCATTCTGCAGCGGCTGCGGCTCTTTCTGCTCGCCATGGCTGCCTTTCTCTTTATAGGCACCATTGTAGAGCTGGCCCTGATCAGCCATTGGGAAGACCCGACGCAGATTCTGCCCTTTGTGCTATGCGCACTGGGCGCGGGAGCGGTAGGAGCCATGCTCTTTCGGCCAGCGCCACGCACCATTCGGGTGCTACGCTGGATCATGGGCATCGCTTTTGCCGGAAGCCTCTTTGGCGTCTTTGAGCACATAGAGCACAACATTGGCTTTGCGCTGGAAATTCAGCCCAACGCCACAGTGAGCCAGGTCTTCTTTGATGCGCTGGGCGGCGCCAACCCGCTGCTGGCGCCCGGGATGCTGGCTCTGGCCGCCATGCTCGCCATGGCCGCCACCTATTACCATCCATCAATTGTGAAAGAATGACTGGAGCAATTTAGCCGTCAGTATTTCAGCGCTCTGCGCCCTAGCGATTGTCTAGCCAGCTGACTGCTGACTGGCTGAAATGCGAACCAGTTCATTCGTATATTTACGGAGATAATTAATAACATGCAAACTTCACTTCTTTTTTTGGCAACTGATTTACAGAACGGCCCAGTGGGCCAGGCCATGCAGCGCAGTGACTTTGGTGGCCGTGGACATAGCGGCCCCGGCTTTTTCGGCATCTTCCCCCTGTTGACGCTGATTGCGCTGGTGCTGTTGGCCGTCTGGGTCTGGCGCAACTGGCGCGGACGCAACAACTTTGTAGAGGCTACGGCCAATGCAATGCACGGCGGCGCCGATCGCTTTAAGAGCACGTTCACCAGCACCGAGACCAGCGCCCAAAGTGCCCTGCAAGTGCTGCAAACGCGCTACGCTAGCGGCGAGATCAGCCGTGAGGAATATCTAGCCATCCGCCAGGATCTGGTGGGCGGCAGCGCGGCAGCGCCTGCCGAGGCCCCCGCCGCCGAGACCGCGCCAGATACAGACGTCGCCGCTGATGATGAGTCGGGCGAATCTAAATAGACCTTAAGGCAACCGCTCACGGATAACTCCATTCCAAAAGTAGAGCGCCCCTGAAATCACGTGATTTCAGGGGCGCTCTACTTTTGGGAACTTTTTGTCTCTTTTATACTTTGGCGGCTATTTTGCTTTTACAGTGTTGACGCGCCTACCACTGATAATGCTTATATTTCTGCGCCCATCCCCCGCCGGTCCAGCTGGTGATCTGGGTGGGCGCCACAAAAAAGAGCCAGCGCGGCTCGTTGATGGTGGCTTCCAAATACGCCAGCCCTTCTTCACCCCGATAGCGCAGCACCATCGCCCGCGCAATAGCCACCCAGCGACCGCCCACATTGGGCCGTTCCGCTACGGCGGCCTGCCCGCGCACCAGCACACGGTCACCCGTTTCGGCGTCGATGCAGAGTGATACGCGCCCATCACGCGCCAAATATTCCGCCCACGCCGACCGCTCACGCGGGATAATGTAAAAGCCGCCGTCGGCATAATGAAACCAGCACGGCACCACATATGGATGCCCCTCATTATCCAGACAGCCCAAGCGACAGATAACGCCTGTGGCAAGAAAGGCGTCTAGTTCAGCTTCGTTCATGCGCGCCATCGTTAGCTCCTTTTGGAACGATTAGAGGGGGATTGGGGATGGTCTTCAATTATCCATATACGGACAATACAAAGCGCACCACGCCCACCAATACCAGCGCCGCGCCTTCGTAGCGCGACAGCTTCCAATCGGTGCGCATGAGCAGCACCAGCACCAGCGACATACCCACCAGCAGCGGCAGGCTGTGCAGGGCGGTGGCGCTAATGGTCAGTGGCTTTACGACCGCGGCCACGCCCAGAATACCCAGCAGGTTAAAAAGATCGCTGCCAATCAGGTTGCCTGCCGATAGGCCAAACTGGCCGCGCAGAACGGCCGTAATCGACGTGACAAACTCGGGCGCCGAGGTGCCAATGGCCACAATGGTTACACCGATAAACCATTCTGAAAAGCCAAACCAGCGCGCCACTTCGGAGGCCGAATTGACCAGAAAATGGCCGCCAGCCAGCACCATGCCCAAGCCAATGACCAACCGCAAAATATCGCTGGACTGAAAATCGCCATCGGCCAGTTCTTCGTCCAGCGCCTCACGCTGCCAAAACAGATAAGTCAAATAAATGGCCAGCATGGCGGCCAGCGTAAAACCTTCCCAGCGCGCCAGCGTTAGATCGCGCAGGAAAAAGAGCAGCGTGGCCCCCGCACCCACCAACACCATGCCATCGCGACGCACCATGGCGGGCGACACAATAATCGAGCGCACCAGCGCCACCATACCCAGGATAATGCCCAAATTAAAAATATTGGAACCGACCACGTTGCCTACCGCAATATCGCCGCGCCCGGCTAGGGTGGCGCCGATGGAAACGGCCAGCTCGGGCAGCGACGTGCCCAGCGCCACAATGGTCAGCCCAATGGCCAGCTCGGAGACGCGCAACCGCCGCGCCACCCGCGTGGCGCTCTCCACCAGCCACTGCGCCCCCAGCCACAACCCCACAATGCTCGCCGCCAAAATCAGAAAGTTGAACAGGATGATCATTAAAGTGCCGCCTTACCAAATTACAGTTTTAAAGTAACTATTCAGCCGTTCCCTGAGCTTGTCGAAGGGAACATGGGCTTCGACAAGCTCAGCCCTCGGGTGGTCGCAATAGTTATGTTTTAAAAACAAGAAAATGGAACACAGATTGCACAGATTTGGCGGATTTTCGCAGATTTCTGCTCGGGAAATCAGTCTCATCCGTTTCATTAATCCAATCAGTGTTCCATTGCCTTCAATTGAAAATTGCTGTCTTCAAAATCGAATTGGACGTGTGCTCCCAGTCGATTGTGGCGGTTTTGGCCGTGCAAACCCTGACAGCAGGCTGACATTCAGGGAACATTTCGCCGCTTGTGGGGAAAGGGTGGGGTCAAGTGAGCCATCTCCATCAACATCGACAAAAACGGCAACAGCGGAAAAATCATCGGTAGCTACCCAGCCATCCATCAGTAGTTTTTCAACCAACAGAGCCGCATTCGATTTGTAACTTCGAATGCGGCTCTGTTGGTTGTTTTATTGAGATTGCATTCTAGATGAATATGCGCCATGTGCGCCAATCCACTGCGATTGCCGAAGGCATCCATGAGGGCGGCTTCAAGCTCTGCAAATTGGGGGCGGTTAGCTTCATTTTGCTTGAATCCAAGTGGTTTATATATGTCCGAACAGTGCCTAACAATATAGCGCAGCAGAGCAACATGCGCAAACCGGAAATGTAGACCACCGTAACTACATGGCATTACCGAACCAATTCACCAAGTTGCGAATGTTGGCCTCAGACGGTCAGGCGAATAGTATCTACATGCACACCTCTTTATCGGTCATGAAGTGATTCCCGCGTCCAGCGAATAACGCCCTCAGTACCCAAATCCGTATGGCGCGCCAACAGCGTAAAATAGCTGTCCCGGGCGTGGACATAGTCTTTATCCTTTTCCACCAGTTCGGTGAGCAGTTCAATCATTTGCTCTGACAGCGACAGCCCCCGTTTGGCTGCGATGAGCTTTGCTTTCCGCAACACATCAGAGGGAAGCGTAAATGTCACATCCTGATTTCCGTGCATAAATTTCTCTCTGTTCCAGACCTACAAATTCCCCTATCAGAGGGCTGACCGTAGCCGGCCCCGTTCACCATTCGCAATTCACCGTTTACCATACTTCCCCCGCCGCTCCGAGTGCATCGCACGGCGGACCACTCGACTGATAGGCCAAAATTACCCGTCGCCGTGCAACGCACTCTGCGCTCACCCGTTCGCTCCACTATTGGCATAATGCTCCTGCAAGCTGCGCACCTTGAGCCCTTTTTGCTGCACGGCGCGGATGCCGTTGGCGGCGGCTTGGGCGGCAGAGAGGGTGGTGATCAGCGGGATCTCCATGCGGGTGGCCAGGCGGCGGATCTTGGCGCCATCTTCGCGGCTGTCCGGCCCCAGCGGCGTGTTGATGATCAGGTGGATCTTGCCGTCGCGCATGGCGTCCAGCGTGGTGTAGCCAGAGGCGCCGGCCGTGGCCTTTTCCAGAAGCTGCACGGGAATGCCGCCCCCTTCAATAAAGGCGCCGGTGCCGCTGGTGGCGTAGATGGTCATGCCCATGCGGTGCAGGTCGCGGGCAATTTTGAGCGCGCTGCCTTTGTCATAATCGTTGACCGTGATCAGCACGCCGGCCTCTGTTTTGGTGGGATCGGGCAGCGGCGAGCCGGCGCCCATCTGGCTCTTGACAAAGGCGTGACCAAAGGTGGAGGCGTGGCCCATCACCTCGCCGGTGGAGCGCATTTCCGGCCCCAGAATCGTGTCGATGCCGGTGAACTTTTTCCAGGGCAGCACGGCCTCTTTGACAAAGAAGCCGTCCAGCTTGGGCGCTTCGGTCAGCCCCACTTCCGCCAGAGAGGAACCGGCCATGACGCGCGCAGCCAGCTTGGCCAGCGGCACGCCGGTAGCTTTGCTCACAAAGGGCACCGTGCGGCTGGCGCGCGGATTTACCTCCAGCACGTAAACCACGTCATCCTTGATGGCGTACTGCACATTCATCAGCCCGCGCACACCCAGCGCCAGCCCCAGCTTTTCCGTGTATTCGCGCATAATGTTGAGGTGGTAGTAGCTAATCTTATAGGGCGGCAGCACGCAGGCGCTATCACCGCTGTGGATGCCCGCCTCTTCAATGTGCTGCATAATGCCGCCGATAATGAGCTTTTCTTTGTCGCAGACCGCGTCCACATCTACCTCAAACGCGTCCTCCAAAAACTGGTCGATCAGAATGGGTCGATTGGTCTGGCCGTCGGTGGAGGCCGCCACGTTGACCGCTTCGGCCATGTAGCGGCGCAGCGCTGCGTCATCATCCACAATGGCCATGGCGCGCCCACCCAGCACATACGAAGGCCGCACCACGACGGGGTATCCCACCTGCTGCGCCACCGCCACCGCCTGGTCGGCCGTGCGCGCCGTACCGTGGGCCGGCGCCGGAATATCCAACCGGATCAGCAATTCCTCAAAGCGATCCCGATCTTCGGCCATCTCAATGGCATCGGGCAGCGTTCCCAGAATTGGCACTCCCGCTTTTTGCAAACTGTCGGCCAGGTTCAGCGGGGTTTGGCCGCCATATTGGACGATTACTCCCAGTAGAGGAGTGGAGGAGTGGAGGAGTGGAGGAGGAGAGGATGTCGACGAAGTCTCCTCTACTCCTCCACTCCCTACTCCTCTACTCCCTACTTCCCGTTCCACAATATTCAGCACATCCTCAAAGGTCAGCGGCTCAAAGTAGAGGCGATCGCTGGTGTCGTAGTCGGTGCTGACCGTTTCGGGGTTGCAATTGACCATAATGGTCTCGTAGCCCATTTCCTGCAGGGCAAAGGAGGCGTGACAGCAGCAGTAGTCAAACTCAATGCCTTGGCCAATGCGGTTGGGACCACCACCCAATATGATCACTTTGGGCCGATCGGTGGGCGCCGCTTCGCTCTCCATTTCGTACGAGCTGTACAGATAGGGCGTATAGGCTTCAAACTCTGCCGCGCAGGTATCGACCTGGTGATAGGTGGGCAGGATGCCGTGTTCTTTGCGCAGCGCCCGCACGTCCAATTCGCTGAGGGGAGGAGGGGAGGAGGGGAGGAGTAGAGGAGTAGAGGATGTCGACGAAGTCTCCTCTACTCCTCTACTCCCTACTCCTCTACTATTGATCACGCGGGCCAGCTGCGCATCGGAAAAGCCCATGCGCTTGGCGCGGCGCAGCGTCATGGCATTTAGCTCGAATAAGCCTTTTTCAAAATCGGCGATCTCCTGCATCTGCTCGACAAACCACGGATCATAGCCAGTTAATTGACAAATGAGCGAGGGTGTCTCTCCCTTAAGCAGCGCTTCATAAACGGCAAAAAGCCGGTCACGATTGGGAATGCGCAGCAGATCGTGAAGGGATGTATCGGGCTCGTAGCCGCGGAAACGGCCCTCTTCATCGCGCTCCATAACGCCCAAGCCGTCGCGGCCAATCTCCAGGCTGCGCACGCCTTTCTGCAGCGCCTCTTTAAAGGTGCGGCCAATAGACATGGCTTCACCCACCGACTTCATTTGCGGCCCCAGTTCGCGATCCACGCCGGGGAATTTCTCAAAAGCCCAGCGCGGCAGCTTAACCACTACATAGTCAATGGAAGGTTCAAAGGCGGCCACGGTTTTTTGCGTAATGTCGTTCTTTAGCTCATCCAGCGTGTAGCCCGCAGCCAGCTTGGCCGCCAGCTTGGCAATGGGAAAACCGGTGGCCTTGGAAGCCAGCGCGCTGGAACGCGAAACACGCGGGTTCATTTCGATGATCACCACGCGGCCGGTGGCCGGATCCACGGCAAACTGCACGTTGCTGCCCCCCGTCTCTACGCCCACGGCGCGCATGACCAGCCGGGCCTGGTCGCGCAACCGCTGGTATTCTTTATCGGTCAGCGTTTGGGCCGGGGCCACGGTAATGCTGTCGCCCGTGTGTACACCCATGGCGTCTAGATTCTCAATTGAGCAGATAACCACAAAGTTATCGGCGGCATCGCGCATGACCTCCAGCTCATATTCTTTCCAGCCGATCAGCGACTCTTCGATGAGCACCGTGTGGACTGGGCTCTCTTTGAGCCCCCACAACACCTTTTCATCAAACTCCTGCGGGGTGAAAACCGTGCCGGCGCCAGAGCCCCCCAATGTAAAGCTGGGACGCACGAAAATGGGATAGCGCCCGATTAGTTCAGCGGCAATCTGACGCGCTTCTTCCAGCGAATGGGCGACTCCGCTACGTGGAGACTCCAGCCCCACTTCTTCCATGGCCTGCTTGAATAGTTCGCGATCTTCGGCCACCTGCATGGCGCGCAGATTGGCGCCGATCAGCTCGACGCCATGTTTCTCCAACACGCCCGCCTCGGCCAGGGCCACGGCCAAATTAATGCCGGTTTGGCCGCCCACGGTGGGCAGGATGGCATCGGGACGCTCTTTGGCAATAATTTTGTCGAGCATTTCCACAGTCAATGGCTCTATATAAGTAGCGTCTGCCATCTGCGGATCGGTCATAATGGTAGCGGGGTTGGAGTTGACCAGCACCACCCGATACCCTTCCTGGCGCAGCGCTTTGCACGCTTGCGCGCCCGAATAGTCAAATTCACACGCCTGGCCAATCACAATGGGGCCGGAACCAATAATGAGGATTGATTGGATGTCAGTTCTCTTGGGCATTTTTTCCTTTTTTCTTTTGCAATGCACTTGCGCGGTGAAGAGCCTCTCCTCCCCTTGGCGTACTTCGTACGCCTTTCCCCCTCCTCTCCACACGTGGGAAGGAGGGGGAAGGGGGAGGAGAGGCCCCCGCTAGGCAAACGCTTTATCGTGTTTCAATCTCAAACGAATAGTTGGCAGTCTCCGTTGTGACTGGCGCCAGGCCGCTAATGGCCAGGACGGCGGTTTTGCCGTCCCCCAGGCCGGTTACGTCAATGGCTGCATGACCATTGGCATCTACTTCGGGACGATGCACGGCGGACAAAATGTTATTCTCCAGCTCCAACACCTGCACCAGCCAGCCCTGGGTCAGCTGGCCGTTGGTGAGCAGCCAACCTTCGCTTTCCCAGTCGTCGGCGCCCTGCTCAAAGTCTGTGGCATAATCAATGGCGGGAATTGAAATGTCATCAATCCACCAGCCGCTCAAGTTGACGGCATCGTCCATAATATATTCAAAGCGGACGTCCACTTCCTCCCCGGCATAAGCGCTCAGATCAAACTGCTCGGTAACCCAACCGGGCTTGCCCGCATTGGACGTAGCCACCTTACTGCTTTGGCTGGTATAGGCCGCGCCAAACGAGTTACCGCTGGGATTGTCCATGGTGGTGTGCGGGCCGGGAATGATCTCCCATTTATGGCCGTCGCGGCTGACCAACACATAGCCATAATCGTAATCCACCTCAATGTCCCACCACATAGTCACATCCATGGTCAGCGGCGCCCCAGGCTGAACCGCGGTGAAATCAAAGTGACGCGTCAACCGACTATCGGAATCATCGCCGCGGTTGCTCCACCAGGCGCGCTCACCACTAAATGGCTCGGTGCTGGTGAGGCGAGTACCAGTTTGGCCCTGGAAATTGATGGCAATGTCTCCTGTGCCATTGAGCAATATATAGTCGGTCGCGTAATTTTGCACGCCGGTCTCGATGGGAGCCACCGGATATTTATCCAAGGTGTTATCCAAAAATGGCGCCCTCTGTTCAAATTTGCGATAGCCATAAACGCCATCTAATCCGAGCGCGTTTGGATCATCCACATAATTGGCGACCACCCAATCGGCAAAGAGCCCGTTAAAGTCCAGCGCTTGCCCAGCCCCGGCCAGCACATCATCAAACCCGCGCTGCCCGTTGGCCGGGTCCGCCACCAGCGCCTGCGTCAATGCGGGACCAAAGCGCTGGGCAAAATAGGCCATAAAAAGATAGGCGCTGCCGTAGTGGTCGCCATTGTTGCCCGTAGTTTCGTTCCAGGTGTTGAGCTGCGTATCAGGGCTTTGGCTAAATGAACCGGCAAATCCAGTATCCGGATCATAACCGGCCACTTCTTGAGCAAATTCGCTTAACCCTTCGTTGACCCATGTCTCCTCGTTGCGATCATTGGCCCAGTGGATCATGTGCTGGAACTCGTGGGCCAGCACGGTTTCATAGGTTTCATAATCGCCCATGCTGTTCAGCCAGGTGAGGCTGATGTAGAACATTTCCTTTTCATTAGAATATTGATTGGCCAGACGGCTCTGTTCATCTGCGCTGCTATAGTAGCCCGCCACTCCGGAGCCTGTTTTGGCCGTATGCAAAATGTGAATGCGCGGGTCATCATCAATGCCAGGGCTCAGCTCGCTGCCAAAGAAGGCTCGCTCGGCTGGATAGCTTTTCTGGCTAAAATGGTCAATCGAGGCGCTCAGCTTGTCTAGATCAAAGTCCTGACCCACTTCCACCCAGGCATACACCACATCTGTTTTATAG
Source organism: Caldilineaceae bacterium (assembly GCA_020634755.1). Lineage (GTDB taxonomy): Bacteria > Chloroflexota > Anaerolineae > Caldilineales > Caldilineaceae > JACKBC01. Next base: position 930 of record JACKBC010000022.1, on the reverse strand, counting down.
ACCAGTTCCGCTTGAATCTGCGACGTGCTGTTATCTTGCGTATTGTGAACCCAAAAGTCCGAAACTGTGCCTACCGGATAATCCGGCGCTGTCTCGTTAACTACCAGCGGAATCTCATCGACGCCCGGCTTGAGGCGCAGCGCCAGATCGCGCAGATCACGCGTGGGTACGACCACCAGTTGCAGCTGCTCTTCGGTGGTCAGCGCACCCAGCTCATCTGCCGATGGCGTCTCAACCACCGGGATGGGTGCGTGTTGCCGCACGCTGCTGGGCTGCGGCGTTTGAAAGACTGGCGCCGGCGTCGAAGTGGCGGCGGGACGCGCGGCGTTGCGTTCCATAGGAGCACGCCCGAAGTTACAGCCCACCAGCAGCAGGCCCCCCCCAATAAGCAACGCAATAAGGCGAATAGGAAAAAATTGTGAGTTTTTCAAGACCAATTCCTCTACCAAAACATTCTTTACACAGCGCCGTGTAAAGCTACGATTTCACCTCTGACCAAGACCCTATGGCCATTGCCAGAAAATGATTTCACTCTCTTTCGGCGTACGCAGCGCCGGTAAAACGCCATCGTAAAAGTCTTTTTGTTGCATGATAGCTCTGGCTGCGCACAATCCCCATCATAAAATCCGCACTCTATTGTACATGATGTCGCGTGCGCTTTACCATATTTTGACTTTGCTATACACAGTACACCGCAACGGTGTTGGCGATTGAGGCATCACTCTCAATTGGTGAATCCAGCCCTATCTCCTCTCGTTGCGATCGATTGATACAGCGCTTGTCGCCTACGACTCTTCTCGATCTGATTTCACTTTAGACAGTAAAATTATCCAATTTGATAGATCATCCATCCAAATTGATAGGGCGCGCAATGGAATTTTCCGGCAGCCATCTACTATCATTGGTAGTAACACAAACTTCCTAATCTAT
>JACKBC010000021.1 GCA_020634755.1 Caldilineaceae bacterium | reverse complement strand
ACACAATCTCGGGGATCAGCTCCTGCTTGTAGCTGCTGGCGCGGTGGCGTACAAGACAGCGCGTGCGCGGCACGATCATGTCCAGCTCGCGCACCACGCGCGTATTGAGGCGCACGGCTTCCGTCAAATTTTCCGGGTATAGCTCAATGGTTTCGCGCGCCGCCGCCACCACATTGATCATCTCTTCCTTGTCCCCGGTACCCACCGACTGAATCAGAATGGGTCGCGTGGTGTTGTTGGTCACCTTGAGCGTTTTGCCATCGATTTGGGCGGTGAGCCATTCGGTTTTCTGGCTACGCTGCCCCCCCAATTCCAGCCGGTGACGTTGCGGGAACTGCACGTCCAAAATCTCAATAAAATCGGCCGAGTAATTTTTGAAAATGCCCACGTGTTCGTGAATTTCATCACCGCTTTCCAGCACTTCTATCACCACCTTTTCACCAATATAGCGCTCCAACAGCGGATCGTGGCTGGCGCCTACGCGGCCAATCACATTGGCGCCCAGGCTGCGCAAATGCGCCTCGCTGGAGTCGGTGATATAGCGTCCGGCCGGTTTGCGTAAGCGACCCACGAGCAACCCAAAGACCTCGGCCAGCGACTCCGAGGCAGTGGAGGTAAAGTGGCGCGTGCGGCGGCCCAGCAGGCGCAACAGTCCCGGACTAAATGCCTTTTGCAGATCGGCATTCCGTTTACGCTGATTCTCTGCGCTCAAATCGTCCACATAGCGAAAAAGCGCGCGGATGTCCTCATATTCGTCGGCATATAGAATATAGCTGGCTTCAATATGTTCTTCATCCTGCACGGCGTTGCGATAGCGCAGCTCGAGACCAGTGGCCTCTAGCTCCATTATGCCCCAAACGTGCTTGCCATCGGCCCGCTCCAGCGTTATGTGATAGCCATCAAACGAGCGCAGGCAAGGGTCGCGCCGACTGCCGCGCAAATACCCGCCGATCAATGATACCAGAAAAATCAATCCAATCGTGACCAACAAAGAAACATCGATGAGCTGTGCCCAAAACCACATCTATAGACCTCTCTACTTATCAGGACTTACGCAATATCAAGCTTACGCAAGCCTAGTTGTCTGGCCGCTTAATTTTTAGAAACCCCGTATGACTTTTGCTCGAGTTGTGATTTCTCAAAATCAAATGTTCGCGGCCCTAGACGAAAATTGTATCAAATGCAAAAGGGGTTACTCTTAGATTCACAGGCGCTGCGTAATTAGAAATTCTCAGGAGTTTTCCCGCTGTTTATCCGCTTGATCGGTTTGCCAGGGCGACAATGTAGGTTAGCCCCCAAGTATAGCGGCAATTCCAGCAATCGGAAAATTGATATTTTGGGATGTATGCAGCGCCCGTAGAACAGTGGCCAGAAATGTAGCTATAATGAGGTGGCCTTGCGCTTATCGAGTATAAACCTATCCCATGCTGTTGCGATCCGCTGGATATGTGTTATATTTGCCGCATGAAACCCGTCGTCCCCAGGGCTGCCTCGGCCTCTACGCTTGCTGCACATCTATTCCCATTTTTTGCTCAAGTACGCACCCAAATTGTGCTAGCCATAATGCTTTTAGCACACATTCTGCTCTGGCTTCCCCTGCCGCCGATCTGGCAGAGCGGCGTGCTGCTGTTGCTGTGTGGCTGGCTGCCGGGGTGGCTGCTGGTGGAGTGGGTGGTGAACGAACGGAGTCCTGGGCCAGGTGGTCATGGGGTTCACGGTGGGGCAGCGGGAGGGGATATCCGCCCTGCGCGGCATGCAGAAAACGCAACCGTTGTTGGTTCCCGGCTCACGATTTATGACGCGTTGGAACAGCTGATATTTAGCGCGGCGACCGGCTATGGAATCATCATCTGGGGTCTGTTGTTGTTGAGCTATTTGCCTGGCCCCATCCCCTTTTGGCTGCCGCTGCTTACCTTTGATCTGCTGACGCTCTTCTGGCTCATCATGCGGTACCGGCATTCCGCGCCAACGAAACCGTGGCGCCGCGTGATGATGCGCTCGACAACAGCGCCCAAGTGGCTCGTTGTGGGTCTATTGAGTCTGGCGCTGGTGGGTGGCTTCATGCGCTTTCCCAATCTGGCCTATTCTGAATTTCAGGGCGATGAAGCGCGCGTCATGCTGCGGTCGGTGCAGGCCATCCAGGGTGACCCAGAGGCGCTGTTGGGCCATTTAAAAGCGCCTGCCGAAATTTTACTGCCCACGCTCACCTATGCCGTCACCGACCAAATCAATGAAGCCGCGGCGCGGTTGCCATTTGCATTGGCCAACTGGACGGCGCTCTTTGCGCTCTTTCTGCTGGGACGCCGTTTGTTTGGGCCGCTGGCCGGCTGGGTGGCGGCCATGCTCTTGGCGCTGGACGGCTATTTTATTGGCTTTGCCCACATTGTGCAATACCAAAGCATCGTCTTCCTCTGTGTGGTCACTGCCGTGCTGATCTTGGCGCGGGCGCGGCAGCTAGCAATGGACATCGATTTTGCCGATACACCGGCGCCGCCACATCTCCGCAACCAGTTTGTACTGACCGCCATTGTGGCCGCCACTGGGCTGCTGGCCCATTATGAAGCTGCACTTGTGCTCATCCCACTCCTTGGCCTGCTGCTCATCATCTGGCGCGAGGGCGCGCCGCTGAGCAGCCTGCTGCGTCTCTTGGTAGTGCCGCTGGCTGTAGCCGCCGTCATGGTCCTCTCTTTCTATCTGCCCTTTGTGCTCAACCCCAGCTTTGGCGTAACGTACAGCTACATCACCGTCAACCGGCTCGGCGTGGAAGAGGCCGCCAACCGCTACCCTTTTAACAACCTGCTCGATGTGATCAATCGCACCACGCTCTACAGCAGCAGCTACTATCTGGCGCTGCTGGTCGGATTTACGCTGGCAGCGCTGGTGCTTAGTCTACGCCGCGCCTTTCGCTATACGGACCGCAACACCTTTCGCCACGCCATAAGGCAAGTGGGCGCGGTGCTGCTGCTGCTGGGTGTTTTGCACGTGGCGCTCTTTGGCGCAACCGCACCCACGTGGCTGCTCTTTGCCGCGTTATTGTTGCTGGGCGTCCTCATGCCCCTTATTCCCCACGAAGAGCGGCTGGTCTGGCTCTGGTTTGGCGCGCCCATGATCCTGGCGCTCTTTTTTATCCGCACGCCCAATACCCACGTTTACGGCTTTTTCATCGGCTGGGCACTGCTGGTCGGCTGGGCGGCGGATCAACTTTGGCGCGGCGCGTCGATCCGCATGGGAACAAGCCAAGCAGCCGCCATTGGCGTGCTGTTGGCAGCGGGCACCGTTGTCCTCTTTGGCTTTTACGAATACAGCTATTTTGTGCGCACCGATGTGGAGCTGTTGCGCGCCTGGGCTGCCAACCGGTTGGTGGGCTATCCGGTTCCCTATGCGGAGCCGACTAATCTTTCCATCTTTGGCTTTCCCTTCCGCAATGGCTGGAAGAGTGTGGGGGTGCTCTACGAGACCGGCGTGCTCAGCGGAACGTTTGAGACCAATGCCACCGAGGCCGTGGCGCAATGGTATACGCGCGGCAGCCGCGACTGTGCGCGCGACCAGCGTTACGTTATTTGGAGCCCGGCCTTGGAGCCCAAAGAGGCGCCCGACCGCGCCGCCCGCAAAGCCGCGCTGGAGCAGAGCCACGAGCTGCTGGGCGTGATCACCGTAAATGGGGAACCGCGGCTGCACATTTTTCAGGCCAAAGCAGGCGTCCCGCCCACCCCGCAAAGCTGGGCCGATGAAACGCTGGCCGGCCAATTTGATGAAACGCTGGTCGCGCCCGATTTTGTGGCCGCCGGCGCCACTGGCCTCAATGTGGTGCGCCGCCGCATTCAGAATCCACGGGATTTTGCATTCGGCGCCCCGCTGGATACGGCGCCAATTGCGCTTTTGGGGTATGATCTGTCGTCGAATCGCGCGGCGCCGGGCCAACACGTTACGTTGACGCTTTACTGGCAGGCGCGCCAGCCGGTGGCGCAAGATTATGTGGTCTTCAATCAGATTATTGATTTGAGTGACGGCCACAAAGCGGGTCAACGCGACGGTGAACCAGTGTGCAACAGTTTGCCCACCTCAACCTGGCCGCAAGGCCGCGTCATTGTGGACCGCTACGACATTCCCATTGCGCCCGACGCGCCCCCCCGCGCATACACGTTGCTTGTGGGCATGTATGGACGAGAGAGCGGGGAACGCGTGCCGATTTTTGACGCCAGCGGACAAGCGATGGGTGAGGCAGTACAATTGGGGGAGATGCGAGTGGGGGAGTAGAGGAGTGGGGGAGTAGAGGAGTATGGGAGTTCAGTTAAGGAGTGGCTGACCTCCTGGTGTTATGAGAAGAAAGTACGTTCACTTTATGGCCAAGCGGCAATTTCTTTCTGTGGCCTTGACCGGGCTGCTCATTTTGCTCGTAACGGTGCGCATTGGCGTGGCGGTGGTGCACTTTCGCGCTTATCAGATGGATAACGATGAAGCAACCCACGCCGCGCGCGCCATCGATTTTGTCATGGCGCTGATGCAGGGAGATGGCGCCGCGTTCTGGTTTCAGCTCACCAAGCCGCATTGGTATCCACCGGCCCACGGGCTGCTGCTGGGCGGCTGGCTGCTGCTGTGGGGCGCCGATCTCATGAGCATTCGACTCTACAGCACGTTTTGCTTCTTGCTCTTTGGCGGCCTGCTTTGGCTCATTGCGCGCCAGAACAGTCGCGCCATCAACCCTCATGTTGACCCGCTGCTCTGGCTGATTCCGCCTTTCTTTTTGGCAGCCGATGCGCTGCACAGCGTCTATGCCGCCATGTCCATGCTGGAGCTGCCCACGATTTTGTGTGCGTTTGGCGCACTCTATCTTTTTACGCGGGCCGGTCAACGTGTGTCTGACGCGCCGCGGCAGAGCGCATGGCTATTTGGCGTCAGCGCGCTGCTGGGGTTGCTCTGCTTTTGGATGAAATACAGCAATGGACTACTGCTGCTAGCCACCTTATTTATCAGTACGCTGCTGCTCTTTGTGGATCAATGGGAGGCGGATGCAGAGACAAAGCCGGCGGCGGCGACCGTGGCCAAAGCCATTGCACCAGCGTGGCTGTTGATTGGCGCCGGGCTGCTGATTTGGCTGGTGCTGCTGGATCAAGCGCGCTGGGTGAGTAACTATGCCAACGCTCAGCCGGCCAAGTTTAGCCTGTGGGAGACCGAGAATTTACTTTATTACCCGCGCCTGCTCATCGGTGAACCGGTCAATGCGCTGGCGCTGCTGCTGGCGTTGAGTACATTACCGTCCTTTCTGCGCAGCCACCGCGTGCGTCAGCTGCTTTGGCCCTATTGCATTTTTTTCGGCGCCGGTCTGGCCATGATCACCATTACGCCGCAAAACAACGTGCGCTTTATTATGCCCATTCTGCCGCCGCTGTGGATCATTGGCGGCGCCGGGTTGATCAGTTGGTTTGGGCAGGCGCGCCAGAACGCCACGCGCTGGGCGCTGATTGGCATTCCGGCCGCCGTGCTGCTCTTTGGCTGCATACGCACCCAATGGAGCTTGCCAGAGCAGTTGGAAATTGAATATGAAAATAGCAATGGCGGCGTCAACGATGCCTACGAATTTATTGCGCAGACCATTGATTTGCCCGCCCACCCCCAAGCGCAGATTGCGCTGTTGGGCCGCGCCGACCAGTGGGGCGGTACGGCGCTGCACGTCTATCTGAGCGCCAGGTGTCTGCGCGCCCACATTGCGTGTGAGCTGCCGGTGGTCGATAACAAAGATATGAAAGAAGGCTGGCCGCGCCAGGAATTTAGCGAGGCGGATCAGCAGCAGCGCCGTCACGATGCGCTGGCCGCAGCCGACATTCTGGTGCTCTATGCCGAACCGCCCGAGCCGCCCACGCAGTGGCGCCTGCTGGATGAACGCCCATTTGTGTTTGAGCGACACGATAAGGAGCCCAAAGAGGTGTTGGTAGGGGTTTGGGAGAGGAATAGAGAAGAGTAGAGGAGTGGGGGAGTGGAGGAGTAGAGGGATAGAGAAGAGTAGAGGAGTAGAGGAGTAGCGGAATAGAGAAGAGTAGAGGAGTAGCGGAATAGAGAAGAGTAGAGGAGTGGAGGAGTAAGGGAGTGAGTAGGGAGTAGGGGGTAAGCGTTTCAGTTTCTTGATCGGTTTCAAGAAGCATACAGGTCTATACAACACCCTCGTCGCATAAATCCTCTCATTCCTCGGTTCCCTTCCGCTGCTGACTTTTGAGTGCCTGCAGAAAACTCCTCTACTCCCTACTCCTTAATCCCCAATCACCCAATAATCATGTCCCGAAAACATTTGCGCCTGTACTTCCTGCCCCTCACCACATACACGCTCCTGGCCATCTGGATGACGTGGCCGCTGGCCGCGCGCCTGGGTACCGAGATCCCCGTGGGGCTGGGCGGCGATGCTTGGGCGCATCAGTGGACCTTTTGGTGGGTCAAGCGGGCGTTGAGCCAAGGGCTGAATCCATATTACACCGATCTGCTCTTTTATCCAGACGGCGCATCGCTCATTTTTCACAACTTTGCCTGGGTGAATATTGCTATTTGGCTGCCGCTACAAGCCCTGTTTGGCAATCTAGCGGCCTATGGGTTGACTTACATCCTGCTCTTTGCGCTCAACGGCTGCGCGCTCTATTGGCTGCTCTATGATTGGACCGGTTCGCTACCGGCGGCGCTGGTGGGCGGCACGGTCCACGCCACTTGGCCCTATTTGCTGTCGCAGACTGGCCACCCCAACATGATCACCGTCATGTGGATTCCGCTGGCTATCCTGTTTATGCGCCGCACCTTTGCCACGCAGCGCACGCGCGATGCATTGCTCACGGCGCTCTTCCTGGCGCTGACTGGCTTTAGCCGCTGGCAGCTGTTGATCAGCGGCGGCCTGGCCTTTGGCATCTACGTGATCTACGCGCTGATTAGCAACCCCGCCTACCGCACGCGGCGCGTCTTTGGGCGCATGGCGCTGATTGGCGGCGTCACCCTGCTGCTGCTGGCGCCGCTGGGGTCGAGCGTGATTTCGGGCCTGCTGCAACCGGAGCTGCGCGCCGATATTGGCGTGGATGAATCGCTCAACGGCAGCGATCTGCTGGCCTATTTGGCGCCCAATGCCAATAGCTGGCTGGGCGCGTTTTTTGTAGAGAAGCTGCCCTATCGTGTACGCTTTACGCGCGATCAAGTTGATTTTGTGGGCTGGGTGACGCTGGGGCTGGCCCTGTGGGGCGCCTGGCGCAAATGGCGGCAAGCGCGCCTGTGGGTCATCATGGCCGGTATCTATTGGCTGCTGGCGTTGGGACCAGATCTGCTGCTGGGCAACGCCAAATATGTGCAGGTTCCCATGCCCTATCGGCTGGTGCAGGACTTTTTTGCCATCCAGATCATCCGCGATGCCCATCGCTTTAATGCGTTTCTGGCGCTGCCCATAGCCATGCTGTGCGGATTGGGAACCTTAGTCTGGACCTCTCCCCCAGCCCCTCGCCTAGGAGGCGAGGGGAGAGCCGCGGTTCCCTCCCCCTCAAGGGGGAAGGCCAGGGAGGGGGTCACCGCCGCGCTCATTCTGCTCATCATTCTAGAGCACTGGATCTATCCGTACCGGCTGAGCCCCTTTGATGTGCCGGCCTGGTACACACAGTTGGCGCAAGCGCCCGGCCAGTTTGGTCTGCTGGAATTACCCATTGATCACCGCGCATGGGACAAGGAGTACATGCGCTATCAGATGGTGCATGCAAAGCCGCTGGCCCAGGGGCACATTTCGCGGCCCACGCGGGACGCCTATCGGCTGCTGGACAGCACGCCATTTTTGAGCAGGCTGCACGCCGAAAATCAGATGGATTGGGCGCTGGACGACGTGACCCATCAGCTGCGCACGCTGGCCGACGCCAACATTCGCTATCTGATTTTGCACAAAGCCTTTGCCGAGCCAGAGCAGATCGATGAGTGGCGGCGCTGGCTGGTCTATGCGCCGGTTTATGAAGATGATGCGCTGGTGGTGTATGAAACCGCGCCGGTTTATGGCCGCGATTTTACCATTGACCAGCCCTTGACCGATGCCATCGGGCTGGTGGCGCTGGATTCTAATTTGGCGGCGCTGGATGGCCGCATCTTGCAGGCGGGGACGGTACAGCTTACGGCCACCTGGGGCAGCCGCGCCGCGCCGGCGCAGGCGTATGCAAGCTGCCTCTTTCTGGATGGGCCGGCGCGGGAGCAGCACTGTTTTGAACTGGGTGGCGACTGGCCGGTGCAGGAGTGGACGGCCAGTGAAATCGTGCGTCAGACGTACAATGCGCAGCTCAGCCCCTTCTTGGCGCCCGGTGACTATGCGCTGTCATTAGGACTGCTTGATCCGGGAACTGAGCAGCCGGTGGGCCAGCGGCTGGCGTTGGGTGATTTAACCGTGCTGCCCATTGCGCGCACCTTTGAAGCGCCTGCTTTGCCCAATGCGGTAGACGCCACCTTTGGTGACGCCCTCACGCTGCTGGGGTATGATCTCAGCCAGGGCAACGGTGAAATCGTGGTAACGGTCTATTGGCAGGCGCAGCGCCGCATGGACCGTTCGTACAAAATCTTCGCCCACCTGCTGGATGCCAACGGCCAGCGCGTGGCCCAGCACGACGCCGTGCCGCGCCAGTGGGCCTACCCCACCACCCAGTGGGATACCGGCGAGGTAGTGGCCGACATGGTCACGCTCAAGCTGGAAGACGCCAACGCGCCGCGACCGTATGAAATTCGGCTGGGCGTCTATGATGAGCAGAGCGGCGAACGCTTGGCCGCGGTGGCGGCAGATGGCGTGCGCGCGCCGGAAGATGCGTTGCGGTTGGCAACGGTGCCGTAAAAAATCGTTACTATTCAGGTGTTGCCTTCGACAAGCTCAGGCAACTCCGGGCTTCGACAAGCTCAGACCTCGAGTAGCTGAATAGTAACCAGTAATTTCTTTGGGAAATTTATTTATGTCTACAGCTCTGATAATTGGGGTCTCTTCGCAAGATGGTTCATACTTAGCAGATTTGCTGGTTGATAAAGGGTATGAGGTCATCGGCACAATTCGCCGTAGCACCAATTTTTATCAAGAAAACATTCGTCATTTGATAGGCAAAATACGCGTAGAAGCGGCCGATCTGACCGATAGTGAAAGTATGGCGCGGCTCGTACGTTATTATCAACCGCATGAAGTGTACAATTTGGCCGCTCAATCCGTACCGGCAGATAGCTGGTCTCACCCTTATTACACCGGCGAAGTGACGGGACTGGGAGTGGTGCGCATCCTTGATGCTGTTCGGCTGCATGCGCCAAACGCGCGCTTTTATCAGGCAACCAGTCGCGAGATATTTGGCGGTACTTGCGGTGTGGCCACAGAGAATACGCCGGTGGATGCAAATAACCCCTATGGTATTGCAAAAGCATATGCGCATATGATGACAAAATGCTACCGCGAATCTTATGGGCTCTTTGCTTGCTCCGGCATTCTGTTTAATCATGAAAGCCCCCGTCGCAGCCTGCACTTTGTTACCCGCAAGATCACAGCCGCCGTGGCTTGCCTCAAAAACGGCATAGAAAAGCCACCGCTTGATGAGTTGGGAAACCCACTCATAGATGCCGGAAAAATCAAATTGGGGTGGCTAGAGAGCCAGCGTGACTGGGGATATGCACCCGAATATGTTGAAGCTATGTGGCGCATGCTGCAAAATGAGCAGCCCAAAGACTACATCATTGGCACTCGTATCTCGCATACAGTAGCAGATGTTTGTCGGATCGCGTTTGAACATGTGGGGTTGGATTGGCGGCGCCATGTAGAGACCGATAAAAAGCTGCTGCGCCCTACCGAGATCGAAGTACTTGTTGGCGATTATGGCCTGGCAGAGCAAGAACTCGGTTGGCAACCGCGCACGAGTTTTGAACAATTGATTCGGTTAATGGTCGATGCCGATCTGGAACGCTTTCGTTCATGATGATGAAATCATTCTGGCAGTGGTTCCTTTTTCCCATATTGGCCTTTGCGCTTATGTCGGTCATCATTACCTGGCCGCTGGTGCTGCATTGGCAAACGCAGATTCCCGTGGGGCTGGGCGGCGATGCTTGGGTGCATCAGTGGACTTTCTGGTGGGTGAAACAGGCGCTGGCCCAAGGCAAAGACATTTTCTACACGAAGCTGCTCTTTTATCCCGCCGGTGTTTCGCTGACTTCGCACAACATAGCCTGGTTCAACATTGCCATTTGGCTGCCGCTACAGGCCATTTGGGGCAACTTGGTGGCGTACGGCATGATGTTCCTGATCATCTTTACGCTCAACGGCTGCGGCATGTACTGGCTGCTCTTGGCGCGCACCCGCTCTATGGCGGCGGGTCTCATCGGCGGGCTGGTCTACGGCTCGTGGCCCTATCTGGTCAGCCAGCCCGGACATCCCAACATGCCCATTATTATGTGGCTGCCGCTGGCCATCCTCTTTATGCAGCGCACCTTTGAGCAGAAGCGGGTGCGCGATGCGCTGCTGACCGCGCTCTTCCTGGCGCTGACCGGCATTGGGCGCTGGCAACTGCTGATTCTGGCCGGTTTTGCCTTTGGCATCTACTTTGTGTACATGCTGGCCACCCATCGCGAATACCGCACGCGGCGGCTCTTTGGGCTGTGTGGGCTGATTGGCGTGGTGGCCGTGCTGCTCATGGCGCCGCTGGGTTGGCCGCTGATTGCCGACCAGCTATTCCGCAATTATCCCGAAGATGTGTTTGTCAAAGAATATTATCAGGGCAGCGATCTGCTGGGCTGGTTTATTCCCAACGTCAATATATGGCCGTGGCGCTGGGTGGTGCGTCAACTGCCGCAGCCCATTCAGTTCTACTTTGACCGGGTCGATTTTATCGGCCACGTCACGCTAATTTTGGCTGTGCTGGGCGCGCGCAAGCTGCGCCGCCGCAGCCTGGTCTGGATCTTGATGGCGGCCTTTTACGCCATCTTTGCGCTGGGGACAGATTTCCGTTTTGCCAACGCCATTTATGAACAAGTGCCCATGCCGTACCGGCTCATCGAAAACATTTCGCTGATCAGCATCATCCGCTATCCGCACCGCTTCAATGCGTTCTTGTCGCTGCCGGTGGCGCTGTTGGCCGGCTATGGCGCGCTGGCGCTGCGCGAGCGCTGGTCGGCGCGGGTCAACGGGACGCTGCTGGTGGGCGTGTTGGCGCTGCTGGTGGTGGGGGAACATTGGCTCTATCCCTACCGCATCGCGCCCATTGATGTGCCGCAATGGCACCGACAGCTGGCGCAGGAGGCGGGTGAATTTGGCCTGCTGGAGCTGCCCATGGACCACCGCGGCTGGGACAAAGATTACATGCGCTATCAGATGGTGCATCAAAAGCCGCTGGCGCAGGGACACATTTCGCGGCCCACGCGCGAGGCGTATGCGCTGCTGCAAAGCACGCGCTACTTGAGCTTGCTGCAAGAAGAAAACTTAATGGGCGAGGACATCGGCGACGTCACCCATGAACTCAAAGTATTGGCCGACCACAACATTCGCTACCTGGTGCTGCACAAGCAATTTGCCACGCCGGAACAGATGATGCTGTGGCGCAAGTGGCTGGTCTATGCGCCGGTTCACGAGGATGATGAGGTGGTGGTTTATGAAACGACGCCAGTCTATGGTCGTGACTATGCGATTACCCAGCCGGTTACCGAGGCGATTGGGCTGATTGCGGTCGATACCAATTTGGCGGCGCTGGGCGGGCAGATGCTGCAAGCGGGCACCATACAGGTTTTTGCCCAGTGGGGCAGCCGCGCCGCGCCGGGGCACGCGTATGAAAGTTGCCTCTATTTGGATGGCCCGGCCCGGGAGCAGCACTGCTTTGCGCTGGGTGGTGAGTGGCCTTCACAAAACTGGGCGGACAACGAAATTGTGCGCGAGACATATAACGCCCAAATTAGTCCCTTTTTGGCGCCGGGCGATTATGCACTTACGCTGGGCCTGGTGAATACCGCCACCCAAGAAGCCGTGGGTGACCCCATTGCGCTAGGCCAGCTGACCGTGTTGCCCATCGCGCGCGTATTTGATGCACCAGACATGACGCATCCGCTGCGCGCCACCTTTGGCGATCAGCTGGCGCTGCTGGGCTATGATTTGAGCGAAGAGAGCGGCCAAGTGCAGGTGACGGTCTATTGGCAGGCCTTGGCGCGCATGGATCATTCATACAAGATCTTTGCGCACTTGCTAGACGCCAATGACCAGCGCATTGCCCAGCATGACGCCGTGCCGCGCCAGTGGAGCTATCCGACCACCCAATGGGAGGCCAACGAGGTGGTCTCGGATGTGCTGACGCTCAAGCTGGAGCAGACGGATGCCCCGCGCCCCTATCGCATTGTGCTGGGCGTCTATGATGAACAAAGCGGCGAACGACTGGCCGCAACGGATGCCAACGGCGCGCGGCTGCCCGAGGATATGTTGGAATTGGCCCAAGTGGAATGACAGGATGACCAGGGTATCCGGTGACTTCGACAGGCTCAGTCACCGGGTGCCCTGGTCAGTATTTAAGTATGGATTCGACATCTGCAGAGCTGACACAACCAAATAGAAGCTTATCGCGCGGTCGGCTGTGGCTGCTCACGGGGCTCATGGCGCTGCTGATCTGGCTGCCGCGCGGGCTGGTGCTGGACCGCTTTGTGACGGCCGATGAACATGCGTGGCTGGCGCGGTCAGGCAACTTTTATCGCGCCTTGGTGCTGGGCGATTATGCGGCCACCTTTCAGCGCTACCACCCGGGCGTGACGGTGACATGGGCCGGGCTCTTTGGCTATCTGTGGCGCTACCCAGCGTATGCGGCTGAAGCGCCGCGCGAATTCGGCTGGCTCACCGAGGAGATCGAGCCCTTTTTGCGCAGCAAAGGCATTGAACCAATTGAGATGTTGGCCGCTGGTCGCACCTTTATTGTGCTCTTTATCACGCTGGCGCTGACGGCCAGTTTTGGGCTGGCCGTGCGGCTGTTGGGTTGGCAGGCGGCCAGCCTGGGCATGCTGCTGGTGGCGCTGGATCCGTTCCACGTGGGCCTATCGCGCCTAATGCACCTGGACGGACTGCTCAGCAGTTTTGCGCTTCTCTCTGTGCTGGCCTTTCTCTCTTTTGCCTCAAGCCATAAAATCGCCATGCTGCTCCTCTCCAGCCTGGGTGCGGGATTGGCGTGGTTGACGCGATCGCCGGGGATCTTTCTGGCGCCGTTCGTGGCGCTGATTGCGGTTAAGGAATATGTGGGATTTACGATGTACGATGCTTCGACCGCGCTCAGCACAGGTTTACGATTTACGAAAAGATCTCGTCGACGAAGTAACCTGGTACATCGTACATCTGAGATCGAACATTCCCTTTCGTTTCGCCAATGGTTTCAGTTCATGCTGCTCTGGGGGGTAGCGGCCACGGCCATCTTCTTCCTGCTGTGGCCGGCCATGTGGGTGGACCCATTGGGCAGCTTGCGGCAGATGGCCCAAGCGGCGGGAGAGGCGGCAGCCGAAGGTCATCTCAAGCCCACCTTTTACAATGGGCAAATTTACAGCGGCGATCCGGGGCTGAGTTTTTATGCGGTGACGTACCTGTGGCGCACAACCCCGCTGGTGTTGATTGGACTGGGATTGGCCGTGATTGGCTGGATTGCACGGTGGGGGCCGTTTGCACAACCGTTGGTGCGCAAAACGTGTTACTATTTGCTGCTTTTTGCGCTGGGCTATGGACTCTTTATTTCGCTGGGCGCCAAGAAGTTTGACCGTTATCTGCTGCCCGCGTATCCGCCGCTGGCGCTAGTGGCGGGCGTGGGGTGGGCGGCTTTGGTGGCGCGGGTGACGGCATTCATGGCGCCAACGCAACGAAAGCATGATGCGCAAGGCGATGGCGGGACGTTATCGGTTGATGGGGACAAGCGGAGAGTTGGGAAACTCGCCCTACTTGTGATTTTTGGGTTGATAGGGATGGTGCAATTGACGCCGCTCGTTTCGACATTCCCCTATTATTTGAGTTACTATGATCCAATCATGGGGGGGGCCAAGGCTGCGCCCCGTGTAATGCAGATTGGCTGGGGCGAAGGCGCGGATGCGGCGGCGCGTTGGCTGGTGCAGCAGGCCAATGCAGAGGGCGCCGATGCAAGCACATTAAAAGTGGCCACGGCCTATACCAACGGGCCATTTTCCTACTTTTTCCCCGGCGAATCGCTGCCCATCTACTTTTGGCATGCCGCCGATTTTGCCGTGCTCTATCGCCAGGATTTCCAGCGCCGACTGCCGGCGCCGCGCCAGATTGCGTATTTTGAACAGCTGGCGCCCGTCCACACCGTGCAGCTCAACGGCATTGACTACGCGCAAGTATACGATTTGCGCTCGGCCCCGCTGCCGAATTATGTGACTGACTGGCGTCTGCACGATCAGGCGGTGATGCGGCTGGTGTCCTATCAGTTTCCCTCCAGTGTGGTGGCGCCGGGCGAAGCACTGCCGGTAACGCTCTACCTGCTGGGGCTGGCGCCCATGGATGAAAATGTGAGCATTGTGGTGCGGCTGGTGGGGGCGGATGGCGCGGAAATCGCCCGCGATGAAGGCTGGCCGTGGGGATCGCCCACCAGCACCTGGCCACCGGGCGACGTATGGCCCGATGGCCACATGTTGACCATTCCGCCCGCTACGCCGGCTGGCATCTACCGGCTGGATGTGGCCTTTGTGGAGCCAATGAGCGGCGCACATTTGCCTGCCACCCAGCCCAGCAGCGGCCCCGAGCTAGGCGAATGGCTCCAGCTCGATTATGCTTCGATTGGCAGCGGGCGCGCACGGCCAGCTGTGCGCTATGCGGACCCATTTGTTTTTGGCGGGCAGATTAGCCTGGTGGGGCTGGATGTGTCGGGCGATGCCGCGCTCAATGCCGCCGGTGACCACCCACTCGTCACGGTGCAGCCCGGGGCGCGCCTTACGCTGGTCCCCGAATGGCGACGCGTAACTCCAATGGAACGCAATTACACCGTGTTTGCGCAGGTGTGGCCCGCTGACGGCAGCGGTGCGCAGCTAACCCAGCAGGATCAGCCGCCGCTTAATGGCTTCCTGCCCACTACGCTCTGGCGCGCCGACCAGACCATCCGCGACCACATTGACTTGACCATTCCGCCCGACGCGGCACCCGGGCGCTATGTGGTACGCATAGGCTTTTATGACCCGGAAACGCTAGCGCGGTTGCCCGTGGGCGCCGGGGATGCGGTGGAGTTGTTGGAAATTCAAATAGAGGAGTAGAAGAGTAGAGAGATTGAACGACTTTTCTTCTCCTCTACTTCCCCTATTCCTCTACTACCAAAGAAAGAAAACGCCATGCACTCGTGGCGCCGAGCGCTCTACGCGCTGCTCCTCCTTGGGGCGCTGTTGCTGCCGAGGATTCTACAACTGGATCACTTTGTGACGCCGGATGAGAAGCGGTGGATGACGCGCGCCGGCAATTTTGCGCAGGGGCTGGTGCAGGGCGAGTTGGCATACACCTTTCAAAAGGGCCACCCCGGGGTGACCACCATGTGGATCGGGGCGCTGGGTTATGCCTTTGCCTTCCCGGAATTTCCGTATGTGACGCCCGGGCAGCTGGGCACAACCGATACGTCGCCCGAAGATTTTTTCGCCACCCAAGGCCAAGATCCCCTGCAAGTGCTGGCGGCTGGGCGCACAGTGGCCGTGCTGGTCAATGTGCTGGTAGTTGGGCTGGCATTGGCGCTGGCGGCGCGCTTTCTGCTGTTGCCAATTTTGGCGCCGCCTTATATTGCCATTGGACTGCTGCTGGTGGCGCTGGATCCATTTCACATGGCCCATTCGCGGCTGCTGCACACCGATGCGCTGCTGGCCAGCTTTGGCTTTTTGACCGTGATTGCCTATCTGTGCGCCGGGCAGAGCAGAAGCCCGCAGCGGCTGCTCATCCTCTCGGGCGTGGCCGCTGGATTCACCTGGTTGACCAAGACGCCGGGCCTCTTTTTGATCCCATTTGTGGGGCTGCTGCAATTGGCGCATTTTGGCTGGCGCTGGCGCAATCAAAAAGGCGCTCTTTCTTTTGGGTATACGGCCTGGCGCGAACTGGTGCGCCCGCTGCTGCTCTGGTTTGGCGTGGCGGTGATCACCTATGTGGCGTGCTGGCCGGCCATGTGGGTGGCGCCGCTGCAAACGCTGGGGAAAGTTTTTTCACTTTCACAAGAGTATGCCGAAGAAGGGCACTCCAGCTCCATGTACTTTCTGGGCCAGCTGCGCTGGGGCGACCCGGGATTCAGCTTTTATCCGCTGAGCTATTTGTGGCGCACCACGCCGTTTGTGCTGGTGGGGCTGGTGCTGGCCGTGGGATATATGATTTACGATTTACGATTTACGATGCTTCGACCGCGCTCGGCACATGTTTACGATCTGCGGTCTCCGAACCGGTCTCGGCGCAACGACGCTAGCCCCGATCCCTCCTCCCCACATCCGACTTCCTCCTTCCTGCTCCCTAGCCTGCTGGGCTTTGCCTTGCTCTATTTGCTGCTGATGAATTTGGGCGCCAAGAAGTTTGACCGTTATTTGCTGCCAATTTACATGCCGCTGGATTTAGCCGCGGGCATTGGGTGGGGCTTGGCGTTGAGCGAGCTGAGCCGACGGTTTTTGCCCGTTTCTCGACAGTGGGCGGCGCTGGGCCTGAGTGGATTGATTATATTGGGACAGGCCGGGCTGGCGCTACCGACCTTTCCATACTATTTGACCTACTATAACCCGCTGCTGCTGCGCACGCGTGACGTGACCAACGACATGCTGATCGGTTGGGGCGAGGGGCTGGATCAAGCAGCCCGCTATCTGGCGCAACAGCCCGACGTGCGCCAAACCACGACGGCGGCCTGGTATGGCTTTGGCCCTTTTAGCTGGTTCTATCCGGGCATCCCCGTCTCGCTTTCCGACGATTTTCAGGCGGACTATCTGGTTTTTTATCAAAACGAGGTGCAGCGGGAATTGCCGGCGCGCCAGCTTTTGCTTACCTATCTGCGCCGCCCGCCGCAACATACGGTAACGCTCAACGGCATTGAGTACGCTTGGATCTACCCTGTGACCGAGCAGACGCTGCCCGATTATGTGGTTGAATGGAACGGCCAGATTCGGTTGACGGCCTATGCGGCGCCCACTGGCGAATTGACGCCCGGACAGCCCGTGGAGCTGACGCTCTATCTCGAGAGTCGGGCGGCCATCGACAAAAATCTGAATATGCTGCTGCGGGTGGTGAATCCAGACGGTGTCGAATTGTTTCGGGCCGACCGCTGGCCTTTTGGCTCGGCTACGTCGACCTGGCCGGTGGGCGAGCGCTGGATCGACCGCGTCGAGTTTGTAATTCCAGCAGATGCCGCGCCCGATCTGTACCGCATTGAGTTGAGCTTTTACGACCCAGAAACGCTGGATCGGCTGCCCATGCGTACAGTGGCCAGCGGCGACGGCGTAAGTGACCCGCTGCTCGTCGACTATTTAGACGTGGGCATGAGCAATGCCGGCGCGCGCGTGCAGCCGTTATCTACGCCGGCCAATTTTGGTGACCAGCTGCTGCTGCAACGTTGGCAGCTTTCCGACAGCCAAGGCGCCGCCCTTGATCCAGCAACCGCTTCGTTTCAGCCGGGACAGACCATCACAATTGATGCGCAGTGGCAGGCGCGGGCCATGATGGAGACAAACTACACCGCCTTTGTCCATTTAGTGGATGGCGCTGGCCAACTGGTGGCGCAGGATGACCACCCGCCCATGCACGGCTTCTTGCCCACGCGCATGTGGTTTCCGCGCCAGACCGTGCTGGACCGTTTTACAATAGAGCTACCGGACGCGTTGGCCAGCGGCGCCTATCAACTCTACCTGGGGCTGTATGAACCAGACACAGGCCAGCGCTTACCCGTGCTAAGCAATGGGGTGGCCCAAGGCGATGCACTGCTTGTACAACAGATACAGATTTCACCAAAACCTTAACTCAGTGTATACTTTGCCAGGAAATGTGGCCACAAACCCTCCCAAAATGCACCGAATCATCTACATTCATTGTGGCCACGCAGGTTTGTTTCATACAGGATTTGTGGTTCACAGCATACACGTAACTTGCGCGGCAAAACTCATACAAGTCCTAAACAAATAAGTCTCATTTCGATGCTAATCCACCCATTGGCATCCGTTTGGCGCGGAGTCTTGTAGAATGGCCAAAAGTCACTATTTTTTGTTTCTTACATTGGTGAGTGGTCTGCTAGCACTCTCCTATTTTGTCCGCCCGCTGTCTGGGCTTGAAAACGGCTTAGTCGAATCGTCTGCGGTTTCATTATCCGCCGAGAAATCATCCGCACTTGTTATCGAAAACCGGCTTTCCCTTGCGCCATTGACCTCCAACTCTGAAAGCCCCATCATTGCCAGCTTGACCTGGGAGCCGGCCGAACAGGTTATTCGGCTGGGCCAGGATAGCGACAACTATCCGCTTACCTGGGCCACAGACGGCCATCTATACACGGCTTATGGCGACGGACACGGTTTTGATCCACCGGTGTCCAAAAAGTTGAGCATGGGCTTTGCGCGCATTGAAGGTTCGCCGCCCGATATCAGCGCCGTTAACATTCGCTCCGCCAACGAGATTGTGGGCGAAGGGCGCAAGTTTATGAAGTCCTCTGGCTTGCTGGCCATGGACGACATCATCTATATGTGGGTGCGCAATCTAGACGATGTGGGAAACTATTGCCGTCTGGCCTGGAGCGAAGACAACATGGTCACGTGGTCCTATAGCTCCTGGCTGTTTGAACAATTTGGCTTTTGCACATTTGTCAATTACGGCCAAAATTATGACGGCGCCCGCGACGACTATGTCTACATGGTGTCGCACGACAACCCCAACGCCTATAAGACGGCGGAACGTTTTATTTTGGCCCGCGTGCCGCGCAGCCAAATTCGCGACCGCAATGCCTATGAATTTTTCAAGCGCATCGATGCAGATGGAACGCCGCTCTGGTCGACCAATGTGCTGGCCAAGGGCAGCATATTAGATAGCCCCGGTGCGCAGGCGCGGCGCGGCGCCATCACGTATAACGCAGCCATTGGCCGCTATATTTGGTGGCAAGGCATCCCCAATACGGAAGATGTGCGCTTTTCGGGCGGCATTCGCATTTACGATGCGGCTGAGCCGTGGGGCCCCTGGTCGTTGGTGTACAATGCAACTTTGTGGGACATTGGGCCGGGCGATCTGGGCAATTTCCCCTCTAAATGGATCAGCAGCGATGGCTTGACCATGTATCTGGCTTTTTCGGGCGATGATAAATTTTCGGTGCGCAAGGCCACGCTGGCGCTTTATGCCACGCCTACGCCTTCGCCCACCAACACGCCGGTAAATACGCCCACACCCACTAACACGCCCACGGCTACCAATACACCGACGCCGTCCAATACGCCCACATCCACCTCGACGACTACGCCGACGCCCACCGGCACCGCTACGCCTACGCTTACGGTGACGCCCACGCCCACCGAGACGCGAACGCCTACGCTGACGGCAACCTCAACCAGCACGTTAAGCGCATCGGAACGGTTGACGCCACAGCCAACCGGCACGCCCACCTTTACGCCCACGCCCACCGAAACATCGACGCCCAGCGTGACGCCCACGTCCACGCCGTTTGTCATTTCTAAATACGACACAGATAATGACGGCATCTTTGACTATTATGAAGATCACAATCACGATGGCAATCTATTCAACGATGACACAGATCAGGATGGGTATCCCGACTTTCAAGACAATGACGATGATGAAGATTGGTTCCCAACCATAGACGAGAAAGCCGATCCGGATATTGATGGCAGCCCAGCTGACGCCACCGACACGGACCAGGATGGGATACCGGATTTTCTCGACGACGACGATGACGGCGATGGCGCGTTGTCTCGACAGGAAGGAATGCTTGATCTAAATCACAATGGCATTCCCGACTATCTGGATCCAGAAGTAGCTGACGCTGACTTCTTGCCCATTACCATGTATACCGAATCCACGGCTACGCCCATAGCGACCCCCACATCGGCCATGGAGATTGTGGAAATACCGATCCGCCAATATACGGATGATGCCGAAGAGCAATTGGGCGGCGCTGTGACGCTGAAGGATCCCGAGCTGGAATTGGGCGCCGAACGCGTACCACAGCTGGTGGGCTTCCGCTTCCAAGGGCTGGATATACCGCAGGGCGCCACCATTGTCAACGCCTACATTCGCTTTACGGCGGACGATTTCGCCTATGAGCCCGCCCATTTTACAATTTATGGAGAGGCCGTTGCGGACCCCGAACGCTTTAAGGAAGCCAAAAACAACATCTCCCGCCGTTCGTCTACAGCGGCGGTGGTCGATTGGTCCAATCTATCGGACTGGGCGAAAAAGGAAAAATATGACACGCCGGATCTAGCATCCGTGGCCCAGGAAATTGTCAATCTGCCGGAGTGGCAAGCTGGCAATTCAATGGTCTTTATTATTACCGGTGAAGGCACGCGTATTGTCAAAGCCTATGATTTGGACACTGATTATGTCGCCGTGCTGCACGTTGAATATCTGCCTTAACGGCTGCCTACAAAGGTCTCAACTGCTTCCATTGCCCCATGCCTAATTCTACCCGCGGCATCCTGCTTTTCATCCTGCTTCTGGCTACGGCCCTGCGCTGGATTCCGCTGGATCTGGTGCCCTATTCCTATGATGAGGCGCACATTACCGGCATGGCGCAAGGTGTGGCTACCATGCGCGGCGAACTCCCGCTGCTGAGCGGCGGCACCACGCTGGGCATTCAACGCTCGGCGCTGGATGTGTATCTGCTGGCGCTGCCGCTCATCGTAAGCGGCGGACGCGCCGAGGGCGCCGTATGGGGCGTCGGCGCGCTGGGCATTTTGGCCGTGGCGCTGACCTATGCGCTGGGCAGACACATTGGTGGCCGGCGGCGCGGCGAACTGGTGGGGTTGTTGGCGGCTCTTTACATGGCGGCCAATCCTTGGCTGGTCTTTTATGACCGCAAGCTGTGGGCGCACATTCAGGTCCTCTTTAGCGTCATGCTTCTGTGGCTGGCTTGGCGGGCCATCGTTCCGGCGGCCAAGGAAAGCCCGCCCAATGGCCGCGCCCGGGCCGCCTTTTGGTTTCCCATTGTGGCGGCACTCCAATTATTGAGCCACGTACTCGGCTTAGTGCAGATTCTCAGTTGGCTGGCCGCGCTGCTGATCGCAACGCGGCGCTGGCCTTGGCGCGCCCTGCTGCAGGGCACAGCGGTGGCGCTGCTTTTGCTGCTGCCCTATGGGTGGGCCATGTGGCAACACATGCCATCCGCCGCCACCAGCGGTGAGCAGATGGGCGGCCAACTGAGCCTGCCCATGGTGTCCTGGCAAAAGCTCACCGACCCAGCCGAATGGCTGCTGGCCCGTCAGCTAGTCACCGGCGGCGGCATTTCTAGCATTGTCGGGCGCATGGAGACAGAGTCTCTCTGGTGGCGGCTCAACCGCACGCTCATCTCGCCGCTTCTATTGCTGTTGGTGGGTCTGGGCATTGTGGGGCAGCTTTACCAATGCGTTCGCCGCAAAAATGCTCATCATCTGAACGCCCGCCTGCTCCTGGCCTGGGGTCTCGGTCCGCTGCTGCTTCTAGGTCTGCAACCCACCAAACTCTACTTACAATATTGGACTGTGCTGCTGCCGCTGCCGGCGCTATTTTTTGCGCTGGGGGGTACGATGCTGGCCGATCTCCCCGTGCGCCGGCGCCAAATCAAGTGGGCGCGCGCGGGCATGGGGCTGGTTGCGGTCCTGATTACCCTGGTCTGGATTGGTAGCTATGTGGATGTGCAAGCCATTGTGGCGCGCGGAGAAAGCGGCGTTACATTGCGCAGCTGGCAACAGGCGCTGGCCACGGCGCGCGTCCAGGCCGCCGCGGACCAAACGCAAGAGGTGCGGGTGGCCGTGCACGGCGTCGATCCAGGGTACGAAAGCGAGCCGGCCGTAGTGGCCACGCTGCTGGGCAGCCCACCCTTTGCGCGTTTTGTAGCGCCCTCTTCACCGCCTGCGCTGCTCTTTTCCTATGACCAGCCCAGCCTCTATTTCTGGACCATTGACGCGCCGGCCACCGAATCGCAATTGCAACAGTGGGGGCAGCTCATGGCCACGCAGCCGCTGGCGGATCGCGGCGCAGCGCGGCTATATCGCATCCCTCCCTTTGCCAAACTATCGTTTGACTACACGCAGTTGAACCCCGCGCCCATTTTTGATGCCGGCATGGCCCTGCTCGGCTACCATTTCCCCCCCAACGCCACAGCCGATCAGCCGCAGCAGATCACGCTGGTCTGGCGCGTGCTGGAGCCGCCGGGAGAAATACGCCAACGCGATTTCACGGCCTTTAATCATATCCTAAATGAGCAAGGCGACATGGCCGGACAGGTGGACGGCCTGGCCACGCTCAGCCGCGACTGGTGGCCAGGCGATGTGCTGATCCAGCCCTATGCGGTAACGCTGGCGGCGGGAAATTACACCTGGCGCGTGGGCCTATACAGCCGCGTGGACGGAGGGCGCGCCGCTGTGTTGGATGATGGAGATGCGGTCGATCTGCCGGGGCTCATCATCAAGAGCCAGGGGCCGGAAGATTAAGGTCCGCATTGTCGATTACCAGAATCCAATCTTCAGATGTGGGCGGGGTAAACAGACGCGTGCCGGCATTGGCAAAAGTGCCCAGGTTTTGGGAAAGACCTTCACGCGGGTCATACCACCAAGCCCGCGCTTGCGAGCCGGCAATTTGGCTCATGTCGAGCGTCAGCGCGCGTTGGCTTGGTGTATAGACAATGACGGAAGCGCCGTCAGCCACGCGCGCGGCCGCCGCGTAATCGGAGCCGCTTTCAAAGCCGCTGATCAAGACGGTATGATTTTGATCCGGAATCAGCGCCGGCCAATTGCGCGACTCAAACAAATGCTTGACGTGAATCATATCGGCCCGGCCTTCATCATCCAAATGGTTCTTCCACGAATCATTGATGCCATTCAGGCTAATGGAATTCATGTGCCATATGGGATTATTACCATAGTGATTGCCGCTGGCCCCCGCCAGAATGGCTACATATGCTTCTTTGCGCGTTTGCAAAGCCGACGCGTTATTCCAGTCCTGCTCGTAGTGTGATTCAAAAAGAAAAAAGGGCAGCAATGGCGCGCGGTTATAATCTTGCAGCACCCGCTCTTGCACTGGAGAGTACGTATAGGTTGTGTTGACATCGATCCAATCATAGTTATGCGCGGCTTTGATGTCGGCAGCCGAAAATTCGGGCGAGCTGTGATAGGTGTGCAGATGGTTTGGATCGGCGGCTTTGACCGCCGCGGCCATGGCGTCGATCTTCTGGCTCACTTCACAACCGGTTTCCGCACTGCCCACGCCACATGGATTGACGTCATTGCCCCATACGTACATGAGATTGGGCACATCTTTATAGCGATTGCCAATAAAGGTCCCGTAAGCTTGCACAACGCTGAGCGAATTCACGTCTGCAGAAAGTGCGCCATAATAACCATCGGCACAACAGCCCAAATAGTTGGGCGCTAAAATCACCTGCAGGCCATATTCCCCCGCCTTGTGTATAACCCAATCGGCATGGGCAAAATAAGCCTCATTGGGCGTATCAAACTTTGGCGCGCCGTTTTGATATTCCAAATATGGATCGTCCCCATCGTAATTGAACGGTGCTTTATCCACATAATGGCTTTCCACCAGCGTGACCACAATTGAGTTAAAGCCGCGTTGGGCCGTATCCTGTAGGTACAACTCGGCATCTTCTTTGGAAACTTGGCCAATGAGCGACCAGGGCGTATCGCCATTTATAAGCACGGGCTGGTTATTTTGGTCCACCAGGTAACGCGCCTGGGCATCAATTGCCAACTTGAGCGGAAATGCGGGGCCATTCGCCGTCGGCGTCGGTGTGGCCGATGCAGCCGGGCTCGGGGTCAATGTTGGCGTCAATGTCGCCACAGTAGTGGATGTGGCAGTGGTGGATGTGGCAGTGGTGGATGTGGCAGTGGTTGTGGGTACGGGCGTTTTGATGGGGGCTGACGTGCTTTGCGCCACCGCAATGAGCGGCAGATACACGGGTGACGGCGCAATGGTTTGATGCCTTGCCGCTTTGTGCGTTGTCGGACTAATATATGCGGCTGTAATCATAATGACCCCCAGCCCCACCATGAATATAAAGACGCCAGAGCCAAAAACTTTCATCGGACTCCTTTATACTGCGGTTGAGATGAGAACCGGAGTTTTCTACTGCCTCAGCCGGAGTGATAAAATTCCGGTTCTCATTCAGAGCTGAGTATAAATGTTGTTCGCGCGTGAGTGCTATCCGCTTTTTTCTCTTGGTACAGCACCTTTTTTACATACGCGCCAATCTGGGCAATGGCGGCGCGGGCTTGCGGCTCCAGCCACTGGAGCATGTGCCAATCGTGGATCATCTCATCCCACACTTCAAGCGTCACATCCACATTGGCCGCTTGCGCATGCTGGGCAAATTCGCGCGCCTCATCGCAAAACAGTTCAGCCGAGCCGACCTGAATCAAAAGCGGCGGCAGGTTATGCAAGTCTGCATAAAGCGGCGATGCCAGCGGCGTGTGGGGATCCAGCCCGCTGAGGTACAAATTGGCGCACGCGGCCACCAGATCGGGATTTAAGTAGTCAACGCCATTGTTGGCCTGAATCGAAGGCGAAGCCAAGCTCAAATCTAGCCAGGGCGAAAGACAAACCGCCGCTTTGGGTAACGGGATGCCGGCGTCGCGCAGCCGGATTAAGGCGGCAATGGCCAGCCCACCCCCAGCCGAATCTCCAATCAAGACGATCTGATCTGGATCCATATCGCGCGCCAGCAGCCAGCAATAGGTGTCGCACACATCCTCCAGCGCCGCCGGAAATGGATGTTCGGGCGCCAACCTGTAGTCCAACGCCAGCAGCCTTACGCCGCATGCGCGCGCCAAAGCAGTGGTCAGGCCGCGGTAGCTGCGCAGGGAGCCGGCTACGTAACCGCCACCGTGTAAAAAGAGCGCCAGTCGTGCATCATCCACCGGCCCAGCGGTGACCCACTGGCCCGGCACGGGCGCCCCGATCGCGGGCCGAATCGTAACATTGTGGCCCAACGGCGGCAACACAACCTGCTCCATCAGCTGCCGCACCTGCGCAGCCGTAATGCGATTACCGCGCGGCGCCTGGCTGCGCAAAAAGTGGATCAGGCTCTCAAACGTCCAGGACCAGCCGGGCCGCTGCGGTCCCGATAAAATGCGCTGAATGGTCACGGCCTGAGCAGTTACGGCAAAACGGAAGTTAAGTTGCAGAAAGTCGCTGAAGTTCATGGGAAAAAGTTGCAAGGTGGCAAGGTTGCAGAGTTGCAGAGTGGCAGGGTTGCAGAGTTGCAGGGTTGCAGAGTTGCAGGGTGGCAAAGTAGCAATGTGACACGCTTTGCCACCCTGTCACCCTGCAACTTTTAAATTTTATGCGCGATCTCGTAGGCGGCCTGTGCTAGCCGCGGCACCATATCGCCAAAGGCGGCAAAGCGTTGATCCTGGGTTTGGCCGCGCTGGTAGCGGATGTAGATTTGGGCAATGATCACGGCCAGGCGATAGAGGCCCAGCGCATGATAGAAGTGGATGTGCGACACGTCGCGTCCGCTGCGTTCGGCATAGCGCGCTACCAGCTCGGCGCGGGAGAGAAAGCGCGGCTCATCCACCGGCATCATAGAGGCGGCTTTGTAGTAGGCGGGATCAGACGGCTCAGACCAGTAGCAGAGCAGCGCCCCCAGGTCGCAAAGTGGGTCGCCCAGCGTACACATGTCCCAATCGAAGACGGCTACAATGCGTCCCGGGTCGTCGGCAGCCAACATGGCGTTGTCCAGCTTATAGTCATTGTGGACCAGCGTGGCGGCGCTGGCGGGCGGCATGTTGGCTTTGAGCCAGCCATAAACTTCATCCATAACGGGCAGCTCCGCGGCCTTGGCCGCGTGCCAGCGCTTGTACCAACCTTCGATCTGCCGCGCCACAAAGCCATTGGGGCGGCCCAATGTTTCCAGCCCCAGCTCGGTATAGTTAACGGCGTGAAAATCGGCCAGCGCGTCCACCAGCGCCGCGCTCATCTGACGCGGGGCGTCTGGGATGTGATCATAAATGGACGGAATCTCTCGCCGCACCACCACGCCATGCCGCCGCTCCATGACAAAAAAGTCAGCGCCGATAATTGATTCATCGGCGCAATAATGAAAGGCGCGCGGGGCCAGCGTAAACGCCTGGTACAGCACCGATAGCACCGTCGATTCGCGGCGCATATCATGGGCCGATTTAGCCACCGGTCCCAGCGGCGGACGGCGCAACACATATTCAACGATCGGGCCGTCGGGCTGGGCGTACTGGAGCAAATAGGTGAGATTGGCCGCGCCGCCGCCAAACTGGCGCACGGTCAGTGAACCATTGGCGTTAGGCAACTTGTCGGCCAGGTAAGCTGCCAGGCGCGCTTCATCAAAGCGCTCATCGGTGCGCACGGTGATTGTATCGTTGGCAAGAACATTGGGTGTCAATTTACGCTGCGTCATCATAAATGCATGATACTGCGTTTAGAGGATATCGTCCAAGTTCTGGACAAGGTAGACTGAGATTGCTTCTTGACAGCAAAGGTAAAATTCGACCTTGCGTAATTGTAACCAATAATATTTACAATGCGCGGGTACCCGTTATTCAAGTTGTCCCCATTACGGCATGGAGTGAACGCAAAGCGCGCATTGTTACAAATGTGGAACTGCCGGCATCACAGAGCAGCGGATTAACCAAAAGATCTGTGGCCGACTGTTTACAAACACGCCCGGTTGATCATCGTTTCCGGCTTGTCAAAGTCCGCGGCCGTTTGCCAGAAAACATTATGCAACAAATTGATCAAGCATTGCGCATTGTGTTCGCTCTTTAACGCTCACGTCAAAACAAGTTATTTGATGCCGCAATGCAAAACCGCAGCGGAACCGCAATTGTTAGAAAGTAGCGGTCCCGCTGCTGTTTGGTGAGCCGCAGCCCCTACGGCATATTTTGGCAAAGATAAGCATTGTCGGGCTGTTCAATCTCATTGGCGTTCAAAATGCGCGTCGCCTTACTTTTGGAAAACTTATCGACAACCACCACCGCAAAAAGCGAACGGGGGATTATGATGGCATCGCCCGGGAAAATCGCACTACAACTTTGTTGCCCATACAGAGCGCTGTCGGGATGCCCCAAATTGTAGGCACAAAGTTCATCCAGCGCGTCAGAATAGTTGTAATACAATTTGGCAATACAGGCCATGATCTCGTCAGGGCGCACAATGTGCTTCTGCGCCATCAGATCCAGCGTAGGAGCAGGCGTTGCCGTTGGCTCTGCGGTATTGGTTGGTAAGGGCATCGGCGTATCGGTATGCGCGGCCGTGGCCGTAAAGGTGGGCCGCGGTGCTGGCGTCGGCGGCAGTACAATAACGGTGGGCGGCGGCTTATTTTGGGCTAGTTCAAGGGAAATTCTTATCCCATCGGCCCATATTTTTATGGATATGGCCGCCCCGATGGTGATAACGGATGATATGATGGTCAGCGCGTTGACAGCGATCTGTTTCCAATTCTGCCTTGGTCTGCAATGCCCAGTGTTCATGTCATTCTCCTTGCGCT
This sequence comes from Caldilineaceae bacterium, assembly GCA_020634755.1. Taxonomy (GTDB): domain Bacteria; phylum Chloroflexota; class Anaerolineae; order Caldilineales; family Caldilineaceae; genus JACKBC01. The sequence continues at coordinate 83,809 of JACKBC010000021.1, read as the reverse complement.
ATGTGAATGCTGGATATCCCAAACTACAAACAGCTACGCGGATAATAGGATGATTCGCATGCGTTGATGAAGAGTATGATGTTTGCACTTGACCGTCATATCACTTATTTGACACTTATTTCCCCTTATTTTTAGGTTCAAAAAACCCCTCAATAACTATTGAGGGGTTTCTACGTTACACAAAATCGGAGCAGTACTATCGATGCAGCCCCCTCCATTGATATTCTGTTCGTGCCGCATAATCTATAACAGAAAATTTGAACATGATTATTCTCATATGATTGGGGGCGTCGAGTCTAGGTGTCTGGCCGCTTAATTTTCGCGGCGCCAGTCACAATTTTCGTCCTGCTGTTTAACACGATAGCGTATTTATTGGCGCCTGTCAACCACATTACGATTTCTTTAACCACGTGCGGATTTACGTTCGTCAGGTGAATGTAGGGTTCTGGTCTATGAGATTATGGCCGTTCAGTCGAGGAGCAGACCTTTTTTCAACCAAGGGTGCATTATTGATAGTCGTAGGCCAAACGCCTACATGTAGTCAATGTATCCCTAATACAACGCCTGCACATCCTGTTCGCTGCCCACATAAGAAGCCACGTGGCCAACCACCGAGTCCCCCTCGACTAGCGTGGGGGCGTCCACTACGGTCCATTCCCCTTGCGTTTCCAGCGGTTTGACGCTGGCGGTCACGACGCTTTCACCCCGCACCACCTGCACAGAAAACTGACCGTTCTGCTCTTGCAGCGCCGTGGTGGGCACCAGCCACTGGTTCGCATCGCTGGCCTCGCTGGCAAACGTGGCGACAGCGTTCATGCCGGGGCGTACGCCGGCCAAATCGGTATCGGTCAGGCGCAAGGTGACTGGGTAGTTGACCACATCTTTGTCCGATTTGTTAATGGGGTCGATCTGCTCGATCACGCCGGTAAAGGTGCGATTGCGCATGGCGTCAATGGCAATGCTGGCTTCTTGGCCCAAGGCCAGGTTCGGAATATCCACCTCGGCCACTTGCACCGTGAGCTTGAGTTGACGCGTGTCGGCAATGGTGGCTACGGTTTTGCCCACGGTGCCCCGCTCTCCCGCCGTCACGTTGACATCCAGCACGGCGCCCTCAATGGGAGCGGTGATGCTGGCATTGGCCAGTTTGGCCTGTGCTTCGTCCAGGTCGAGCTGGGCCTTGCTCACTTTGGCCTCGGCACTTTGCAGCTCGGCGCCGGAAGCGCCATTTTGCAGTTTGGTAAGCTTCTGCTCGGCATCGCTCACTTTGGCCTGCGCTTCGGCCACCTCGGCCGGGGCGGGGCGATTCTTCAGCTGATCCAGCTCGCTGACGGCGCGCTGTACATCGCTGCGAGCCTCTTGAACGGAGCCGGCGGCGGCCCCTTGATTGACCCGATTCAGTTTAGCCTGGGCCTGCTCAAAATCCACAGTGGCTTTGTAGAGGGCGGCGGCTTCGGGCGTCATGCCCACATCGTTGCGCCACTTGATGGCGTCATATGCGCGCTGGGCTTCTTTGCGCGCAATGTCGGCTTTTTCCATGGCGGCTTTGGCTTCGTCAATTTCGGCACTATCGGGCGGGGCCAGCAGATCGTTCAATTTGGCCTGGGCGGCGGCCACTTTGGCCTGGGCGGCGCTCAGCTCTTCGGGCGTGGCGCCGGCCTGCACCTTGAGCAGATTCTCACGGGCGGCCGTCAGATTCGCATCGGCGGCGGCTATTTCGCCGGGGTCGCTGCCCTGTTGCAATTTGGCCAGCTCGGCCTGCGCTGTTTCCAGGTCAACTTGAGCGCGCGTAACGGCACGCGTGAGTTCATCGGTATTGAGCGCCACCAGCAGGTCGCCGGCAGAGACCCAGTCGCCCACGTTAACGGCCACTTGTTGAATGGCGCCCTCTACTTCCAGCACCACCTGGCGCTTGCTGATCAATTCAACCGAGCCAGCCGCCGACAGGTCGCTGATGACAGCGCCGGCGGAACGAATGCGCACGAGGCTGGGGGCCGCTTCGTCAGCATTATCGGGGGCGGCCGTATCCACGGGCTGGATCACACCGGGCTCGGGATTGACGTCCATATCGGCAGCAGCGGCGCCATCTGGGCCCCCTGCGCAAATCAACACAACATCCACAGCGGCCACAAGGGCCAGAACGATAATGACTAATCTTCGAATTGACATGGTTGAATTCCTTTATACAAGCTCAGGTTAACATTGGTGCAACACTTTTGATGTCTTCATAATAGCGGATTCCAAAGGAAAAATCCGCCAGCGATTCTATCAAGCCGGCAGATTTTTCTGTCAAATGTGGGTAAAAATGACAAGAATACACGATGACTTCGACAAGCTCAGTCATCGTGTATTCTTGTCATCGTGTATTCTTGTCATCCATCTCTATTCATAGCGCAAGGCATCAATGGGGTCCAGCCGGGTGGCGCGGATGGCGGGGTAAAGCCCGAAGACAAAGCCGCTAAACAATCCGACGGCCAGCGCCAGCAGCAGCGACCAATATTCCAAAATAATATCAAACGGAAAGTCGGGAATGCCGTTGAGCAGCGCGCTGACGCTATAGCTGAGTATAATGCCGATGAGGCTGCCCAGGGCGCAGAGCACCAGCGCTTCGATGAGAAATTGCAGCAAAATGTCGCTATCCTGAGCACCCAGCGCTTTGCGCAGACCGATTTCACTGGTGCGCTCGGTGACGGAGACGAGCATAATGTTCATAATGCCGATGCCGCCCACCAGCAGGCTGACCGTGCCGATGCTGCCCAACAGGGCCGTCATCATGTTGGCAATATTGCCGGCGATTTCCAACAAGCGCGCCTGGTTGAGAATGTGAAAATCATTCTTATCATTCACGTTTAAATCGTGGCGCAATCGCAATGTCTGTTCCACTTGGCTTTCGGCATAGCTAATGAGTTCGCGGTCGGTTACCTGAATGGTGATTTCCGAAACCACAAAGTCTCCCCGATAGCGGGGCGTATTGATCAGCCGGTTTTGCGCTACCTCCAGCGGTGTGTAGATGGGGCGGAAGTAGGCTTCACTGTCGTCGCCGCTGCTCTTTTTTAGGATACCCACCACGGTAAAGGGCTCATTGTTAATGCGGATGCTCTGGCCCAGCGGGTCGGCATTCTTAAAGAGATCATGGGCGGCCAGCGATGAGAGCACAACGACGCGCTGCTGGGAGGATTCCTCGACGGCGTTGAAAAAGCGGCCGCGCTCCACTTTGAGATTTTTGATGTCGGCATAGGTAGCGGTGGCGCCGGTCACCTGGCTTTCAATGGCCTGGTTGCCGTTGGCCACACGCATAAAGGTAGAATTCGTGGGGGCCACGGCGTGAATTTCCGGATGTATGCGAGGGTCGGCCAGCGCCGCAGCATCGCCGGCGGTCAGCGTGCTGCTATCACCCACATTTTCTGTTTTGGGCGTAATCACCAGCGTGTTGATGCCCTGTCCCTCAATCTCTTTGGTGACGCCAAGGGCAGCGCCGCGGCCAATACCTACGGTCGTCAACACAGAGGCCACGCCGATGATCAGCCCCAACATGGTGAGCAACGAACGCATTTTGTTGGCCATAATACTTTCCCAGGCTACATTAGAATATCGAAGCGCTTTCATGGGAAATCCTCCTGCAGAATTAAAGGGATTAAGGATCAAGGATCAAGGATTAGGGATTAGGGGTTGGGGGCGAGGTCACGACCCCAGTCCCTGAGCCCCAGTCCACATTTAGCGGCGTTTTTCGTCTTTGACGATCAGCCCATCGCTCAGCATGATGATGCGGTCGGCGCGTTTGGCTACATTCATGTCGTGGGTGACGACCACAAGCGTCATGCCCTGCTGGTGCAATTCTTTGAAGAGATGCAGCACATCTTCGCCGGTTTTAGAGTCGAGGGCGCCGGTGGGCTCATCAGCCAGCAGCAGGCTGGGGCGAGTGACCAGCGCACGAGCAATGGCCACGCGCTGCTGTTGGCCGCCGGACAGCTCATCGGGGCGGTGGCTGGCTCGTTCGCCCAGGCCAACGCGGGTGAGGGCCTCTTTGGCTCGCTGCGATGCTTCGCTATTCGAAAGACCGGCGTAGAAGAGCGGCAGCTCCACCTGGCGCTGAGCCGGCGTGCGCGGCAGCAGATGAAAACGCTGAAAGACAAAGCCGATCTGCCGGTTGCGCAGCGTGGCCAGCTGACTCTTGTCCATGCCGCTGACTTCCACGCCCTGCAAATAATATGCGCCGCTGGACGGGCGGTCGAGCAGCCCGATCATGTTCATCAGCGTGCTTTTGCCGGAACCACTGGCGCCGATGATGGCCACATATTCACCGCTGTGAATGGTGAGCGAGACGCCGCGCAGCGCATGAATCTGATTTTCGCCCATCTGATAAGTTTTGGTCATTTGGCCGATTTCGATGACGGCCTGGCGATGAGCGGATGACGCAGCCGGTCGGGCGCTATGTACCGCCGCCTGGCTCGGCGCTTGCGCAACCGGATGAGAGCTGGTAGCCGGTAGCTGGAAATTTGTAATTGACGCTGGCTGAGCGCGGCGGCTGATGAATGGCATGTTCATGGTTGGGTCTCTCGGTAGAAAGTTGGATAACTAGTTTTTACGACTTGTATAATGGTGGTTGTGCGCAGTACAGAGCCATCATTTTCAAGTGGGATGCACAGCATACATCTCGACTACAGGTTTGAATGTAGTAGATGCCGTGCAACGCACACTCCGCTCTCAGCTGGACAGGGCGCACGTGATTCACTACTCAGCGCTGCACACTTCGCCGATCTGGCAGCTTTGCAGCCAGGCAAACAGATTGCTTTGCAGTTCACCCTCGGCGCCGGCGCCCATGACGGATTGGTCAATCCGGCCATTTTGGTCAATGAAATAGGTAAAGGGGATGCCGCTGACTTCATATTGTTCGGCAATGTTGCCGCTGGGGTCGACGAGAATTGTAAAGTTCAGTTCTTTTTCAGCAACAAACTGAGCCACTTCTTGGGCATCCACGCGGCTGACCACGGTGATGAGCTGCATATTGGCGTTGGGGTCATTGGCCAGCGCTTGCAGGGCGGGCAACTCTTTGCGGCAGGCAAAGCAATCTGGCGACCAGAAGGTGAGCATGACCGGCTGGCCTTGCTGTTGCGCCAGGTCCACTTGGCTGCCATCCAGGGCCGTTCCGGCAAATTGGGGTGCAGCTGCCCCGGTGGGCAGCCCGGTCCAAACCAGGTTGACCAGCAACAGATAGACAATGGCCGCCGTCAACAATGCCAACACGCCAATCGATAGTCGGCGCAGACCACGGCGCCACATAGAGCCGCTGCTCGGTGCGGTATGGGCCGAAAAATTCGAGCGCAATACGGGCGGCGTCAGTCCATTCAGCGCGCCAACCTGCGCCAATAAGGGGGATGCAGAAGAGCTATTCGTTTGTGCTGAGGCAAGTTCGTGATCAATATTGCGGTTTAACATGATCGGTTTTCCTTTTGCGTTCTATTGATTCACCCCATCTGGCATCGGGGGAGAGGCCAGGTGGGGTGAGGAGGTGCATTTACTTTGATGTGTTTATTGTAGTTGATGCCAGAAGCCAAATCCACGAAAATTTCTATCAGAATGGCCGCCTTTTCTATGAAAGTATGGCAGCAGCAAATAGATTGACATATATATATAGGAATTGGGCGATTTATGAGACAGCGGCGGCGGTTCGATTTGCATAAGCGGGCAGGCGCCGCTTTTGGAGCGCTGACCACAAGCGCCCCCCAAGCCGCTTTACCTCGAAGCTCAGACCGAACACAAGGAGCGTCGGCATAAAAAGGGCGCCCAGTTGGCCCGCAGCGCCGGCCATATTGCCCTGGCTCAAAGCTGTGACCAGTTCAACGGCGGCAGTTTGCAGCAGCGCCGGATAGGTAGTCATGGCTTCCCACATGGCAGGTAGCCAGGCAATCATAAAGAGCGGCCAGATAATTGCGGAGAGAGCCACATATCCCCAAATGACTCGGCGCACCCAGTTGGGCCACTGGGCAAAGGGCGAGGGCTGCGGCGCGCGCTTCTGCATCGTTACGCTTTGCCAAAGCTGATGGAATGCCTGTAGCAATGCGGCCTGGGTGCGGCTGTGCAGATTGGGCACACCAGTCAGATCGGACAGCAACCAATAGCCATCCATTTTCATCCAGGGCTCAAAGTTGTAGAAGACCACCGCATCGATGGCCAGAATAACCATCAGAAACGTGAGATTTCCCGTCCACCAGTAGAGCAGCAGCGCCAGCGGCACGCAGAGCATTTGCAGATAGACGCCACCGATATCCACGGCGGCGCGCTGGCGACGGGTTAGGCGCCAGGCCTGGGTCACGTCTACATAAAAGATGGGCATGGCAAAATAGAGGCCAAAGCCCAACGGCCCATGCGGACAATGCCAGCGCCGGCATGCCGCCACATGCCCCAGCTCGTGCAGCGCAATGCTAAACAGCATGAAAAAGGCCAGCAGCGGTCCGGCAAATTGAGCCAAATTGAGCTCCGGCTGCATGCTCAACTCGCGGAAGGCCAAGATGTGGGCCAGCACAATCACGGTAATGAGCGGCACAGCTACACGCCAGCGGAAGAAGCCGCTAAAGATACCGGCCAGGGGCGCCAACCGTTCAGCACTCAAGATGGTGCGGCGGAAATGCATGCCCAAATAGGCTTTGGGCGTACTTGGTGACGCAGGCTGGGTAGATTGACCTTCAATAATGACAATGCCTTTTTCAATGAGCTGCGCGCAAAGTGCGCTTAGCTGTTCAGGTGGAATCTGCTGACCGGTGCGTTGCTGAAAGCTGACGGCCAACTCTGACATGGTGGTTGGCGTGTGCAACAGGTCCAGCAAATGATAAAAGCGCTCGTTGATCTGAAAGTGGCGGCCATCGGGCGATTCCACGCGAAATTGCTTTTCCTGTGAGCTGCTGTCAAAGGCAACGATTTCTAAACCCGGTTGTAGTTGCAGGGGACTGGTAGGCGCTGTGGCCATTGTGGCGCTGGCTGTGGTAGACATGAGATACTCCTTAAGCATTCGTTCTGCATGGCAAAATTATTATTTATGTGACGCAGGCCTAGAGGAACGTCGGCGAGCCGACTTTCCTGCTTCGCTCTAGCAGACTGTTTATCGCTGCGTAACGTGAGTTATTTATAAAACTTACCCAAACCTCGAGTAAAAACTGTTTAGCTAGCAATGTATATTGCGCTTGGCAATCCAGCGGCGCTGCGTAAGTTGTGATCAATCTAGCAACCGCACAAGATGGGCGGAACAAGAGAATCATCGCCGTTCAGATGGCGACAACGGGTCTGCGGTAGAGTCTGCGTTGGGCTCCGGCATGCAATGGGCGGAACGTGGAAATCATCGCCGATCGATTTGGCCCTATTAAGCTGATTGGCACTTGCTGTGGCTGCGCCTGTGAGACCCGAGTCACGCTGTGCGGTTGCTAGATGTCTGTACTGAGTATAGTTGTTTTGCCGCTCATAAACGAGGGTTCTTTTCTAACAAGACGGACGAAATTTCTATAAAAATGAGCGAAAGAGGATAGAGTGTGGAGAAGTTCGCCAAAGCGACTGGGAAGATGGGTATCATGGCTGCTTGAATGATGGATACGTATAGACCTTGGCAGCGCACCATGTGTAATGGACTGCCGGCCCGGAAGGCTGTTTTGTCGCTATGGTGCTGGGCAATGTGACGCATGTGGATTGCCCAGATTACGTCCCAATAAAAAAGGGAGGAGTCGCTTGTGGCGGCCTCCCCCTTTTGCGGGTGTTATTCAGTTGTGTCGTGGGCATTAGAAGCAGATGCGGCGATACTTGATGCAAGGATAGGCCACAGTGACGAACCAGATTTTCTTGTAGCAGGTGCCGACGTAGGGCAGGTAGAGACAAAACATTTCCAGGCGTTCTTCCAGCTGTTCCAGGGCGAAATCATTCTTGTTCAACATAATAGAGTTCCTTTCGATTGTACTTTGATTATTGTTTGACGGTTGTTTGATTCAGTTCAGATTAGAAGCAGATGCGGCGATACTTGAGGCAAGGATAGGCCACAGTAACAAACCAGATTTTCTTGTAGCAGGTGCCGACATAGGGCAGGTAGATGCAAAACATTTCCAGGCGTTCTTCCAGCTGTTCCAGGGCGAAATCGTTCTTGTGCAACATGATAAAGTTCCTTTCAATTGTGATTTGATAATTGTTTGACGATGGTTTGATTCAGTTCAGATTAGAAGCAGATGCGGCGATACTTGAGGCAAGGATAGGCCACAGTGACGAACCAGATTTTCTTGTAGCAGGTGCCGACGTAGGGCAGGTAGAGGCAAAACATTTCCAGACGTTCTTCCAGCTGTTCCAGGGCGAAATCGTTCTTGTTCAACATGATAAAGTTCCTTTCGTTTGTGAGAATTGAGAGAATTTCGTTGTGCAGCAGAGCGAGTGTGACGTTTGTGACTCTTTCTTTTTGTTGACTGCTGTGGCCTAATTGTACCGTGCCGCAACGCCGAAATGTAGGCCTGCTTTCTAATGCTTTGGCCAATTTTCCTGAAATTTTGAGTATCTTTTGATAGAAAGCAGAAGTCAGTCTTCGGGATCTCAGGTGGTTGAACCACCTGATTTACGCTGCATCCGCGTGGCGCCAAAACAAGCACTTATGGCTCATCAGGCGATTTTTACTCGAGGCGCATTGGGACAATTTCACCGTAACAAAAAAACTGGGCAACCCGTTTGGGTTGCCCAGTTGTATAAAGTGGAATTCAAATACCAGTACACCGCAACGGTGTTGGCGATTCAGGCATCGATCTCGATTGGGGAATCCAGCCCTATGTCTTACCGTTGCAATCTACTGATTAGCGTTTTTGCCATTGAAGGCTCAATGTTTTGAAATGTCAATGTTGTGAAGCACTCAATGCGGATACGGGTTAAATCTCCTCGACTTGATCCAAATATTCACCATATCCTTCAGCTTCCATATCATCGCGGTGGACAAAACGCAGCGAAGCCGAATTAATGCAATATCGCAAACCGCCTCGGTCACGCGGGCCATCGGGAAAGACATGGCCCAGGTGGCTGTCACCGTGGGCCGAGCGCACCTCGGTGCGGATCATGCCGTGCGAAGCATCGCGCAACTCTTTGACATTCGTCGACACAATCGGCTTGGTAAAGCTGGGCCAACCGCAGCCGCTTTCATATTTGTCCGCAGACGCAAAGAGCGGTTCGCCAGAAACTACATCCACATAAATGCCCGGCTGCTTGTTATACAAATATGCACCGGTGCCCGGGCGTTCGGTGCCGCTCTGCTGCGTCACATAATATTGCTCTGGGCTTAATTGCGCAATTGCTTTCTCTGTTTTTTGATACGCTGCCATACCTATCTCCTATCTTGCCTGCGGCAATTCCAATACGGTGCAGAATAAGCACCGATTGAAGAACATTAATAACTTATGTTACGCAAGCCTGGCGGAAAGTCGGCTCGCCGACGTTCTTGTTTCTCTCTCGCAGACTGGCCGTCGCTGCGTAACGTGAGTTAATAAATTGGTTCGGTATTCATAAACCGGCGCCTGGCAGCCAAAGTACGCGAAAGCGCACTCTAGAAACAGCCTGCTTGAGCAGGCTTCCGCTAGCAGACGCAGGCTTCAGTATCTATTACCGAATTATTTACGCAACCATCATCAACGCGAGTTTACACAGCACGTCAACAGAATCTAGTCGCTGGAATTTGGTTCTGCGTTTTGTAGCTGCAGTTCATAGGCCACCTCACCAAAGCTTATCAAGTCGTTGTGGCGCAGCAGCAGCTCTTCCCCCGGGTTAAGGCGCTTCCAGTTGAGAAAGGTGCCGGCGCTGCTGCCATTATCGCGCAAGTAAAGCTGTTCGTCGCGCTGAATCAGCACCGCATGTTCGCGTGAAACACGCGGGTCGTTGATCACCACCGTATTATTTTTGCTGTGGCGGCCAATATGAATTTGTCGCCGCTCGCCCGGCGCTGGATTGAGGCTATAGAGCGGCAGCTCTCTGGGCAAGTTTGGGTCGCTGGTGGTGCGGACCAGATGACCGATCAGGGGCCGTTCCACTTCGCGCACGCGATAAGTGGCTTCATCATCCACGGGCCGCTGTGGAATTACGGTGAGTTCATTGTCAAGATCGTCTTCATCATCCCAAAACGACGCACTTTGCGCTGGCTGCGCCGGTCGCGTTTGCGGAGGCGTGGGCAGATCAACCGCAGGCCCGTGCTGCGCGGCATCGCGAGGGGCATGTTGGCTTGGCGTGCGGGGCGCGGCAGGCGAGATGGGAGTCTGCCGCGCCGCTTCGGGCTGACGGCGTTGTGGCGGATTCTGGTCAGCGCTGTTGAGCTCATAGCGCTTGCCGTCCGGCGCGCGCCCCTCCTCTTGCAGATCAAAAAGGGGATTCCCGGCCGCCGCTTCCGGCTTGACGCTGTGCTGTTTGCGACGGCTGTTCCGGCGCTCACTATATATGAGGTACGCAATCAGCAGCAACAAGACGGGTAAGCTCCAAACGAGAATCGCCCGCGGCGCCGAGACTTGCAAACCTGGAATTCGGACGGTATCCGCTTCATTGGTTTCACCGCCGGTGCTTTGCACAGTAATTGCCGGCTTCACTGGCGCATTGTGCGGCATCTTCGGCCACCCATCCAGCGTGTGAATCGTGGGCAACGGCGTGGCGTGGGCAGCGGCGTGCGCCCAGCCCGCAGAGAGCCAGATCACCAGGGCGGTGGTGATCACAAATATGCTGCTGATCAAACGATGACTTTTCATAATTAAAACCTTGGCCAAGACCGGAACAAGACAGGAAATGAGATGGATATACCGTCATGTACATGACAGTATATCACAATACCGGTTTTTCAGAACAGGTAATAGCAGCAGCGGATAAATCCGGCCGCAAGCAACGAAAAGCTGCAACAACGGTTAAATGTCAAACGGTATGCGATTATTCTGGTGTGCTATACAGAACGCCAGATAGAGACGGTAGCCACCTGCGCCTGGCCAATTAGCCAGGAGAGTCCGTCATCCAGCTGGCTAGTTGACAACTGGCCGGGCGTACGGTGTGGTATATACAAAACCGCTATACTATATACTTATGTTCACAACTTACGCAGCCGTGTAGAGCGCGCAGATTATGTGTTGACTCTGTGCTATGCACAACCGCCCACAGATCAGATTGTGTGTTGACTCTGTGCTACGCACAACCGCCCACAGATCAGATTGTGTGTTGACTCTGTGCTACGCACAACCGCCCACAGACCAGAGCGCGAAGTGCAGCCAACAGGGCATTTTACATCCGCGGCGGGCGTGAGTTCTTTAGATACATGAGGGGTGTGCATCATTCTCTACGCCAGTGAACCATGTTGGGAAACCCGTGTGCAACGCCCCGACCGACACGATAGCTCTTATTTTGGGGCCAGTGCGATGCACACTCGCCACGTCTCTCAGCAAAATGTGGCATTGGCTCATCCGTTATGCGCACAAAGGAGTACATTTATGAAGAATCACTATGAGGTCTTAATTGTTGGTGGCGGCACCGGTGGCATTACCGTGGCCGCTCAGCTTCGACATAAAACCAATCCGCCGGAAATGGCCATCATCGAGCCATCGACGAAACATTACTATCAGCCCATCTGGACGCTGGTGGGCGGTGGCGTGGTGCCCAAAGAGGTTTCCGAGCGCGACGAGGCGGATTACATCCCCGCTGGCGTTGACTGGATCCCCGATGCCGTCGCGTCGTTTGACCCGGACAACAATCAGGTTACGACGCGCGGCGGCCGCGCCATTGGCTACGATTATTTAGTGGTGGCCGCGGGCATCCAAATTGATTGGGACAAAATCCCGGGCTTGAAGGAATCGGTCGGCAAACCGGGCACGGGCGTTTGCAGCAACTATGATTACGCTACCGTCGAATCAACTTGGGAAAATATTCGCAACTTTAAGGGCGGCACGGCCATCTTCACCATGCCGGGAACGCCCATCAAATGTGGCGGCGCGCCGCAGAAAATCCTTTATCTGGCCGAAGATTACTTCCGCCAACACGGCGTGCGCGACAAAAGCACCGTCGTCTTTGCGTCGGCGGGGGAACGCATTTTTGGCGTGGAGAAATATCGTAAAACGCTGGAAGAGGTCGTGGCGCGCAAAGGCATTGAAACTTGGTTCCAACACGACTTGATTGCGCTACATCCCGACCAGAAAGAAGCCGTTTTCAAGAAGGTGGGAACAGACGAAACGGTGACCGCCCATTACGATATGATCCACGTAACGCCGCCCATGAGCGCGCCTGATTTCCTCAAAGTCAGCCCGTTGGCCAATGCCGAAGGCTGGGTAGACGTAGACAAATTTACGCTGCGCCATGTGCGCTACCCCAACGTCTTTGCGCTGGGAGACGCCAGCAGTCTGCCCACCTCTAAGACCGGTGCGGCCATTCGCAAAGAGGCGCCCGTGCTGGTCAAGAATCTCATGGCGGTGCGTAGCGGCAAGACACCGGTGGCTCAATACCACGGCTACACATCCTGTCCCGTGGTCACTGGTTACGGCACGCTGGTGCTGGCCGAGTTCGATTATGACGGCAACCCAGACGAAACGTTCCCGTTCAATCAGGCCAAGGAACGGCACAGCATGTACCTCATGAAGAAGTATGCGCTGCCCGCCATGTATTGGCACGGCATGTTGCGTGGCCGGGCGTAATATATCAGGTCCTCGAGAGCTGAGCTTGTCGAAGCCCGCCTATGCCTTGTCGCTTTGCAGCTCGTGAAACGGTTGCAGAGCAACACCACATCGTGAGCTGACAAGCTCAGGCTACAGCTGGGTAGTCACAATATATATTCGTAAATAGCACACAAAGCCGCCATGCCACCAAGTGATTTGCTTGGCGGCATGGCGGCTTTGTGTGTCGTTATGGGAGGCGGATAATTGCGCTTCCTACCCCAAAGCAGCCAACATGTCGCGCTGTTGATCCAGCCGCTCGGACCGCGCCTCAGCAAAGCGCTTGATCCCGGCCAAAATTGACTCTGGATCGAGATGCGCTTCGGCAATCACATCTGGCTCAAGGCCACCGGTGAGCCATTGATTATCCCAGTCTGATGTCAGCGAATAGGCATCGGTTAACGGCCCCAAATCGCGGATGGGCATGGAACGGCGCGTACCGGTGCTCACCACCATTGCATCATAAAGGGCCTCGGGCGGCAGCACGCTGTGGCGATATGCGGCAGATTGACGATCGAATAGCTCCTCGCTAATAGCGGCAACCACCTTCACGTTGATGCCGGCGGCTTCCAGCTTGGGCAATGCCTTTAGCAAATTCACCGTCGAACTGGACCCCTGCACGATCACATAGCCATGTCGCGGCTGATCTGGTGCGAAATCGCGGATCACATAGAGCCCCTTGGCCGCGGCAGTCAGATCGGTGTCGGCAAAAGTGCTGCGGTCGGCCACCGGGAAGTCGGGCCGCGCCACCTCCAGCGTAATAACGCTGACTTTGGCTTCGCGGGCGGCAATGGCGGCAGCGGCAAAGTAGCCGGGCGCCACATCGTTGTAATCCCAAAAGCTCAGATGAATGGCCTGACCGCGCGGGAAGAGCTTCCACACCTGGGGCGAAAAGATGCCAAAATGGGTGCGCGCATCGGCCGCGGTCTCTGGGCCGGAATGGCCAGCCAGAATGTGCAGCACGCCCATGCGGAAGCAGCTATCTTGGCTCTGCTGGCTCCAGACGCGCGCCGGCAAATACATAAGCGGCGTAAATGCGCCGTAGGTGCCGCTCAACGTCCACACGCCGGCAAATTTCTCCGGATCCAGCGATGCGCTTTGGGTGGCAAACCCAATGGCCGAAGAGGCATTGCCCGCCTCTTGAATTGTGGCTTTGACGCGCGTGCCCAGCGGGTTCGTGTCGGGATTATAGTGACCCCACAGGCTGCCGCCTTCTACATTGATGGAACCGGAGAGATCGGCGGCAAAGGTCAGAAAGCGATTGTCGGTGACGTAATTTACCCATTTGATGATCTCGGAAATGGCGCGCCGGGTGCCGGCATTTTCGCCCGCCTTGCGGAACAGAGAGATGCCCACTTCTTTGGAGGCGCCGGACACCGAGTTGGTCACGGTGACGCGCTGCGGCTCCACGGGCAGATTTTGCACCTGAAGCCGGTCGTCTAGGAATGGATCGCGGCTGTTGTCAATGCGCAGCGGCACGTCATCGTGCAATGTATCGCCGATGCCCACCAAGCGATCGGCCAGCCAGTCGCCCAGGCCGTTTTGGTCCAGCAGAGACATGACGACATCAATATTGGTTTTAAATTGGAGCAGCCGCGCGCGCTCCTCTTTAACGGCGCCGTTGCGAATGCCGTCAAATTCAACTTCAAATTGGTGTTCAAACGTTTCGGCCAAGGCGATAAAATAGTCCGAATTCATGCTCATGGCGTAGGGATGGCTGGCATAGCTCACCAGCTGATCGCCATAGCCGGGAATTTCGCCGTTGACGGCGCCTGGCCAGTAGCCCTTGACCGTGTTGCCAAAGAGCACCATGGGGCGGCGATCGCTTGGATCCCAATCTTCCATGGTTTTGAGCGCCGCCACAATCTGATCATAGTCATTGCCGTTTTCGATCTGGAACACATTCCAGCCGTAGGAAGTCCACTGTTCCACCAAGTTATAGCCCGCGGCAAGTTTCTCATCGATCACGCCGCCCAGCAGCGCGTCGTCAATGCCGGCGTTGTTGATGGAGAGCAGGATGCGCAGCCGCTTGCCGTTTTGCAGCGCCAGCGCTTGCGTCTTTAGCTCCTGGGCGTGGCCGGCAGTCATGGCAAATTCGCCTTCCAACCCGATCACTTTGATATCGTGCGGGGCGCCGATAAAGTCCCAAAAAGCGGCTTTCCCCGCCGCCGAAGCAATGCCTACCCCCGAGGGACCGCCATTCACGTCGTTGGTCACATCAATCGATTCGGCGTGACCGGACAGGGCGCGGATGCCGCGGGTTTTGGCCTGGGCAAAGAGCGGGTGATCGGTCAGCCCGTGCTCGCTCAACAGCGTTTTCAGCGCGCCGGCGCCGCGGCGGAACCCCAATGCGTCAATACCCAGCATGGCCACATTGGGATCCACATAGTATCGCTTGTCGCCCGTGGCGGCATATTTGCGCGCCAACGCTTCGCCCATGATCATCCAAAGCGCATAG
The DNA here is from genome assembly GCA_020634755.1 of Caldilineaceae bacterium. Taxonomy (GTDB): domain Bacteria; phylum Chloroflexota; class Anaerolineae; order Caldilineales; family Caldilineaceae; genus JACKBC01. The sequence continues at coordinate 68,683 of JACKBC010000021.1, read as the reverse complement.
CCGGTGGGAATGTTGTGGCCACCGGCCAACATAAATTTGTCGCAGAAGGGATGTTTGGGTCGGCGGTAGTCGTAACGCAGGCCGCCCAATTGGGGGCCGGCCAGATGCAGCGCCACATTATAGGGCGTATAGGCCAATGGCCCGCCAAAGTGACCGGTTTGCGCGTAATTGCCCAGCAGGGTAAGCGTCATGCAGGTCATGTAGCCAATATCTTCAAGACGCGCGCGGTCGTAATCTGTGTTCAGCGGCGCAACGGGAGATATGTGTGAATTGGTACTCATTGCAAATGGTTCCCCTTTAACAAAGTTTGGACATACGCACCCCTGCAAAGCCAGAACACTTTGCGCAAGTAGACATGGCGTGCAAACGAGCCGGCGCATGCATCCGCAGGCGCTACGTACGTCGTGAGTATTATGAGTAGATCGCAACGACAAGAGATAGAGTCGGATTCAACAGATTGGACCGACGCCTGTATCGCCAACACCGTTGCGGTGTACTAATTATGAAATAGTGGGTTTGTTAACAGTGCAAGTTTACCCGTTTTCTGAGCGCAGTACAACATTTGCCGCCTGATGACGTAGGGCGCCCGCGTGCTGCGCGTTAGCAACGGATAAATCCGGCAACTGACAGCGAGAAACCGCCGCAGCGGCTAAATGTCAAGCGGTCTCAACCGCTTTCTCGTATTATACTCAGCTCTGAATGAGAACCGGAGTTTTATCACTCCGGTTGAGGCAGTAGAAAACTCCGGTTCTCATCTCAGCCGCAGTATAGCCACGGGTTTATGAACATTAACAAAGTAAACCGGTAATACGCCGGCACGGGTTGAAACCAGCGCCTATCAGCCAAAGTACGCTAAAGCGCACTCTCGAAATAGCTTGCTTTGGCGGGCTTTCTCTAGCAGACGCAGGCTTTTGCAGATTTATAAATTAACACCGGCATAGAAGTTCAACTTCTCGGAGAAGTCGAACTTCTGGGATACCCGTACTATTTTGTTAATACGTATCAGCCTGTGGCATCAATGGCCGAGATAAGTTTCCTATGCGCCGCCCTCATCATAGTTGGTGAGCGGTCGATACCATATATTGCGGAAGCGCACCAAGTCTCCATGATCTTGCAAAGCCAGCGGTCCGGTCTCCGGCTGGGGTTCATAGGCATACACATTGCGATGACCGGTAGGGCCGATCAGCGGCTGGTCCAGATGAACCAACACGCCGTTATGGAAAACGGTCACCGCGGCTGGGCGGATGAGCGTATCGCCATCAAAACGCGGCCCTTTCCACACAATATCGTAGCTCTGCCAGGCGCCGGGTTGGCGGCAAGCATTCACCAGCGGCGGATATTCACCGTAGATGGCCGCGGTGGTGCCGTCCGCATAGGTTGGATTATCATAGCAATCTAGCACCTGAATTTCATAGCGCCCCATGAGGAAGACGCCGCTGTTGCCCCGCCCTTGTGACTCGCCTTTGACCACGGCCGGCGCCGCCCATTCAATGTGCAGCTGACAGTCGCCAAAGTGCGTTTTGGACTCTATGCCGCCCGTACCGGGAAGCACTTCCATATAGCCATTTTCCACTTTCCACTGTGCCGCGCCATCGCGCCCGCGCCAGCCGGAAAGATCTGCGCCATCAAAGAGCACAACAGCATCGGAGGGCGGCAGGTGATTTTCCGCGCCCGGCGCGACCACCCGGGGTCGGGGCCGCGCTTTATCGTGAACGCGATACGAAGAGCCGGGGATCATGGGGGTATCGTCGTAACCAGGTCTGTCTTGGGTCATGATGTGTTTACTTTCTGTGATTTATACAGCGCAGCGGCATTGGCGATATAGGTGACGGTCTCGCTTTCTGCCGCCGTCCTATCTTTTGCTATTGCGCGCTACTGGTCGTTGGTTAAAAAGAGGTTACATGTCACGACTTACGCAGCGCCTGTGCATCGCCAAGACTGAACGGCTTGGCAGACCTGGCAATTTTTAGGCCGGGCTTGCATAAGTCCAAATGTTTGAAAGCGCAACGAGCCCATAGGGAGATTGGCCGTTGCGCACGGATTAACATGCAGTCTAGCACAGGTGATCTTTGCGTGCAATCAGGGGAATTTAGCAGAGCAAGCTGCTCACAAATTTGGTGATACCAACGGATGTCCAGCGCTTGAGACCGCTTTTCCGCGTCAGCCGCAGGTTTATTATAATGAAAGCAAATCACTTTCGAACCGTCCTAATAGACAAATCATTTAAACGTGGCACAAATGGCCTTGAAGAAGAATAACCTGCATTTATGCCACGTTTAGGGGTGATCTGTATAAGACAAGGAACAGACCGCAGGAGCAAACAATGTCTATCTATCCAGAGACCGCGCGCTCGCAGGCGCTTTATGCGCGCGCCGGTGAACTGATCCCCGGCTGGACGCAGCTGATCAGCCGCCGCGCCGATCAGTTTGCGCGCGGCGTTAGCCCGGTCTATGCGCAGCGCGCCAAGGGTTCACGCTTTATTGATGTGGATGAGAACGAATATATTGATTGGGTCAACGCCGTGGGCGCCGTGATTTTGGGCCATGCCGATGAAGCAGTGGATGATGCAGTCAAAGAGCAGATCGACCGCGGCAGCCTTTACACACTCAATAGTCCACTGGAGCTGGAGCTGGCCGAAGAGCTGTGCGCCACGCTGCCCAGCGCCGAAATGGTGCGCTATACCAAGGGCGGCGGTGAGGCGTGCGCCGTGGCGGCGCGCATAGCGCGCGGCGCCACCGGTCGCGATAAGATTCTCATCTGTGGCTATCACGGCTGGCACGATTGGTATCAAGCAGCGAATTTTGGTGTAGATCCGGAGAGCGGTGAATACCCCTTTGCCGGCATTGAGCCCATTGGCGTTCCCAAGGCGCTGGCGGGCACTGTCATCCCATTCAGCTATGGCAACTTGGCCCAATTGGCGGAATTACTCGAGCAACATGGGGGAGAAGTGGCGGCCATCATGATGGAGCCGGCCCGCTCCACGTTGCCGCCTGCCGATTATCTTGCGGGGGTACAAGCGCTAGCCCGCGCCCACAATGTGATCCTGATTTTCGACGAAGTTTCTTGCGGCTGGCGGCAGGCCATTGGCGGCATCCAAAGCATTGTGGGCGTTACGCCCGATATGACGGTAGTGGCCAAGGCTATGTCGAATGGCTACCCCATGGGGGCGGTGGTGGGTGCGCGGGCCGTCATGGAGCCGGCGGCGCGCATGTTTATCTCCAGCTCATATTGGAGCGACAACATTGGTCTGGTGGCATCGTTAACCACCATCCGCGAATTGAAACGACGCGATGCTGAAACACGCTTTCGCGAAATTGGCGAAAAGCTACGCCTGGCCCTCAATGCGGCCATGGCCGATGTGGGTTTACCGGGCCGCTGTATCGGGCTGCACAGCAATCCGGTGGTCAATATTGAAGTTCCAGCCGGCATTGATGCCCGCAAAGTTTCAACCCTCTTTATTCAAGAAATGGCGCGCCGCGGAATTCATACGTATATGTCGTTTAAGGCCACTCTGGCCCACACCGATGCGGATATTGAACAGACGGCCGCTGCCGCCAGAGCCGCCTTTGCGATAATCAAAAGTGGCTTGGAAAATGACGCGCTGGATCGACTGTTGGTGGCTGACGTGAGCAAGGAGCCATTCCGCCGTTTGGTCCGATAGGCTTCAATCCCGGCAACGCCTGGGCACGCTTGCCATGAGCGTTGCAGAGCCCCTTTGACACTGTAAAAGAGTAAAAATTGCACGCTTGCAGCAAAAGCCCCTCTGTTCGCGATGGTGAACAGAGGGGCCAGAAAAGCTTCTATACGCAGCTCTGAATGAGAACCGCAGTTTCAATGCTGCTGTTGAATCAACGGAAAACTCCGGTTCTCATCTCAACCGCACTATAAGGATGCAATATTTGCGTTACTGCACCGTGATGTAAAAGAATAATTACACCTTTTCGCGCACGGGCAGTACCCAATCCTTGCGTGGGTAGTGGCAGGTGTAACCGTATGGATAGCGCACCAAATAGTCCTGATGCTCCGGCTCAGCTTCCCAAAAGTCACCCACTGGCTTTACTTCTGTGACCACCTTACCAGGCCACAGCCCAGAATTGTTCACATCCTGGATGGTACGTAGCGCCTCTTGATGCTGCGCCTCATCCACATAATAGATGCCCGAACGATACGATGCACCCCGATCGTTGCCCTGTCGATTCAGCGTGGTCGGATCGTGGATCTGGAAGAAATACGCCAATAAATTGCGATAGCTCAACTTTTCGTTGTCAAACCAAATCTCGATCCCTTCGGCATGGCTGCCGTGATTGCGATAGGTGGCATTCTTGACATCACCGCCGGTGTAGCCCACTCGAGTCGAAATAACGCCCGGCATCTTGCGGATCAAGTCCTGCATGCCCCAAAAACAGCCTCCGGCTAAAACTGCGCGTTCTTTTGCCATCAGATTTTATCCTCTCGTAAATTGAGCATTGTATTCACTGCTTACGCAGCTGCTGGCCAGGCCAGGGCGCCTAGCGTAAAAATGCCAGGTCAGCCGTGCGCTTCTCTGCTGCGATGCACCGGCGCTGCATAAGTCGTCTACATTAATACTGATCATGATTAAACTATCATTAGGCAACAATTACGGCAATGTTACATACATTAAAGCGCCGGGCCTAAACTGACCGTGCTGGTTGACTGACAAATCTGATTTTGCCGCGAGCATCGCAAAGAAACGCCCAAAATCTAATCGAACGCTCCTGGCATATCTTTGCGCCCTGCGCGGTAGAAAGATTACATGTGGGAATCAACCAGCGGACCATTTGCAAACTTAGCCGATGCTATTGCGAAGTTTGCAACGACGCGCTCCGCCAATTTTCTACAATGCCACCATCCAAACTATACTCAATACACCGCAACGGTATAGACGATCCAGGCGCTGGTCTTGCGTGATGCAGCCGTCCCCGGAGCGCCCAAACGCCCAACTTGTTGGGACCGCTTGGGGCGTCGAAGGGGACACGGTCTTCGACAAGCTCAGCCCTCAAGTGGCCTGAATCGTTCCCAAATCATAACAAAAAGGAAATGCTATGGGTGCATCTATCAATGCCATCACCTTTACGGCTCATACCCAGGCCGAACTGCTGCCGGTCGCGGATGCCGTGCTGGAACCAGAGCCCAATGAAATTGCCGGGCGCACGCTGGTCACGCTGGCCAGCCCCGGCACCGAGTTGAATGGGGCCTATTTGGGCCAAAACTTCCCCCGCTACCCCGGCTATGCAGCTATCTTTCAAGTGGAGCGGATCGGTACGGCGGTAGAAGGGGTAAAAGTGGGCGAGCTGCGTTTTTGCATGGGGCATCATCGTTCCTATCAGCGCTTTCCAGCCACCGAGACCGTGGCGGTCCCGGCGGGGCTGGCCCCCGAGCGCGCCGTTTTCACGCGGCTCATGGGTGTTACCATGGCCACGCTGAATACAACCGTGGTCCGCCCGCCGGCGCTGGTTTTGGTGACCGGGCTCGGGCCCGTCGGCAACCTGGGTGCGCAGATCTTTCAGGCGTGTGGCTATGAAGTGTTGGCGGTGGATCCCGACCCCACGCGGCAGGAATTGGCGCAGCACGTGGGGCTGTCGCGCCTCTATGGCAGCGTGCCCAAAGACGATCCCAGCATTGCCAAAAAGGTGGCGCTCCAGTTGGAATGTTCCGGCCATGAACAAGCCGCGGTGGATGGCTGTACCGTGCTGCAACCATATGGCGAATTGAGCCAGATCGGCGCGCCCTGGGCCCAGCGCAATGAGGCCACCGCCCACGAACTGCTGCGGCTCATCTTTTTTAACTACCTCACCGTGCGCAGCGGCTGGGAGTGGCAATTGCCCCATCACCCCACGGCGTTCCGCCGCGGCAGCATCTTTGCCAACTTTGCCACCGGTCTACAATGGCTGCACGATGAACGGGTGAAGGTCGATGGGCTTTACGAGTTGATGGATCCACAGCGGGCCCAAGAAGCCTATCAAGATATTCTGCATCGTCGCTTAACCAGCCTGGCGCCCATGTTTGATTGGCGGGGAAAGGAGTAACGATGGCCATTACTTTTGCATTACCCAACTTTGGCATGGGCTGCGCCCCATTGGGCGGCGACGGCGGCGTCTTTGGCATGGCGTCGGATGCGGCGGCAGATGCCACCGTGCAGCACGCGCTGGCCCACGGCGTCACCTTTTTCGACACGGCTCCGCTCTACGGCAGCGGCGTCAGTGAAACGCGCTTGGGCCGGGCCTTGGCCGGCGTGCCGCGCGACCAATATCAAATTGCGACCAAAATCGGCGTTGTGATCAATGCCGACGGCAGCACCACGCGCAGCTACTATCGTGACGCCGTCAAACGCAGCGTTGAAGACAGCCTGCGGCGGCTAAACGTTGATTATGTCGAGATTGCCCACATTCACGATGCCGACCCGGAGATCAATCTGCGCATTGCGCTGGATGAGGCCTATCCGGTGCTGGCCGATTTCAAGGCACAGGGCGTGATCCGCGCCATTGGTGCGGGCATGAACTACTGGGAACCCGAGGCCGAGATGGCGCGCAACGCCGACTTCGACTGTTTTCTGCTGGCGGGGCGCTACACGCTGCTGGAACAGGATCCAATCCATGAATATCTGCCGCTCTGCCTGGAGAAAGAGATCAGCGTCTTTCTGGGCGGCGTCTTCAATACCGGCATCTTGGCCACAGGCAGCATACCCGCGGCGCGCTATCAATATCGACCTGCGCCGCCGCCGATCATGGAGAAGACGCGCCGCATTGAAGCGGTTTGCGCCCGCTACGATGTGGCGCTCAAAGCCGCCGCGCTCCAATTTCCGCTGGCCCATCCGGCGGTGCGCAGCCTGGTGGTCGGCATGATCTCAGCCGGCGAAATGGATCAGAACTTGGCGGCGTTGCATGCGCCGATTCCGGCAGACTTTTGGGCCGAGTTGCGCGCCCGAGCGTTGATCGACCCCGCCGCACCAACCCCCAAACCAACGCCCAATGAAGCCTAGCATTAAAACCCACGGCTAAATTCCAAGCGTCTCCACCACTTGGAATTTAGCCGTAAATTTTCACCCCGCTTTTTAGGTCCGCGATTGCCCTGCCCCAAACGGCCTCATCCGCTTTAAGACATAGGCAAGCCTCGAGCACGATTTCTTGGCAAGTACCCTCGGCCCCGCTTGGCCATCCACTGGCGCTGCGTAAGTCGCGTCCTTCAAATCTGCACTAACTTCTGCTTTCTATCAAAAGATACTCAAAATTTCAGGAAAATTGGCCAAAGCATTAGAAAGCAAGCCTACATTTGGGCGCTGCAGCACGGTACAATTAGGGCACAGCAGTCAACAAAAAGAAAGAGTCACAAACATCACACTCGCTCTGCTGCACAACGCAATTTTCTCTCAATTCTCACAAACGAAAGGAACTCTATCATGTTGAACAAGAACGATTTCGCCCTGGAACAGCTGGAAGAACGCCTGGAAATGCTTTGCATCTACGTGCCCTACGTCGGTACCTGCTACAAGAAAATCTGGTTCTTCACCGTGGCCTTTCCTTGCCTCAAGTATCGCAGCATCTGCTTCTAATCTGAACTGAATCAAACCATCGTCACACAATTATCAAATCACAATCGAAAGGAACATTATCATGTTGAACAAGAACGATTTCGCCCTGGAACAGCTGGAAGAACGCCTGGAAATGTTCTGTCTCTACGTACCCTACGTCGGCACCTGCTACAAGAAAATCTGGTTCGTCACTGTGGCCTATCCTTGCATCAAGTACTACCGCATCTGCTTCTAATCTGAACTGAATCAAACCATCGTCAAACAATCATCAAATCACAATTGAAAGGAACTCTATCATGTTGCACAAGAATGATTTCGCCCTGGAGCAGCTGGAAGAACGTCTGGAAATGTTTTGTCTCTACCTGCCCTACGTCGGCACCTGCTACAAGAAAATCTGGTTCGTCACCGTGGCCTATCCTTGCATCAAGTATCGCCGCATCTGCTTCTAATCTGAACTGAATCAAACCATCGTCAAACAATCATCAAGTCAAAAACGAAAGGAACTCTATCATGTTGCACAAGAACGATTTCGCCCTGGAACAGCTGGAAGAACGCCTGGAAATGTTTTGTCTCTACGTGCCTTATGTTGGCACCTGCTACAAGAAAATCTGGTTCGTCACCGTAGCCTATCCTTGCATCAAGTACTACCGCATCTGCTTCTAATGCCCACGACACAACTGAATAACACCCGCAAAAGGGGGAGGCCGCCACAAGCGACTCCTCCCTTTTTTTATTGGAGCGTAATCTGCAAAATGCTTGTGCGTCGCCCACCGGTCCACGCGCATATCTTCACGCGCCCAATCTAACGCCCGCCAGAAAAACAATCTGCATCCTCAGCTTTTTGTACCCCTTTTGTACCCCTTTTTTGGCGTAAAAGGATACCAATCCATACAGTTGCTGCTGTTTAATAGAATTATACATTCACTATCATCCACGCTGTATAACAAATGCAGTTTGGACTCTCCACGCACGATGCGAAAACGACACTTTGTCGTGAGTTACATAAGCATCGACCAAAATAATAAGGAGTAACAATCATGTTAGGCAAACAGAAAACAATTGGTTTGCTGATTCTGGCGGCGCTGTTATTGAGCGCCTGCCAACCCATTGTGGCCCAGCCCCAAGCACCGGCCACCAACGAAGATGTAGAGGCTGCGGTCAACGCCATTTGGGACGAGTATGAGGCCAGCGTGATCGCTGGCGATATAGACCGCTGGATTGCCCAGTGGACTGAGGATGGTGTGCAAATGCCGCCCAATGAACCGCTCGTTGAGGGTAAAGAGAACATTTATGCCCGCGTGGCGGCCAATATGGCGGCTGGACCCACCACAGATTTCGTGATTACGCCCTTAGAGACAACCAGCGCCGGTGATTGGGCTTACTCGCGGGGTGTCTATACGGTGACTTTCCCGTTGGGCGACAGCGGCGAAGAAGGCATGATCGATGGCAAGTTCATGACTGTCCTCCAGCGCCAGCCCGATGGCACCTGGAAGATCCACCGCGACATTTATAACTCAAATGTGCCGCCGGCGGCTGCGCCAGAAACAGACGTTGCACAAGTCACCGACGCAGTTAACGCCATCTGGCGCGAGTATGAAGCTAGCGTTGAGGCTGGTGATGCCGACCGCTGGGGCGAACTGTGGGTGGATGATGGCGTGAAATATCCGCCGGATGCACCAATGCTTGAGGGGAAAGAAGCAATTGTTAACAACATGCGCGAATGGATGGCAATGGCCACAGCCAGTGAAGTCACGATTACCAATCATACTGTGGAGGTTGCCGGTGACTTTGCCTTCGTGCGGGGTCTCTTCCGTGTCGATGCTGAACTCAGAGCCAATGGCATGCCCGTCATCATGGATGGCAAATATATGTCGATTCTGCAACGGCAGCCTGATGGCAGTTGGAAGCTTTACCGCGACATCTTCAATTCGAATGTGCCGCCGGCAGCTGCGCCAGAAACAGACGTCGAAGCGGTAATCGAAGCCGTGAACGCGATTTGGGATGAATATGAAGCCAGTCTGCTGGCCGGTGACGCCGACCGTTGGATCGCCCAGTGGATGGAAGAAGGCGTGCAGATGCCGCCCAACACGCTGCCACGCGTCGGGCGCGACACCATCTATGCGGCTGTCAGCGGCTTCTTGAGCCAATACGAATACACCGACTTCGTCATCGAAAATGAGGACGTGGAGGTCGATGGGGATCTCGCCTTTGCCCGTGGCGCCTACGCCGCCACGTTTGCAGCCAAAGACGGCGGAGATCCAGTGGACATTGAAGGCAAGTACATGACTATCCTCCGCCAGCAAGAGGACGGCTGTTGGAAGATCTACCGCGACATCTTCAATTCGAATGTACCGCCCGCCGCGCCTGAAGCTGATATTGCGGCTCTCTCTGCAGAGTTGCACCAGCGTTTTAGCGAAAATGACCTGGAAGGCGCCGCGGAGATGGCTGATGAGAATATCAAGATGATCGGCTATGGACTCGGATTGGATCTGGAAGGGCGAGAGCAGTTCTTGAAGTTCATGCAAGCTCGCAAGCGTGCTTTTCCCGATATCACAGTGGAGCACACCAACCTAGTGGTGCAGGGTGATCAAGTTGTGGTCGAATTTGTGGCTACCGGCACTCATACGGGGCCGTTGATGACACCCAATGGGGAGATTGCCGCCACAGGCAAGCCGGTTACACTACATGTTGTGGAGATTCACACGTGGAAGGATGGTAAATTGGTGAATCTGATCCAGTATCAGGATCCAACCAGCCCTCTGCGCCAGATCGGCGTTTTGGAATAGCACATGATGTTCGATATTCGGTGGCGCTGACAGTTACCCGGTGGACAAACCAGGCCGCACAGGAAGCAATGTCAACGCTACCCCGTGCTACTACCATTGGTGGCGAATGCCCTCTGTTGTATTCGCCACCAATGATCAGTACCCCGCAACGGTATTGGCAAACAGTAGAACCGGCCCCAATGGATAAATCCGATTTTATTGCTTGCGCTTGAGATCTACTGAGTATAGCCGCAGTTTCATAATACGGTAGTGGATCGAAGGAGGAAAGAACGATGGCGACCAATACATTCTATTTCTTTGACGGCGACCCGGAAGATGAGGCCGCATGGCAAGCCTTTGTGGCCACCCATAGCGAGTCCGTTGGTATGTCGGAGCGCGCCACGTCATCCTCCGCCACTATCAAGACCTTTTACGAACTCTTCCTCATCCTTGTGATCATGGTCGCATTGGTGGGCACGGTGCTCTGGCAAAAGGATACAACACAGATCGCGGCACTGGAGAACCAGGTGCAGACCTTGGAGGAAGAGCTTGCGCATTTAGCATTGGCACAGGAAACAGCCGCAGCTTCGGCCTCTCTTACCAGCCAGCGGTCGCCCCTTGTGCACAATGTGGTCAATACGGACTATCTGCGCTTTGTCGTCGAACCCACACAGATTGCGATTGTCAATGAGATTGCCGCCCAGCTGGACACCGCCTTTGGCCAGCTCAGCGCCGACCTTGATTTGCCGGTCGACCCGCTTGGCGAAAAGGTCAATGTCCTGTTGCTGGGCGATAGCACGGATGATACCAATTTCTATGCTGATTTGGGCGTAATTGTCATCAATGTGGCGAGCTGTGCAGAGCCATTCGCGTGCGATGCGCAATCTGTTTCGCAGGAGATTTATAACAATCTCTATGGCCAGCTGGCGCGGCGGCTCTTAGACAAGGCGCTAATGACCAGACAAATCCGCCCTGAGTGGGGTGTGGTGGTAACCCATCTCTATGCGTATGTAGAACAAGCTCACTCGGTCCCATCGGTTGCAACCTTACCGGCTTACAAACTAGAGCAGCGTGAATATGCCCAACTGCTTTCGGTGAGTACTCTGCTGCTGCATCGGGGGCCAGGCGATTGGATGTATCCCGATTACGCATCGATCCATGCGGTGGCCGATACATTCGTTGAATATGCCATGGTGACCTACGGTCTTGCGTCCATACCGCCCCTGCTGGACGCCTTGAGCCGCTATCCAGAGTGGGACGCCGTGGTGACCACCGTCTATGGAATTCCGGTGGAACAGCTCGAGCAAGAGTGGCATGCCTATCTGGCCCAACAATATCCCAGCGAATCGCCCTATGCCCCTCTAGCCGAGTGAATGCGAGCAAGGTGTATTGCCTATTTGCACCGTGCTCTTATCAATCTGCATATCACGATTGAAGACAGCGCAAGTACCCGTAGATGGTAAAGTCGTCACCCGCTTTACCATCTGCGGCGTCCAGGCCAGCGAGTTTACCGGCATCCCTGCGACCGGTAAATCCGCTGCCGTCACCGCCATTGGGAGCCAGCGGATTGTTGAGAGTCGGCTCAACTGCATGATGCAGGAGTTAGGGGATGGTGCAGCAGTTGGGAGCGCGATGATGTGGGGAGCCAAGGGCAACTTTACATTTAACTAGGAGCATCCAATGAAGCATATTGCCTTTTTCAAGCAAGCAATCCGTATTTTTATTGAGAAATGTAAGCGAGCAGCACCAGTAATTATTGGGCTATTTATTTTGTTGAGTCCATCATTAGCTTGCTCCGGTGTTGGCAATGTTATCAATGTCAATGATGTTATCAATGTCGATGATATTATCAACGAAATTGACGCCACAAGGCGCGCCATAGAAGCAGAATCCGGCGCGTGGCGAAATGAATTGTCGCAATTGCAGGATACGCTAAAGGATATGGAAAGTCGGGTCTCTGCCGATGCGAAAGCATTAGTGGCCGATACGGCAAACCAAGTACAAGACCTGTCGACCAATGCCATTAACCTGACCAATGCCAAGGCGGAAGATCTGGTTGCACAAGCGGGTGTTGAGTTTCGCTGTAATGCTGACTTTGTCAAACGCGGCGTGCTCGAACAGTTGCAATTCATCATCGATGACTTAAAGTTCTGGCAGGACAACGGCAGCCATCTTGCCCAAAAGCCCAACCACTGATGAGCGCTATCTTTCTGTAAATTCACCCAATGCCCTACAGCCTGGCCAGTCCCAAATTTTCCAGTTGGACGGCAGCTATGTTTATCAGCGTGATGGTGATATTGAGGGTACGATCAGCCTAAGCACGGGAGATGAACTCCTGCGCCATTCTATTACTGTGCTGCCGGCGCCACCATCCCGATTTGACTACAGAATACGCCTGCGCACGTGGGATGTGCCGGCTGGACACGCCGCGGCAGATGGAGAGGTTCGGGTGACGCTGGTTGGAACCCAGCGTTCTACAGGAGAAATAAAAGTTGCAGGCAATTTTAGACGCGGTGAATGGGAATCCGTCATCATTTCCAATGTGGAAGATATTGGCGACTTTCGCTACGTCAAAATCAACTATGATGATGGTGATGAGGATAACGGCTGGGCGCTTGATCGGATAGAAGTGACCAATCTAACGACCAAGACGCTGCTTGCGGACCAAGCCTGTCGCCAATGGTATGGAAATGATGCGCCTCTACAAAATAAGTGTCCCTAACGTTATGGGACTGATGGCCTGTGTAGCAGCATCAACGTTTCGCGATCTTGTCGACTAATATAAAAGTTACCAGCAAACAGCAAATATTGTGGAGCCCGTCATGTCAGAAATCACCCGTCGCGAATTCCTCCAATACTCAAGCCAGTTAGCCAGTGCGGTGGCTGCCACAGTTGTGGCAGCACAGTTTGAACCCTTGACAGCACTGGCCAAAACCACAACCGCTAAGGAACCTGGCTATGCACAAAGCGCCGGCGACGTTCTTTCCTTACCCAAGGGCGGTGGCGCCATCCAATCGATTGGGGAGACCTTCAGCGCTAGTCCCTTTACGGGCACCGGTAACTTCTCGGTACCCATCGCAACGTCGCCGGGGCGTGCGGGCTTTGGGCCGCAATTGACACTGCAATATAGCACGGGTAACGGTAATGGCCCGTTTGGCTTGGGCTGGCAGCTTTCGATTCCACGGGTGACGCGCAAGACCGAAAAGGGCTTGCCCCGCTACCGCGATTGTAATCTGCCAACAAATGGGACAGATCTGGACACAGCAGATTGTGATGTCTTCGTCCTCTCCGGCGCTGAGGATTTGGTGCCGTTCCTTGAAAATGTCGATGGCCAGTGGAAACAGCACGAACGATCACGTACGGTCGATGACGTAACGTACCGCGTTCTGCGCTATCGCCCCCGCACGGAGACCTTTGACCGTATCGAGCGCTGGCAATCGCCAACAGGAGGGGATGTGCACTGGCGAGCGATTACCAAAGAGAATGTGACGAGCGTTTATGGTCGTACTTCACAGGCTCGCATTCTCGATCCCTCTCCCAATAAACAACATCACATCTTTGAGTGGCTACTAGAAGAGACATTTGACGCCAAAGGGAATCACATACAGTACGAGTATGCACAGGAATTGAAAGAACCCGATGTTACTCGGCTAGGCCAAAGCGAAGAGCATCGTGACTATAGTAGCCAACGATACATTCGGCGAATTCTCTATGGCAACATCCCGCACTCCACTGAGCTATTGGACACAAAGATTCCAAAGCGACAGAATCATCATTATCTGTTTGAGGTTCTTTTTGACTACGGAGATATAGCCGAAAATCCAGACACACCCTATATCACGCCTCAAACGGGTGATGAACCAACCTATGTTGAGCAGACCGCCAACGATTGGTATCTACGCCCCGATCCATTCTCAACTTATCGCGCCGGTTTCGAGGTTCGCACCTTACGTCGTTGTCACCGCGTCCTCATGTATCATCATTTCCCAGAGCTAGCTGAAGCCGAGAAATCGGCCACAACACTGGTGAAGGCGACTGAGTTCACCTATCGCCAGAATCCAAACACGCAAATCTCGCTACTAGCAGCAGCGACCGTCAAAGGCTATCGTTGGGTTGCCGACAAGCCAGGCTATATAGCCGCCGCCATGCCGCCCATCACCTTCGGTTATTCCGAATTTGCCCTGAATACGCGCCTGATTCAGACGCTGCAAGGTCAGCGCAATCAGCTACCCGCCATGAGCCTGAGCAGCGCCAATCTTACGTTGGTCGACCTCCACGGCAATGGGCTGCCTGATTTTCTCTATGCCGATTCAATACAAGTCCGCTATTGGCAGAATCTGGGGAACGGACAGTTTAGCCTCCCACGCAGCATGGCGCAGATACCGGCTGGGTTCAGCTTGTCGGCGTCGGGACTTCGCTTCACTGACATGGGGGGCGACGGGCGTGTGGATCTGCTCGTCAATAATGGCCTCCAGCAGGGCATTTATGAATCAACGGGAGACGCTGCCTGGAAACCCTTCAGGCCCATCCCCAATCTGCCTACTGTGATGGATGATCCCAATCTGCGCCAGGTCGATCTCACGGGCGATGGGCTGCCCGATTTCATGTTGACCTATGATGAACACTTTCTCTGGTATCGCAGCCTGGGTGAAAAAGGCTATGCCGAAGCCGAGGTGCGCTCGCGCCGCTATGATATCAACCGCTACCCGGATGTTTCCTTCAACGATCCGTCGGGCCGCATTCGCCTGGCCGATATGAATGGTGACGGTCTGACCGACATTGTCGAGATCCACAACGGCGGTGTCGCCTATTGGCCCAACCTGGGCTACGGTTATTATGGCCCACGAATCCAGATGCATGACGCGCCGCACTTTGGCTATGCTTTTGACCCGGCGCGCCTCTTCCTGGTTGACATTGATGGCTCTGGCTGCGCTGACATTGCCTATGTGGATGACGGCGAGATCCAGTTCTTCTTTAACCAGTCCGGTAACGGTTGGAGCGCACCGCAGCCAATCAAAGGTCTCCGTTTCAACAACACGACCAATCTGCAATTTACGGATATTTTTGGCAACGGCACGGCCTGCCTGCTCTGGAGCACCGATCTCAGTCGGCGTCTTCAGCACAATTACAAGGTGCTGGATCTCTGCGCTGGCATCAAACCGCTGCTGCTCACCGAGATGAGCAACAACATGGGCGCCACCACACGCATAAAATATGGCACGTCGACCCAACATTGGCTGCGTGACAAGGCAGAGAACAAACCCTGGGCCACGCCATTGCCCTTTCCGGTACAGGTGGTGGACAAGGTTGAGGTGATTGACCACGTTAGCAAAACCAAACTGGTGACGAACTATGAATACCACCACGGCTATTTTGATGGCCGTGAGCGTGAATTCCGCGGTTTTGGCAGAGTCGACCAACTGGATACGGAAACATTTGACGACTTTAGCAAAGCCGGCTTGCACGATGAAGGCACACAGTTTAATAACGTAGAACTCGCCTTCCATGCACCGCCCGTGTTAACGAAGAATTGGTATCACACCGGCGCCTATCTCGACGACGAGCAGACGTTGGCGCAGCAGTACCAGAATGAGTTTTGGCAGCAAGACAAAGCTGCTTTTGTGCTTGATGGCCATATTGTGCCACCCAACCGTGAGGCACACCGCGCAATGCGTGGCTCCCTCCTGCGCACAGAAGTTTACGCACAGGACGACGTTGCGCAAGCGCAGCACCCTTACACCGTAACCGAGCATCGCTACCAAGTTGAGGAAATCCAGGCGCGGCGTCCTGTCGGTTCCTCGCTGGTGTTGGCCAACGCAGTGTATGAACCCAGAGTACTTGAAACGTTGACTTATCACTATGAACGCGAACCGGCTGACCCCCGGATTGCGCATGAAATGTCGCTGGGCTTCGATCATTTCGGCAATGTTACCGATCAAATCTCGATTGCCTATCCACGGCGGGCTGCCGATTCCAACATGCCGGAACAGGGCAAGGTTCAAGCAATCTACACCAAAATCGATTCTATCAATACCCCGGAACTGTGCAACCTCAGTGACGGCTCTGCAACATCGACGCCCTGTGATCCCACGGCAGAACCCGATTATTACTACATTGGTATTCCCGCGCAGACCCGCACTTATGAAGTGCATGGTTTGACCAGTCTATATCAGCAGCGGGTCATAGGACCCGCCACTGAGAATGCGTCAGCAAAAGCGAGCAAAGGCTATTTCTTACCAGGCGACTTTGCAGATGTGATTGCAAGGCCAGAGCAATTTTTGCCCTATCATACGGTATTCAAAGAAGAACCAACAACCCTGCAAAAGCGGCTCCTCAAGTGGAGCCGCACCTACTTCCGCCCCGACGAGGAAGCTGCGACACTGGAAGGATACCCGCTTGCACTGGGCAAAGTTGAATCGCTGGCGCTGCCCTATGCAAGCTATCAGGTTGCGCTGAGTGATGCGCTAATAAAGACCGTCTTTGTCAAAAACGAGGGCGCCCCGTCGTTCGTGACCGACGATATGCTAACAGAGGCCCAATACCACCAAGAGCCAGGAATAGATGGCTACTGGTGGGTGCCAGCGGGGCGACAAGCCTTTGACCCTGCGAAGTTCTATCTGCCGCACAGGAGCAGTGATCCCTTTGGCAATTTCTCCACAATTGCCTATGACAAGCATGGGCTGTTAGTCACGCAAACAACCGATCCAGTGGGCAATCAGATTCTGGCGCAGAACGATTATCGCGTCTTGCAGCCCGCCATGCTCACCGACCCCAACGGCAATCGTTCGACCGTAGCCTATGATGCATTGGGCCTGGTGGTGGGTACGGCAGTGATGGGCAAGAACAGTGAGGGTGACTCTCTGGCCGGTTTTCGTCCTGATTTGGGCTTTGATGAGTTTAATCACCAACGGGATGATCTTGACCGTTTCTTTGACCGACCAAGATTGCCGCGCGATTCAGACGAACCGCCACCAGGAATGGCGTTGCTGGCGGATGCCACCACCCGCATTGTCTATGATCTGCACCGCTTCCACAGAACACAGACCGAACACCCTGATGACCCTGACCAGTGGCAGCCGGTCTATGCCGCCACGTTGGCTCGTGAGACCCACGTGAGTGATCTGGAAGCTGCGCATCCGCAGATCCAAATCAGCTTTAGCTACTCCGATGGATTTGGCCGTGAAATTCAGAAGAAGGTCATGGCCGAACCGGGACCAATTGCAGAAGGGGGCGAGAATGCAGACCCACGTTGGGTTGGCAGCGGCTGGACCATTTTCAATAACAAAGGCAAACCTGTCCGCCAATTCGAACCGTTCTTCAGCGCCAGTCATGCGTTTGAATTTGCCCACCAGACCGGGGTCGGTCCCATCCTCTTCTATGATCCGCTTCAGCGCGTCGTAGCCACTCTGCATCCAAACCACACCTATGAAAAGGTGGATTTTGACGCATGGAGCCAAACGACCTGGGATGTCAACGACACGGCCACATTTAATCCACGGGATGATGCGCACGTCAAAGGCTTCTTGGTTGACCCTGAGGGTGAGCCGCGCCTGGCCACGAGCGAATATATACCATCTTGGTATGATGTGCGCACAAAGCTTACCTATGCAGAGGAACGGCAACGGCGTTGGCCTGCTTCCAATATCCGTACAGCACAGACGCGCGCAGCACAGCAAACAGCAGCTCATGTGGATACACCGTCCACGGTCCATCTTGATCCATTGGGGCGTCCCATCCTGACTTTGGCCCGTAACCGCGTGGCCTGTGCAGATCACAGCCTGGATGGGAAAGAGGAGGAAATCTACACCCGCGTCGAGCTAGATATTGAAGGAAATCAGCGCCAAGTATGGGATGACCGCCGTCTGCTTATCGAGCACCTGCCGATGGGCGAACGCGAGCAGCGCATTGTCATGCAATATTATTATGATATGCTCGGCAATCGTATCCACCAGGCCAGCATGGAAGCCGGCGCGCGCTGGATGTTGAATGACGTGCTGGGCAAGCCCCTCTATGCGTGGGACAGCCGTGACCACATCTTCACGACGACCTATGATGCGTTGCGCCGCCCGCTCGGTCAGTATGTGCGCAGCACAGTGGATGAATCTGACCCGCGCACGCGCAATACCACAAATGGAAACGGTCTGCTGGTCGACAAGATTGAGTATGGCGAAGACATTCCCTATGCGGAAGCGCTCAATCTACGCACCCGCGTCTACCGTCATTTCGACGCCGCCGGTGTGGTCACCAATGCGCAGCTCGACGCCAATGACACCCCGGTTGCAGCCTACGACTTTAAAGGCAATCTGTTGCACAGCACGCGCCGCCTAGCGACACGTTACTGGCAGATTCCCGACTGGTCACAGGATTCTCAACCGCAACTGGAGAGCGAACGTTTCGAGGCCAGCACCCGCTACGATGCGCTCAACCGGCCGATCCAATCGGTTGCACCTCATAGCAGCCGGTCAGACGCAAAACGCAACATCATCCAACCCGTCTTTAACGAAGCAAACTTGCTGGAGCGGGTCGATGTGTGGCTGGAGCGCGCAACCGAGCCTACAGCGTTGCTCGACGCGGCGGTGGACATTCCATCACCAGTCGGCGTCGCCAATATCAACTACAACGCCAAAGGCCAGCGCCAACAGATCGACTACAAAAACGGCGTCAGCACCCGCTATGAATATGACCCGCTGACCTTCCGCCTGACCCATCTGCGCACCTGGCGCAATGCGGCTGCGTTTCCGCTCGACTGTCCGCAGCCCCCGCCCGCAGAATGGCCGGGTTGCCAGGTGCAGAACTTGCATTACATCTATGACCCCGCTGGCAACATCACCCATATTCACGACGACGCGCAGCAGACAATCTACTTCCGCAACCAGCGCGTCGAGCCGAGTAGCAACTATACCTACGATGCCCTCTACCGGCTGATCTGCGCCACCGGCCGTGAGCATCTGGGCCAGCAAGCCAACGGCGCCCGTAAGGCGCCCACCGCGCCCGATGCCTTCAATGCGTTTCACACAACCCTCGACCATCCGGGCAACGGCCAGGCAATGGGAACCTATCGCGAATTCTATGTCTACGATGATGTTGGCAATTTTCTGGAGATGGAGCATCGGGGCACGGATCCGAAGCACCCCGGTTGGGCACGTAGCTACAACTATGAGCAAGCAAGCCTGCTCGAGTCGGGCAAACAGAGTAACCGCCTGAGCAGCACGAAGTTGCGTAATGGCGACAGCGAGCCCTACCAATATGATGCACACGGCAACATGGTGCGTATGCCGCACCTGGGCAATGCGCCAACCGAACCCAATATGTACTGGGATTACAAGGACCAGTTGCACCGGGTCGATCTCGTTGGCGGTGGGACAGCCTACTACGTCTATGATGCATCAGGCCAACGCGTGCGCAAGGTGATGGAAAACGCCAATGGCGACGTGCAGGATGAACGCATCTACCTGGGTGGTTTTGAAATTTATCGCCAGCACAGCGGACAACACGCCGGTCTCATACGCGAGACGCTGCACATCATGGATGACAAGCAGCGCATTGCCCTGGTGGAGACGCGTAACGAGGTCGACGATGGTACGGACAAACAACTGATCCGCTACCAGATCGGCAACCACCTGGGTTCGGCCAGCCTGGAACTAAACGAACAGGCGAAAATCATCTCCTATGAAGAGTACTTCCCCTACGGCAGCACATCCTATCAGGCAGTGGACAAAGAGATGAAAGCCGCGGCCAAGCGCTATCGCTACACGAGCAAGGAGCGGGATGAGGAGAGTGGGTTGTATTATCACGGGGCGCGGTATTATGCGCCGTGGTTGGGGCGGTGGGTGAGTTGTGATCCAATTGGAATTTTCGAGTCAACTAATCTTTTCGTTTTTACGCTTAATAGCCCAAACAACCGTACCGATCAAAATGGTCAAAGTTCTGCACAGGCCGTTGAGTCAGGACTAAACATTAAGATACACAACACGACAGAGCATAGCATTCCAAAGGACCAAGCCAGGCAAATTGAAGAAGGTTTTGAAGCAAAGTTTTCATTTCTAAAAAATACAGCCCACATTGATGCAAGCTTATCGAAAACTGAAACCGAGAAATCAGACAGCGCCGTGGACATTAAGGTGTTTCTTGTTGATCCAGAAAGTGCAGAATTGCCTGAACCTGTGCTCAAGGCGTTTGAACATGGTGGCTACTCTAAGACGGAAGCGATAGAACAATTTAGCAAATTTCTAGAGACGACTAATTTACACGGTGGCATGACTTTCCTAGGCAAAGTTCCAGACGACAAGAGACCTTTGGACGAAGAAACAGTCTATCCCGATGTGAATCCAGAGAAGTGCATTATCCTTCTGCCATTTGGACGTGATGATAGTCAGCGTATTTCAAAGCAAGGAAGCTACATGCCAGGTCCAGGAATGTTGTATACAGAAAGTGAAGCCAACGAAAACGTTAAACAGATTACAGACAAACTAATACAATATGGAACTCATGAAATCGGTCACGCTTTTGGACTTGCACACCACCTACACCGGAAGGGAAGTCAAAATGTTCACCTAATGGACCCTGACATCGTAAATATCTCACCTGAACAACGTAAGTTTGGAGCTTCAGTGCTAGTTCGCGTTTGGTTAAGACAAAAACAAAAATCTCGGCTTAATCGAGGATTCAATGAGCAGGAATTTTTAAGAAATCGGTTGCAAAAGCTGTTGAAGAATAGAAAATAAAAACACTGAGTGCCTGCCACGGTAGCGCCAGATAGAGCTGAATCTACAGTCACAAACTCCCGGCTTGCACACATACTCAATCGCTTGTGAACCATAGTGTACTAGCATCGGTGACTTTCATTACCGCTGAGCAAGACCTTACGAAGAGCATCGTTTTTGCGTTGATAATAAAGAGTGTCTACAAAATAATCGGCTAGCAGAAATGGCTACTTCTTCACTACACAACGATAAACAGAGCAGACTTTTTCATCGTGTTTACGTGCGAGAAATAGTCGGAACTTGAACTGTTTATGGCTCTGGGGAGAATATAGAAGCATGAAATGGGCAAATATTTTGACGAGTATAGTCTTGTTATTCATCTTAGTGAATATGACAGGGTGTGATGACCCAATCTGGCAGATTGTTGAATCTCCCACACCAACACTACATGCCGCATGGGGCTCAAGTGCGGATAACATTTGGGCCGTCGGCCCGCGAGATAAAATGCTGCATTGGAATGGCTATTCGTGGTCGGAAATAGATGTATCTACAGGCGCTGCCAACGAAGTCTTTGCTATTTGGGGCACAAGTGCAGATGACATCTGGGTCGGTGGCGATATAACTGGTGCTGTACTCCACTGGGATGGTTCCTCGTGGTCTGCTATCTCCACACCGAATCCTTACGAAGGTACCGACTACGACCAATTTGTAGTGTTTGACTTCTGGGGATCGTCAGCGAACGACGTCTGGGCAGTTGGCGAATTAGGTAAGATCATGCACTGGAATGGCACTCTTTGGGACGCCCTTACGCTTGAACTATACAACGAGGATTTCTACGGAATATGGGGGGTAGCACCGAATAAAATCTGGGCAGTGGGTTCAAATGCCACAATCATGCAGTATAACGGTAACGAATGGTTAGAAGTCGATAGTGGCATCGAATCACCGCATAGTTTGATGGATGTGTGGGGCTCATCTTCAACCGATATCTGGGCGGTCGGAGAAGATGGGCTAATGCTCCACTGGGATGGCAAGGTATGGTCGCAAGTCGCTGAAATAACAGGCTCATTTGAATCCGTCTGGGGTACATCATCCACCGACATTTGGGTTGTCGGCAGAGGCGCCAACATGAAGATCTTCCATTGGGATGGAACATCGTGGTCTGCGGAGCGCATTCCCGTCGAACCACCGCCTCTGTATGACCTCTGGGGCTCATCGTCAGACGATATTTGGGCGGTTGGTGAGCGATCGGTTCTGCACTATCGCATATGGCAACCCTAGTCAGGCAGTTATGGCGTTCGATGAGCAAGCGACGAGCAACAAAATGTAGATAAAGGAGAGCAACATGCAACCTCACTCTGTTTTTTACTACCCGTATGCAACCATAGGCCAAGAACAGTCACTATTGCTCAAAGCCACAGCTTTGTATTTTGATAAGCTTTATATCCTAGACCCACGCAGAGCAAACTTCGCTGGTGTTGGCGTTGGTGAGATAGAAAAAGATGTATCTTTACTTGAACAAGCAGGCATTCTAGAACGAGTTGCCCCAGAGCGGGTTTTGCACGAACACGAAAATACCATTGCTACCGCGATTCAGCAGGATTTAGCTGACCCCGAGTTCAACAAGTTGTGCGCAGAAAAAGGGGATGCAACTTGGACACTTGCGCTGGCCAAAGTCCCTCTACCCATCCGCGAGGACCCAGCATACCAACCAATTGATAAGTCAATGCAGCGGCTCATGTCGAAGTATCAGACCATTTATGATGAATACAGAGAAACACAATATGGCACGATCGAATATCGGTATGCCAACTATCCATTTGCCATAGGCGAAGCGATTATGTTGAATCACGCCTTGGTTGGGGGGATGTTGCACAGCCATGCCGTACCGATTACTGACGACCCGCTGCATAACAGAATCCTGAATTATAAGCTTCAACACGCGCAAAAAACTCCGGAAATTCAGGCGATTATTGCGGATCGCATGCAACAACAGAAGATCGCTGCGTCCAAAGTCGCTTTGCAATCTCTGACCGATCTACAACTGGGTGCCATTCCACAGGAGATGTCACTGGAAAGTATCCTTGAATATCGCAGTATATATAAAGGCGAACTGGACGCAGCGCGAAAAGAACTTTCCATGATGGCGCGCAAGATCAATCAGCGGCCATGGACCCAGGAGTTCGAGAATGAGCTGTTTCATAAAACGATTCCAGAGTTACACGAAGCACTGCAGCCCGTCAAGGGCTCATGGGATTCATGGCTCAAAGGGGCTGGGCTAGTTTTGGGAGGTGCTGTTGTTGTTTTAGAACTTTTTGCAAATCCAGTCACTTCCATTGCACTGGCAGTTGCAGGACTAACCGTCGCCAAAGATGCCGGTATTGGCGGTATGCAGCTTTACCAAGACTGGAAAACAGGCAAAGAACAAAACGGATTGCATTATCTGTTGCGCTTGAAATAGATGTGACCATGGATACAAGCGTGCAAACGCAATGCTGTAGATGTCTGACCATCATTGCAGATGGTTGGCAGAAAGGAGTCAATGATGACTACCCATGCGTATCACCGAACAAAAAGACAAAGGATTGGTCACACGCTCGCGGCGTTGCTGGCGGCCATGCTATTCACTGCTGCTTGTCCAGCACCTACGCCCATCCCGTGCCTGCCCGAACCAACTGAGGATCCATCGCCGCCAAGCGTGCTGATGGTGGTTCACTATCGGAGCAACGGTATCGAAACCATTCGCTCCGTCACGGAACATGATGAGAATGTCATGATCCGCGTAGACAACGCGAATGAGGTGCGTGTGGTCTACATAGGTTCGGATAGCGAAGGTATGAAAAAGCTGCAGCCGTCCGTCGAGGTTACCTGGGGCTCGGATGGGCTCCAACACAAAGAAAATTGGACGATCCAAGCTACAGTCGCCACATGTCCACGCGGCAAGATTCAAGATCAGATTACATTTGCGGAAGTTGTCACTAGCGCAACGATTAAGATGACGGTCACGGTGACCAACTGGCTTGGCGGACAGACAAGCACAGAAAGAATTACGATTGCCGGTCCATCCTAGAATTTGCGCCTTCATGTCAGATCCAAGTGATGCTGAAAAGACTGTGAATAGTGGATGTAAGTGTGAAGAACTTACATGGATACAGATATCTCTATCCACGCTGGCGACAAGTAGAAAGGAATCAACGATGAACACCCATGCGTATCATCGAAAAAGAAGACAACGGATTGGTAACGCGATCACGGCGTTGCTGATGTTCGTGTTGGTGGCGAGCAATGTGTTGTTGCCGCAGGTGGTATATGGCAACACGGCGAAAATAGGTGAAGTCGTCTTGGCCCCTGGCGCGCCACTGGCCCAAGACGAGCCAGTCGATCTGCCTGTGGCCACCGAAAGCTTGGTGAGCAAGTGGTCGGGCGAGGAGAATGCTGACGATCTCATTGGCATCAACGACGGAGACATGCGCAACGGCGCAACATTCACAACTGGCAAGGTTGGACAAGGTTTCCACTTTGATGGGATCGACGACTACATTTCCGCGGGCGGTGATGGGATCGATGGACTGCAAGGACTCACAGTCGCAGCGTGGGTGCAAATGGATTCAGTACCACCTGAGACAATCGCCCGTTTTGTGACACTCGGTGGACCAAAGGCTGTGTTGCGCTATGATGGTATTAATGGGCCACGTCAACTTCATTTTTATATGAATATCAATGATGAACTATACCACATTCGGGTAAACGATCTCATTGAGGCGGGATCGTTCCACCATGTTGCAGGGACATATGATGGCAGGACGATGAGGCTCTATTGGGATGGGACCCAAGTTGGTAGTTTCGATGTGGAGGGCACTGTTGCCCGTGGCGATGGAATTGACCTAAGTTCGGATGGTGAAGCGCTAAATGGCATATTGGATGAGGTTGCAATCTACAATCGTGCATTATCGGCGACAGAGATTGCGGCAATCTTCGCCAACAACAGTTCGCCAGGTGATAGTGAATCGCCCGCAAGTTCAGGACAGAACATACAATTTCTAGAGAACTACTACGTGTATATGTATCCGGAATTACCTTCTTCTGAATATGACGCGAAGATTGCAGCGTTAGCACCTTATAAGGATCAGAACGGTGAGCTAACTGAACGGCCATATACACCTTGGCTTTCGTTGAAGTATCTGGCACAGGCACGCGAATATTATTTGTCTGGCGATCTTCAACTTGCGTTAGCATATAATAATCGGGCATCGGATGAGATGGACGCAGAGTGGGCTTACTGGAAGGAGCATCCAGATGGCTTGACGACACACTATTGTGGTTCACGCGAGTATCTAGTAAGAAACGCTTTTGAATTCAGAACTTATGATAGAGATGCAGATCCTGACTATAGCACTCTAGAAGAAGGACAGTTCTTAACACTTGATCAACATCGGCTCAACTGGTGGGCTGCGGCGATGGACGGTGTTCCTCCGGAGAGTCCTATTTACCGGTTCTATTGCGCAAACAACGCAGCGAATTTTGCTTACTATTACTATCGAATGTTTTCCGTGCCTCTTACCAATAGCGATATTTTCAGGGACATGGGAAACTATGAAAAGGCGCTGGAAAATATATTAAAAATCTATAGTGAAGATGCTTTTTTTGAGCCCAGTATGCACCAAGAGCTAGAATCTTACTACAGAAATTTACTCGGGAATATCGAAATCAACCCTGCGCTTGACAATGTACCACAGGAGCGTAACCAGTACGGCCATTGTGTAGTGGGGCTCCACGGGGAGTGCAATGCATTTGACATTTTACCTCCCAGCGTACCTGATTTGGAAGTCACCTGTATACCATCATCATCCCTCTCTAATGAACTTGAAATTGTCTGCTCTCCATTGAAGTCCGTAGCAGATTTATCTGCAACTCAGCCAGGGGGTGTCAAAGCAAAAGTCTTTGAACCCGGTTCTATCAGTATGGCGATTACGGATACTTTCACTGTGCCCTCTTACCTTGCATCCGATCTTGCCGTACAACTCTGGCCACAGCTAGCGCTTGAAGATGCTGTAGAATCAAATCCATTCAATCCAGTTCATCCAATTGAAAAAAGCTTAATTCGGAGGAAAGTTGCACAGATTTACATGGAATGGGGTAATTCACTCTTTCGACAAGCAGACATAGACGGTGCCAAATCGAAATATATGCAAGTGCTGCGAATCTATTATATAGAATGGTTAAACACGATTGGCACATCAGGCATGCATGGCGATATGTACAATCCCGAAATTCTTAAGCTCATCACTAGTGTGCATCTTCAATTAAGCAAAATTGGCTTAGGCATGAATTATCTGGGCTATCGCGAAGACCACGTTCCGGTTTGGGATTATAGCTATTTACGCGACAACGCCAGATACTTTATTGGAAATGCAAAAGCTTTGGAACGCGACGCGCTGAGTTTTCTTGACTCTGCCGAAAAAGCTACTGAACAAGATATGCAAATTGAGCAAAGTATTGGCATGGCGCAGAAAACGATTTCGTTGGAACAAGCCAAGTCAGAACAAGCGACTAAAGCGATTGAGATTGCGGAAAAGAACGAAACCCTAGCCATAGAGAGGGTGGTGAACATGGATCGTCAAATCACTGACTACGAAAATTTATACCCAAACGCAACTGCTCGTGGTCTTGCTGACAATGGTATAAAGGCTTCCGACCAAGGCTATAAAGAGGAGTTTGAGCTGTTCGGCAACGCTCTTGGCAGCATCCCATATTTTGGTTCAGCCGCCAGTGCGCTTGGCGGGGCGCCCATGCGTAAAGCAGAAAGAGCCTTTCAATACGCCAACATGCTTCGCGAAAAGGCAGAATTGGAAATCGCCCAGGAAGTTGCATCACTAGAAATCAAAAGGGCCAAGCAGGAGTTGGAAATTGCGAACATTGGCGTGGATATTGCGATGTTCGATCTGCAAAACAAACAGGAACATCGTTTCTTTGCCCAAAACAAGACGTTGAGCGCGCAATTCTGGAGTGAATTATCGCGTGATGTACGCGAAAAGGCACATCAGTACTTAGATTACGGAATTCAATTAGCCTGGTTAGCCGAACAAGCCTACGAGTTTGAATACCAAACAACCGTAGATATTATTAAACTGGACTACTTGTCAACTGAAAATTGGTTGGCGGCGGACCAACTGTTGCTCGATCTAGATACCATTGAGTTTAAGCGCCTGACGCTCAAAAAACAGAAGGATATTCCCATCACCTATATTTTGTCCTTACACGACAAAAATCTGGTTGCAATCGAAGAACTCAAGCGCACCGGCAAACTAACCTTTAATACCACGCAACAGGAGTTTGATCTGGCCTATCCTGGCACCTACAACCGTCGCATCAAAAATGTGGAGGTAGCAGTTGTGGCGCTCGTTGGAACAGAAGGTATTCGCGGCACGCTGACAAAGGCTGCGCACTCACTCGTTAAGGTGAACACTTCAGAAATTCCGGCTGATACTCAAGGAGTATATCCCGATTGGATTCAATATACACCATCACCCTATCAACTTCGACTGTCTAGATCTCCGGAAGAAACCATGATCCTTTCAGCGAACGGCGCCACCCAAAGCCGCTTGACTTACACCGACAATGAACAAGGCCAAAAGCGAATCTTCGAGGATCATTCGGTGACAGGCATGTGGACATTGGAATTGCCCAAATACGCCAACAAATTTGACTATGAGACAATTTACGATGTTATTCTCAAGATTGATTTGGTCGCTAATTACGATGCCGGATTGAAAGACGTCATCGAACAAGAGATGCGGACGCTGATTGAACGTGGGGAATTCCCCATGGGTGAAATGATGGGATTTTCTTTGGCGCATCACTATCCCGATCAGTTCTATCAGTTCCATAATCCAGTTTATGACAATGATGCAGCCAAGCGCTATCGGCTGATTGCCGTGCCGATTGAGCCGCAAGATCTACCGCCAAACCAGGCCAATCGCTCGTTAACTGAATTTTGGCTCGGTTTCTATGGCCAAAACGGACCGATTCCCGTAAAGGCCAAAGTCACGTCGCTTGGGCTCAACCCGGGGGTTGACTTTGTGCTCCAAGGTGGGAAACTAATGGCAGATGGCCAAGAAATTGATTTAGATAACTTGCGCTGGTATCCCAATCAAGAGAGTGGCGAGACATTTGAATCCATCAATACACGGGAAGGAACTGATGCGGTGATCTTTAGAACGGACGCATTAGGCGAACTTGGTGGCAGACCGGACGACTACTGGATCATACGCATTGATGCCAAAGACAATCCTGCGCTCTCTAATCTAGAGACGCTAGAAACGTTTCCTGAATTTGACGAACAGAAAATCGACGCGATCGAGAACATCATTATTCAATTGGCATATCAGTATGAAATTCCTCAGTACCATGAAATCCTTTTTGAACCACCGGATTCATCCTGCGCGGCGGTTCCATCAGGAATTGCGGAAATTCAAACTCAATGGCGGACTAACGAAGTCACGTTAGACGGGAAAATCACCAACACAGATGAATGGGCTGATGCCAACTGCTTTGACTTGCCAATGTTCAAAGAGAAAACGGGGCCTGTGAGTATCCATACGAGATGGTGGTTCAAGAACGATGCGGATTGGCTCTATTTGCTGGCGAGAGTGCCGAGGGCCGAGATAGAAGCGCTGGGAGTTTATATAGGTAATTTTTGGCCTGAGTATAACGGCGCCTGGGATTATAGCGATGTCGGCTGGCTAAATAAAGACAGTAATACTTATGATGGTTACGGTTGGGATGAAAGTCAATTCTATGGTGACACAGAGGCATCACCACCGGGAGCGAACAATGTAGAAGGGGCAGCAAATGAGAGTCCGAGCTACTATTGGTTTGAATTTAGGAAGGCACTAAACTCAGGCGATGGCCGGGATTGGTCCTGGTCCCCAGGTGAAATCGTAGGCACGGGACAAACCGGCGATCTGTTACTTGGCATGAAAGACATAACCAATTCGACCATTTACGAAATCCTCATACTTCTGCAGTTGGACACTCAGTAGGCTGGGTAGGCAAGTCTTTAAGCAGTGCGTTGGTAGGATTGTTTCACACAGCCAAATGTCATTTGTGCTCATAATCAACCAGTAGGCCGTAATCCATCCAAGCCGCACAGGGCGTGCCGACCTCTGGGGTTACGGTCTACTGGCAATGAGAATAACTGGGTGTATCGATGTGAAAGGGAATTTTATGCGTTTATCAAGAATACCTACAGCACTGGCAATTACCAATGGGCCAAACTCCGGTACTCAATTGCCTGCGCTCACCAGCCTGCTGGAAACCGTGCCACCGGCGAGTCGGCCACGTTGCGTGTTGATCACCCATGTGCTGGATACCACGGTGCCCTTTATTGAAGCGGTGCACACCGTTTTCCCAGTGGTCTGTGTTGTTGCAATTCCTTATTCGCTTTCTCCATCCGCAGTGCAAACATTGCAGGAGAAGCGCTTCAAGGTAGTCATGCCCAACTCGATTTGTGACACTTTCGTTGCAGCCGAAAGGCAGGTGGTGGAAGCCCTGAAAGCGGAACCAACGCCACTCTTCGTCCAAGAAGTAGGCGGCTATCTCGCCGAATCAACCGGACGTTTGGCTGATTTCCCACATTTCCTGGGCATCGTGGAAGACACCAATAACGGCCATTGGCGCTATGAAAGATATGGAAAAAGTAGCCCATATCCGTTTCCTGTACTGTCGATGGCGCAAAGCCCGCTGAAGGCGGTTGAGGATTCCATCATTGGCGACGCTGTGCTCTTCAGCATTGAAAGGATTTTGCGCGAAGAATTTAAGATCATTTGCCAAGGTCTCAGGAGTGCCGTGATTGGCTTTGGCAAGATTGGTCGCTCCTGTGCCGTAGCCTTAAAAGGTCGCGAAGCGGTAGTTTCTGTTTATGACATCAACCCTGCCAAAAATATAAGCGCAGAGGTGGAGGGATTCTTCCCCCAGCCCCTGCACGAGCTACTTGCTGAATCGGATCTGATTGTTGGGTGTACCGGGCAAACTTCAATTCGCCATGCTGACATGCCCTATATCAAAAATGGCGCAATTCTGGCCAGCGCCAGTTCAAAGGCGGTTGAGTTTGCATTGGCTGATTTTGCCCAGGAATGTGAGGTCACGAATTGCCGTAAAGATCTAAAATGTGAGGCTCCAAAACCGGATGAAGAGCCGGCTCTGATCCAGAGATATACGAAGCCAGATGGCAAGTACTTTTACGTCCTCAAACAAGGCACTCCGGTCAACTTTAAAGATCACAGTATCCTGGGCAACGTCCTTGATCTGATCTTTAGCGAACTCTTCCTCTGCATGCGTGAGGTGGCAGCGCAATGTGCCCCAAAGGGATTGTCGAAATCACTACCAGCCATACAGAATGAGGCAGCTAAAGCCTGGCTGAAAACACACTCTGACGAGTTTACGCAGGCTGTCGATGATAAGATCTGGAGCTACCCAGAAAGTTTGAAGCTTGGATTGCCCAAGTAGTAGAATACATATCACAAATCTTTGATTTGCGGCAACCCGAGGAACAAGTCCTGCACCGGTGTATCCATCTGTTGGGCCATCTCCTCCACAATTACACGGGCCTCTTGCCGTAAACGCTTAGCGGCAGGAGGCCTGCCATTCTGCTCCGCTGCCTCCGCCAGGCTCACCAAAATCGGCCACAGCGCCCGCTGCGAACCAAGGCGTTCGGCGGCAGAGCATGCTTCTTGCAGCACTTTATGCGCATTGCCTATATTTTCGAGCGCCAGCAGCGCCCGCCCTTTGAGATGCAGCACGTCGGGCCGCAGATACCAGATGTCGGCTTCCCACAAATCGTCATACAGCGCATCCATCAGGGCGATAACCTGGTCAAACGCGCCTTGCGCCAAGGCAAATTCGCCATGCGCCAGCCCCACCCGCACCCACATAAAGGGCATGTAGCCAAAACGCTCTTTGACCACTCGATAGTCGGCCAGCGCCGTGACCAGTTCCTGGGCCGCCGCTACGGCGCCCTGGCGCAAGTGCAGGCTCACCTGCACGGCATGGGGCCAGAAGCGCAGAATGGGGAGCTGCTCCTCCGCCGTTTGACGCGCCAACTTGGCCAGCGCCAGGCCCCGCTCCACATCACCCAACTCGCCATAGAGCAACCCCAAATCGGCGCGGGTGCCAACCAGGGGCGTCAGGCAGTTGACCGTTGCGGCCACGGCAATGTCTTCCTCCATCACGGTGAGCGCTTGCGTCACCTGCCCGCGCTCCCAATAGATAAACCCAAGCATAAAATGGCTCAGCGCCTGGGCATCAATGTTGTGGCTTTCCACGCCCAACCGATATGCATCTTCGGCATGCGTGACGGCTTGTTCGTAAGCGCCCGTCACCAGGTACGTCCAGTGCAGCCGCATGCACGCCTCAGCCATCATGGGCAAATTGCCCAGCTTTTGCCAAAGCGAACGCGCCTCGAACAGCGCAGAGCGAGCCCGCTGCCACTGACCCAGCCCGGCATACGCATAGAAAATATCATGTAAAATAAAGGCCAACTGCTCGGACAATTCAAGCTTGCGCGCCAAGGCCAGGGCCTGTTCCCCGTAGTCCAGCCGCTCGTATTGGTCACCGCCCGTGTAGGTGCTTAAGATCAGCAAATTCCACAAAACAGTGGCTTCTGCCACCTGATCGTTTAGCTCCAGGGCAATGGCCCGCGCCTGTTCCAGCAGGGCGCGCCCTTCGATGGGGTTGCGCGCAAAATTTACGGTGATGCGGATGGCCGCCCGCGCCAACAGGGAGGCGAGCACCATACGCTGGTCGCCGTTGGCCCGCGCCGTGCGCTCCATCTCTTCATAGACGGCCATGGCGCGGTCGTGGTGCGAGCTTAGCTCCAGGGTCCGCCCGAGCCGCGTATAGAGCGGGTGGATCTGCTCCCACACCCCTGGCGCTGTGCCAGGCGGCCTTTCACTTGCCAATGCGAGCGCGCGGCGGTAGTGGCCTTCTGCTTCGACATTGGCATAGACGGCCGCGGCCATATCGCCAGCCACCATAAAGTAGCGCAGCGCCCGTGGGTCATTGCCGGCAATGGCATAGTGCCACGCCAGCTGCGGCGCAATGAGATTGGCCTCGTCTCCGTAACATGCTTCCAATTCCTCAGCAATGGCCCGATGCAGATACGTGCGCTGGTGAGCGTCCAAGCTATTGTATAGATATTGCTGGAACAGTATGTGGCGAAAGCTATATTGGGAAAGTTGCCGCGCGCCGGCCTGCTGCCGACCCTGGGTCTTAATCAGGCGCTGTTCGCGGTCCAACACAATGCCCAACTGGTTGGTGGTGCGCCATTCATCGGTGCCGTGCACGCTGGCAATCACCTCGGCGCAAAAGCTTTCTCCAGCCACACTGGCCACCTGCAATAGCTCTTGCAGCAAGGAGGGCAGACGCTCAATGCGTTCTTTGATGATCCCTTCCACCCGCGCCGGCAAAATATGCCAATCGAGCTGCGCCGATTCAATCCATTGACCGTTCGCATTGCGGACCACATCTCCGCGCGCGCGTAGACCTTGCAGCATTTCAACGGTAAAAAGAGGGTGCCCCGCGGTTTGGCGGTACAGGGCGTCTCGAAAAGAGCGACCGAGCTGGTTCGGTTCGCTGTCGATCAAGGCATCCACAAAGCCATGACCATCGACCTGGTTGAGCCGCACATGCATCTCGCCAAAGGTGCGCTGCAACTCGTTGAGCAGCGGCTCCAGCGGATGGCGTTCGCCATTGCGCCCCAGGGCAACCTCGGCCGCCCGATAGAGCCCAACCAGCAGGATGTGCTGCCCACGCAGATGGCGGCTCAAATGAAAGAGCAAGCTAATCGAGCCAGCATCGGCCCATTGCAGATCATCCACAATGAGCAGCAAGGGCCGCCGCCGCGCCAAAAAGTGCAGTACGTGGGCATACTGCGCAAAGAGATTGCTTTGCTGCAAAGCGGTTGTGGTGTGTTTAGGTTGATGACGGCGAATCAACTCCTCTAGCTGTTCAAGCAGCGCTGGGCTTTGCGGCGAAACGGCGGCGCGGGCATGCGTGTTTAGCGAAGCGCTCAAAACAAATGTATCCACCAGATCTGGCCCCACCTCAAGCAG
This sequence comes from Caldilineaceae bacterium, assembly GCA_020634755.1. Taxonomy (GTDB): domain Bacteria; phylum Chloroflexota; class Anaerolineae; order Caldilineales; family Caldilineaceae; genus JACKBC01. The sequence goes on along the minus strand of JACKBC010000021.1, from coordinate 35,556 downwards.
AGCCTGCACAGTATCGGGCACCAGCTGCCACAACCGTTCGGCACGACGCCGACTCATGGTGCTGGCATCCCAGTGCGCCTCAATATCACCAGCCAGCAGCTCGAGGATTTCGCGAAACGGCAGGTAGGGATCCCCAACGCCCGTATAGGCATTACAGTGACCGGTGGCAACAACCAGCTCTGCATATTTTTCCTGGCCCAGGCGGGCAAACGTTTGAGCCAACACGGTCTTCCCATCACCGGCCTCACCGGTAATGAAGAGCATCCCCCCGCGCCCCGCAATCGCAGCTTCCAGATGAGAGGCCAGATAGCTCAATTCGCCTTCACGATTTACCAATGGGGGTATGCGTTGCGCGTCATGTTCATCTGGGGACCAGAGGAAGGACGGGAGCGAAATCAATTCGGGGGCAGAAAGCGGGGTGGGGACAAATTCGCCCCGCGCCATGGCAATAAAGCGCTCCCGTTCCGGCACGGGAATTAACAGCTGTTCGGCCAGCAGCGTGGCGATCTGACGCGATGGTCGCCGCTCGTCCCGTTCGATCTTCTTGATGGTGCTGGGCGAACAGCTCACCTTGCGCGCCAATGCTGGACGCGTGAGATCCAACGCCATGCGCCGCTGCTGAACCCAGTACCCGAACGAGATGATTTCGTTGCTCTCCACCGTCTTCATTTCGTCCCACTTTGTATCTACTTTTAACCAAGCGCCGTGCAATGCTAAAAATCGGGAATTCCTCTTTACGGCCAATTATAGGCTAGCTCGCTCGAATGCACAAGACCGTTTTCGAACTCCCAAAGAGCGTTTCACGTTGGGGGCAACCATTAGAAATGGGCGCCTCCCATTGAAAAATCGCCACCGCGATTTGGCCCCAACCGCTGCGGCGGCTTCGCGATTTTAGCTGAGGATTCTATCCTGCCGCCCTATGTTCGCCGCCAAAGCCCAATGCCCCCTTCGAATCCCCGCGGCGCGCAGTAACGATTCAGGCACTTGGATCCCTGCCCAGCCTCCCCTTCGAGGGGTTGAGCTTTTCCCACAAGTGAGGCGAACGGATCTGTGCGACGCACGGTCCAGACGGTGTCTGCGCAGTCATAGCGGCCGCGGACCGTGCGACGCACCTGGCCTCCACTCGCGGCCAGAAAGATGTGGTTCAGGCATGTCTGCCTCCCAAACTAAAACGCGCCCCTATTACAATGCCGTTGCGACCTGCTGATTATGTAAATGGCTGCAACGCGGCCGCCATAGGTCGCGGCCCCGTGGGTCGCCACGGCGCGCTTGCCACCGGTTGATAGGCCACGGCCAAGTGTGGCGTCTCTAGCCGGATGTGGCCCTGATAACGTGAATCCAGAGCGGCTTCCAAAATGCCCGTGGTCAGCAGCGTGCGTTCAACCGGATAGCTGGGCCGACCGCTGACAAACATCTCTTCAATATTCAGGCTCAAGTAGCTAAAATGGGCATGCGGCGGGCCGGGCGCCAGAAAGAACTCGGTCCCCACAATTTCGCCGCCGACGCGTGCGCCATAGGCCAGATCTTCCACATAGCCGTTGAGCATGAGCACCGCCCCCTTAAAGCCATCGCGATACTCGACCAGAAAAATGGCGGGGTTGGGACAGTGCTCTTCCATCTTGCCCGCCGGTTTATTCGCAATCGCCGCGCACGCCGCCGCCGCAATGTCATAAGACCAAAGCCCAGCCGCTGCGGCATCCCACACGGCCTGTCCTTCCAGACAGGTGACTGCGGCCACGCCGCTTTCACCCAGGGCGCGTTGCCCATTTCCGCGCCGCTCCACCATGCATTGCAGCGTCTCCAGCGTGTGAAAGCCATAAATATCCAGCCCACTGTAGCCAATGGCCACGGCTTCCTGAAGGGGCGCGCCCAGCGGATGCTCCAGCCACGGATTGCGCCAGCCCAGCGGCAGCGACGAGCCGGCCATAAAGGGTGCACCCAGCGCCGCCGCCCGCTCGTACATCCACTTGGCGTCGGGCCAATTGTACGAGAGATGCTTATCGTTAAAAATGGGCACGCTGCGCCCACTGGTGGCAAAGACGCCGCAAATCTGCTCCATAAAGTATTTGCGCGGATAAAGATGCTGCTCCTTTTCATTCCAGGCATAATCGCCGTGCTCACCGATCAGCAGCACGCCATCTACGGCCAGCTTATCGCCGCCCAGCGTCAGCGCTTTGACAATGCTGCCATAGATGGGCACATTAAATTCAGCGCTCATCTGACGGCTCAGGTCGTTCTCGGCAAACTGGTCTACATACATAGAGGCCACCTGCACCCGTGGCGCAAGCAGCCCGTCGTCGGTGGGAAAGCCTTTGAGAAACTTGGTAACAATGACGTCGGCATGGGAATTGGGACGATATTCGGTGAGAATGGCCGCAATGCGCGGCTGATTAGATGAGGTCATGGTGTGCGCCTTTAAGTGGTGGATTGGTAGCTGGTAGCTGGTGGCTGGTAGTTGGTTGTTGGTGATTGGTTGTTGGTAGTTGGCGACAAGTTATCAATCACCAGCGACCAGCTACCAATCGCTCCTAATCAACAGGATATGCTATTTTTCTCCTATCCGCCAACGTGCCATTTTGTTGGGTTCATATTATAACTTATGTTACGCAAGCCTGGCGGAAAGTCGGCGAGCCGACGTTCCTGTTTCTCTCTAGCAAACTGGCTGTCGCTGCGTAACGTGAGTTATAATTTACAGCGATGGTAAAGCATGGCCACAGAATCTCCCCACCTGTGCCCGCTTGACCAGGTTCAGATTTTATGGCCTAAGATATTTACAGCCGCCACATGGCAGATTTTACGAGCTGTTGTAATTTTTGTGCTTTGTGGCCATTTATTCAACTACGCCATTTAATTAAACTACAAAGGAGTTCCGTAACCCTATGTCTCAATATCGCACCGCCATCATTGCTTGTGGCGTTATTGCCCGCGTGCATGCCCGCGGCTGGTTGGGCGTTCCCGGCCAGCCCACGGCCATTGGCGCTATTGCCGACACCAACCCAGACGCTCGCCGCGAATTTGGCGATTTTTTCAACGTGGGTCAGGAGCATCGCTATGCTGACTATCGCGAAATGCTCGACAAAGAGCGCCCCGATTTTGTGGACGTCTGCTCGTGGCACCAGCAGCACGCCGAAATGGTCATTGCGGCCGCGGCGCGGCGCCCCAAAGCGATTATCTGCCAGAAGCCCATGGCCACCAGCCTGGGCGAGGCCGACGAAATGCTGACCGCCTGCATCCGCAATGGCGTCAACCTGATCATTGCGTTCCAGCGTCCGCACCATGCGACCTGGCTTCAGGCGCGCGAGCTAATTCGCCAGGGCGCCATTGGTCAGGTTACGCAGATTCAGCTGGACGACGGCGGCAACCTGCTCAATACAAATTCGCACAACATCCGCTTGGCCCTTTTCCTTATGGACGAGCCACAGGCCGAATGGGTCATGGGCACGGTGGAACGCACCACCGATTTGGTGGAGCGCGGACTGCCGGCAGAAGAGGCCTGTCTGGGGCTTGTGCAGTGCAGCAACGGCGCCACCATTCTGATCCAGGGCAACCTGGTGCGCGGGCTGGGCCAAGGCTGCCGCGTCATCGGCACCGAGGGCATTATGGAGCTGGATACCACCCATCACCCCGATAGCGAAATTCCCGATGACGGCTCCATGTATACGCCCGAAATCCCTTCGGCGCGCTACAATTATGAAATTGGCGTAGTGCGCTACATGAATGGCGCTACCAATGGCTGGCAGCAAGTGGAAGCGCCGTGGCACGATTGCTGGGCGCATCAGTGTCAGGAGGCCATTGATTGGGCCGAGGGTAAAATCGAGCAGCCCATTAGCAGCGCCGAGCGGGCGCGCGCGGTCCAAGAAATCATGATGGCGCTCTATGAATCGGCGCGCAAGCGCCAACGCATCTACATGCCGCTGAAGACGCGCGTCAACCCACTGCGGCTCATGGTGGAAAATGGCGATCTGCCCGTCGAGTGGCCGGGCCGCTATGAGTCGCGCGCGCGTCTCGTACGCGGTGAGGGCATGTCCTGGCATCAGGGGTAATATCATGAAAATCACCGCCATTCGCCTTTTCATCCTGGAAGCTGCGGACCAACGCACCCGCTCGGCGCACAAACTCATCCAAGTAGCCAACCTGCGCCGCATTCAATACACCCACACCGGCATGCCTACCGACCAGCCGCTGCGCCAGCATTTTATCCAGGTGGAAACCGATGCCGGAATCAGCGGGCGCTGCACCACTACCATGCTGCCCCATCAGGTGGAGATTCTGCGCAATCAGGTGCTGGGCGCGGATGTATACCAGCGCGAGCGGCTCTATCAGATGCTGCACAAAGGCACGCGCTGGCTCTATCAGCCACCGGGCTGGTTTGGCGATTTTGACAACTGTCTGTGGGACATTCTGGGCAAGGCGGCCGGGCTGCCCATCCACGCGCTGATCGGCCGCGTGCGCGACCGCTTCCCCGTCTACCTAACCAGCGGCGACGGCAGTCTGAGCGACTACCTGCGCCACATTGAACGAGGCCGGCAGATGGGCATCAATACGTACAAATTCCATTCCTACAAGGGCGGTCAGGCCGACATGCCCATTTTCCGACAGGTGCGCCAAGAAGTGGGCCCAGACTATGGGCTGATTAACGACCCGGTCTGCTCGTATGATTTGCGCGAGGCCATTGAGGTGGGGCGCGTCATGGAGGAGCTGGGCTTTATCTGGTTGGAGGAACCTTTCCACGAGCAGAATCTGCACCATTACCAGACGCTCTGTCGTGAACTGACCATGCCGGTGATGGCCAACGAAATGCTCATGCACGACGTGGCGCTCTCGGCCCAATGGCTCATCCAAGGCGGCACGGATCGACTGCGCGCCAATGCCCGCCACGGCACGACCCAGGTGCTTAAGATGGCCCACTTTGCTGAACTATACGGGACCAACGTCGAGCTGAATGGCCAAGGCGGCCTGGCCGGGCTGATCCACGCCCACTTGGGCTGCTGCATCGACAATACCGACTTTTACGAATACTTCTCAATGACGCCCGATGGCAACCGCACCACCGGCGAGCTGTGGGGCCTTCTCAACGGCCCGCTCATTGAAGACGGCCACATTGCGCCACCCGCTGGTCCTGGCTGGGGCGCAGAGTGGGATGAAGAGTATTTCCAAGCGCGGATCGTGGCGGAACATTAGGCAGCACACCATGAAAAGGAGACAGCCATGATACCCGAAATCGATGCTTTGATCCATGCACATGTCAAGGAAGGCGAACCGGGAGCGGCTGTGGCCGTGATCGAAGCGGGCGCGGTCACGCACCGCCGGGGGTACGGTCTGGCCAATATCGAGTGGCGCATTCCGATTGCGCCAGATACAGTCTTTCGCTTGGCGTCGATTACGAAACAATTTACGGCCACCGCCATTATGATGCTGCAAGCAGCGGGCAAACTCAGCCTGGACGACCCGCTCACCAAATTCCTGCCCGCGTACCCCACCAGCGGCCACGACATATTTGTGCATCACCTGCTGACCCATACCTCGGGCATCAAGAGCTACACGTCCATTGAGGGTTGGTTTCCCAATAGGATTGTCCACGACATGACGCCCCAAGCGCTGTGCGACGCCTTCAGCCAGATTCCGTTCGACTTCAAGCCGGGGGCGCGTTTTCTCTACAACAACTCCGGCTATCACCTGCTAGGCATGATTATCGAGCAGGTCAGCGGCGTGAGTTACGCAGAGTTTATTCAAGAGAACATTTTCCGACCGCTGGGCATGAATCATTCCTATTACATGAGCAATGAGCCGATCATTCCCAAGCGCGCCAGCGGCTATGGGCGCACCGAACAGGGCTTTCGCAACGCGGCTTACCTGAGCATGACGCAACCATATGCGGCCGGTTCGCTCGGCTCCACGGTGGATGATCTGGTCTTGTGGGCCAATGCCGTGCGCCAGCATCGCCTGGTGTCGTCTGCAGCGCAAGCCCGCATGTTTACACCTGTTTCGCTGGCTGATGGCCAAACCGAGCAGTATGGCTTTGGTTGGGGCATGAGCAACTATCGCGGCCATCACTTTGTGCAGCACGGAGGTGGTATCAATGGCTTTTCGACCTTCATCGCCCAATTTCTGGCGGAGCCGGTCACCATCATTGTACTGGCTAATCGTGAGGATTTAGACACCGGCGGCCTCACTTTAAAGATTGCCCGACATCTATTGGGGCTGCCGGCCATTGTGCGCAAGCCAATTACCCTGACGCCCGCCGCCAAAGCCCGCGTGGAGGGCAAATATCTGGTCGATCATCAGTGGCCACTGGAGATAGTGCACGAAGATGATGACCTGTATTTGAAAACGGAGAAAGCCGAAAAGCTGTTGCCTTTGAGTGAAAACACCTTTTACTTGGAAGCTGACCCAGAGACCGAACTGCACTTTGCCGAAGACAAAGACGGGAAATTTCAGCAGCTAACCAGGATTCATCCTCTCTTTCCATTTACAGCGCACCGCGAGCATGACGAGTAGACCAATTAAATAAAACGGTGGTAAATACTCAGACTCTCGAGGGCTGGGCTTGCCGAAGCCCGCTATCCCCTTCGACGTCCCAAGCGGTCCCAACAAGTTGGGCGCTTGGACGCTCAGGGGACGGCTGAGTAGTTACAACAGATGGGCATTTGCAGCATACTTGTGCTAAAACTGATATTCTCCACTGTGACAGAAGCGCAAGTGCGCGCAATCATCGCCTTTGCCGCAGCTTTTGCTGAAGAAGACTTGCCCATGCCAGCATTACCGATCCGCGCCTGAAGTTCAATACTTTTCTCCCCTATACAATACGCACACCAGCCTGAAAAACCGCCACTACCCGACTGACCGCGCCAATATCCTGCGTGGGATCGCCATCCAGCGCCACCAGATCGGCGACCTTGCCCACCTCAATGGCGCCAATCTCATGGGCCATGCCACAGGCTTCGGCGGAAATCCGCGTGGCGGACAGCAGCGCCTCCGCCGGGGTGAAGCCGACCCGCACCAGCAGTTGCAAATCGTAATCGAGATGGCCAAAGGCCAGGCTGCCCACGCCCGAATCGGTGCCGGGCACAATGCGCCCCCGCAAGTCATATTCCAACATGCGCCGCATCACGTCGAGCCGCCCTTCGGCGCGCGTTTCCAGCGCAGCCAAATCGCGCTCCTCCGCCGGCGTGATGAGACCGGCGTCGCGGCGGGCAGCCAGCGCCACCATGCGCGGATAATTGGTCCACGCTTGCAGCGTCGGGCTGATCCAGATGCCCGACTCGGCCATCATTTCGGCCAGCTGGGGGTCAAAGCGCAATTGGTCATCGGGGTCCAGAAACTCGGCATGCTCCATTAGATCGATGCCCGCTTCCACGGCCCGCACCATGGACTCTTTGGCGCGGCAGTGAGCGGCGGTGAGGCGGTGAAAATGGTGCGCTTCGTGGACGGCAGCATGCAGTTCGGCCACCGAATAGCTGGCGCGCCCCGGAATGGTGCCCGCCGTGCCGCCGCCCGACGCCATGATTTTAATATAATCTGCCCCTTCATGCACCAACCGCCGCACCGATTTACGAATCTCATCTGCGCCGTCAGCCTCCTCGTTGCACATGTGAAAATGGCCGCCTGTACAGGTAATGGGCCGCCCGCTTACCAACATGCGCGGGCCGGGTACATAGCCACGCTGCACCCCTTCCTTGAGCACAAAACCCACCTTGTTGCGCGCGCCGTGCTCGCGAATCGTCGTAATGCCTGCGGTCAGATGCCGGCGCAGATTCATGGCGCCGGTCAGCACCATCATCTCGTCACTTTCGCTGAACATTTCGGCATAGGGACGGCCGTCGCCGGCCAAGCTCAAGTGGGTGTGGCTATCGATCAGGCCGGGCGCTAAGCAGGCCGCGCCCAAGTCGATAATTGCGGCATCGGGCGGGAGCTGCGCTTGGAGTGCGGCTTGCGGGCCGACCGCCGTAATGCGTTCGCCCGTCACCAGCACGGCGTGGTCGCTTTGCAGCGTTCCGCTCACGCCGTCAAAAAGGCGGGCGGATTGGATGAGGAGCGGTTGGGGTGATGGAACGGACATTGTATGGCTCTCCTCTTTGAGCGTCTCTGGGCAAGCCAGAACTGGTAGGAACCGCAGATGAGTCGATTTTGGGCTTCCTCATCTGCGGTTGATTTCTAAAAGGCCAAAAGGTTTCCGAGTAGATGTTAAATCTTACCAACGCTCCAGGCCCAACAACTTTTGGCCCAACTGGGTCAGCTCGGCGGTTGTACCCGCCTGTTCTTCCAGCTTGCGCGGATCGCCGGGAAAGCGCCCCGGGGTTGTGTGGTTGCGCCACGAATCCACGCGGTGTTGGCGCAGTTCTTCATCCTCCTCTTTGGCCAGGTTCATGGTGATATATTGAGCCTGCCGCGGCCGGTCGGTGCGGTTGCGCCCATTGCCGTGCAGCAAACCGGTGTGCCAGATGATCAGGTCGCCCGCTTGTCCGGCAATCTCTTTCACCGTCAAACCGCTAATATCGGGCCGACGCAGGTTGGCATCTGGCTGTTGGCGGCTAATAATTTCCGGCACCTGGTGATGCGAACCAGGAACGCATTGAAAGCCACCTTGCGCCGCTTCGGTATCGGTTAAGCAGAGCACGCCCTGCACGCGTAGCCCAATGGGCCAGCTTTCCGGGTCAAAATCCCAATGGATAAACCCTTGATAGTCCCAGTCTTCGCGCGCGGGTGGATTCATATTGACCCGGTCGAGGCTAACCCACAATTTTTCGGTGCCAAAAAGTTCGCTAAAGGCCTCGTGTATGCGTGGATACTGGCGATTGTCCCACAGCGCTTGATGCTGATAAAGTTCGACCATGCCTGTGCGGCTGTGCCAGCCCGGCTGCGAATACCACGTTGCCGGATCGGCTGGATCCATGCCCAGGAATTCCCACATTACATTGATAACGGCATCTAGATTCTCTTGCGGCACCGCATTGGGCACCACCACATAGCCATTCTCCTCCCAAAAAGCATGATCCGCTGCGCTTAAAATTGTCATGATCCAAATCCCTTTTCTAGTCAGTCTTATCTGACGCGTGTTTTCTGTTGAGTGGTTGAAATTTATGTCCTTGATTTTGTACCCACAATCAGTGGATCGCAACGACAAGAGATAAGGCTGGATTCACCCATCAAGGCTGACGCCTGTATCGCCAACACTGTTGCGGTGTACCGACAATATACTGAGTCCCAACAGCAAGCGTCAGCAAAGCCACCGGGGCCATCTACGCCACTATACCACTATGTCGCTATGTCACTATGCCTCAGTTCAAACCTGCTTGCCGGAGACTCGTAATTCCTATTATAATCTGGATTACTCGATTTAAAAACTACCTAAAATTTCACCACAACCCACAATTCCACCACCAAAGGAGTTCCCAATTATGGCTTTCTCACCCCACGGAGTTGTACACCGTTCCACCGTCACCGGACGGCGCGGCATGATCGCTTCGGCGCATCCGCTGGCCTCGCTAGCCGGGCTGCGCATCCTCATGCAGGGCGGCAACGCCATCGACGCCGCGGTGGCCACAGCCGCCGCCCTCAACGTGGTCGAACCGTACATGTCCGGCATGGGCGGTGATGGCTACATGCACATCTATCATGCCAAAACAGGTGAACACCAGATTCTGGACTACATGGGGCGCTCTCCCCAAGCCGCCCACCTGGATCTCTATGCCGACCCAGCCACCCAGCGGCGCGGCCCCAAGTCGCCCATTGTGCCCGGCGCCTGCGGCGGCTGGTTTGAAGCGCTGCGCCGTTACGGCGCCATGGACGCGGCCACGGTCTTTGCGCCGGCCATTGAATATGCCGAACAGGGCTACGCGGTGACCGTCAAAAACGCCCAATTTATGGCGTCCAATGTGGACGCCATGCGCCAATATCCAGCAACGGTGGTCAATTACCTGCCGAATGGGCATGCGCCGCGCCCCGGCGAGGTGCTGGCCCAACCGGACCTGGCGCGCACTTTTCGTACGCTGGCCGCAGAGGGCGCGCAGGCCTTTTATCAGGGTGAAATTGCCGCTAAGATCGTCGATTACATGACCAACCACGGCGGGCTGATCACGGCTGCCGATCTGGCTGCCTTCGAGCCCGCATGGCAAGATCCCATCCACATTGATTACCGCGGCTATAAAATCTTTGCGCCACCGCCGCCTTGCCAGGGCATTCAATATCTGGAGCTGCTCAACATAATGGAAGGCTTTGACGTGGCGGCAATGGGTCACAACACAGCGGCCACGCTGCATCGGTTTATCGAGGCCGCCAAGCTGGCCACCGCCGACCGGGCTGAATATGCCGGCGTCGCCAACCCGCCCACAGCCGGTCTACTCAGCCAAGGGTATGCCGAAGCCCGCCGCGCCCGGATCGGCGAACGCGCGCGGCCCACCGGTGGTGAGCGCTATACCACAGTCAAACGTGCAAACGAAGTGCTGCCAGGCGATCCACATGCTTGGATGCGCACCGAATGCACCACCCACTTTGACACGATTGACGACGCGGGCAACGCCGTGGCCGTGACCCAAAGCCTGGGCGCCGGTTTTGGCTCCGCCGTGGTGATTCCCGGCACCGGCGTGGCGCTCAACAATTTTATGTACTGGTTCGACCGCGAACCGCAAAGCCCCAACGTTATTGGTCCAGCCAAAAAGATGGAAATGTGTATGTCGCCGGCGCAAGTGTGGGACAAGCACGGCCTGCGCCTGCTCATCGGCACGCCGGGCAGCTATGGCATTTTGCAGACCACGCCGCAGATGATTATGAATGTGCTCGATCACAATATGAACCTTCAAGCCGCCATCGAAGCCGCCCGGCTCAAAGCCACCTCTCCTGGCGTTCTGGTCGACGCCGAAACGCGCATTCCCGCCGCCGTGTTGGCCGAGCTGGAAGCGCTGGGTCACGAGTTCAATCGCCTGGGTGACTGGTCAGCCATGGTGGGTGGCGGCCAAGGCATTATGGTTGATGCCGACAGCGGCTCTTTTATGGGTGGCGCTGACCCGCGTCGGGATGGCTATGCGCTGGGGTGGTAGCGTCCATTTCGCCTGTGCCGATTTGTCTGCCAGATGCGAGAATCTTTGCGCGCATGCACGTTGGTTGACGCCCGTGTACGAAGTTTACTTGCTGTGCAACGCCGTTTTGACCGCTGCATAAACGTCGGGGTAGTCGTGGATGGCTTTCAGGCTGCAAAAAATCAGATGACCATCGCCATAACGTTGCGCAATGGCAAGCTCTTGAGCAATACGCGCACCTGACCGCGCCAGATAAGGCTCGTGAAACATGGCAATAAAGGGGACAAAGCGGTTGTGCGCCGGTTCTTCTAGCCGCTTCATCTCCTGCGCTTCAAACTCAACCCGGGCCAGCGACCAGTTGGGCTTGTAAAACCAGGAGATGGTCTGGCTACAGTAGTCTAGCTGCAAGCGGCTGCCGTAATAGGGATTGGGACGAAAGGGCGGCCATAGGTGGTTGGTGACCAGTGCATCCGGCTTGATGGCTTTGGCGTGGTCATACAGCACGCGTGAAATCTCGACCAAGCTCGCTTCGGACATGGCCGCCATGACGGCGGCTTCGTGACGCGCCGGGTCTTGCGCGGCCATTTTCTGGCGTTTGGATTGGCATTGCGCACAAAAGCAGCCATAGTGATTGGCAAACCCAAAGCCATCAAAGGCCACGCCGTCCGCCACGGTCAGCGCCTGCTGCACACGGTCTTTCAGTTCGGCCCGCGCCGTTGGCTGCTCGAAACAGAGCAACGGCCACGTCTGCACCAGCGGAAACCAGCGATGCGCGCGCATGGTGTAGCTCTCCCAAGCCAGGCTGCGCGCGGCCTCCGCCATGGCCTCTTCCGCAGGCAGCATCTGTTGCAGCGCATCTGGGTGTTGCTGGGCAAAAGCACTATCCGCATTGGGGGTGACAATGGCCGCCACCTTGACGCCCAAGTCCCGCGCCGCGGCCATTATGGTCGGTGAAGGGGTGCGCAGGATAAGCGTATCAAAGCCCAATTCGTGGGCGAACGCGACCAGCGCGCGCTCCTCATCTTCTGTCTTCCTAGGCATGTGCCAATCCCAAACGGCTTTCATATGTGAATTCCTAACGTGAGTAGGTCATTGTTCAATGATAAATTGTAGATTTAAACTCGTCAGATCTTTGAGACGTGACGGGTTTGGCTGCTACCTTATTTTTAGACACTTACGATGATAAGCAAGGAAATGGGTGATGCGCAACCAAAAATTATGGGCCAGGGGCGAAGCATGGGGTAGGTTAACATCGAACAAATATCGTGTCAAGAGACTTAAAATATAAAGGCTTATATTACAGCAAGGCGCTCAAATCCATATGTTGCCTTGGTGCAAGAAAATGAACCCTTTTCTCGAGTCGTGCTGGGGAAATATCCGTTTTGCCGGCAACCACATCATGGCAACCCGGCCCGAGCGCAATTCCGTGGGCTCATTTGACAAAGCCTTCCATCCAGACGGATAATAGAATATCAGTAGACCGCAATCGCAAGAGGTTGACGCCTATCGCGCCAACACCGTTGCGGTACACTGAAAATGGACGGTGTAGCGTCGACTCCCCTTTATGTTCTCCGGCTCTGCATTTACCAGCCCCCAAACTTATACAAACAGCTTTCCCCAACCAGGAGGAACCCTATGTACATCGGATCACAGTTTGGCGCCCAGACAGATGACGAGATGCAGGTGCTGGCCCAATTGGGCATCAAAAATGTGGACCAGACGCCCACAGAGCCGTGGCAGAATTGGTCAACATCCATGCTGATCGAGATGAAAGAACGCTGGGCTAAACATGGCATTAGCCTGGAAATGATTCATATCCCGCTCAGCTCGCGCAGCGCCTACGAGCAAGGCGCCGGCGCCATCTTCCGCAAGCCCACTCCTGAACGCGACCGCCAGCTCGACTGGATGAAAGAGACCGTGCGCATGGCGGGTGAGGCTGGCATCCGCGGCTTGAATTACAACATTACCATTCTGGGGCATCTGCGCACGCCATCCAAAACGGGCCGCGGCGGCGCCACCCTGTCTACCTTTGAACTGGACAAATTGGATCAAACGCTGGGCGAATTTGAAGATGGTCCGGCTGATGAAGACGAAATGTGGGAGCGCATCGACCATTGGCTACGCGAAATCATGCCCGTAGCCGAAGAATACAAAGTGCAGATGGCCTGCCACCCCTCCGACCCAGGCATTGGCGTGGGCAAAACGTATCGCGGCGTGGCGCGCCCGCTGGGCATGGTGGAAGGGTTCAAGAAGCTCATCGATCTCTATCCCAGCCCGTACAACGGCCTCAATTTTTGCCAGGGCTGCATGTCCGAGGCGCTGGAGAATCCTGCGGAAGAGATATTCGATGTCATTCGCTATTTTGGTGAGCGCAAGAAGATCTTCAACGTTCACTTCCGCAACATTAAAGGCGGGATGGGCAACTTTGTGGAAGTCTTCCCCGACGAAGGCGATATTAACATGATCCGGGCGCTCCAGGTTTATAAAGAAGTTGGGTACGAATATATGATCATGCCCGACCACGTCCCCGGCATCGGCGGGCCAGAAGCGCGCAAGGTGGCCTTTGCCTATACGTTCGGCTACATTCACGCTGCCTTGCAGGCCGTAGAAGAGTTGTCTCGTTAAGCGTTTCCAAAAATTAAAATATGCCAGAAAGCCTTCCAGCTAATCCAGAAAACCTGATAAAATTTGGATAGTGATTTATCTGGATTAGCCTTAATCCTTTCTACGTACAATATCCATAAATCCCATAGGAGCCAACTATGTCCGCAGCCACATCCACCGCTCTTGCTGGACAGCCAGTGAACGAAGCGCAGATCCAGGAATGGGTGGAAACTTTCCACCGGGACGGCTTTCTCTTTTTGCAAAACGTGCTGCCAGCCGATTGGTGCGCCCAATTGCGCGCCGACCTGGATTGGGCGCTGGAGCACAATCCCAATGGACACAACGCTAGTAACGACAAGCTGATTCTGGCCCATCGCCTCTTTGAGACCAGCCAGGCCAATCTGCGTCTCTTTGACCTGGAGCCAATTGTGTCGCTGGCCGAAGCGCTCATTGCGCCTAACTGCCACGTGATCCACAACAACTCGTTCAAAACGCCCACCGGCCACGGCATCGATACCTGGCATCAGGATGATCCGCCCCACTATCTGGTCACCGACGGCGAACCGCCCAAGAATGTACGGCTGCCGGTGCTCTTCTTTACGGCCAATTACTATTTGACCGATGTGACCGAGCCCAAACATGGCGGCACCGAAGTGATCCCCGGTTCGCACCTCTTTGGCGCGCCCTGCCCACCGGTCATCGAAGGCACAAAATGGGCCGATCAGGTGCATTACAACTGTGGGGCGGCGGGCAGCGTCGTGCTCTTTAACAATCAGGTCTGGCATCGGGGTGGGCCCAATCGTAGCGAGCGCACGCGCTACATTACCCAAGTGACCTATGCCCGGCGCATTATCGGCCACAAGTATTATCCGTTTATGAATTATGAGATGCCGGAACACGTGTACACCGACGCCAACCCGCGCTTGAAGCGGCTGCTCGGCTTTCTGAATCATGGCGCGTATGGATAACATGTATGCCCTCAGCGGCTTACCTCAAAATAGCGACAAGTTCATCCGCCTGATCGCCTTCTTCAAATCTATTCTTGAGCTCTGCGCCGAGCTAGGTATTGAACCAATTCTGGATGGCAGCCTGGCACTCTTTGTGTATACCGGCAATAATGCGCTGAATGTTAACGATGTTGATCTCTCTTGCCCAGAGGCCGATTTTCAACCCCTGATGTCAACGCTAAATCAGAGAGGAATTAGCTACAGATTGCGCGAATGGCATGTGCTGCAAGTGCTGCAAGACGACCTAAAAGTCGAATTTAGTTCTATTGAACACTGGCTCCAAAATGTACCTTTGACCGTCAACACGCTGCAAATTGATGACTATGCCGTTAGGATGATGAGCCTGTCCAGTCTACGCGAATTCTACCGGCTGGCTGTGCTGGATCGCGCGAGCAAGTCTGAGCCAAATGAGCAGCACAAGCTTGCCGATTTGAAGCGGAAATATGCACTGTTACAGCATGCCCAGGAGTCGCCATGAGCACACAGGGTACGCCCATAGCTCCGCCATCCTTTGCTCTGCCTTTGCTCAACGGCCGCCACATTGCTACGCTGGCCACCCAGCGCGTCGATGGCTCCATTCACCTGGCCGCCATCTGGTTTCTCTATCACGAAGGCATGCTCTACTTCCCAACCAATTCTAACAGCCAAAAGGCGCGCAACGTGGCGCGCACCCCCAGCGCCGCCGCCATGATCGACACGCGCGTTCCGGGCCAGGAACAGGGCATTTCCGTCTCCGGCGCCGCCGCGATCATACATGGTCCGCAAGGGCGGGAACTGGTGGCGCAAGCCCAACGTCGCTACTTGACGCCCAAGGCGCTCTATGAATCCAACGTGGGCGCGGCCTACGCCACATTTGACGACGTGGTGATTGCCTTGACGCCCCAGCGCTGGACCACTTGGGACATTGCGCAAATGAACGCCGACAATTTTGGCGGAATTTTAGGCGTAGAAAGCGGCTATCTTTATCCGTATGATTAATCAATGCAAGAGCAAGTATTCATTACGAAAAATTTGGAGAACCCATGAACGAAGTCGCCCATTATAAATTTGATGTGCAAGGCTATCTCATTTTGCCCGATGTGCTGAATCAAGATGAAGTAGCTGAACTCAACCGTCTTGTTAACGCGCAAAATCTACCCGAGCCGGGGCTAGAGACCAATGACGCCCGCTTTGGCGGCTACCTAAGTTGGGGCCAGCCCTTTTGCGATCTGCTCGATCACGCGGCCATTATGCCCTATCTCAAGGTAATTTTGGGAGACGGCTTTCGGCTGGACCACTATTACGGCATCTATATGCGCGCCGGCACCGAGCGGCTCAATCTGCACGGCGGCAACACACCCTACGATCCGCCCGAATATTATCACTTTCGCAATGGCCACATGTACAACGGGCTCACTGTGGTCTCCTGGAATTTGACCGACTCTGGCCCCGAGCATGGCGGCTTCTGCTGCATTCCCGGCAGCCATAAAGCCAACTATCCCTGCCCCCAGGAGATCAAAGAGAATCATGTGGATTCGGATATGGTGGTCATTCCCGAAGCCAAAGCCGGCTCCGTGGTCATCTTTACCGAAGCGCTTACCCACGGCACCGCGCCGTGGACGGCCCGCCACCAGCGGCGCTCTCTGCTTCACAAATATAGCCCAGCCCAGCAGTCCTGGTCCAAAACGCACATTCAGCCGCCTGCGGGCGTATCCTTAACGCCGCGCCAACAGCTGCTCTTTGAACCGCCCTATTTCCATCAGCGTCAATCCCTTTTTGATGAATCAGAATAGCTTTCCCATATGACCAACCAACAACCAATTCGGACCGTCATGATCGGCTGTGGACGCATGGCCCAAGGCCACATGCGCGCCATGTTGGCGCAACAGGATACCACCGCCATTGGCGTCGTTTGCGAGCCATCGGCGGCGGCCTATGACCAAACCTGCGCCCTTTTTAGCGAACACGGCTTGACGCCCCCGCCCAACGAGCCTGACCTGGCGCGGCTGTTAGACCAATACGGCGCCAATCTGGACGCCGCTTTTATCATTACGCCCCATGCCTATCACTATGCGCAAACCAATGCCTGCCTGGAAGCTGGCCTGGACGTGCTGCTGGAAAAGCCCATGGTCATCACCGGCGCCGAGGCTGAGGGGCTGATTGAAACGCGCGACCGCAGCGGACGCCTGCTGGTGGTGGCCTTTCCCGGCAGCCTGTCGCCGCAAATTCGCCACGCCGTCCAGCTTCTGCGCACCGGCGAGCTGGGCCGCATTCTCACCATCTCTGGCATTGCCTGGGAGAACTGGCGCACGCCCAATATGGGCACCTGGCGGCAGATTCCCGAAATTGCCGGCGGCGGCTTCTTCTTTGATACTGGCGCCCACATGCTCAATACCATTACCGATCTGGCCGGCGAGGATTTTGCCGACGTGGCCGCTTGGCTGGACAACTGCGCAATGCCGGTGGAAATTCTGGGCGCGGTCATGGCGCGGCTGCGTTCAGGCGCGCTGGTGACCATGAATGCGTGCGGCGACACCTGCACCCGCTCCACGTCTGACATTCGCGTCTTCTGCACGCAAGGCGTTATCTTTACCGATATTTGGGGCAAATTTCTCAAGATCCAGCGCCCCGGCCAGGCGCAACCAGAAGCGGTGGAAGTGCCCGCCTCTATGGGCGTGTGGCAGCAGTTTGTGGCCGTGCGCAATGGCGCCATGCCCAATCCCTGTCCGCCCGAGGTGGGGCTGCGCATGGCCAAATTGTGGGATGCCATCCGCGCCTCGGCCGAAAAAGATGGCGCGCGCGTCCGGCTGTAGATTCAATGCCATGTAGCTAAACCCGCTTCAAGTGCGACGCACGGTGCGCCATTGCTTATTACATAACAACTTCCGCCAACAGCGGCAGATGGTCCGAGGGATAGCGCCCGTTTTGCTGATCGGCCAGCGTGGCGTGGCGCTGCACTTGAACCGCCGACGCCGCGGCGGTTTGCGGTTGCCAGACAAAGATGTAGTCGATCTTGTCGTGCAGCGGGTCGGCAAAGTCATTGTTAAAGGTGCCAGTGGGTCCTTCATGCGCCGCTTGAGAGGCGTACATGGCATCACGCAGAGGGGCGGCGCCATCTGTGGCTGTAGTCAGAGCGACATAAGGCGATGACGCTTCAACACAATTAAAATCGCCGGTCACAATGGCGGGCAAGGCTGGCGTGCGTTCAGCTAGGAAGCGACGCAGCAGATGGGCGCTCTCCACCTGCGCCGTCATGCCGCGGTGGTCAAAATGGGTGTTCACAAACAGAAAACGGGCGCCGTTCTGCGCGTCTGCAAACTCGGCCCAAGTGGCAACGCGCGGCAGCGACGCGTCCCAGCCAACACTGCCCACCACATGCGGCGTCTCTGAAAGCCAAAACGTTGCGCTCTGGGCGAGGTGTAGTCGGCTTTGGCGGTAAAAAATGGCGGCAAATTCACCGGCCTCTTTGCCATCATCGCGGCCTACGCCCGCCCAGCCAAAATCAGGCAGGCCGGCAATCAGGTCATCCAGCGGCTCCTTGCGCACTTCCTGAAGCCCAATCAGATCGGGCTGATAGCGGTTGAGCAGTTCAACCACGCGCGCTTTGCGATGGGGCCACGCGTTTTCGCCATCGTCGGGGTTGTTGTAACGGATGTTATATGAGATGATACGGAGCATAACCGTTGCTTTCATTTTGGAGTTGCGGTTGATTTAAGCTTCACGGGAAGAATAACATGGCATCCATCACCTATCAAGATCTGCTGCGCCGGCTGTATGATCTGCGTTTGCTGGCTGAGCCACCGCAACCGGGAGAACGTTCCGGCGTCTTTTCCAGCTATGACCGCCGCTCGCACTACAATGCAGAGACCGGCATGTATGAAAACTGGGACGCCAATCGCGACGGCGAGGGCTACATTCGCCAAGAAGGCGAGAGCCTTGTGGTCTTTGAGGCCGACGGCCCCGGCGTGATCTGGCGCATCTGGTCGGCGCTGCCAGAGATGGGCCACATCCGCATCTTTATTGATGGCGAGCCGACGCCCGCGGTCGATTGTCCCTTTCGCGACTTCTTCGAGCGCTTTGGCAATGAAACACCGCCGCTCAACTTTCCCGAGCTAACGCCAACGCTTTCACGCGGGCGCAATCGCTTTATCCCCATTCCCTACAACCGCTCGTGCAAAGTGCTGCTGGAGCCGGGGTGGGGGCGCTACTACCACTTCACATACACCACCTTTCCCGCTGCAACCAAACTCCCGCGCTTTCCGGCCTGTCTGGATCGAGACGCGGCGATTGCCCTGGCAGCAACAGACCGCATTTTGGCCGAGCGCGGTCGCCCTCGCGCACCTGAGGTCGCTGCCGAAACAATCCACTACCGCGTGGAGGTTGCGCCGGGCCAAACGGTGCCAGTTTGTACGCTGACCGGCAATCGCGCCATCACCGAAATTCGAGTCGCACCCGCATTGCCGCCATCTCCTGCCGACCGCGATATGCTGCGCGAGTTGGCGCTCAGCATCACCTGGGACGCTGAAACGGCGCCCAGCGTCTGGTCACCGCTGGGTGATTTCTTTGGGGCGGCGCCGGGCGTCAATCTCTATCGCAGCCTGCCGCTGGGCATGACGGAAAGCGGCTTCTATTGCCGCTGGTACATGCCTTTTGCCGCGCAGGCACAAATTGAATTGACCAATGATGGCGCCCAAACGCGCCGCGTTGAATTTGCCATAACCCACGAGCCGTTGGCGCGCTCGGCCAACCAGCTGCTGCGCTTCCACGCCAAGTGGCACCGCGATGCGTTTCTAGAACAGGTGCAGCAGAATGGACGCAACATCGATTGGCCGCTGCTGCTCACCACGGGGCAGGGACGTTTCTGCGGCGTCCATCTGCACGTGTGGAATCGCTGGGCGGAACCGGCGCAGGCCGCTGAGAGCTGGTGGTACGGCCAGTGGGATCGCAAAAACATTGACTGGTGGTGGGGCGAGGGTGACGAGAAGTTTTTTGTGGATGGGGAAATGTTCCCGTCCACCTTTGGCACCGGCTCCGAAGACTATATTGGATACGCTTGGGCGGCCGAACCGCCCTTTCCCACGTTCGAGAGCGCGTTCGCCTGCCAGCCCTATATTGAGCTAAATGCCAATGGCCACACGTCGGTCAACCGTTTTCAAATTTGCGACAACGTGCCCTTTACGCGCGCGTTTGAGGCATCCATTGAAAAATACAAGCCCAATCGCTGGCGCGACGGCGCGCAGCCAGGCCACAATTACTGCCTTTATGCTGCCGTCGCCTACTGGTATCAAGGCGCCGGTGAAACCGATCCATATGGGCCGACACCAGTATCAGAACGAGTTGGCTATTATAGTGAACCATAACTTTCATCCTTGCCCCTTACCGCCATTCAGTATTTGGGAACGTAAATAATCTAAAGAAGCTGTCTGAAAAGGTGATTAAGGCGTGTCACATTCCGGGAAAGGGCCACGAAATTCTGGTCAAATCATCCGCAATCGGCCCTTTCCCGGAATGTTTTGTACCCAATCGAGACTTTTCAGACAGCTTCTAAAGTTGTTTCTGTGCAAAAAATTTCACAACATTTACGGGTTCAACAGGATCTCATGTGGTTGACGTCCCCGGCACTTCGTTTCGTCTACCCAGTCATCGCGTCGAAAGTGCCGGGGACATCTGTTGTCCACCACCGCTCTGCTGAGCGCAGCCGAAGCATGAAATTCCAAAGAGCCCATTTGCATTAAAAAGCATTCAGTTAGCAAAAGGAAACCTAAACATGAACCGCCCACCAGAAAATTTTGTGCGCGTGCAGGAAGATCGCCTGCTGGCCTTTGCCGTTGCCTGCTTTGAAAAAGCCGGCTTGGACCACGAACACGCCGCCACCATTAGCCGCTTACTGGTCAATTCGGACCTGCGCGGCGTGCGCAGCCACGGCACGCGCACGGTCAATCATTACTGCAAAGCCTTTGAAGATGGCATCCTCAACCCACGACCGCACATCCAGCTGGTGCATGAAACGCCCACTGCCGCGGTGCTAGATGGCGACGGCTCGCTGGGCTATCTGCCCATGGTGCGCGCCACCGAACACGCTATCCGCAAAGCCAAGGAAGTGGGCATCGGCATGGGGTTGGTGCGCTACATCGGCCATTATGGCTCGGCCGGTCACTACGCCCGCATGTGCATGGAAGAGGGCTGCATCGGCTTCTCTGTCCAGGGTTATCGCAACCAGGGCCGCGTGCAGAGCGACGGCGGCGGCCCCAACCCCGATGCGCAGATCGGCTACTTTGGCAACCCGCCCATCTGCTTTGCCACGCCCGCCGGCGACACGCCCGACCAGGTGCTGGACGCCGCCACCTGCATCCTGGCCGACGATCAGCGCGGCCCCGAATTTGATGCGCTGCTGAGCATGATCCCCGCGGCTTTCTTCAAAAGCCTGGGCTATGGCGTGGCCGCCACCCACATGGGCGGCGCGCTGACCGGCTTTACGCTGTCCGATGAAAAGATGACGCGCTGGCCACGCGCTTACAATGGTGGCATGGTGCTGGCCATTCACATTGGCTCGGTGGTGCCGGAAGAAGTCTTCCGCGCCGAAGCGGATCGGCTGGCGCACGACGTGCAGGAGACCTATAACCCCATGCCGGGCTATGATCGCGTGCTGCTGCCCGGGGCTATCGAAGAAGAGCGCATGGTCGAATACCGCCGCGATGGCATTCAATACGGCGCAATGGAGCAGGAAGCCACCCGCGCGGCCAGCGCCCGTCTGGGCGTACCGCTGCCGTGGGATGAGTAGAAATTCCGGCGCTTCATGTGGTAAAATTGATTGAAACGAATATGGGCTATCAAGTCACCTTTCCAAACCAGCAGATCATCACTTTACCGCCCGAGACGGCGGCAGCCATTGCGGCATCCAAAGCCAAATATGCCGAACCGCTGTGGCATTTTCGAGCGGAGCGGGTCTTGAAACTGGGCGGTCATCAATGGATCTTTCCCGGCGATTTGGCTGCTGCCTATGCACTCTATGGAGCCCACCCCGGCGGCATCATCGCTTCGGCCTGGAAGCTTTTTAACCGTAGCTGGCGCGGCGCGGCTGAGGAATACTTTTGCGACCACACTCGCTTCCCTGAACATCCGCGCCACCTGGGGAAAAATGTGGTCCCACTGGTGGATGAGGACAACAATGCGCAGCAGATCGGCTGGGTGCGCATAAATCAAGTCACGCAGGCAGATGAAAATTATGCCGTCTTTGTGCAGTTCACCCTATTGGAGCTGTTTGCGGCCCGTACATTGCCTACAACGTATTTGTAAAGGATTTGTGTAAGAGGAATTCATGGAATCTTTAACGCTCTCTCCCATTGCCAAAATTGACGGCGAGATCAACCTGCCCGGCTCTAAAAGCGTGTCCAACCGGGCGCTGCTGCTGGCGGCGCTGGCCCACGGCGAAACCGAAATCACCAATCTGTTGCGCAGTGACGATATCGGCCACATGCTCGGCGCGCTGCGCAACCTGGGCGTGGCATATGCGCTGTCCGATGACGGCAAGCGCTGCACCGTTACGGGCAATGCCGGCCCTTTCCAGCAGGCGAACGCCACCGAGCTCTACTTGGGCAATGCCGGTACGGCCATGCGACCGCTCTGTGCGGCGCTTTGCCTGGGCCGCGGCGAATTCACCTTAACCGGCGAGCCGCGTATGGAGGAGCGCCCCATTGGCCCTCTGGTCACTGCGCTGCGCCAAGCCGGGGCGCACATAGATTATCTCAAAAATGAGGGCTACCCGCCGCTGCATGTGGTGGCCAATGGGCTAAGCGGTGGACAGATCACCATTGACGGCTCGCTTTCCAGCCAGTTTGTGACGGCGCTGCTCATGGCCTCTCCGCTGGCCCAAGGCGACACCACGATTATCATTAAAGGCGATCTGGTCTCCAAGCCGTACATTGACATTACGCTACACATGATGGCGCAATTTGGCGTGCAGGTGGAAAACCGGAATTATCAGCAATTTTGGGTGCAGGGGGGGCAAACGTATCAAGCACCCGGGGCGCTGCTGGTGGAGGGAGACGCCTCGTCCGCTTCCTATTTTTTGGCGGCGGCGGCCATCAAAGGCGGGGCAGTCAAAGTAACTGGCATTGGCAAAAAGAGCATTCAGGGCGACACGCGCTTTGCCGATGTGTTGCAGGCTATGGGGGCTTCTGTCGAGTGGGGCGATGACTATATTCGCGTGGAGAAAGGCCAACTGCACGGCATTGATATGGACATGAACCACATCCCCGACGCCGCCATGACCATTGCCACCGCCGCGCTCTTTGCCGAGGGCAAGACCGCGATTCGCAACATTTACAATTGGCGAGTCAAAGAGACCGACCGCCTCCACGCCATGACCACCGAACTGCGCAAAGTGGGCGCCCAGGTGGTGGAAGGTGAAGATTTCATTGAGATCATACCGCCGCCGCAGATCACCCATGCCGCCATTGATACCTACAACGATCACCGCATTGCCATGAGCTTTTCGCTGCTGGCGCTGGACCCAGCCTCGGTGACGATTAACGATCCCAAGTGCACGGCCAAGACGTTTCCCGATTATTTTGAGAAGTTAAATAGCATCAGTCATTCCTGAATCGCCCCACTTGCGCATCCGGCAGCGCCGCCACTAAATCGGCCGTGCGCAGCATAATGGCCACCCCGCGCACGCCGGAGCCCAGTGACACTTCCTGCTGCTGCAGCACGCTCTCGTCGATCAGCACGGGCAGCGGCTGCGGCAGGCCAAAAGGCGCCACCGCGCCAATGGGATAGCCCGTCACCTGCTGCACTTCATCGCGGCTGGCCGTGGTCAGCCGCGAGCGCCCCATATGCTGGCGCAACGCCCGCCACGAAATCTGCGCCGGACCGGCCATCAGCACCAACGCGTATTCCCCCTCACCCAGCCGAAACAAAATTGTGCGCACGATCTGTTCGGGCTGCTGCCCGCGTTCGGCCGCGGCCTGCTCCAGCGAATCGACCGGGCCGACGTGCGTAAAAACGCGGTGCGGAATATTGAGCGCGGTTAACGCCACAGAAACAGGCGGGGTTGACGGGTTTTGTGGAAAGTCGTTCATGAAATAGATTTGCTATCGCTTCAAAATCCCCATTTGCGCCAGCAAGGCGCCGGTGAGATATGACGTCACAGGCGCTCTTTAGGGGGCAACCATTAGAAATGGGCGCCGAACATTAAAAAATCGCCTAAGCGATTTAACCCCAGCCGCCGCCGCGGCTTCTGCGTGTTAGCCGAGGATTCTATGCCGCCCTATATTCAATCGTTGGCCCGATTCTACGTTGGTTTATCCAAAGCCGTTATGAACTTTTCATACTCATCATCCTTTACGCCGATGAGATGGCCGGCTTGTGGATATGCCCCGCTGGTCACGTCTTGGCGAAATTCGCGGAAGGCAGCAATTGATTCTTGATGCAGGCGGGCGTATTCGGTTTTAAAGTCTCGATAGACTTTGGCATGACGCGGAACGTGGCCTTCATTATCTCCCAGCACGTCGGTGGAGAAAAGATATTGAGCGTCACAGCCCGTGCCGCTGCCCATGCCGATGACGATCAGATCAACGCGCTTGGAAATTTCGGCGGCAATCTTGTGGGGCACAATTTCCATTTCCACGGCAATGGCGCCCGCCTCTTGATAGGCCAGCGTAGCTTCGTACACTTTGAGTGCTTCCGCAGCGGTTTTGCCCACCGCCTTAAAACCGCCAAACCAGGTGCTCTTGTAGGGGACAAAACCCACATGGCCCACCACTGGAATCCCCTCATCGGCAATGGCTTTGACAAACCCCAGGCTGGAACCACAGTAGACGGCATCTGCTCCGTTGCGTAAGGCGCGAAAAGCGCTGCCTACCGCGTCGGGGGCGCTGTTATAATCACCATACGCCTGGCCGATGGTCAAGAAGGTATTGGGCGCAGCCTCCCGAATGGACCTGGTATCGCTGCGTTCCGACGTGATGATCATATCGATGCCGGCTGCCTCACAGGCCGCCGCCTCCTTGGCATTGCGCACGTAAATCTCGGTGAGCTGTCGTTTGCCCTTCAATGCAAACAGATCTTTCACGGTCAATTTGGTCATCATTGGTACTCCTTTGGCTTATCGCTTATCTCTTCGATACATCGGTTCACAATTCCAGACAGGCCTCCGCCGCCAATTGAATCAGCCTTTCGCGCACGCTCCAGTTGGCCATCCAGTTGCGACCGTCCCATTCATCGCCGTCCAAATTGTCGCCGCCGTAGAGAATCTGCCCCAGCGTTACGTTGCGGAATTGAGCCACAGCAAACATGGAGGCCGCCTCCATCTCCACGGCCAAACAGCCTTCGGCGCGGCGCATGGCCACTTTGGCGCGCGTCTCGCGAAAGATAGCGTCGGTGGTCCACGTTTTGGTCAGCAAATAGTCGATCTTATGGCGCTGCAACACCGTTTCGATGGCCTGCACCGCAGACGCACTGGGCGTCACCTCGCGCGCCGGCGGCAGGTAATGATACGACGTGCCTTCATCGCGCACGGCGGCGGTAGGCACCAGCAGATGGCCCATGGCGATGGAGCGGTCCAGCACGCCGGCGCCGCCGCAGGCAATAAACTTGCGCGCACCCATGCCGATGCACTCCTCCAGCAGATAGACCGCCAGCGGTGCGCCCACGGCTTGATGCAGCAGCGCCACTTTTTGGTCACCAATCTGATAGAGGTAGACCGGATGCTCCAGCATTTCACTCTTGACCGTGTGCAGCCGCGTTAACAAACCGGCTTCCAGAAAATGTTCGATGACGTCGCGAAAGAAACAAATGACGCAATGTTCGGGCATTTCTGGATGACGGTCCTGCTCTAGATCAATATCGATAATGGCAGGAATTGTGGGATCATATTCGAGGATTGGGAATTCCTGCGCATAAACAGATTCTGTGGTCATAGATGGTCTCTGTGTTGAGGTTTGATTAGATGCATGGAGATTGAACTATGATACCACAGTGAACCAGAGAGCATTCGATACGCATCGAGGCATTGGCGAACGCCAGGATAGCAGCGGATAAATGCGGTCTATCCATGATATGTGCGCCCCAACAGGTTGTCCTGCGCATGGACGCCGCGATAGAGCGTCTGCCGTTTGGGGGGCATGGTGTCCAGCAACTCGGCGGACGGATTCCAATTGTGCCACTTGCTGTTGACCGTGTTGTAGCAGCTAAAGATGGCCACTCGATCGTTATGGGTGTTGGTCCAGGGGGTGGCGCTGTGCGTGAGCGCTTCCGTGAAAAAGAGCAGCGAACCGGCGGGACATTCGTATGTCTCCCAAACGGGCGAGCTGGGATCGTTGATGGACGTCGGGGCTTGATAGACGCCTTTGTGCGTGCCGCTGACGAGCAGCGTGCCGCCTTCACCTTTGCGCACCGGGTTTAGCTCCCAGACCACGCGGGTCAATCCGGCGTTGGCCTTGCCGGGAATGCAGTGATAGGTGTGTGAATCGCCGGGGAAGCGCAACATGCCAGAGCCGTTGTGCGGCCCAAATTTGCCTTCACCCACGGCGCGATAAAAGAGATGGCACGATTCCTGGCGAAAGCCGTAGCACTCCTGGCTGGAAAGGCCGGGATAGGCCACAAACTCATTCATAAAGCCGACCACCTGGGGATGATCGGCCAGCTTTTGCAGTGGACCACCCAGCGTATTGCGTTCGTGTTCCGGCAGCGATTCCGGCTCAAACTTGAGGCGCAGACAGAAGTCACGCATTTCGGCGGCTTCATCGGCGTTCAGCACGCCCGGAATCAGCAGCCAGCCGCGCAGGTCAAACAGATATTTCTGCTCCTGCGTCAGCTCAATAACGGGCAGCCCATCGGCATTGGTGCGCGGCAGATCGACGGCGTCCAGGTCGAGCGCCGCGCCCATGCTTTTGTCCATGATGTACGGACGCGTAATTGTGCGTTCATTGGCCAGCATAGTGTGTTCCCTTCTAATATAATGGCTCTGTGCTGCGCACAACCGCCATCATACAAGTCGTTATCAAATGGTTGGATTGCGAAATAGTGGGGTGCGTAAATTGTAGCACGGTTGGGGGTTCAGTTGTCAAGGAGAGAAACGGGAAGATGCCGTATAACGTTCGTATGCCATTCGTAGAATAACAACAAACCACCCATATATTGTCTAACCCGCGGTGGTCTAGTGGTGGTCAAGTGTGCGTATTGCACATGTGGTTAAGTGGTATGGCTCACAACGCAATGAAAGGCGAACGCCAAAATTCTTAACAACGACCATTGGAAGGACCCAATATCAGTACACCGCAACGGTGTTGGCGAGAGAGGTGTCGGTCTCGATTGTTGAATCCAGCCCTATTGCCGGCCGTTGCGATCTACTGATTATAAATTTGCATGACTTACGCAGCGCTGTGATTTGCAAAGAGTGACCGGTTCGCCTTTCCTAAAATTTTTACTAGGCCTGCGTATGTCCCGATCTGTTTTGTAAATTTGTAACTGGTTCATCTTCCATTAAATACTCCATCACATATAAAGGGATTTTTATCGTGTTGCTTCAAGCTTTTCGTGTTCTTCTACCGATTCTCATCATTGCCGCCAACCCGCTTGCTGGTGAAGCACCCTATCCACCAAGCCCGGTTATTGTAGATATTGAGTGGGCGCCCAAGTCGTCCATTCAGCGCATGGCCGATGGCAGCGACAATTTTCCAATTACCTGGGCCGATGATGGTTCGCTCTATACGGCCTATGGCGATGGCAATGGCTTTGAGCCCAAAATTTCCGAACGGCTGAGCTTAGGCTTTGCCCGCGTTGATGGTCCCCCCACTAATTTCAGTGCCGTAAATATTCGCTCCAATGGCGAACAGACTGGTCACGGTTCAGACGGCAAAAAGGCCAGCGGCATGCTCATGGTGGACAGCGTACTCTACATGTGGTTACGCAATGCGGACAACAATGGCAAAAAATGTCAGCTCGCCTGGTCGACAGATCATGCCGAAACCTGGACCTTTAGCGACTGGAAATTTGATGAATTTGGCTATTGTACGTTCATTAATTATGGCCAAAACTATGCCGGCGCGCGCGACGAATACGTCTACACCGTTACCCACGATGACCCCAGCGCCTACAATGTGGCAAACCACTTTATTCTCATGCGCGTGCCCAAAAACCAAATACAGGATAAAAATGCGTATGAATTTTTCGTCAGTGTAGATGCCAACAACAATCCAAGCTGGAGCGCCAATGTGGCCGATCGTGGCGCCGTATTTACCCATCTTGATCTGGCGCGTCGCTCCGGCATTAGCTACATTCCTGGCCTTAACCGCTATTTGTGGTGGCAGCAATTAAACTACGGCGGGGAAGACACGCGCTACGAAGGCGGCTTTGGCATCTACGATGCCCCCGAACCGTGGGGACCGTGGACCACCGTTTACTTTACGCAGAAGTGGGATGTGGGGCCGGGTGAAACCGGTAGCTTCCCGCCTAAATGGGCCAGTGAAGATGGCAAAACGCTCTATCTGGTCTTTTCAGGAGATGATGCCTTCTCAGTTCGTAAGGCCACATTAACGTTGGCAGACGAAGGACCGGTTGAATAAGCTCCAGGCATTTTCCCACGCTACATAGCCGCCACGGCGAATTGCTAGCCCCATCATACAGTCAACAGAATCCCGGAATGCATTGGCCATTCCGGGATTCTGTTTTACGCGCTCACCACGCCATAAATTCATAAATCAGCTTGCATTTCTCCGCCTCTCTCCAGCGACACATTCTCTGCATACGGTATGCGTATAAATTCCATATCCCGCCCGTTCCCCTTCGTATTAGAACAAAAACGTAACCGTACGCTCTCAAAATTTCGGCAGTCTTAAGAGAGTCAAGCCAACTCTTTACAGTCATGGTTAAGTAAGACACCACTTATTTTACGTTCACTATCAAGGAAACACGCCATGCATCTTTATCTACTCTCTTTTCTACTGCCATTTTTCATTGGTTTTGTCAGTCCGTCTAGCAGTTCAGCACCCTACCCGCCCAGCCCGGTCATTACGAATTTGGAATGGGCGCCCAAATCCTCAATCCAGCGCATGGCCAGCGGCAGCGACAACTTTCCCATTACCTGGGGAGATGATGACTCGCTCTACACAGCCTATGGCGATGGCAATGGCTTCAAGCCCAATGTGCCCCAAAAGCTAAGCTTGGGCTTTGCCCGCGTCGATGGCCCGCCCACCAATATAAGCGCCGCCAATATTCGCTCGTCCCAAGAGCAGACGGGGCAGGGATCCGCCGGCAAAAAGGCCAGCGGCATGCTCATGGTGGATGGTGTGCTCTACATGTGGATGCGCAACGCGGACAACAACGGCCATAAATGCCAGCTTGCCTGGTCCACCGACCACGCGCAGACGTGGACCTTTGCCGATTGGAAATTTGATGAATTCGGCTATTGCACCTTTATCAACTACGGCCAAAATTATGCCGGCGCCCGCGATAACTACGTTTATACCGTTACTCACGACAATCCCAGCGCCTACACTGCCGCCGACCGCTTTATTCTCATGCGCGTGCCCAAAGAGCAGATGCGCAATCAGGGCGCCTACGAATTCCTAGTCAGTGTGGACGGCAGCAACACGCCCGCATGGAGCAGCGACGTAGGAAAGCGCGGCAGCGTCTTCAACAATCCGGGGCTGGCCAGACGCTCTGGCATCAGCTACATTCCGGGGCTCAAGCGCTACTTGTGGTGGCAACAATCCAACAGCGGCTCGGAAGATACGCGCTTTGCCGGCGGCTTTGGCGTCTATGATGCGCCCGAGCCTTGGGGGCCTTGGACGACGGTCTATCATACCGATAATTGGGATGTGGGGCCGGGCGAAACCGGCAGTTTTCCGCCCAAATGGGCCAGCAGTGACGGCCAAACGCTCTATCTCGTCTTTTCGGGCGACGATTCTTTTTCGGTGCGCAAGGCCACGCTGACCTTAAACAATCGCGGCGCCGCCACTCCGCAACCCTCGCCAACATTTACGCCCACCAGCGCGCCGACCACTGTGCCCACGGCCACACCGTTACCCACCGAGCCGCCCTTACCCACGGCCACGCAAACTGCGCCGCCCCCAGCTGAGCCCACAGCAATTGCTACAAATGCGCCGACGGCTGTGCCCACAGTGGAACCGACGGCCGCGCCGACGAATGAGCCAACCGCTGTGCCAACCAATGTGCCCACCAATGAGCCAACCGCTGTGCCAACCGCTGTGCCGACAAATGAGGCCACGGTTGCGCCCACTGACGAGCCAAACCCAGCCCCAATTGAAACGCCCACAGCTGCACCATCTGTTGAACCCACGCTTGAGCCCACAGTTGAGGCCACAGCTTTGCCCACCGTGGAGCCAACGGCAACGCAGACGCCCGAGCTGCCAACCCCAGATGCCAAACAGGTGGTTCGCATTATGCAGGTCCAGGTTGCGCAGTCTGAAGATGATGCCGAAGAGGACGCCTCGCAAGGCAGCGTGAGCGTGCGCAGCGGCGATCTGGAGCTAAGCGAAAATCGGGATCGCCCGCAGGTGGTGGGGGTGCGCTTCCAAAATGTAGCGCTGCCGCCAGCTGCCCACATCGTCAACGCATACATTGCCTTTCAGACCGATTCTGCCGGTGACCGCTCCACATCGCTGAGCATTTATGGCGAGGCGAGCTTCAATGCCCGCTCTTTTAGCGACGCACCCTACGATATTTCCAGCCGCATCCGCACCGATACATCGGTGGCGTGGAACGACGTGCCCATGTGGAGCGCCGTGCAAGAAGCCCATGCAACGCCCAATCTAGCGCCCATTGTGCAAGAGCTCATCGGGCAAACCAACTGGCGCAGCGGCAACCCCATGGTATTTGTGTTCACGGGCGTTGGCAAGCGCGCCGCCACTTCCTACGATGGTTCCGCCGCCAACGCGCCGGTGCTGGTCGTAGAATATACGCTGCCGGTCTACTTACCGCTGGTAATCAGATAGGGTTCTTTATACTTTTATAACCGCAAATTACAGGTTCAACTGGATCTCAAGAGGTTGACGATACATGTCCCCGGCACGTTCCACGCAATGACTCGACAGCCAGGATTAATTCACTGTTCAGAAATAACTTGCCGATTTAAACTTGTCAGGTCTGCGAGACCTGACAGGTTTGGCCGCCAACTTATTTCTTGACGATGACTAAGTGCCGGGACGTCACTTGTGAGATCCCAAAGAGCCAAATGAAAGCATGCTGAGCTTGGCAAGACCCGACAAGAGGATAGGAATGTGGCGCTAACCATGCCTAAGCCGAGGGCAAAGAGAGCCAGCGGCGCAGGCGGGTCGAGAAGGCAGGGGGCTCGGGCAGCGGTTCGACTTCTTCCAGCGCGCCGACCATGTCGATGGCGCGTTGAAAACGGTCATCTGGATTTTTGGCCAGCGCTTTGAGGATAATTTGCTCTAAGAGGGGCGATACGCGCGCGAAGTTGGAAGGCGGCGGTGGTTCTTCGTGAACGTGTGCGTGCAGCAGTTCCGAGCGGCTACCGTAAAAAGGCTTGCGCCCGGCCACCATGCGATAGAGCACAACACCCAAGCTATAAATATCCGACCGGCCATCAATATCCTGGCTGGCCAGGGCTTGTTCGGGCGATAAAAAAGGAGGGGTGCCAAAAACGCCGGCAATCGGTTCTTGCGGCAGCGAACTCAAGCGCAAAACCGTGCCAAAATCAAAAAGTATGACGCGCCGATCGTGCGTGATCATAATGTTGGATGTTTTAATATCGCGATGAACCAGCCCTTGCGAATGGATATACGCCAACGTTTCGCCCGTCTGTTTGGCAATGTCCACCGCCGTAATTTCACCCAGCGTTTTGTTACGCGTCACCAGCGCTTCCAGCGTATCGCCCGTGAGCAACTGAAGCGCAATGTAAAAACGGCTGTCCAATTCGCCGGCGTCGTACACCTGCACAATGCCGCGGTGACGAAGCTGCTGCAACAATCGATGCTCATCCAAAAAGCGCTTACGCATATCTGGCTGGCCCGAAAGCGCCATATTGAGCACCTTGAGCGCTACTTCCGGTTGATGCAGACGGCGGGCGCGATAAACAATAGAAACGCCGCCCTGCCCCAACACACCACTGATCTGGTATGGTCCCAGGCTGGAAAGCGGCTTCTCTGGCTGTCTAACAGTATCGGTTGCATACGAACTGTACGCCATTTCCTGCATCCCCCTTGAGTATTGTTTATTATACAAAAGAGAACATCCATTGTAAATGAACGCAGGAAAAAACAACAAAAAGGCGTGGCGACTTGAGTCACCACGCCTTCTTATTTCTTAACGCTTACTACCTTAATCATCACCCGAGCTTAATCATCACCCGAGCTCATACTGGCAAGCCCCGCATAAGCACCCGCCCCGTGCTCAGAGCGATCCAGCCCGATGTGCTCATCTTCCGGTGAAACACGCAGCAGGTTCACGGCCTTCAAAATGGAGAACAGAATGAATGCACATACAAAGGCCCACAGCGGAATAACCAGCGAACCGATGATCTGCGCTCCCAGCGGGTGGCCGCCAAAGATGCCGGTGGCAATACCGCCCCAAATACCGCACAAACCATGCACCGGCCAAGCGCCCACCGGATCGTCAATCTTCAAGCGTTCCAGCAGTTCCATACCGGCCACAACCAGTACACCCGCAATGGCGCCGATAATAATGGCCGAACCATTGGTCACCGAGTCACAATTGGCCGTAATACCCACCAGACCAGCCAGACCACCGTTTAGCGTAATGCCCAAGTCAGGATGCCCCTTCATGAGCCAGGATATGATCATCGCTATGACCACACCGGCGCCAGCGGCCAGCGTTGTATTCACCGCGATCAACATGGTCACATCCGTATTGGCGGCGCCGGCAAAGGCCAACTGGCTGCCGGGGTTAAAGCCGTACCAACCCACCCACAGAATAAAGACGCCCAGCGTGGCCACCACATAATTGGATGGGGCAAAAGTGGAAGCATCACTATCCTTGGCAAAGCGCCCAATGCGGGGTCCCAACAGAATGGCGCCAGCCAGACCGGCAAAACCACCCACCGAATGCACAACCAATGAACCGGCAAAATCGTAGAAGCCCATGGCGTCCAACCAGCCGCCGCCCCACTTCCAAAAACCGCTAACCGGGTAAATGAAAGCCGTAATCACGACGCTGTAAATCAGATACCCTTCAAACTTCATGCGCCCAGCCACAGCACCCGACACAATGGTGGCGGCAGTGGCGGCAAAAGCCACCTGGAACAAGAAATCCACCTGCGGATTCAGATTGCCCGCAATGGCTTCCGGCGGCGTGGCGCTAATGCCAAAACCACCCCAGCCCATAAAGCCGCCTAAAACGCTCGAACCGTACATAATGCTGTAGCCGACCAGCCAGTAGACCAGCACGCCGGCGCCAAAGTCGAGCAGATTCTTGAACAGAATGTTCACCGAATTCTTGGCCGAATTAAATCCGGCTTCCACCAACGCAAAACCAGCCTGCATAAAAATGACCAAAACGGCCGCAATAAAAAGGACGACATTATCAATGGCATACGCCAATTCACTATTAGATATCTCACCATCCTGAGCAAAAACTGGAATAGCAATTAAGCTAAACACGAGCGCGAGCAAGAAAGCTCGCCGAAGTTTCACCAACATGCGAAATCCTCTCTTTTCTTGGTTTTTGGATACAACTCTTCGTTTTGTATCGTTCAACACACTACGGCAACTAAAATACTTCGATACAATACTTGAGCACGAACGAACTTTAACAAGAACGATTGGGCGAAATGCTTGCAATTGCGGCCCACCTTTAGCTCACGCAGACCACTGTGCATAGTGTACCGGTGGGGAAAAAAGATTTCAATGTGCAAAATGCACAAAATTACGGGAAGTTTTATCGGCGGATGAAAAAAGTACACAAACCGTAAACTTCGCCTCTACAGCGTTTTATGAAGCCAGTGCAGTTACATTGTTGACGTATTTCTGACTGATATGCGGCGATGTTTGTGAGGATTTATGTAGATGTTATACTTTCATGGCATGATGACCATTAGGTTATGTTTATTGCGCCATGATGATAGTTTAAATTTTGATGTTGGCGCTGTGCGTTGCCCAACTCCTATCGACAAGCGAAGAACCTATCCGTAAATTCGGTTGCGAATCCTGTGCCGTCTCGGACAGTTCAGTTTGGTGCAGAGAATTTACAGACAGGCATTTGATGTTATACGAATATGTTAACAATGCCCCATCCACTGATTGCCATTGGCGTCTCCTCATGGAATTTTGACGACTGGCGCGGCGTCTTTTATCCCGAGAAGATGGCGCGCGCCGATTATCTGGCGTTTTACGCCAGCGCATTTGACACCGTAGAAGTGAACACCAGCTTCTATGCCCTGCCCAAACCGGCCACGCTCATCAATTGGGTAGAGAACACGCCACCGGGCTTTACATTTGCGCTTAAAGCACCC
The DNA here is from genome assembly GCA_020634755.1 of Caldilineaceae bacterium. Taxonomy (GTDB): domain Bacteria; phylum Chloroflexota; class Anaerolineae; order Caldilineales; family Caldilineaceae; genus JACKBC01. The sequence continues at coordinate 1,501 of JACKBC010000021.1, read as the reverse complement.
CGCCAGATTACCCATGAAAAACGGCTGCACGATTGCGAATCGGAAACGCTGGCCCTGCTCGATGCGATTCGTTCGTTGGGAGAGGCCGCCGCGCCCGCCTTTCTACAATTTCCGCCCGATTTTACGCGCCAGCAATTTGGGCGCACGCTGGCTTCCTATCTAGACTGGTTGGCGCCGCGCTTGGATGGCGTGCGCATGGCCGTAGAAGTGCGCGCTGCCGATCTAATGACGCCGACCTTTGCAACATTTTTGGCCGAACGCGGGCTGGCGCTGGTTTTGGTTGACCGGGAGGGAACGCCCGATCTTTTTGATACTTGGGAAGAAGCGCGTCAGCAAGACGCGGCGCCAGATTTCACCTTTATTCGCTGGATCGGGGACGACCGCAACGGCCCCAAAGGCGACCGCGAATTGGTGAATCCGCGCCACGCTGATTTGGTGCGCTGGGCGGCGCGCATTGCAGGATATCACGACCACGGCCTCAACGTTTATGGCTATATGCACAATCCTTACGAAGGCCACTCGCCGGAAAGCGTGCGGCGGCTGTGGGCGCTATTGGCCGAATCTGTACCTCGACCAGCCTGGCCGCCAGAGGATTGGCCGCCGCACAATGCCGATGAGAACCCCTCGCAACTTACGCTCTTCGGAACGGAAAGTTAACATGGAACAGGAACATTTTGTCGCCAAAACAGCCGTATCCCCCCCCGCCGCCCCAGTGGAAACGCTGCGGCGCTGGCCCGTGCGTTTTACCAGCGTCCTCTTGCTGCTCCAGGCGTTGGGCATTATCTATCTCGTGGGCTACTACTTCTCCATTATCGATCCCTCACGAGACATGCCGCCCTTAGAAGAGCTGGTTGGCTACACATTTACCATGCTGCCCAAGCTGGTGCAAGATTCGCTGATCATTAGCATTCTCTTTACACCGTTGGTGCTGCTCACCGTGGCGTCAGCCATTGGCTTTATCTTTCTGTGGCGCGGCGGCTGGGTGCTTACTATGCTCTGCCAAGGCGTGATTCTCTTTATCTCGCTGGCCATCTTCATTAATCGGCCGGTCGTCGTCATGTGGCCCATTCATATTCTCATGGCATACAGCATTTTTTTGGTGCTCTATTTAAATTCGTCTGGCGTACAGCTTGTTTTTCAGAAAGACGGATTGGTTCATTAGGCGAATGGTTGATTTTGTAACTCACGTTACGCAGCGACAGCCAGTCTGCTAGAGAGAAACAGGAACGGCGACGAGCCAACTTTCCTCTAGGCTTGCGTAACATAAATTTGTAATTGAAAGTCGGCCCAATGAACCAATCTCCCAATGAACCCCCAATTGTCGCTATGAACCTTTCCACTCCTTTCGACACTGCAACCTCACAAGACTTACTGCGACGGTTCGAGCCCGTGCTGCAATTTACGCGCGGCGAACGCTTTTTCCCCGCCGATGTAGACAGCTATTTGGCCTCATGCAGCCTGTGGGTGCAGCAGCCAGATACGCAACCGGTTTGTCTGGTGC
>JACKBC010000020.1 GCA_020634755.1 Caldilineaceae bacterium | reverse complement strand
CGACATATCCCACTTTGTCTTCGCCATATTGGGTCTGTTTGAAAATATCGGTCTGCGCCATATGTGCCTATTTATTCATCCAGTAGTTCTAAAACGCGCCCAACCCATTGATAAAGGCGGCGGCGAATCTCACGAATGCGCGCCTCGTTCGGCGGCGCCATTTCAGTCTCGCTGCTCTGATCACCCACCAGCAGCCCGCGGTTCACTTCGATCATAATGCCGGGTGGCAGCGTGTGACCTGTTTCACGTTGGAAGGTGGCGGCGGCTTCAGGGCTCAGGCAGTGGGCCAAAATATAGCTGCGCCCAAACGGCACGTTGAGCAGAGCCGCCGGTGCAGGACGCTCTGCATCAGGCTCCAGCAGCGGCAAATCGCCAAACAGCTCGGCGGCAATCTCCACTGCCTGGCGCGCAAACGTAGATGGGCAAAGCGTCCAACCATATTCTGGCTTGACGGCGCCATCGGCATCTCCCATATTGGCAATACAGATCAACGGCCGCGCGCGACCCGCATCGGCATATGCACTGGGGCCGCGCTGAGCCATGTTGTGGCAATCGATCACCAACTTTACTTGGCCGGCATGTTCATAGAGCGTTTGGGCCAGATGATCGTGATACGGTTGCCAATAACGCTTGATAAGTTGCTGTTCAACAGCCGAACTCAGCGGGGTCTTGTAGATGGTTTTGCCATAACTGGTCTGGCTCTTGATTGGCCCATCTGGGTGGCCAAGGGCGCTGAGCGGTCGATTTACATCGATTAACGCCCGCGCAATGGGCATTTGCGTTACGGCTAGGACGCCGGGGCCGCCATTGGGTGCTGCGGTGGTCGGGGCAGAGTTGGCTAAGTCTGAATGGGAGAAATCATAGAGTTCATCCACCCACAGATCGCAATCATTGTAGAGATCTTGTTTGGTAATCGCCAGATTGTGGGCTATTTCCGACGGTGTTTGCATGCCTCCATGCGGGCGACTCAGAATAACGGGCAGTGGTTGCACAGACATAAAGCAGAAAATTCCTCTGGGCTGTAAATAAATTGTGACACTCTGTAAACAAAACAACGCGATTGTACTGGTACTCTAAGCCCATTGCCAAATTCCCGTGCTGCTTTCTGCATCTACGTTTGAATTTTTTTCGGATATATGGTAGAAATTATATGTAAAGATATCATTTATCTGGAACATCCTATCTGCTTTCTATAGCCAGATAAACCCTAATCCTTGACTATAAAAGATAGATGCTGCGTTATTCGTAAGCAGCACACTAAGGGAGACATATATGCAATTCTGGGTGGGCCTAATTGCAGGCCTCATTATTGGTTGGATTATCGAATGGGTTATCGACTGGTACTTTTGGCGCCAGGAATCGCTCCAGGCTCTTTTGAATGAAGGTGATCACAGTCAAGCCGACGCCGAAAGCAGTGATGATGTTGACCAGAGTCTGCACCAGGAATTGGTTGCGGCCCGCCAAGAAATTGCCGAACTGCGTCGCCAGTTAAACGAACACGCAGATGAGCAACTGGCTAGCCCTGTCAGCGTCGGCGCCGCAGATGCCCTTGTGCGCGTCAATGGTATTGGCCGCGTGTACGCAGAACGGCTCAATGCCGCCGGCATCTTTACCTTTGCCGAGTTGGCCCAAGCGTCCCCTGAACAGCTGCGCGAAATTATCCAGCCGGCCGATTGGCAGGCCGTTGATTTTGACAGCTGGATCGAGCAGGCCGCGGTGCTGGCTCAGGAAACCTCGACCTCCGCGAAGGGAGCCTGAGCATGTTGCGAGGACGTACCCCACGTGAAGTCCGCGACTTTGACAACCGCAAATACGGCATTCTCATCATTCTCGTCGTGCTGCTGATCATTATGCTGATCGCGCGCGAATGTTTTGTGTCGCCCGATTCGCAGAGTGCCTTGGCGCCCATTACGCCCATTCCCACCTTTACCGCTGAAGTACGCATGGTGAGTCCCGTACTCACCGCGCCCGATTCGGGTCTGCAAGTGGCGCCGGGCCAAGTGGAAATTATGGGTTCGGCCAGCCCCGGAACACGTCTGCAAATTCTGTTGGATGGCTCCATTGATGGTGAGATTGCCATTGGCGATAATCCCGAATGGAGCTACCTGGCCAATGTTGAAACGCCGGGCGAACATACCGTGCTGGCGCGCACGGTGGACGCCAACGGCGATGTATTGGCTGAATCCGCAAGCGCCACCTTTACCATTACCGTACCCGAAGTGCAGGTGCAAGCCCCGACGCTGGATCTTTCGGTGCTAGAGGGGGAACTGGCCAGCGGTGCGTTAGCGCTGCGCGGCGCCGGTGAACCCGATACCATAATACAGGCGCTGGTTGATAATGCCCCAGTGGGCGAGACGCAGGTCAACCAGCGTGGCGAATGGTCGCTGGAAACTAAGCCCATTGGACCGGGCGATCACGAACTTGCGCTACACACGCTAAACGAAGCTGGCTTGGTGGTCGCCACGGCGCAGCCGCTTGCCATTGCGCTGGTGGCGCCTACAGAGACGCCCACCATTACGCCGGCGCCCACGGCTACCGCTACCACCCAGCCGCCCGTCATCGATCTGTCGATCTATGACGCCGAATTGGACAAGCCCGAATTGGCGATTACCGGCAGCGGTGCGCCGGACAGCCCGCTGCGCGTCTTGGTCAACAACGACGCCCTCACAGAGACCGTCATTGGTCCCGATGGCGCGTGGGCGATTACCACAACCTTGGATGGCTTTGGCGCCTTTCGCATTAGCGCTGAGACGCTAAACGAAGCCGGCGAAGTCGTGGCCTCGGCTGCACCGGTCACGCTGTTGCGTTCGGCCCCGCCTGCCACCAGCACGCCGGAGCCCACCGATACGCCCGCGCCAACGAGTACGCCCGAACCGACCGCCACGGCCACAGATACGCCCGTCCCGCTGTCGCTCGCCGCGCCCGATCTGGGAACAGAAGCCTTATTGGAAGGCGACTTAACCTTGGATGGCGTCGGTGAACCGGGGCAGATGGTTGATATTTATATTGATGATAAAATTGCCGGCCGCACACAGGTAGACGCCAGCGGCGTTTGGTCCTATACGGTTGCGCTGACCGATCCGGGCGAACACGCCATTGTGGCCGCGTCATTGGGGCCGGGCGGCGAATCGACAGCCGCCGGTGAGCCATTGACCGTGCTTGTAGCAACCGCCACGCCGGAACCATCGGCTACAGCCACAGAGACGTCAACCGCCACGGCCACGTCTACTGGAACCGCCACCGCCACCGGTACCCCGGAACCCACAGAGACCGCGACGGCTACAGCCACGGCCACAAAGACCGCCACGCCGACCGCTACCCCCATTGCGCTGACCGTGGATTCGTTTGTGATTACGAATTCGGCTGATGGCAGCCAGATTGAGCTGGCTGGCACCGGCGCACCCGCGGCCAATGTGGAAGCCTTGGTGAACCGCACGCTGGTCAGCACCACCACAGTGGGTAGCAATGGTGCATGGGCCATTAGCACCACGCTGGATACACCCGATCAATATGAAGTTGTGGTGCAAACGGTGGACGAAGATGGCGCCGTTACTTCGGCTACCATTCCCATGGGCGCAGTTGTCGTGGCCGTTCCCACCGCCACCAATACACCCACGCCCACGGATACGCCCGAACCGACCAATACGCCGGAGCCAGAAGCGACCGCCACGAAGACACCTACATTGACCCCCGAGCCAACGGCCACGGCTACGTTGGTTGCGCCCCAAATCGGTTCGGTCAGCTTTGAAAATGCCAGCGATGGCGTGACCGTATCGCTCGAAGGTATAGCCGAACCGGATGCCGCGTTGGATGTGCTGCTTGATAGCGATCCGTTTAGCAGCACCACGGCTAGCGCGGCCGGCGCCTGGGCCTTTGTCACCACGTTGACCGAACCTGGCGACCACACGCTCACAATTCAAGCGACCGATGCAGAGGGAGAGGCGCTGGCCGCATCGGCGCCGGTGCGCGTGCAGGTGATCGCTACGCCTACGCCCACTGCTACCAATACAGCGGCGCCAACTGACACGGCCACCCCCACAGCCACCGCCACGGGGACAGCCACTCACACGGCTACACCGGAGCCCACAGAGACGCCCGTACCCACGAATACGGCCACGGCCACAGCCACGGCCACGCCGATTGCGCTGACGGTCGATACCTTTGTGGTAAGTAACTCGGCGGGGGGCAGCCAAATTCAGCTGGCGGGCACTGGTGCGCCCGCGACTGACGTTGAGGTGCTGATCAATCGCACCCTGGTCAACACAACCACGGTGGATTCCGATGGCGAGTGGGCCATGACCGCCCAGTTGGATACGCCCAATAATTATGAAGTGGTGGTCCAAAGTGTGGATGATATCGGCGCCGTGACGTCGGCCATTCTGCCCATGAGCGCGGTCGTCATTGCCGTGCCCACGGCCACCGACACGCCTGTGCCCACCAATACGGCTACGGCTACACCCGTGCCCACGGCCACCGCGACCGCCACACCAGAGCCGACCGACACGCCTGTCCCCACCGATACGCCCACGGCGGCGCCCACCGCCACGGCCACAAATACGGCCACAGCCACAGCCACGGCCACGCCGATTGCGCTGACGGTCGATACCTTTGTGGTAAGTAACTCGGCGGGGGGCAGCCAAATTCAGCTGGCGGGCACTGGTGCGCCTGCGGCTGACGTTGAGGTGCTCATCAATCGCACCCTGGTCAACACAACCACGGTTGATTCCGATGGCGAGTGGGCCATGACCGCCCAGTTGGATACGCCCAACAATTATGAAGTGGTGGTCCAAAGTGTGGATGATATCGGCGCCGTGACGTCGGCCATTCTGCCCATGAGTGCGGTCGTCATTGCCGTGCCCACGGCTACCGATACGCCTGTGCCAACAGACACACCGGAGCCAACGCGTACACCCGAGCCAACAGACACACCGATTCCCACCGATACACCCACCGCTGTGCCGACGTCCACAGCTACCGAAACGGCCACCGCCACCCCCATTGCGCCACAAATCAGCTCGGTGGAATTTGAAAACGCGCCCGATGGATCCACAGTATCCATTGAGGGGATTGCCGCACCCGATACCGTGCTGGACGTGCTGGTTGACAGCAGCGCCATCAGCACAACTACCGTTAGCAGCGGCGGCGATTGGGCTTTTGTGACCACATTGACTGAGCCGGGTCTGCACACCATCAATGTGCAAACCATTGTTGAAGAAGGGGCGGAGGGTGAGCCGCTGCAAGCGCCTGTGCCCGTACGCGTCATTGTGGTGCCGCCTACCCCCACAGCTACGGCTACAGATACAGCTACGGCTACAGATACAGCCACAGCCACCGATACACCGGCGCCCACGGACACGGCGACGCCAGTGCCTACGGACACAGCGACCGCCACAGGTACAGCCACCTCTACAGCCACCTCTACGGACACGCCTGAACCAACCGATACATTGACGCCGGTTCCGACCGATACGGCGACGGCGACTGATACACCGGAACCAACCGATACAAACACACCAGAGCCGACCGATACGCCAGTACCCACGGACACGGCTACTTCTACGGATACGCCTGAACCGACCGATACGGCAACATTGGCTCCGCCAGATACAGCTACGGCCACTGATACACCGGCGTCTACAAACACGGCAACGCCAGAGCCCACGGATACAGCGACGAAAACGGCTACAAAAACCGCAACTGTCGCATCTACGGACACGCCGGCGCCTACCCGTACAGCCACAAAGACCGCTACGCCCAAAGCGATTGCGACACCGACTGTCGAAACGCCAACCGGGGCGCCAAACAATTCGGCCGGTGGCGTTGTGCCCCGCATTGCGTCGGCGGAAATGTCCAACGTGACTGATGGTTCCACCGTGTCCATGCGCGGCACGGGCGCACCTAATAGCGTGCTCGATGTGGTGGTGGATGGGCGCATTGTGGCTTCCACCACAGTCAGCAGCGCGGGGGAATGGTCCCATGTGGCCACCGTCAGTACAGCCGGTTTACACGTTTTGAATGTGCAGACCGTGGCGGGGGAAGGGACTGACGAAGTTCCGGTCGCGGCGCCTGTGCCCGTACGCGTGATTGTGGTGCCTACCCCGGCGCCGCCTGGTTCAGACACATCGGCAGCAGCGCCGCCGTCAACGCCCGTGCCCATTGTGCTGAGTGCTTCCAACAGTGCAGGCGAGAAAGTGGATGACGCTTTCTCGCTGACCGGGAGCGGGGAGCCGGGCGAGAAAGTACAAATTCTGGTCGACGGTATTCCCACTGGGGATACCGTCATTGACCAGCAAGGCAACTGGTCTTATAAGCTTGTGCTTCCAGACCCAGGTGAATATGCAGTAACGGCGGCGGCGCTCGATTCTGATGGCTCAATCATCACATCGACTGCCGCCATTAGTTTTTTAGTACCCACCCCCACTCTTGTAGTGGAGCCAACTTCGACGGCCACAGCAACGCACACAGCTACAGCCAAACCGACCGACACATTAACACCCAAACCAACTGAAACACCCATACCGGCTGACACGGCCACCCCAGAGCCAACGGTCACGCCAACCGATACAGCCACGTCCACAGAGACGCCAACGGAAGAGCCGACGGTTACAAATACGCCAGCACCGGCAACGGACACACCCTTACCCACGGAGACGCCAACGGAAACGGCCACGGCTACGGATACAGCTGCACCAACCAATACAAATACAGCAGTGCCAACGGCTACGCCGGAGCCCACAGACACAAGCACGGCGACCGACACGGCTACGCCGCAGCCGACCGATACATTGACCCCAGCGCCAACAGACACGCATACTGTCACGAGCACGCCGCAGCCGACGGATACGCCTGAGCCGACCGATACGGCAACATCAATTCCTACAGACACAGCTACGGCAACCAATACACCGGCGCCGACAGAGACACCGACTGAAGTAGCCACGGCCACGAATACAAGTACGGCCACGGCTACAGATACGCTGGTTCCGACGGATACGCCACTGCCTACGGATACAAGCACGGCAACCGACACGGCCACGCCCGAACCGACAGATACGTTGACGCCAGCGCCAACGGACACGCATACTGTCACGAATACGCCGCAGCCGCCCAATACGGATACACCGATTCCGTCCACATCTACCCATACTGCTACAGCGACGGAGACGGAAACACCCGTTGCGCAGGCGGCGCAGCTTCCTACGCCAACGGCTACCAATGCGCCCACGCGCTTCGTGCGCCTGCCGACGAATACGCCGCGGCCCGCTACCGCCATGGCGAGCCCCACCGCCGCGCCAACTGTGCCTCCTGCCATTGGACGACCCACACAAGCACCAAGCGTCACTGCTGTTGCGCCATTTATTGATGGCCGGCCCTTCACTCAACCGCTAACCAGTGGGCAAATCGCCATTAACGGCACGGCGGCGCCCAATGCGGAATTGCAGGTGCTCGTGAATGACAGCGAAGCAGCGATTGCCATGGCGGATGCGGCTGGCGAATGGCGCGCAGCTCTCGACCTCGGTGGCCCTGGTATATATGAGGTGGTTGCTTACAGCATGAACGAGCGCGGCGCCGTCGTTGCCAGCTCGAATACGGTGATCATTACGGTCGGTGAACCTACATCCACAGCCACGGATACACCCACAGTGACGAATACACCGATTCCGCCCACGGTGACAGATACTGCTACGGCCACGGATACGCCAGTGCCGCCGACAGATACACCGGCGCCGCCGACAGCTACGAACACGGCCACGGATACACCAGTACCACCCACAGCAACAAACACGGCGACAGATGCACCAGTGTCACCCACGGATACGCCGGCGCCGCCGACAGCTACGAACACGGATACGCCAGCGCCACCGACAGCTACCGATACAGCTACGGATACACCGGTACCACCGACGGCGACAGACACGGTGGTACCAAAACCGACGGTGACGACTTCGCCCGCCCCATCGCCTACCGGGGTTGGTGAAGGCAAGCCAACAGAATTGCCCCTCACCGGTGGGGCGCTACAGGGGCCCAATGGTCGCACCGCTTTTGTGCTGCTGCTCATGGCGATTGCCATTGTCATGCTGGCCGTGTGGGACCGGCGCCAAGGTGAATAAAAGGGTACTCTATCTATCGTGCCATGAACGCAAGACCGCTTCAAGTGCGACGCACCGCGTACAACTCGACCATGAGTTCATATGTGGGAGACGCCGTACAACGTACTTGCCGCTAACGCACTTGCCGCTGACGTAATGGCAATGAGGCTGTCCATTCCCGCAAAATAAATATACATAGGAGCAAAAAGAGGAGCGGCGTCTTGAGAGACGCCGCTCCTCTTTTTGCTCTGCAATTTTTACTGACAAGACTCACGCAGCTTTTGCTCTGCCAGAGCACTTGGTGTAAAAACTGATCACTTCTGCGCAGCGGGATAGTAGCTGGCCGCAATGGCGATCAATGCACCGATGGCTAACATGCCGGGCGCTAACAGGGGGTTGGCGCCGGCCATGGCTTGCCACAGCAGCTGGGTTCCACTTATTCCGCTGTGAATCTCACGAGCAAATTCAAAGTTGCCTTCCAAGTGTTCCCACATACCTAACAAGCTGCCAAGAATGGTCACCGCCATTACAAACCGCATGGACCATACCACCGGCTTGGTGGGCTTGAAAATAACCGCCAGCACGGTGACAAATCCTAATCCACTTAAGAAAAAAGGAATAAGCTGCACGGCGCCATCGGTGTGATCCAGAAGCAGCAGTTCGGCAATGGTGCCAAGGCACATAAAGGCCGCCAGCCCCAGGTAGAAAAAGCGCAGGCGCTGCTCTAGCGGTATCGCCATAATGGACCATTTGCGCAACGTCGTTCGGTTGGCCGTTACTTCTTGCGATGTCATTTCGCGTGATGTCATTTCGCGCGACGTCATTTCGTTGGTTGTCATTGTGTCACCATGTAGGCCGTCGCCAGGTCCAAATTTGCATCCGGGGCATATTCGGCCACTTCACCCAAAAAGAATTTGGCCGTGTCAAATGGCCGTTTGGCAATGATCTCGTCGGCAGCATTCTGATCCACGCCGGGAATCTGCATGAGGGTGGCGGCGTCAGATTCGTTCATATCGATGGGCACGAAGATATATTCTTCATATTCGGTAATTGTGGCATCGTCCACATACTTGCCCATCTCTTGCCGGAACTGCTGAATGCTGACAAAGGGGCGATATTCCATAAATTCATCGACCATCTTTTCACCCAGACCGGGAACGCCGGCCATCAATTCTGCCGCCGTGGCGGTGTTTACGTTGAGTTTGGCGCTGGTGCTAGGGGCACTGGCCGCTGGCTCGGCCACGTTGGCCGCGGACGCATCCGTCAAATATGACTGGGCAATCTCCAGGTCGGCATCGGGGGCATACTCGGCCACTTCACCTAGGAAGAACTTCACTGTGTCAAATGGGCGCTTGGCAATAATTTCGTCGGCAGCATTCTGATCCACGCCGGGAATCTGCATGAGCGTGGCGGCGTCGGCTTCGTTCATATCAATAGGCACAAAGATGTGCTCTTCATAGCCAGCAATTGTGGCGTCGTCCACATATTTGCCCATCTCCTGCCGGAACTGCTGGATGCTGACAAAGGGCCGGTATTCTTCAAATTCGTCGGCCATTTTTTCGCCAAGTCCCGGTACGGCTGCCATGAGCTCTTCCGGGGTGGCGCTGTTGACGTTGAGCTTGGCGCCGCTCGTGTCGGCAGCCGCGGGTTGCGACTCTACCTGGGCTGCGGCCGGTTGCTCAGCGGCCGGCGCCGCGGAATTTGTTTGCGTACAGGCCGCCATTGAAAAGAGCGTCAAGGGAATGGCCAAGAGGCAGGAAAGGGACTTTTGCTTGCTTATAATCATATACATCTGAATCTCCCATATGGTGCTAAAATTTGCGGTTGAATATTTTGACCTTGCGTTTGGCGCCCGGTCAACGCCGTATAGAATAGCATGCTGGCGGCAGCATATGGTGACGAGCAGACTAGAATCACATTAAGGGTATGTAAATTCAATGTGACATCGGATGGTCAAATTGTGGGACGATTTATATGACGGGTGTGCATACGTATGATAGCCGCATAGAAGCCATTTGCGTGCGACGCACCGCCCGATCCCTGGCCGTACAACGGCCGCTTTGATTGGCTGGGCGGCGCGCGTGAATCTACAAACATTCTTACTCGAGTTCTGTTTGGCGATTGCTCCGGTAAAATTCCATTTTTGTAACATGTTCGTAACATTCTGTTGGTCTGTCCACAACCTTCATTCACCCAATGTATGCGATAATCATCTATGATGAACAGGACTTTTATGCTAGCGGTTGTGCGCAGCACAGAGCTATTATACAAGTAGGCGGTTGTGCGCAGCACAGAGCTATTATACAAGTAGGCGGTTGTGCGCAGCACAGAGCTATTATACAAGTAGGCGGTTGTGCGCAGCACAGAGCTGGCATACAAGTAGGCGGTTGTGCGCAGCACAGAGCTGGCATACAAGTAGGCGGTTGTGCGCAGCACAGAGCTGGCATACAAGTAAAAAACTCTGGCCAGAGTTAAATGCATAGGAGAGATGAGCTGCAGATGGATAAACCAGTAATTTTGCTGGCTGATGATGACGAGCTACTTATAAAGGTGTTGCAGCGCGAGTTGGAACGCGAGGGATATGATGTGCTGACCTGCTTCGATGGCGAACGGGCGCTGGATCTGAATCGCCATGCCGCACCGGACCTGATTTTGCTGGATGTGATGATGCCCAAGCGGAATGGCTGGGAAGTCTGTCGCGAGATACGCGCCGAAAGTGATGTGCCCATTATTATGTTGACGGCGCGCGGGGAGGAGATGGATAAAGTCATGGGGCTGCGCCTGGGATCCGATGACTATGTGGTCAAACCATTTGGCCTCTTCGAGCTGCTGGCGCGCATAGAAGCCATGCTGCGGCGCGCCAACATGAGCCGAAATGGTCAATCCAAGACGCGTCCCACTTGTGAAATTCAGTTGGGCGATATGGAAATCGACACGGCGCGGCGCACCGTCAAGCGCGCCGGCGAATCGGTCTATCTGGCCTTCAAAGAATTTGACCTGCTGGCTGCCTTGGTGGATGCCGGCGGCGCCGTAGTCGAACGCGATGTACTGCTAGACCAGGTTTGGGGCGAAGATTGGGTGGGCGATACACGCACGCTTGATGTACATATTCGGCGACTGCGCGCCAAAATCGAAGCTGACCCAGCCGTTCCCAAGCTGATACTTACTGTGCGCAATGTAGGATATCGAATGGCGTCGGCAGAGGAGCTATAATCATGCTGCGGCAACCGGCAACCGGAGACTCCTGGCCTTGGCAACGTAGTTTTCAAGCACGCATTGTATTGGCATATGCGGCTATGTTTTTTGTGGTGCTCTTTGCGCTGACCACCGCCGTGGGCCGCATATTTTACCGGGTGCAGCTGGCGCAGGCCGAACATGAGTTGGAGGTAAAGGCGTTTCTGCTGGCTAATACGCTCGAGGATCCGCTCAGCGGCTTTGTGGATGAGTTTGACGCTTTTGCCCATTATTGGCAAGCTGATGGCTACGCAGAGCCCGATCAAAGTGACCACTCCTTGGTTTCGCTGACCCAAAAGGACAGTGTAGCCAACCGCCCCAATGCACCGCGCTTACGCTGGTTTGTTAACCATTACAGCGATGAAAAAGATGCGCGGGTAACCGTGCTGGACGAATGGGGCAATATTCTAGTTGACAATCAGTTTGATGCCGCCAGCGAACCCAACCAGTATCGGCAAGTAGAGATACAGGCCGCGCTGCAAAGCCGCGAACAGCATAATGTGCGCATTGACCCCGCCACCGGCTTACGCACGCTCTACGTAGCGGCGCCCATTCAGCAGGGCGCACACACGCTGGGGGTGGTGCAGCTCAGTTTGCCCATGTCCGATGTAACGGCGACAGCGCGCTGGTGGCTGCTTATGCTGATTGCCGCCAGCTTGGCCAGCTTGGCGGTGACCGTGGCCGTGGGCGTCTGGATCAGCTATAAGTTGGCTGCCCCCATGCGCCAACTCGAGCAGGCGGCGCTGGCCATTGCCCAGGGCGATATGACGCGCCGCGTGCCGGTAAAGCGAGCGGATGAGCTGGGCTCTTTGGCCAATGCGTTTAACTATATGATTGACCAGTTGAGCCGCGTCTTTAGCCAGCAGCGCGATTTTGTGACCAATGCCAGCCATGAATTGCGCACGCCCCTGGCGAATATTATGCTGCGCGTCGATGCGTTGCAGCGCAATGCAGAGTATGTGGCCGTGCTCAATGGGGATGCTGTTTACTTAAAAGAGATCGGCACGGAGACCGACCGACTGAATCGGCTAGCCAATGAAATGTTGGATCTGGCGCGTTTGGAAAACCAGATCAAAGCCCATGCCCTGGGCGATGCCGCGTTCCAGGATGAACCCAATTACACGCTAACCGGTGTTGAAATCACGCAGATTGTCGCCGCGGCTTCCCAATCCACGGCCCAGCGTACAGCCAAGCGACAGATTACGTTTACCCCGCCTTCTTCGCATAGTTTAGCAGAAGTTACAGAGGTGGACATTGGCGTGCGGCGCACGCATTTTGAATCTGTGCTCTATAATTTGCTCGATAACGCCATTAAATATACGTCAGCCGGGGGCAGCATTGCGCTGCAAGTCAACATTTCGGCGCCCAGCCCCCTGACGGGCGCCGCGCATGAGCTACAAATTATGGTGCAGGATACGGGGCGGGGCATTCCCAAAGAGGATTTGCCACACATCTTCGACCGCTTCTATCGCGTGGACAAGGCGCGCAGCCGCACTCGCGATGCCGACAATTTTGGCAACAGCGGCGCCGGGCTGGGGCTAGCCATTGTACGGTCAATTGTAGATGCCTATGATGGCAAAATCTGGGTGGAAAGCACAATGGGAAAGGGGACACAGGTCACGGTGAAATTTCGCATCAAGGCTTGAGGCAATATTTCATAAAGCCAGCGTGTCAACCAATTGAGATTTGGTGTTTTGTGGCTATCATTTCATGCTGAAAATGCCTCCGCCACATCTGCATTTTGCAGCACCGGCTGCCCTTCGTACAGAAAACATTTGGCGGCCCGGTCCGGGTCCACGCTATACAAAGCCGGCGCCTGCTGCCAGCACTGCTCCATGACCGCGGGGCAACGGCTAGCAAACTTGCAGCCCGCCGATTCTCGCGCCTCGTCCAGCGAGGCCAAGGTGGGCTCTTCCTCTTCACGCTCCCAGTTGCGCACCGCCCGCATTTGCGGAATCGACTCCACCAGCAGCTGTGTGTAGGGGTGCTTGGGGTCGCGAATCACCTTTTCTACCGAGCCCGCTTCCACAATGGCGCCCCGATACATCACTAGAATATTCTCGCAGATCTGGTAGGCCGTGGTCAGGTCATGGGTGACGTAGAGAATGGAGATGCCCAGGTCGCGGTTGAGCGTGCGCAGGCTCTCCAAGATGGTGGCGCGCAGCGACGCATCCACCATGGAGACCGGCTCATCGGCCATGATCACGCGCGGGCGCAAGAGCAATGCCCGCGCCACCATCACGCGCTGCCGCTGCCCGCCGCTAAGCTGATGCGGAAAGCGGCCCAGCACTTCGTCAGGGCGCAACCCCACGGTCTCCAGCGCTTCCGCCACCAGCCGCTGACCCTCGGCGGGCGTCGCCGCCAGCTTAAATTTAGAGACCGCGGCATAGAGCAGATGGTCAGCCCGATAAAACGGATTGTAGACGCCAAACGGGTCTTGGTAAATGGGCTGTACGTCGCGCAGAAAAGCTTTGCGCTGGGCGCGCGACATATGCTTCATATCCTGCCCGTTGTAGAGCACCTGGCCCGCGCTGGGCGCGGTAACGCCCAGCAGCAGACGCGACAGCGTGGTCTTGCCGCTGCCGCTCTCACCGGCCAGCGCCGTCATGGTGGGCCGATCCGACGGAATGGAGAAGGAGACGTTATCCAGCGCCACAGTCTGTTTCCGGCTAAAGGCGCCGCCGCCAAAGGTTTTCGTTACGTTGCGCAGTTCGAGGATTGGGGTCATAGGGTTGGGTCTTCGTTTAGGTCATTTGAGAAAAGTATTTATGCTAGCCATGCGTGTTGCGTAGTGCGTGGTGCGTGTACTGGTCGAGTAGTTTGTTTGTTATATCGGATTTGTTTTGGCAGTGTGGTTTTGGTGCTTTTTCCAACTGCTTTCAATATAGGCAGTTCGCAGCCCAGCTCTCTGCTGATTTGGTTTTGCCTTGCTATAATCGAAGTCATAGCGGGCTTTTAGAGCGGATGAATGATTCATTGATTCACGTTGAGCACAGGCTGTGTTGGCTCATACCGACTGACGTTGATTGCGTCGACCCGTAGTCGCGCCTGCGCCAGGTCGTAGGCCGTTTGCAGCCTCAGCCACATATCCGCCGTACCGCCAAACGCCTTCGATAAACGAATGTCCATCTCCGGCGATATGGCGGAGCGTCCGTTAATGACGTGCGAAAGCGTGGGCCGCGTCACATCCAAAATGCTGGCCGCCTCGGTGACGCTGAGTCCTAAATCTTCTATGCAATCGCGTACAATACCGCCCGGGTGGGGAGGGATTTTCATCTTTATTTGGTCGAGTTTCGAAACGTATTCTATTCCTTGACGGCGACTACGTTGTTCGATTCATGCTGCAATGCTGGATTAACGCCAGACAAGTTTTGCGCTGCATTAGCCAATATCCTGAGTGCTTCATTGACCGCTTCTGATGTGGGAAAAATGGCGGCAATGTCCGGATCAAATTTGTTTACAAATCGGCATTTGCCCCAATCTCCGCCATTGTTGTGGCTCGTTTCGGTGTATCCTCAAGTTCATAAGATTGAACGAGTACATCAGCGGGCAATCCCAAACCCATTTGCAATTTGCGAATCATCTCCAACGACAATGGGCGACGGCGATTCAGAATTTCAGACACGCGCGCCCGCGACCCCAAATATGGCTCCAAATCGCGACGCGTCAGCCCGCGTGCATCCATGACGTGCAAAATGAGTTCAATTGGATCGGGATCTGGAATAAGATAATGTTCGGCTTCATATGCCTCGACGAGCAGCACTAAAATATCGAGACGGTCTATTTCGGGCGTACCTTCTTCGGCGTTCCACAGCGCTTCGATTTCTTCAAGCGCTGTTTCGTAATCTTCGTCGTTGCGAATGGGTCGGAGCGTCATTTGTTCCCCTTTAAATGGTGCTGGCGTCAATGCGATCATACTCGGCATGTGTTCCCACAAACCGAATAAAAAGCTTGCCTTTGGCATATTCCGCCAACACGATCAATCGGTAATCGTTGCCTTTGATATTGAAAACGACTCGATTGTTGCCTATAAAGCTTGCGCTCCCGTATGCGGCGCGGATATCTGTGGGTGTACGCCACTGAGAACGGCGAGCGATTGCATACCAGGCCCGCAAAGGCTGCTCCGCGTCGGGATGGATTTCCCAAAATAGGCGCAGTGTCTTCAGTGAAATGATATGCATGGCAACATTTTATCATGCTCCCTAAC
The DNA here is from genome assembly GCA_020634755.1 of Caldilineaceae bacterium. Lineage (GTDB taxonomy): Bacteria > Chloroflexota > Anaerolineae > Caldilineales > Caldilineaceae > JACKBC01. The sequence goes on along the minus strand of JACKBC010000020.1, from coordinate 98,187 downwards.
GGGGAACAAGTTCCTTACCCATACAAATGACAAGCCACTTGCCGCCCGCGCTGATTCTCCGGCTCCTGCAACACCGGCGTAATTTCCGCGCATTGCGGCATGACCTGCGGGCAGCGGGGCGCAAAGAGGCAGCCGGGCGGCAAGTTGATGAGACGCGGGGGCATGCCGGGGATGCCGACCAGCCGCTCTTTCTTTTCGTCCAGACCGGGCACACTCTCCAGCAGCAGTTGCGAGTAGGGGTGCAGGGGCTGCTCCACCATCTGCGCGATGGGCGCCAGATCGACCAGCTTGCCGGCATACATGACGCCCACGCGGTCGGCAAATTGAGCAATGAGCCCCATGTCGTGGCCCACCAGGATGACGGCGGCGCCGGTTTCGCGCTGCAACCGGCCCAATGTGGTCATGACTTGGCGCTGTACCACCACGTCCAGCGCGCTGGTGGGCTCGTCGGCAATGATCAGCTTGGGGCGCAGGGCAGTGGCGGTGGCCATGCCCACGCGCTGCTTCATGCCGCCGCTCAACTCGTGGGGATACATGCGGGCCACGCTGCGGTCCAGCCCCACGTGCTCCAGCAGCGAATGGACCAGCTCGCGCTGCTCGGCTCGGGTCTGCTGAATGCCGTGGTCAATGAGCCCGTCAATGATCTGGTCCTCAATGCGCATAACCGGGTTGAGCGCATTCATGGCCGCCTGCGTCACCAATGAGACTTCGGCCAGACGCGTCATGCGCATCTCCTCATCCGTCAGCTTGAGCAGATCGCGACCATTCAGCAGAATTTCGCCGCTGATAATGCGCGCGGGTGAACTAATGAGACGCATAATGGAAAGGGCCAGCGTCGTTTTACCGCACCCCGATTCTCCCACCAGGGCCAAGCGCTCACCTTCGTATAGCGAAAGATTCACGCCGCTAACGGCTTTGACCGCGCCGGCGTCGGTTTCATAATGTACGTGTAGATCGCGGATTTCCAGCACCGGCGATTGCGCAGAGTGCGCTTGTCGACTGGCCATTAGACACTCCTCCGCAGCCGCGGGTTGGCCCACTCGTCCAGACCTTGCGAAATGAGAAATAGGCCCACAAAGAGCGTAACAATCACCACAATGGGGGGCGCCCACCACCACCACCAGCCATTGAGCAGCGCGCCATACCACATGGTCCAGTAGATGGTCATCCCCAGCGTATTGGCTTCAAAGGGACCCAGCCCCAGCGCTTCCAGCCCGATGGAGGCCAGCACGCCGGCGGAGACGGCAATCACAAATGTCGAAACAATATAGGGCATGAGATTGGGCATCATCTCTCTAACAATAATTTCCGGCCCGCTCATGCCGGTAAAGCGGGCCAGTTCTACATAGGATTGCTGCTTGATCACCAGCACCTGCGACCGCAGCACGCGCGTCGGGTTTAGCCACGAGAGCGCAGCCACGATTAGCGCCATGGTCTCGACAGACATATTGCCCGGAATGGAGATGGCAATGACCACCAGCACCAGCAGCGCTGGTACTGTACGCAAAATATCAACGACCGAGCGGGTCAGCGTGTCGAACCAGCCGCCGTAATAACCGCTAAAGAAGGCCAACAGTGTTCCAATTACGACGCCAATGGTGCCGGCGATGAGCCCAATGCGAATGGTCTTGGGCGTGCCCTCCACCATGACGGCCAGAATATCTTTGCCCAGCCGATCGGTGCCCAGCCAATGTTCGGCAGAGGGAGGCTGGCTGGGGCGATAGGAAAGCGGTTTGGCGTCGGTGGGATCGGTTTTGATGGAACCAACCAGCACAAAGGCCACAATCAGCAGCAGCAGCAATATGCCCACCACCAGCGGCGGATTGCGCCGGCAATAGCGCAAAAAGGCCCGCAGGCGGCTGGCGGCTGGCGGCGCCGCTTCCAGGGCAACGGCGGGTGGACTTAACTCTTGGGACACGCTACTCTCTCCTGTAGTTAATGCGCGGGTCAATGAGCGGATAGATGAGATCAATGAGCAGCATGGAGAAGGCTACCGTCACAATGACCATAAAGACCACGCCTTGGATAACGAACCAGTCAAAACCGCGCACGGCATTGAGCAGCACCGTGCCCACGCCCGGATAACCAAAGACCACTTCGACCAAAATCGCGCCCGATATAATGGTGCCCAGCGAAAGCGCCAGCCCGGTGATTTGGGGCAGAATCGCATTTCGCATAGCGTAGCGGAAAAAGATGCGCGGGGTCTTGAGCCCCTTGGCTTCAGCTTGCAGCATATAATCTTCACCCTGGATGGTCACCATCATGGAGCGCATGCCCAACGCCCAAAAGCCGATCTGCGCCAGCACAATCGAGAGGGCGGGCAGCACCGAGTGTTGGAATACGTCGACGGCAAAGCGCATGGTGAGCTGCGGCGTAATGTTGGGGCTGTAGCCGCCAAAGAGGGGAAAGATGGGCAGGCGAAAGGCAAAGATGTAGAGCATGATGATGCTCATCAAATAAAAGGGCACGGCGGAGAGGGTAAAAAAGGCGGGGAAGATGACGCGCACAAAATAGGGCGCTTTGCCCCACGCCATGAGGGCGCCTACCAGCGTACCAATGGCAAAGCTGATGAGCGTGGCCGTGAGCAGCAGCCCAATGGTCCACGGCACCGCCCGCCCAATCATGGAGAGGACTGTAGACGGATAGTTGGAGATGGACTGGCCAAAATCAAGACGCGCCGTGTCGCCCAAATAGGTGAGATATTGCTGCCACAGCGGCTTATCCAGCCCAAACTTTTTGTTGTACGTTTCGACCAGCCCCTGCGCGTCTTCATTGGAAACGCCAACCCCCTGCTGCTCCAGCTGCGCCAGCTTCTGCCGGATGGGATCTTGCCCGGTCATGCGCGGGAAAAAGAAGTTGATAGATGCTGCCAAAAAGGCAATGACGAAAAATTGAGCAATGCGTTTAACGAGATAATCAAGTGTCATGGGAAGTTGGGAAGTGTGGGAGTAGGGAGTAGGAATTTGGGAGTAGGAATGGGGCTTCGTCAACGACTCCCTACTTCCTACTCCTTACTCCCTATCTCTTTTTACGGCGCGTCGGTCGGTTCCAGATTCATAAGAATATAGGGGAAGCCGGTGTGTGGGTGGATGCCGTTCATGTATGGGTCGGTGGCGGTGGAGGGCCAGTTGGTCCAGTAATGCTGGTTGTTGCCGGTGCGGTTGTAGAACTGCACCAGCTGAACGTCCGGCAAGTCTTGCAGCCAAATATCCATGGCGGCTCGCTCGAGTTCGCGCACTTTGGCTTCGTCGGCGGTGTAGGCCAGCTCTTCTACAATGGCGTCAAATTCAGAATTTGAATATTGGAAGAGGTTGCCCGAGTCGCCCGTGGTGTAGAGCTGCAACGTGCGATAGATGTTGCCCGACTGTGAGCCGTTGTGTCCAAAGAGTCCACATTCGTAATTGCCCGATGCCATCTGATCATAGGCGTCGGTGGGCTCAGAGTAGCTGGATTCAATGCCGTGCTGCTGGAGCGTCTCGGCCAGCACCGGACCCAAGTCGGTCCACAGCGAAAAGCTGGTAATGTTGCACTTAATGCGGTCACCGCTGGCGTCGGCCCAGAAGCCTTCGCTGTCTTTCGTATAGCCTGCGGCGGTTAAGCGCGCATCCCCATCTGCCGCATCGTATTTGCCCGGCTCATATTTGGCTTCCAGCTCAGCCAGATTGTCGATGCTATCCTGGAGGCCCTTAAAGGGCGGGAAGGGCCAATTAGAGATCTGCCCCTTGCCATCGTATGCAAAGTCGATGAGCTTCTGGCGATCCAGATAGCGGTTGATGGCCCAGCGCACTTCGGGGTTGCCCAAGTGCTTGTCCTGATTATTCAGATGCAGCGCCGTGGGCCACCAAGAAACCATGCCGTAGGGACCTTCGCGGCCGGTCCAAGTGGTGGCTTCGGGATTGTCGGCCAGAATCTTTTCAATGACGTCGACGCGCAGATCGTGTGTTTGGTCAATCTCATTCTTGATCAGCGCCTGCCCTTGATTCTGATCATCGCCAATGGTGAGCTGTACATAGCGCTCCACCTTGGGCAGATCGTGGAAACCGGTGGCGCAGGCCCACCACTCGTCACACGTGGCCACGCGATCGATAACGCGGCGCGTATCGTCGGAAAAAGAAAGCCGCCACGGGCTGGTCGTAACTGGCCCAGCGCCATCGTTGTAGGCCGTGTATTCGGCCCAATTTTGGCCTTCCCATATGTGCTTGGGCACAATAAAGGTGGCCGAGTCGCCTTTGGCCACAATCACTTCGTCGTGGAACCGGGGGGCGGGGGAATTGAAGGTGATCTGCACGGTCAAATCATCAACGGCCGTTGCCTCTTTTACGTATACCTGATAGACGCCGCCCAGCCGCACTTCGCTACCCAAGTCGCGCAGCGTGTTGAGCGTGTAGGCCACATCTTCAGCCGTAAAGGGCTCACCATCGCTCCAGAAAACGCCATCACGCAGGTGATAGGTCAGCTCGGTGGCATCGTCGTTATATTCCCAGCTTTCGGCCAGCCACGGATAGGCATTGCCGTCTAGCATATCGGCGTAGACCAGCGGTTCGTGGAAGAACTGGATGCCGGCCTGGTGGGTGCCGCCCAGATTGTACGGGCTCCACATTTCGCCGGGTGGGTACGAAGTCTTTTGGGCCACAATAACTGTGCGATTGCGCGGCACTTCGCCATCGGCGACAGCGGGCGCGGCGGCCGTGTCGGCGCTTGTATCAGCGGTCGTGGTGCTGCCGCCTCCCTGGGCATCGGCTGGCGCCGCGGGGGCCGGTCCGCCGCCGCCACATGCCGCCAGCAGCAGCGCTAGGATCAGTAAGCAGCCCAAAACAGATGTTCTGTACTTGTGCATGGTTCATTCTCCTTGTAGAGCGATTGGATTAACAGATTGTGGAAGTGCTATAACCTTGCAAGTTCTACCATTTGGCACTTCAATTCGCAAAAGAACTTTGACTGGGCGCCAATACTAACGTGCGCTTTGGGGAGTACCAGTCGCAATTTTCCGCAAATCTATGTGTCTCTGGAGTTGCATGAGGGAGACTGATTGCATCTATAGCTGGATGCGAGTATGCCGCAAAATCAAGAGAAAGTCAATTCAACAGCTCGATTCAATTAGGGCCATTGCGAACTTCGTAATCGCAACGGATCAATCCGGCAGCTGACAATGAAAAGCCGCCGCCGCGGCTAAATGGCAAGCGGTTGAGACCGCTTTGCCGTGTCAGCCGCGGGTTTTAACCCTGCTTTTTTTAGGTTCGCGATGGCCCTATCGATTCAATTGAGCGCTGCTCAAAGCGCTGCGCTCCAACTTATAATGCGTATTATCCGCAGTGCTTTCGAAAAGTTTACATAAACAGCATATATTAGAGTACTTTTGTTGGCCATTTGTCAGGAGAGGCGTATTATCTATTTATATCTATTTGTAAAAGTAGCTAAGATTGAATGCGGCGGAAAACGCCGTCAATTTTTTTCGCTGGTAAAACACGTTAGGCATTGTGGGCTCAAAACGCTAGCAAGGCAAAGAGGTATGTTATCATCACCACTGCTGACAACAAAGCTGTATCGCCCACCCATAGACAGCAATTGGATAGAACGCCCGGCTCTATTCGCTCGTCTCGATAATGGTCTCACGCGTAAACTCACCCTCCTTTCGGCGCCACCTGGCTTTGGCAAAAGCACGCTAATGAGCCAATGGCTGGCTTGCCTTGACTTAAATGGGGCGTCCGCCAGTCTACAGTCATCCCCCCCAACGTCCTGCTGGCTCTCATTGGACGAAGGCGACAACCAGCTTGCCCATTTTCTACGCTATTTGATTGCCGCCGTACGGCGCTGTGAACCGACAGCCTGCCCCACTACCCAAAGCCTATTGGCGGCGGCACAACTCCCCAGCGTAGACTACCTTGCTGACGTTATGGTCAGCGAGTTGAGCATGCTTACGGCTGAAATCATCCTTGTCCTCGATGATTATCATATTATCCACTCTGGCGAGGTACATCAGCTCATACGTCATCTGATACAGTACAAGCCACAGGGGGTGCATTTGGTGATTCTCTCGCGCACCGATCCACCGCTACATTTGGCGCGCTTACGGATTGCGCAACAGCTCAGCGAGCTGCGCGCGGCCGATCTGCGCTTTACTATTGCAGAAGCGCGCCAGTTTATGCAGCAGCGGCTCGCGCAATCGGTTGATGACGAGGCGCTGAAGCTGCTCCATGGCCGCACAGAAGGCTGGATCACGGCTTTGCAATTGTCGAGCATTGCGTTACAGCGTCAAGACCCGCAGCAGTTTCTTGCCAGCTTTCGCGGCAATAACCAAATGCTGGTTGGCTATCTTATTGAAGAGGTGATGGCGCAACTGGATGCGCCGCTGCGCGACTTTTTATTGCGCACCGCCATTGTCGATCGCTTCTGCGCATCGCTGGCCGCCGCTTTGTGGGCAGAACCTATGCTGACCCATAGCCAAGCGATGATAGACCAGTTGCAAGCATATAATCTCTTTATCATCCCCCTGGATGAGCATGGCGAATGGGTGCGCTATCATGACCTCTTCCGTGATTTTCTATATCATCAGCTCACGCATACAGAGTCGCCGGAGAACCTGGCGGCTCTGCATAAGGCGGCCAGTACATGGTATGCCGAGAGGGGACTGATCGAGGACGCGCTGCGCCACGCCCTGGCTGCCGGCGATGAAACCGCTGCCGTAGAGTTGTTCATTACCCAATTCCATCCCATGCTAGATCAGAAGCCACCTGGGCCAACGCTGGCGCGTTGGCTCGGCCTTTTTGCTGAGGAGACGATCCAGGCGCATCCCGAGCTGCTCGTTGCGCAGTGCTGGATGTCAGCACTTGGTTTAGGTCCCCAGGTGCAAATGGCGCGGCTTGCAGATATCGAGACCCAAATCCAGTCTGACTACGTCTTACCTGCCGCGCGTCGCCATGCATTGTTGGCGGATCTAGCGGCGCTGCGCGGCGTGTGGACTTATTGGAGTGGTGATTCCCACCAAGCGATCGAGGTACTTCAATCCGCGCTGGCGCAACAGGCGCCCACGCATGTTTTTACACGCACGCAGGTGCTGGTCCATCTCGCCTTCGCCTATAGTTGCAGTGGCAAAGCAGATGTGGGCAATGCGCTCCTGCGTACAGCACTGAAGGAAGAAAAAGCGCAGCAACGCCCCACGCGCATCGTTTTGCTCGGTGGACTCGCTATTCTCCGTCTATATAGGGGGGAATTGGCTGACGTGGCCTACTGGGCGCAGCAGGCCGTGTCCGCGGTGGACGAAGCAGCTAACCTGACCGATTGGCAGGAAATCGGTTATGTGGATATGTGGTATGGTTGGGCCCACTATTTGCTCGGCATCGTTCAGTACGAACAGAATGACCTGGCGGCGGCTGCTCGGCACTGGCAGCGGGTGGAAAACTTGCGCTATCGCACCAATCCGGCCACATATCAGGGCAGCTTGTTTGGGTTGGCGCTGATTGCGCTGGTCAACGGCGCGTCCACAGAGGCGGCAAGCGATGTGCAAGTGATGGCCTATGCCCAGACTGCACACGAATTTGTCGCTGAAATTCGTCGCCCCGACTTGGTGGCCATCTCGGCTTCTTTTGAAGTGCGGCTGGCTCTACGCAGGGGTGATACACAAGACCTTTATCAGCGCACGCAGGAAATTAACGCCGGAAGGGAACAGGGCATGATGTTCGGCGTAGAATTGCCATTTTTGACGCGTCTGTGTGCGCTGCTGGCGATAGACGAGCCGGATGCGCTGATGGAGGCGTTGACCTTTTCGGAAACCTGTCTTTGCCAGGCTAAACGCTTCCATAATATCGTTCAAACTATCCAAATTAGCGCGCTACAAGCGCTCATCCTGTACGGTCTGCGGCGTACGGAGGAGGCATGCAACGTCTTGGCGCAAGTGCTTCCACAAGCCAGCACTGGAAACTTTATGCGCACCTTTCTCGACCTTGGCGTACCGCTGGCTAAATTGTTGCACGAATTTGCAGTTCAGCACGGCGGATCGGACTATCTCAATTCTTTACTTGCTGCTTTTACCCAAGAATATGGCTCTGTCCAACCCGACGGTCTGGCCGCCCAACATGCCCAACGCTATGGCATTACCCCGCTAACCCCGCGCGAATTGGAAGTGTTGGTGCTGGTCAATCAGCGCCTCACCCAAGCCGAAATCGCAAACACGTTGGTAATTTCGGTAGGCACCGTGAAAAACCATACCCACAACATTTACAGCAAGCTGGGGGTGCGCAATGGACGGCAGGCCGTATCTAAAGCCCGTACCGTGGGCATCCTTCCCCCCATGTAAAATCATTCCAAAATGATTCAGCGGGACCTCACAAGGTTGATAAGGCTAGCCACGCGAGATTGCGTTGAATCAGAAAAATCAATACCCCACTGCAAAGTCTGCTCCTCACTAGAATAGTATTGGCTTCTCCAGCCACAATGTGTCACTTGGCTAGGTAGACGCCCAAATATAACATGGGCGCCTACCTAGCGCGTAAACCCCCTGATCTTTTTATCCCCCTAAATGTTGGACCTACCAAAATAGAACTTTTAGTTAGATGTGCATGTCTGCAAACCCTGCTAGCATATATACCAGTACAGCGGATCCAATTCAAGTCACCAAGATGCACGTAGGGTGCATCCACAGTGAGCACAACCTCATGTCGACTGATGCACAAATACTGAACCCGGATGCACCGGCTCGCTATCGCATCTGCACCCAGGGCATCTTCGATGCGCATTGGCTTGATAGACTCAGTGGTGCATGGGTGCTTTGTAACCACTCATATAGCGGGCTGCGCGTTACAATCTTCGTTGGCAGCGTGGTCGACCAATCAGCCCTATTCGGGGTGCTCAATTATCTGTACAACCTAGGCTTGCCGTTGATCTCGGTTGAGCTGTTATTAGATGAACCCGATAGGTGAACCAAATCCGGTATGGACCGTCGAGGGTAAGATGTAACAAATCTGCAAAGCAGATATCTGCCAGATATCTGCTTTGTGTCCCTAAGAACTTGCTTTTTGCACTTAGCTCCGAACGGTGCCAAGTTTTTGGTTTCACTTTCAATACACGTAAACCATAAAACATTTAAGTACGCAAAGGAACTACAAATCATGAGAACAAACCCTTTTCGCACGAAACATAGAACTCGGCCAAAAACCGGGTTCGTATCCCAATGGCGGATAGGCTTAGCGCCCTTGCTGGCAAGCCTATCACTGGCATTGGCTTTGGTGCTAAACGCCGCGCCAGTCGCCCATGCCGACCCTGCCCCAAGCAACTGTACGGTTGTGGGCTGGGGTGATAACTCATTAGGCCAGCTCGACATTCCCGCCGATCTCACCGATGTGGTGGCGGTTGCCGCTAGTGGATGGTTTGGACTAGGGCATAGCCTGGCGCTGAAGTCTGATGGCACGGTTGTGGGCTGGGGTGATAACTCATTAGGTCAGCTCGACATTCCCGCCGGCCTCAGCAATGTGGTGGCGATTTCCGTTGGGCCCATCCACAGTCTGGCATTGAAGTCTGACGGCACGGTCGTCGGCTGGGGCAGCAGTTTCGACGGCCAGCTCGATATCCCCGCCGGCCTCGACAATGTGGTGGCGATTTCTGCCGGTATGATCCATAACTTGGCGCTAAAGTCTGACGGCACGGTCGTTGGTTGGGGCAGCAACTCATACGGTCAGCTCGATATTCCTGCTGGCCTCAGCGATGTGGTGGCGATTTCCGCCGCGAGCCTTGACGATGCTGTTCACAGCCTGGCGCTCAAGTCTGATGGCACGGTCGTTGGCTGGGGCACGGGCTACTATGCCAACCCGGCTGCTGCTATTCCCGCTGGCCTCGATAATGTGGTGGCGATTGACGCTGGTCTAATCTATGACCTAGCCCTGAAGTCTGATGGCACGGTCGTTGCCTGGGGCGTTAATGAGTCCGGCGCGCTCGACATCCCCGCTGGCCTCAACAATGTGGTGGCGATTGACACGGGTTACGGCGATAACGTGGCGCTGAAGTCTGATGGCACCGTCGTCGGCTGGGGGATGAACTTTGCCGGTGTTCCAGCACCACCCGCCGATCTCACCAATGTGGTGGCGATTGCCGCTGGTATCAGCCACGGACTGGCGCTGGTATGCACGCCGCTAAACACCCCGCCCGAACTCACGGCTGACAATGTCAGCGTGACCACCCAGCAGGACCAAACGGTCACCAGCACCGGCGCCGTGAGTGACCTTGACGGCGACGCCGTTAGCCTGAGCGCCTCGGTGGGTACGGTGGTCAACAATGGCGACGGCACCTGGTCGTGGAGCTTCACGCCCACTCGTCCGGGTGGTCAGAACGTCACCATTTTTGCCGATGATGGCAATGGTGGCGCCAGTGAAACGAGCTTCATCCTCTACGTGACCGCGCCGATAGCTTGTTCGGTCGTCGGCTGGGGTGATAATTCATTAGGCCAGCTCGATATTCCCGCCGATCTCACCGATGTGGTGGCGGTTGCCGCTAGTGGATGGTTTGGACTAGGGCATAGCCTGGCGCTGAAGTCTGATGGCACGGTTGTGGGCTGGGGTGATAACTCATTAGGTCAGCTCGACATTCCCGCCGATCTCACCGATGTGGTGGCGATTTCCGTTGGGCCCATCCACAGTCTGGCATTGAAGTCTGACGGCACGGTCGTCGGCTGGGGCAGTAGTTTCGACGGCCAGCTCGATATACCCGCCGGCCTCGACAATGTGGTGGCGATTTCTGCCGGTATGATCCATAACTTGGCGCTAAAGTCTGACGGCACGGTCGTTGGCTGGGGCAGCAACTCATACGGTCAGCTCGATATTCCTGCTGGCCTCAGCGATGTGGTGGCAATTTCCGCCGCGAGCCTTGACGATGCTGTTCACAGCCTGGCGCTCAAGTCTGATGGCACCGTCGTTGGCTGGGGCACGGGCTACTATGCCAACCCAGCTGCTGCTATTCCCGCTGGCCTCGATAATGTGGTGGCCATTGACGCTGGTCTAATCTATGACCTAGCCCTGAAGTCTGATGGCACGGTCGTTGCCTGGGGCGTTAATGAGTCCGGCGCGCTCGACATCCCCGCTGGCCTCAACGGTGTGATGGCGATTGACACGGGTTACGGCGATAACGTGGCGCTGAAGTCTGATGGCACCGTCGTCGGCTGGGGGATGAACTTTGCCGGTATTGGAGCACCGCCCGCCGAGCTCACCAATGTGGTGGCGATTGCCGCTGGTATCAACCACAGCCTGGCAGCGCTCTCGACGTGCGTACCTTCCAACACGGCGCCGGCCGCAATGGATGACACATACAGCACCAACGAAGATACTACACTCGACGTGGCTGCCCCCGGTGTACTGGCCAACGACAGCGATGCCGATGGTGATACGCTCACGGCCCAACCGATGACCAGCCCGGCACATGGCAGCCTGACGCTCAACACGGACGGCTCATTCACCTATACGCCGGACGCTAACTTCAACGGTGCAGACTCCTTTACATACGTGGCAAATGACGGCATGGTTGACTCCGCCGAGAAGACAGTCAACATTACGGTAAACGCGGCCAATGATGCGCCGGTGGCGGCGGGCGACAGCTATAGCACCGCCGAAGATACTACGCTCGACGTAGCTGCACCCGGCGTGCTGGCCAACGACAGCGATGTCGAAGGTGATACAATCAGCGCTGTGCTGGTGAGCGGTCCTGCCAATGGCAGCCTGACGCTCAATAGCGATGGCTCGTTCAGCTATACGCCTGCCGCCAACTTCAATGGCAGCGATAGCTTCACCTACAAAGCCAATGATGGCCAGGCTGACTCCGGCGTCACCACCGTCGACATTACGGTCAACGCGGTCAATGATGCACCAGTGGCCGCCAATGATAGCTACAGTACCGACGAAGACACCGCGTTGACCGTGGGGGCGCCTGGCGTGCTGGCCAATGACAGTGATGTCGAGAACGATGCACTCAGTGTTGAGCTGGTGAATGGCCCCGCCCACGGCACGCTAATGCTCAACGGCGATGGCTCGTTCAGCTACACGCCTGCCGCTAATTTCAATGGCAGCGACAGCTTCACCTACCAGGTCAACGACGGTATGGCCGATTCGAATACCGCAACGGTCGCTATGACGGTCAACCCGGTCAACGACGCACCGGTGGCTGCCAATGACAGCTATCTCACCGACGAGGATGTGCCGTTGACCGTAGACGCACCTGGCGTGCAGGAAAATGACAACGATGTGGATGGCGACACCCTGACCAGCGCCGTGGTGGACAACCCGGCCCACGGCAGTGTGACGCTCAACGGCGATGGCTCGTTCACCTACACGCCGAGCCAGGACTACAACGGCAGCGATAGCTTTATCTACAAGCTCAATGACGGTGCGGCGGACTCGAATACAGCCACGGTCACCATCGTCATCGGCGGCGTCAACGATGCGCCAGTGGCAACGGATGACAGCTACGCCACTGACGAAGATACCACGCTGACCGTGGTGGCGCCCGGTGTGTTGGCCAACGACAGCGATGTCGATGGCGATGCGTTGACGCTGGCCCTGGTCGACGCCCCGCTCCACGGCACGCTCTCGCTCAGTAGCGACGGCTCGTTCAGCTATACGCCCGCAGCTAACTTTAATGGCAGCGATAGCTTTACCTACCAAGTGAATGACGGCGCCGCTGACTCCGATATCGCCACCGTTGACGTCACGGTTAACGCGGTTAATGATGCGCCGGTGGCGGCCAACGATAGCTATGCCACCAATGAAGATGTGGCGCTTACTGTAGCGGCTCCCGGTCTGATGGGCAACGACAGTGACGCCGACGGCGACACCCTGAGTGCAACACTGGTGGGCGGTCCCGCCCATGGTAGCCTGACGCTCAATGGCGACGGCTCATTCAGCTATACACCTGCCACCAATTTCAACGGCAGCGATAGCTTCACCTACAAGCTCAACGATGGCCAGGCCGACTCCGGCGTCGCCACCGTCGACATCGCCATCGCCGCCGTCAACGACCCGCCAGTGGCCGGTAACGACAGCTACAGCACCAATCAAAACACACCGCTGAGCGTCTCTACCCCCGGCGTATTGAGCAACGACAGTGACCCTGTTGAAAGCAGCCCGGTGAGTGCCATGCTGGTGAGCGGCCCGCTCCACGGCACGCTGACGCTCTACGCGGATGGCTCGTTGAGCTACACGCCGGCAGCCAACTATAGCGGTAGCGACAGCTTCACCTATAAGGCCAACGATGGCGACGCTAATTCTAACCTCGCCACCGTCAACATTACCGTCATTTCGGCCAGCACGCTGATCGAGGCGCTGGCCGATAAAGTACAAGCGCTAGTAGATAGTGGCGTGCTTAAGGCCGGCAATGGCAATGCCCTGCTCGCTACGCTGGGGAACGCCCAGAAAAAGATCACGAGCGGACAGACCTCGGTGGCCATCAACATGCTGAATGCCTTCATCAACCAGGTCAGTGGCTTTAGCGGTAACCAGCTCACCTCGGCCCAGGCGCAGACGCTAATTGATAACGCGAATGCCATCATCGTGGCCCTGAGTAACGGGGGCAGCGTTGGCGCAGCCAGTGTCGATATGCCAAGCAGCATCCAAGCCCAGGTCAACCGGCTCTTCCTGCCGCTGGTTGAGCGATAGGCGCTTGAGCGGGTAGGAGCGAACGAAGTAACATAACATGAGTCATCCCGAAATTTAAGATGACTTGCCCCAAAAAACCTCCTAGCGGGGACTCAAGGCGCCAAGCCAAAAGAGTCTCACCTAGGAGGTTTCTATATAGAAAATAATGGCGGCGCTATCTTCGCCAAAATAGAACTTTTAGTTAGATGTGCATGTCTGCAAACCCTGCTAGCATATGAACCAGTACAGCGTGATTCGTGAAATTGCACCCTTTCTCAGCGAAAAACTATGAAACTAAAAGCCTATCAGTTGCACGAAAGAGCCGTGTCGATTCAACCGGCAGCCCAAGAGAATGTCTTCTCTCCGGCAAATACCCTAAATGGCGTCTCGCCAGTATTGCACGTCGAAGAGCAGGGCTGGCGCCTCTGCTGTCCTTATGCTGTCGAGATGACCTGGAATGGCGGCCCCTCCGCCGACGATATTGCGCTTCGCTGTAGCGAACCCCTTAATGCCGATGAGCCGGGGTTTGTGCAACCCAAGACCAACGGCAGGTTTACGCTCCACAGCGGCTATCAGTTCAAAATTGACAATAGCCAAATCGACAGCCAGATCGATGATGGCCAAGTTAACACCACTCAAACGGATGGCGCCGCTTTGCTGTGGGTGCGCGGACCCATCAATCAGCCCAAGGATGGGCTGGCCCCGCGCGAGCAATTTGTGGATGCGGCAACCTTTCCCTGTACCATCTCAATTGATTGGCAGTTCACCCGTCCCAACCAAGCCATCCGCTTTGCGGCCGGCGAACCGTTCTGCACCCTTGTTCCCGTTCCGCAGCACTTCACGCAGCCGAATGCTGGGGAGCTGGATATTGATGAAGTCGGCCAAAATGAGGATGCGCTCTACGCCTATGAGCAGCGTTTTCGACGCGCCGCCCAGGCCCAGGCTAACCATTCCTTCTTTCGCAATCGACCCAGAGCTGGTTCCAGGCGTTATGCCTATTCGGTCATCATCCCCACCATCAACGAGGGGGCCAGGCTCTGGTTTACCCTACACAGCATGTTGTTGGCCTGGGAAGCCCAAGGCAATAGCGGTTTGGATGCGGATCATGAGGTAATCGTTGTCGATAGCGGCAGCCAAGATGACACGGTCAAGTTTCTGCAAGAGCCGGTCATGCAGCAGTATGTGCGCCTGATCCAGACCAACGTATCCGGCCCGGGGCCGGTGCGCCAAGTGGGGGCAGAGGCGGCCAACGGCGAAGTGCTCTTCTTTATGGACGCGCACGTCCTGGTGCCACCCACCTTCTTTGGCGATGTGGTTGCCGCTATGAAGCAACCCGGCATTTGGGAACAGGTGGGCGCCATGCACTTTCCTATTTCTTCCCGGGGCGGCCTCCAGGATGCACGGACCACCCACTACGAATTGACGCTGGAGCAGGACTTTTGGGGTGTGCAAAGACTTGGCGATTTTCGGCCCCAAGCAGAGCCACTGGAAATCGCTGCATCTTCGCATGCCACCGTGGCCGTGCGCCAAGCGCACTTTGATGCCGTCGGTGGTTACAATATTCAGCAGAGCCAATATGGCGGCGACGAAACCTATTTGGATCTCAAGTTCGCCCGCTTTGGCTATCGCAACTATGTTTATATGGGCACCCATGTGTCCCACTGCACCATGCGCCAGATGGAGTATGAGTGGAGCCTCGACACGCTCTTCCGCAACAACGTGATCTCGGCCTATGTCCTCGGTGGCAAGCCGTGGGCCGAAAAGCTGCTGGCCCATCGACTGGCGCAGCCCGATGTGGAGCCGGAGAGAGTCCACAAGCTCTATCGCCAAGCCTTGGCACTTGCCCAAAGAGATTTTGAGTTTGTGCAAACCCATGCGCAATACACGCTGGAAGAGGTACTCCAGAGATTTGCCGAGCGCAACGTGCCGCGGTAGAGAATTTCGGTTGTGACGAAACCGTGGGCTTTCGGCCTTTTACTAAAGAATCCACATACATGGCTGCGGGCAGAGCCAATTTAAGAGGGGTGCGTCTCCCATTTGCGCTGGTGTAATAGGAGACAGTTTGGGTCTACTCGGCTAGGCCTCCCCCAATGGGGTGCATCCGTTAAAGAGGTAATCAAAATTATGAAACTAAATGCATACCCGCTGCACAGCGACGCTGTCACCATCCAGCCCGCCGCGAACAGCGCGGTGGAGATTCACTCGGAAGGGCGGAATGGCAGCGTACGTACTGGCGAAAGGGGTGCTGTTGCGGAAGGCGAAATCGGTTGGCAGATGCGCTGCCCATATGGCTTTGAGGCAACGTGGAACGGGGGGCCGGAGCCAACCGATATTGAGATCCGCTGGACAGACGCGGCTGGGGTAGCCCTTCCAGATCGCATCGAACCAATCCAGCACTTTGTCCAAAGCCTGGCGGGTAATGGTGTATTGACCTTTCACAGCGGTTACCAATTGAAAACCGCCAGTGAATATCTTTTGTGGGTGTGCGGTCCGGCGAGCGCAACCAAGTGCGGACTCCATCCGCTGGAAACCATGGTGGACACGTCAGCCTTCCCCGCTGTGATCACCATGCGCTGGCAATTCATCCATCCCCACCAGACCGTACACTTTGCCGCTGGTGAACCCTTTGCGCGCCTGCTGCCCTATCCCAAAGCGTATCTGGCGGGATGTACCGCCGACGCTGCCAAACGCAACGAAGTCCAAATCATCGATGATGCCGACGCAATGGAGCAGGAGCTAACACGGCTGGTCGATAGCACAACTGTGCAGAAGGTTTTCGACCGCTTGTCCGCAGGAAAGTTCAGCCAGAAGGGCCACGCCAAGCACGCAGATGCCAGACGTGACCCCAACCGCTGGGCGCAACAGCTGCAAGATGCGCCACCGGTGAGCTGTCTTTGCCCCACGTATGGTCGGGTTGCGCTCTTAGAGGAAGCGATTCAATCCTTTTTGCGCCAGGACTATCCAGGGCCCAAAGAATTGATCATTCTCAACGACTACGCCGGACAAACGCTGGAATTCGACCACCCGGAAGTAACCGTTGTCAACACGCAGCAACGCTTTGGCTCCATCGGCGAGAAGTATAAAGCCGCTGTCGCGCTGGCTGCCCACGATCTGCTCGCGCCCTGGCACGATGACGATATCTACCTGCCCCATCGGCTCTCCCTATCGGTTGCGCTGCTGCAAAAACAAAAACGCACCTTTTTTAAAGCCGAACAGGCCTGGTTTCTCAATGACGGCAAATTCTCCGGCCCGGACATCAACGTTTTCCACGGCGGCAGTTGCTGGACACGCGCACTATTCGAGGAAGCCCAGGGCTATCCCAGCAAGAATCTGGGTTATGATATCGAATTTGAAGAGCGCTGCCGTCAGTTTCATGCAGATGCCGTGCGCCCATACAGCCTGCGCGCCGAGGATGTCTACTATATCTATCGCTGGGGTGGCGCCGGCTCGTACCATGCCAGCACGTTTGGCCAGCCGGATCTTCTGCAACAGGTGGCGGACTTTGTAGAAAATCGGGCCAACTGGGGCCTGGAACCACAAGGGGACATCAAGCTCAATCCGCAATGGCGGCAGGATTATATGGCACTGGTGCAGGAGTTTCTGCAGACGGGCGAAGTCAAACTGAGCGAAGAGGAACCGGAATTTCCCCCGCCCTTTTTCATCATTCCGTCGCCGGAACCACTGTCCGCAGAAGCAGCCGCCCAGCTCTTCCGCGGCGACTACCCCGCCAATCTGAGCGTTGTGCTGCCCGCCGCCAACGAATCGGTGCTGTTGCAGCGCACAGTCGAGCAGTTTGCCAAGACCCTGCCGCCCAATAGCGAAATCATTGTGGTGGACAACGGTTCGACGGATGGCTGCGCCAACTTCCTGCTTGCCGAGCCGCAAGCGAATGTCACGCTGATTCAGACGAGCGAAGCGCTGGGCGTTGCCGGCGCGCGCAATCGTGGCTTGTTGCAAGCCCAAGGCGAGGTGGTCGTCTTTGCCGATTCGCACATCGATGTGCCGGAAAATTGGTGGCAACCGCTGGTGGCCACCCTCAACCGGCCCCATGTGGGTCTAGTTGGCCCCGGCATTGGCATCATGGGCAATCCCAATACAACCTTTGCCTACGGCCAGCGCATTGCGGAACCCAATGTGCGCACCGAGTGGTTGCCCAAAAAAGAGGACGAGCCCTATGCCGTACCCGCGCTGGGCGGCGGCTTTATGGCCATGCGTCACGACACCCTGAAGACCGCAGGCGCGTTTGACGACGGAATGCCCAAGTGGGGACTGGAAGATACGGAAATTTGCATCCGCTACTGGCTGCTGGGCTATGAGGTATGGACGGCGCCGTCGGTCAATATTATGCACTATTTCCGCAAGGACAGGCCCTACAGTGGCGTGGAGGTCAAGCACGTGACCCACAACGTGTTGCGCACGGCGTTGCTGCACTTTGGGCAGCAACGCATTGCCCGAGTTGTGAAAGCGCTACAGGAACGCCCGGAATTTGCAGATGCTATGTCGCTCACCGTCGACACCGATGTCTGGCGCAGGCGGGCCGAACTGAATGCACGTCGCATGCACGATGACGACTGGTTCTTTGCTAAGTTCGCCAACTGCTGCGATGTGTAACTGCTCTGTTGATTCTCAGATACAGCGCGTTGAACGCACCTTATTGCATGCGCCAATGGAGTTGCTGTGTCTGAATGATCATAATCAAAATTGTAATGCCTTAGCCTGTTCCCTGAGCCTGCAGTGGGAGAATGGGTTGCTACAGGTTCAACCCAGGGCTAGGGCATTACGCAAACACTTTCATCAACATTTAAACAAGAATGTTGTGACAAGAAAGTAAAAGGAAAATGCACCAATGAACAATCCAAGTCGTATCACTGCGGTTCAAAGCGAGCCAATGGGTGATGGCCTGGCCGTTTACAACACAGAGAGCCACGAGTCTTTTGTGTTGAACGCGACCACGGCTGTGGTGTGGCAACAGTGCGATGGGGAAACCACACCGCAACAGTTGACGCAAAATATACAGCAGAAGTTCAATCTGGCGCAGCAGCAGGCCGAACGGCTGATGTGGATGGCGCTTGATAAGCTCGCGAATGCCAATCTGCTGCGAGAATCGGTTGCCGGTATGCCCCACCTGTTGTCACGGCGTCAGATGCTGCAGGGCTTTGCTGTCGCCGGTCTCTCTCTGGCCCTGGTGCCCATTGTGGCGCCGGTGACGGTCCAGGCAGCAGAAGGGGATGTCTTCCCAACGGTGCAGTGTGTCCAGAACAATGGCGATGGCACCTACACCGCGTTCTTTGGCTATATCAACTTGTCGAGCAACACCATAACTATCCCGAGTGACAGCTCTAAGAATATGTTCACCAGCAACCCCAAGTATCGTGGCCAGCCGACTGATTTCTTGCCGGGAACCCACGAGAATGTCTTCTCCGTCGTCTTTGACGGCAGCACGATCACCTGGTTAGTGAAGGAAGATCAAGCGGCGCGTCAGCAAGTGTCGGCGGACGCAAGTTCCGAGGCCTGCACAACGGCGCCCCCGACAACATCAGCGCCCCCGACAACATCAGCGCCTCCAACAACGTCGGCCCCTCCGACAACGTCGGCCCCTCCGACAACGTCGGCCCCTCCAACAACGTCGGCCCCTCCGACAACATCGATGCCGCCAGGATAACTGTCAATAGCAGCAACATTGGGAAAGGGTCTCAGCCCAAAAGCTGGGGCCCTTTTGCGCGTCCTCGCTGGAAAACGCTCAGGAAAGGCGCACGAGTGGTTAGTGCGCGGCCGGGCAAGTTGACGCGGCCATTTGACCCAAGCGGTTGATTACGCGTTAGAAAGTTAACCTTCGCGGTGATAGAGGGGGCATGGTAAGACAAAGATTTGTAATTCGTGTAGTGATTTTGCAAGCATCTGAATTGCATTAAACCCATTTAGAGGTTGGATATCGAAATCGTTTCTATGAAGACAAACAGCGAAAAATGCAACCCCATAGCCTGTGTAGCTTGGAGCATCTTATCTAGCTGTCCAGACCAGCACAGATGCGGTGGTCTGCATTCAAAGCTGCCGTGGATTACCGGAGCGTAAAACCCATTTGCACATGGCATATAGATAATTTGCAGATTATGCAAAGTCAGAATATAATCGTCCCCATTGGTTCTGATTAGTATAAATAATCAGAACCAATGGGGACGATTTAAAATAGTCTGTTTTCTGGGCGCTACATGGTGTTACACTGTTTCTCGCCAGATGCAGCTGCGGAATCCATTATGCCAACTTCAAAACCAAAAGGTAGTCCATGACCACGCAATCAGCTGCCATTGTGCGGAGTAGCCAAGGCAATGCAATCAGTCGCGTCAACCCCAGGGATGTTGAGCGACTGCGTGCAGTTTCTGCGGCCGCCAATGAATACGCGTCAGCCAATCAGTTTACGCTGTATCGCACAACGAAGAGTCAGCAGACCACGCGTCGCCAATTGGCCGACCTAAATCTGTTTGCCAGCTTTCTGGAGCAAGTGGCGAATCTGCCGCTAACGGGCGCCGATTTCTACGAGGAGCCGCCCATCTGGTCGGCTGTCAGCGGCGGCCTGGTAGAGGCCTTTAAATTGTGGATGCTAGAGCAAGGGTACAATGTGCGTTCGGTGAACATTAGGCTGTCGACTATGCGAACTTATGCCGAGTTAGCTTATAAGGCGCAGCACCTGCCCGAAAGTGAATATCTGCGCATCAAGGCCGTGCGCGGTTACAGCCAAAAGGAAGCTCGGCGCATTGATGAGACGCGTTCGGTCACGCGCGTCGGGCACAAAAAGGAGTCCCCTACCCCAATCCGTCGCGTCGCCGCCAGCGAGCTGAAGAAATTGCAAGGCAAGCGCCCGGTTGACTATCGCGACCGACTGCTCATGTGCCTGCTGCTGGATCACGGTCTGCGCTGCGAAGAAGTCGCCATTCTAAAGCTGGCTCACGTGAGCCTGACCGATGGCCTGCTGGCCTTTTTCCGCCCCAAAGTAGGCAAGGATAGCGTGCACAAACTCTCACAGGACACCGTGAGCGCCCTAACCGATTACTATGCGCAATTGCACTTGCCGCACACCGCCAGCAACGCCACCCCCCTTCTGCGCGCCTCCAATAAAAGCGGCAAGCTCTTGACGAGCGGTATGACCACCCGCGCCCTCAATAAACGCGTCGGTCACATTGGCCGCGAACTGGGCATTGACAACCTGTCACCACACGATTGTCGCCATGCCTGGGCTACCGAAGCCGCCCGCCACAGCAACTTGGATGCACTGATGCAGGCGGGCGGCTGGACGAGCTATGCCATGCCGCTGCGCTATATTGAGAACAAGCGAATTGACAATGAAGGAGTCATCATTGAGTATTGAGGGCGCGCTGTATGGTATAATTGTCAAGCAGCAATTGGCATTGAGAATGCTCATTCGGCACCGAATACTTTATTTACTCATTTGCAATTCACTCAATTGTATTGAAAACAGAAGGAATTTTCCTTGTCTCTCCAAAAACCAACCCTATTGGCGGCGGATTTTGAAGGCGTTTTTATTCCTGAAATTTGGATCGCCGTAGCGGAACGCACCGGCATTGAGCAGTTGCGGCTGACCACGCGCGATATTTCCAACTATGACGAACTCATGCAAATGCGCTTGCGCATTATCCGCGAACAGAACCTGACGATTGCGCAAATCCAGGCTATCATTGATGAACTGGAGCCGCTGCCCGGGGCTTATGACTTTATGCAGTGGGTGCGCACCCAAACCCAGTTTATCATTTTGACCGATAGCTTCTACCAGTTTGTGGCCCCCTTTATGCCCAAGCTGCACTACCCCACTATCTTTGCGCACATGCTGGAAATCGACGATAAAGGCATTATCTCTGGCTACCACTTGCGCACCGCGGATTCCAAGCGTAAAGCCGTAGAGGCCTTTAGCGCGGCCGGTTTTGCCACCATGGCCACCGGAGACTCCTATAACGACACCACCATGTTGCTGCGCGCCGATAAAGGCGTCCTCTTTCGTCCGCCGCCCAACGTGATTGCCGAATTTCCGCAATTGCCGGTCACCACAGAGTACGCAGAACTTAAAGCGCATGTAATAGCGTTCTTGAACGCCGCGTAACCGCTTAATACGGAGCCATGTCGCCGTGAAATCTACCGCCGCCAAGTCAAACAATGGCAACTCCGCTGCTGAATTGATCAGCACCATTGGCTATATCCTGGCCGTCTCCTATCCGGTGCTGGCGCTCTCGACCGGCGTGCGCGCCATTTACCAACTGCTCAATCCGGCCACCACCTACTATTTCCCACCAGCTATGAGCGGCGTGGCCGCGCTCTGCTATCTGGTGGCCACCATTGGCTTTGCCTATCGGCGCAAATGGTCGTGGTGGCTCTCGGTGGCAGTGCTCGGGTTAGAGACATCCCTGACGCTGATTATCGGCATCTGGAGCTTTGTGGATCCCGCCTTCATCGGCCACACGGTCTGGCGACACTTTGGCGCCGACTATGGCTATTTTCCTTTTTTCCAACCCATTCTTGGCCTGGTCTGGCTCATCTGGCCCGAAACGTTGCGCCAATATGGCTTCCGGGGAACGGGCCGCGCTGATGCAGACGGCACAGATTGAATCCAGTTGTTTTACTCTCGACTTTGTTGGAGCAGAAGATCAGAGTTTGCGCTTCATGTTCGGTGAGCGGGATTTATAGATTCTACCCACTACGGTTGTGACAATCATGAATCCACGGCTGATGCCCGTTCGGACATCGGTTGGTGGATTCATGATTGCCACAGCGCCCCTCGGGATTAGTTGAGCGCGACGATGATGGCGTTGGCATCATCGATCAAGTCTTGGGCCTGCGCTGGCGTGAGTTGGTTGCCGCTAAAGGCGTTGACCTGATTAATGAAAGCCTGCATCATATTAATGGCCGTATTGGTCTGTCCGCCCATCAATTTCTTTTTGGCATTGTTGAGCTTGACGATCAGTTAAATAACTTATGTTACGCAAGCCCGGAGGAAAGTTGGCTCGCCGACGTTCCTGTTTCTCTCTAGCCGCCTGGCTGTCGCTGCGTAACGCGAGTTAAATAATGTGACCATAAGGTCCACCTCATTTTCAGCGAAAGACTATTATTGTTACCATGTTATCTGCGCAGGAATGGATTCTCGTTGTCTTTATTGCGGTCACTCTCGTTATTATCGTTTTCGATCTATTGCGCCCCGATCTCACAGCGATTCTGGTCCTCGCCATTCTGCCGCTCACGGGCCTTGTCACCTTTGAAGAAGCGCTCTCCGGCTTTAGCCGTTCGGTCGTCATCACCATTATTGGCCTCTTTGTGATCACCCAAGCCTTAGAAGATGTGGGGGCCGTACAGTGGATTGCAGAGCAGCTAAAGCAGGTGGGCAAGGGTTCTGAAATGCGCCTGATCCTGCTTTTTATGGGTACGGGGGCCACGCTCTCACTCATTATGAATAACATTGCGGCCGGCGCCGTTTTGCTGCCGGCCGCCGTGCAGGTGGGACGCGAGTCGGACGTAGCGCCCTCCAAATTGCTGATCCCCCTCTCCTTTGGCACCCTGGTGGGCGGTATGGCCACCTATTTCACCACCGCCAACATTATCCTGGGCAGCATCTTGCGCGACCAGCAGCAGGCCGGCCTGAGCATGATCGACTTTCTGCCCACGGGCGGGCTGATCGTACTGGCGGGCCTGGCTTTCATGGCGCTTTTTGGACGCTGGATGTTACCCACGCGCGAGACCGTGGGTCAAAGCGCTAGCCCCTATTTGCTGGCCCGCAATCTCACCGAAATGTATCAAATCCCCGAGCAGATGTGGGAAGTCCACGTGTTGCCCACTTCGCCGCTGGTGGGTGTTTCTCTGGCCGAGAGCAAGATTGGCGAAAACCTGGGCCTAACCGTGATTGCCATCTGGCGCGGCCATCAAGCCATCCTGACGCTACAACCCACAGAGACCATTCAGGCGGATGATTTCCTGGTAGTGCTGGGGCGCGATGATATGATCGCCGAACTCACATCATGGGGCATGGAACTTGGACGCCAGCAAAATCACATTCCAGACGGCGCCAGCTACTTTGTCGACATGGCCGAAGTAATCATTCCGCCCCGCTCCAGAGCACTGGGCAAGTCTTTGGCCGAGATCAACTTTCGTAACAAGTATCACCTGACCGGGGTGGCGCTCTGGCGCGAGGGCCTCAGCTTTCGCAACGATGTGGGCATTATGCCGCTAGAGCCCGGTGACGCCCTACTCATGGTGGGCACGCCGGACAATTTCAAAGCCTTGGCCAATGATCGGGACTTCCTGTTGCTGCAAAGTACCCACACGGCGCGGCCCCCACTGCCGCAGAAAGCAGGCTGGGTGCTTGGTATTACCGGACTTGTGTTGCTGATCTCCATTCTCAACATTATCCCATCTTCAGATGCCATGATGCTGGGCGTGGCGGCGCTGGCGCTGACTGGGTGTATAAACCTGGATGATGTGTACCGCGGGATCAGTTGGCGCGTGATCTTTTTGATCGCCGGCATGCTGCCCTTGAGCCTGGCCATGATCAACACGCACCTGGCTGAACACATTGGGCAGGTATTGGTGAACACCATCACCCCCTATGGTCCGTTGGCTTTGATTGCCGGTCTTTTCCTGCTTACAGTATTGGTCACGCAAGTGATTGGCGGACAGGTGGCGGCGCTGATTGTTGGCCCAATTGCCGTGACCACTGCGCTGCAAAGCCAGGTCAATCCGCAGGCTATGGCTGTAGCCGTGGCTATTGCCTGTTCAGCGGCCTTTCTCACGCCGATTGCCCACCCCGTCAATGTGCTCATGATGGGGCCGGGCAACTACACCCCGCGTGATTTTCTCAAGGTGGGGTCGGGCATGCTGGTCGTCACGCTGATCACGCTGCTGGTGGGCATGCGCATCTTCTGGCACGTCTAAATTGCATAGTTGGCCCAGCAAAATTGTGCCGTCAATACAGCCCTGGTGGGGCGCTGTATTGACAATCGTGCTCCCCTTTTTTAACCGCGTCATTGTTTCCCCATACCCATACCTCACCCTATTTTGTCCATCAGGCCAAATCCAGTACAATGGAGCCGGCTGCTGTTATGCAACCGATTGCGCATCAGCCATCACGACTTATGCAGCGCCTGTGCATCGCCAGGAGAAAAGACGATCTTTTATAAGGCGATTCTTACTCTACTGCCGCGAAAATTAAGCGGCCAGACAACTGGGCTTGCGTAAGTCGACTAATTCGTACCGCCATTTCAATGCAATATAATCGCCATTATTTTCAGTTTTTGAGAAGGAGCGCTCATCTATGAAATTTATTGGAAAGCTTTCCGTTTTACCCAGATTGCCAGAACCCATTGAGCGGCTGGAAGAACTGGCCTACAATCTGTGGTGGAGCTGGGAACCAGATGCTCGCGGGCTATATGCCACGATTGATCCGGGCCTGTGGGATGCAGTCAACCATAACCCCGTCAAGCTGCTGCGCCGCGTGCAGCAGCGTAAACTAGACGCGGCCGCGCAGGATCCAGCCTTTTTACAAGCCTATCAAAGCGTGTTGGCGCGCTTTGATGCCTACATGAATGCCGACAGCACCTGGTTTGGGGCGACGTACCCCGATAAACAGGACGAATTGATTGCCTATTTTAGCGCCGAGTTTGGGCTGCACGAGGCCTTACCCATCTACAGCGGCGGTCTGGGCATTTTGAGTGGCGATCACTGTAAAGCCGCTAGCGATTTGGGCCTGCCGTTTGTGGGCGTGGGCTTTCTTTACCCCCAAGGCTATTTTACCCAGCACATTGATATAGAGGGGCGACAGCAGGCTCAATATGAGAAGATTGACCTGAGCGAGGTGCCGGCCACGCCCACGCTGGACCAGAATGGCGCCCCCATATTGATCCAGGTGGATATGCCGGGGCGCACGGTCTATGCCAAGATTTGGCGCATTCAAGTGGGGCGCATTGCCATCTATCTGATGGATACCGATGTGGAGCGCAACGCCCCGCAAGATCGCGAGCTGAGCGCCCGTCTCTACGGCGGTGATCGCGAGCTGCGCATTAGCCAGGAAGTGGTCTTGGGCATTGGTGGCGTGCGCGCCCTGCGCGCCCTGCAAGCGGCCGGCATTATTGAGCAAGCGCCCACCGCTTGGCACATGAATGAGGGGCACAGCGCCTTTTTGGGACTGGAGCGCGCGCGCGAGCTGGTGCAGGGCAGCGGTCTTTCCTTTGATGAAGCCGTGGAGGCCGTGCGCGCTGACTCGCTTTTTACCACCCACACGCCTGTACCAGCCGGTAACGACGCCTTTGCCTTTGAGCTTGTGGAAAAGTTCTTCTGGCAATTCTGGGGGCAGCTGGGCATTGACCGCGACCGCTTTATCAATTTTGCCAAGCAGGATTTGGATTGGGCGCCCCAATACAGCATGACCGTTTTGGCCATTCGCATGAGTGCATATCAAAATGGTGTAAGCAAGCTGCATGGCGAAGTAAGTCGCGATATGTGGAAATTCCTCTGGCCCGACACGCCCGCCGTGCAGACGCCCATTGGGCACATTACCAACGGCGTCCACGTCAAGACCTGGCTGGCCGCCGAGCTGCGTGAATTTTATGCCCGCCATTTGGCGCCCAATTGGCTCGACGATGTGGATGATCCCAATATCTGGTCGGCGGCGCAGGCGCTGCCCGACAGTGAGTTGTGGCTTGTGCATCAGGAGCGCAAGCAAAAGCTTGTAATGCTGGTGCGGCAGCGCGTGGCTCGCCAATTTCTGCATCATGGCGAAGGACCCCAGCGCGTCGAGACGGCGCAGGAGCTACTCAACCCAGATGCGCTCACCCTGGGCTTTGCGCGCCGCTTTGCCACCTATAAACGCGCGACGCTCATCTTTCGCGATGAGGCGCGGCTGCAACGGTTGCTCAACGACCCGGAGCGGCCGGTACAGATTGTCTTTAGCGGCAAGGCGCACCCAGCCGACGAGCCGGGTAAAGGGTTGATCCAGCACATTTACCAGATGAGCCAGCGTCCTGAGTTTTGGGGCAAGATTGTCTTTGTGGAAAATTATGACATGAATATTGCCCGCCACCTGATTTCGGGTGTTGATGTGTGGCTCAATAACCCACGTCGCCCCCACGAAGCCAGCGGCACCAGCGGCCAAAAAGCCGCGCTCAGCGGCATTCCCAACTTTAGCGTGCTGGATGGCTGGTGGGTCGAGGGCTATTTGGGGGATGCGGAAAATCACAACGGCTGGTCCATTGGCGAAGAGCGCGACTACAAAGATGAGGAAACACAGGATCAGGCCGACGTGCTGCATCTCTACGCCACGCTGGAAAATGAGATTATTCCGCTTTATTTTGAGCGCAATGAAGCAGGCGTGCCGGAAAAGTGGCTCACCATTATGAAGAACTCCATCCGCACCTGCACGCCCCAATTTAGTATGCAGCGCATGGTGAAAGATTACACCAACCTCTACTATCTCCCGGCCATGCAGAGCGGCGCCGAATATCACAGCGAAAAATTTGCCACCGCGCGCACCATGTCGGCCTGGAAAAACCGCATGCGCCAAAGCTGGGGCAACGTCCGCATCGAGGCGGTGCCACCCAAGTTGCTACAGGTGCAAACGGGGCAGCCCATTGAGCTGAGCGCCCGCGTTTGGCTCAATGGCGCGGCGCAGGATGAAGTAGCGCTGGAAATTGTGGCCGGCCATGAAAATGAACAGGGCGAATTAGTCGACCCCACCGTTGCCCCCATGACGGCCGTCTCTAGCCAAGACGGTGCGCTCATCTACCGCGGTCAGCTTCAGCCCGCCGATAGCGGCCAACTCATGGTGGGCATTCGCGTTCGCCCCCAGAATGCGCACTTGATCAACCGCTACGAAACCGGTCTCAACCACTGGGCTTAACCCAAATGATATGATCGGCTTTGCCTATGCGGTCGGAGCTTGTGGAAAGCTCCGACCGCATACAGCATTACGCCCCTTCCCACACCTGCTCTATTCCAAAACCAAGTGTAAATTTAACAGTTTTGACATATCATACATTTGGTGCTATTCTGCCCCTATGCGCATACGTGTGCGCATAACTTCCCCAAATTCACCAGTTAAATCGTTACAAGAGCAAATAATACCAACTGCGGTTGTCAAAGCTAAGTGGTATAAATCAGTCCCATTTATCAGTCCATATTATGGCGAAAAAGCGCATCTCCATTAAGGATATTGCCGAAGTAGCCGGCGTCAGCCACCCCACTGTGAGCCGAGCGCTGCGCGGCCGGGGTCGCATGAGTGACCAGACGCGCGAGCGCATTTTGGACGTGGCCAAAGAGTTGGGGTACGCGCCGAGCCTCATGGCGCGCGGATTGGTCATGCAGCGCAGCTTTTGTGTGGGGTTGATCGTACCGACGTTTTTAGATCCCTTTCACAGCGAGGTGGCCCAGGGCGTTGAAGAATGGGCGCGCCAGCATCACTACAGCCTTTTTGTATCCAGTACAGATTTGGACCCGGCGCGCGAGATGGAGGTGGCGCATAGCCTATTGGGCCGCCAGGTTGATGGCATTATTGTGTCATCCAGCCGCGTGGGGGATCGCTACCAGGAGATGTCCGCAGACAGCGACATGCCCATTGTGCTGATCAACCCAGAAGCAGATAGCACCCAAATTCCCACCGTGGTGCATGATGATTATGGCGGTGGTGCGCTGCTCATGACCCACCTGCTTCAGCAAGGGCATCGCAAGATTGCCCATATGGGCGTGATGACGCAGGGACGGGGCCACCACGAACGCAAACGGGCCTGGGCAGACGGCATGCGCAATGGTGGATTGACGCCCGAACTAAGCGTTGATTGTCCAACCGGCAGCATTGCCGGAGGCATGCACGGCGCGGCACAGCTGTTGCCCAAAGCTCTGGAGCTTTGGCAGGCGCCGCCCGAGGCTATCTTCTGTTACAATGATGCCACCGCCATTGGCGTCATTGCCACCCTGCGCCAAGCCGGATATATGGCGCCGGACGCCATTGCCATTACCGGGTTTGACGATCTGGATATGGCCGCCGCCATTGACCCTGCGTTGACGACCATCCATCAACCGCGGCGCGAGATGGGGGTATTGGCCATGCGTAAGTTGCTCTCTCTCATTGACCGGATGCATCCACACAAAGAAATGCATCCAAATAGGGAAAACGCAATGCCTGTCGTTGCGCCCATAGACAAATCGCAATTGGAGCGGGCATCCATTCTGGTGCCTGGCAATTTGGTAATCCGTCGCTCTGCATAACCAATCGCATCGGTATGAAGGAAACTCTCTATGACCAACAGCAATACCACCTACGATTCAGTTCACATGGGTCGCTCCTCCATTGACCTTTACAGCAATGATGTGGGCGCGCCTTTTGTCGACATTCAAAGTTTTGCCGCCTATGTGGGCGGGTCGCCCACCAATATTAGCGTGGGCGGCCGGCGTTTGGGCCTGAAGACCGCCATTATTACAGGCTTGGGCGTCGACCCCGTAGGCGACTTTATCCTGAATTTCTTGGACAAAGAGGGCGTAGACACCCAATTTAGCCCGCGCAAACCGGGCCACCGCACCAGCGCCGTGGTGCTGGGCATTGAGCCACCCAACAAATTCCCGCTGGTCTACTATCGCGACAATTGCGCCGATATTGAGCTGACCATTGATGATGTGCTGGCCGCGCCCATTGCCGATGCCAAAGTGTTCCAGTTTGCCGGCACCAATTTATGCAAAGAGCCCAGCCGCAGCGCCACCATGTTTGGCGCTGAGATGGCGCGCCAAGCGGGCGTCGACGTTATCTTTGACGTAGATTTTCGGCCCGATCAGTGGCACGATCCGCGGGCCTTTGGCGTGGTGGTGCGCTCCATTCTGCACACGGTCGACATTGTGATTGGCACCGAGGATGAGATCAACGCCGCCATGCTCACAGATGCCAGCCAGATGTCGCTGACCCACTCGCAAATTTCCGACACCAAAGTCCAGGGCGATACCCAGTCGGCCATTCGCACGCTGCTTTCGCTGGGCCCCAAGGCCGTCATTGAGAAAGTGGGCGCGCTGGGGTCCCGCGTTCATTTGGCTGATCGGGAAGAGCCCATTGAAGCGCCCGGCTATCCCGTGGAGGTCTACAACATTCTGGGGGCGGGCGATGCCTTTGGCGCCGGCTTTATCTATGGCTACGTCAACGGCTGGGATCTGCGCAAAGCCGCGCGGCTGGGCAATGCCTGTGGCGCCATTGTGGTGCAGGCCCACGGCTGCGCCAACTTCATGCCCACGCTGGCTGAAGTGATGGCGTTCGTGGAGTCCCGCGGCGGATTGGCATAATTAGCAGATCGCAACGGCAAGAGATCCAGTGACAACACGGTGACTGAGCCTGTCGAAGTCACCGTGTTGCCCTACCTCGTCATCATGCACAAACACGGACAAACCAATGAACATCAATATTGCCACGGCCCCCGTCTCGTGGGGCGTACTTATGAAAGACACACCCAACGTGCCGCCATACACGGAAGTGCTGGATGGCATCCAGGCCGCGGGCTACACCGGCACCGAGTTGGGTCCATATGGCTATCTGCCCTTTGACATTTCGAAACTGCGCGCCGAACTCGATTCACGCGGGCTTCAGCTTATTTCGGCCTTTACCATCTTTAACTTTGTGCAAGGCAAAAAGGATGAAGTGGTCTATCGCGAAGCCTTTGAGACCATGCAGGTGCTAGCGGCCATGGGCTGTGAATACATTGTGCTGTCCGATGCGCTTTTTGTGGTCGAAAACCGCGCCCGCCGCGCCGGCCGCATTCGGCCGCAAGACTCGCTTAGCGGCGCCCAGTGGGATCTAGCGGCCCAGAACGTCAACGAGTTTGCTCACATTGTGCACGAAGAGTATGGCATGAAGTGTGCCGCCCACCCGCACGTGGGTGGCTATCTGGAAACGGCCTTTGAACTGGATGCCTTCTTGGCGCGCACCAATCCCGAGCTGGTGGGGCTTTGCTTTGATATGGCGCACATTGCCTATGGTGGCGGCGACCCGGTGGCCGTGCTGGACAAATGGCGCGATCGCACCTGGTACATGCACATCAAAGAGTGCAACAACGCCGTGCGCGATCAAGTGTTGGCCCGTGAGGGCGACTATTTTGATGGCGTACAGGCCGGCGTGTTTCCCGAACTTGGGCAAGGCACCATCAACTGGCAGGGCATCCGCCGCATTCTCGAGGAAATGAATTATCAAGGCTGGGGCACCGTCGAGCAGGATATTCTGCTCGACACGGAGTTGACCACTATAGACATTAATCCGCTGGAAAGCGCCAAACGCAATCGCGCCTATTTGCGCCGCGAACTGGGCTGGTAGCTAGTTATCTGTGGATTAGTACAGCCAGCTATCAGCAACTAATTACCAACTACCAATCACCAAAGACCATCCATGACTGACCTTAAAGAAGGCGATCTGCTGTGGCAGCCGTCAGCCGCTACAATTGAACAGGCCAACTTAACCCGCTACATGCGCTGGCTGGCGCAGCACAAAGGGCTGCACTTTGCCGCCTACCCCGAACTGTGGCGCTGGTCGGTACAGAACCTGAGTCCCTTCTGGCACTCCATTTGGGATTTTTGCCAGATCAAGGCATCGGCGCGCGGGGAGATTGCGCTGGTGGATGCCGCCATGCCGGGCGCGCGCTGGTTTCCTGGCGCGCGTCTTAATTATGCAGAAAATATCTTTGCGCAGTCATCGTCGTTGCGCTCTTCTTTGCTATACGAAGATGAGTCAGGAACCGCGCAGGAAATTAGCTGGCAGGAGTTGGCCGCTAGAACCGCGGCATTCCAACAGGCGCTCTTGGCGGCCGGCGTCCAAAAAGGCGACCGCGTTGCCGCCTATCTACCCAATATCCCCGAAGCAATTATCGGCTGTCTGGCCGCGGTGGGCCTGGGTGCGGTCTGGTCCAGCGCTTCGCCCGACTTTGGCGCCAAGGCGGTGCTGGACCGTTTTTCGCAAATTGAGCCCAAAGTATTGTTGGCCGTAGATGGCTATCGTTATGGCGGCAAAGACTTTGACCGGGTGGCCACCCTCCAGCAGTTGCAAGCCGGTCTGCCGACCGTCCAACAAACAGTGATTGTGCCGCTGTTGGATGCCCCGCTAGACGGGCTGCGTAATTATATCTTCTGGGCCGATGCCGTGCGCCAACATGCCGCGGCCACCACACCTCACTTTGAACAAGTCCCGTTTGACCATCCGCTTTGGGTGCTTTACTCATCGGGCACCACCGGGCTGCCCAAACCCATTGTACATAGCCACGGCGGCAACCTGCTGGAGCATGCCAAGTCGCTGACGCTGCACAATGACATTCACCCGGGCGACCGCTTCTTTTGGTACACCAGCACCGGCTGGATGATGTGGAACTATCTACTCGGCTCCATGTTGGCAGGCAGCACGGCCATCTTGTATAACGGCAGTCCGGCCACGCCTACGCTGGACCGGCTGTGGGACTTGGCCGCACGCAGCGGCATGACCTACTTTGGTCTGTCGCCGGCGTACATTGCCGCCTGCATCAACGCCGGCATCCACCCCAAGCAGCAGCATGATTTGAGCAAATTGCGCGTCATTGGCTCCACCGGCGCGCCCCTGCCGGTCAGCGCGTTTCAGTGGATTTACGAAAATGTTCCCGCCCATGTGGCGCTGGAATCCATGAGTGGCGGGACCGATGTCTGTACGGCCTTTGTGGGCGGCGCCCGCATTCAGCCCATTTACGCCGGCGAGTTGCAGGGCGCCGCGCTGGGCGCTAAGGTGGAGGCATATAACAGCATGGGCCAGCCCGTGGTGAATGAAGTGGGTGAGCTGGTGGTCAGCGCGCCCATGCCCTCTATGCCCGTCCAGTTCTGGAACGATCCGGACGGCGAACGCTACCGCACCAGCTATTTTGATGTGTATCCGGGCGTTTGGCGCCACGGCGACTGGATCAAGTTCAACCAGCGCGGGGGCTGCGTGATCTATGGCCGCTCGGACTCAACCATCAATCGCAAGGGCATACGCATGGGCACCAGCGAGATATACGCCTGTGTGGAAGCCATAGACCAGGTGCTGGATAGCCTGGTGGTCGATCTGGAACAGCTGGATCACGCCTCATTTATGCCGCTTTTTGTGGTGCTGCGCGAAGGGGTGATGCTGGACGATGTGCTGCGCCGCGCCATCAACCAGCGGTTGCGCAACGAGCTTTCGCCCCGTCATGTTCCCGACGCCATTTATCAAGTGGCCGAAATCCCGTACACGTTGAGCGGCAAAAAGCTGGAGATCCCCGTGCGCCGTATTCTGCTGGGCGATGATGTGGAAAAAGCCGCCAATCCAGGCGCCATGCGCAATCCGCAGGCGCTGGACTTTTTTATTGAACTGGCCAGTCAGCTAGCAGCGAATCAGCAGTCAGCCTGAAATGCTGAAATACTGACTGGCTGAGTAGCTAAAACGAGGCCAATATGAACCATAGAATCCAATCCGACTATACCCAAACCAAATTAATGGACGTGACCCGCGAATCGGCCGGATGGGAGTATTTGACCTTCCGCGTCATTCGCTTGCAGCCCGGCGAAAGGTACGTGGAAGCCACCGGCGGTGATGAAGTGGCGCTGGTGCCGCTGCAAGGCGCGGGCACGCTTTCGGCTGGTGGTCAGCAATGGGCCGTGGCGCGCGAAAGCGTTTTCACCCAATTGCCGCACGTGCTCTACGTGCCGCCCGGGCAGGAAATCCAGGTGGAAGCCAGCAGCATGTTTGAATTTGCTCTGGGCGGCGCCCCGGCCAGCGGCCAATATCCGGTGCGCCTCTTTACGCCGGATGAACAGAGAGTGGAGGTGCGCGGTGGCGGACCAGCGGTGCGCGAAGTGCACCACACGCTGGCCTGGCCGCTGCCCGCCGAACGGCTGATTCTCTTTGAGGTCTATGTGCCGGGCGGCGCCTGGTCCGGCTGGCCGCCGCACTGTCACGACCGCGTGGGTAACTCGCCCTATCTGGAAGAGATCTATTACTATCGCATCCAGCCCGAAAATGGTGTGGCCTTCCACCGCAACTATCGTCGCGATACCGATTTTGATGAGGTTATTCCAGCCCACCACGGCGACTGCGTATTGGTGACGCAGGGCTTTCACCCGGTGGCGGCCACGCCCGGTTCCAACATTTACTTTCTTAACTATTTGGCTGGTGAACCCCAAAATGCAGAACGCGACTATCGTCCCTTTGAAGATCCAGATACCACCTGGATTAAGGACAACTGGGACGCCAACAAGATGACGTTGCCGATTCAATGGAAGTAGTACAAAGTGGCCAAGTGGCAAGGTGGCACAGTTTACTCCGCCACCGCGCCACCTTGCCACTTGGCTAAACAAGGAGAAGCCAGATGAGTACGAACGCCACCACCCGCCTGACCATGGCGCAGGCTGTTGTACAGTTTTTAAAAAATCAATACAGTGAACGCGATGGGGTTGAACGCAAGTTTTTTGCTGGCTGTTTTGGCATCTTTGGCCACGGCAATGTCTCTGGTATGGGCCAGGCCCTACAGCAATACCCCGACTTTCGGTATTATCAGACGCGGAATGAGCAGGCGATGGTACATACTGCCGCTGCCTATGCGAAGCACAGCAACCGGCTACGCGCCCTGGCCTGTACATCTTCGATTGGGCCGGGTGCTACCAACATGGTCACTGGCGCCGCCACCGCCACCGTCAATCGGCTGCCCGTGCTGCTGCTGCCCGGCGATATTTTTGCCCGCCGCAACGTGGCGCCCGTACTCCAGCAGATTGAATGGGAACACAGCCAGGACATTTCGGCCAACGACTGCTTTAAACCAGTTAGCCGCTACTGGGACCGCATTAACCGCCCGGACCAGCTAATCACATCGCTCATCGAAGCCATGCGCGTGTTGACCAGCCCGGCAGACACCGGGGCAGTGACGCTGGCCCTACCCCAAGATGTACAAACCGAGGCATGGGAGTATCCGTCTGCGCTATTTGCCAAGCGCGTCTGGCGCATTCCACGCAACCGGCCAGATGCGGATGCGCTGCAGCGAGCGGCGCAGGCCATTCGTCAAGCCAAGAAGCCCATGATCATTGCCGGCGGCGGCGTCCTTTATAGCGAAGCCACCGAAACGCTGACCAACTTTGTGGCGCAAACCGGCATTCCCGTGGGCGAGACCATGGCGGGCAAAGGCTCGCTGCGTTACGATAACCCGCTCTGTTTGGGCGCGGTGGGCGCCACTGGCACATCCGCCGCCAACATTATGGCCAAAGAGGCCGACCTAATTATCGGCATTGGCACGCGCTACAGCGATTTTACCACGGCCAGCAAGACCCAGTTCCGCAACGCAGACGTGCACTTCATCAACATTAACGTAGCCGAGTTTGATTCACACAAGCACAGCGCCATCCCCCTCACCGGTGATGCCAAAGTGACGCTGCAAGAGTTGCTTGCGCTCCTGCATGACTACACGAATAATCAAGCAAATCAGGCTGAAGCGCGTCAGCTGCATGACGAATGGGAAGCCGAAGTAGATCGTATTTACAGCATCAAAAACGCCGATAGCGGCTTGCCCTATCAGGGTGCGCTCATTGGCGCGGTTAATGACCAGGGCGACCCCAGTGCGGTCATGGTCTGTGCCGCCGGCAGCCTGCCCGGCGACATGCACAAGCTGTGGCGCGCGCGCCACCCCAAGCAATATCACCTGGAATATGGCTATTCGTGTATGGGCTACGAGATCGCCGGCGGGCTGGGCGTCAAAATGGCCGACCCCGAGCGCGAAGTATATGTGATGGTGGGCGACGGCTCCTATTTAATGATGAACACGGACCTAATCACCTCGGTGCAGGAAGGCTACAAGCTGACGGTGGTGCTCATGGACAACAGCGGCTACCGCTCTATTGGCGCGCTAAGCCGCAGCCTGGGCCAAAGCGGTTTTGGCACGCGCTACGTCTTCCCCGAGAATGGGGAGCTGCCCACCGATGCAAGCGGCTATGATGTGGAGACACTCCCCGTAGACCTGGCCATGAACGCCCGCAGCTTGGGCTGCCACGTCATCGAATGCAGCAGCGTGGATGAGGTGGTGCAGGCGCTACAAGATGCCAAGAGCATTGACCGCACCACCGTGATCCACGTGCGTAACGATCGCTACCTGGGCGTGCCCGGCTATGAAAGCTGGTGGGATGTACCCGTGGCCGAAGTCAGCGAGCTGGATTCGGTTAACGCCGCCCGCGAAGAGTGGGCGGAAAATCGGGCCATGGAGCGTTATTTTTTGGAGAGCCTGTGAGGATGAGGGGGTGACAGGGTGAATCTTGTTCTGGCCAACTGATTTCGCTCCCAGCTCAAGTGGAAATGCTACTGCGCACATTGATTGCAATACTAAAAAAGGAAAACCTATGACCACAAACGGAAAACTACTCAACTATGTCAACGGCCAGTGGACGCGCTCCAGCGCCAGTGACTATGCGAATGTAATGAACCCGGCCACCAATCAGGCCCTTACCACTGTGCCCATGTCACCCGGCGGCGAGGTGGATGCCGCAGTGCAAAAGGCGCAAGAAGCCTATGTGGGTTGGCGACACACGCCCGTGGGCGACCGCATCCAGCCGCTCTTTAAGCTCAAGCAGCTTTTAGAAGACAATCTGGACGCATTTGGGCGCGTCATCACCGAAGAATGCGGCAAGACCTATGCCGAAAGCGTGGCGGAAATGCGTCGCGGCATTGAGAATGTAGAGGTGGCGTGCGGCGCCCCCATCCTCATGCAGGGCTACAACAATGAAGACATTGCCCGCGGCATTGACGAGCACATGTTTCGCCAACCGCTGGGCGTGGTGGCCGCCATTACGCCCTTCAACTTCCCCGGCATGATTCCGCTCTGGTTTCTACCCTATGCCGTGGCCACGGGCAACTGCTTTATCCTCAAGCCCAGCGAAAAGGTGCCCATGAGTAGCCAGCTGCTCTTTGAGCTCATCGACCAGGCGGGCTTTCCTGCCGGCGTGTTGCAGCTGATCAACGGCGGCAAGGAGACGGTGGATGCGCTGTTGGATCACCCAGGCATTAGAGCCATCAGCTTTGTGGGCTCCACACCGGTGGCCAAATATGTATATAGCCGGGCCACGGCCAATGGCAAGCGCGCCCAATGTCAAGGCGGAGCCAAGAACCCAGTGGTGATCATGCCCGACGCCGATATGGAATCGGCCACGCGCATTGTGGCCGATTCGGCCTGGGGCTGCGCCGGTCAACGCTGTCTGGCGCTGTCCGTGGCGGTGACCGTGGGCGAAGCCAAAAACGAATTCACCGAAATGTTGGCCGATGCTGCCACCAGCCGCAAAGTGGGCTATGGGCTAGCCGAGGGCGCCGAAATGGGCCCGGTGATCACCAGCGAGAGCAAAGCGCGCATTGAGAAGATTATTGGCCAGGCCGGTGGAGAAGGGGCCAATGTATTGGTGGACGGCCGTAACAAGCAGGTAGGCGGCTATGAAGATGGCTACTTTGTCTTTCCCACCATTCTAGACAATGTGAATCCCAACGGCGAAATCGCCAAAACCGAAATCTTTGGCCCGGTGCTGAGCATGATGCACGCCAACACCGTGGAAGACGCGCTGGCCATTGTCAACAACCGCGCCTATGGCAACATGGCCTGCATCTTCACCAGCGACGGCAACACGGCCCGCCAGTTCCGCTATGGCGCCGACGCCGGCAATGTGGGCATCAACATTGGCGTGGCCGCGCCCATGGCCTACTTCCCCTTTAGCGGCTGGAACGAGAGCTTCTTTGGCGACCTGCACGCCCAAAGCCGTCACGGCGTCGAGTTCTACACGCAGACCAAAGTGGTGGTGGAACGATGGCCGCGCGAGTGGAGTCGGAAGTTTTAAGAGTATTGCTCTATTGCGTATTGCTATATTTTACCCGAGACAATTCTCGCCATAGTGATATAGCAATACAGCAATAGGAATCAAAGGAGCACCACATTGCAAACACACACCCTAGGCGTCGGCGTCATCGGCATGGGCTGGATGGGCCAGGCCCACAGCCGGGCGTACCGCAATATTGCTGACCGCTTTTACGATAGCGGCATCCGCCCTCAGCTGGTAATCTGCGCAGATGAAGCGCCGGCGCGAGCGCAGCAGGCGCAAGAGGCGCTGGGCTTTGCCCAATCCACTAGCAACTGGCGAGAAGTGATTGAGCACCCCGATGTGCAGGTGGTCAACGTGGCTTCCCCCAACTATCTGCATTTGGAGATGGTGCGGGCAGCCACGACCGCGGGCAAACATGTCTTTTGCGAAAAGCCGGTGGGTCGTTCGCCCGCTGAAACCGCCGAAATCGAACGGCTGGCGCGGGAGGCAGGCGTCATGAGCTTTGTGGGCTTTAATTACCGCTGGGCGCCCATGGTGCAATATGCCAAGCAGCTGATTGACGAGGGTCGGCTGGGCCGCATTACCCATTACCGCGGCCGCTTTTTTGCCATGTACGGCTCTAACCCGCTGGGTCACCTGACCTGGCGGTTCAAACAGGAATATGCCGGCTCGGGCGTGCTGGGCGATATTATGTCGCACGTGGTGGATATGGCCCACATGCTCATTGGCGACATCGAGCGCGTGGTAAGCAGCCGGCATACCTTTATTACCGAGCGCCCACTCCCCAGCGGCCAAGGCACTCACTTTGGTCTGGGGCGCCCAGATGACCCCACTGGTCCGGTTGAGAACGAAGATTATGTAAGCGCGCTGGTGCAATTTGCCAACGGCGTCCAAGGCTCGTTTGAAAGCTGCCGCGCCATCTTTGGTCCCAAATGCGAAATGTCCTTTGAGGTCAATGGCACCCAGGGCGCGCTCAAATGGAACTTCGAGCGGCTTAATGAGCTTGAATTGTATCTGCCTACCGAAGATGCCGCCTCCGATGGCTACACGAAGTTAATCGGCGGTCCAGGCTATCCTTTTCATGGGCGCTTTAATCCTGGTGATGGCATTGGCGTGGGCTATGAAGATCTCAAGTGCATTGAGGCCTATCACTTTCTCAAATCCATTGTGGACGGCCAGCAGATCGAACCCAGCTTTGCCTCGGCGCGGCGGCTGGCCAACGTACAGACTGCCATGATGCGCTCTTGGGAAAGCGGCAGTAGGGAGTCGGTTGACTAGAGTGGCGTTTGCAACAGAAACCGGCTATGGCGCAGGTACGCGCGGCATTTCAAATAGTTCCCGCACATACGCATAGCCCGACCCGCTCAGACGCCCAATGGGCCGATATGCATCCAAATGGATGTAGCCGCCTTGATATATATCATCGCGCAGGTAAATGCCCTGCACTTCGCCAAAGATGATCGATGAGCCTGCCTGGGCAGAGCCAATGGTGACGATCTGTTGCAGCGTACATTCAAAGGCCACCGGCGCTTCAGCCACCCGTGGCGCTTGAATAGTCAGGCTGGGCGCCGGGGTGACGCCCGCCCAAGCAAACTCAGATTGGCCGTGGGGCAGTATAGTAGCCGACAGGTTCATGGCCGCCGCGGTCTCTTCGTTGGTCAAATTCACCACAAACTCGGGGATGGCTTCAATATTGGCCAGCGTATCTTTTTTGCCGTTTGGCTTGTCGGCATCCGCCGCCCCCACTGAAAACATTAGCGTCATGGGGTTAGAACAGGCCACGTTAAAGAAAGAAAAGGGCGCTAAATTGGGTATTCCCGCTTTGTCAATGGTGCTAACCCAGGCAATGGGCCGCGGCAGCACCGTGCCAGAGAGAATTTTGTAACGATCTCGTTCGGGCAAATCGGCAGTGCGCATGAGCATAGAACAATCTCCTTTCCTTATATGATAGCGCTTGTTTGATAGCGCTTGTTTGGTAAACCTAGAAACCGGTTTATTTCAATCACCATCATTTACCGGTTTACTATCAACCAATGCTTATCCAGCTTGGCGTCCAATCTGATGATAAATGCGATTGGGCATCATGCCCAGAGCAGAGGCCATGCGATTGGTAAAATTAAAGAGCGCAGCCGTTTCGGCAATATCAAAGATGGCTTCATCGGAAAAGCCATAACCGCGCAACGCGTCGTGATCTGCCGGCGTGCACTCGACTGGATGCACCGTAATCTTAACGGCAAAATCAAGCATGGCCGTGGTGCGGGCGTCCAACCCGGCGCGGCGATAATCCATGACAATACGATCGCCCAACACCTCGTCCTCTAGCAGCCGGCGCAATTCAGCGCCGTGGGCGATCAAGCAGTAAAGGCAGTGGTTTTGCGCCGAAACCGCCACGCCGATCATTTCACGCTCGGCCACACTCAGGTCAGATTCACCATACATAATGGCATTGAAGTGCTTGATCCAACGACGCAGCCGTTCGGGGCGAAAGGCATATGTAGCCAACACATTGGGCAAAAACCCCACATTGGCGCGCGCTTTGGCAAACATTGCTTGAATATCTGCATCCAATGTCGCTTCGTCCGGTGTGGGCAGCCACCAAATCGGTTCAATTGCAGATTGATCCTTCTGTATAGTCACATTGATGCTCCTTTTTTGTACCGTAAGATTAGCGTTGTGGTTAGTGTTGCACCACGGCATATGCAATTTCCTGTCATTCGGGCGTCAGGAATATGAATATTTGCAATTTTGTCATGTTGCAGGGCATAGTAATGTATGCTACAATAGTTAGGCAAATGCGCAGAGTCCGTACTCCGCTAGCGGACTTTATCTATTTGCAAAAGCGCACAACGTACGCATTAACACTTCAGAAATAGGCTCTACGAAAAAGCATGTTTCATTTGTAACGATTTTTGTTTGCAGCAATGAAATGATGATTTTCATAGAAACGCTTCAGTCATAATTCAATTTTCTTAGTTCGGCTCCCATTAATAATCCACCAACTCAACCGCGCGTTTTCACAAGGAGGGTCTATGAATCGCCGATATTACGTGTTGGGGGTATTCCTCGTTGTTATTGGTTTGCTGGCGGTGGCGACTTTTGCGTCCAGCGTTCAGGCTATGCCGGTGGCTCAGGATGCCACAGCGACACCGGCCGCCGAAGAGGAAGCAACCGCCGAACCAGCCGAGGAACCAACCGCCGCACCAACCGAAGAAGCCGCTCCGGCGGAAGAAGCGCCGGCAGCAACAGAGGCGGCCGAAGATGCTTCCATGTCTGAGCACGTTATAGAAACGCCGTTTCTAAATGTGTGGCTGAATTCTCCGCATGCCGATACCAGCGCCGAAGCATTTAACCACTGGAATGAAGATGATCCGCCAGTGGTGCCGGAAACCTGTGCCAGATGCCACAGCACGCCGGGCTATCAAGACTATCTGGGCGCTGATGGCAGTGAAGCCGGCGTGGTAAACCAGAGCCATCCTACCGGAACGACGGTTGAATGTGTGGCCTGTCACAACGACGCGGCCTCACAACTTACCAGCGTGACCTTCCCTTCTGGCATCGAAATCACCGATCTGGGCAAGTCGGCGCGCTGCATGGTTTGTCACCAGGGCCGCGCCTCGGGCTTAGATGTAACAGCCGCTGTGGAAGAGGCCGGTCTGGCCGAGCATCCAGATGCCAAGAGCGAAGATCTGGGCTTTATCAACATTCACTACTATGCGGCAGCGGCATCGCTGTATGGCAGCGAAACCCACGGCGGCTTCCAGTATCCCGATCTGCCTTATCAGCCCAAATTCAATCACGCAGGCGGCATTGATTCATGTACCGATTGTCACCAGCCCCATTCGCTGGAGGTCAAGGTCGAAGTTTGCGCCACCTGTCATGATGGCGTGGCCAGCGTCGAGGATTTGCACGACGTGCGCATGCAGGGCTCGCTGCGCGACTACGATGGGGATGGCGACATTGAAGAGGGCATTTACTATGAACTGGATGGTTTGCGCACCAATTTGATGACGGCCATGCAGGCATACGCCAGCAGCGTAAACGAGTCGCCCATTGCTTACAATTCGGCTTCCTATCCATACTTCTTCGTGGATACCAATGAGGATGGCGAAGCGAGCGACGATGAGGCGATTCGTGACAATGCCTACAAGGCTTGGACGCCGCGCTTGCTAGAAGCGGCCTACAACTATCAAACGTCGCTTAAAGATCCGGGCGCTTTTGCCCACAACGCCAAATATCATATTGAGTTGCTCCATGATTCAATTCAGTCGCTCAATGAGGCCATGGCCAATCCGGCTGTCGATATGAGCATGGCCGCGCGTGACGATGCCGGCCACTTTAATCCCAATGTGGAAGCGTTTATGCACTTCCAAGAAGAGGAAGATGGCAATACGCCCGCCGATTGCGCCAAGTGTCACAATGCCGATGGGCTGCCCTTCTTCCTGGAAAACGGCGTAAACATCAAGCAGAAAGTCACAGATTCGTTGGCCTGCACCACCTGCCACTCTGACCTGCAGGAATTTACCCTGCGCGAGTCGCCCGAGGTACAGTTCCCCAGCGGCGCCACATTGAGCTTTGACGACCCCAAGAGCAATCTCTGTCTCAACTGTCACCAGGGGCGCGAATCCACCTTTAGCGTCAACGCGGCGATTATCCGCGCCAAAGTGGGTGACGATGACGTATCGGATGCGTTGCGCTTCCTGAATCCGCACTACTTTGCGGCGGGGGCCACCGTCTTTGGCGGCGAGGCCAGCGGCGCCTATCAGTATGACGGCAAAGAGTACGTGGGGCGCAATGAGCATCGCAAGAGTTTCGACACCTGTGTTGAATGTCACACGGCCCACGAGCTTAAAGTACAGGTGCAGGAATGTGCCGAGTGCCATGATACGGAAGACGTGACGCAAATTCGCGATGAAGATGATGTGACCGACTGGGATGGCGATGGCGACGTAACTGAGGGGCTGGCGGGAGAAATTGCCACTGTTCACGAAATGTTGGGCGCGGCGATTCAAACGTATGGCGCCGACGTAGCGGGTGCGCCGATTGTCTATGCGCCACAGAACTATCCGTATTGGTATGTGGACGTAAACAAAAACGGTGAGTTTGATGCCGACGAACTCAACAGCGACAATCGCTACGCCAACTGGACGCCCACATTGCTGCGGGCAGCCTATAACTACCAATATGTAGCCAAGGACCCCGGCGCGTTTGCCCACAACGGCAAATATATTTTGCAGGTTCTCTATGACAGCCTAGAGGCCATCGGCGGCTCGGAAGCCGTAGCCAATCTTACTCGTCCTTAAACGTTTGATGACATGATATCGTATATGGTAACAAAACCTGTCGGGTCTGAAAGACCTGACAGGTTTTGTTGTCCAAAACGGATTGAAAGCAGCTAATCTTCTATGCGAAGTCTTCGCCAGCTATGGCGTAATCCACAACGCCGCAATCGAATATTATGGGGCTCGCTATTCGCAGTCATCTTTTTGTTTATCTTTTTTGTCGCATCAGTAGAAGGCGTTCACTATACTGAATCGACTGAGTTTTGCTCCACGTGTCACACGGTCATGGAGCCCGAGATCGACACCCACGCCATATCGGCCCATGCCAATGTAGATTGCGGTTCGTGCCACATTGGTAGCGGCATCCAACATCAACTCTACTACAAAATAACCGCCGTGCGCTATTTGTGGACGCTGCCGCTCCAGCTCTATAGCCGTCCCCTGGCTTCGGCGCGCCACACCATGCGCACCACCAAAGAGATCTGTGAAAATTGCCATTCCACCGATCTGCTACATCCATCCAAGCTGGTGGTGGAAAATCGTTATGGGCTAGACGAAGACAACTCGTTGACCCAGTTGTTGCTGGCCATGAAAGTGGAGCAAAGTGGCGATGAATTGGCTGCCCGCAGTACGGGCGCCCACTGGCACGTGAACAACTCCGTCTATTTTGTGGCGACTGACGATTTCCGTCAGGAAATTCCGTGGGTGCAAATTGAAAAAGATGGCCAACTGGTAGAATATGTTGATGCCGAAGCCGACCCCGCCACCTGGCAAAATGCAGAGGCGGAAAAAGTGCAGATGGATTGCATCGACTGCCACAGCCGCGAAGGTCACTCGGTCAAACGG
Source organism: Caldilineaceae bacterium (assembly GCA_020634755.1). Taxonomy (GTDB): domain Bacteria; phylum Chloroflexota; class Anaerolineae; order Caldilineales; family Caldilineaceae; genus JACKBC01. The sequence continues at coordinate 54,632 of JACKBC010000020.1, read as the reverse complement.
CCGGATCGCGCCATTGACACCGCCATGTCGCACGGCTTTATTCCCACCGATTTGCCGGGCGTCAAGGCGCAAGGTGCAGCCGTATTGGATCAGCGCTATGCCTCCGATGAAGAGGCGCTCAGCACCATTGCCACCACCATTCACGATTACTATAACAGTGAATACAGTGAAATCGCGACGACCCGCCAAGCCGATATCGAGCAAACCGTCACCGAGCTGCAGCGGATTTATCAGGAAACCCAGTTCCCCCACATGAATGTGTACTGGGATACCTATCCCGAAAATACGGGCCATCTGGATTTTCCCGGTTGCTTCCGCTGTCACGATGGGTCGCATCTAAGCACAGACGGCCAGGCGATTCCAGCCGAATGCAATCTTTGCCACGCCATGCCGCAAGTGGTGCAACCTGATACGCCGGTGCAGCTTGCCAACCGCTCGATTAGCGAAGCGCCCGAATCGCACCAAAGCAGCTATTGGCTGGCCCAACATCGCTTTGAATTTGACGCCACGTGTGACGATTGTCACACAGTCAATAATCCGGGTGGCAGCGACAACAGCAGCACCTGTAGCAACAGCGCCTGCCACGCCACCGATTGGAAATATCTGGACATTAATAGTCCGGCCGTTCTGGCCTTAGTCGCCCCACAGCGGCAAGAAGAGACGCGGCGGCTGCCCAAAATTCCCCATCCGCTGACTGAAGTCATGCAGTGCGAGCTTTGTCACGGTCTGGAAAAACAATTCGCCTATCCTGGCGATCACGTCGATTATACCGACGCCGAATGCACCGACTGCCATGAACTGAGCGCAGATGTGTTGGCCGAAAGCTCGCCCACGCCGCTGGCTCCCACGCCCACCACAACGGTGATTCCTCTCATTGTGCACACGCTGGAAGGCAATGAGAACTGTTTGGATTGCCACGCCGTGGGTGGCAACATTGCGCCGGCGCCGGTTACGCACAGCGGGTTTGCTAACACAGACTGTGGCGATTGTCATCATCTGGCGCCCAATCTGGTGCCGCTCTCAGCGCTGGAGTCAACATCCACGCCCACGCCGGAACCGGACACACCCACGCCAGCGCCCACAGCCACACCGTTGCCGCCCACCGCGGCAGCAACCGTTGAACCTACTGCCGCCGCGACCGACGCAGCGACAGACGCTGTGACGGCCGAAGCAACCACCACAGCGGAAGCAGAGGCAACGTCCACGCCAGAAGCAGCTGACCAGGGCACGCCAGAAGCAACAACTGACGCAGCGGAAACACCTACGGCCGCCGCCGCAGAATCGACACAGGCTGATAGCGCGCTGCTCATTGTGTCGCATTCATTGGCGGGTAATAACGATTGCGTGGCCTGTCACGCCGCGGATAGCGGGATTTCACCGGCGCCCTTTGACCACCAGGCGTACGGCAATGAAGCGTGTTTGGACTGCCACTCATTTGCAGATCAAGAGCAATAGCGCATTAAAAATCCAATAAATGCGATTCAAAAAAGTCCGGTTGGCTTTGGCCAACCGGACTTTTTTGAATCGCATTTTATTTGGGTTCAACCAGACCTCAAGATACACATTTCACATTTAAAATAACGTGCCCTGCACATAGAGCGACTCTGAATCCGAATAGGGCTCTTCATCCTCCTCTTCCGGCATGGGCCCCAATTCACCTTCCAGCCATGTGATCTGGGCGGTCAGCTCTTCGGGCGCACATTGGTTCACGGGCTTGCCATAGCGGGTCAACAGCAGCGCATTTACCTTGCGAATGGTCTCACCATTGACTTGGCCAAAGTGCTTGGCCGCATAATGGCTCACCAACCCCTGGCGGCGACGACGCAAGTTCTCGCGCAGTTCCTTGTCCGTTAGGGGCGCGCCTTCTTCTTCATCCAGCTCGGCCATGTAGCCATTATGCCCAAAGCCAATGCCGGAGATGCTCTCCAGCGTCACGCCGTGGTAGAGCAGACTAGGCCCTTGATCACCGGCGCCCTCGCTCGCATCGCCTGTGGGTGGCGCCATCTCTTCCAACAGCTTAATGGCGCGGCTGGCTTCACTGCGCTTGTCATTTACATAGCGGCGCATGGCCAGATCATTCATGCCGTAGATCCAGGCCGTCTGCTCGGCGCGGGGGCGATTGGGCACGACGCGGCCCGCACGCATGGTAAATTGATCCAGCCAGTTGAATTCGCGCACGCCGCTGAGCACGGCGGCTACGGCAATCGGTTTATAGTCATACCCCACGTGGGCCATCCCCACCGTTACCAGCATATCCCAACCACCCATTTTGAAAGCGCGCAGATTATCGTGTGCGCTGCTGTCATCGGAGACAGCCAGCAAGCAGCGAGCGCCCAATCCTTCCAGATAGGCCAGCACTTCACGGGCATGTTCCTGAGTAGCGCAGCCGGCAATGCCACAATAGCGGGGCCACAGCTCTTGCAGTTCCTTTACCTTTTCAAAGGCGTGGCGCGCCGCCACCTGCCAGAATTGCGGGTCGACCGCAATCTTGGTGAGCTGTTGCGACGTATAACGCAATTCTACTTCCTCGGTGGCGTAGATAGCTCGACCGTGACGCTGCCGCCGCCGCGTCTGCTGCATCTTGCCATCAAAGAGCATGGCGTCAAACGGGCAGAGAAACCCTTGCGTCACGCCATCGGCATAAGAGATCTCCACATCGGCCGCGATCTTGCCATTGTGGTCATATTGCGCAAAGATAATGGGGTTTTCATCCGAGCGATAGGGCGTGCCGGTCATGACCAGCTTGAATGCGGCATACTCATCCAGCTCGGAAAGGATTTTGGCAGCCTGCGTCGTCTCACCAGCGCCGTGTAGCTTTTGGCCCAGATAATGGGCCTCATCGCACACCAGGGCCAAGCGTTTGGCGCGCCGACGCGCAAAGCGGCGATGCACCACGGGGTCAGCGCACAGAGACTGATAGCTGGTGACATAGCCCCCGGCGCGCAAACCATCGATGGCGCTATTTTCCCGATGCAAAATAGCGCCCAACGCATTGGGCTGAAAATGGGTGCGCACCGTTTTCCAGTCCAGCTCAAATTGAGAACAGAGGCCCAAACGGGGCGTCAACACCAGGGCAGAGTCAATCCGCCCGGCCTTATAAAGAGCATCCAGCACGGCCAAGGCCAAAATGGTCTTGCCGCCGCCTGGGGGGATCACGGCCGTTAATACGCCGCCGTGCGGTTTGTCTAAAGCAGCGTCAACGGCCTGCTGCTGATGGGAACGGAGTTGAAACATAGCAATCCACAGTCAACAACCACCGGTAAAACCGGTGGCTTGAATTGATGCACCTGGAAGGTGCACTGTTACTGATTAGTGGTTAGTCGAACAACTTGCCTTGTGTAGCATCATTGTCTTGATCCCGCTTGTTCTGCCACTTGACATACTTGCGGATGCGCTCTTCATCTAGGCCGACGCTACTTACACAATAGCCGCGTGACCACACATGCTGGCCCCAATACCGTTTGCGCAATTCGGGAAAACGGTCAAAGGCGCCCAAGGCCGTCTTGCCTTTGAGAAAGCCAATGACTTGCGACACCGCATACTTGGGCGGAATCGACAACACTATATGCACATGGTCCGGCTGTACATTCAGTTCCAGAATTTCTACCCCCTTTTTCTGGCCACAGAGGTCGTAGAGCTTCTGCGTCATATATTGCGCCACTTCGGTGTCCAAAATCTTATATCGATATTTTGGACAAAACACGACGTGATATTTGCATTCATACAACGAATGCGATAGCTTTTTGAATTGACGGGTCATTATGTATCTCCTGTTAGTTTCGCACCTTCCAGGTTGATACATAATACCCGTTACATGGCTACCCAATACATCGGTCGAACCGCTATTTAGTCCACTACCTGAGGTAGTGGTTTACACTTTTGAATCAAAGATGACAAGATGAAGGGGTGACAAGGTGACTGGGTGACGTTCACCTTGTCACCTCTTCACCCGATCACCCCTTCAGTTTTGTGATCTAATATACCATACACTCAGTTTAGGCGGGCAAATCCGCGCGGCTGAGCACCTGGCTGTTGCGGATGGTCATGGCGGCGTCGACATTTTGCACATCATAGGCGCCGCTAAAACGGCGGAAGAAGGGCTCGCCAATGGCGTCGGACAGGTGGGCGGCAAAGAGTTCACCGGCAATGGCGTAGACCATGGGGCTAAAAATTTCACGCACATTGCCCACCACCGGCAGCACCCAATCGGCGTGAGGCGCAATGGCCGTATCCCCCTCGGGCACCACGGCCACGCTGGTGCGCCCGGCCCGGTTCACCGGCTCCATAAGTTCCGCGGCGCGCCCGTGTCCGCGCCCGCCGGGGGAGATAACAAAGGTTGGCGTAGTGGGATCGGTATTGACGAAGTATTGGAGATGCGCCCACTCTTCGGTCTCTTGGCCCATGGCGTGGCGACCGGCGGCCTCCAGCACCTTGGCGGCACTAAAGAGCGCCGTGGGATAGTTGGGACCATCGGCCACAAAGACAAAGTTTTTCTGCTCGGCCACGGCTTGCGCCAGATCGCGCGCTTTGTCATTGACGGCGGCAATGGTAGCTTCCATGGCGTCGGCCGTGCTTTTCAACTCCTGGCGCAGCGCATTAGCTTGATCCTGCGTCAGCCGCTCGCGAATTTCGGCCAGGCGAATGGCCAGCAAATTGAGCATGACCAGCGAAATGCGATAGGAGCGCACGCCGGGCGCAAAGGCAAAGTCTGGCACGGTGCAGTCGAGCATCTTTTCGGCGGCCTGGGCCAGCGGCGCGTCTGGGTTGGCGGTGACGGCCACGGTCAGCGCGCCATCTTCGCGCGCAATGGCAATGGCTTCACGCGTGCGCGCCACCGTGCCGGAGACCGAAATGCCCAACACCAGCGGATTTTTGGGAAATGACTTGGGTTGATAAGTAACGCCGTAGCGGGCGGCCTGCATGGCCGTCATGGGTTCAGTGGGGATGCCGGCCAGCTCTTCAAAGGCCAATTCCGTGGCCAGCCCGGCCATGTGTGAATCGCCACAGCCGGTGATTACCACACGTTTGACCGACAGGCACTCGTTATGATCCAGCAGCCGACGCACGCGGCCATCCAACGTATTAAATTCATTGCGCACCAGGTCGGGTAGGCTCTCCACCTGGGCCACCATTCCATTTTCAGACATTGTATTCTCCTTAAAGTTCTTTGCTATTTTTTAGAAATTTCTCGACCTCGGCCCATGTAGGCAAGCGCCCACGCGGCCCAATCGCCGTCACCGATATGGCGGCGGTAGCGCTGGCAAAGCGCAGCCGCTCGGCCAGCGACATGCCCCGAATGGTGGCAGCCAAATACGCAGCGTGAAACGTATCGCCTGCGCCGGTGGTGTCGGCCACTTCTACGGGAAAGCCGGGATGCTCGGCCTCTTCATCGTGGGTGACGGCCAGCACGCCACCACGGCCACGCGTCACAATGACCGTGTGCGGACCGTAGGCCAGCAGTTGGCGAGCGGCGGCAAAGGCAGGCGCCGCACCAGCCGCCGCCTCAAAGCCAAAGCGGTTAAAGCTCACAATATCGGTCTCGGCCAACAGCCGTTCCAGCTTATCGCGCTGAGCGCACACCGTGGGCTCAATGTCGATCATTACTTGGGCGCCGTGCTGATGGGCCAGCCGCGCCAGCGTCAAAAAGGTCTCCTCGCGGTTGGGCATCATGTAAAGATAGCGCACATTGGGCAGTACGGCGGCGGCTTTTTCCGCCGAGTAGACAGCTTCAAAACCGGGCACGACCAAAATCACTTTTTCACCCGATGGGTCGATCAGAATGACCGTAAAGGGCGACTGCTGACCCGTAACCGTCTCCATCAACGATGTATCCACGCCGTGGCGCACAAAATCGGCCACAATGGCGCGCCCGTTTTCATCATCACCCACCTGGCTAAATGAGGCCACGTGTAGCCCCAAACGGGCCGCGGCACAAGCCGCATTGGCCGCCGGTCCACCGGGCATCCAGCCCAGGAACTTGGCCATCTCTTTCTCATCCAGCCCGGGCATGCGCGGCACGGTCAGCACCATATCCATATCAATACCACCGATGGTCAGCATGTCAATGGCGCGTTCCGTATGTGGGGTTTCGGTGATCATGGGGTCTTTTCGTTTTCGAAGTTTAGGTGATCAATTTGACAAGGTGACCGGATGACAAGGTGACCGCATATTCACCATGTCACCTTATCATTCCCTCACGGGACAAAGGTTGGCCGCTGGTACCCATTCGCCATTTTGTGTAAAGCTAGCTGAACGGCCAAGTTATGCAGCGGCAAGAGGGTGAGCAGCGGACTCATGGCTTCGGGCACGGCCGGCGTGGTGAAAACAGTTTGGGCCAGCGGGGTGATTTGCGTGTCGCGTTCATCCACAATCGCAATGAGATGCGCGCCCCAGTTGGCCAGCGATTGCGTCGTCTCTAAATTGCGCTGGTTGGCGGCTCCGCCAGGCGCAATCAGAATCACCGGGTCGCCTTTGCCAATGGCGCCATAGCGCAGGCCATGATGAAATTCTTCCACGGTCAACGGCAGTCCCACTTCTTGCGGACCTTCGGCCAGCAGCGCGCTGCCAATCTGCGCCACCCCATAGCTGGGACCGCCGCCCACCAATGTATAGACGCGGCGGCCGTGCAGCGCTTGGGCCAGCACGTTAGCCGGCTTGGCGCTGGCCGTCAGCACATCTTGCATGTGGGTGGGCATGGCGCACAAGCTGGAAACAAGCGCGTCAGCTTTCTCCGGCGCCAAATGACCATTGGCGCGACCCAACTCAATGGCCAGATCCATGAGCATGGCCATGGTGGCGCTAGTGGTTTGGGCCGGCAGTCCCTTTTTCTGCGCACCGGGAATCAGCACGCTGTGCGGCTTGTGGACAAACGGATTGCCATCGTATGGGTTGTCTGTGATGCCGACCACGTAGGCGCCCGCGGCCAGCGCGCGATCCAGGGCGTCCCAGGTGGTGGTCGGGCGCCCGCTGGAGCTGATGAGAATGGCCGCGCTGTGGGCATTGAGGCCAGGGTGGCCGTAGGCCGCATACTCATATGCTTGCAGCGGCTCGGTGATCAGCCCGCTATATTCTTCAAAGGCCAGCCGCGTGGCCAGCCCGGCAAACCAGGAGTCCCCTGAGCCCAGCAGGTAAAGGCGCTGGATCGCGCGCTCCGTTAGCGCATGGGCCAACGTGCGCACATTGGCATGTAGCTCGCCCAGCACACGCTCCACAACCGCGGGCTGTTCAGCCACCTCGGTCTGCGTATAGGCAATGGGCATTAAGGCATTGAGATCAGACATAGGCAGTTTACGATTTAAGATGTACGATTTACGGGTCTGCGAAACCCTTTCAATCTGTTGATCAACAAATCTGTTATTTACCCCAAAATCGCCCGGCGAAAAATATCGCGATAGCGGTCCGCTTCAATGTCGACAGCCACGTCGATCATGGTGTTCATGGGCGGCTGCCAGGCCGATTCGCGCTGGGCGGTAATGGCGGGACGACGGTCGACCACGGTTTGGCCACGGGTCCAGGTGCCGGTTAGCTCGACGCGCACTGGATAAGATTCAATCGTGAGACCGGCAGGGTCAATAAAGCTGGCCACGCAGCCGCCATCGCCAATGCCGGCGGCGTCACGGTTGAAGTTGTCCATAAAAAAGGTGAGCAGTTGGCCCGCCAACTTGGCCGCCGGTTTGCCAGATTCGATAAAACTTTGCGCTTCCGCCCGCGTAAAGGTGACCTGGCGAAAGACTTCCAGCCCGTACATCAGTATGGGCAAGCCGCTGCGGAAGACAATGTCGGCCGCTTCCGGATCCTGGCGCACGTTGAATTCCGCCGTGGCCGAAGCATTGCCCATGCCGATGGCGCCCCCCATAATATAGAGCTGCTTAATTTTAGGCAGCACCTCGGGGTGCTGAAGCAGCAGCACGGCAATGTTGGTCAACGGCGCTAGCGGGATCAGCGTAATGGGTTCGGGCGATTCCATGAGCGTGCGGCGCAAAAACTCGACGGCATGGACCGGCTCTTCCTGGCGCTGCGCCGGCGGCAGGCCCAGATTACCCATGCCGTCGTCACCGTGAACGCCTTTGGCATTGTACTGCTTTTCGTTAAGCGGCTGATTCATGCCGCGCGCCACTGGCACATCGGTGCGCCCGGCCACTTCTAGCACTTTGAGCGTATTGGGCACCACCTTCTTCAGCTCTACATTGCCCATTACACAGGTGACGCCCAGCAAATTGACATCCGGCGAGCGCGCCGCCAGCAGCAGCGCCATGGCGTCATCGACACCGGTGTCGACATCGAGAATTACGTTCATGAAAAAAGTGTCTTTCGTATGTGTTGATTAGAGAAAATGTTTGTAGCTTGCGTAATGCGTAGTGCGTGTACTGGTTTTGGGGATGAGTAGGTGGCGAGGGATCAGATTCATCAAGTATGACCTATTCCGCAAACGAGTTCCGTCACTGGCCTCGATACAAGAGCGTCGACCGGTTCACGCACCACGCACTACGCCCCACCATTCTCCTTCGCCTGGCCTCAATCCTCTTCTACGGATACATTCCAATCGTCCCAATCAGCAGATCGAAAAAGCGCTCAGCGTCAATGCGCAGGCCAACTTCGGCGTTAGGCGCTTCCCCCTTGCGTTTGCCAATGGATTTGATTTCGTCACCAATGCCGCGCAGGTGGCGGTGGTCGCAGACGGTCATGCCGTAGGTATGCTCGCCTTTGAGTTCGACGGCCACATGCATGGGCTCAAACTCAATGAGCGTGGGGTCGATGAGCGCGGCCACGGCGCACGGATCGTGGAGCGAGCCGCCCGAGACGCCAAAAACTTCCTTGACGGTACCGGCAAAAAAGACCAGCAGATCGGCCACAATTTGGCCCGTACGGTTGCCCAAGGCGCGGCAGCGGGCAATCTCCACCTCGGTGGCATTGGCTTGACGCGTCAAGTTGAGGCCACACATTTTGATGGGGATGCCGCTGCTAAAAACGACGTGGGCCGCCTCCGGATCCACATAAATATTAAATTCAGCCGTGGCCGTCGAATTGCCGCTGGTAAGCCCGCCGCCCATGAGGCTGATCAGCGGGATGCGCTCGGCAATGCGCGGTTCGCGGCGCAGGGCAGAGGCCACGTTGGTCAACGGGCCGGTGGGGATCAGCGTCACCTCATCGTGAGCCATCACGGTGTCGATAAGAAAGTCGACGCTGTGGCGCGGGTCCAGCGGCGTGGTGGGCGTGGGCAGCTCGGGGCCATCCATACCGGTTTCGCCATGAATTTCAGGGGCAAACATGGGCGGCTTGACCAGCGGCAACCCACATCCCTTGGCCACCGGAATGTGCGTTAACTCGGCAAACTCAACGATTTTAAGCGCGTTGGCAGTCACTTTGTCAATATGTTGGTTGCCGGCTACGGTGGTGATGCCCAGCACGTCCAAATGTTTGGCCGCCAGCAAAATGGCCAGTGCGTCATCGTGGCCCGGATCGCAGTCGATAATTACTTTACGCATGGGTGCTCCGCTTTTTAGTAGAGGGGTGGAGGAGTAAAGGAGTAGAGGAGTAGAGGCGGCTTGGCGACTCCTCACCTTCTCTACTCCTCTACTCCTCTACTCATGTCCTTTAAGAATTCAATCGCCGCTGGGCAATCTCTGTCAATCCGCGCGCCAATTCTTCCACGTCAAACTCATGGGCATTGGCGCTTTTAAAGGTTTGGAACATATCTTGCGGCAGGGCGGAAATGCCGCGCAGCGCCCCGGCCAGCGAACCGGCAATGGCCGCAATGGTGTCGGTGTCGTTGCCAATGTTTGTACCGCCCACAATAGACTCCATGGGGTCGCCGCCGGCATAGACAAAGAGACCAATGGCGGCGGGCGCCGATTCACACGCATCCACCGAGTTGCCAATATAGGCTTCAATATCGTGCATGGCCTGTTCCAAGCTGGTGGCCTTAATGGCCAGATCGATGGCTAGCTCGGTGCGGGCGACCATGCTGGGGCCAGGGGCCAGGCGGCCCTTATCGGCAGCCAGCTCTTCCCCGCGGCGGGCGCCGGCCAGGCAGGCTTGCGCCACCGAATAGACATCGGCGCCAGCAGTCAACGCATGGGCCACCCCGGCGGCAATGGCACAGGCAGAGCCGATGGCGATCTGCGTGTTGTGCGAAGGCAGGCAGGTGGTCAGCGCATCCTGGCAGGCGGCTTCAAAATTGCCAGGGTTCACCAAGCCGGCGGGGGCCACGCGCATGGCGGCGCCATTGGTGGCGCCCATTTTGGCCATTTGGCGGCTCGATTCGCCCACCACGCCCACTTTGTACGGGTCGCCGCCGCTGCGCAGCGCTTCCACCACCAAGCGCGTGGTGGGCCCCATATTGCCCACGTGGGGAGACTCATCGGCCCAGCGCAACAGGCAGTCTATCCAGTCTTCGTTGGTCAGAGCGCCGTCCACGTTGATGAGCGTTTGGGCCAGATAGTACATCTGGCTGGTATCATCGGTGATCTGGCCCAATTTATTGCCAATGGCGCCGGAAAATGTGTCTGGCGGCGGCGTTATGAAGACACGCAAAGGGCCGCCATATGCAGCGTATATTTCTGGCGTGCTCCACTGTTCGGTGGCCGCGCCCAGGGCATCACCCATACCGGCGGCGGCCAGCGAGCCTAGGATACGATCGTACAATTGGTCGGTCATTAAAAGTTTGTCCAATTCTAAATGCAGCGCAAGTTTCCCAACTTGCCTATTGTGAGCAAGTTGAGAAACTGTCCTACATTATGCGGGATTGATATAGTTTGAGAAAGCGGTCGGCGTCTACCTTTGTGCAGACGTTAACATTAGGCGGTTGGCCCCACTGGTTGCGCCAATCGGCCATGGTTTGGCCATTGGCGCGGGCGTCGCCCACCTGTACATCCACATAGACTTTCTGGCTTTGAAAGAGCGTGGGGTCGACCACATAGGCCATGGCGGACGAATCGTGGACAAAGAAGCCGTCGATACCGTCACGCGTGCGATAGGCATTGAGATAAAATTGCGAAATGGCGCAAATAAAATTGGTGACGGGCGTATCGGCGGTCTTGAGCTGCTCCACATAGGCTGTGGTCATGACCGTTTGGTGAGTGACGTTCAAACCTAGCATGGTGAGCGGCCAGCCAGCGTGAAAAACAATTTTGGCGGCGGCGGCATCGTTGTGAATGTTGGCCTCGGCCAGCGGAGACGCATTGCCGCGATGATCGACGGCGCCGCCCATGATCACCACCTGCTTTACATTGTGGGCAATGGCCGGTTCCAGGCTGACGGCCAGCGCCAGATTAGTCAAGGGGCCCACGGCCAGCAGCGTGATTTCCCCGGGCGCGCCCATCACCTGCTGCACAATGTATTCCGCGGCGCGGGCGTTGAGCGGCTGCCCCTTGGCCGCCGGCAAATTAGTATTGCCCAGTCCATCGGCGCCGTGGACGGTGGAGCCTTTGCCGTGGTACGCATGGAGCAGCGGTTTAGCCGCACCCGGCACCACGGGAATGTCGCCACGGCCGCCCACTTCTAATATTTTGAGGGCGTTTTCGGTGGTGCGGGCCACCCCGCCATTGCCAAAGACCGTGGTCAACGCTTCGATCTGTACTTCGGGCGAGCGCAGGCCAAACAGAATCGCCATGGCGTCATCGACGCCAGGGTCGGTGTCCATTATGAGTCTGATCATTAGGTGGGATTAGCCTTTCATACCGGTGACCGCCACGCCCTGCACATAGTACTTCTGCAAGGCCAGAAACAGAATAATGACGGGCAGCGAGGCAACTACAGAGCCAGCAAAAGTGCGCCCCCAGAAGGTCTGCGTTTGCGTGGTTTGCGTGGCAATGGCGACTTGGATCATTTGCAGTTTGGGATTATTAATCACAATTAGCGGCCAGTAAAAGAGGTTCCACACAAACTGAAATTCCAGCAGCGCCATGGTAATAATGCCGGTCATGGAGAGCGGCACAATGATCTTGCGCAGAATTTGAAAATAGGATGCCCCATCAATAATGGCGGCTTCATCCAAATCAAAGGGGATATCCTGCATAAATTGCATCAGCGCAAAGATCACAAAGGGGCTCGCATACCAGGGAAAGACAAGCCCGGCAAACGAGTTATTCATATGCAGCGCGCTGACCACAATGTAGAGCGGCACAATAGTGGCTTGGAAGGGCACCAACATGGTGGCGATCACAAATAGGAGCAGAACATTTTTAAAGGGAAACTTGAGCCGTGCAAAAAAGTAAGCCGCCATGGTATTAAAGACCAGCGACGAAAGCACAACGGCTGCGGAAACCAAAAAGCTATTTAGCAAAAAGCGCTGAAAATTGAGCCCGGCATTCATGCCCTCCTGGCTAATGCCAAAAATATCCAGGTAGCTTTCCAACGTCCACTCAATGGGAAAAATGGTTTTCCAGCTAAAAGGATAGAGATAGGCAAAAATCTCGGCTTCATTCCGCAAGCTGCCAAAAAGCATCCACAAAAACGGCACAATAAAGATAAATATGAGCAGCGCATAAAGAATGTAGCGCACAATGCTGCCCAACAGATTGCGCCTTGAACTAATGGCCTCAGCTTCTGTCTGGCTGGCTATGGAAGGGCCGCTCAATGGCGCACTGGCAAGCTCATCAAGTTTCATACACTCTGTTCTCCACTATCAGTACAGCACATGATTCACAACCGAATTTGCGGACAGGTTCTGATTGCAAAACTACGGCCTAATATTCCACATCCGACCGGAAGACGCGCATCTGAATCGCGCTGATTATTAACAACAGCAGCAGCGTTACAATTGACATGGCGCTGGCGTATCCCATATCTTGAAAACGGAAGCCGTATTGATAAATGTAGTACACAATCACCTTGGTCGAATCCAGCGGGCCACCGCGCGTCATGGTGTAGATGGGCACAAACACTTGAAACGAAAAAATGGTTTGCGTCACCACCACAAACATAATCACGCGCTTGAGCAGCGGCAGCGTAATGCGGAAAAAAATCTGGAGCGGCGTCGCGCCATCCACAATGGCCGCTTCGCGATAGATGACGGGAATGCCTTTGAGACCCGCCATGAGGATAATCATGCTAAACCCAACCTCTTTCCAGATCATCATGGCCGTGACGGCGGGCAGCGCGCGGTTGGGATTTGTGAGAAACGTTTGGGGTGGAATGCCAAAGAGCGACAAGAAACTGTTGATGAGGCCTAGCTGCGAGTGGTACATCATGGACCACAAAATTGAAACGACGACCACCGAAGTCACCACCGGGATAAAGACGACGCCGCGCACAATGCCCGTCAGCCGATCTTCGCGCGCCAAAAAGACGGCCAGAATCAGCGACAGCATGACCTGCAAGGGCACTTTCATGACGGCAAAGAGCACGGTGACCGTCATGGATTTCCAGAATAATGGATCGTTCCACATATTGACATAGTGGGTGAATCCATTAAAGTTGCCATAGCCCCCCAGCAAACTATATTGCCAAAAGCTGGCGCGCAGCGCGGCCAAAATGGGCAAGTAGCGAAATATGAAAAAGTTGATCAGCGCCGGCAGCACAAAAAGAAAGGCCACAAAATAGCCACGATTCTTAGAATTCCAGATGCGCGGCCAAAGGCCAGGAGAAGAAACAGAAGCTACAGCCGCATTGGCCATAAGTTTACCTCACAAATAAGCATAGGACTCACGCAAGCCTAAAGGCAGAATCGTCTTGAATAGATGATCTTTTCTCCTGGTGATCCTCAGGCGCTGCGTAAGTCACGAAGCTCTGTTTGTAGCGCAAAAATGTAGAACCTAAAGGAAATGGGAGAATGAAATTCGGTCATCGCGGAGTAGATGCGATAGTACCGTTGGGTGTCTGGTGCGTCCCAGAATGGGCCTCTCCCTGATTTTGCACTAAAGCGCAAAATCTGTCCCTCTCCACATGTGGAGAGGGATGCTCTGCACTCTGCGAGTGCAGAGCAGGGAGAGGCAGTGCGACAGGCGATTCCTACTGATTCCAGCCGGCGTATTTGGCCAGCAAGCTCTCAATGCGTCCTGCGGCCGCGGTGAGCTGTTCAGCCGGATCGGCGCCCTGCGAAATATTGGCGGCGGCCTCGGCAAACACCTGCTGGTACTCGGTATAGCCCGGCGTCTGAATGCGCGGAATGCCAAACGAATTCATGGCATCCAGCCACAAGCGCTGATTGCCATCTTCGGCATACTCTGGCAGCTCATTGAAGAGGCCCACATTGGCGGGCAGCTGGCGTACATGCTGGTACCAAATACGAGCGCCATCATCGCTGGAGGCAAACTTGACAAAGGCCAATGCCTCATCAAAGTGTTGCGTGTTGGGCGAGATGCCATAGTGCCAGCTGCCCGTGTGGCAGACCGGCGTCTTGAAGTAAGGAATACCGGTCACGCCCCAGTTGAATTCACCCTCACCATACAGGCGATTGAGCGTACCGATCACGTTGTCTGGCGTAATATAGAAAGCCGATTTGCGGCTGACAAAATTGTCCGGGATGGGCTCAACTGGCGTCACCTTGTCTTTCAGGTGCATATCTTGGTAGAACTGCATGGCCTCGACGGCTTCCGGCGTATCCAGGTAGCCTTTGAACGTGATGCCGTCATCGCCCATGCCTTTGTAGGTATCACTGCCAATCTCGCCATTGGAGCGGCGAAAGATGCCATGCTCATAGTCGCCCGTCCAAGTGCCCTGGCCCCAGCGCACGCCCCACTGATCGGCAATGCCATCGCCATCGGGATCTACGGTCGCCTTCTTCCAGGCCTCCATGGCTTCGCTCATGGTCCACGAATCATCCAAAGAGGTTGGTGGCGTAATGCCAGCGGCGTCGGTCATATCTTTGTTATAGACCATCAGCGAACAAGACTGCATCATGGGCGGGCCCAGCAACTCGCCATTGTAGCTGCCTTCTTCAACAGATTGCGGGAACCACTGCTTGAGTTCATCTTCCGTAAAGTACTCGCCCAACGGCATCACGACTTTGTTAAAGCCATAGTGCTTCATATCGGGGCCGTCCGCCTGGAAAATGTCCCAGGGCAGGCCAGCCGCCACAGAGGACTCAATCTTGGGGAACATTTCCTGGAAAGGTACGGTTTCAAATTCGATCTCGACGTTGGCATATTTGCCATCTTCAATCTGATGGAACGCGTCCAACATCTCATTCCAGGCATTGAGCTGATCTTCATCGGTTAGCGCAAAGAAACGCAGCGTGACGGTATCGCCTGTGCTGGCGGCCTCGCCCCCTTCGGCAGCAGCGTCTGTGCCGCCCTCTTCAGCCGCCGGCGCCGCTGGTTGACAAGCAGATAAGATCAATAAACCTACCAACAAAAAGTTTGCAATCCACAAAAACTTTTTGGACCTCATAGTTGTTCTCCTGTTAGCTTGATGGTGCTGTTGTTTACTTGGGGCTACGCCAGAAAATCATTATGCAAATTTCGACGGGTTTCTGGCATAGCTTAAAGGATTTACGCTATACTTTTAGAACATACGCAAGCCTGACGTGAAAATCGCCTGGTTATCTCATGCTTCTTTGGTCAACCAATGTTTCTATAAACGAGCCACCGGCGCTGCGTAAGTAGCAATTTTAGTTTTTGGGAAACCACATAACTATCCGCAAATTCGGTTGTGACCTTTGTGACTTTGTCGAGCTGCAAACACCGACACAGAGATTGATGAACGGACGCTAAGGACAAGAAACCGATGCGAGAGATCGTTTGGGGGATTCGTTATCAGTACACCGCAACGGTGTTGGCGAAATAGGCGTTGGTCTAGTTTATTAAACCCGACGCTATCTCTGGCAATTGCGATCTACTGATTATCAGTAGACAAAACAACTGAGGAATCTTAGACACAGATTATAACTAGAGTTGCCTGTAAACACAAATAGATTTTGGCCTCAAGATTATTCAGCTGCAGGTTCAGCACCATGCGGTCTCAAAAATTATCCACGTTTATTGTCAATATTTACTCTTGCCATAATCGTCTATATTTGTAACCAAAATGGCACGCGCGCGCGGTTTCGGCGCGGCTAGCCGGTGGCGCCCTTTACGCTCCAGACTGAGCCCGTGGTATAGGTATTGCGCTCGGATGTGAGGAACTCAATCACCTCCGCCACTTCTTCGGCATCCGAATAGCGCCCAATGGGATTCCCCGGATTGGCCAGGAATTCGGGCGTAAAGCGCGGCACCACCATATCGGTCAGCGCCCGACCAGGCTCCACACCGTTGACAAACACATTCTGTTTGGGATACGCGTTGCCCAAGGCGCCAATAAACGAATAGACTGCGCCTTTGGAGACGCCGTAGGGCACCTGATTGGTGGCGCCGTGGCGGGCGCCAGAGGTAATGGTCACACAACGGCCCCAGCCTTGCGCCAACATATGCGGAATGGCGGCCTGGTGCGCATGATAAACGCCAAACACATTAATGCGCATAACCTTTTCAAATTGGGCCGCAGATTGCTCTAGAAATGGCGCCTCCATCCCCAAAATGCCCGCACAGCAGACCAGAATATCCAGCCGGCCCAAACGGGCCACGGCTTGAGTCGCGGCGTCTTTCACCGCGGCCTCATTCGTCACATCCGTTGGCAAAAATATGGCTTGCTGACCCAGCGCTTCGACTTCTTTGACAACTTCGGCGCCTTCATCCAGCATATCCACAATGGCAATATCGCGGCCTTCCTCAGCAATCCGCAGGGCCGCGGCGCGACCAATCCCGCGCGCGCCGCCGGTGATCAATGCAACACGCCGCTCTTTGGGGGCGGCAAAACGTAAATTTGACATAAATTTCCTCGAACAAAGGATTTAACGCAGCAGACGCTACATGGTTGCGCCTTCGCTGGCGGCTCAGGTCGGCGGCGCCAATAAAGCCTCTAGCAACATCGACGTAAAATTATTGCGTTATCGACAACTTTTTGTCGATGGTGACGAGTATGCGCCTAACGACCTACCCATTCGTCTGTTGCGTCATTTGTTTAATTTTTTGTGGTTATATTATTTACTCACGTTACGCAGCGACAGCCAGTCTGCTAGAGAGAAACCGGAACGGCGGCGAGCTGACCTCCCTCTAGGCTAGCGTAACATAAGTTATTTATAGTGCGCACTTTAAGTGACGCTTCGATTAGTTGTCCAATACCGCAATGCCCAATTCCCGCGCCGTATCGTGAAAAAGTTTGCTCACGGCGGGTAATTCATCTGTATTGTTGCCCTCCGAGATCACCGGGTTCTCCGGCGAAAGAGCCTCAATGCGGCGGAAAAGCGTCTTAAAATCCATATTGCCTTTACCGGGACAGCCATCTTGCAAGTGTAGCGTCAGCCGATTCTCTATCCAGACGTCTTTGGCGTGGGCGCTCACAATGTGATTACTCAGCACGTCAAAGTGATGGTTGAGCGCTGCGCCGGTGTCGAAGATGGTTTCCAGTGTGATCCAGTTGGCCGAATCGTAATCACAGCGCACCCACGGCGAATCGACCTCATCCAGAATTTCGCAAGTAATTTCGGGCGTCTTAAGCGTCACAAGCTGGTGACTTTCCAAACTCAGAAAGACGCCGGCATCTTCGGCAGCTTGCGCACACTCCTTGAGCGTTTTCACCAACTGCTTACTAGCGCTGGCGGTCCAGTTATATGGATGCGGATACCAAGGTCCGTCAGGATTCATGGAACCGGGGCCGGTATCGATGCCGCGGGCGCCCAGCCAGCCGGCCAGCCGCAATGCCGCCTGCACCGTGCGCACAGATTCCTGACGCAGCGTCTCGTCCGGCGTAATCATGTTCTGCCAAAAGCCCGTGGCCTGATACATACGCACGCCTTCATCGGCCAGCAGTTCGCGCACGCGGGTCGCATCCGCCTTGCTGGCCGTCCGTGGATCGTTGGCGCGAAAGCGCGTAAAGATGCCGCTAAAGCCCAGTGCGCGCACGCGCTGACACATGGCGGGCGTTAACTCATTCATATCGGCGGGCAAAAAACAGCCGCTCATTCCAAACCGCATGGTTGTCTCCTTCTTGCTGCATAATTTGTGATGGCTCAACGGGATCTCGTGTAGGCCCCATCCAGGAACGAGACGCGGCCAGTATGTCAACCTCTGAGACCCAAAAGAGCCTTTGTGATTGGCAACTATCCTGATTGGGGAGTGGCATAGTTACCAAGTTTGTAAACAACTGTATCAGGACGCACGCAAGCCTCGCCTGAAATAGCGTCAAATATAGACGAATTTGCGCTTGGCAATCCACAGGCGCTGCGTAAGTCGTGCGTATCACTCAAATGCCCAGCACATCCCGACAATACTTCACGCTCTTCTCCAACATGCTTCGCTGTTGGGCCGCCAAAGCCGGCTTGACTTCCGGACTCAGCGCGCCCCAGTTGGCGGTCAAAGTGGGCAACGTGTATGGGCTCCCGCTGTGGACGAGCTGCAAGAATTGAGCAAATTCCGCAGCCGGCATATCCTGATACGCAGCCCAATAGTCTGCCTCTAAATAGTTCAGCACGCGCGGCGCCAGGCTGGTGATGATTTCCAACGTAAAAATGGTGTTGGGACATTCGGCCATATAGCGCCGCGACCAGCGTTCAATATCGATGGTTCCGTCGCCCATGGCCACCCATTGCGCCACGGCGCCGCGCGGATGCGGCCAGACCGCCGTATCGCGAATGTGGCTCATGAGCACATAGGGCGCCAGATGATCCAGCGTGACAAAGGGGCTTTCACCGACCCAGAGTGGATTGCCGGCATCAATACAAACGCCCACAAAGTCGGGCCCGGCCTCTTCCACAAGCTGTTTCAGCTCCCGGCCCAGCATGTCGCCAGCGTGGTTCTCAATGGCAATTTTAATGCCCATTTCCAGCGCCTGGGCGCGCACGGCGCGACAGGTGGCGGCGGTATTTTGCATATGGACGGAGAGCGGCGTCTCGGTGCGCCGATCCGCATTGGAGCCAAGCAAGCAGCGCACGGCCGATGAACCCGTCACGTGGGCCACGCGCACCATGTCGCGCAACTGCTCATCGGCTGTACCGCGCCGATTAGAAAAGCTGGTGGACGTGGGGCAGATGGAGTACATGCCCACCTCAATGGCTACACCCAGGCTATCCGCATGGGCGCGCACCTCTTGCAGATAGGCATCCTCAAGCGTTTCAAAGAAGTCTGGATCGGGAAACATCACGGCGTCCAGCCCGATTTTTTGAGCATAATCGAGATACTGGAACGGCGTCCATTCGTTAAAGCGCAAACAGAAAAGATCGGCGCTGAGTTTCATGGGTGCTCCTTATGTTTCGTTCAATGATGCCTCTGTGCTGCGCACAACCGCCATCGTATAACATCTTTCGTTCAATGATGCCTTAGTCAATCGACAGGTCGCCGGCATCTAGCATGGCGTGGAGTGGCGAATCGGTGATATCCAGCGGCAGATCAATACGGGCGCGGCGGCGGCTGGATTCATAGGTGGCATAGATAATCTCGGTGGCGCGGAACGCTTTGTCACCCGAAAGCTCTGGCTCGCGGCCATTCTTGAGCGCGTCCACCAGATCGATCACGCCGAGCTGTACGGCGTCCATGCCGTGGATGCCGCCTTCCACCTCCACTTTGTGCCAGTGGCTCTGGCCCTTGCCCCAAATGCGCAAAGGTTCTTCATCGCTCAGCCCCACCTCGATTGTGCCCTCGGCGCCAATAATGCGATTGAGCATGCGATGCTGCGAACCGCCACCGGTGGTCAGCAGGCCGTGAACGCCATTTTGAAACTTGAAGTGCGACAGCCCTTGCCCCTCTAGCGTAACGCCAAAGACGACGCGGTGATTGCGCATATCGACCTGACCAATGACCCATTCGGCCGGCGTTTCGTTATTGTACATAAACATCATATCAAACCAGTGGGTACCCCAGTCAAAGAGGTCCGGACAGTTGCCCTCGACGCGCTCAATTTCGCCAATTGCGCCTTCATCAATCAGCGCCTTGGCTTTGCGAAAGACGGGCAGAAAGCGGCGTTGATGGTTAAACGTAAGCTGCGTGCCATTTTCTTTACACGCCTCGACCATGCGCTTGCAGTCGCCAAAGGTGGTGGCCATGGGCTTCTCGCAGTGGACAGCGCGCACCCCGGCTTCGGCGCAATCCACCACCATTTGCGCGTGCAGATGGGGCCAGGTGCTAATGCTCACAATGTCCAGACCTTCTGTGGCCAGCATTTCGTGATAATCGGTGTAAATGCGGTCACCACCGCGCAGTTCCTGAAACGCCTTGGCATTTTCCGCCACAATGTCCGACAGCGCCACAATTTCGGCGTCCGGCGATTCAATATAGCCCAGTGCGTGGGCGTGAGACATGCCAAAACCGGTTGCGCCTTCAGAGCGCCAGGGCTTGCCGCAGCCAATAATGCCTACTTTGAATTGAGCCATGCGTAAATTCCTTTTCTATGCGAAGTATATGGGAGTTTTTTTGGGGAGCAACTGAGGCGCATTACCAGGCGCATAGTTGCAAAGGCTAATAGTTCTATCAAGTTTACCGCGCATTGGGGTGTAAAGCAATTGCCATTTGGCATGGCGCAAAGGTTTGGTTCGCCAACGGGTTCTCGACTATAAACGCTTGTCAAACGGGGGCAAAACGGACAGTGGATCAAAATAGGGGGCATTACAGAAATTATTCACGATTAGGCCAGATTACGTTGTGCTAGCCCCACACTTGAGGAAAACAGAATGGCTACATGGGAAGTTACCAATTTTTTTCAGCCCCTGACACAAGGGTTTTTCATATACATCGGTCTCATTAGCGCCTTGGGGCCACAAAATATCTTTGTCTTGCAGCAAGGGATGCGCCGCCAGCATCAATTCACCACGGCGTCTCTTTCCACAATTGCTGACTTTATTCTCATCGGCATCGCCGTAGGCGGCATGGGCGCCACCATTACGGCTAGCCCGGGTGTATTATCACTGGCCACTTCGGCGGGCGCGCTCTTTCTGGGCGGTTACGCCATCTATTCCTTTTGTTCACTTTGGCGCGCCCCCGCTTTCCGGGCAGATCGTACGGTGGCCCGCAACAGCATGTGTATAAAACAGACCATTATTGTCACACTGAGCTTTGCCCTGTTAAATCCATCCGCCTATTTGGACACGCTGCTCCTGGTGGGCGCCAACAGCAGCCACTACGCCCTTGATGAACGATGGGCCTTTGGCGTGGGCGCAATTCTTGCCTCGGGAATCTGGTTCTTTTCGCTGTCGTATGGCGCCAGTCGCCTGGCGCCGCTCTTTCGCCATGCGCGCGCGTGGCGCATTCTGCAGCTAATCAGCGGCTGCATCATGTTGGGGCTTGCTCTTGCCCTCTGGTATCGCTAAGCAACATTTATAGGACTTACGCAAGCCTAGAGTAAGATTGGGGGTCGGCCATATGTGCTTCTCCTGTCAACCCACAGGCGCTGCGTAAGTCGTAATTTATTAACAGTACTGATTATCACATAGGCCGCGGCGTGCGTTCGCGACGTTCGCGACGGCGAGCAGCCGCCCGATTGGCGCGGCTATCGGCACTCTCAATGAGCCCCGCATCTTCTTCCACAGCAGGTGGTCCCGCAATGGGCTGTTCTTTGATTTGCGCCAATGCCTTGTGCATGGCGGTCAAATGAAGGGGCGTGCTGCCACAACAGGCGCCGATCACATCAATGCCCAAGTTGCGCATCTGCGTGGCATATTCGGCCATCACTGCCGGCGTGCCGTCGTAACGAATTTCACCTTCCATATATTGCGGCAGCCCGGCGTTGCTCTGCGCCATCAAATAGACGCCAGGCGTACGATGCTGCGCCATCTGCGTCATCACGGCCAGGATTTCCGCCGGCCCATTGCCACAATTGGCGCCCACAATTTTGACGCCCCAGCCGCTCAGCGTCTCCAGCGCCTGTTTTGGGCTGACGCCCATCATGGTGTGATAATTTGTGTCAAAACTCATTGTGGCGGCAATGGGCATTTCCGTGGAGATGCGGCGCACGCCAGCCACGGCGGCTTCCACTTCGTTCATGTGGCTCATGGTTTCAATCAGAATCAGATCCACGCCACCATCAATCAACCCGCGCGCCTGCTCGGCAAACATGGCGGTGGCATCCGCCATGGAAAGCGGCCCCACCGGCTCGATCAAGTCACCGCTGGGTCCCATGCTGCCGGCCACCAGCACGCCGGCGGGGTGCGCCACAGCGCAGGCCAGCGCCGCCCCGGCTTTGTTTAGCTCATAAACGCGATCACCAATGTTGTGAAATTTAAGACGGGCGCTGGTCCCGCCAAAGGTATTGGTGCTGATAATTTGGGAACCAGAATCTACATAAGCCTGATAAATGGCGCGCACTTTTTCGGGGTGTTCTACGTTCCACAGTTCAGGCGCACCGCCATCGGTCAGCCCCGCTTCTTGCAACATGGTGCCCATTGCGCCATCCCCCATAATCGGGCCATTTTGCAACAGGGTCCAAATCGTTTGCACAGTCGTCATTTTACTCTCCTCAATATCGCTTGTCAGCAGTCCGCTTCACCAGCGGATGCCCCTTATCTGCTCACAAGCTTATCACTTTTCAAGTTCACGTAAAATTTCACTAGGGCCATTGCGAACTTCGTCATCGCAACGGCTAAATCCGGCCGCGCACAATGAAAAGCCGCCGCGGCTAAATGGCAAGCGGTTGAGACCGTTTTCCCGTGCCAGCCGCGGGTTTTAGCCCTGCTTTTTTAAGGTAGACGATTGCCCTAAAATTTCACCGATCTTCGTTGGCGTAAATTCTTGCTCCAACTCTTTGGCAACCGCCGCCGCTACTTCCGCTGGCGTCCCCGCGCGCGGCTGCCAGCCATCGCGCCGCCACTCTTCCAAATACTCATCAGTGCCAATCAACCCCGCGCGCATGGCCAGCTCGTCAATAGCTGCCTGGAAACGGGGCGGCAGCTCCACTTTAAACGTATTCCGTCGCCCCTCGCGCGCCGTCACCATTGCAGGAATCTGACGCCAGTAGGTAATTTGATATTCGGCCATTAAGTCACTCCATTGTAATCTGCTCTGAATAAAAACCGCTGTATCATCATAGAACAAAAGGGTTTCTAGAGCTTCAACAAACCAGGTTTCTGCCAGAAACCTGGTTTGTATGTTGATTTACGCGTCCCGACGCGCGGTGCGCCGTTCGCGACGGGCGGTGCGCTCGCTGCGGCTGGCGCGGCGAGCGCCGCCGCTGCGCATGGCCTCCATGGCCAGCACACGGTCTGGCGGCCATTGGGCCTGCGCGGCAGCTAACATTGCGGCCAAGTGCGGAAAGGCATCCGTGGCGTGCGGGATGTTAATTGCGCCCACAAACTCGTGCTGAAACGAGGGTTCCACCGCGGTCTCCACATAGGTGACCCAGCGGGCGGCCCAGTTGGCTTCGGCCCGCTTCTGTTTGTCCAGCAGAATCATGCGGGCGCCATCGCCGGCCGCGTTGCCCACCGCCTGCACGTGCGCCAGATCACAGTCGGGAATCAGGCCCAAAATCATGGCGTGGATGGGGTCAATATAGCTGCCAAAGCCCCCGGCCAGCACAATGCTATCCACGCTGGCCAGCCCCAGTCGATTCATAAGTAATTTGGCGCCGGCATAGAGGGCGGCTTTCCCGAGCTGAATGGCGCGAATATCATCTGAATGCACGGTGATGGCGTCACCCGTGTTGGATTCGTGGGGCCAGGCCAGCACAAATTCGGCCTTGCCGCCGCCCTCCCCCAAACCGAGCCGCAGCCGCGGGTGCTCAATTTCCACAAAACGTCCATTGGGCGCGATTACGCCGGCCAGAAAGAGCTCAGCAATGGCTTCGATGATGCCCGAGCCGCAAATCCCCACGGCGCGCAGCGTGGGGTTGAGCAATTCATCCCGCTTGCGCCGGCGCTGTGCGGCCACGGCATCGGCGCGAGCGGCGCCATTATTGCGGCCGTTTGGGTTGGCCCGACTATCGCGCTCATTTACCTCAGCGTCGACTGTATCAGCGTCGACTGTATCAGCGTCGACTGTATCAGCGTCGATTGTATCAGCGTCGATTGCCTCAGTGCCGATTGTCTCAGCATGAACGGGCGCCATAGCCGCCGCGCGCGGTGAGCCATCTGCCGTTTGGTCACTTTCCACCCACTCATCCTGACCAATAATTTTAAACTTTACATCCAGCGTGGCCGGGTCTACGCGCACGCGCTCAATGGCGCCGGCGGCGGCGCGCATGCCGTGGCGGATCTGCGCGCCCTCAAATGCGGGGCCCGTGGGGCTGCTGGCACTGAGCATCTGCGCTTTATTCCCCAACAAGATTTCGCCATTGGTGCCAATGTCAATGACCAGCATCTGCGTATTCTGGGCGTATGGCGCTTCGGCCACCAGCACGCCCACATTATCGGCGCCCACATGGCCGGCCTCACAAGGCGGCACATGTATATTGGCGCCGGGCGCAATATGTAACCCCAAATCGCGCGCCTTCATATCCACGGCATCATGCGTGACCAGGCTAAAAGGTGCGCCGCCCAGCTCAATGGGGCTGACGCCTAGCAGCAGATGATGCATGGTGGTGTTGGCCACAATCACCATTTCTACTATATCGGTGGCGAGAATAGCGGCTTCAGCGGTCAGCTCGGCCAGCAAACCGTTGAGCCCATCAATGACCGCGGCATGCATGCGGGCCACGCCGTCATTATTCATCATGACGTAGCTAATGCGGCTCATGAGGTCTTCGCCAAAGGGCACTTGTGGATTCATGCGACTGGCGGTGGCCAGCACTTCCCCGGTGCGCAGATGACACAGATGAGCGGCAATGGTGGTGGTGCCCACATCCACGGCCACCCCATAGAGCGCATCGTGAAAGCCGGGGCGTATCTGGACCACTTCGTTGCGTGCGTTGGCTTCGTCTTGCCACACAGTGACGGTAATGGCGCGATTGGCCGCCGCCAAAGCGGGCTGCAAATCGCGCAATAGCAGCGAGTCAATCTGCAAACCGCTGAGCCCGTGGACGTTCTGTAATTCGTCGCGCAGCCGCTGCCAATCGCCACGATGATCTTTGAGTTCGGCGGGCGGTAACTCCACATAATAGAGCCGCATGGGGGCATCCACTGTAACGGCCCGTTCCACTCCCACGGCTTTGCGGATCACCTGTTTGCGCGTTTGGCTCTCTTCGGGCACGCGGATCACCAAGTCACCAGTAACTTGGCAGGCACAGCTCAGGCGAGCATCCGGCGCAAAATTAAATTTTTGGGCGTATGTCTGTTCGCGTTCGCCGGCTGGCGTCAATGCTTGGGCGGAGGAACGCACGCCAAATTTGGCAAAGTCGCCATTCTCCACGAGCACTTTGCACTTGCCACAGGTTTGGCGCCCGCCGCAGATCGATTCAATTTCAACACCCAAGCGGCGGGCCGCTTCCAACAGCGTTGTGCCGGCGGGGATTTCCCCCTGCCGGCCCTGGGGCTGAAAGACGACGCGACACGTATTATTCATGGTCATGAGCAAGTTATAGCAAAAAAAATCTCCTGGAATTATCCAGGAGGGTATACACAAAATGTGGCTGACAAAATGTACCCGCCTGCACGGTACTTCACTGGTCCGATTTTGCTGTAGTTAACATGGCTGCTTGCGTTACGCCTGACAGCCGTTTCCAGTTTAACCGCGCCACTTTGCTATGCAGAAATTCGTCTCATAACGAGCGGATAAACAGATGCAAAACCTTGAGACCAGCAACCAATAACCGGGGCTCCAGCGGGTTGCCATTATCAAATTATTATGTTCAAACAATAACATATAAGACTGTTCTCTGTCAAAACAGACCGTTATATCGCGGTTGAGATGGGTACCCGTAGGACAAGCGCGTATCTAAAAAAATAATCCCATTTGCCTGGTCAAGCGCCATGAATGAGCCCAGGCCCGACAGGTTTTGGAAAATCTGTCAGGTCTGGATTGGCGGTGAGATAGAGTATAGGATTTGTGGTTAGCGGTCAAAGCAAGTATAATTCAGAACAACCACACTTAGTGTTTTTTGTACAATAAGTCACATTTGCCGATTTCCGGCAGGAGTCAATGATGAACCATTTACGCCAGCGGTTGACAGAGGGTATGCTCTTTACAGATCAATACCAATTGACCATGGGGCAACTCTATTTTCGCATGGGGCTGCATGAAATTAAGGCGCAGTTCGACCACTTCTTCCGCCGCTATCCCGATTATGGCAGCCACCAGGCCGGCTATTGCGTCAATGCCGGGTTAGAGTGGCTGGTGGACTGGATGCAAGACGCCCATTTTACCGATGAAGATCTGGCGCTCATGCGCACGCTTACCGACAACCACGGTAACCGCCTGCTGCATGATGACTATCTGGATTGGCTGCGCACACACGGCACGTTTGATGGGCTGACGTTGCGCGCCGTGCCGGAAGGGCGCGTCGTGCATGCCCACGCGCCGCTTTCGATTGTGGAAGGACCGCTGATTCTGGCCCAGCTGTTGGAAACTTCGCTATTGAATCATCTTAATTATCAGACGCTCATTGCAACCAAAGCCGCACGCATGGTGGAAGCAGGGCGGGGGCGGCCCGTGTTGGAATTTGGATTGCGGCGCGCCCAGGAAAAAGGTGGCAATGCCGGCGGCCGCGCGGCGCTCATTGGCGGGGCAGCCTTTTCATCCAACGCCGGTATTTCGTATCACATGGGGCTTCCCCCCAAAGGCACGCACGCCCACAGCATGGTGCAGCTCTTTATGGCGCTGGGCGAAGGCGAATTGGGCGCCTTTCGCGCCTATGCCGATGTGTATCCGGACGACTGTTTGCTGCTGGTAGACACCATAGACACGCTGCATAGCGGCATACCCAACGCCATTACGGTTTTTGAAGAATTAAAGCGCAAAGGTCACGAGCCCGTGGGCGTGCGGCTTGACTCGGGCGATCTGGCCTACTTGAGCATTCAGGTGGCGCGCATGCTCAATGACGCCGGCTTCCCCGACACGTCGATTGTGCTCTCGGGCGATCTGGACGAGCTGGTGATTTGGCAGATCATTACGCAGATTAGCCAGGAAGCGCCGCGCTATGGCCTGGATGCGGACCACCTGATCGGTCGGCTGGTCTACGGTGTGGGGACGCGGTTGATCACGTCGTGGGGTGAACCAGCGCTGGGCGGGGTGTACAAGCTGGTGGCGGTGCAGCAGGAAGACCAGTGGAAATCGGCCATTAAATTGTCCGATTCGCCAGCCAAAATGCCCAATCCGGGGCAAAAGCGGCTGTATCGGCTCTATGACCGGCGTGGCAAAGCCACGGCGGATCTGCTCAGCCTGGAGGACGAGCGCGTGCATATGAACGAGACGCTGCTGTTGCGCCACCCCACCATGCACAGCAAGATGCGGGCGCTGCGGCCCGATGAAGTATCCGCAATTGAAGAATTACTGGTGGATATTGTGGTGGCGGGGAAAGTGGTTTATGACTTTCCATCTTTGGAAACCATCCGCCAGGCGCGGCAGGCAGATATTGAACGGCTGGACCCTGGGATCCAGCGGTTGGTCAATCCGCACATTTACCACGTCTCGCTGACGCCCCGGCTGTGGGAGCTCAAGCAGCAGGTGATCCAAGCTGCGCTGGCCGAATAAAGATAAGACGTTGACAAATACAAAGCGCCTCGTCACCGATACGCCAGGAACATGACGTGTCGGTGACGAGGCGCTTTGTATCGTATCTATTCTTAATGTAATACTTTGCTCTTTAGCTTACCAATTCTTCGCGACCGACGCCGGTCATTTCCACCTGTTTGCCGGAGACAGTGAACACAATACGTTCACAGATATTGGTGACGCGATCGCCGGCGCGCTCTAAATTGTGGGCCGCCCAGAGCAGGTAATTGGCCTGATCCAATTGGTCTGGCTGTGCGATCATGATCTTGAGCAATTCGTGATGCACATGTTCATAGAGCACATCAATTTCATCATCGCGCTGAGCAATGGCATAAGCGGCGCGCACATCGCGATTGATAAATGCGTCCAAGGCATCGGTCAACATATCCGCGGCCTTTTCGGCCATTTCTGGAATATCAATAATCGGTTTGACCAGCGGATTCTGGCCAATGTAGAGCGTGATTTGGGCAATGCCTTTGGCATAGTCACCCATACGCTCCAGTTCGGTGCTCAGCTCGAAAAATGCAGCCAGCAGACGCGTATCACGCGCCATGGGCTGCTGCGTCGCAATCAGCAACAATGCAGTTTCTTCAATTTCAAATCGCTTTGTATTGATCTTCTCATCGTCGGCAATTAAACGCCGAGCGCCAATCGTGTCCTGCTTTTTCAAAATCTTGGTGCTTTCTTGCAGAGCACGAGCCACCATACTGCCCAAAATAAGCAGTTCATCCTGAAGTTTGGTCAATTCTCGTTCAAAATGTTCGCGCGCCATACGGCCCTCTCAAATGGTTACTCCGTGTACGGATAGATTCGTAATCGTTACCCTAGATCAAACAATAGTTTGGCATTTTTGTCAACCAACAAAAAAATAGCGCAACGATACGCATAAACAGATCAATCGGATTTGTTTGAATTTTTTGGGCAAAACCGCGCAAATCCGGCACCTCACGCAACCTTCTTATACAGCATCTGCATCGTCAGCACACGGCAACGGTGTTGGCAATTCAGGCATCGTTCTCGAACGGTGAATCTAGCCCTATCCCTTGTCGTTGCGATCCGCTGACAGTCTATCCAAAGCGGCCAGTAATGTAATCTTCTGTACGCTGATCGGCGGGCTTGGTAAACATCTGCTTTGTTTCGTTATATTCCACCAAATGACCCGTGCGGCCTTCATCCACCATAAAAAATGCCGTGTAGTCAGAAACACGCGCCGCCTGCTGCATGTTGTGGGTCACAATAATAATTGTATATTCTTCCGAAAGCTCCTGCATCAAATCTTCAATGCGCAATGTGGCAATGGGATCCAGCGCCGAACATGGCTCATCCATGAGAATAATTTCCGGCTGAACGGCAATGGTGCGCGCAATGCAAAGGCGCTGCTGCTGGCCGCCGGAAAGCCCCAGCGCATTCTGTTGCAGCTTATCCTTCACCTCGTCCCACAGCGCCGCCCGCTTTAACGAATGCTCGACGAGTTCATCCATGTTGCCCTTAAACCCATTGATCTTAGCACCCCAGGCAATATTTTCATAAATCGATTTGGGGAACGGGTTGGGCTTCTGAAAGACCATGCCAATGCGGCGGCGCACTTCCACGGGATCCACCTCGGGGGCATAGATATTCTGGCCCTGAAAGTAGATTTGACCATCAATGCGGGCGATCTGCACCAGATCGTTCATGCGGTTGAAGCAGCGCAGCACCGTGCTTTTGCCACATCCGGATGGTCCAATCATCGCCGTAATTTTGCGACGCTCCACGGCTAGGTTTACGCCGCGCACGGCGTGAAAACTCCCATAATGCACATTTAGATCGCGGGCTTCGATTACTACATTGTGCGGGGTAGACGATGACGTTGCCACGCTCGCCTTATCCGCCAGATATTCTCCCACTGCTTGAGCAGCAACGGTCATTCGTTTGCTCCTTATTAATACTAAACTATTCACATATTCACAACAGTAGCGCTGCCTTGACTATAGCTTTTGGCTGTATCGGTTGCGCAGCAGGACCGCCGAGGCGTTGAGCGTAAGCAACAGAATCAGCAACACCAAAATGGCGGCGGCCGCAATGTTGCGAAATTGATCTTGCGGCCTGGCTGTCCATTGATAAATTTGCACGGGCAGCGTCGTAAACTTTGAAAATGGGCCATTGGGGTCCAACGCCACAAAGGCAGAAGCACCCACCACCACCAGCGGCGCGGTTTCGCCAATGGCGCGCGACATGGCCAGAATGTTGCCGGTAAGAATACCGGGCAACGCGCTGCCCAGTACGTGCGACCAGATCACCTGCCACTTGGTGGCGCCCAGACCATATCCCGCCTCGCGCAGCGAACTGGGCACGGCGCGAATGGCTTCCTGGGCGTTGATGATAATCAGCGGCAACACCAGCAGCCCCAGCGTCAGGCCCGCCGACAGAATGGTGCGCCCATTGGCCGTCGTATCGTCCACCACGCCAAAGAGGGCGCCACTAGTCAACGGCTCCAGCGCACGCACAAAAATGGCCAACCCCAACATGCCATAAATAATGGACGGCACTCCGGCCAGGTTATCAATGTTGGTTTTGATCAGCCGGTTGAGCATATTGTCAGCCGCATATTCTTCCAAATAGACAGCCGCGCCCACCCCCACCGGCAGCGCAAAGAGCAGCGTAATCAAAATTGTCCACAGCGAGCCAAAAATAGCGGTGCGGACACCAGCCAAATCGGGCGTGCTGGACTGCTGATTTTTAACAAACGAGGCATTGAGCCAGCTGCGGAATTTCAGATGCGCATTGGGATAATCTGTCTGCGCTTCCTGCATAATCTCCGAGCGATGCAGCAGCGAGTCCACCAGCGACCAGCTGGCTTCCGTTTGCGGTTCGACCACGCGTTCCAGAATCAATTCATAGACATTATCGCGGCTGCGCTCGGCAAAGGGCTGGTCCTTTTCCAAGCGGCGCATCAAGCCTTTGGAAACGTGAGCTTCCAAAATGGGAATGAGCTGCTCTTTAGATAGCTCTTCCAGCGGCGTCCCATTAATCGCCAGCGTTTCTGGCTCGACTGAATTTTCAATTGCCACATAGCCAAACGACTGATTCATCACGTTGTAAAGCAGCGCCGACAGCGCCACAATGCCCACAATCATCGAAGCTTGAAAGAGGATGGCCCAGATGAAGCCGCGTCGTTTGCGCGCCTCCATGCTCTTTTTAAAATCTGCGCCCTGGGGCATGCCGTTTACGGTGCGTTTTTTTGCCATATCTTGTTTTGCCATTATTCATATACCTCACGGAAGCGGCGCACCACCTGGCGGCTAATCACATTGAGCCCCAGCGTAATAATAAACAGCATCATACCAATGGCGAAAATGCTGTTGTAATCAATTGAATCGTAACTTAGGTCACCGCCGCTAATACGCACAATGTGGCCAGTCATGGTTTCGGCGGAATTAAAGGGGTTGAAGGTAAAATTGGGGCCAGCGCCAGCTGCAATGGCCACGATCATGGTTTCGCCGATTGCACGCGAAATGGCCACAATAAAGGCGGCGGCAATGCCGGAAAGGGCCGCCGGCAGCACCACCTTCAGCGCGGTTTCCAGCTTGGTGGCGCCAAGGCCGTAGGCCGCTTCGCGCAAGGCGTTGGGCACAGAGCGCAGGGCGTCTTCACTCATGGAGCTGACCAGCGGCAGAATCAGAATGCCGATTACAATACCCGCTGATGCCGTATTGTAAATTTGCACCTGACCGCCGAAAATGACGCGCAGCAGCGGCGTCATAAAGGTCAGGGCAAAATAGCCGTAAACCACGGTGGGCACGCCGGCCAGGACTTCCAAAATGGGCTTGAGCAAAGAGCGGGCGCGTTCCGACGCATATTCGCTCAGATAGATGGCGACGCCCAACCCCAGCGGCAGCGCAATCAGCATGGCGATAAAGCTGGTTACCAGCGTTGCCGTGGCCAGCGCCCAAATGCCAAACTTCCCAATGGCGGGCTGCCACTGTGTCGTCAAGAAGAACTTGGTGAATGTCACCTCATCCAGCCGGAAAAAGAGCCACGATTCGCGACCCAAAATGTATACAATGCCGATAGTGGTCAAAATGGAGATTGCGCCGCATAGAAATAGAAAGACCTGAATCAGCGTTTCTCCAGGCCGGCGCTGGCGGCGCAGATTGATTGCCGGCGCTCCTGTGATGGTCAGGCTTCTCTCGCTCATTTTTGTCATACCCTCTTGCATAGGTTGTCATCCAGTGTAAATACGCTAATCGTGCAACTATATGGGCGTTTCTATAGCCAAACAGGTGGTTGGGGATATGGGAATGGGAATGGGGGTTAGGCATTGGCTAAAACATGAGGCCCAATGCCTAACCCCCACCCCAATTACATTACGCACAAACGCTATTCTTAATACTACTGCCCCATTCCGGCGAGCAGCGCTTCTTTGGCGCCATTCAGGGCTTCGTCGCTGGCCGGGAAATACCCCACGGTTTCAATTTCTTCATTGACAAAGGTCAGGAAGAAGTTGATGTAGGCAGCAACCTGGGGCTTTTCTTGTAGAATGCTGGCATCGGAATACATAAAGAGCGGGCGGGCCAGGGGATACTCAGCAGCTTCAACAGTGTCGAAGTTGGCCTCAATCCCTTCAATGGAAAGAATATTCAGCCGGTCAGCATTTTCTTCATAGTAGGCGTAGCCAAAGAAACCAATGGCGTACGGACTGCCTTCCACGCCCTGCACCAGCACGTTGTCATCCTCACTCAGCTGAGTATTGGGCGCAGCCAAAATGGGTTCTTCATCCTGGTCAAAGACGGCTTCCACAAAGTAGTCAAACGTACCGGAATCGGTGCCGGGGATAAAGCGCAGAATATCTTCGGCGGGCCAGTCGGGGTTGACGTCTGACCACTTCTCGGCGGTGAAGATCTGGGCCAGCTCTTCAAGAGAAGCATCGGTCAGGAAGTCATTGGCCGGATTCACGACCACGGCCAGGGCATCGGTGCCGACGCGGAATTCAATGGGCGTGCGGCCAATGGCCTTGCACGATTCGATCTCAGAATCCTTAATGGCGCGGCTGGCGTTGGAGATATCGGACTCTCCAGCCACACAGAAGCGCTCGAAACCGGCGCCCGAACCAATCGAATCGATGGTGATGTTGCCGCTAAAGCCCTCATCCTTAAAGCGGGCGGCCATGGCCTCGGCCAGCGGGAAGACGGTTGAGCTACCCGCCGTAATAATATCGCCGCTCAGCTCGGTCGGGTCAACTTCCGGCAAAATATTATCAGACATGGCTTCGTCGGCAGCCGGCTCTTCGGCAGCCGGCTCTTCGGCGGCTGCTTCCTCAGCCGGGGCCTCGGTGGCGGTCGCTTCGGCCTCGGCGGGGGCGGCTTCTGGAGCCGCTGGTGTGGAGGCCGGACAGGCCGCCAACAGTAACATGGATATCAACAAAGTGATCCCAATTAGTTGTCGCATCTTAGATTTTCTCCTTGATTTCAATTCTGTTATACGTGACAATTTATGATTGAAGAGCAATATGTTGCTCTAATTGCAGTCCAATAGCGACTACAAGCTAAAGAATATCTGATCAGATTTAACGCATCAGCAACGATATGTAAATGAATCGTTAACAAATAGCAGGGGTTCGCCAAATGAGCCCATCAGCCATCAAAGCGATAGCCCACGCCCCGCACGGTGACAATACGTACCGGTTCGGCCGGATCTTCCTCAATTTTTTCGCGCAGCCAGCGCACATGCACATCCACCGTGCGGCTGCCGGCCGTATAGTCCCACCCCCACACTTGCTGGAGCAACTGTTCGCGGCTCAGGGCAATGCCGTGATGTTTGGCAAAGAAGGCCAACAGCTCAAACTCCATGGGCTTGAGATGAAACCATTCGCCGCGGCACATAACGCGACGGCCATCGACGTCGATCACCAAATCACCAAAGGTGCGCGTCTCAATATCGATGGTGCGTGCGGATGCATTTTGCAGCGATTCTTCCATGTGCTCTTCAAAGATGCGCGTGCGCCGTAAATGGGCCTTTACGCGCGCCATCAGTTCGCGCATGCTAAAAGGCTTGGCAATATAATCATCGGCGCCCACCTCCAGGCCAACCACGCGATCGATCTCATCATCCAGCGCGGTTAACATGACAATCGGCGACATGGTTTCGGGGCGCAGCGTACGACACACCTCAATGCCATCAATCTGCGGCAGCATAATGTCCAGCAAGATCAGATCGGGCTTTTCCGCACGCGCCGTGCGAATGGCATTCGCCCCATCATTCGCCACAACTACATCATAGCCTTGTTGACGCAAATTGTATTCCAGCGCATCCGAAAGGCTGGGTTCATCTTCAACGACCAATATTTTTTCAGACATAATCCATCATTTTCTGCGGGCTAGTTTCCGGAAACAAACAGGCTCACCTTGGCTGAATTAAACCATACCCGTTTGGGCCAGAATAGAGAGCCAAAGTTAACGGCGAAATAACAAACGGTTAATATTGTGTAATCCCAAAAACAAACAGGGCCCACACTCGAAAACGAATGTAGACCCTGCTTGAGAGGAAAGAGGTATAGAGAGGGTAGAAAAGGAAGATTCATCTCACAAAGCCTGCACATCATCCGATAGATATCGGAGCCCAATTGACGATACAACCTTTGCCAAGATGAATAGAACGAGACTGACAGAGCAAGCTGATTCCCCAACCGTCTTGCACATATCAACGCCTGTTAGACAGCCACAGGCCTATCTCGATTCTGACATGTGAGTATTAAATGGACGCCAACAGATGGTTAATAATGTGTTATTTTCAAAACAAGTTAACAATGGCCAACGACGCCATGTTGCTTGTCCAAAATGCATAGGCGCCCCAGACCAAAATAGCGGTGCTGCTTGTGAGCAGCACGGCCCCGAACAAAAAGGTCAAAATACGCACAAATTGGTCGGGCCACGAACCACGTATGGCAATTGAGAGGAAAAGCACTCCCATGCCGGTATCAATGAGGATCAGCGGAAACAGCAACAGAAAAGTTACTAATAGCACCTGCATACCATCTCCCGCCAAATTCAAGCTCATTTCACCACCTCATTAGCCGACACAAATATCAGTACGCCGCAACGGTATTGGCGAGATGGGCATCGGTCGCGAATGGTGAAACCGACCCCACTGCCTGCCGTTGCGATCGACTGAATATTGACTATTGACCATGCAGCCGGATGCGACGCGGCCGCCGAAACAGCAGATAAATCGCCGCGCCCAGAATGTGCGTGATGCCAATAAACACGCCCCACACCAGACGTTCTGTTCCCTCTTCGGGTTCTCGAAACATACAGTCCAGGAGGATTCCCCCCCAAAATGCCAAGCAAACTAATCCCACAAAATCAAGCAATAGCGACAATGCAAGCGGATCCAACGACTTCATGATGCTTTACTCCCAATGTGCGTGTATGAACAATGAATGGTAACGCTTTATCTGCACAAGGGAATTCCCATGCACTACTCTAACACGCTTGCATTAAATTCTGTCGCACCATCTGTTAATGGGTAGTTATCGTTACGTCAATTATGTTGGTAAATGGGGAACGCTCTACCGCAGCACAAGAGGCAGATAAAGCGTTTTGCCAGCCTGCTCATTGCGGGGGGCGGCATTGGGCTGCGCCAGGTTTACGCCTGTGGGGTCGGTCGCCGTGGGCTGGGCCGTGGGGGTCGCGCGCATTGTAGCGGTGGGCAGCGGTGTATCCGCAACCGACGCCGGGGTAACAGTGGATGCTAGCGTGGCGGTCTGCTCTGGCGCCCGCGTCACAGAAGCTTGAGGGGCAGGCGTTTCTACAGCCGCCGCGGGCATAAGCGTATTGGTCGCGGTAAATGTCGCTGTAGCAGTGATAGACGTCTCGGTAGAGGTCACTGTAGGGGTATAGGTCACGGCCGCGGCTGTATCCAGCCCGGCCAATGCACTTTCGGCCATCCAGTCGCGCTGGATCAGCTGAAATCCACTGGTGTGCAGGTGCATGTAGGGTTCATCTTCATCGCGCGGCAGATGGTGAAAAGAGACGCCATACCACAATACAATATCCGCCCCCACCAGGCTTTCACCATTGGCAAACGTGGATAGATCGCCCGCGCAACCATCCAGCGTGGGGTTGTGCGAAGCGTACTTTTCACAGCTGTTATATTTGGTCACATAGAAATTGTTCACGGTCCACGGTTCGGTAGCCGGCCCAATAAAGCGGTGACCCACTTCAAATGGCTCCAAGTGATATGAAATGGGATGTCCATCCGCATTGGTAATAGAGCCATCGCGCACGCGCCACGAGCGCATTAGCTCCGGCGCCACCTGGCGTCCGGCTTCCACCTCTAATGTACTCTGCGAAATCGTGCGCGTGACTGCGCCGGCAGGGCCAAATTCAAATTCTTCAACCACATCATCATTGGCATCTTCACCCAGATCAAAATCCAGCCGCCAATAATAGTTGTGCGTATGGGCAATGCCAATGCGCCCGTTCCCCATTTCCCAGCCGTAGCGAGCATCATCCCCAAAACGCTGCAAACGGCCCGTTGCGCCCATGGATGGCTCAATGGCGCCATCATCGGTAAAAACCCACTGGGGAATGTAGTTGTACTCTCCTACATGTGAAACGCTAAAAAGCGTCAACACGTACGACGATTGATGGGCATTGCGATACTTATATAAATAGCCATTTTTCTGCACGCTTTGGCACAGCACATCTTTGCCGTTGTGGCGCAACAATACCCCGTCCACACAATCACTGCTGTCCAAATCGTCTAAATAGCTGCCGCCCAGCCCGTAATCGGACACGTCGTGATAGCGCGAGCTATTGTCGTCATACGGTACGTGAACCTGGGCCAGACCGGCCTGCGCCAGCACCTTGCGCTGCGTGCCGTCGGGCGATGTGTAATAAACATCATAAAAGATAATGCCTTCGCGGTTGCGATGTTCCCAACACATTTGCCAACGCGCGCCGGAGGGCAGCGTTTCGTCTATAAAATAAGCCGCCGAGCAATTGGCGCCGGCCTGCGCCCGCGTGGACGCACGATTAAAGAGCATAAATGTTGCCATGAGCAGCAGCGCCACGTTTAGGGAGCCATGCCAATTTATATTCTTCACGCTATTGCCCCAACACCTGTACGACCTGACCAAACGAAAGATCCACAATGGGCTGCATCTCAAAAGCCACATCATCATGGGTAAAAATTAGAAGCTGTGCACAGCGGTGCAGGCCACACTGTCGCGCGGCCCCATTTAAATCCTCCGGCATACTATCCGCCCGAAACACAAACGCTTTCACGTTGAGTTGGCTCAAATCGGCCAAAGGTTCGCCGCTCACGGCAAGAAACAGCGCCGCCAATTTCGTACGCAGGGCCTCATCCGCATAGGCAATATCGAGCGCACGGTCGATTTCGCCTTCGGTCAAGGGCAGCTGCACAAACTGGGTCTCCTCCTTGGCATCAACCTGGCCGGTTTCCAGGTTGATCAGCGCATAGGTGAGCGTATCGGTGGCGTAATCATAAATATAAGCATCGCCACGACGCGCCCAATGGCCGCTTTGGTATGCATCCTTGGTCTCTTGATGACGCTCCACCAGCAACACTTCCTGCGCCGCATCAGCCGCATGCACCATAGTGGCATTTGCCGACAATGCAGCGGCCAGAACGCGATCCTGCTCTTGTTGGGTAAGCGCATCGAACCCAACACCAGTCGCCCCCAATAGAAAGGCTGTGGGGGAACTGGCGCGTGCACTCATGCCAGCCAGCAACAGGCCAATCAGCAGGCCCATCACACAGGTGATAGCCCATTTATCGAGCTGGTTATATCTGTGCAAAAATCTGCGCATTCAGCCTCCAAAGTTCGGTCCAAGCAGGAATTGTATGTTAAGCTATTATCTGTCACTCTATCATACGAATTCACGGTCGTTACCTTACAACATACTGTTACCACGGCGCGGCTGGAGCATTAATTAGAACCTAGAGAGTTATTGAAAAATAGATCTATCAAAGATTACGCAGAATTTCCTCAAATATCTGTGTCATTGGTTAATCACTCACCCAGGCCCGCCCTACCCTTTTCATACACAGGAGAATCGCATGCCCACACCATCGCCAACCTCGTTACCCCCCACGCGCGCTCAACAGCTGCTGGACGCCATGCAGTTCCGCTGCATTGGCCCTTCGCGCGGTGGCCGCGTCATCGCCGTGGCCGGTGATCCATCCAAGCTGGCCACCTTCTATTTTGGCGCTGTGGCCGGTGGCGTTTGGAAAACCGAAGACGCCGGCGCCACCTGGCAAAACATGAGCGACGGCTTTTTCAAAACTGCCTCGGTGGGCGCGCTCACCGTCTCCAATTCGGACCCCAACGTGATCTACGCCGGCATGGGCGAAAGCACCATCCGCACCGATGTCTCTCACGGCGACGGCGTCTACAAATCGACTGACGGCGGCAAAACCTGGCGCCACATGGGCTTAGCGCAGACGCGCCACATTGGTGAAATCCGCATCCACCCCAAGAATCCGGATCACGTCTATGTGGCGGCGCTGGGGCACGCCTTTGGCCCAAACGAGGAGCGCGGGCTCTATCGTTCCACCGATGGCGGCGCCAATTGGCAGAAAATTCTCTTCAAAAGCAACAAAGCGGGCGCGGTCGATGTGTCGTTTGATCCGCACAACCCGCAGGTCATCTATGCCAGCGTGTGGGAAGCGCACCGCAACTTCTGGGAGCTGTCCAGCGGCGGTGAGGATAGCGGCCTGTGGAAATCGACCGACGGCGGCGAAACGTGGAGCGATATCTCACGCGCCCAAGGGCTGCCCCAAAGCGGCATCTACGGCAAGATCGGCGTCTCCGCCTCACCGGCGCAGGCCGGCCGCGTTTGGGCGCTCGTGGAAGCCAGCAAGAAGCCGGGGCTCTACCGCTCCGACGATTTTGGCGACACGTGGACGCTGCTCACCGACCAGCAAGATTTGCGCTATCGCCCCTGGTACTACATGCACGTCTTTGCCGACCCGCAGGATGCCGACACGGTCTACGTCAATAACCTGGGCTTCTGGAAGTCAACCGACGGCGGCAAAAGCTTTACCGGTATCGCCACGCCCCACGGTGACAACCATGACCTCTGGATCGACCCCGCCAACAACCAGCGCATGATCCAGAGCAACGACGGCGGCGCCAACATTTCGTACAACGGCGGCCGCTCGTGGAGCAGCATCTACAACCAGCTTACCGCCCAGTTCTACACCGTCACCACCGACAACCAGCAGCCCCACTATCGCGTCTACGGCACCCAGCAGGATAACTCCAGCGTCAGCGTGCCCAGCAACACCAATGACGGCGCCATTGTGTGGAGCGACTGTTATCCAGCGGGCACGGGCGAAAGCGGCTATATGGCCGTGCATCCCGAGAATAGCAACATCGTCTATGTTGGCGCCGTGGGCAGCTCCCCAGGTGGCGGTGGCGCCCTCCAGCGTTATGACCACGCCACCGGTCAGATCCAGCTGGTCAATGTGTGGCCGCAGGCGCATGGCGGCATGGGCGCCGGCGAACTAAAATACCGCTTTCCGTGGACCTACCCCATTCTCTTTTCGCCCCACGACGCCAACACGCTCTACACGGCGGGCAACGTGGTCTTCCGCAGCCGCGATGAGGGCCACAGCTGGGAAGCCATCAGCCCGGACCTGACGCGCAACGCCGCCGACAAGCTGGGCGCGTCGGGCGGTCCCATTACCAAAGACACCAGCGGCGCCGAGCACTATTGCACCATCTACACGCTGCGCGAATCGCCCCATGAGCCGGGCGTTTTCTGGGCCGGCTCGGACGATGGGCTGGTGCATCTTTCGCGCGATGGCGGCGCCAGCTGGCAAAACGTGACGCCGCCCGACCTGCCCGAATGGAGCTACATCCGCACCGTCGAGCCGTCGCCCTCTGACCCAGCCACGCTCTATCTGGCCGCCACCCGCTACAAGCTGGACGACCCCGCGCCCTATCTCTACAAAACCACCGATTATGGCGCAAGCTGGACCGCCATTACCGGTACGGGCGAAGGCGCGATTCCGGCCGATGAAATTACGCGCGTCATCCGCGCCGACCCGCAGCAGCCAGGTCTGCTCTATGTGGGCACCGAGACTGGCCTTTACATTTCGTTTGATGACGGCAGCACATGGCAGCGCTGGCAATCCAATCTGCCGGTGGCGCCCATTTATGACCTGACCATTAAAAACAACGATCTGGTGGTTGCCACCCATGGGCGTTCGTTCTGGATTGTAGACGATCTGACGCCGCTGCATCAGGTGGCGCAAGCGGGCGACGGCGCGCATCTCTTTACGCCGCGCGCCACCTGGCGGCTGCTGCCCGATCTCTTTGGCGCCTGGACCGGCAGCGACGGCAAAGATTACGCCATCGGCCTGGCCAAAGCGGCGACCTTTGTAGCTGCCAAAGATGCGACCGGTCAGGTAGAACGCAACTTCCTGGATGCCGGTCGCGGCGCGCCCAATGGCGCCCTTGTCTATTACGTGCTGGATGCTGAACCGGCGGCAGACGCCAATCTGTCGCTGCGCTTTCTGGACGCTAACGGAACGCTGATCCGCGAATTTGCGCCCAAGCCCGCCAATTACGACGACCTGGATGACAAAGAGAAAGAGCTGCAGCCCGGCCCGTGGATTACGGCCAAGGCGGGCGTTAACCGCTTTGTGTGGAATCTGCGCTATGCGGGCGCCGAACGGCTGGCCGGCAACAAGACCGCCGGTGAAGCCAATCAGGGACCGCTGGTGCTGCCGGGTGCGTATCAGGTGGAACTAACGGTGGGCGACCAGACGCAGCGCGCCCAGTTCGACGTAGTAAACGACCCGCGCTCGCCCATTTCGCAAGGCGATTTGGAGACGCAACTCAAGCTGCTGCTGCAAATCCGCGACAAACTTTCAGAGCTGAACCAGCAGGTGGCGCGCCTGCGCAAGGTCAATACGCAAGTGACCGATTGGGGCCAGCGCCTGACGGCGGACGGCAAGCAAGAGCTGGCCGCCGTTGCCAAAGCCCTGGGCAAAAAGCTGGACGCCATTGAAGGCGAGCTGATTATTCCCGGCGAGCACAAGGACACCTTTGGCCTCAATCAGCGCGTGCGCCTTAACGCCGCGCTCTCCTCGGTGATCAGCATTGTGGGCAGTGCCGACGCCAAACCGACCAAGCAAGCTCGCGAACTGGCCAACGAGTATATGGCCCAGATTGATAGCCAATTGGAGCAGTTGGACGATGTGTTGAGCGAGGAGTTGATGCAGCTCAATAATGGGATTTATGCGTCAGGCGTAGCGGCGATTGGGGAGTAAGGTTGGTCTGTAACGGCAGGGGCGCAAGAAACGAATGCTTCGACTCGTTTCTTGCGCCCCTTGGTAGGAACACTCGGATCCGATCAGCCAGAACGCAGCTGATGAGGTATATAAACTCGATTTGTGTTATTGATGTCCTCAATCGTTGCCAGAGGGCTGAATAAAATCCTCGAGCTCAACACCCAGTGCATCTGCGATGCGCGTAATATAGTTAAAAAAGCCAATAATCTGTACGGCATCATGGATGGCGCGGTCGCTAAAGCCATGCCCACGCAACGTGTCCAAATCGGCAGGTGTCATCTTGTGCTGTTCCTGGGTAAGCTTGGCGGCAAACTCACACAGCGCAAAGTCCGCCGGTGACAAAGAAGCGGCGCGCCAGTTCGTCGCCACGGCGTGCGCCAGCAGGTCCGCATCAGCCACATCGGTTTGTTCGACCTCGGCACGGAGGTCATAGGCGTGCGCCTGCGTTCAATAGGGACAAGCGAGTTCCGCCGAAACCACGGTGGCCAACATTTCACGCTGCACTCGGCTGAGTGGCGATTCGTCATGCAGCAGCGCCTTGTACATATTCATGCTGGCGCGCATAACATTGGGGTTGAGACTCATGATGTGCACAATGTTCCAAACGCGACCGGCGCGCGCCAGTGCGGCGTCAAATTCCTCTTTTAGAAGACCAGTGGCGTCGGCAACCGGTATCTGCTGAATCCAAGGCATGCAATTCTCCTCTTATTTTGGGCTCAACGGGATCTCGCGTGGTCCCCTTTTTCGCAACTTCCGCACGAGTCAAAGCCATATTGGCCTCTGCCCTGAAAATAGGCTGCGTTCGCGCACGAAGAAGGCCGGAATTTTCATCGCCTGTGGCGCGCTCTGGCGCAGGGGCAGCTTCCAGGACGGAAGTGCGGCCAGTATGGCAATCTCCTGAGATCCAAAAGAGCCTTACGGTTTTGGTGTGGCCCGCTGCTCCGGCGTAGGCGGGTGTGTAGGATGAGCTGGACGCGTTGTTCCCGGGGTAGGCGTAGCTGGATTATCTGTAGCCGTCGGCGGAAAGACGGTGGGCGTATCCATCACTACTGGAGTCGACGTTTCAGCATCAGTGGGCGCTATTATAACAGAGGATGCCGTAGGTGTAACTATGATGGGTGAGGGAAGAGGCGTCTCCACAGATGTGGCTGTTGGCGCAAAGGTGGGTGTGGTCATTGACGTCGGGACAGGCGATGCCACAGGCGTCTCTGTCTGAACAACAATCAGGGTTGGGGTCGGGTTCTCTACAAAGGTCGCAATTGGTGTCGGGCCAGCTGTAGCCGTTGACGCAGGCGAAGGCGAGGCCAGAAGGGTTGACGTCGGGATAGAATCTGTCGGGATAGAATCTAATGTGGGGGCCGGCGTCACCATGGGCAGAGTCGTGGGGGCAGCGGCCAATGTAGCCGTTGGCTCAGGCGTAGACGAAACGATAGGGGGTATTACCTGCACAGAAGTTGCAGTCGGTGTCGGTGTTACCATGGTGGGCGCAGTTGGATTTGGTGTAGCCGTACCGATTGGCGCAGGTAAAGATGTAGATGCAGAGGTTGCCGTCTGCGCAAACCCCACAGTCGGTATCGGTGTCACCATCAGCGGTGCAGTCGGCTCGGCGGCCAATGTACCGATAGCGCCAGGACTCTCGTCAACTGACAAAAATGACGTTGATGTCGGCAAAATTGTGGTTTGCGCGGTAGGGTCAGCCGTAGGCTGATTGGTATTTCCAGGCGATGGGACATCCGTCGGCGTAGCAGAGGGCGTTGCGCCAGCGGTCGCCGACGCGGTTGTCGTCAACATCGGGGGCGGTGTCAGCGTCGGTTTGACTGTGGCCGGAGATACCTGTGTATTGGTTGGCGTAGCTGTTTTGGTAGGCTGACTTGGCCGGTTGCTATTATCGGTTGGTTGCGCGGTTGCCGTTGGCGCGATTGTCGGCGTTGATGTATTGCTGGGGAACAGAGCAGGCGTCTGCGTAGCCGCCGATCCACGTGGTGATGTTACAACCGTTGGCTGTGTAGTTGGCGTCGATACCGATGGCCGCGCGGCAGGCGTTTTGGGTGCAGATCCGGCGGTCAACGGGGTGCGTGTTGGCCGGGGGGTTGCCGTAACCGCTTGGGTCGCCGCCGTCTTTTGGGCAAATGCGGTCTGCTGCGCCATCATAACCTGCTGCACAATGGATGCCCGCAGCGTGGCAAGCTGCTGCTCAACTACATCATCGGTTTGGGCGGAGGCGCCACGCAGCAATGCCTCCCCTAAAGTCGACGCGCCCAATTCCGCGCCGGCCCTATTGGCTGGGTCAACGCTGGACGCATTCGACAAAGTGGCATGGAAAGAGCTATCTGCGGCTGGCTCCTGCGTTAGCGTATTATTGCTCAAGGCGCTTGTCGTGTCGAGCGCCTGACTGGGACTTTGGTCTTGGAGCTGCACGCCCAAGGATTCGGGCTCAGTCGCAAACTCAGCACTGACTGCCGCGGCCAGATTAGCATCAGCGGCATCAAATAAGGCAGTGCTGTTAGGCCGTAGTGGGTCAGCGAATACAAAACCATTTGGGAAGGTCGTCTGCGTTTGTGGTTGCACCGTCAATGGTTGGCCCTGAATCGCCAGTACTTCCTCGCCGGCGTGCAGATCAATGTGCTCATTGCCCATTGTGACACGCACAACCCCTTCCATGGTGGCGTAATAAGAGGTCGTGGCGTTTTGGGTCTCCACAATAAACTCTGTGCCGCGTACAGCGGCGGCGGAAGAGGGGGTGTTGACCCGAAACATTTCGCCGTCGCGCAGCGACCGCTTGATGCGATTGAAGACACGCCCAATGTTCACCAGAATTTCAACAACGGTGCGTCCTTCTCTATTTTCCAACTGTTGAATCGTAATGGAGGCACCAGGCAGCAATTCAGTTGTCTGACCATCAAAGTACGTGATCTGAATGGAGGCAGTAGTCGCGGTAATGGTGTCGCCCACAGAAAGCAGCAGAGCGGCGCCGGCGGCAACTTCTTGCACACCACCTTCTGCACTGGCATAAAGTGCCGTCCCCCCATTGATGGTGGCGGAAGCTTTGGTATCGACAGTTCCCGTAGCAGAACGTAATTGCCAGCCAATACTGGCAATCAATATAGCCACAATGCCCAAAGTTATCGCCCACACAACAATTGAAATATTTGATTGCAAAGGTTCAATAGGTGCAGTACCTAATTTGAATATGATCTTAGTCTGTGTGGGGTGACTCTTTTGGAACGGCAAAGACATATAATTCTACTTTTATACGCAGCTCTCTTTGAAAACACAAAGTTTATGCCGGGTTTACACAGAGCCCATTCGCATTTCCAAAGCAACTGCAATTTAGGCCCAGAGGACCGCATACAGCATTTAAAACGCAACAATCCATGAATAACGATAGGGCAGTTTGGGACAAATTTCAATACGACAAATGCTGCATTTAATTGGCAGATCGCCACTCTTGAATAATCGGGATGGCCGCTTTAGCATGGGATATTACGTTCATGTGAATAAATCTATGGTAAAGTGGTTACATCAGCGCAAAAGTACTACTCGTTCGCATAAAGTATTGCATGACTTACGCAGCGCCAGTGAACCACCAGGGGAGCACAGCTTAGCTGACCGGGCAAATTTTTTCTCCAGGCTTGCGTAAGTCCTATATTGGTAGATCGCAATGGCAAGAGAGGGTTGGATTCTCCAAGCGAGACCGATATCTGGCTCGCCAACACCGTTGCGGTATACTGAGTATTGGTTTTACTATGATCATCTACCCAGCAATCAGATTACAAAATGGCGCCTTTTCTCGACTACACGAAGAAAACTCAGCCATAGCAACGAGCACTGATCCCATTCATCTTGCCAAACATTGGGCAACACAAGGTGCTGAATGGCTGCACATTGTTAATCTGGATGGCGCCTTGGAAGCCGCCAGTATTGACTGGAAGGCGCTGCAGCGTCCATCCAATCTGCTTATCCAGCGCCCTGGTCAGAAGAAGCCCACCAGTCCCCATCAGACCGCCCTGCAAAGTTTATCCGCCAACCTTCGATGTCTACACGAAATCAAACAGGCCGTAAATGTCCCCATCCAATTTAGCGGTGGTTTACGCACGCTGGACG
The DNA here is from genome assembly GCA_020634755.1 of Caldilineaceae bacterium. Classification (GTDB taxonomy): domain Bacteria; phylum Chloroflexota; class Anaerolineae; order Caldilineales; family Caldilineaceae; genus JACKBC01. The sequence goes on along the minus strand of JACKBC010000020.1, from coordinate 9,681 downwards.
ATATTGAGTTAGCTTTTACATTGGGGGCAAATCGAGTGGTGCTGGGGACGGCGGCGGTAGAAAACCCCGAATTGGTGCGCAGCGCCCTCTTGCGTTGGGGGCCACAAAAACTTGTGGTAAGGTTTGATGCGCACAATGGTCAGATTACCAGCGCAGGTTGGCAGAAAAAACACGCAGTAAGCGCCATTGAATTGGGACATCACATGCGCTGCTTGGGCATTGAGCGCGTCATCTATACCGATATTGCACGCAATGATATTGCGCATAATGGGCCGCTAAGCGGCGTCAATCTGGCTGAGACAACGCGCCTGGGTGATCTAACAGATCTACATGTGATTGCCAGTGGGGGTGTTAAGGATATTAATGATATCAAGCAGCTTAAATCGCGAGAACATTACAACATTGAGGGAGTAATTGTCGGAGAGTCGCTCTATGCGGGTACGTTAGCTTTACCCCAAGCGATTGAAATCGGTCATCGCCCTTTGGCCCAGCACAGCGCGGGGTTTATACCCTATCGCATTGGCAACAACGGACCCGAGTTTTTATTGCTTTTCAATCTCTTCTCTGATCAGTGGCAGTTCCCGCGCGGCGGCGTTGAACCGGGCGAATGCAACCTAGATTGCGCGCAGCGTGAATTCACCAAAGAAACCGGATTGCCCGTTGAGCAGATTCACAAAGACTGCCGGATCGTTCTGGAATATACCACCTCGATTCGCGGTCACGAAATTGAGCGCACAATTCTTTACTACCTGGCGGAAATTGGTCCCGGCCCGGTTGAGATGGGCAACGAAAATCATTGCGAAGCGCGCTGGTTATCACCGTATGAAACGTGGGAATTGCTCACCGAAACATCGCCCGAGCAATTGCCAGCACTCGACGCGGCTCTCTCATACCTAAATATATCGCTGGCCTAAGGACCTTTGTTGCAGGCGGTCCATCTATTGCTGCTATATGCGCAGCACTTTCGGTGGTGCGAGCAACGCCAGTTCGCCACACCCCCAGCGCACCTGCGACCATTGCACAATTTCCAGTTGTAGGTGCGCACAGCAGGCGGTCGACATGCGCAAATGGACATGATGTTCGCCCCCAGTACACAACCCCACAGCTAACTCCTCCATCCCCGGATTGTGCCCGCAAATTATCACATGTTGGCTCTCAGAAGGCGTTTCGCTCACTGTGCGTAAAAGCTCAGCCGCCGTCGCCAAATAGAGCGCATCGGACCAAATCGTCGGTCCCTGATACCCCATTGTTTTAATAATCTCTTCTACCGTTTCTTGGGTACGGGCCGCTGTCGAGCTAACAACATAATCAGGTGCAGGCGCAATTTTGGTCAACATTTTTGCCACTAGCCGGCTATCGGCCCGTCCGCGTTTGGTTAGTGGACGGGCGTGGTCTGTGGCATAGGCATCGGGGCGCTCGGCCTTGGCATGACGCACAATAGACAATAATTTCATGGAATCCCCCTTTTATCAATACGGCTATAGTTCCGGATGCATTTGGCTTTGGGGCACAATGTATGCCTTTCTGGAAGAGGCAACCGCTGCGTTTGCGCAAGCCGATACCATCTCTGCCTCGTCTCGGAAAGCTGCGCCCCTGACACTTAAGCGCGTCCCTAGTTCTTGCCCTCAAAGCGCCATAAGCGCACATTACATCAAATTGTAACAAATATGGGGTTGATTTTCCAGCCCGATGTATGATATGCTTTAGCGGCGATAGAAGTTTTGTCGCTTGTCGCACATTAATTACTTATGTTACGCAAGCCTGGCTGTCGCTGCGTAACGTGAGTTAATCAAGCCGAAATAGCAAGGCAAAGGAGAGCGCTAGCGGAGAAAATTATACTCTGGGAAGAGAGCGCATGGCCCGTTTGAAGTTTAAACGGGTGACGAGGAAGGGGTTCCCGGCAGCAATGTCGGGCTAACCGCATCATAGAGCGCCAAACAGCGCGATTTTAAGACTGTTTGATGAAATCTACTATATGCGGGAAAATCGAAAGATCAGCGGATGCCCCCAGGCCGTTTCCACCGGCCTGACCCGAAACTCGCAAACCGATATTCTGAATGACAGATTTCACCAATTTGCATAGATTTTCTTGCGGCAACCGGAGAATCTAAAGCTGAGAACTCTGTTAAGCAAACGTATTCGGCGCCCCGCGGTTTCGGTTATATCTTCCCCACCAAATGGCAAGCAGATGTCTAAAACCATTGGGCAACCAGTGGCACAGCAGACGTCAAGCAGTGGATATTTCGTGGCAAACCAGCCCACAACCCATTGTTCATCAGTCGGTGGTTCAACGCGTCGAGTCGGCGCGCCATTCCCTGATGGATATGTGGTTTGGGTCGGGCTTGTTGGGGCTCATCCCTATGCATGGGCCATCCACCCAAAAGCCCTTTTGGGATTGGCTTGCTGCGGATTACCATTTACCCAATGTCATTAAGTTAACGAAAAGTGCGTTACACGGTGTCCGCCATTCTGGTCCTCGCATTCGAGTGGCATACCGTGCGTCACACTGGAAGCGGCCTTCACTAAATGACATTGACTATGTACCCACAAAACATTTTGAATATCTTTGCGCTGTAAAGAGCTGCCGCGGCAGCATGGCGCATTTTCAACATTACGACTTGCGCAGACCAGCAAATTGCCCGGGCAAGCACAGCTCGCTTTCCCAATGCTTTTAATGCCAGGCTTGCGTGCGTCCTACTGATAGGAGTTTATACCTTATGTGTGGAATCGTTGGATATATTGGCGCGCGTGCGGCGACGCCCATTGTACTACACGGTTTAAAACAGCTTGAATATCGCGGTTACGATTCAGCCGGTATGGCTATTCTGGATACGGACGGCAATCTGCAAATCCGGCGTGAAGAGGGCAAACTTGCCAACTTAGAGCGCCTGGTGGATGCCGAACCAGTCAATGGCAGCGTGGCCATTGGGCACACACGCTGGGCCACGCATGGGCCACCCAGCCAGCGCAACGCCCATCCTCACCGCAGCCCGGATGGCAACATTGTTGTCGTGCAAAATGGTATTGTGGAAAACTTCTTGGAGCTGCGTAATCGGCTGCAAGGTCAGGGCTACGAATTTGCCAGCGACACCGACACGGAAGTGATTGTCCATCTCATCCATCAGCACTATCACAACGGCAGCAACGCCGATTTAACGCTGGCCGTGCGCCGCGCCGTCGGCGAATTGCAAGGCCCGAGCGCCATTGTGGTCTTCGACAAAGCGCATCCAGACCGCTTAATTGCGGCGCGTTTGGGCAATGCCGGCGGCGTGGTCGTGGGCTACGGTGACGATGAAATGTATATTGCCAGCGACATTCCGGCCATTTTGCAGCACACGCGTCGTGTGGCCTTTATGGAAAATCGGCAAATGGCGGTGATTACCCAGCAGGGCGCCCAGTTTATGGACATTGAGGGCCAGCCCTTAACGCTAAAAGAAATGGAAATTGACTGGGATGCCGAGTCGGCGGAGAAGGGCGATTTTGAGCACTACATGCAAAAGGAGATTTACGAGCAGGGGCGCAGCCTGACCGACACCCTGCGCGGTCGCCTAAATTTCGCCCAAAATCGGATTGAGTTGGATACGCTGAATCTAAAACCGGATGTAGCACAGGCGCTAGAAAAGGTGACCATTGTGGCCTGTGGCACCAGCTACTTTGCCGGCTTAGTGGGTAAATTTTTCATCGAGCAGCTGGCGCGCGTCTCGGTGGAAGTGGATTATGCATCCGAATATCGCTATCGCCAGCCGTTGGTCTCTGCGCGGCAGATGGTGGTGGCGATTACCCAAAGTGGCGAAACGGTAGATACGCTAGCCGCCTTGGAGGAAGCGCGCAATGGAGGTGCATTTACGGCCGCCATTGTCAACGCCATTGGCAGCCAGGCCGCGCGCGTCTGCGATGGCCACATTTACATGCATGCCGGCCCTGAAATTGGCGTGGCCAGCACCAAAGCCTTTACGGCATCGCTGGTCGACCTGCTGCTGCTGGCCATCTATCTGGGCCAGGAACGCGGTACGCTGCCCGCCGCCGAAGCAGCGCATCTGCTGCACGAGCTATCACGGCTGCCCGGTCTGGCCGGCGAGCTCTTGGAAGATGCACGCAGTGGCCATCTCTATCAGCAGCTGGCCGAGCGCTTCCACATCTATCACAACTTTCTCTATCTGGGGCGCGGTATTAACTATCCCATTGCGCTAGAGGGCGCGCTCAAGCTCAAAGAGATCAGCTATATTCACGCTGAGGGATACCCGGCGGGCGAGATGAAGCATGGCCCCATTGCGCTAATCGATGAAGAGATGCCAACGGTGGTGGTGGCGCTAAAAGACCGCGTCTACGATAAGATGATCAGCCAAGTAGAGCAGGTGAAAGCGCGCAAGGGTCTGGTGTTAGCGGTGGCCAATGCCGACGATCAGTACATCCAGTCCAAGGCTGATTTCATCATGCCCGTCCCCGCCGTCCATGAGATGATCTCGCCGATCCTGGCCGTGATGCCGCTGCAAATTCTGGCATATGAAATGGCCTGCCGCCGCGGCGAAGATGTGGACCAGCCGCGTAACTTGGCCAAGAGCGTCACGGTGGAATAGGAAGAGGATCCACAGGTGGCGCGGATTCTTTCTTCCAAATCGAAAAATCCGCCTGAACCTTTGTAATACAAATTGCTCAGCTAAGAGCCATGTTTGTGATGAGACCTGTCAGGTTTTGAAAACCTGACAGGTCTGATTCCATTGATAACGTTCACCTTGGCAAATGGTACAATCTGTGGCGCGGGTCTATTCTTCGGGCGCCGCCACTTCAAACACGTTGAGCGTCATCGAAATTAGTGTGTAATAGCCCAGCAGGATCACGAGTTCCGCCACCATGGACTCGCTGAACATTTCCACAGCCGCGGCATAGCGCGCGTCGGACACGTGATGTGTCTCAAGCAATTCGCGCGCAAAGTCAAAAATCATGCGCTGGGCAGATTCGGCGCTACTCGGCAGCACCCCGGCTTCCACGCCCACAATAATATCTTCATCCATCCCCAAGTTGCGCGCAATATTGGCGTGCGCCCACCACTCATATTTAGCCTGCCAATGGGCAGCTACGGTTAAAATGGCCAGTTCACGCAGCGGCCCCGGCAGCTCTCCTTCATAGCGCACGGCCTCCCCCACTCGCTGTACGGCGTCGCCCAGAATCGGGCTATAAAGCAGTGCATTGAACGGGCCGCGCAAGCCCCCTTCCGGACTTAAAAAGGAATCGACAGAGCCGCCTTGGCCCCGCTTGCCGGTGGTAATATTGTGAAATAGTTGCTCTTGCGCAGGCGTAAAATCTTGCCTACGGATCGTTTTTAGTCGGCTCATGAAATTCGTCCTCTCTTTGGTGTCATGTGGGTTAATATCCAGCAGCTTATCAGAGAGACCGTTAAACGAGAATTTTGTACACGGATGAACGCTGATTTTCGCCGATCTAAACGTCAAATTGGCCAAAAACCGCGTCAAGCCGTCAACTCCTACTTCGATAGGTCATGCCATCTGCGTTCGACTGCCAACCCACAGGCACAGTGCTTGTCACGGCGTCATTCGCAAATGGGACCAGCGGGGGCATTTCTAGCGAATACGGGCGGTTTTGAGCCAGAAATTGAGTTTGAAACCGCCCGATTTCGTTCAAATGCCCACGGCAGTCCTATCTTTGACTGCCAAGAGCCAAATCTCACCTTTTTAGAAGATTGAACATCCGCTGCCGTTTCACATCAGTTGCTTGCGCTGAGAATAAAGGCATCAATCGCTGGATAGAGCAGACCTTCAATGAGCACATCCGCCGTTGCGGCAGGAGCAGCTACTTGAATCACGTAGAGTGCGTCGTCTGTTTCGGCAACAGCATAGGTATTGACAAAATTATTTGCATCTACCACACGATAGATAGACCAGTCCAGCTCATTTGCGCTGCGCGTTTCGACAAGGGCCTCTTTTAGGTCGCTGATCCCGACTCGTGCCAACATCGCCGCAACGTCCTGCGGTTCAAGCATAGTGTAGGCGATGAGATACTGATTATCCGGTGTCGTATAGCTAACCGTCGAACCCGCACTGGTATCGTTCCAAGCCGAGGGATAGATGGCGGAGAAACCTGCTGCGACATCATCCGGCAGCGGCGCCAAATTTAGTGAATCGATCAGGGCCTGTCCCGCAAGATGGGACAGAATCGCCAGCCCCGCTTCCAACACGGGGTCTCCGCCGGCCAGAGTGGCCTCTACAGATTCCAGCGTCACGGGTACTCGTTCATCAGGAACCACACCTTTGCCTTCCAGATTCAGTTCGTCGGTACCGGCAAAGTAGGCACGTCCTTTGGTGTACTGGAATAGCAGTCCACCAGGCATGGTGATGCGGTTGATGGGCGCACCCGCTCCTTTGGAGGCATATTGTGCAACGACCGTGGCCCGGCCGTTTGTCTGCATGAATTGGGTAAAGAACTCGCACGAGCTGGCACAGTTCTGATCGATAAGGATCACAATGGGGCCGCCATAATAAAGATCTGGCTGTGGGGCGCTGATGAGGAATTCAGGCGTAGCTTCACGCACAAAATCCCCTGTTGCAACATCAAAGCTATCCTGCTCAATCCAGCCTATAGAGACGGGGTTGTCGGCATTGAAAAAGTAGGACGCCATGGTAAAGTAGAGCATATCCCAGCCGCCGCCATTCCCACGCAGGTCAAGCACAATACCGCTCACCCCTGGCGTTCGCTCCACCTGGTGCAGGAATTCCTCAAGTACAGCAATACGCAGTTCAGGTTCTTCGAAACCGTTCCACGTCAACCAGCCCCCGGTTGGCTCAACCCGAAATTGAATCGGCATGGGGTGGGTGGGCGATGCCAAACGGTTGGGCAATGGATAGGCAGCAGGCGTCATGGTGAAACTTTGTGCTGCATCTTCGCCAGGTAAGATGGCCTCGATCGTCACGTCATTCGCTGTGCCATCCGCCTCAGGTGCAGGAAAGTTGAGCAAGTTGGTCACTTGGCGCAGGCGCTGGCCTTCATCTGTCCCTACCGCAGTGTTGTAAATGACCGTGGGCAGTCGCTCAGCAACCGGCACGCCATCCACGGCGACTATCTCCGTGCCCAAAGTCCAGCCTGCCTCTGCCGCTGGACTGTTTGGGTTCACGTCGCTGACAACGATGCGGCCATCGCTCAACTCAACCGTGTTGACGCCGACGTTGGTTGCGATAGGTTGATTCTTGAGCGCTTCCGCAATCGCTACCGCAGGGCTTGGAATTGTGAACGCGCTCTGCACGTGGGCATCCCGTAGATCCTGAGCAAGCCGGTGCACTGCCGCGCCATAGGCGCCCAACCCTAGGGCTGGGTTTTCCGCCGCAATCTGCTCAGCTTCTTCAACTTGGGGCAGATATTGGGCGCGAATGGCTTCCCAGTCTAAGCCGCGCAGTTCGGTGAATGAGTAACGCTCGGTCAAATAGTCGATCAGACTGTTGAAGCTCTCAACAATCCCCTGATCCGAGAAGTCGGGCGAAGCTGACGCCGGATCCTCCAGTACGTTTAATTCAGCTTCTTGCGAGCGATCGAAGCTGAAACCATCAGGGCCAAAATGCACCACAGTGTAGCCTTGCGGCAAACCCACCACAGGATCATCTTCGGTAAACAGTAGACCATCTTCGCCAAAGCCATTGGGGAAACCTTGTGCATCGTCCGGGGCGTAGACGAGCAAGCTTCCTTGGGTGATTTCACCCGTCAGTGGGTCTACCAAATAAGAGACTCGTCCATCTACTTGATCGAGCTGCTCCAAGTATGAGCCGCCGTTGATGTTGGCGCCTATATGTACGCTGAAAATTTGCACGCCAGCGTCTGCTTCGCCGTCATTGTCAACGTCCAGCAGCGTAGCCGTAGGCTCACTCGGCAGGTTGAAAGCATAGCTAAAAGGTGGCGGCACAACTGGTGATGTCATTCTACCCAAAATCTGGGATTCCAAAGGTGCAAACTGCGTTGGGTCGTCTTGAACAATGTGGACCATGTCAAGTAGGGCTGGCGCAGGATCCTGCAAAATAATTGGGACATCAAAGTTCAGATAGTTGAGACTTCCTACCAGGCTTGTGGGACCACCTTCATCATTTGTGATAGTGGCAGGTGGGTAATCTTGACGTTCGGGCGCCGCTGATATTGGTGCTTGAAGGGCTAAGGAGAACATCAGGATCAACGCAAATAGTACTGTGAGTTTCCTCTGCATAGCTCGCTCCATGATTCTAATTGTTAACTTCATGAAAAATGATTTGTTTAACTGTCTTTGGTCAATAGCTGTACACATAGGCTGGCTTTTCTATACTCTCAATTACTCGTTCACTGAAAAGTCACGCAAGGCCGGGGCGAGGATAAATTCCGCCATGAGCGTCACCAGCCGTTCATCAGTCGTGGTTGTCGTAATTATGTAGGGCTGGCCATCAATGTCATTTACGCCGTAGATGTTGTAGATATCATTGGCGTCTGAGCCGTAGATTGTCCAGGCGCCACTGTTCGTTACCAGTTCGCCCGCCTTCTCGACTTCGGGATCGACGGCCACCATGATCGCATCGGGGTCGGTCTCGTCACTATCGGTCCAGGCCGTAATCGAAAGAGTGATGGGATTGTCTGGGCTTCGATAGGCCGTGCCATCTGCGTTCGATTGCCAACCCGCAGGCACAGTGGTGGTCACGGCGCCATTTGCAAAGGGGGCTGGCTCGTGTCCCAGTCGCTCAAAAGCCAGTCGACGCAGATACTCGATCCCCGCATCCAGCACCGGATCACCCCCCTCAAGTTTACGCCGCTCGGTCTCTTCGTTCACCGGTACACGCACATCCGGCACCACCCCCACGGCTTGAAAGGTCGGCAGATCGGTCTTCAGGTCAATGTCGGTACCTGCCGTATAATTGAACATAAAGCCCCCAGGCATGGTAACCGCATTCGTATTGCCGCCGCCCCCTTCCGTAGAATACTGTCCAACGATGGTTGCGCGCCCACTGGCCTGCAACCAATAGCTCATGAATTCACACGCGCTCACACAGTGCTGGTCGACCAAAACAACAACATCACCCAGGTAGGGCTGCGTCGCGGGTGGGGCTGAGAGGACCGTGGTTTTCGGTTCTCGGACAAATTCCTCAGTCAGCGCGTTGTAGCGGTAGCTGTCGGCGATGCTAAGGTTCAGTGGATTTTCCTCGCTATACAGATAGGACAAAGCGGAATGCCATAGAAGCTATAGCTGCCCTGTCCTTCAATGCGCTGGACCCCAGGACTATCCACGGGGATTACTGGACAGCTTTCCTGTGCACGGACCGCAGTGGGAAATAAACCTAATACGAAACTGAACAATGCAATCAAAGCCATGTAAAGCTTCATTCTGTCTTTCTCCTCTCAATAGACCAAAGCTATTCGCAACAGTAATGGAACTACGATCTATATTCAGTCAAACTATCAGCATGGTGGGGATGTCCACTACTATTGGACCAGCTTAATATAAAAGAATATTGGGGGGTCGAAAGTAGCACGTATTACATTTGCACATGTTTTGCCCACCATTCATCGAAGAGCGACATAGTTAACGACATAAGTTGAAGTCTGCATCTTAGTGTAAGCTCGCCCTAGCTTTGGTCCCCTAGGGCGATACCGCAACACTTGTTGATGAGAGTCAATAATTTTAATCGGCAATGCGGCAGCACTGGTTAATGGAAGTTACCT